>CAVSVS010000032.1:0-231226 GCA_963731405.1 uncultured Acidobacteriaceae bacterium | reverse complement strand
CTGTCCAAAGTGGTACCCGTCTGTAAGTGGTTTGCCTGCGATCTCGGTAAGTCGGGTATAGGCTGATTCCAGGCGGATCTCAGCATTGTCTCCGCCACCCAGCAAGTTCACCTCGCGACCAAATTCCAGCAGCAGGTTCCGGTATAGCCGCGCCGCTTCATTTTCAGCGGCATCGTCGTCAGTGATGCGATCCGCAGCCTCGCTTACCTGTCTGGCACACTCCATTCGCGTCCACGGACGCATACCTACAATAGCGCTATTGACGTAGCCGAGGGCCGCGAGGCGCTCCAGTGCTGGATAGATCCAACTATCCAGCGGAACGTAGGGTGAACCCATGAACTTCGCAGGCCAGTTCGAGTGAAGGCCCTGTCGGACGGCGGGAAAATCCCAGGCTGCTCCTGGAAGTTCAGGTTTGTGGTGCTTTCGATAAACGTATTCGCTGGTTAGGTATCCGATGGCCGCACCCACTAGAACGTCGGATGGAAAATGCTGCTTCGCACCAATCCGGGCCACACTAACGGTGGTGGCCATCCCGTACGCAAGGAACTTCATGAAGGGACTGGGATACTCGTGGGCCATGATTCCGGCGATTGACCAGACTGCGGCGGCGTGTTCAGATGGAAAAGAAGACCCACCTTTCCAAAACTGCCCGCTGCCATTGTCTTGGTAGGGGCGTTGGCGTCCGGTTGCAAACTTGAGGGCCTCCACGGCGATCAGGCTGTCGATGGCCGCTTCTCCACTCAGAAAACCCGATTCGCGCTGGTGCTCGTTGTGAGTCAGAAGTCCGAGAAAGTAGGTTCCCGCCGCTCCCCCCGCCATAGAGTACGCTCCGTAATCCGAAATATGGCGGTAGGTTGTCTGAGTACTCGGATTCGCCGAGAGGTGGCGGCTGAAGTCGCTGTCGGTCACAAGGAATGCTGCCGTGAGGCCTCCAAGCGGTACCAGCCATGTGGCGTCGGAGTAGCGAACTTTCGAAGGGCTTGTCCACATGCCGATCTGGTCGTGGAGAATCGCCTTCGGCAGAGTGAAGACCTTATTCTGAGTGTCGCTAGGATTGGGTGCATCCGGAACATCTGCGGCAGACCCGTTCGCGGGGCCCGTCTGCTGCTGAGCCGGATGCGCCGACGGACCATCGACCTTCGACGAAACATCTGCGATGGTGGACTGCCCAAATGCGACAGCCGATGCCGCCAGAAAGCATATCGCCCTGATCCAAGCCCTTCCCACAAGTCGATTCAAACAATGTCCTCGATAGACCGTAGCTAGACACCCGCAAGCCGCCACAACGTCGACATCAAATGTTCGCATCAATGGACATAGCTGGCTATTACTAGTGCGCTGGTTGTGAGCGAAGTCAGGGTCACCGCAGTCGCGAATATTGTTTTCCAGACAGGCGGACCGCCGATCACTTTTTCGGGAACCACTACCATGTCTCCTGGTTGCAAGGGAACATTCATCCAGTCGCCCGAAATCCACGATGAGCTGTGGCCTCCAATCACAGTGCCGTCGGCGCGAATGACAAACGCGGCCTTCTTATTGGCCATGTTCGTCGTTCCCCCTGCCTGTTGCAGATACCACTTGGCGCTTTTGCCTGGCCGATATGCCACTGCGGTCGGTCCGTAAACCTGGCCCTGCACCAGAACGTAGCTGGGGCGTTTCGGCACCACGAGAACATCGCCAGCCCGGAGTGTGAGGTCCCGAGATGTGTTCGCCCAGCTCTTAATATTAGAAGAGACCTGAATCGTTACGCGTCCGGCCGGAGGAGTATTGGTCAGGTTGTCGAGTGTGCTCTGCCACTGCACCAAGGCCGCCTCTGCCGCAAGTTTCTGGTCCGGATCGGTGGCACTGGTCGCAGTCAGTTTCAGGCTAGTCTGCTGTTCACGAACGCGCTGGACCAGTTCGCCATACGAGCGCTGTTCGATCTTCTGTACTTCCGATCGCAGCAGCACCGAGCCATATGGGTATGCTGTTGGAGAAAATCCGCCAGCGCGCAAGAGAACCGAACTCAATTTCTCTCCGGGACGAATTCCGTAGGCGCCGGGATGAAGGACTTCACCGCGTAGTGAGATCGAGGCTCCCAGATCATTCAGCCCCTGGACTTGCGGTACCGTCAGCACGTCACCGTTGTTCAACACTAAGTTGCCCTCCGGGTTCGCCGCCACGGCATCGGCCAGCACCACCTTTTCTTGTTTGCCGGTGATCTGCTTCTCGTTGTTCCAGTAGTAATGCGTGAGATCAGCCGTCTGGGTATCCGCGCTCTTCTTAAGGCCGCCGGCGGCACTAATCAAATCGGAGATCCGCATGTCTGCCGTAAGCGGATAGCGTCCCGGGCGCACCACTTCACCCTTCACATAGACAGTCTGAGGATCTGCCGCGGCCGGATTTTTGTGCACCAGCACACGGTCGCGCGAGCTCAGAACAATATTGTCCGTCGGGTTGCCGTCTAGCGCGCCGCTCAACCTGACATTGAAAATCTTCAACGTGCTATCCGGCATATAGCGAAACACCTGTGCGTCCCCGGTCGCCGCGTCGGGTGCAAGGCCTCCGGCAAGGTGGATCGCGTCGCTCAGGTGAATGTCCCCCGAAGTCTGGTATGTTCCCGGTGCGCGAACATCTCCCCAAACCGACACAGCGGGTGGATTTTCGAAATCGTAGCGGCCAAAGAACTGGACTGTGTCCAGGGGCTTCAGCTCCGGAGCTTTCGAGGGATCGGATAGTGCGTCTGCAACGCTGAAAGTCTGCACGGTCGGTCGATAGTCCGGCAGGCTTAGTCGGATGATCTCGCCATACTGCCGAGCTGGCTCAGGAAGTAGATCCTTGTAGGAACCGATCAAGTCCGTGACCCGCATGCCTTCCCGGAACGAGTACTTCCCAGGTCGAATCACGTGTCCTTCCAGATACACCACGTCCTGTGTATAAGGAGCAATTGGGAAAATCCGGATCTTGTCGCCATCCTGAATCTGGAACGAATCTAGACGCTTGGCAACTTGGTCGGGGAGATCATCCTGCGGAATGTCGAGAGCGAGCATCGTCTGTTTCTCATGCGCGACGGTTCGCTGAACTTCAATGTGGCGCAAGGTTGCAGAGGGCAGCAGACCACCCGCGAGAGCGATCGCATCGGCCAGTGATTTTTCGCCTTTCTGTTCATAGATGGCTGGCCGTCGCACCATTCCGTCGATCGTAACTTCCGCACCCAGCGGAGGGACCATGACCGTATCGCCGTTTTCAAGCCTCTTTATGTCGCCCTTAACGCCGTGTAGCAAGAGATCATAAATGTCCACATCCTGCACTAATTTGTCACCGCGATAATGCCTAAGGATGCGCAGTGACCCCCGCCCCGTGGGGCCTCCCGCTGCAAAAAGAGCGTTAAGGGGGGTCGACAGGGAACCAACATCGTACGCACCGGGTCGCACCACGTCTCCGACGACATACACGCGAATTGCTCGCAGCCGCGAAAGCGACACGTCAGCTGAAACATCGCGGAACTGGGTGCGGAGCGTTTTCTGAACTGACTCTTGCACTTCCGCCAACGATTTGCCCGCCACTAGCAACGGGCCGACCTCTGGTAGACTCAGCCGGCCTTCGCGATCTACCACTCGATAGAACCGCCGCGACACGCCTCCCCACAAATCGACCGACACTCCATCTCCGGGCCCGAGCACATATTCGGGACCTACCGGAAGGTCCATTGGAATCATTTGAAGGTCGCGGGTTCCGTTCTCAAATACCTGCATTCCGAATCGCTCGACGGCCGGCGGTCGCGCCGCAGCCTGCAGGTACATGTCGTACAACGATGGGATCTCTGTGTAGGGATTTGGCCGCCTTAACAGTCGTTGACTCGGACTGATCGGCTCGCGCGCACGCCGCGCATTCCAAAGCGCAGCGGGATTATTCCCCAAGTCATAGGACAGTCCATTATTTCCCGGTGTGTAAGAGCCCCTGGTGTACGGACTTGTACTGTTGTTCCCAAGATTCCCGTAGGGATTACCGCGCATGCCCTGACTCGAGCTTTCTGCCCCAAAGTCAGATCCCATCGACAAATCTTCGATTTGGCCCCCGCCTGTTCCTTGCGGCTGCGCTTGCGTGACGCCACCCGTTCTCCGCTGCGATGTGCTTCCGTCCTGCTCAGTGTCGGAGTTCTGTCCGTACGATGAACCTCCAAACGCGCTTCCCGGTTGAGTCTGCTCCATCAATAGCGGATCCTCAGAGCTGGTTCGCAGCAGTTGGGTCATGTCGTTGGTAGGTGGAGTGCGCTGCGGAGGCCCGTAAGGGCCAGTCGGAGGGTACGTCTGAGGATTCTGCAAGCCGGGTACGCCCGTCGGGTACTGGTTCATTTCCGGTTGCTGCGGCAATTCCTGAATCGAAGGATTATTGCCGTTGGTTTGAACCGGACAGTTACGGATCCGTGGATCACAGTATTGCGGCTGGTTCAACTCCTGCTCCTGCACTTGTCGCGCCTTGGTCCGCGCGGCCTCCTCGTCCTGGACCTGCCACTTCACCCGCTCTTGCGTGAGCAGTTCCTGTTCTTTCGCCAGTGGAGAATCGGGGTTGACCGACGGCTGGAGGTACCCGTACTTTTGCACCAAGGCTGTCGCGACTGAGCGAAAGACGATGTCAGTCTCCAGTCGGTCGAAGATTGCTTCGTCGGTAAGGTCGGAGTCTGAAATCAGCTGCCCATGATCAGTAGCGTCCTTCGCGATCCAACGCTTGATCTCGACCATCAGGCCTGGGTCTCGGTGCAGGACGGCAACAAGTTGGCCAACCGAGGCGGCGACATGCGCCAAATTCTGACGCGCCAATTCCGATTGCGGAGCCCCCTGCTGCGACCGCGTTTGCGCGAACAGGTTTAAGCCAGAGAGAGCAAGGCAAAGCATTGCTAACAGAAATGCTCTACCACATGCGCGCCCGAGCCCAACAATACCATGCAACTTTGGAAACCCCATCGCCTCTATATTACCCAAACCTGAAGGCCACCTGCTAAACCTCTGCGACATCTCAAATCCACAGTTCTACCTGCGCTCAAGAGCGTTCACATGACCGCTTCGGGGATCATGGACCTGACAGTTCGATACCCCTACTGACAGGACGCTACGACCCTAAAACCCTCTCAGCCTAGAAATGTTTCTATCGAGCCACATTGCCCAAGACGAAGGGAGACTCGTCAACCACGCACATACTATACTGCATGGCCCTGCATGTTTCTGTAAATTAAGGTGAATCAAAAGAGTTCCAGCATTATTGGAGAGAATCGCGGCACAACCAAGATCTTCCAGATCGGGCCGCGAAATGGTGTCATCGGTCCCGAGATCGACTGCGGTCCTTCGTGCCACATCCACTTATCGTTGACTGAGCCCTCAGGAGAGGGGTACGCGCCTACGAAACGCGCCTACGAAAGAGAGTCTATTTGGGGGAAGGCGCGTCTTGTTGCCGCAGCCTCGAAGAGTGAGGACCGATGATGAACTTCGACGACTGGGCCTAAAGGGCAAATTACTGAACTATCAGTTGGAGCGTTACGTGTTCTGTGGTGGAGTTCAAGGTCGCAGTTACCGTCAGCTTATAAGTTCCCGCGGGTGTACCGTTGGGATTGGTCTTTGGCCCCGAGGAACTTCTTCCGCAGGAAGAGATCAGCAACAGCGATGCGACCAGGGCGCCGAGATAGAGCCCGCTCGGTGGACGCTTCCTTCTCGCGGCCGGTACTAACGCCAGTCCGATCAGGAGGAAAGCCCACACTCCGCCGAAGCGAATCATGCCGCGGGAATTCACGGATGCCATCGTGCGCGACGTCGTAGTCGCCGACACCTGAACGCTCGTCGCGGTGGTTGCGCTCACCGTAGCCGTGGCTGGAACCGAACACATCGCCCCTTGCGGCGCACCTGTACAAGTGAGCGTGGCGCTTCCACTCATGCCGGTTCCTCCGATCGATAGGGTGTAGCTCGCGGGTTGGCCCGCGGCAACCGTCGCCGAGTTGGAGCCTCCCAAGGGCACTCCCAGACCGATACTCGGCGGCGCTGTGCCCGTACCCGTCAGGCTGATCGTCTGCGGCGAGTTAGACGCGTTGTCGGTGATTTGAATCGCAGCTGTTCGTGTGCCGGTCGCTTGGGGGGAGAAGGTTACACTGATCGTGCAGTTCCCGCCCGCGACCAGGCTGGTGCCGCAGTTACTGGTTTGCGCGTAGTCGCTGCTTTGGCCACCGGTGATCGTGATGCTGGTAATGGACAGATCTGTAGAGGTCATGTAGCTCAATGTCACGGTTTGTGCGGAGGTTGTCTGCCCTACGTTCTGACTCCCGAACGCTAGCATTGCAGCCGACAGCAAAGCGGCCGCGGGTTGGCTCCCTGTCGCATTGAGTAACACGGAGACGTTGTTTCCTCCAGCTACTGCCAGGTCGGGAGTTCCGTTTCCATCAAAATCGGCAACTGTCAAACCGCCCACGTAAGAGATGCCCAGGAAGAATTCGATCGGAGGTTGCACAGTGCCATCGCCGTTTCCCAACAGCAAAGAAATATCGTTCCAATAGAAATTACTGAGCACCACATCAGCTTTTCCGTCTAGGTTGAAGTCTGCGATTGCAATGGAAGTACACCCCCCATCGCCCAGGTTGGTGGTAATTGGAGTTTGAAATGTACCGTCGCCATTTCCCAGGAGCACCACGACAGAGGAAGGTGTGACGCCATCAAATCCGTTTGAGTTTCCGACTACGACATCTGCGATACCGTCTCCATTAAGATCGCCGGAAGCAATGGCTGTTGGATTGACTCCAAGGATGTAAGTCGCACCGGAAGAGAAGGTGCCGTCGCCATTCCCCAGGAGTATTTCGAGTTGATTCTCGGAGGATTCGGACTCCACAGCCGCCACGTCCAGTTTTCCGTCGTGATTAAAATCCGCCGTGGCCAGAGCAGACACCCCGCCTGCTGCATTGGAGCTTATCGGGAATCCAAACGTTCCGTCGCCGTTGCCAAGCATCACCGATATACTGGGTGTGACTCCAACTATGTCCGATTTTCCGTCATTATTAAAATCGCCAACCGCGATTGGCCCAAGCATGCTCCCGCGATATTGGACCGCGGACTGGAATGTGCCATCGCCCCTGCCGAGTAGAATGGAAATGTCGCCAACAAGGTTCGATGTCGCCGCAACGTCCAACTTACCGTCGCCATTAAAGTCTCCGGCGGCTCCATAGGCACTTTCGGGTCCGTCGACCCCCCCTGTCTCTGACTGCACCTCATTCAAAGTCGGTGTGAAGCCCGCGCCATTGTTGAGAAAAAGGCCAAACTGCAATGCGGGAACATCCGTACCAGTGATGCTCAGAAAGGTCACTCCCAAGTCGGGTTTGCCGTCACCGTTGAAGTCTGGCGCTACCAGCGCTTTATTGCCACTGTCAGCCATCGTCAGTGCGTAGGATGGAAACTGAGCGAAGCTTCCGTCACCATTGCCATGTACAACGGATACAATGTCGTCATGCGCCGCGACTAAATCGACTTTGTGGTCACCATTTAAATCGGATAGCGCAACCGGGGACGCCGGGGTTAATGCCAGAGTTAGAGACGGTCCTTCAGTGAACGTTCCATCCCCGTTATTCAGGAGAATTATGTTTTGGAACCCACCTTCGCTTACGATCAGGTCCGGTTTCCCGTCGCCGTTTAAGTCCCCGGCGGCGAGTGGTGTGCCTGAAGAATTCAAGGACGGCAGGGAAATGACATCCACTTGAAAGGTTCCGTCGCCATTTCCCAAGAATAGAGTTACGTTCGGACGCTCGTTAGGATCGAGGGTCGTAGATACCGCGTCCAGATTGCCATCCTGATTGAAGTCCGCAACCAGCACTGGGGGTGGCTGCCGCGTCACGGATGTCGCGCTGTTGACGGCTGCCTGAAACGTCCCATCGCCGTTGCCCAGCAGAACGTAAACGCCAAAGCCGTAGAGCGCGCTCACAATGTCTAGTTTTCCGTCATTGTTGAAGTCTCCAACGGCCAACGCTGACGGGGCTGTATTCACCGGGTAGGTCACGGCGGCCTGAAAGGTGCCGTTTCCGTTGCTCAACAGCAGTCCCACGGTATATGTCACACCTTGCAGAGACGGCTCCGCGAGGGCGAGGGCAACGTCTGTCTTGCCATCGCCGTTGAAATCGCCGACGATCATTGGCTGCGGATTGGCAGGAAACGTCGTCAACAGCTGGGGCTGAAAGGTGCCTTCGCCGTTGCCCAGCAAAACCGCCAAGGTATTGTCGGTGCTATTGATCAACACCAGGTCGAGTTTGCCGTCGCCATTGACATCGCCCACTTGTAGAGAAGAGGGGCTATTGCCGACCGGATAACTCACCGCACTCTGGAAAGTTCCATCACTGTTCTGAAGCAGAACCGAGATGTCATTCGATGGTTTATTCGCCGTCGCTATGTCGGGACGTCCATCGCCGTTGAAGTCACCGATCACCACGGAATTCGGCGACGATCCTACGGGATAGTCTCTGGGCCCGTTGAAGACGGAACTATTCTGAGCCACCGCGACAGGTGTAACTAAGGCGAGAATAAGTGGAAGAAATACGGGAGAAAGAAGTGACGAACCGGAATACCCCAAACGAAGCTTCGTCACAAGGCACCTCACAAGGGTGGTACGAGCGGCGACGAACTTGGTGTCCCGCTCCGCTTCCTTCTGCTGTTCCCAAGCCAGAATCTCGTCAATCTTACCCAGTACGAATACGGCTCGGCGACGGTTGAACTTCGGAGGCATCGGCGGATACTCAGTAATTAAGCTCGTCAAGCCAATCAAGACTGTCGGCTCCTGGACGCCGCACTACAGCGGCGTCGATCATTTCCTGCTTGCCAAGACAGAGACCCACATACGGACAGCTGCTGCATGGATTCTGGGGAAAACGGATGCCGCTGTGTGCGGGGAAGTCCGCCGACTCGATTCTACGGATCGTGCCTTCCACCAGGCGGCCAAACTCCTGGCGCTGTTCCTCGGTGATGGTGGTGCGCAGGTACTGGACCTCGACAAAGCTTTTGCGGACGAAAACCACTTGGGCGACTTCCGCAATGCCGGTTATCCATGAATAGCAGACTAACTGCGGATCGAGAGACAGCAGGCCCTCAGGCTCTTCCGGATATCGGCTCGAACTGGTCTTCCACTCGAGCAGGCAGCGCTTGCCATCGAGGGTGCCGATGGCGTCGATATAGGAAACGAAGTCATTCTTCTCGCCGATCTGCCGAGTGAACTTGATCTGCAGATTTTGTTGAGGCTGGAGAACCTGGACACGATTGTCCTGGCAGAACCGTGTTAAGAGCATGAGTCCTTGCCGGAGCATGCGATCCCAGGAGTCGCGGTTGGAGTATTGCAAGTCTTGGTTCTGGCAGGCGGACCATTCGTCGAACAGCACTTCTCCAGGATCTTCCCTGCGGAATAGAGCGCCCAATGCACGTTCGAAGGCGCGGCCGAACAGCATCGCTGCCCGGGTGTCCTTCTCCTTCCAGCCATCGAGATAGCGATGCCGATACCGCCGTGGGCAGGTGAGGTATTGGCTGATCTGGGTGTAGCTGTAGGTCATTCAAGCTACCTGCGGGTTGTCCAGATTTGCGGGTGAGAGTTCCTCCCAGCGGCCGGCGGGTGCAAAACCGTCGAGCCGGAGCAGGGAAGTGCCGTTGAAGACGACGTGGCTGATCTTGACCACGCCCTTCAGACCTACGAGCTCGGTTTCGTCCACTTCGTCGCGTCCGAGCAGTTCGGTGTCGTAGCCGAAGTCGCGCAGGAACCAGTTCAGCTTCCACAGGGCCTTCGGGCTGCAATAGAGTCGGCTGGAAATGACCTGTCCGGCGAACCGGCTGGGCTCAAGGATGGTCAACGTCAGAGTGTAATAGGGCTTCTGTGCCTGCCGCTGAAACCTGGCCCGTTGCACCTTAACCAGAAAGACTCCGTCGGGAATCTGGTCAGCGGCAGAGCGATCGGCGGCGCGTAGCCCGGTGATCTGGCGTTTCAAGCGACACCTTCTTTCTGCGCGGGATAGCTGTTGAGCTGGCAGAGCAGGGCATTGCGATCTTTCTCGGCCCAGTCGGCCAGGTGCGTGACGAAGTTCTCGACCTGGTCGCGGGTGGCATCGCGAAGGGCCGTAACCCCACAGAAATCGGTCGCGTAGGCCTTGACCAGATTGGGATCGAGCTGGTGCTGGCGGATGACTTGGCAGAGTCGGTCGCGAACCGTGCGACTGCCATTCCCGTTCGTCGGTTGCGGAGGCAACTTCTTCGACTCCGGCGATGCTGTCGGATGTTGGTGTTCGGCAACGGAGCCGATCTCTTCGACCGAGCAAATGCCAATCCCGTAGGCCTTGCGCAGAGCACGATTGACCGCACGGGTCTCGGCAACACGCATTTCGGCACCGTGGACAAGGAAGGACACATTGGATGGATCGGCGTCACCGTAACCGACAAAGCCCGAGGAGCCCTTGGAAGGAAAGACCGTTGCTTTTAGGACAAATCGACTGACTGCGGAGTCACAAAGAGAATCGACGGCCTCAATGTGAATGCCACTGCATTTCTTGCGACGCGCCAGCCCGATCAGGCCGGTGTGCGTGACATACCAACCGTTATTCAGATAGATCAAGTCACCGGCACTCACTGAGAATCCGTGTTGTGCCGCAATCTCTCTCAGTCGAGCGATAGCCTCCGGAGAAAGAGTGTTCCAAATTCTTCGGGCTACGCGGACGTTCGTCTGACCCGTAGTCTTGTTCTTTTTCATAGCTTTCCCACCTCCCGACATACTAAGCGCTAAGAATAGTCGACGAACAATATACTAAGCGCTGAGTACAATTGTCAATGGCGATATTTGCTTTCTTGATAGGAGTAAGGCTAAGTTCGAAGTTGTCCAATGCCTGACAAGAAAGAGAAAAATCCTAATGCGGTAGCCTTGGGTCGCTTGGGTGCAAAAGCGCGACAGGAAAAGCTGACGCCGGAACAACGGCGAGAAATCGCCCGGAACGCGATTCGTGCTCGATGGGCGAAGACAAAGAAGAAAAAGAAGACTTCAAGCTAATCTGGTCTGAGGCTGAAAGCGTCACTGGCGAGCGGCAAAATAACTATTTTCCCAGTCGCGCCAACCTTGTAATAAACAGCAAGAAGCAACTGCAAGACAAATCCTCGCCGTGAGATTTCTTCCGAAAATCCAAGATCCAAGGCGTGAGGATTCCAAGGCAAACTAGTGCATTACCAACGTTCTTTATATTTGTCGCGGCGTCGGCCCAAACTCGGAAGTGGGCCTGAGCGACACACTTGGGTGAGACCTTAAACGTGAGCGCAAAGAACCTTGATCGGTGTTGTAAGGGGCTTCCCAAGAGCGGCAAACCCTCGCGGCTCGCATGCAAGGCATGACCCAAGCGCGACACAACTGCTGTCATTTCCGAGCGCACCTAAACATCCGCCACAACCCGAAAATAGCCATCCAGAGCATAAAGCATGCTTCTCGAACAATTTTTTACTTCGGACTCCTGCCATCTGTGTATACTTTATGGGTATTAACTCTTACGATACGCAGGGAGCAAGCGAATGCCTACTCAGTTCGAACGCGGAGATGAATCAGAAGGGCGAGCGGTCTCATCCCGTAAAGTTCAAGCGAATCGCAAGAATGCGTTGCGGTCTACGGGGCCTAGAACGCCGAGAGGCAAGGCGTACAGCCGACGGAATGCAATCAAGCATGGACTGTTTATGATGCGGCCTTTCATCGGTGACAGTCTGAATGCGGAAAACCATGCGCAATACCAGGAACTCTTGGATCGCTCGCGGAAAGCTACCTCGCGGAAAGCTACAAGCCGGTGGGTGTGACGGAACAGTTGGAAGTCGAACGCATTGCCGCCTGTTGGTGGAAGCTCGGGCGGGCCTGGAGATACGAAAATGCCGAAATCGCTGTAGGGCATGCAAACAACTCGCGCGCGCATGAGCGGGAACGCGCTTTTATCAATGGAGCATGCACGCCTTGCTTGGCTGAGGAGTGCGAAGGCTGAAATTGAGAGCACCGATAAGATTTCGGAAGAGCTGAAAGAGAAGATGTTCGCGGCCGATCCAGAATTTCAAAAGGAGTGGGAATCTCTGGAAAAAGTGACTGAAGAAAAATTCAGAGACATTCTAGCTCAGCTCAAAATACCGTTTTCAGCGGAAGAACTCTCCCAAGATCCTTCGTCCGTGCTTTTCTTGACAACCGTGATTGCGATCTACATGATCGAGCAGCGAACCGAGCATCTCGCCAAGAGTGCCTTGGAGATCGCCAGTGACGGAGCGGCTGTACCTGCGGCTGAAGCGCTAGACAGGCTCCTCCGCGTCGAAGCTGCAGCCGAGAGAAGCCTCAATCGTGCGATCGACCGACTGGAGCGTTTGCAGCGACGCCGCCTGGGAGAAACGCTCCCTCCTCCGGTCAGCGTTCGCTTAACCAGATGAACATGGAGTGACGCTCACGGAGGGATAGTGTTCTGTCTTCGTGTCGTCCACAGGTAGGTGGGCACGTTATCTACAATTTACGAAACGAACCCAACAAGTTCTTTGTTTTCAACGTCGCCCGAAGATGAGATGCCCGAACAGAATCCTGGGTTTGCGACCAACAGTGATCAACGGATTAAACGCGCTTCCGGATGTACCAAAGGAGCAGCGAAATCGCCAGCCAGCTCGCCGTGGAAACGGCGAGCGTGAACCATGAGCTGTGGCTATTCATCAGTCGACTGACGAGCAGAGCAAAAACCAACAAGCCGATACTTCCAATCGCGGCGCCTGCGGCATCCACACTCGCCGCCTTTCTTCCGCGATCGTCGCCGTTCATGCCAGCCTTTTCTTTCCGTTGCTTTTCGTGCTTTTCGATCAAGGTGGCGCTCGCGGGAAAGATTGCAGGAAATGCAAGAAAAAGGCCACCCACGACCGGGCCAAATTTCCTCGCGATTATGCCCGCCCCGGCGGTAATCAATCCGCCAAAGAGAAATCGCACGAAGAGTTCGTACCAGCGGGTCTGCAACAGGCTAGAGGGATGAAACTCTATTCTCATGTTTCGCTACCTCAGGCAGAGGTACCAGAGTCCGAACGCGACAGCTCCCCACACAGGGAGTGCACAAACGGCTACCCAGAGGGCCTTGGCGCGACCGTGCATCAGCACCCAGCTCACGCATGATGCATACACAAAAAAAGCGCACGCTCCTGCCATCATGGAACTTGCTTCGATCGAAGCGTACGACTTCCCGTCGCTTGCAACCGTGAGCCCCAGGGTGGCGAGAGCAACCGAGGGAGCGGCACCGAAGAGTCCTGCAAAACTCTTGGGTTTGAAAAGATCGCCCAGGATCGCGAAAATCGAAACCACGCCGCCACCAATCAAAAATCGAATGAATATGACTTTCATAGGCGGGAACTATGCTCATCCCGCCACTTCAGGCGGGAAAGACCTCTCTCACAGCAAACTTTTCTTTACCAGTTTCAGTGCTTGTTTCGGGCCTCTCATTCTGAGCACTCTGAATTTCTTGCCCTTCTCTTTGTTGTACGTGACGAAAAACTGCTCGATCTCCTTCAACATGTTGCTGTTCAGATCTTTTAGGCTTTTCGCCTCCGAATAGTCGCGGCTCTCGGCAGCCACAGCGATGAGGCGATCATTCCGCTCGGTTTCACCCTTTTCTGTTTGTTCTGCTTCCAGCACTCCGAGCAGACGCGTTTGCACGACACAGCCGGAGAACGTCGGCTCGTCCATAATGATCAGAATGTCTTCCGGGTCTCCATCGGCGGCCTTCGTACCCGGCACAAAACCGAAAGCATGCGGGAAGACCATGCCTTCGGGCAGGACGCCCGAAAGCGCATAGAAACCCAGCGATTCGTCATACTTGAACTTGTTGCGGCTCCCGCCGGGAGTCTCGATCACCGCAGTAACGGTTCCGGGATTCCTTCGATCAAAAGCAGGTAATTGCGTCGGCTTGCTACTCTTCTTCCTGTTCGATTTGGCCATAGTTGGCTTCCTCAGCTTTGGAGAATTCGCGGGGTAAATTAGTTGTTCACAGAATGCGCATGCTTCTTAGACACTGCCCGAATACAGTGAAGACCCGATGATGATCCGTGGGCGGAGGAAGCTATAACGCTCAAAAGCCTTGGAGGATACTTATGGCCAACAAGCAGCAACCCTTGGAAGACGAACGAGCTCCGGAACGCAAGAGCGACCTTGAAGCGCAACTGGATGAGCTGGGCACCGATCCATCGCAAGTCGGCGAACGCAGCGCCGGGCAAAGCGGAGGATCCCAAACTCTTTCCTCGATTGAAGATGCCAGCGATGAATCCGTGGAAGAGTTAGCCGATACCGACCAGGCGCTCGAAGCCGCCTCGGTCGAAGGCCTGGAAGATGCAGCAGACCATCCCGAACGACCGGCCCACACGCATGACGAATATGGCCGGCCCGAGGACGTTCCTCCCGGCAACCGGAACAGAAACGCAGCTTGAAAGTCGCGGGGGGCGAACTTCCCAACCATCGGAACGAATTGCCAGTTCCCGGGTAACCACTGTATAGGGCTCGTCGCCGGGAAGGTGGAGAATTTTTCTACCGCACAAACACGGTGCAATTCGAAAGTTCGAATTGGAGGGAGCTTATGAAAAAACTTCTACTTCTGCTGTCACTTCTCCTTGTCGGCACATCTTGGATCGTGGCGCAGGATAGTTCCTATCCCGCGGGCCAGTCCCCTGCGACTGGCGAAACGACCGTCCAAGGTTGTTTGAATGGTAGCAATGGCAACTTCACGCTCACTGATCAGCATGGAAACAGTTACCAACTCGCCGGCGATACGACAAAGCTCAGCGAGCACGTCGGACATCAGGTGAAGGTCACCGGGACCGCCGAGTCGGCCTCCTCTCCAAGCGCTGGTGCTTCAACCGGCACTTCTGCGAATGGCGCTTCGCGGACGCTTCAAGTTAGTTCGGTAAAGCACATCTCGAAGACGTGCGAAAACGGCGGTATGTCGAAATAACAGCTTCGCATCTTGTTTCGCAACTATAAGCCCAGCCGTCATGGCTGGGCTTGTTCTTTCCAATTCACCGGATGGTTCGTGAGCGCAAAAATTCCCGCCTAGGCGGCTTCACGGGAAGGCGGTTTCGAGTGCACGATTTGTGGCTTCCCGTGGGCGGGCCTATGAATTTCCTGTTTGACCGACGGCCTTCTCTTGACCTGAAATTGTGGAAGATGAACGGACCTTTTCGATCGAGCCGATTCATAAATCGCTTCGACAATCCGTACGTCAGCCAATCCTTCCAGGCCAGAGGGCTCGGGTTCCTTGTTTTTGAGCACGCAGTCGGAGAAATAAACCAGCTGAGCTGCAAACTGATCTCGTTTCGCGAACGATTTCTCTGTCGTTTTTTCGCCGATGGTTAGTTGATGCTTGATCGCCATTGCATACTCATAGGCAGGATCGGCCTGAAGCACGCCCTTCGTCCCGATCAGACAGTACCTGCTGATATCGGCAGCGCCGAAGCTGCACGTGAACGTGGCAAGACGTTCCTCGGGAAAGCGCATGACCACGGATGTCATCTCCTCCACATGCTGAAATCTTCCTTCCCCGTTGTTCGCGGCCGTCGCAAGAACTTCTGTCGGTTCAGCTCCAAACAGATAGCGGGCGGCGTTGATGCAATACACTCCCATGTCGTAAACCGGCCCACCGCCATTAGCACTAAATTGATTCACCCGGACATTGCCATCGGCCACTTGCTGGCAAAACTCTGAAGTGAAAATTCGCAGATCCCCGAGTTTGCCGCTTCTGGCCAGGCGAATCGCTTCCAGATTTCCCGCTTCAAAGTGAAGACGATACGCAATCATCAACTTCGCATGATTTTGCCGGGAGGCTGCAATCATGGCCTGGCAGTCTTCCACACTCGGCGCCATCGGTTTTTCACACAGGACGTGCACGCCCGCTGCAGCCGCGCGGACCGCATACTCTCGATGCAGATGATTGGGGACTGCCAAATAAACGGCATCCACGTTGGAGAGAGCCCGGCTGTACTCCTCGTATGAGTACAGGTGTTGAATCGCATATTTCTTGCCAAGTTTCTGAAGTTTGTCTGAATCCGAAGAGACCAACGCGAAGAGTTCTGAATTGGCGGCGTTCTTGAACGCGGGCAGTACTGCGACCTGTGCGATATGACCAAGACCAACAACTGCATAGCGAACTTTGTCTTTCGACATGCTGTGCCTCATATCGACTCCTCCAAAAGTGCGATGAATGCTTACGATTGCTGGCTTGGATGCGGTTTTCAAGCCTTTGGATAGGTTCCATTTCAACGTGATTGTGGCACCGGCGGTATCCCCCTTGCACCGGGCCGAGTAGAGGACGGCTCATTTTTCAGCTTCCAAACGATGCTCGAAACCTAAGCCCGTCGCCCACCGAGGTTCGCCACTTGTCATTTTGGATCCTTCCGACCAGACTGCCTACGGGAATTGGTTAACACGCATACAGAAATCCTTCGATACAGTCCCCACCTCCGCGAGCACTAATCTGTGCCTGGAGGTGGATGATGCCCGAAAAAGAAACAATCGAACGAGCCCAAGAAGATGCGCGCGAAGGAAAATCCCCCAGCACACAAGCGGGAGAATTCGTACGCGAAGAAATGCACCACATTCGCGAAGGTAAGCATGGGGCGGCGTCCACCAAGCAGGCGATTGCTATTGGCCTCTCCAAAGCCCGGCGGGCGGGCGTGAAGCTGCAAACGCCGCGTAGCGGAAAGACCTCGGCGCGCACCGCCAAGCAGGCCGAGCGCGATTACCGGAAGGGTCAAAGTAACCCGCGTCAGAAGCCGTCGGCAAAACGCTCCCGTGCCACCAGCGCGGCTCTCAAAAAGGAAGGACACAGCGCAGCCTCGCGCAGCGCTCTGTCTCGGCAGGCGCGGACATCTGCGAAAAGACGCAGCTCTTCAGCTCGCCACAACTCAGCCATGAAAGCGAGCCAGACAAGAAAAAGAGCCAGCTAACTTTCAAGATCTCGTTCAGCCGTAAGGAGCTATTTATGATTCGGAAACTGAAAGCGGGACAATATCGTTTGTACTCTCGTAAGAAAGATGCCAAGACCGGCAAACGTCGAAATCTCGGGACCTTCTCGACACGACACGCGGCTCAAGCGCACGAGAAAGCCGTTCAATATTTCAAGCATCATTAAATAGCGATTGTTAGCGATTTTGTCCTGTGAGGTGCGGTTCGCCATGTCGGTTAAAAGTAAAAAGAAGAGGCGATGGGTCGCGAAGGTTACGACTGATTCCACTCATCCGCCCGCCGGATTGTTTACTAAGCGCGCAGCGACCATCGCTCGTTCTCTTGCTTCGAAGAAAGTCTCTCCCAAGGGCCTCGGATCCGGCATGCGGATGCTCACGTACTTCATCAATCGAGGAGGGCGCGGACTCAGCGCCGCCCGTAGGGCTGAACTCCAAAAAGCTAAAAGGCTTCTCTCGAAACGGATCGAACGAGCCAAAACCAAGGGAGCCAAGAAGGCGGCGTGAACTAGCTCGCGACCGTGAGCAGGCTAAATATCAAACACGCGATAAGCTGCGGGCGGTGTTTGCGCCTGCAACAGCGTAATTGCAACATTGTAAACAGGGCTGCCACCGATGGTTTTTCCCTCGAGTTGCCCGTGGTGGGCGTGGCCGTGCAGTACCAGATCGGCGCCATGACGATCGACAACTTCTGCCAGGCGCGTGGTGCCCAGGAAGGGGAAAATCTCTGCCGCTTCCCCCTGCACCGTCCCCGGTATTGGCGAATAGTGGACCACAACGACCCGTTTCGGCGTGCGAAGTTGCGCCATGGCGCGCTCCAGCTTCAGTGCTTCGTCGATGGATGATTGGACGAATTGCTTGATCTCTGGCTCGCCAAACGCCGTTAGCATTCCGCGACCGAATCCTCCGACAAAACCTTTTGTTCCCGCAAAGCCGACGCCATCGCGCTCGTAGGCCGTGCCGTCCAGTACCTTGAGACCAGCAGTTGCCATCATGCGCATCAGTTCAGCCTGCTTACCACTTTCGTAGTCGTGATTACCAAGTACCGCAACCGTGGGAACTCGGGAACGCACTACGACGTTCAGGAGAGGTTCCATTTCTTCCGGTTGACCATAGTTCGTTAGGTCACCAGCCAGCACCAGAACGTCTGCCTCGTCCCGCACGCGACTGAGTTGATCGTGCAGGACGCTGTGCCGCGACGCGGAAAAATGCAAATCGGCGGTGGCTGCGATTCTCACAACGATTCTCCGATATTTCTCAAACGGCGGTCGCAATACTCCTGCATCAAGTTGGCCAAGCCCCACTCATTCACGTCAATGGCGAACTGTTTATCGTCGATCAGGCTGCCGCGAAACGTGGCCTTGCTGTCAGGGTGGGTTACGCCATCCTGCAGCCGCGTCGTCAGGTCACCCCAAACTTCTCTTGGAACGTAACTCGTTTGGCCGGGATACACATACCGGAATAGTACGAGCGCCCACAGGAGCATCTCCCAGTGTTCTCCGGCCATCCGCAAAATGCGCTGCCAGTCCAGCTTTCCTTGAGTTCCGTAAATCACATGCGCAATGTCAGCGCCATCGAAACGCTCCCGTCGCGCGATAAAGAGTTTCGAGGCGATCAGCTCTTCTGCTGCCAACACCCTGGTTGATACGCCCTGTACCGTCGCCGGGCGCGCGAGTTGAATCCAAGAATCCTCGACAACGATTGCCGCATTGCTCATTCCCGTAATGAGGTCGACAAAAAAATCATCGCGGTGCGCCTTAAACAACCAAACTGGATCGCAAATTTCGCACTCGAAGCCTTCGTCTCGAAGATACTTGAGCCCCAGCCTCGCATTCGGGGGCGTCAAGAAAAGATCAAGATCTTTGGTATCGCGGCAAATGCCTGTGTGCTCTTGCAGCGCGAATGCTCCCGCAACTGCAAATTCCAGGTTCTTCTGTTCCAGGAGCTCAAGCACCTCGCGGAAGAGTGCCTGCTGCTCCTCAGGAATTTGCAGCGGTCCTGACGACGTTTCCGGAACAGGGTTCGGCTTCGGCGGCGCGTGCATGGGAGCTTGGATGTAAAACCACTTTCGACGGTTGTCGTTTTCAGGACAGTCCGAGCCGATCACACTCGGTGCATGCCCCGCTGAATCCGAACTCAAAGCTGTTGCTCTTCGGCGAAACTACACCATTCCTCGAACTCTATGGGAGAGCGCGGTTACTGCAATCCTGGTGCGGTTCGGCTCACCCCGAACCAGTGATTCCGCAAATTCCACTGTGGCGCAGAAGACATGGCCGTCGCACCTGATCACGCTAATCGCCTCTCAATTGGGCGCGATATCCGGTAGAGCCTGTAGTCGAACTGGAAGAGATTCGTATTTGGACTGTCTCAGCAGATCCGAAGATGACCGCTCCCCTATTGCGGTGGACGATCAGATGCGTCAGGAATGAGGAACGAGAGCGGGCGTACAAGTAACTCCAAGCCAACTTCCCGCAGAAACCGCTTCGACTGCGCTTCGCCGATATTGCGTGCGCGGATCGCCAGCAAGAAACTTAATACAAATGAGGTGACAATATTAAAGACGCCGACAGCTGCGATTCCCGACAGAGCGAGTGCAGCGTCCTGCCATCGCAATTGACCGTAGATTCTCGACGCATCCAGGGCATAGCCCAAACTGGCCGCAGCCAGCGTCACGTGGCGCACCTCGAGCGGAATTCCAAACAACTGAAAGAAGATTGGCACAGACCCAAGCAGGAATCCCAAAACCACGTATCCCACGGAACCTGGAGCGTGATGATGCACCCAATGCGCCAGCCGCTTGGCCCGAACGATCCCCAGTCTCTCTCGAATTCGCAGGCTATTGGAAATTGCCAAGTCCATGCGATGAAGCGCGAGATAGTTCGCGGTCCAGCCCGTTGCCAGCGAAGAGAGCCACAGAAAGACTCCGGTCACGATCGCGAACGGGATCGTCATCGATTTGTGCGGAAACAGCATATGAATGCCATGTTCCGCCACCTCTTCGGGCAGAAAAGAATGTCCCCGAACCGCGTTCAAGAGCCTGTCAATGGCGATCGACGCAGGAATTGCCCCGATCAGATTGCTGATGGTGACAATGAATTGAGTTTTGCTGATTGCCCGAAGACTGGCCATGTGATCTTTCGCAGGATCCTCCATGGCGTCGACCAAAGTAGCAGCGGTTACCGCCGGCATTTTCGAAGCCAGCAGGAACCCGCCGGCCTGCATAAGCAGAAAGCTGACAACATAGTTGAGAGAGTGGGCCACAGCTAAAAGCATAGGAGCGTGGATCATCTCTGCCAGCGAATATTTGAACAGCGCCGTGAAAGAGGTGATGACGCCGGCGAGAATAGCGCCCATGCCCATCACTCCCCATTGCCCGGTGTCCTTGGCGATGTAGTGTTTGCCTGCACGCCCAGTGCGCTCCACAACGCTGCGCGCCAGCCGGCGCGTGCTGGCACTCAGGACGCCCCCGATTCTTCGCTGCGAGGCAAAACCGTGCACCAATGTGACCGCGAGCTTCCTGGCATCTGATCCGGGACGTTCCAGGCTGATCACCTGCTGCATTCGCCCAAGCAGAGACCGTAGCAACCGGACTCGAAAGATGAGATTTGCGGACGAGCCCCGATCAGCAAGCTGCTGATTGACCGTCTGCAACTGGTCTTCGCAAGCAGCTCGCTGTTCCTCCCAAATATGAAAGTCTTCCGGATGCCGGATCACCTGCTCTACGATCCCAGGAAGATGAAAAAAAGCGGAATTGGTAATGTCCTCGTCGTTGTTGAAGACGATCAGGTCCCGCGACAAGGCCACGTTCGCAGCCCGCAGCGCCAGGAGTTTGCACGATGCCAGAATTGAAAACCTCGACGGCCGAAACGTGTCAGCCCAGGCCGCTACCAGCTCATCAGGCAACGAGGCCACCCAGCGCCCATCGGATTCCGTCAGGTTCAGGGAGTCCATCAAAACGTAGAGATCGCCTTCCACTTCATCCACCGGCAACAGATGTCGCACCGCCCTCGTTACCAGTTCACGAACAAGAAAGGCCTCGTCCGGCAAACCTGCCTCTGAGATCACACGCACGTAGGAATGATGAGACCAGAAATCCTGAAGGGTAGAGCGGATTTCGTCACGCTTCGGATGGCGCTCGATCGCCGAGGTTATCTTTGACAGGACGTCTGTTCGCGCTTCCTCCGGGACACTGAGTAGTTTCCGAAGAAGGCCGTACACACGAGTAGCGCGCTCTCGAGTGGAGAGGGACGCGAGGTCCGAGAGCTCTTCTACACTGAAAAGAATACTCGCTCCAGTTTCTGCTTGGGAGTAAGGATGCCCCAGGTGAAAGGAGAATATTAACTTGCTGAGGATTTGAAGTCGAACGAACTAGTGCCAGTGCCGGTAGTAGGTTCCCTGGCGCAGCAGAGTTCCCACGGCTTCCACTACGCAGCCGACATCATTCTTGTCGCATGCTCCCCGGATGCCTACCTTCCTTGCCTGCTGCTCGAGCTGGGGAGACATATGAAGCGTGACCATCAGAATTGGAATATTTGGATCCCTTCGCCGGATCTCTCGAGCTGCATCCAAGCCATTCATTTCGGGCATCTGGAAATCAAGAACGATGACGTCAGGGGCGGATTGCTGTGCTTTCTCGATCGCCTCCACGCCATTCGCCGCCTCGCTGCATACCTTCCACTGGTCTTCCTGTTCCAGCAGCATCCTTAGGCAGCGGCGCATAAGCTCGCTATCGTCCACCACGAGGATGCGGACCGGCGACGCTTTCGGACTGACGCCGAGCACAGCCATATATCGAACTTACGAGTCGATTCGCACCCTGTCTATACCCCGCATCGCGTAGGCGTGGGCTGAACTGCGACTCATTCAGTGGTTCACCTAGGGCCCTTCGGCATCAAGAACATGAGCTATTCCCACAGCATGGGCCTAGTGACCCGTGAAAAATTCGGTCATGTCCGGGGCAGCGGCTGACATCCCCGGAAATGTACTGATTCCCGAACTGGCGAGGATCAGGCGCAGGACGCTTTGATGTTGATAGAGCGTCTGAGACTGAAAGCCCTTCTTGGTGTTCGAACTGATCACAAGCGTCGCGACCTGCCCTCCACCGTGATCAATATCAGCCTGACTCCCTTCATCGAAGGTAATAATCAGGAGCCCGCTATTTTGAAACGAGGAACTCTGAATCAAAGGATCGATGTTTGCCTGTAGCCATGCATCGGCCTGGGCAAGGCTTCCGTCGTGAGCATCGTTCATCAGGTTCGGTTCAATGAAGGAATACTGCGGTAGGGCATCGTTCGCCAGATCCGTCGCGAACTGCGTGAAGGGGACGATGTTCGCGGCCTGAACGCTATCGTCTTGCACATCCGACAGATAGGTATAAGGGTTGTGACGCCGGGCGTACAGGGTAGTGTCAGCTCCCAGGTATGAAGATGAAGGGATCGATTCGGCGTACGACTTCCATGACTTGCCGGCTTTCACCAGCTCGCGAACTATATTGTCATCCGAAATCTTCCCATTGAAATTGTCATCGAAAGTCTCGGTAAGTCCTGTAGTCAGAACCAGGTAGTTCGGAAGGGAAGGATGGGCGTTCGCGAAAAACTGTGCCGCCAGCCCATACTCCGAGACGAGGCTATTGAAGTAGGGCATTGCCGAATTGCCCACCACTTCAGAGAAGCTATGATTTTCTTCCACGACCAGAATGACTTCGTTAAAGGTCGGCTGGCCCGCAGGGACTAAGGTCTGGACCGGCATCGGCGGAGTTGCAGTGCCCGCGCCGCCACATGCAAGCTGAACCACAGCCAGAAAACAAAAAAGCAGAAGCAGTGAGTAAGGTAGAGTTCTCTTCAAGACGTGATTTTGGCCCGCAGAGGGTTCCTTTGAAAATTGGATGTCTCGCCGCAGCCAAATGTTTACAACAATCAGGGCGAGACTATTTGTTTTCCTGTTCGGCAGGCTTGGATTTCGTCAAAT
Organism: uncultured Acidobacteriaceae bacterium; assembly: GCA_963731405.1. Taxonomy (GTDB): domain Bacteria; phylum Acidobacteriota; class Terriglobia; order Terriglobales; family Acidobacteriaceae; genus Sulfotelmatobacter. The sequence goes on along the minus strand of CAVSVS010000032.1, from coordinate 208,301 downwards.
CCAGCCCGAACTGAGGGTCCTCGTAGGTTCCGGTAATGTGCACGGGCACGACTTCGCCTCTCTTCTTTTTCTTGAAGATAGGATCGATAGCCTTGAGCAGGAACGACTTCACACCTGAGGCGGTCTTCGAGATTTTTGTGTCGACTCGCATCCGTCCGTGCAAATCAACCTTCTCGTTCAGCAGGTTGTAGGTGCCGTACATGTGAGCGCCGGCGCCGGGCACGCCGAATGATAGCTGCGAAAAATTCGCGATCCCATTTTCCAGAACGACCATCCCTTTCAGATCGGTAAGCACAGTTTCCGCATCTTCCATCTTTTCTCCTCGAGCCCCGGCACTCAGTTCGTTCACACTTTTCTGGGTCTCCGCTTGGGAAAACGTACCTTCGCCTACGCCAAAGTTGCCCTTGAGGCTCACTTTTTCCAGAAACGGCTCTTTCCCCGACGGAATTTCCACTTCCGCTTTGAAAACCACCGCCCCCGACATGGGCGAGCGGGAGGACTTCACGAACAGGCCCAGCAGGTCCTCGATTCGTCCTTGCCGCGACGTGAGACTGAGCAGCGCAATCTTGCCCTTGCCATTCTTCGCTCCGGCAACGCTGCCAGTCACGGCCAGGTTTGTCCGGCCAAAACGCGCATTCACATGTTTCAGGAACGTGTCGCCATGAATTGCGTCCACATAAGCGTCGAACTGAGTCACCAGCCTTACCTTGTGTCCCCCCGATTTCACCACGAAGTCAGGAACGTTGGTGCTGCCGGAAATGTCGATGTGTTTTAAGTGCCCGCCGTATTTCCCCTTCGATGACAAAATTCCACCGATACCGCCGTAAACGCCTAGATCCGCCTGCTCAAACACGAATTCGCCGGAGATCGGTGTTTCTCCCGGGGTCCCCGTTGTCCAGGCTCCAAACTTGCCGTTGGTCGTAAGCTCGCCGGGGGGCTGCGGATTGCGGAGCTTTAGGTGGTACTCAAATGGACTTCCCCATCGCACATCGTGGAGGACAGCCTCGTGTACCTCGAAGCGCAACGGCGCTTTCCCTGGATCCCTCGAGGCAAAGTCCACCAGCGCGCCATCGGCAACCAGTTTGTCCACCACAATAGTTGAATGCTGGGTTGAGAAGGTTACACCGCTCCCCAGCGGCGGCACATACACATGCCCACCCTCAGCTTTGATCCGCGGAACGTGCCGCGTGAGGATCCCAGCGTAGCTTCCCTCGACCGTCAGTTTTTCGATGGTAATCAGCTTCCATCTCTCACGGCCGTGACGAAATTCAACGCCCTCGAGAATACAACCCGGGGAGGGAAAATATGTCCGCCGCGCACTCCGAATCGTCACTTCGCTGTCGCTTGCTTCCGCCAGGTCCCGCACAACCGCGTTCTCAGTAAATGGCCACCAGCGGTGCACTGCGATTGCGGCCGCACAAGCAGCAACGCAAAAAAAAATGGTCACCACCAGAAAGACTTTTCGATGTCCAGGATGTTGCGGCGATCTCTGAGTTGTCGTACTGCTGGCCGCGGGAGACGCGGCTATGGGTGTTAGGGCAGACGACATCCGGCATTGCTCCACGTTGTTATTTTCTTGTTATCGCAAAACTTACTTTCGGACGAGTGCGCGCATTGCGTTGCATGGGCCATTTTTCAGCCTGCTGCAATCTGACGGCAAAGCGAATCGCGGCGGCCCACTACATCGTGCTAATTCGGATGTAACGTCGGATATCCGGCAAAGAGGAGAAGAATACGTATCCCGCGAGCAGCATCCCGGCAGTAGCTAGCACATTCGTAATGTTCAAAACCGGCTTCTTCATGGTCACTCCATGGCCAGCGAATTTGAATCCGTCGCTTGGATGCACGCCGGCCTCCGTCGGTAGTCTGTGAATTCAACTTGCCTGACCGGGGCTCGCGCTGATGGGGGACAACTTCCCTAAACGCGGAAGGGCTACAGGTATTTTGAAAATGAACTAGATACCGCACCTGATAGGCACGCCAGCGATTCGCTATCTATGCTCGGAGTCGATGATTCAAAGAACTTTAGAGGAAATGATGACAATGAAGCGGAACTCTGGTTTTCGAAGCTTCCTGTTCCTGGCGGCACTGTTCCTGGCATGCGGTACCTTCATGCTCGCGCAAGATTCTAGTGAGCAGAATGCCCCTGCCTCGGACAATACCAAAATCAATCAACGCGACCGGAACCCCAACGAGCCCACTGCCGACCAGCAGCAGAACAATCGTTCCGATCGTGACATCACCCAGCAAGTGCGGCAGGCCATTAACGCTGACAAAACCTTCTCGTCGTATGCCCACAACGTCAAAGTGATCACGCAGAACGGGCAAGTGACTTTGAAGGGGCCGGTTCGATCAGACGATGAGAAGCGCGCAATCGAGGCAAAAGCCGCTGCCATTGCTGGAGACGGCAAAGTCACCAGCGAATTGACCGTCAAACCGAAAAGCTAAATCAATCATTCGAATTTACCCAAGGAGAGTTTACAAATGGCAGGAAAAAATACAGCCGTGTTCGGTATCTACCCTTCGTATACAGCCGTTGAAATTGGCGTGGACGCACTGCGAGCCGCAGGCTTCCGCAACGCCGACATCTCTGCGCTATTCCCGGAGAATGCCGGGACGAGGGATTTCGCCCACGAGAAAAATACCAAAGCCCCCGAGGGCGCCACGACCGGAGCTGGAACCGGCTTAGTTCTCGGCGGCGCCATGGGTTGGCTGCTCGGCATCGGCGCCATCGCCATTCCGGGCCTGGGGCCTTTCATCGCTGCTGGCCCCATCATGGCCGCGCTCGCCGGCGCTGGTGTGGGCGGTACGGTCGGCGGCATCGCGGGCGCGCTCATCGGCATGGGAATTCCCGAATACGAGGCAAAGCGTTATGAAGGTCGAGTGAAGGATGGCGGAATCCTGCTGTCTGTGCACTCCGACAATTCCGATTGGACCAAGCGGGCCAAGGAAATCCTGAAGAGCACCGGCGCCCAGGACATTTCGTCCGCCGGCGAAGCTGGCGCCGATGATGACACCTCGACGGAGATGCGCTTACCACGCGCCGTTTAGGACGTACGGAACCTGTTGTTCGCATTTCGGGGTTGCCGGATGCAGTTGCCCGCTGACTGTTTTTCGGCGCCCCGAATTGCGCTGTTTACGAGCGGGAATTCGATCTTCGTACAAGAGAAAGAGCAGGAGGCAAGAACGACGTGAGCGACAAAAACAGCGATATCCGCAAGGACAATCAAGACAAGAGTACGTTCCTCAGCGACATTACTGAAATCCGCCGGCGCGCCCGTCAACATATTGAGAATGGCGCCGTAACCGACGCGTACAAGGGAGATCGCAAAGTTGTTCTGCGCGTGCTCAATGAAGCGCTGGCCACTGAAATCGTTTGCGTCTTGCGGTACAAGCGCCATCACTACATGGCCAAAGGCATCCACTCCCAAGCCGTCGCTGACGAGTTTCTCGAGCATGCCGCCGAAGAACAAGAACATGCCGATCTCATCGCGGAACGCATTGTGCAACTCGACGGCGAGCCTAACTTCAATCCCGAGGGTCTGCTGACCCGCAGCCACTCTGAATATGTGGAAGGCGAGAGTCTCGTCGACATGATTCGGGAAGATCTCATTGCCGAGCGTATCGCGGTCGAGTCCTATTCTGAGATCATTCGCTACCTTGCGGACAACGATCCGACCAGCCGTCGGTTGATGGAAAGCGTTTTGGCGAAAGAAGAAGAACACGCCGAGGACATGAGCACTTTACTCGAAACCATCGCCAAAGAGGAAAAGCAGCAGGACCGGCGCAAGGCGAGTTAGTTGGGATCAATTTCAGGCGAATTCAAAGAAGCGATGAGGCGCCTGACACCGTATCGACAAAAAGGAGCAGAGAATTATGGATAGCGGCAAACGAGAGAAATGTGCCCATGCAATTTGCAGCTGTATGGCGGCATCAGATAGCAAGTATTGCAGCCCTTATTGCGAATCCGCTAAAGACAAAACGGAAATCGCTTGCGGATGCGAGCACTCAGGCTGTGCTGGCAAGGCCTCCTAGTAAGCTCGACGCGGGCCGTGGTTTGACTGTTTCGATGCGAGCGCGAGGGAAATCGCTCCAACCGGACTGGAGGTAAGGCATTGGTTCGCTCCTCGAATTCAACGGCTTCCTCCAAATCGACGATCGTTATCGCAGTCGCAGCGACGATCGCGATGCTGTATTTCGGCCGCCAGATTTTCATTCCAGTAGCCTTGGCCCTTGTTCTCAGTTTCTTACTGACCCCCCTCGTCAGTCTGCTGGAGAAAGCTCATTTCGGACGAGCTCCCGCGGTCATGACGGTCCTCGTGTTTTGCTTCGCTCTAACCGCCGGCATTGGATGGGGCGTGACCGGTCAACTGCTGGAGATCACCGGCCATTTTCGAGATTACAGGGAGAATCTCGAGGAAACGATCCGATCGCTTCATCCGCCAAAGACCGGAGCGATCGGTCAAGCCACCGCTACGGTTCGTGAGTTAAACAAGGAGTTGGCCTCAGCTCCTGGGCAGGTGGGAAATCACGCTCCTGGAGATGCAACGGCCAAAGCAGCCGCGCATCCCATTCCCGTTCAGGTGACTGCGCCGCCCACGAATCTCCTTCAGGAACTCCGCACCCTCCTTGGCCCCATCGCTGGTCCCTTGGAAACGGCAGGAATGGTCGTCATTTTCACGGCGTTCATGCTGATCAAAAGAGAAGACCTGCGCAATCGCCTGATTCGACTGGGCGGAGAAGGCCGACTAACCGTCATGACCCAGGCCTTGGACGACGCCAGCCACCGTCTGAGTCGATATCTTCTGCTCCAATTCCTGGTCAATGCGGTCTATGGAAGCATCTTCGGACTCGGTTTGTATTTCATGAAGCTGCCGCACGCCCTTCTATGGGGCGTCCTGGCAGCATTGCTCCGCCTGGTGCCGTATGTAGGCACGCTGATCGCCGCTGCCTTTCCCATCGCAATGGCGCTTGCCGTTTTTCCTGGTTGGAACCATGCCGTACTCATCTTCGGCATGTTTGTTGTTCTCGAAGTTTTGATCGCCAACTTCATCGAGCCCTGGCTCTATGGCGCGCACACCGGAGTTTCATCGCTCGCCATCCTCGTTGCAGCCGTCTTTTGGTCGATGCTCTGGGGACCCGTCGGTTTGATCCTGTCCACCCCCTTGACTGTTTGCCTTCTGCTCGTGGGCCGCTACGTCCCGCAATTCAGTTTTCTGGAAGTTCTTCTGGGTGATGCCCCCGTCCTACAGCCCGAGGAACTTTACTATCAGCGTCTTCTGGCTATGGACCAGGATGAGGCGAGGAATATCGCAGAGGGACAGCTGCAAGAAAAATCTCTTGCGAACCTTTACGAAACAGTTCTAATTCCAGCTCTCAGACTGGCGGAAGATGATCGCCATTCCGATACCGTCGGCGAGCGCACTTCCGAATTCATTTGTCAAAGCACCAGGGAACTGATTGACGACCTGGAAGATCGCGCCAAGCCGCGCCATGACTCCGAACAGGCGGAAGCCTCCGAGCCTCGATCCAACGCTCTGCCGAACCGGCTGAATATTCTTTGCGTGCCCGCCCGGGACGAGGCCGACGAACTGGTTGGAATGATGCTGGCTCAATTGCTTCGTCAAGCGGGCGATGGCGCCGCTCATGTTGCGATCGGCACCGTCGACGAGATGCTGGACCAGGTGTCGCAGAGTGGCTGCCCCATCGTCTGCGTGTCGGCGCTTCCGCCATTCGCGGTCGGGCAGGCGCGCTCCCTCTGCAAGCGTCTGCGAACCAAATTTCCCGAGCTCGCGATTGTGGTCGGCCTCTGGGGATTCGGGGGAGGCGTTCCGAAGGCTCAAGAACGTGTGGGCCCAGGCTGCAGCGATGCCATTGTGACAACTTTGTCAGAGGCGCTGTTGCAGGTTCGGAGACTCTCTGAAATCGGTTCGGCCGACGAATCCGGAAAGTCAAAGGCAGTCGAGGTTAGCGCAGACTAAGTGGATCGGAATCAGAAAACAATTCAAAACAACATTCAAAATAACGAAGTCCCGGCAACTTGCCGGGACTTCAGCGTTTATTGCAGGTACTCTCAACTACGACGCGCGGCGCTGCCGGTCGGCGTTTTCGTCTTCTTCATTCTGGCCCTGGCCGCCCTTTTTCTGCTGTCCGGGCTGACCGCTCTGTTGATTGTTCTGACCCTTTTGGCCGTATTGGTCCTGACCAGCCTGGTTGCCCTGCTGTCCCGATTGACCACCCTGCTGTTTATTTTTTTCCATATCGTCTGCCATGAAATAATCCTCCCTTTAAGTGCGCGACGTGGCGCACATCAGCAATTTAAATCTACTGCTTTCAATTAGTTGCTATATGCGATGCGCGGGTTGGGACTAAAAGCAAATGTCTGCACATCGCAGGTGAAAAGATCTTCGAGATCTAAGGAATCGTTGAGATCTGTACTGCGGACGTATCCGCGGGACTGATTGCTTTTAGCCGCTCCACTTCTTCTTGCGTCTTCTGCCAGGCCTCGGCCTTTTTCTTGGTATCGACGGGCGCATTCGGATCCCCGTAAAACGCGAGAATATTTAGGCGCAGCTCAGGAGTAACTTGTGCGAAGTTATGCTCCGCCAATTGGTTCAGTAGGCGTGCGTATGATTTGTCGGTAAGTACATATTCTCCGGCATGCGTCATTCGGCCGGTATCAAAATCGGTGTTGGGCAGACTTAGTTTCTTCGCCTTGGTTTCCGCCAGCAGGCTTCTATAATTATCGAGCGTGTGGTTGACGCTCGCTATATACAGATCTTCGGTTTTCTGTGTGGGAATCTTGAAGTCGAGCGCCTTGAACGGCCCAATCTTCGGGACGAAGCGGAGAAAGAACGCCAGAGCTCGCGTGCCAAATCCCGGCCGGCGGTATCCCTTCCCCCACTCGCGTTGATAATCGGCGCGCGTCAGGTTGTAGCGGAACTTGCGCGCGTTGAAGTTTGGAGTCTCCGCGACCAGTTCTTTCTTTCGCGCCACCAGCGCCACCCTCGTCATTTCCGGAAGAATGTGACTGATCGCCCGACGAAAGGTGCCGATCGCCAGATCTTCGTTCGCAATCACGTCGCTCAGCGGAATGCCGTACGTATCCTGAAAGGCTCGCTCCAGCACCGGCTTTGATATCTCGAACCCAATGAAATCATGATATCGATCGGACGTGTAGCGATTCTTCGCGACTTGCGTCACGTCAAAGCCGAATTCTGTCCGTATATGCGCCTTAGGATTATCGGCATAAGTTACTGACTTGCCGAATTTCTTCTGCAACTTGGGAAACTCGAGCCCTACAGCCTGATTCACGGTCGGGTGTCCAATATTGTCCGCGGAATAGTGCGCCAACGCGCCCAGAGCGAAAGCATACTCATTCAGGTCGCTGGCTTCGTTGATCATGTTCGCGATGAAGTCGCCACTGCGAACGTAATGAGTCAGGTCGCTGAAGTACTTGTTGCCGAATGGATAGTAGCCCATGTCCTGTACCAGGCAACCTCCATACGCAAAAGCATGGGCTTTTTTCAGATCCTCTGCGCTGGAACCGGGGAACCGCTTCAGCAGCAGTGGTTGAATATCATCCTTCCAAAGAAGATCGACCACCTCTTCGTGAGTAAGTACGGAATAGGCTCCGCAATAGGTCGTTAGTCCGAAAAACAGCCCAAGACTCAGCACGACCTGACAAAGAACCATGAATCGTCTCATAAGGGAGCACATCTTCCGCTGAACCTCGTGCGGTTACAGTTAGGTGCACACGGCGTACCAAGGTTGGCTGCCAATCTTGCGTCTTATCGTCTCAAGCATACAGCACGATCGCCCCATGACTACCAGATGTCCGGTAATGACATCCCGCGCCACGGCAGCTAGGCTCAGTCGTGTCGCATCAGATGTGTCGTAGTTTCGTCGGAGCGTGACAGGCACTTCACAAGCAGAGGAGAAAGATAATGAGCATTTGGACCATTTTGTTTGTCGTGTTGTTGATCGCTTGGCTTGGCGGATTCACGGTGTTTCACGTTGCGGGCGGACTGATCCACCTGCTGCTGGTATTCGCGGTAATTTCCTTGATCCTGCACTTTGTAATGGGGAGTCGTACCGCATAGAAAGTTAGGCTCCCGGATTCGCAGGTTGAAGGGCCGCAATGGCCCGGTGCTTTGGCCTTAAGCCAGATCATCGGAATTCATTCGGCCCAATGTTCTTTCCCTTCTTCTTTGCCTTTTTCAATCCACAACGCAACTAGGCACCTTGCTTGGCGCCTCTCAAAACGCAAGGGCCAGCGGAATTCGCCGGCCCCATCTACACCGCGTAGCTGTTAGTTCGGTGTGCTCGTATCTTTCTTCATCTTGTCATTCGCCATCTTCAGTGACACGACATCCACTTCTCCCTTATCGGCCGAGACGTGTGCCTTCAGAGCGACATGGTGTCCCTCATGCCCTTTGACCGCATCCGGATTGCTAATCGTCCAACTCTTCCCATCCTTGTCGCTCACGAAGGTCTTGCCATCATCACTGATCTTTCCCATGATTGTGGTCGCCTTCATTGAGCTATCCGACTTCATCGTATCCTGCTTCATTGTGTCTTGAGCCAACAGGCTGAGCGAAGTCAGCAGGCTCAACGTGAAGATCGCTGCCAATAGTTTTCTCATGTCTCACTCTCCTCTGCGCGAACCTAGCTTCCGCTCCCGCACTGTCAACCGCGCAAATCTTCAGTTCGGGGGATGGACGTGGGTGAAAAAAGGAAAATCAAGAAGCATTAAACCCACGGCTATCCTGAAGTGATCACTCTTAGCGGTGAACTTATAAGACTTATACCGAGCCAACAATACAGCGAATGCCGTAACGGCATGCCATGCATACATATATTCGCGTAAGTGGCTTTGCCTCAGGTTTGTATGGCTTCAACGATCATGATGTAGATGCTCAACCCCCGCCAACCTCCAGACTGCTTTGCGTCTCTAAACGGGCCGGCGGGTACACGGCCCCAACGATTCTCTCAACGCACTTGGTAGCCACCGAATCCGCGGCCCGCCGCAGTGAGCAGACGGGGCACTTGAGAATCGACAGGAGAAAACAAATGCGCATTCGCTGCATCCGTGCGGTACTGTTTGCATGCGTTGTGTTCGTGATGTCATCTGCTTCTGCTTCGTTCGCACAGCAATTTCGCTTTTCGGTGAGTTTCGGCCCGCCAGCGCTTCCCGTCTACGAGCAGCCTCTCTGCCCCGGCGAGGGTTACATTTGGACGCCAGGCTATTGGGCGTGGAGTGATGACGAAGGCGACTATTACTGGGTTCCAGGCACCTGGGTATTGGCCCCTGAGCCCGGCTATCTCTGGACTCCACCATACTGGGCCTGGCACGAAGGACATTATGTTTTCTATGACGGCTATTGGGGTCCCCATGTCGGTTTCTATGGCGGAATCAACTATGGTTTTGGTTATTCCGGAGAAGGCTTCGAAGGCGGACGTTGGGACAATGGGCGGTTCTTCTACAATCGCTCGGTCACCAATGTAAATGTCACCACGATTCACAACGTCTACAACACTACGGTCGTCAACAATCGTACGACGATTAATCGCGTCAGCTATAACGGCGGCGAGGGAGGAATTTCTGCACGCCCCACTGCTCAGCAAGAGGCCGTCATGCATGAGCGGCATATTCCTCCGCCCGCAGCACAGAATGAACATATGCAGGCGGCTCGCGGCAATCCCGAACTTCGAGCCTCAGCAAATCACGGCAAGCCGCCGGTCGCGGCTACGGCTCGACCGGGAGCCTTCCGCGGCGGTGAAGCTGTAGCGGCTCGAGAGGCTGGAGCTCCATATCATCCGCCTGCGAATCACGAGCCGAATCAGCCTCGTGGTAGCAGTGGCGGACCCAACCGGGAAGCGGCTCCGGCAAAACCCGAGAGTGCGGCCCACCCCTCTTCCCCCGCCAATCATGCCAAAGACCTTCCACCCATGGATCGTCCCGCCGCTCCTCATTCCGGAAACGCGAAGACGGACCAGAAATATCAGCAGCAGCAGGAAAAGCTTCAACAGAAGCAGGACCAGGAACGTCAAAAACTCCAGCAACAGCAAGACCGCGATCACCAGCGTCTCGCCCAACAAAAGGCGGACGAGGCGCGCAAGCAACAAACAGAACAAAAGCATCAGCAGCAGACTCAGCAGTTGCAGCAACGGCATGAACAGCAGCAACAGAAAATGCAGCAAAAGCAAGCACCGCAAAAGCAGGCGCAGCCAAAGCAGGCACCACCCCAAAATCACCCGGAGTCCAAACCTCCGAAGGGCGGTCCTCAGTGATTTTGCCAAAACGTAGGCACGGGACATCTGCTAACCGGCGATGCTCCGTGCCTACGCACCATCATTGATTTCTGAACCGAGGTGCCTAACCAGCGATCAAGCCCAGAACAAGCAAAGAGGAAAAATGAACATGCTTGTGATTAGGGGTCGTTCCTGAGACCCGCAACGCATCTTTATCATCAGACAGCAGATTCGGTTGAGAACGTTCCGCCATCGATTGCGTCCGCAGGAGTCGGCCGTCGGCTGTCCCGCTCCGCCAGGGCCTTGTTTAATTCAACAATCAAATCCATCAGCTTCTTGGGATCGAGTTCGTTCGCCGCTGCTTTACAGAGGTCCTGCCAGTTCTTATTTCGATTCTGGTCCATAAGGCTTCTCCGTTTAACATCGGATTCTCGGAAGTGGCCGTTTTCTAGAAGATAAGCACCGGTGCTGAAGCAGGTAGGTTTCCAGACTCACAACGTGAGTTATTTGTGTAACTTAAGCGTGAAGCGAATTGGCCGGCAACGTGCAATTTTCCGCAGCTACGTAATTTTGCCACGCCGATGATAGCGACCTACTGTTAGTCTCCTGAGCCCTAGCCCCGCGGGCCCGGACCCTGCGCCAGCACGCCCGATGTCGTTGTCACCGGCGGATCTCCATACTTCCCGGTTAGCGCGTACCATCGGATTCGCAACATTTCCAATACCATCTTCGCGCCGTCAGCGACTGGATTGATTCTGGTGCCCTCGGCGTGGGCCCAGACAACCGGGACCTCGGCAACTTCGAAGCCCATTCGACCTGCAAGAAAGAGTATTTCCGGATCGAAGCCCCATCCTTCAATTTTTTGCAAAGGGAAGAGCATTTTTGCCGCGCTCCGCCGGAACGCCTTGAATCCGCACTGCGTGTCTTTGAACTCAAGCTGCAGCAGCATTCGAAGCAATATATTAAAAGTTCTGCCCAGCACTTGCCGTGTCACGGACTGCCGCTGTGTCTGCAATTCACTACGCACCCAGCGCGATCCGATTGCGATGTCGGCGCCCCCGTCTAGCGCCTCCAGAAGCTTCGATGCTTCTTCGATCGGAGAGGACAAATCGGCATCCGTAAACAAAACAATCGATCCCCGTGCGTTCAACATGCCGTTACGTACGCTGTATCCTTTACCGCGGTTTCCTGGATTCTGAATCAGTTTCACGATCGGGTTGGTCCGGGCATATTCCTTGACGATTTCGGCCGTTCCGTCACCCGACCCATCGTCCACGATGATCACTTCAGCCTCCCAACCTTCCTGGTGAACAAAATCCAAAACCCGATCGAGGCTCCGACCCAGGCGTGCGCTTTCGTTATATGCGGGAATCACAATGCTGACTTCGTATGAATGATTCAAAGGTTCTCTCGATTCTTCCGTCTATTCCCCCTCGCTGTTCGTTCGAAAGGGGCGATGCGAGATCCCTTCGGGTCCCCATCCTTTGCTTTAGAGATCGAATCGACTCAATAGGTTGCGAACCAGCAGTCCCTTATCAAAGTGCATCCCGATGCTCTAAGGTCGGCCGAACCAGGGGAGTCGGCTACAGGAAATACCTTAGGGCGTGGCACTCTACGCTCTGGTACCAATACGTTAGCAATCCGGGGTAGTGGGGCGCGTCGTTCGGGCTCGCAGCAATACCCTTGTGGCTGTTGGCGCTTCCCCTTCTTTTATGTGCTGAACAGTCATATCTCAGTGCAAGTCAAAATGAATCGTCGATTTAGTAGACGACTGTCGACGGGATTGCTCGTTGTTCGGGAGAGGCCATGAAAAGATCCGCGCTCAACGATGCAGCGCCCAATACCGAGAACCTCCCTCCCAGCCTTGCGAAAAGCAATGGGAAATCCAAGACCACCGACGGATCTCTGGATCTCAACGTCATTTTGACCAGCCTGCAATCCATGCGGGATGGTGACTTTACGGTCCGGCTCCCAGGCACTTGGGTTGGTTTGGCGGGCAAAGTAGCCGACACGTTCAATGAGATCGTTGCTGCCAACCAGCACATGGCGCAGGAACTCAAGCGCGTCGGTCACGTAGTCGGCAAGCAAGGTAAAACGCGCGAGCGCACCCGGTTTCACGAGTCCCGAGGAGCCTGGGGCGAGATGGAAGTCTCCGTCAACACGCTGGTGGAAGATCTGCTCCGGCCCACCGCTGAAGTCACGCGCGCCATCGCCGCCGTCGCTCAAGGCGACCTGACTCAAACCGTTCGCCTCGATGTCGATGGCCGGCCGCTCGAAGGCGAATTCCTTCGCTCCGCAAATCTCGTCAACACGATGATTCAGCAGCTCGGCGTCTTCACCGCCGAAGTAACCCGCGTGGCCCGCGAAGTAGGTACCGAAGGAAAGCTGGGCGGACAGGCCCAAGTGCCCGATGTCGCTGGCACCTGGAAAGATCTCACCGATAACGTCAACCTCATGGCCAGCAACTTGACCGGCCAGGTTCGTAACATCGCAGAAGTCGCGACCGCTGTAGCGAGCGGCGACTTGTCGCGAAAAATCACCGTCGATGTGCGCGGCGAAATCTTGCAGCTCAAAGAAGCCATTAACACCATGGTGGACCAGTTGCGTTCGTTCGCTTCAGAAGTAACGCGCGTCGCCCGCGAAGTCGGCACCGACGGCAAACTCGGCGGACAAGCCGTCGTGCCCGGCGTCGCCGGAACGTGGAAAGATCTCACCGACTCCGTGAACGCCATGGCCGGTAACCTTACAGCCCAGGTCCGAAACATCGCCGAGGTCACCACCGCTGTGGCCCGCGGCGATCTATCCCGCAAAATCACAGTCGACGTCAAAGGCGAAATCCTCGAACTCAAAGACACCATCAACACGATGGTCGATCAGTTAAATGCATTCGCCGGCGAAGTCACGCGCGTCGCTCGCGAAGTCGGTACCGAAGGCAAACTCGGAGGCCAGGCGCAAGTGCCCGGCGTCGGCGGCACGTGGAAAGATCTCACCGACAACGTCAACTTCATGGCCAGCAACCTCACGGGTCAGGTTCGTAACATCGCTGAAGTGGCAACAGCCATCGCCAGCGGCGACTTGTCCCGCAAGATCACTGTCGACGTGCGTGGCGAAATTCTGCAGCTGAAGGAGACCCTCAACACGATGGTGGACCAGCTCAACCGGTTCGCCGGCGAAGTCACCCGCGTGGCCCGCGAAGTAGGTACTGAAGGTCGATTGGGCGGACAGGCCAACGTGCCCGGAGTCGCCGGCACGTGGAAAGATCTCACCGACTCCGTCAACTCCATGGCCGGAAACCTTACCGGCCAAGTCCGAAACATTGCGGAAGTTACGACGGCCGTGGCTCGCGGCGATTTGTCGCGCAAGATCACGGTCGACGTGAAAGGCGAAATTCTCGAACTCAAGAACACCATCAACACGATGGTGGACCAGCTGAACGCCTTCGCCGGTGAAGTAACGCGCGTCGCTCGCGAAGTCGGTACCGAAGGCAAACTCGGCGGACAGGCGCAGGTCCCGGGCGTGGCTGGCACCTGGAAGGATCTTACCGACAATGTCAACTTCATGGCCAACAACCTGACTGGCCAGGTCCGTAACATTGCCGAAGTAGCCACAGCCGTGGCCCGCGGTGACTTGTCGCGCAAGATCACGGTCGACGTCAAAGGCGAAATTCTCGAGCTGAAAGACACCATGAACACCATGGTGGACCAGCTCCGTTCGTTCGCATCGGAAGTCACCCGCGTCGCCCGCGAAGTCGGCACCGACGGCAAACTCGGCGGACAGGCTCTTGTCCCCGGCGTCGGCGGAACCTGGAAAGATCTCACCGACTCCGTGAACTCCATGGCCAGCAACTTAACTGGCCAGGTTCGTAACATCGCTGAAGTATCCACCGCGATCGCCAGCGGTGACTTGTCGAAGAAAATCACGGTAAACGTCAGCGGCGAAATTCTGCTGCTCAAAGAAACCATCAACACGATGGTCGACCAGCTCAACGCCTTCGCTGCCGAAGTCACCCGCGTGGCCCGCGAAGTTGGTTCCGAAGGCAAACTTGGCGGCCAGGCGCAGGTTCCGGGCGTTGCCGGAACGTGGAAGGATCTTACCGACTCCGTCAACTCCATGGCCGGAAACCTCACGGGCCAAGTCCGGAACATCGCAGAAGTCACGACGGCTGTAGCTCGCGGCGACCTCTCCCGCAAGATCACGGTCGACGTGAAAGGCGAAATTCTCGAACTCAAGAACACCATCAATACGATGGTGGACCAGCTCAACGCCTTCGCCGGCGAAGTCACCCGCGTGGCCCGCGAAGTCGGCACCGACGGCAAACTTGGCGGCCAGGCGCAAGTCCCCGGGGTCGCCGGAACCTGGAAAGATCTCACCGATAACGTCAACTTCATGGCCAGCAACTTGACCGGCCAAGTTCGAAACATCGCCGAGGTCGCGACCGCTATCGCGAACGGCGATCTCTCGAAGAAAATCACCGTAGACGTTCGCGGAGAAATCTTACAGCTGAAAGAAACCCTCAATACGATGGTCGAGCAGCTGCGATCATTCGCTGCCGAAGTTACCCGCGTCGCCCGCGAAGTGGGTAGCGAAGGCCGGCTGGGTGGTCAAGCCAACGTGCCTGGCGTCGCCGGCACCTGGAAGGATCTCACCGACTCGGTGAACGCTATGGCCGGCAACCTTACGGGCCAGGTGCGAAACATCGCGGAAGTCACGACGGCCGTGGCCCGTGGCGATTTGTCGCGCAAGATCACCGTCGACGTCAAAGGCGAAATTCTCGAGCTCAAGAACACTATCAACACCATGGTGGACCAGCTCAACGCCTTCGCCGCCGAAGTCACCCGCGTCGCGCGCGAAGTCGGCACCGACGGCAAGCTCGGCGGTCAGGCGCAAGTGCCCGGCGTCGGTGGCACCTGGAAGGATCTCACCGACAGTTTCAACGTGATGGCAGTCAACCTGACCGAACAAGTACGTGGCATCGTCAAGGTCGTTACGGCTGTCGCCAACGGGGATCTCACCCAGAAACTGACGGTAAACGCCAAGGGCGAAATCGCAGCATTGGCAGAAACCATCAACAACATGACGGGTACGCTGGCTACTTTCGCGGATCAGGTTACGACGGTTGCGCGCGAAGTCGGTGTGGAAGGCCGGCTCGGCGGTCAGGCCAATGTGCCCGGCGCCTCTGGAACCTGGAAAGATCTCACCGGCAACGTCAACTTGCTCGCTGACAACCTTACGAACCAGGTGCGCGCGATCGCGGAAGTTGCGACCGCCGTGACTAAGGGCGACTTGACCCGCTCCATTCAAGTCGAGGCCAGCGGCGAAGTGGCCGAGTTGAAGGACAACATCAACACGATGATCGACAACCTTCGACTCACGACCGACCGCAACACCGAGCAAGATTGGCTCAAGACCAACCTCGCCCGCTTCACTGGAATGTTGCAGGGCCAGCGCGATCTGACCACAGTGGGTCGCATGTTGCTCTCAGAACTTGCTCCGCTGGTGAACGCGCAACAGGGCGTCATCTACCAGATGGAAACCGAAGAATCTGCCGGAATGGTGCTGCTGTCAGCCTTCGCCGACGATGGTGAAGACGGGCACCTTCGCCGCCTGAGAATTGGCGAAGGTCTCGTCGGACAGGTCGCCGCAGAAAAGCGCCGCATGTTGATTTCCGACCTGCCGGAAAAGACGGTTCCGATTCGTTCGGGCCTGTTTGAATCGGTTCCGCGCAACGTCATCGTCCTTCCGGTGCTCTTCGAAGACCGGGTGAAAGCCGTCATCGAACTGGCTTCGTTGAATGCATTTACTGCTTCCCACCTTGCTTTCCTCGAGCAGCTAACAGCCAGCATCGGTATCGTGCTGAACAGTATTGAAGCTACGATGCAGACCGAAGGCCTGCTCAAGCAATCTCAACAGCTCGCTGCCGAACTCCAAACGCAGCAGAAAGAATTGCAGCAGACCAACGAACAGCTGGCGCAAAAGGCACAACAGCTCGCCGAACAGAACGTTGAAGTCGAACGCAAGAACCAGGAAATTGAGCAAGCCCGCCGCGCTTTGGAAGAGAAGGCGAAGGAACTCGCCCTCACTTCCAAGTACAAGTCGGAATTCCTGGCCAACATGTCGCACGAGTTGCGCACGCCGCTGAACAGCATTCTGGTCCTGGGGCAGCAACTCAGCGAGAATCCGGATCACAACCTCACCCCGAAGCAGGTCGAATTTGCCCGCACCATTCACGGTGCCGGCACAGACTTGCTCAACCTGATCAGCGACATTCTCGACCTCTCCAAGATCGAGTCCGGCACTGTCTCCGTCGAGGCGCAGGAAGTATTCTTCGCCAATCTGCTGGAAATGGTGGCTCGCCCCTTCCGTCACGAGGCGGAGAATCGCAGGCTGGCCTTCGAGGTGCAGGCCGACCCGCATCTCACCCGCAGCCTCGTCACCGACTCGAAACGTCTGCAGCAGGTGTTAAAGAATTTGCTCTCGAACGCATTCAAGTTCACCGAACACGGCTCGGTTCGCCTGGCTGTCAACGTAGCTAATAAAGGATGGAGTGAAGATCACCCCATCCTGAGTGGAGCGGCCTCAGTCGTGGCGTTCGAAGTCACCGACTCGGGCATCGGAATTGCGCTCGACAAGCAACGCATCATCTTCGAGGCCTTCCAGCAGGCAGACGCCAGCACCAGCCGCAAGTACGGCGGAACCGGTCTGGGTTTGGCCATCAGCCGCGAACTCGCCAGCTTGTTGGGTGGCGAAATCCAGCTTCGCAGCACGCCCGGCCAGGGCAGTACTTTCACGCTATATCTGCCGCTGACGTATGTGGGGCCGTCCGCCTCGAAGCTCACGGCGTCTGAGTGGAGAGTCTCCTCGCCTACGATGCCGCTGCAGTTGTCCAGCATCGTCGTCGCCGAACATCCGGCCGAACGGATCTTGGACGATCGCGACAATCTGCAGCCAGACGATGCCGTCCTTCTCATCGTCGAAGACGATCCCCACTATGCTCGCGTGCTCTGCGATCTGTCGCGCGATAGGGGCTTCAAGGTCCTCGTCGCCCTGCGCGGTGCGGAGGCACTTGCTCTCGCTCGCGAGTTCCATCCCACGGCTGTATCTCTGGATGTCTTCCTGCCTGATATGCTGGGATGGACCGTCCTCAACCATCTGAAACAGGATCCGGCGACTCGGCATATTCCTGTCCAGATGCTCACCTTGGACGAGGACCGTCACCACGGCCTGGCTCGTGGCGCTTTTGCCTTCGTCACCAAGCCCACAAACCCCGAAGAACTCGACTTGGCTCTGGGCCGAATCAAGGATTATGCCGCTCCGCGCCGCAAGCGGTTGCTGATCGTAGAAGACAATCCCGCGGAACAAATGAGCATTCGTGAGCTACTGGGCCACGACGATATCGATGTTTCCGTTGTCTCCACCGGCGCGGATGCGTTGGAGGTCGTTACGCAAGAAACATTTGATTGCGTCGTGCTCGATCTGCGATTGCCAGACATGACCGGTTTCGACATCCTCGAGCGCATGCGCGACCTTCCTCAGGTTAGCGATCTGCCAGTCGTGGTTTTCACCGGCAAGGAACTGTCTCCGGAAGAGGACGCGCGCCTGCACACTCTGGCCCGCAGCGTTGTGGTCAAGGGAGTCGAATCGCCTGAGCGGTTGCTCGATGAGACGGCACTCTTCCTGCACCGGGTGGTCGCCGACCTTCCGCAGGAAAAGCAAAAAATGCTGGACCGGTTGCATCGCTCCGATGAAGCTCTGGTCGGAAAGAAGGTGCTGGTCGTCGACGACGACATGCGCAACATCTTCGCTCTCAGCAGCGTTCTCGAACGGCGCGGCATGGCCGTTCTAACCGCTGGAACCGGCCGCGAAGCAATCTCGATGCTGGAGTCTACTCCCGATGTCGCAATCGTATTGATGGACATCATGATGCCTGAAATGGACGGCTACGCGACCATGCAGGTGATTCGTCAGAATTCTTCTTTCCGTCGGCTGCCAATCATCGCTCTGACCGCAAAAGCGATGAAGGGCGATCGCGAAAAATGCTTGGAAGCGGGGGCGTCGGAATATTTGGCGAAACCAGTGAATACCGAACAACTTCTCTCGGCGCTCCGCATGTGGCTGCATCGGTGAGAGGCATTTGGGGTGACTCAGGTGGCGATGGCGTATTGAGAGGGTGATGACCGTCCACGACAAAGTGAACATTCTCATGGTCGACGACCAGCCGGGCAAACTGCTCAGCTATGACGCCGTTCTGGCCGACCTGGGAGAGAACCTGATCCAGGCAACATCTGCCAAGGATGCTCTCGAAAAATTACTCAAGACCGACGTCGCCGTCGTATTGAT
This sequence comes from uncultured Acidobacteriaceae bacterium, assembly GCA_963731405.1. Taxonomy (GTDB): domain Bacteria; phylum Acidobacteriota; class Terriglobia; order Terriglobales; family Acidobacteriaceae; genus Sulfotelmatobacter. The sequence continues at coordinate 189,710 of CAVSVS010000032.1, read as the reverse complement.
GGATGTCAGCATGCCCGAGATCGACGGCTTTGAGCTCGCCGAGATCATCCGCCAGCATCCGCGCTTTCAAAAAACCGCAATCATCTTTGTGTCGGCCGTCCATCTGACTGATCTGGATCGTCTCAAGGGATATCAGCATGGGGCAGTGGACTATCTATCTGTCCCGATCGTCCCGGAAGTCCTGCGCGCAAAAGTAAGAGTCTTCGCCGAATTACATCGAAAAAAGTTGCAACTGGAACGCCTGAATAGCGAACTCGAGGTGCGCGTCGCCGACCGAACCCTCGAGTTAGAACAAAAAGCTGTAGCGCTGCAACAGTTGAATAGTGACTTGGCGCGCAAGAATCAGGAACTGGATGCCATCGTCCAGACAGCGCCCGATATTATTTTCAGCCGCCAGGCTGACGGAACAAGGGACTACATCAGCAGCCGATTCTATGAGTACACCGGTGCCGCGGCCGGTTCGGCTGTGGGATTTGGCTGGCTCGAATACCTTCACCCCGATGACAAGGAGCGCAGCCTGGCTCACTGGATGCGATGCGTTCAGTCCGGAGAAGCCTACGAATCCGAATATCGGATACGCAACACCGATGGCCAATATCGCTGGTTCCGTGCCCGCGCCGTCCCTCTTCGAGATCCCGATGGAGATATCGTCAAGTGGTATGGAACCTGTTCCGACATTCATGACAGCAAGCTTCTCGAGCAATCGATCCGCGATAACGCCATCGAACTGGAGAGAATGGTCGATCTCCGGACCGCTGAGTTAAGACGCCTTTCCAGTCGCCTCATGACCATGCAAGACGAGGAACGCCGCCGCATTGCTCGGGAAATTCATGACGGACTGGGACAGGAGCTTGCCGCCGCTAAGATGATTCTCGACGGAATCATGTCCAAGGACTCTTCGCCGAAAATTCGCCAGGCTTCTGCGGATGCAAGCGAATTAGTCGATCGTGCGATCAAGCAAGTTCGCACGATTTCGCACCTTCTCCATCCTCCGCTACTCGATGAAGTAGGACTAGTCTCGGCTCTGCGATGGTATTTGGAAGGACTCTCTGAACGGAGCGGAATTGAAATTCGCCTCGATGTTGCCCCGCCGGATCTCAGCCGGCTCAGGCCCGACATCGAAACTGCTGTATTCCGCATTATTCAAGAAGCTCTCACCAATATGTTTCGCCACTCCGGTGCGCGCAATGGGAGCGTAAGTTTGGCGGAGAGTGACGGCCGCATCGTCGTGACGGTGTGCGACGATGGCAAAGGAATTGAAGAACAGGTGATTCAGCTTCGTCCCGACAGTGTCGGGGTTGGCATCGGCGGAATGCGGCAGCGCGTCAACGAACTCGGAGGTAGTTTACGACTGGCGAATGCGAACCCTGGAACCATCGTCGAAGTCGTCATTCCCTCCCGCCGGCATGACCCGATGGCGACGCCTCTGCCCGTTTGAGCCCATTGCTTCGACTCAGGCAGCTTTGCGCTGGTCTACCTTCTTCTCGTCTGCCTTGATCTCAACCTGCTCGTGCTTAATGTCCAGGCGCAGACGGTTGTAAATGCTCATGTACTGGTTTGCTATCCACACGAGCGCAAAAAACGCGACAACATAGCCCCGCCAGTCCACGTAAAGCAGCCTGAAGCGCGTAACTAACAGGACTCCCGCCGCCACGTAGTGGCTGAAGCAATATTCACAAGTAAAAAGATAAAAGAATTTTCGACGCGCAATCGACCGTGCCCGTTGGCATTCTTCCAGGCAATACTGGCGCGGCTCCCGGAATACTTCCTCATGCGTTACGGTCCATGCGATACACGCAACCGGGATACCTAGAACCAGAAGCCATACGATTTGCAGGTGCAAGGGCATTGGATGAGAGTTGGATGCAGTGGCGAGATCAATCGTTGAGAGTTTCCACTCCCCACCCAATCTGAACTAGGAAGGATCGTTGCGCCTACGTTCCTCGAAGTTGTACGAATCCATTAACCCCGCCACCCGCACTACACCCTTTCACCGATTTTGCCTCCCGAGGTTGCGTTGTATGGTGCTTGGAACAGGGTGCTGGCGGCCGCGTCCTCGAGCTGTCCTCGAGGAGTGACTGCACACGGTGGCCCGAGCCGGGCCTTTGCAGTTTGACCGCTTGGAAGCCATCCTTGGCCGCCACGTGCCCATGTGTTGCTCATCTTTTTTTACCCCTCCTTTACACAGAATTCTTCAGTACTTTACCGGGTCCAGTCGATGTTGACCGTCCTGCAGAACAGGCACATTGGAATCAAGGTCAATTCCGTCAGATCTTTAGGCCGCTAAAGTCGAACCTCCGCTTTGGTTCGGCACGAAAGTGAACGAGATGAGAAAAAGGAGAACTATGAAATCACTGAACAGCATTTCGAGTGTTGTGATTGCCCTCGCGATTGGACTAACGCTCGCTTGCTCCGACCGGCCCCCCAAGGCCCCCGATGTTGCCGGAGATATTCGTCATTCCCTCGACCAGGCCGGGCTCAATGACGTCAGCGTCAGCCAGGACCGCGATAAGAGCGTGGTGACCCTCACAGGCAAGGTTGCCACCGACGACGACAAAGCGCGCGCGGAATCCATTGCCCGATCAATTGCCGGCGCGGAAGTCGTTTCTAACGAGATTGGCGTCCGCCCGAACGGCGAAGAGAGTACTGCCAAGAAAGTCGACTCCGACCTCGACTCCGGTATCGACAAAAATCTTGACGCCATGCTGATCCAGCACAAGCTCAAGCACGATGTGAGCTATGACGTGAACAACGGCGTGGTCACCCTCAAGGGCGACGTGCCTTCCCAGTCTCAGCGCACTTCCGTGGAAAAACTGGCTGGACAGGTTCCCAACGTCAAGCAGGTCGTCAACAAGCTTGAAGTGAAGCATCAGAAGGCGACTTCAACCAAGTAAGTTCGACTACGGGTCGATTTTCCCAGGGCCAGCTCAGAAGTCTCCGCGCAGCTGGCCCTGGCAATGTTCCTGCGAGAAGGTTGCGATGACGCGGTCGTCACATTCTGACGTAAGAGCACGAGTGAACGATGACGAGCAATCCCAAGTCGGCGCTATCTAAGTCGCAGAGCCCATCGTCCACAATCATCCGCTTCGCCTCGCTTGTTCTGGTCTGCGTTGCCATTGTCGCGCTCGGCGCGGTTGCCTATTTCACCGAACGCGGTATCGTGGTGGGCCGCGATTGGGTCATCCATACCTATCAAGTGCGATCTCAGTTGAGTGACTTGCAAGTGGAGGTCATGCGTGCACAGGCTGGAGAAAACGCGTCCGTCCTGACGCAGGACACCTCACTCCTTCCGCAATCTCGCGAACAATTTGGTTTGGCCCGCCAAACGGTCGACAGCTTGCGCAAGCTCACCACCGATAATCGCCGTCAACAAGACCGCCTCGATCAGCTTGGGTTGATCCTTCAGCAACAAGCTGCCCTCGACACTAGTCGAAATTCCAAGGATGTTCGAGTGCACCTTTCTGCTAACGAGCGCAAGCGACAGGACGAAATCGTCACTCAGCAGAAACGAATGGCAGTGATCGTGAAGAGTATGCAGGACGAAGAGGAATCGTTGCTCGAGCAACGCCTGCGAGCTTGGGACTACCTGTTTACGCGCAACGTCCTGATGCTAGGGCTGGCCTTTGCCGTCGTGACCTTGTTGCTGGCCTACAATTTTCGTCTGCTGGTGGCTGAGGTTGTTCGCACGAAAAATTCGGTGGAGCGCTCGCGGGCGAATGCCGAATCCTTCCGCCTGATGAGCGCCAGAATTCTTGAACTACAGGATTCGGAACGCCGCCGCATTGCTCGGGAGTTGCACGACAGCGTCGGCCAGTATCTTGCCGGGCTCAAGATTAATCTCAACCAGCTTGAGACCGGAGTCCGCATTGACGCGCCTACGCTTCTCCGTGAAACGGTCGAACTTACCGATTTTGCGATTCAGGAGGTGCGCACCATCTCCCACCTTCTCCATCCCCCTTTGCTCGAAGAGCTCGGCTTCTTGCCGGCCGCTCGCTGGTACGTGGATGAATACGGAAAACGCAGTCAGGTCAAGGTTTCACTCCGCATCGACGAACCAATCGCCAGGCTTCCGCGCGGAGTTGAAATCGCCTTGTTCCGCGTCCTGCAGGAATCGCTCACCAACGTGTACCGCCACGCCGCCGCCCAATCCGTGGACGTGCGCATCCTGTGCGACGATGGACATGTCACGCTCACCGTAGCCGATGATGGAAAGGGTATTCCCCTCGATGTTTTGGCTCGCTTTAAGGGTGGGGCCGCGCCTGGGATTGGATTGGGGGGCATGCGAGAAAGGCTTGCTGAGTTCGGTGGAGAAATCAAGGTGGAGTCGTCGAGTGCGGGATCGGTGGTGCAGGCGGTCATCCCTACAAGTGGCCCCGAGTCGCGAATAGAGACGAGCCCCCTGTAGAGCACCACGGATCGACAGATCGATCCACGCCTCCGCTTTTGTCAAACGGAAAACGAGGAAAGCTTAGGGTCCCAAAATCGGGACCCTTCTCGCCTTGGGCCTAGTTTAGCGACTTACGCCCGCTCCCCAGATGAGCCACTAGCGAAACCAGAAAGAGAACTAGAAACACCACGAATAGCACTTTCGCGATTCCCGCTGCTGCCACGGCAACGCCTGCAAATCCGAGTACACCCGCAATCAGTGCCACCACCAAGAACATCAATGACCAATAAAGCATGGCTTGGCCTCCTAGGTGAATTTGACCTGACGATCCTAGACTGCCCGTTCTCGGCCACATATCCCCGAGAGTGGGTATTTAGGCCACGGCTGCGCTGTACCCAGTCTGTGATTGGCTCTTTCTCTCTAGGAAGGAGCAGGTGCCGGTCCGTCCCAGAGGACCGGCACCCGCTTGGGGGCGTTGTGTCGAGTAGAGATTGCAGATTAGTGCGCGCCTCTCGAACCCACAATACCGTGGAACCTGTAGGCAGAGCGAGGGAAACCCCTGAACCCAGCGACGACTGAACGACAGGCCCCTATTTCTCAGGAAGTTTCTCAGGGTCTTTACTGCCTAAGCCGGATAGAAGCAACACGCCACTCCGATTAGTTTGGTATTCGCCAGACAACTAGCCGGTGCTGACGTTTCGCCCGGATGAGGAAAACATATGAAACGAAACTATTCAGTATTTCCTAAGTGCCTCCTGCTGCTGAGTATTTGTGTCACTCTCCTCGGCGTGAGCTGGGGCGCCGACAAAGAAGAGTCCGATGTCGCCAAGCGCATCGATAACTCGGCGAAAGTTCTGAATGAAATCATGGCTACTCCCGACAAAGCCATTCCCGACAAGGTTATGCGCGATGCGAAATGCATTGCCGTAATCCCCTCGATGGTCAAGATCGCCATCGGCTTTGGCGGAAATCACGGCAAGGGGGTCGCCACTTGCCGCACGGAATCGGGCTGGAGCGCTCCCGCTCCTATCACGATCACTGGCGGTAGCTGGGGTCTTCAACTCGGTGGTCAGGCAGTCGATCTCGTCATGATCGTTACCAATGACCAGGGAATGCAGCACCTGCTCTCCAGCAAATTCAAGCTCGGTGCGGATGCCTCTGCAGCCGCGGGCCCGGTAGGCCGCGATGCTGGTGCCGATACCGACGTGAAGATGCGAGCAGAAGTTCTGACGTACTCTCGCGCTCGCGGTCTGTTTGCCGGAATTGATCTCAGCGGCGCAGCCCTTACCCAGGACAAGGACGAAACCCGCTTGCTTTACGGAAAATTCGTGCCGTTCTCCGACATCTTAAGCGGCAAAGTACACCCCACGGATTCCAGCGAGCCGTTTTTGGCGGCGGTTCGAAAGTATTCGCTTCAGAGCAAAGAGACGAGTCGCAACAACGCTGACGGGGTAACGCATCCCGCATCCCGTTAGGTTTTTCCACCGATATGCCGGCCCGGTTGTTTCTGGGCCGGCAAGATTAGCAACGAGGTTCAACCTGAGGAGGCTGAATGTACACGATTCTTCTAGTAGTGCTGATCTTGTTGTTGCTGGGAGCGCTGCCGGCCTGGCCCTACAGCCGTTCTTGGGGATATTACCCCAGCGGCGGATTGGGACTGATTGTCGTCGTCGTTCTCGTTCTGCTTCTTGCCGGTCGACTGTGATGTGGGTTTCGCCGGACACCCGGAACCAACCGGACACTCGGAACCAAATGGTGGGAGCCCGCTTTATCCCGCCATTTGCTTTTAAGTTAGCGGGTCTTTTTCACGGTTTTTGAGGAGCGGTCATGTCGAGTCATCAAAATTCTGCCTTCAATGGTGAATCTGCATTAGTTGCGCCAGCTCTGTCCAGGACTCCCTATCCGCGCGTGGTGCGCCCTTCGTCCAGCCCAAGAGTGCGGCCTCATCGCGCTCCTGACGAAATTTGGGGTCAATACAACAACTACCGTTCGAATGGCGTAATGTGGTCCGCCATCATCCACGTAGTATTGCTTGGCCTGTTATTGAGCGGCGCCTTCTTTGGGCACGAGATCGTGCAAAAAATCGCGCCGCGTCAGACTGTCACGCTGATTGCTCCTTCGCCCGATAGCTATGCGCTGCCAACAGCGAAGACAGTGATTAGCGGTGGCGGCGGCGGTGGCGATCACGATCCGCTCCCCGCTCCTAAAGGACGTTTGCCAAAAGCCGCTTTGCAGCAGATCACTCCGCCCGCAATCATCATGCGGAATGAGAAGCCAAAACTTGCAGTTGAACCCACGGTGGTAATTCCCCCGCAAGTCCACGTCGCCGAGAACCACATGCCGAATCTTGGAACAGCGACCGCAGCTCCCATGCCGGCTGCACCACCGTCGAATGGAACTGGTTCCGGTGGTGGCATCGGATCTGGCTCAGGTGGAGGCGTCGGCGTCGGTCATGGCGCAGGTGTCGGGGCAGGAAGCGGTGGCGGCATTGGTGGTGGCGTCTACAAGGTGGGTGGCGGCATCTCCGCCCCGCAGGCAATTTCCGCGCCCGATCCCGATTACACGGAAGAAGCGCGCCGCGCCAAGAAGCAAGGTACTTGCGTTCTTTGGTTGATCGTCGATGCCGCTGGACATCCGCGCGACATCAAAGTGGTTCGCGGTCTCGGCCTGGGCCTCGACGCCAAAGCGTTGGAAGCCGTGAAACAGTGGCGCTTTCAACCCGCGTTGAAAGATGGCAAGCCGGTCGATGTTCAAATCAGCGTAGAAGTGGAATTCCACCTCTACTAATGACATTTTGAAAATGTCAATCAGTTTGTTGCCCTACAAACCGAAGTATTTTCCAGATTGCGTACTCGAAAGACTTAGATCCGCGCCCAGCGCGGATCTTCGTACAAGGGCCTGCATCACAAGCTTACAGCGTCTCCTGCAACCGTTTACAGATGTGACCCGATACAAGGTTGTTCATCATTTTTCTAAGCTGTCATCCATGCTCGCGGAAGTAACGGACGAGCGAACTTTCCGGTAACCGAAAAAAGGAGATTCAACGTGGCGACTTGTGCGATTTCTGCTACAGAAGCAAACGTCATCCCCGCGACCAACATGAAAGGCCGCGATGATTCCCAGATTAACCTGGTGAAGCGCGCGCAGGCCGGCGACGAGCAAGCCTTTGCAACCCTGTTCCAACAACACAAGAACCGCGTCTACTCCGTATGCTTGCTCATGACCAAAGATGTTGCCGAAGCTGAGGACCTCACCCAGGAAGCTTTCCTGCAGGTGTTCCGTACGGTCAGTTCGTTTCGTGGAGACGCGGCTTTCTCCACTTGGCTTTACCGGGTGGCAGTCAACACTGTTCTGATGAAGCTACGCCGCCGTAAGTCTCCTCCCACCGTTTCCCTGGACGAACCCGTCAACCCCGAAACGCCTTCGCTTCACCGCGACTTTGGCAAGAGCGATCCTGAGCTCACCGGCGTGGTCGATCGCATTGCTCTGCGTAGGGCGCTTCAGGAGTTGCCCGAAGGCTGCCGCAGGATCTTTGCGTTGCACGAGGTGGAAGGCTATCAACACCACGAAATCGCACAACTGCTCGACTGCTCCATTGGCAATTCCAAGTCGCAACTCCACAAAGCAAAATTGAAAATGCGCGCACTTTTGTTCCCGAAGACGAAAATTCGCCGGCGCTCGCCTAAGCATCAGGGAGCGGGAATGCTCAGCCTGGTGAAAGCGTCGGTGAAGTAGCGCAACTGCCCAGGGAATTCTGGGTTAGGGAAGGTGGAGCGGGAGTGCAGAGCGCAATCGTTATCGTGGGGCCCGAGTGTCGAGATGACGACAGCAGCCGGTCGTCCCTCGCCACGGCGCCTTCCCAGGAGGGAGCAGCTCTTGTATGTGTAGAACTTCTGGGACTTTCAGTGATGTCGCGGTTCCTCGAAGAACTGCGTCGCGGAGGCATTGAGCGGATTTCGGTTTTCGGAAACGCCGCTACTGCGACCGCCCGAACCGATTCTGCCAGCGGGATCGAGTTTTGCTCGACAGAAGAGCCTTGGCGCAACGCGACCGACTACTTATCCGCTCGTCAGGTTGGCGCCGATGATTCGCTCCTGATTGCGCGTCTGGGCGCGTACGCGGATTTGGATTTCAAAGACTTGTTTCAATTCCACCGTGAACAGAAGCAAGCGGTCACGCGAGCTTTTGACCAAGATGGAGCTTTGGAGTTGTGGATCGTCGATCCCGCAAGCATGCCGGAAGGGACCGACCTCATGCGCGCCCTGACAAATGCTGAACCTGCGCAGTATGTCGTCCGCGGTTACGTGAACCGCCTTCAGCATCCGCGCGATCTACGACGTCTGGCGGTCGATAGTCTTACGAATCGTTGCCGCTTGCGCCCGCTCGGTACCGAAACTCGCCCGGGTATTTGGATAGAGGAGGGAGCACAGGTGCATCGCGACGCCCGCATCGTTGCCCCGGCATTTATCGGACGCGGAAGCCGAATCGGTGAACAGTGCTTGATCACGCGCGCCAGCAATGTAGAAAGCAACTGTCAGATTGATTACGGAACTGTGGTTGAGGATAGTTCGATCTTATCGAACAGCTATGTAGGAATTGGACTCGACTTGTCTCACTCGATCGTGGATGGAAACACTCTGTTGAACCTTGAACGCGGGGTCACTCTGGAAATCGCCGACCCTTGCGTCGTCCGGCCCAACCGTATTCTGCGTCAGGACAAGAATTTTAGGTCGCCAGTCGCTGTTGGACTGGGAAGTGAGCATTCTTCGCAAGCCGAAGAGAGCCCGCGCCAAATGTAGATGTAAAGAAGTGGACTGTAAAACTTCAAAGAGAAGTACCAAATTAAAGGGGTGGACAAATGTTGACCAATGGGCCCGTAGTCGTCATGCAACTGCCAGAGCAACTGAACCTGGACGGAGTTCGAAGCTTCCTGCCGGAATTGAAGCCGCTGTTGGACGGCCATCGTCCGCGCATCGTGCTCGATTGTTCCCAGGTTCGCTACCTTGACAGCGCTGGCGTTGAGATGATGCTGCAGTGTCTGGAAGAAGCCATGAAGCGCGACGGCGATCTGAAACTGGCCGCCTTGTCCCCTGAATCTGAAGTCATTCTCGAATTGATGCGAGTGGCACGGGTCTTTGAAGCCTTCACCACCTCCGAAGAGGCCGTACGTAGCTTTAACGCCGTTCCCGCAGAAGGCGTTGCCCCGGAAACCCCATGGGTCGCCGGAGTATTTGGCGAGTTAGGCGTGCTGAAGCAGGCTAGCTAGACGACTCGTAGAGGAGATCAACCATGCAATTGTTTAACACCGCTCTGTTGAACAAGCTTCCTTTATCTGCTGCTTGCTGTGTGCTGACGCTGTGCCTCGCTGGAAGCGCTTTTGCGCAGGAGAGCCAGGCCGTCGCGCCCTCGCAGCAAGTAGCGGCTGTCGATCTTCCAGACAGTCCAGGAGCAGTCGTAGCCCAGGCTCAGGAGCCGTCGTCTCCGCAACACAACGCGCCGCAGACGGCCACGCCAGCTTCTCCTCAAACCGGAAGTTCTCCAAATGAGGCTTCTCAGGATCAAACCCAAAAGCCGCAGCGTCCAGTAGGAACGGCCGCGGCCGAAGCACCTAAGGTAAGCGGTATGACCGCGGCTCAACCCGCGGGCGTGGCGATTGCTCCGGCCAAGCAACGCCGCGTACGAACCATCGTTCTGAGAGTCGGTGCCCTGGTAGGAGCCGGAGTGGCCGTGGGTACCGTAGTCGCGCTAACGGCGGGCACGCCCAGCAAGCCGCCGGGCGCGAAATAGTTACGAGAAGTGCCAATTCGTCATGCGACCAGGCAGTGCAAAAGTAATCAGCTTTTCCGGGATCGATGGTGCCGGCAAGAGCACCCAAATCGAGGCTCTGCAAGCTCACTTGAGGGAACTGGGTTTTCGATCCACCCTGTACACCTTTTGGGACAACGTTGTCGTCTTTCCCAGCTTTCGTGAGCACATGAGCCTGAAGGCATTCAAAGGCGATAAAGGTGTCGGAAGCCCCGACAAACCGATCACCCGACGCGACAAGAACGTTACATCCTGGTATGTGATTGCAGCACGTCTCTTCCTTTATCTACTCGACGCATACAGCCTTCGCGTTGCCGTTTCCGGAAGCATCTACACCGGCTCTGATTTCATCATCTTCGACAGATATATCTACGACGAACTCGCCAATCTTCCGCTTCAGCACACGCCTGTACGTTTCTATGTGAATCTGCTCTTGCGCTTGATTCCTAAGCCAGACGTCGCCTGCATTGTCGACGCGGATCCGGAAGCTGCACATCTGCGCAAACCGGAGTACCCTTTGGAATTCGTTCGCACCAATCGTGATGCGTACATTGCATTGAGCCGCCTCGTCCGTCACATGACGGTTCTCGAACCTCTGCCCGTCGAAGAGGCGAAGTCCAGAATCAAAGAACTGGTTGCGCGGCGCTGTTTGCGCAGAGACTTCGACCTAATCGATTTTCCTTTGCCATATCCTGCTGGCCCTCATCAAGCGAAAACTCCGAACGCTTAAACCTGTTTCTTTCATCCCTTTGGCCGCCAACATCTTCTCTCGAAAGCACATCGAATCCTGAGCGCTTGCAAGGCAAGAGTGTGCAAGCCGGGAGACCAATGAAGATCTGTCTGGTCACAACCTTCCCCCCCAGCACTGGGGGGCTGAGCGAATACGGCTTCCATCTCGCGCAGGAACTAAAAAGCAATCCATTCCTCAGCCTGACGGTTTTGGCCGACGAACTCTCTGCGGACCATGTCGAACCAGATGGCTTTACCGTTCTGCGCTGCTGGTCGTTCGATGATCCCGGCAGCCTCTATCGACTGCTGAAGACCTTGAACCGGCTCAAGCCCGATGTCGTCTGGTTCAATTTGTTATTCAGCACATTCGGGCGCAATCCGGTGGTGGCGTTCTCCGGCCTCATGACGCCTCTGCTCGCTCGGCTGAGCGGCCGCTACACTCACGTGACCCTGCATCACTTGATGGACACTGTCGAACTCAAAGACGTCGGCGTTCGGCACGAAGGCTTGTATCGCATGGCCGGAGCGATGGCCACGCGCATGCTCCTGCTCTCGAATTCCGTCTCCGTGCTGATGCCCGGTTATCGCAAGATCCTGAACGACAAATATGGCCGCGATAATGTCCACTTGCGCGCCCATGGCATCCTCGCCCGCCGCCCTGAATTTCCTGATTTCTCCCGCCGCGGAACCCCGGAACATCGCATTCTAGCCTTCGGAAAGTGGGGAACGTACAAGCGCCTCGAACTGATGATTGAGGCCTTCGACCTGATCTCGGCAAAGTTGCCGAATGCCAAACTCGTCGTTGCTGGCGGAGACCATCCTCAGGCGGCAGGCTATACCGACTTGATGCGAAAACTGTGCGCGGATAATCCTCGCATCGAATTCCGCGGCTATATTCCGGAAGATGCGCTGCCTGACTTGTTTCAGGAATCCACAGTCGCAGTCATGCCGTACTCTTCCTCCACCGGATGCAGCGGGGTCGCGCACCTGGCATGCGCTTACGGCGTGCCCATTGTCTGCGCCGATCTGGCGGACTTCCGGCAAATGGCAGAGACTGAGGAGCTCGCCATCGAATTTTATCCACCGGGCGATGCGCAAGGACTCGCCGACTGTCTGATTCAGTTCCTCGAAGATCCAACCCGGCAGCAGGCCATGGCGACGCGGAATTTCTCTGCGGGACTTCGCATGACCATGCCGAATGTCGTCCAAAAATATCTTCGCCACTTTGAATTGCAGCAGCGGGTTCAGACCTTACGGTACGTGGCGCAGATTCGACGGTTGCCCCGCTGGCTTCCCTCGAAGAGCCTGTTGTTGCGATTCATGACTCGCAATTCTCTAGGCTGGGCCCGGCGTTCGGCGGTGCTCCACACTGGGTGGAATGATCACGATGATTCGCCCCTATTGCACGGTAACGGTCACGGTCGTGGCAAGTTGAACGGAACTGGCGCTGCCGTTGACGGTGACAGTGTAACTGGTGGCGTTGACCGGCTTCGTAACGCTGGAAGTGCTGCTGCCTCCTCCGCCGCAGGACGTGGTGCCGACTACCGTGGCAGCCAGAAGACAAGCCCCCAGAATAGTAAACATTCGTCTGCGCTCGATCTTTCCCATCAGAGTCATGCCGAGCAATCCGAAACTGAAGAGCCCGGTAGCGAGCAGGCCATGGCCCCGATTGGGATCGTTCGCAGCGACCACGGTCGCGGCAGCAACGGTCAGCACGGAACTGACGGCGCTGGCCCCGGGAGTAACGGTAGCGGGCGAGAACGCACAACTCAGCCCTTGGGGCAATCCGGAGCACGTCAACGCAATGGGATTATTGAAGGCGCCTGATTGCGGCGTTGCCGTCACCGTGATCTTTCCCGATCCACCAGTCTGAATCGTGACGGCGGCCGGATTTGTGCCCAACGATACGGTCGCGGTGCTGGTTGTGCCACCTCCGCCACCGCCACCTCCTCCGCCACCTACGCTCACGCAGGTTGACGTGAAGTTCACCGCTGCCGACATCTGATTACTCATGCTCGGCTTCCCGATAGCCTGCACAAAAAGCGTGTAGCTTCCATTGGGAACCGAATAGCTGCAGAGATTCGCGGAATGCACGCCCGCATTTACATCCCCCAACCACATCAAGCCTTTCCCGTCCGCGCTGATGTACGCGATGTAGTGGTCGATTGTGCTTTCATCGCCCTTGACCGTCCAATTCAGCGTGTTGCCCGACGCAGAGGCCGAAAGCGTTACGCAGTTGCTGATTCCCGACTCAATCTCGGTGCCTTCTTCGTAGTCATTCCAGGTCACCAGTTGGATCGCCGACAATTGCTTGCCGGAGTTGTAGAGACTGTTGACTTCTCCAAACGTCTGCAGCCACGTTTGACCACACTGCTGGCCCATAATGCGATTTGAGCCCCAGCTCGCCAGCGTGTCGTTGAATCCTTTGTAGGTTGCGCCTACGGTTTGCTCGTTCCCGAATGGCATTCCCGCGTCGTAAAAGCTCTTGAGATAGCCCATGCCGTAATCGGTCGTCGTGGGCATCACCCACGCGTAGCTTCCGTCGCTGAGTTCGTGCGTGAAGCCGCTATTGTTCTGGAAAAGAAAAACAGGCTGTGAGGACAGCGCGGCACTCGCAGCGGCCCAATCAATGCTGTACGCGAGATCGATGTTGAAGTTCGTGACCACCGGATGTCCCTGCTGCGTCATGTATGCCGGCGACGAAAAATAGGTCTGCTCAATGTATTGCAGCTGGCTGACCAGCGCCTGTTGCGGCGTGCAACCCGAGCAGGAATCCCACTTGATTGCGCCCTGGTCGATCATGATGGCGAAGGTGAAGCCGGGATGACTCTCCGCTTCTGCCATCACAAGTTTGGTGGCGTCGTCTTTGCTGTTGTTCGGACCGTACCAGTCAATGATCACGCCGTCGATGCCGCGGCTGATCATGTCGGTGATCTGCTGATGAACCTGCCCGGCGTCGGCGGAGTTGTAGCCAACGTTCATGTGGTTCGATCCTCCGAACCACACCATCATGTGTGCATAGATCTTGGTGGTCGCGCCCGGATACAGCAGCGAGTGCAGGTCCACTTTGCTGATATTTCCGGCGCCAGCATTGCCATTCGTCTGTTTGGCGAAACTGTTCGCGGCACTCGAATTGTTGGCCGTCTGATCGGCTAACGAGGTGGTGGGTTTGACGTAACTATCAGCCACGCACACACTTGTGACACACAGCAGCAGAACTGCAGCACAGAACACATTTCGACACATCTTTCCTCAGGAGCGGAGGGACCGAGGTCTTGCAGCCACTTCTCGAGGGAGGCACGCCGCGCCTGTAGATTCCTCTGAGGCAGCCTTCGTTCTGGGACGAACTTTCTGGGACGTGCTCGGACTTTCTCTTTCTGGGACAAACGCTCTAAGAATTTCTGGGACGAGCGTTCTGGAAAGGAGATTACTTTTGAAGAAAGATTTTGAAAAGGTATCGTTGGTGCATGAACCGACGAGTGAGAACCTGTCAGGTAATAACAACGTTGGTTCGGCTAGCGATCACGGCATGTGGCTCAGAAATGCTTGCCGAGGCGTTTCCCTTTTCTTGAGTCGGTGCAGCGTGACAGTGTCTAAGAATCGATAGTGTCTTTTCATTCCCCGTGAAGATGCTAACCCCCGTCTTTTCAGATTCTTGCCTCCTGTAAAAGCCGTGTCGTGCGGTCGATCGAAGCCAACATTCTGCTGCCGAAACTCATCCAAGCTTCACTCTGCGGTTCCTGAATTCCTGAGGATAGGTGATGCGAATGAGTGAGATGGGAAAGTTTCGCTGCGGTTCCATTGTGGGAATGCTGGCGGCACTGCTCGCGTTATGCGGCTGTCAGGGGTTGTCGAATTCACCGACGACGACTACTCCCCCTCCCACCAACCTCGGCATCAATTCCATCAATCACATCGTTTTCATGGCGCAAGAGAATCGTTCGCTCGACACTTACTTCGGGCAACTGCCGGCCTATTGGGCAACGCACAACTTCCAGCCCCAACAGTTCGACGGTCTTCCTGCAAACGCATCCAATCCCAGTTTTGATGGGACGACCAACATCTCTGCCTTCCACCTGGCGACGCAATGTATTGAAAACTTAAGTCCGTCGTGGAACGAGAGCCATCTGGATTGGAACCTTCACGAACCAATTTCGCCGACCGCCACAATGGATGGATTTGTCTACAACGCGGCGAAATTTGCTGCGGATAACGCCTTCACCGACACCGCTGGCGCGCGCGCCATGGGCTACTACGATGGCGATGATCTGAACTACTACTATTTCATGGCTTCGAATTTCGCTACGTCCGACAGTTGGTTTGCGCCAGCGCTCAATCGCACCCAAGTTAACCGCATGTATCTGTTCGCGGCCACATCGCAGGGCTACGCCTACCCGCCCGGAACGAACGCCAACGATAACACTCCACTCACCGCTCCAACTATTTTTGAAGCTCTCGACAAGGCTGGCGTCAGCTGGAAGGTTTACTACACCGATGACATTTGCTCGACTGCGCTGGGGGATACCCGCGCTCCGCGGGGAGCGATCGTTCACGCTGCGGCGGCATCTTCTAATAGCGGCGCCTGCACCTACCTGACTCAGTTTGCGACCTACGCGCCCCCCAACGAGTTGCCCGCCAACGTTCAACCGCTTTCGCAGTATCTGGACGATGCCAAGAATGGCACGTTGCCATCGGTCTCATTCATTGAAACCGGGTACTTGTCTCAGAAGGATGAGCATCCGAGTTCAGGCACCAATGTGCAGACGGGCGCGGCTTACGTTGCGGGCCTGATTAACGCATTGATGACGGGCGCTTCCTGGAAGGATTCGGTATTTATTCTGACTTACGATGAGCCGGGTGGAACCTACGATCACGTCGCTCCCCTCCAGGGACCGGTCGCGGTTAGCCCCGATGGGATTAAGCCGAAAGATTTGCAGCCAGGCGACATCTGCACCAATGGGACGGGAATCAATTGTGATTTCACCACGTCGGGCTTCCGTCTTCCTCTGCTGGTCATCTCCCCGTTTACGAAAAAGAATTTTGTCTCACACACGCCGGCGGACTATACGGCCATCCTCAAATTCATCGAAACCCGCTTTGGACTGCAGCCCCTCACGGCAAGAGATGCGGCACAGATGGATATGACTGAGTTCTTTGATTTTGGTGCTGCGGCTTGGGCCACTCCGCCGACCCCGCCTGACCAGGCGACCAATGGCGTCTGTAACGCCAACGTTCTGCAATAGATATCGGCGTGCAGCCTCCCAAGTTCGGAGGCTGCTGACTCTTGGCCTCGTTCCAGTCGCTCAAAGAAAGGACCCGCGATGTAGTGACGCTGACCTTTTTCCTCAACAAGTTAGAGATACATTAAGTACGAAACTGTACGTACGTGAATGTACGCCAATAATTTCGTCGGGAACCCGCAGGTGTCAAAATCCATTTAGTCGTCGTCTACGATGCCCTTTCTTGCGCCGTAAAGGGCTCTAGCGTCGACGATCGAATCGTCGGCTAGGGAATGGGGTCGTCGGGACGAAAATTCTTCGTCCTGAAGCTGCCTGTGAGGTTTTCTTGCATTCTTCGGCCAAGCGCTCCTCAGGAATATCTCCGAGGCGAGCTTTGGGAGATCCACCAGCCGCGATCTTACTTGCCTGGGGAATTGATGGTGAGATCGCGAGCTACGTAACGGGAGCCTTCGAAGTTAGCGACGACCGTCACCACGGAACCCACATGCAGATTCTCATCGGGAGCTGCTGAGGTATCGACGTAAACCTCGTAGGTCTTATGATCGGTCGAAGAGTTGATGACCAGCAGGCCAGTACGCAAGTCGAGATGCATGATCTGCCCGGCAAAGGTATAGCGAGTTCCGGGAAGCGCGAGAATGGAAATCTCGCGAGCCACATCGTGCCCGTTTCCTTCGGATCCGAATTTCACGCCCACCAGCGAACCATCCACCAGCATGCTCGCCGAAACCGGCTTGTCACCCTGCAGGAACTTAGTTGCGGAATTAATTCTCACGCGTAAGGGAGTAGGAGAAATAGCATCGCGAATAGAAAGCTCGCCGCGGTCAGCCCTGTACTTGAGAACCGTTCCCTGGCTCTCTCCGATCGCCTGCGTCGACTTTAGTCGAATGCTTTTAGCGAACACGGTATCGCCATCCAGGATCGTGTCGAGGTAGACGCGCTCGCCCACTTTCAAATCGGCCAGGGTCGCCTCGGTGCTTCCGCGATACACATGAGAACGCGGATCGAACAGCACGTTCATCTTCCCGCCGCCGAAAACACGCACGGTAATCTGATCGCGAACGCGATCCAGACGTTCGACAGTTCCGCCAATCAACGTCGCTTTCGCCGGCGGCAAGCGCGGCAAATCGGGAAGTAAGCTGGCAGGGTCGGCCACAATGTCAGCGTACGCTGGCACATCCGGGGGCGCGACCGGTACCGGTTTAACATTTTCCTCGGGCGCGGAAACGATGGCCGACGTGGCGTTGGACGCCGCCGGTTCAGAGGGGGCCTGGGCGTACGCAAGGGCACCCAGAAGCAGACTGCCGACCGCGAACTTCGTGGCACTATTCATGCAGACTCTCAACAGAACGCGTGTTTCCCGCGGCACTTGGATGCAACCGGTCCCTGGAAGGTAGTCACAATTCGACGACCACCAACGCAAATTTGCCTGATTTCCAGCAAACAAAACCCTGCCAAGGGCATCCAAATGTGGCCGCAGTTCTATGTCTTTGCGGCACTACTTTTCAAGGCAAGGAACGGACTCCATGGCTGTTAAGCGCTTGCTCCTGGTAGGGTTGGTTGGGTTCGCAGTGGCAGGTGGCGGATTGCAATCCGCCCAGGCGGGAGACCTGAAAATTACGATCCCCAAGCGTAGCCATCTCACTCCCGTCCAGCGCCTGAACCGCGAGGGGGTGGAGGCCGTTCGCAAGCACAACTACTCGAAGGCCGAGCAGCTTTTCTACAAAGCCTATCTTTTCGATCCGGACGACGCCTTTACCCTGAACAACCTCGGCTACATTTCGGAACTCCAGGGGCAGATCGATCGGGCGGAGCGCTTCTACGCCCTCGCGTCGGAACAGTCCAGCGAGGCGGTGATCGATCGCGCCAGCGCGAAGCGGATTGAAGGGCGTCCCATGAAAGATGCGCTGGCCCTCGCCGACCAGCCACTGCAGATCAATCATGCCAACGTCGAGGCCGTGCGGCTGCTTTCCCAAGGCCGCGCGCCGGAAGCGGATCTGCTGCTGCAAGAAGCGCTCAAGACTGACCCCAATAATGTTTTCACGCTAAACAACATGGGCGCCGCAAAAGAGATGGAAGGCGAAGCGCAGGAAGCATTGAGATATTACGACCAGGCATCTGCCTTCCCACCGGACGCGACTGCGGTGGTGACCGTCGACCGCACGTGGCGAGGCAAGCCGGTCAGCGAAATGGCACAGCAGAATGCGAGGGCGCTCCGGGATAATCTCGCGCGCTCGAATGATGTAAGCGAGCAAGTGGCGGAGCTGAACCTGCGCGGTGTTTCCGCAGTCAATCGCAATGACTTGCGCTCAGCGAACGCCGATTTCCGCAAGGCCTATGGGCTGAATCCGAACGACGCGTTTACTCTGAACAACATTGGCTTTGTGGCGGAAATGGAAGGCGACCGCGAGACCGCGCAGTTCTTCTACGACCGCGCACGTCAGATGGGCGGAGCGACCGCAACCGTTGGTGTCGCCAGCCGCCGGACCGAGGAAGGGCGCAAGCTCTTTGCCGTGGCCATGGACAGCAATTCGAAGGTGGAAACCAAGGTCACGCAAGAGCAGGACGCCTTGCGCCGTGAGAATGAACCGGTCGTCCTGCGCCGCCGCGACAACAGCATTGTGGACGAGTCGGCACAGCCGCCGGCCCCATCCGACAACAACCAGCCGCAGCAATAGCCGCAATCCAAGGGATTACGAATCAGTCTCCTGGAAGCGCCCGATATCCGATTCGGGATCGTAGAACACGTGACGCAACAGGTTGGTCAGGTAGCGTGAGAGGGTGTTCACGTTTGTGCGATACCAGCAGCATCGCGTCATCGCCGGCGAGAATCCGCAGATGAACTGAAAGCTCTCCAGGTCAGCGGGCGGATGCGCCAGCATCGCTGCAGCCATGCGGTGATTGCCGTCGAGAATGGTCAAGGGGCTTCGGTCATCCACGCCAATCAGCAGCACGGAGGGATTGATCAGGCTCACATTTACGGAGTTGCTGATCCGGTCCAGCTTCCGGAAGAACTCATCCTCGGGAGACTCCTCCCACTTGAGACGCAAGCTCTCGATCATGTCCGTCATGTAGAAGCTGCCTTCGGCCACACGCCGCCATTGCGCGCGCGGGAAAAAGCGGATGCGGGTCAGATCGCTGCGACGAAGCTCGACTTGATACCACTGCGTATCTTCCGGCAGCTCGCGCCACATGGCTCCTCGCCGCAGGAATAGCAGGGCGCGGCGCAGCGCGTTCTCGCGCGCGCTCCGCAGATCGGGTTTGCGAACCAGATCGGAGAATTCATGACGATACTCTTCGAATTCCGGATGATGAAATTCGCTTCGCAGGAACTCCGCAATGACTTCGTGCTCGTTCAAAGCCCGGATGGTGGAGAGCTTGGCGTAGGTGCGAACGTCCTCTGCGGGAGTGATTTCCCGGCGTAAAAGTGGCAGCGCCACCGTCACCATTAAAATCACCATCAGCAACAGTTGCACGAAGATGACCTGCCGCAAGCTCTGGTGAAACACGCAAATGCCTAGCACCAGCGCACCGCTGAAGGCCAGTTGCGCCCAGCTGGTATTGGCGATCTTGCGCGACATTTCGTAGGTGATCATCACCGAACTCAGGGAGTAGATCCCGGTCGTGATGGCGTAAAGAATCAGCAGCGCGGCCAAGCCTCCGTAGTTTCCCAATTCGAAGTGGGCTCCGAAGAGATGCCTCCATAGGAAACTTGGCAGGGCCCACAGTCCCAGAATTAGTACTGCCAGAATCAGGAACACCAGGCCCAGCGACATGAACAACACGGGCCGGGCTTCGCGATCGCTGGAGCGCGCCGCCGCCGACACGGGAAACATGGTGTTCACCACCGACCACGCGCACATGTTCACCAGCCGTCCGACCAACGACACCGCCGCATAGATTCCTGCTTCGTCGGAGGCGAAGAAGTGTTTCACCAAAACAATGTCGAAGTTGTTGATGACCACCTGGCCCGAGAAGAACACAATTGCCTGCAAGCCTTCTCCGAAGGCAATCGGAATGTGGCGAGAATCCGTCAGCTTCCAGTGTGGCGTCGGCCTCGCCAGAAAATAAGAAGCGATCACAGCGATCACGCTCGCGAGCACCGCGCCCTTGACGCCAAGTCCCAACCGGATGAGCAGGAAGGCTCCGCCCAACCGGACCACTCCTTCCAGCATGAAGTTCACCGCCAGAGAACTGAAGGCGTGGACTCCCTGGATGTATCCGCGCCGCACGCCAAGAGGAATGTAGAATGCAGTCCCCAGGGCGAGAAGTGAAATGAGAACTGGATCGGGCAGATTGAGGTAGTGCATCAGCGCCCGATTGAAGAGGAACAAGAGAAATCCAATCGCGACGCCGGCGATCCAGCCGCGAAGATGCAGAGCGTTAAAGATCTTCGCTTTGTCGTCAGCCGATTCGTGACTGGCGACATATTTCGCGCAAACGACCTGGAATGAGAGCGTGATCGCCGAAGCCAGCATTAGCAAGGTGTAGACGGCGGTGACGTGCGCGAAACCCGTGGGGCCGAGCAGGCGAGCGGTAACCAGGTTGTATACGAGATTCGTGATTCCCACGAGCCCCGATCCGGCGAGCAGGGTCAAACTTCCACCCAGAAGTTTGTGGCGCAGCTTCTTCGCTTGCGCCTGCGATGTGCTGGGAGGCAGTGGGTGAGAGGCGTCGGTGATCCGCGTTTTTCTAGTGAGCGTCATCGATCAGCCAGTCGACTTAGAACAGCGTGAAATGCACAACTGGAAGCAGCGTCGTTCTGCTGGATCCCGGAAAGTCATAGAACGTCTGCTGCTGCAGTCCGAAAGAGAAGCGCATGGGGAAAGATACCGGCACTTCGCCCATGCCGTCTTTCAGACGACCGCGGAGCGGGCGCACATACGAGACAAGAAATTCGCTCTGCGCGTTGTCGTAAGCGTGATACCCGGAGCCGCGAGAAAGAATGAAAGATCCTTGGACGCTCCAACGCGGGGTGGCACGGAACTCAAAGCGGCCTCCGGGCAGCAGCGCCTGGGCGATCGCGTACTGCGTGCCCTGGACGCGCCACGAGCGCAAGTAGTCTGCAATCACGGCCGCCGTGAGACGCCTGCCGAATTTGTGCTGCAATCCGGCATAGCTCGAAGTATTGAAATATTCCTGGACCGTTGGGCGAAACAGCAGATCCCGCGCGGAGTATCCGGTGATGAGAGAGGTGTTGCCCCACGGGCGTCCGACCGTGAACTCGATGTTGGCGGAGAGGTCGCGGGAATGCAGGTTCTGATCCGTAAATGGCCCTGCTTCATGAACCGCGCTGCCGCTGACCGAAACCCAGTTGTAGAAAGAACTGGTGGAGAGATAGAGGAATTGCCGGAACAGATTCTGATTCATGTACGTCGGCGAAGTCGTATCGCGGCGAACAGTGAACTGCAAACCTCCGTTGAACGTAATGGTGTTAGTCCCGAGATGCAGGACCGGAGAAATTCCACCATTCAGAATGGTGTCGAACGTGTTGCGGTCCTGAACCACGCCCTCACTGGGGAACAGGAACTGACCCACGGTATAACTCTGACCGACGAAGCCGGTGATGGCGGGCAAGTTCCCCAAGCGCACGCGGTAGTGGGACTCGCCCAGACTCTGATATGAATGCCGCGGCGGAGGCAACAGTGCCGGGTTAGTGACTTTTAGAATCTTTGCGTCGAGCGTGTAAACGTTGATATCTTCCAGCGATCCGCCAAACGACGCCTCGGGCACGATGCTCAAATTGTCATTGAGCACCTGACGGCCTTCCTGATCGGCAGCCGAGTATTGTGAACTCTCCGCGATACCGTGATCCTGTTGGCCACTCACCGTACTCGCCTGGGCAAACGCGGAGAGGGCGTGCAATGGATCCTGCCGCTGGCGAGACAAGTTCGCCGATGCCATCATGTAGTCGTAATCGTCGTGATAGTCACCGGCCGGCCCGAGACTCGCCAAAGCTTCTTCCGCCTGGCGCGTGTTTCCCTCTGCCAGGTATGTGTTCGTCAGACCGATCTGCACGGTGCGGTTGTTGGCCCCCGCCATCTTTGCTTTTTCGAAGTAGCTTTCCGCCAGGTCGAAATCATGCATCGCGAGAAAAAGTCCGGCGGCCTGCGACAAGTCTTCGGCAGTCACTGGAGAATCGGTGTTGGATCGCGCTTCTGCAAAGCCCAGGGCGATCTGGCGGCGAGCTTCGTCGTTCTGTCCCTTGCGCAGAAAGATTTCCGCGATGGCCAAACGCACGCCAATGCGATCTCCGCCGGGCACGTCGAGTGCGCGTGCGAAGCGCTGCATCGCGGCATTGCGATCGCCGAGTGTCAGCAGAGCGTCTCCGGTGGCCGTAAGGATCGCGACCGTGTTTCCGCCAAGCCTCTCGGCGGATTCGATATCATGCAGCGCCTGTTCGCGGTTCCCCTGCTTGGCATGCACCTGCGCCATCAGCGCATAAATCGCGGCGTCGGACGGCGAAAGCCTCAACGCCGCATTGAGAGCGTCGACCGCTTCAGAGTAGTGACGCATGCGGTAGAGCACATCGGCGTAGGCCAATTCCGTCGTCAGATCATTCGGCGTCTCCGCCAGCGCAGCGCGGTACTCGTTAGCGGCGTGGGGATAGTCCTGCATCTGCCGGTATCCCTCGGCGCGCGCCAGATGCCAGGCATGCGACTTGCCGAGAATTTTCTGCGCAGCGTCGAGTTGCACGAGTGCCGGCCTCGGACGGTGAAGCTGCAAATTGGCGAACGCCAGCCCGAGGTGCGCCTCCCCGTAGTTGCTCTGCAGTTGCAATGCAGTCTGAAAATCCTTGG
The DNA here is from genome assembly GCA_963731405.1 of uncultured Acidobacteriaceae bacterium. Taxonomy (GTDB): domain Bacteria; phylum Acidobacteriota; class Terriglobia; order Terriglobales; family Acidobacteriaceae; genus Sulfotelmatobacter. Next base: position 166,752 of record CAVSVS010000032.1, on the reverse strand, counting down.
CGGCCTTTTCGGGCTGGCGAAGATCGTTCAGCACGAACCCGCGATTCACATATCCGGTGGCCATTTTCGGATCGCGCTCAAGCGCAAGCGTGAAATCCTTCAGGGCGGCGTTCAGGTCGCCGTTGTGCGCGTGCACATTGCCGGCAATCAGCGGGAGATCTTTGTCTTTTGCCAGGATCGGCTCGTATTTCGTGACCAGTGCGAGGGCGTCATCGTAGCGGCCAAGGTAATACAGATCGTATGCCAGGTAGACCACGCCTTCACGATCGTTTGGAAGTTTCTCGATCACTTCGAATCCCAGCTTCGCCGACTCCGCATAGTCTCCTTTAAAGGTTAGATAGCGTTCGCGTTCACGCTTGACCTGCGCGCTTGTGTTGGCCTTAGCCGAAGCACGCTCGAGCCAGCGGCGGGCGAGGTCGATGTTGTGTGATTCCAGGGCGGCGTTTGCGCCTCCCGCAATCACCGGAGGACTGTCGGGCATGCGCTGGTACGCGCTCTCGTAATTCGTTTCCGCAGGTTGAAATTTGCGCTCAGCCGTGTACAAGTCGCCCAGTGCCAAGTAGGGAGCGAAATCCTTGGGATGCGCGGCGATGGCGCGCGAGAAATAACTCTCCGCCAGCTTGTTGTCGCCGGCGTCGCGTGCAAGATAGCCCAAGGAGGCAAGCGCCTGACGATTGTTGTGATCGAGCTCCAGAATCTTCGTGAATGTATCGCGCGCGGCGTCTTTCTGTCCCATCTTCCACAACAAGGAACCGAGGTTCATCAGGGAGTTCACGTTGGTGGGAGCCAGCGCCAGCGCTTCTTTCAAATCGCGGTTCGCAGCCTCAAGATCGCCGGAGGCAGATTCCACAACCGCCCGCAACCGCAGCATTTCCGGGCGAGCTGACTCCGCGACTTGAACCTGCTGAATCGCCGCGGCGGCGGCCTGCAGATCCTGTTTTGCCGCGGCAGCATCGTCTTGACGAACATCGATCTCGTAAAGATTCAAGCGAAGCTCAATCGGATACAGCGGACCCTCCTGAGGACGTTCCGGCAAATGACTAAGCGCGAGTTTGTATTCGTCTGATGCTTCCTGCAAACGATCGTCTGCGGCCGCAATACTCGCGAGAATGGCGTGCAGGCGGTAGTTGTTGCTGTCGATGGCGCGAGCCCTATCGAGAAATGGACGCGCCGCATCCGGCTGGCCCACGTTGACCCAAGCTTGCGCCGCGCTGAGTTGCAGCCCAACATTTCCTTTCGCGGATTTTGCGAGCCGGGTGTAGATCGCTGCCGATTCCTGAGGGTTGCCCGCCAGTTGATAGGTGTAAGCCAGTTCGGCCATCACGTCATTCGTTTTGGTAGGAATGGCCTTCAGCGTGGCGATGGCCTCGTCGTATTTCCCTTGATCGCGGAATTGACCTGCAACCGCCCGAAGCACTTCAGGATCGCGCGGGGCACGGCTCTTCGCCCGATTTAGATACCGCGCAGACTCCTCGGGCTGCCCGAGGCGGTCGTAGGCGTGAGCGATCAGCAGGTCGGTGTGGGCCGTTGGTTGCAATGCGTCGGCACGCTGCAGCAGCGCAAGAGATTCTTTAGGATCCGAGGTGAGCATCAACTCACCCGCGAGCTGCATGCTGTTGGCATCTTTTGGATTGGCCTCAACGACGCGACGCAACAATTGTTCGGCTTCCTGAACACGGCCCATCTTGGCGTAGGTTTGCGCCAGTCCCGCAAGCCCTCGAACCGAATTCGGCTGCAGCTTCAGCCCATGATTGAAGGAATCGATGGAGAGCTGATAACGCTCCGCCAGGCGCGCAGAATATCCCAGCAAGAACCAGAGCTCAGCATTTTGCGGCGCCGACTTAGCGGCCTGCTCCGCATAAGATACGGCAGCGTTGTAATCATTGCGCTTGAGCGCATCTTGCGCCGCGCGCGCCTGTCGCGCGACATCGATGCCCGATCCCCAACTGAAATCCGGACCGCTCTGGGCGGCATCGTTTTGCGGTTTCTGATTAGTTTGCTTGCTCGCGGCTGGGGGGGAGCCCCCGCCACCAACATCAAATGTCTGGCCAAGGGACTGGCCGACAAGGCCAAGAACCATGACAATGCAAAAGCTCGTGAGCGGAATCCGGCTTTTCACAGTATCACCACGCTTTACAAGTTCTAGAGAGCTCCAGGGAGCCTCCCACACAGGAAATCCTGCGGTCCTTCTCAGATGCGGCATGGGCAGGTAGGTTTGCCTTCGATCAGGGGGAGTCGTGCCGCGACCTTTCACGGTGACCTCAAAAATGGGGTAAACCCCGTAGGGGCTTTTTGAATCAAAGGGGACGCTAAGGGCACTGGAGTTCTTCACTACATGAACGAAAATTACTCTCGTCCCATTCCGCTATTGGCAATCGTGTTGGTGGCTTTGGCAGTGCATGGACCGCTATTGCTCATGCAGCTTCCTGCCGGCTCCTTCGATACGAACTTCCATATTTTTCTCGCCTCCCATTACGCCCACCATTGGTTCAATCCGTGGAATGAGAAGTGGTTCGCCGGGTTCTCGCAAACGACTTATCCTCCGCTGACGCATCAATGGATTGCGCTGCTGTCGAATGTCGCGGGTCTGAAAATGGGATACATGCTGGTGCAGCTGCTTGCAGTATTGTTGCTGCCAGTCGGCGTGTTCCGGTTTGCCAAAATCTGGGTGGATGAACGGGCTGCCAGTTATGCTGCGTTGGGCAGCATCTTTCTAGGCGCCCTCGCATTTCTCGTTTATCAAGCAGGGCAGCTGGCCACCGTGACTTCGGCTGCGCTATACCTGAACGCGCTCCCTTATTTGTATGAGTGGGCGACGCGGGGATCGGGCCGGTCGCTGGTCAAAGGTGTCGCTCTCAGCTTGACTGCGGCGGCGGCTCACCACGTGACCTTGATTTTCGGTGTCGTATTTTTCGCGGGACCGGTATTGTGGATCGCTTGCGTTGACGCTCGCGACGAGAACACAAACACTTCCGTGGGAGCGGTCATTGGTCGAGCGTTGGTGTTCGCGGTTTTGGTGGGAATCGGTGTAGGCATCGTGCTGTTGCCCTACTGGATGGCGTTGATTCAACATCCCATCCACCAGATTCCGATTCCGCATGACAGCCGTTCCAACTTCTTGCTGAACTCGATTACGGCGATCAACTACTTCGTGATTCCTTACGGAGCGTTGATTCTGGCGCTGCCGTTCATCATCATTCGTGGCTCATCCATGCCACGTTTGCGGCCGCTGCTGGTCGGCTTCTGGCTGAGTCTAATTTTTGGATTGGGCGGCACGACGCCGCTTCCCCGGTGGCTGTTGGGTCGCGCGTATGAAATTTTGACCTTTGAACGGTTCACGTTCTGGGCGACGCTATTGGCGATGCCGATTGTCGGGCTGCTGGCGATTCAGTTGCTCGATCGTTTCCGGGCCAAAGCCGCGGTTGGGCTGTCGTTGGCTGCGGTGGCTACGATCGGCGCTGCGCTCGCGTGGCTGACCGCCAACCCGTATCGTCCAACCATCAGCATGGACGTCAGTCCCGTGATCTCGTTTCTTAACCGCGACGGGCACGATTCCTATCGATATCTCACCTTGGGATTTGGGAGTGAACTGGCCCAGGTGTCGACCTACACCGACGCGAGCAGCGTCGACGGCGACTACAACTCCGCTCGACTGTTGCCGGAAATGACGCAGTATGGGTCCGCGCAGCTGACCAATGCCAAGTTCTACGGATCGGCCGGCATGGCTTCGTTGCGCGCCATGCTCGTGCATGCCAACCGTTACGGGTTGAAGTACGTCTTTGTGCATGATTCGTACTACGAGCCGCTCTTAACATTCGTGGGATGGCGCAAGACCGAAACGTTCAACAACGGCCAGATTACCGCTTGGTCGAAAGACGACGTTCCGCCCGCGCACCGCATTGATTCCGACGCAATCCCTCCCGCTTGGATGGGCTTGCTTTGGGGAACGCTTCCGATCGGAGTCAGCGTGCTGGCCATGTTCCTGGAACTGATGTTGCCGGCGAACAAACGCGTCCGGAGGGTGATTGAATCGCCCGTACGGGTCGAAGAGCATGAAGGACACTACGTAGCCTGAGAGACGAGACATGAAAATCATTCTGCCAATCGTTCTTGTCGCGGTTACCGTTCTGCTGATGGCGATCGGACTGACTGGAGCAGGTCGCTCTACCGGAACCGTAGGAATCGCGGCGGGTTCGGCGCTGCCCGGATTCAGTACGACCGCGACAACGCCCGAGCAAGCCCTTTCCAATTTTCTGATCGACGTTCAGCGGCGAAACTGGGATCGTGCATTCGCCAGCGTGGAACGAACCAACGACAGCGTGAATGAACAGGCGTTCATCCAGGAATGGATTGGCTCCAATGGCGGGCTGCGCGCTTTCTCAAGCCTGGAGAAGTACGATGCGCGTCCCCTGCACGCTACCGATTCTGAAGCACAAATGCGGGTGCGGTTGCATTGGTCTACGCCGGTTGGGCCGATCGAAGACGTTCGCGACTTCCACCTGGCCAAGCGCGGCGACCAGTGGAAAGTCATCTGGGACGAAGTACCGGTGCCCAATGTTCCCTCGCAGATCGTCCCGGTGAATTATTTGCGCTGGGATTTGGTGAGCGGAAGCGCGGGTGAAGAGTGGGGATCGCACAACGTGGACGCTCCACATGTGCGCATTGTGTCGATGAATGCAGTGGATTCCGCTGAAGGTTCCGTTGTCATGGGTGAGGTCGTCAATGAGGATACGATTCCGGCGTTCGTGAACGTGAATGCCACGCTGGTCGATGCTTCCGGCAGCGCGATCGACGACGAGAGCAGCTTCGACAAGATTCTTCACGTGCTGCTGCCCAAGCAGGTCTCGCCGTATCGCATCGACTTTCCGCACGTCAGCCTGAGCAAGGTAAAGAACGTGCACATGGATGTGAAGGCCACGCTGGTTCCGGCTTCTTCCGATCCCGTGATTGGAGTCATGAATCAGAAACTGGATACGGACGCGCAGGGTCGGTCCGTCCTGCATGGCGAATTGTTGAATGAGAGCGGACAGACCGTCAACATTCCGCATGTGATCGCCAGCTTTTACGACAACAACGGCAAGGTTGTCTGGGTTTCCGATGGATACGTGGAGCGCGCTTTGCTTCCGCAGCAGTCTGAGGCGTTCGCAGTCGAGATTCCAAAATCGCTGGCAGGGAAGGTCCAGAACTTTCATGTCGTCGTCAACCAATACAGCCTGCAAAGGTCCTAAGCCGATGCGCATTGCTCTGGCACTCTTTGCAGGTGTAGTTTGCCTGGTCGCTGTGAGCTTCGGGCAGGAAACGGATCTGCGCGCGCCGTCGGGCGCCGTCGCGGGGAATGCAGCCTCGATCGCGACCACCGGCGGAGGAACGGCGACGTTCTATCTAGTCGGACCCAGCACCTCTCTGAAGCGTGAAATGCATGTGGGGGAGGCGATCGCACTGTCGGGAAAGGAACTGCAGAGCGCGGGAAAATATATTGCGATCCTCTGTTCCGGCGAGTGCCATAGCGTCGGATTTTTTGTAGCCCCGGCGAAGCCTGTCAATCTGATATTTCTTGTCCATCCATCGCGGGCCCCGGTGGGGCAGAACGACGTGGTGAGCGGCGTGGCATTACCATTCGACGAATTCCGAAACCTGGTTCTCGCGCCAGCGGCGGTTGATTTCCAATTGACCGCGAAGGGCGGAGTGCCCGTATCACACAGGGTCTCGACGCAAAATGGAGTCGCCTGGTTTCGCACGAGTTCAGGCCGCTCGGCCGGCCCGCTGCAAGTGTCTGCATCGATCAACGATGTGTCGGCGCGCCGCGTGGTGCAGCAGGTCGCGTCTGACCCTTGTAGTCTGCGCATTAAGGGACAGCGAACAGCGAAGGGCATCGTGGTTGAGACCGAGCCGGTTCGTGATTGCACTGGAAATCCTGTCCCCGACGGAACGGTCGTGACGTTCACCGCGAAAGATGGGAAAGAAATGAGCACGGTCGACGCGCCGATCAAGCAGGGCGTGGCCCGCGCGCAGATGACGGCAAACGGCCCGGTAGTGATTTCAGCGGCATCCGGGGTAGTGATGGGCAACGAACTGCGCTTGGGTGCGCAGTAATCGAGAACGTTCATGAGCAACAGAATTCAATTCGGCCGCCTTGCCAAGCTGATCGCATTTGCCGTACTTACCGCTCTTGCCTCCGTGGCCGCCGACACGGCCCCGCAAGTTGTGCTGAACACGAGCAAGGCTGGCCCGCGATCGGTCGAAAGCCTGACCGAGCGAGCGCTTCTTCGGGACTACAAGTTTGCCTGGGTCAATCTTGAGCAAGCGTTGGAGTCGAACTCCACCGCGCCTCTCGCCGGTTTATTCGCTGGAACGGCAAACACATGGCTCGCCGATGCGGTCAACGGACAGAGGCGCAGCGGCATCAGCTGTCGTTACCTGAATCAAAGCCACAAGGTGGAAGCCGCTTTCTACGCCCCTGAAGGGGACATGATTGAGCTTCATGACACCGCCGAATACGATCTTCAGATTCTCGACGGCGACAAGACTATTCACAGCGAACATGCGGTTGTGCATTATGTGGTCCTGATGACGCCCGGCGCCGACCGGTGGGTCGTCCGACAGCTTCAGGCCGTGCCCGCCTTCTAAGGTATTCCCCTATACCAACCGTCCCAAGGCAGCGGGCATCTAATTTTCATCAAACGGTGGACGACATGGAGCTCGATTTTGTCGAAAAAGCTGCTGATACTGGCGATCGTGACGTTCATGGTGGGCACAGGTTGTACCACGCCCGGCATGCATCGCGCCCTAAACCAAAATCCGCAAGCTCCCGGCTCCAAGCCTAAACTTCTTGCGGTCTACATGCCGTGGTTTGGCGACCACGTCCACATCGACGTTGGTTATTCCAGCAGCGATCCCGCAACCCTTCGTCGGCAGATTCAACAGGCCCGTCACATGGGCATCTCTGCTTTTGTTGTCGACTGGTATGGCGATAGCCGTCCTTTTTCCGACCGGAACTTCGCACTCATGCAAGAGGCCGCGGATGAGAGTCATTTCCAGGTCGCGCTGCTTTACAACGAAGCGGAAGATGATGACGGGCAAGCCACGGACGAAGCCATCGCCGCTCTCGACAAGGCCTATAAGGCATACATCGGACCGGACGCGCAGCACCGCGCCGCTTATCTCACGTACAACGGCCATCCCATGATCTTCATCTTTCCCAAGCACGGCCGAGTGGATTGGAATCGCGTGGTTGAGCATTGCAGCGGTTGGGAGTCTCCGCCGATTCTTTTCTACAAAGATGAACCGCCTCCGCAGTTTGCGGCAGACTTTGGGGGCCTGTACGCGTGGGTCCAACCCGGACAAAAGGGATGGACTCCTGACGGCAGCAATTGGGGCGAGCAGTACCTGGACGACTTCTACAAGAATATGCGGAACAAGCATTCCGACAAGATCGCCGTCGGTGCGGCTTGGCCGGGCTTTGACGATTCCGCCGCCAAGTGGGGCCTGAATCGCCACATGCAGACGCGGTGCGGCCAGACATTTGAAGACACTTTGCACCTCTACAACCGGTACTTCGACGCTGCCAATCCGCTGCCTTTTGTGATGATCGAAACCTGGAATGACTTCGAAGAGGGCACTGCGATCGAGCGCTTGAGCTTTGCCAAATGCGGCCAGAACGCCCAGCCAGCCGCAGGTTCGAACTGAGCGAGGGCTGGGCAAAATGCCAACCGTGGCGGCCATTTTCACATCCAAACTACAGCCTATGTGACAACGTTCAATGGGGAGCTTCAAATCCGATGCAGCACGTTCGCGACTCGTCTAAGAATCTGCAGTTGCTTTCTGAGCTCTTATTGAATTCTGCCCCGTTGCCGCAGTCTAATGGCGATGCGCAGGCGACCGAACTCCGTTTTGGGGCAGTCTACCAATACGTTTCCGCTCTCACCGCCCGGGATCTGGAAGATCTGAAAGCGCTTGCAATGACAAATCACGTCATCATGCGCTCGTTCGCCCCTCTGCAGAATCTCATGCAGGCCGATGGGAATCATCAGGGCGTCGAATCGATTGCGGCCGCGATGCACGGGGAAACAGCGCGCATCCGTCATGCTCTGAATTTCTTGCAGCAGATTTGCAGTGCTCTCGAAGAACGTGGTTGTCCAGTAGTCGTAATCAAGTCGCTGGATCACTGGCCCGATCTCGGCAGCGACCTGGATCTGTACACCGATGCTGACGCTGTGAAGGTTGTCGAAGTCATGAACAGCTGCTTTGGCGCCAAGCTGGCCGACCGCAGTTGGGGCGACCGTCTCGCCAACAAGTGGAATTTCGTTGTGCCGGGCCTACCGGAACTCATTGAAGTTCACGCGGGACGGCTGGGACAAACCGGCGAACAAACGGCCGTCACGCGGTCCGTGTCGACGCGCGCCCAAGTAGCCGAGATGGGTGGACACCGTTTCCGCGTGACCGCGCCCGAAGACCGCATCGTCATCAGCACGCTGCAGCGCATGTACCGGCACTTCTACATTCGGCTCTGCGACATCGTCGACAACGCGCGACTGCTGGATCAGGGACAGGTGAATTTCGAATACCTGCGCTCCCTGGGTTCCGCCGCCGGTCTGTGGGAGGGAATCGCTACCTACCTCAGAATCATCTCGGAGTACGTGCAAGCCTACCGGGGTACAGGCGTTCCACTCAGTCCGGTTGTGACAGAAGCGGCGAAGTTCGGCAGCGACCAAGTCCGTTTCCGCCGCGACTTTCTACGCGTCTCGATCCTGCCGCACTCTATGAATCTTTACGCGTCGGAACTGATGACGCTGTTGCTGAAGGGTGAGCTACGCAACAGTTTTCGTCTGAGCCTGCTGCCCGGGCTCGCAACGGCCGCCGCCCTGGAGCAAAAAATCACTGGCAGCGACAAGGGAATCTGGTAGACAGAACAACTTTAGATCGTCATTAGCCAACTAGTAAACCTACAGATTTCACTGGATGGTGATGCCGCCACAGCTCGCCTAGGTTTACTAAAGTTGTAACTGCTCGGGGATCGATGGACGCAAGAGCGCTCGCCCTGTGCGCTGGTTGGTTCTGATCCAGTATTAGCAAGGAGCGATTGGCAAGAAACTGTCTCGCCAGAAATTCTGTCTGAAGAAGGGGCTCGCGTGGTGCGCATTCTGTTAGTCGACGATAATCCCTCGGTCCGGCATTACTTGCGAGCGATTCTCGAACAGCAAAATACATGGCAGGTCTGTGGTGAAGCGCGCACCGGCGCAGAGGCCCTTCACATGGTTCTCGAGGCTCCTCCCGACCTGATTCTCTTGGACTACCAGATGCCCGACCTGAATGGAGTCGATGTCGCCCGTCAGATTTGTGAAATGTTCCCCAAGATCCCGATCCTGATGGTGACGATTCATCTTTCCAAGCAACTTGCAGATGCCGCGCGGCTGGCTGGAGTTCGCGGCGCATGCGCCAAGCAGGACATCGGGTCCGTGGTTGAAGCGGTAGAAGTTTTATTACGCAATCAGACCTACTTTCCAGTGGCCTCAGCGCTATAAATGATTGCTTTTCAGTCGCTTCGATCAATGAGCTAAATCCAAGCGCATGTTCGGAATACATGATTCCCTGTATTGGAAGCGAATCGCCGCGAACGATACTCTCGGTAGGTGCTCTTAAAGTCCGCTGCATCGCTAGACGGGCGTTGTCACAATGACTGGAATCAGCCGGGCCTGGAATTAGGGTTGAGGTAGAATGTGGCGAATCGTCTGGTCGGTATCCCCCCAGAGGAACGGAACTGCATGACAATTCGCATATTGTTGGTCGACGATCATCCGGTCGTGCGACAAGGACTGAAGACCCTCTTGGAAGGACGCTCCGGATGGGAAGTCATCGGAGAAGCATCCGACGGAGCTGAAGCGGTCGAAAAAGCGAAGGATCTGAATCCTGACGTCATGGTATTGGACGTGACCATGCCGAAAATGAATGGCTTGGAAGCTTGCCGTTTATTGCGCAGGCAGGCTCCGCAGCTCGAAATTCTGTTTGTCACCCAGCACGACTCTCCGCAAATGATGCGCGAAGCATTGGAGGCCGGTGCTCGAGGGTACGTCGTAAAGTCCAACGCCGCTCGTGATCTACTGGCGGCCGTCGAAGCAGTCAGTCAACATCGCGTCTTTACTGCGTTAAATGTGCGCGACGCTGCAGGGTTGCGTTAGATCTGGGACGAAGTTGGAGAAGTCCACCTTTTGATCTGTGGGGGTAAATCATGAAGCTTAGAATCTTGTTAGCGGATGATCATGAAATTGTGCGGCGCGGCTTGCGAGCGCTCCTGGAACGGCACGAAGGTTGGGAAGTTTGCGGCGAAGCCAGCGATGGCCGCGAAGCTATCGAGAAGGCTCTGCAACTCAATCCCGATGTTGTCATCGTTGACATCGGCATGCCCAACCTGAATGGGCTGGACACCACCCGCCAGCTCTTGCAGCATGATCCTCATTTCAAGGTGATCGTGCTGACCATTACAGATTCCGATCAGGTCATCCGCGAGGCTTTGGACGCCGGTGCTCGCGGTTTTGTCCTGAAGTCGGATGCGGCGCGCGATCTCGTGTCGGCTGTGGAAGCTCTGCAAAACAAGCGGATGTTCTTTACTCCGCGCGTCAACGACCTGGTTTTGGCTGGGTTCCTGGAAAAGGGACAAACTGTTTCCCGGAACGAAGCGCCCAAGCTGCCCACGTTAACCGCTCGCGAGCGCGAGATTACTCAGCTGCTGGCGGAAGGCAATAGCTCGAAGGAAGTTGCCTGCCTGCTGAACCTGAGCACCAAGACCGTGGAGACGCACCGCAGCAACATCATGCGGAAGCTTAGCTTTCACTCCATCCGCGATCTGGTTGTCTATGCCATCAAGAACAACTTGATTCAAATTGAGTTGCCGCCGCCACCGCCCAAGACTCCGACCGGGCCTACGGCGGCTTAGTTCTTCTTATTCCTAAGCAGAATCTTTTATCCAGGATCTTCGCAACTAGGTCAGCGATGATCGTCGCAGCCTGGACTGTCGCAGCCGGACTATCGAACCGTTTCTCCCGGATAGTATCCCGTGCGAGTACGCACGGTTAGTCTGGTGCGGTTCGGACCTTTGGCGTCGACTTTGATCGCCTGATAACCCTTCTGTGGCGAATTCCTCGGCTTGAATGCGAGCGTGTATTGGCTTCGGATGTCATGGGCCACGCTCCGGGTGATCGAGTTTACGTCGTCGAGACTTTGTGGAAAGAACGCCACCCCGCCAGTACTGGATGCAAGACTCTGTAGAGCATCCCGACCGGAACGCGTCATTCCTTCGTCGGTCAGCCCAATCGCGTAAACCGTGGCGCCTTTGTAGGGCTGCAACTTGCGAATGGCTTCCTGCAGGGTCTCGCGGCTCATATTGTCCTGTCCGTCCGTAATCACCAGAAGCACTTTCTTGCTAAGCCGAGGGTTATTCTGCAGATGAACCGCCGAGGCAACCACCGCGTCGTACAACGCTGTGCTTCCTCGCGTGGATGTCTGGTGCAACGCAGTCTGCAGTAAGTTGACGTCGGAAGTGAAATCCTGGTCGAGGTAAGGCGTTTTACCGAAGTTCACTACGAAGACTTCGTCCTGGGGATTGCTGGCTCGAATCAGATTGAGAACCGCTTGACTTACCTGCTCTCGCTTGTCCCGCATGGAGCCCGAGTTATCGATAACAATCCCAATGGCCACCGGGATATCTTCCCGGCGGAACGACGTGATGGGTTCCGGCACACCGTTCACGTAAATAGAAAACGCGCTCTGATCCAAGCCGGTCACAAGTCGCCCGGTATCGTCGACGACGGTGGCGTGCAACACCACTTCCTGCACTTGCTTCTTGAAAACAAACCTGCCCGAATCATCCGCGGTGCTCTCGGGGACGATCGATTGCTGCTGATCTTGCGGAGTTGCAGACTGCGGGGCGGGGTCCGGCGCTACGACCGACGGGGGCGGGGTGGGCGTTCTGGGAGGCCCCGTGTCCGGACTCTGTCCAGCATCGGCGCCTTGTGCCAGTGCATTGGGCATGGCCAAAGGAACTGTCGAAGCCAGCAGCGCGAGCGCCGTTGTTCGTAAGGCTAAGCGGAGAAAAGTAGTCTTACCGAAACCCATTGGAGCGAGCCTCCGTGCAGCTTTTTGATGCGATCGCAAGCGTAAGAGGTTAGTTGTTTAAATGGTGGACGCAAGAAAAAGCGATTGCCAGGGGGCCAGAAGCGGAAAGGTACAGGAAATACTGTAGGCACGCAGTTTTTGAACGCCAATTTACTCGCTGAGACGTTGGAGATTCGGAAAAACTTACACGAGTTCAAAGTTTGCAACGCTAACGAACCGCTTTAAATCTAATGTAGTGGGGTTTGGCATGATTTGTGCTTCGAATGGTGAGGTAAGTCGACGCTTGTACTCTGCCTGATAGAGGCTGAGAAATCCGGCAGATTTTTACGAATATCTCGAGAGGCCGCATAGCTTGAAGATGCTCCGAATCCTGATCGCCGATGATCACGAGGTCGCGCGCAAGGGCATCCGTGCCTTGCTAGAGGGGCATCCCGGGTGGGAAGTCTGCGCTGAAGCTAAGGATGGTCGCGAAACCGTGGAAATAGCTACCGCCATGAGACCAGATGTAATCCTCCTCGACATCGGCATGCCCAATCTGAATGGCTTGGAAGCCGCCCGGCAGATTTTAGCGGTGCTGCCCGAAGTGGCAATCCTGATCCTGACAATGCAGGATTCTGATCAAGTGGTTCGCGAAGTACTTCGCGCTGGCGCTCGCGGGTTTTTGTTGAAATCCGATGCCGGCCACGATTTGGTGGCGGCTGTAGAGGCGTTGCAGCTCCAAAGAACCTTTTTCACCACCAGGGTTAGTCAGATGGTGTTGGACGGATTTCTCGATCGCGACAATCGTCCGGACGATTGCAACCGCCGGACGGAAGACTCCAGCGACGTCCTCACCGGCCGCGAGCGGGAAGTCATTCAACTGTTGGCGGAAGGAAAAACCAGCAAGGAAGTCGCGATTACTCTCAACCTGAGCGTGAAGACTGCCGAAACTCATCGCACCAACCTGATGCGAAAGCTGGGCCTGCATTCCGTGGCGGATTTGACTCTTTACGCCGTGCGCAACGGAATCGTCCAGGTGTTTTGAACTCGCTGCAGCAGCAATTCTTATTTCTTGCCCCGACCGATCGAGGGGAATTCCTGACCCAATTACCACGTTTACCGGATAACACCTTACGTCCAGTCTGCATAGGCTGTCTCAGGGAAAAATTCGACACAAGTTTTACGAAAGGTATAACCTCGAATGCTCTGGACGATTGCTGCTGTTCTGCTCATTCTTTGGCTGCTGGGAATGGTCAGTTCCTACACGCTGGGCGGATTCATCCACATCTTGCTGGTGCTGGCCGTGATCGCCGTGTTGATCCGGATTATTCAGGGCCGCAGCGTCGTTTAAACCACCCCATCGGCGGCCTCGTCGCAATCCCTCATCTGGATAGCTCACCTTGGATATATTCGTTCACTTACTTGCGGGCTACCTCAGACTGGACGTTGCAAGGCGTTGCCCGTAAATTGCGCAAAAGCGCAAATAAAAGTAACAAACCTTCCTTTTCCATCGACATCTCAATGGTGAAGCAGAGATGGTGCAGAAATTAACCTGCAGTGAGGAGTTGACGATGAATCAAAATCCTAAGAGTCAGAACGATTGTGAAGTTTGCCACCAATCATTTGGGTCTGCACAGGAATTGCAAGCTCATCGGCAGAGGGCTCACGGCGAAAACAAGCCTGGAGACAGGCAGGGTGATTACGACATAGAGCAAGATCAACCAAGACGACAGAAAATTGCATAACGAATCCGACGCCCTGACCTAGTCTCGGGGCTGCGCGGGGACCAGGTAATCCCCAAACAACCACTCTCTCAAGGAGGAAAAAATGAATAAGGATCGCGTCGAAGGAAAAGTCAAGGACGTAGCAGGGCGCATCGAGCGTCAAGCGGGCGAATGGACGGGCGACACCAACGCGCAGGTCAAGGGCGCTGCAAAGCAGGCTGAAGGCAAGGTGCAGAACGCCTGGGGACAGGCCAAAGACGCCAGCAAGAAGGCTGTCGATGATGCCAAGGCTTCCAAACCCCCGCAACGTGTTCCCGACGATGTCGAGACGGAGGAGATTGAAGAGGAACGCCGCTCTCGCGGTTAGTCCACAAAATTAATACATGGTTCTTCAATGCAGGGCGGCTCCTGGTCCAGGAACGTCCTGCATTCTTTTTCTGGATCTTACTTACTTTCCCTTTCGTCCGAGACTACAAAGCTTTCACAGCCCTAGCAGGGAAACCTCCCTTGGAGAGTGCGTGCATCGCTGTATTCCTAGTTGTCCCGGGTTGCTCTTAAATGTGCACACGAGGTAAAGAGAAATGTCAGCTATCGCAACCAAGATCGCACCCAACATCCCGATGCCCGATCCGAAGCATGCTTTTGAAAGCGCGATTGCCCAGATTCAGCAGGGAGGATCGAAGCTGAGTTTCAACCGAACACCGATTGGTATGCGCAGAGGGTTGACGATGACGCCGCCCAGCCCACAGGTGGTCGAAAAGCAGGCGCTCACGGATGCTGCCCGCGCCCTTGCAGCCTTGTGGCATGTTTCTCCCACGCTGGTTCGCTAAGGAGGCTCACTTATGGTGCGTGCACTGGCCTTGTTCATGCTCGTCTTTTCGCTGCTCTGTATGGTCGTTCATCTCCAGGCTTCGGGCGGTCTGTTTGGCATTGCAGCTCTTACGATCCTGGCGATCGATCTGGTAGTCGCTCGATTTGTTCCGCGCCCGGGCCGAGTTCGCGGAGAGCCGATTCTCTAGTTGCTACAGGGAAAACTCGATAGACCTATCAGTTGGTTGGAAGTAAAAAGATTATAGAAATCGTCAGGGTGAGTTCTTCTGATACCTGGCTTGTCCGGGTTGGCTGGCCACTTCGTCTTGGAGAGTGGTTATGAATCAAGTGACGAATTGGTTCGCTGGCTTACTTCTAGCAATGGCGCCTCTGGCGTTTGGACAAGACCCGCAACTGGCGCCGCAGTTCCCTGAAGACGCGTTAACGTCGCAACAACTCGTTGCCTGGTCTCGCTTGCAAAAGCCTCAACCCACGCCTCAGCCCCTCCCGCCAAGAGATACCCCGTTGCCACAACCGGATCCGCAAGACCAACAAGCTAAGCCGCATGCCAATTCTGATGACGGCCCAGAGAAGGCGACACAGTCATTCACCGGGAAGATTATCGAAGACAGTGGCAAGTACGTCTTGAAAGTCTCCAGCAATACGACCTATCAACTGGATCAACAAGTCGATGTGAAACAATATGTTAACCAGGACGTGAAGATCATCGGCACTTTGGATACGAATACGAACACAATTCGCGTAGTCAAGGTAGAGTTACTCTCCTGACTTAACACCGGGAAATCGACTGTTCAAACCCATCAGGCTTTACCTGTAAGATTTCCTAGTCTCCTCTACACGATTTACCCTAGTGCCCGTGGAATAAGAAGTCCTATAATCTGTGCAATGGTGTAGCAGGATTTTCCTTCCTAGCGAACCGTCCCCGGAGATCAACCACATGACCCCCTCAGGACCCGCTGCCTACGGAATGTACCCTCGGAACATCGCGTTGCCGGAAGTCGTATGCGCTTTGAATCGCGCCGGCTTTGGTAACGAAGATATTTGCATGGTATTGTCGCCCGCGCATCCGGTTGCGACCGCAGTACAAGATACCAGGGTGCTCGACGACACAAGAGACAAAAGCGCTACCAGCGAGCGGATGATCGGGTGGTTCTCGGAGTTCGGCGCAGTGGTAATTCCCACAGTCGGGTTCTTCATTCGATCGCAGGAATTCTTTCGGGCACTGGTGATTGAGCAAAATTGTCCCACGCTGTCGCGAGGATCGCGAACTTTGGTGGGCCTTGGTTTTTCCGAGGACGAAGCAAAGCGGTTGGGCCACCAACTCTCCGACGTGGGCGCCATGGTCTATGTATCGTGCCGCGAGAGCGGCAAGGCCAGCCGCGCAACGGAGTTGTTACGTCGTGCAGGCGCGAAAGAAGCTGCGAGCCTGAAAATCGCAAGTGCGGCACAAGCCGCGGCATAACACCTGGTCGAGCTCCCCGGTAATTTCTTCTCTGCGTGATCTCGCCTCAGTGGCCGACTTGAGTCGGCCATGCCTTCTTATTCACCGACTTAGCTCCTCCAATTGGCAGTCTCAGCCTTGGCAGTGTAAGTGCATCTCCGGTATCAGCCAACTCCACGAGTCACCGAAGCATCCATAAGTGGCTCGCAGGAAGGCTGGGCCGCCATGAAAACAAAACGCGTGTGGGTCGAAATCGTCCTACTTGGCACAGGGATTGCCTGCGCACTCGCACTACTGTTGGCAACTCTGGGCGCTGCCGCCGGCGTGGCGGAAGGCGAAGTTGCTGTGCTGCGACCAGCGGATTCGGCGCAGGAGCAAGCCTACGACGGCATGGTGACTTGTTCGCGCTGCGGAGCGCGCCACTCCGCGAAACTGGGGCAAACTGCCACCGTGTGCACTCGAGTCTGTATTCACGACGGAGCGAGCTTTGCTCTCGTCGACGCGAACACAACCTACCTGCTCGACGGTGACCTGAATGTGTTGAAGAAGCTCGCAGGCCAACGGGCGCACGTGGTCGGGACACTCAATGGAAAGACCATCCGTATCTCTTCTGTAGTCGCTCAGACCTAACGGCTCCCCGCGAAGCCTCTTGAAATCCAAATTGTGGTGGAGGTGCGAGTTCCATGAAGAACTTTCTGATGCGCATTTTGCTGGCTCTCGCAATAACGCTGATCGCCGTCTCATTGATGTCCTCAGCTCGCGCGCAGGAGGCGGGTGAACCGTCTGCTCCGATCTCGGGCCAGTCGCCCTCCGCAGGTTCGCAACAGTCTCCCCAGCCGCGTGCCGAATCGCCCGCGGCCGGCGAAGTTCAGACCCAGGAAGTCCTGGCATTTACCGGCCGCGTCGTCAAAGTGCGAAACTTATTTGTGCTACAGGACGCCACGACCAAAGTGAGCTACCAGCTCGACGATCAGTCGAAGGTGAAGCGATACTTTGGCAAACAGGTTAAGGTCACGGGCAAGCTGGAGATGAACAGCAACACGATTCACATTGACAGCATCGAACCGCTGTCGTGACTGGCTGCTTCTGCCACAGCCCGCGACGTTGTTCCAGGGGTGGAGAGCTGGTTTTCCGGCTCTCCGCCTCGCGAGTTAGATGGCCAACTCCCATCCGAAAATTACAGCATTTTGCGTATGGTCTACCGTCGCGGAATATTACTTAATGAAGTAGTCAGATCAGAGTTGTCCCGTCGCAGAGATTCGAATCAAGGATGACCGTGTCCACTAAATTGATTCCTCAGCCGCAAGCCCCGTCTACCGTCGCTACCGATTTACAATCCGAGGAGCGACAGTCGATCATCAGACGCACGATACATTTGTGGCCTTATGCGCTACTCATCGGGTCTGTAACAGGACTGTTATATATCGCGGTGAACGCTGCGCGGTAATTCCCGCCGACTTCAAGCCGTATCTTTCTTCCATGTCTAAGGGATACGCCGGATACTTCCCGCTCTTCCGGCCTGTGCATACTTAGCTCGGCGTGGACTTAATAATGTCGTCGCCGAATTAGTGCACCCGGGAGGACTCAATATGTCGATCGGCAAATTCACATTACTGGCTGTAGTTTTATGTTGTGCAAGTTGGGTAATTGCTCAAACGGCGCCGGCAGGCGGAGCTGCTCCCGCTGGCGGTTCAGGATCCGCGGGCCAGAGCTCGACCCCCGGTTCGCCAGTCACTCCGCCGGCGGGTACCGCCACACCTCCGGCCGGCCCAGCTACGACGCCCGTCGGCCCGGCCACTCCGCCCGCAGGCACCGCCACTCCGCCGGCTGGGACGGCAACCCCGCAAACCATGCCGCAGAATCCGAGCACTCCGGGCTCTGCTTCGCCAGGCACAGCTTCGCCGGGCACCACCACCCCAAATCCAAATATGCCCGGATCTACTTCTCCCGGAACGCCGACTCCGGGTAGCACCACACAACCTTCGACGATCAATCCGAGCACACCGAATACTCCAGGCAGCTCGCCCAGCGGCTCTCCGTGCGGAACTCTGCCCGGCACTCCAAACGGTTCGCCCGGTTCAGCCCCGAACGCAGGATCGTCAACGACGAATCCATCAACCCCGGGAAGCGGGAACGCTGGGCGTTCTGGCGGTACCACGCCCGGTGCGGCTCCAGCGCCGGGAAATCCTTGTCCACCGGTAGCCTCACCCAGTGGAAGCACGAGTGCGCCGCACGCCTGAGCACTGGTTGACTGAATCTAGATTGACCGCGCTTGTTTAGCAAACTTACTTAACAAGAAAGACAAATGCGGGCGCGGGCCCTCTGGGTCCGCGCTTTTGTGTGGTGCACAAACTTCCCAATCGGTTCTCTTCAGGCTCCGGTAAACAGCCGGCTTCCAATCCGCGAGCCCTAGCATCTCAGGCGAATATGAAAAGTTCTCTTCCCTACGATCTCCGAACTCCCGCCGAGCCGGAGCCCTTTCCCGTGCAAGAGCCGCCGGATCCTCCCGAGAATCCGGATATGCCCGTGCGGGAACCCGATCCTGAAGATCCGGGACAGATTTAACTTTCCCTTCCGCTTATACAGTGAACGGCGGATGGCCTCTTGTTCTGACCAATCCCATACTTGGGGCACACGTGCTCACAACGCGCCGGGACGGGCTTCGGGCCACCCCGCTGATTCACACCAACAACGACACAGGAGGAAGACATGGCGCACTATGGCATTCTGAGAGAAACACGGTTCACCGAAGCGGCTGAGGATATTCGCGGCTCGCATCTTTACGGACTGAACGATGAAAAGCTGGGCAAGATTGACGACGTCATCTTTGATCATTCCACCGGAGTTATTGGGTACGTGGTCGTCGACACGGGGGGATGGCTCACGACAAAGAAGTTTGTGGTTCCGGCAGACGGTCTTCGTGCCTCAACCAAGCACAGCGATGACTTTGAGGTTAGCTTGACCAAGAAGCAGATCGAAAGTTTTCCGCCGTACCAGGAATCGGATCTCGACTCCGACCAGAAGTGGGCCGACTACGAAGGGCGCTATCGCTCGAAGTGGGTGAGCGACCCCGTGATGCACCGCGCCGAAACCGACCGGAATATTACCCCTACGACGGAGCAGAGCACTGGCAATATCGTTTCGGAGCGAGCGGCTGCTGCAGCGCATGGCTACTCTACGGGATCGCGCGTGCCAGTCGGCACAGGAGGAAATCAGGCGGACCTGGAGGCCGCATCATCCGGTTCCGAACGAGTGGTTCCCGCTGGAACCGACTCCGTGGTGATCAGCAATAGTGCGGTGGGAATCGGGGGGCGCTGGGACACCTTCCAGAGCCGTCTCCGAGAGCGCCGAAAAGAAGTTGTGGCTCAGTGCAATACGTGCGCCGGAGAGTCCGCCCTGAAGCGCGGATCCGAAAGCGTCGACACGCTTCGAAAGGCAGTTTGAGGGTTCGCGATAAATAAGAATTTGGAATAGCGATTTTTCTGACAGGGCATCCACGAAAGGGTGCCCTGCTTTTTGCCTGGAAAACTTGCTGAGGTTCGACGGAAATGTGGAAACTTGCGGGGCCGCCTCGGCATCTCAGCGTATCGACATGATCGCCGGTAACCCTAAGGCCGGGCGAATGATGGTGACCTTTTCCCTGGGTCTCCTGCTTTTGATCGTGATCACTACCGCGTTGGTCGCGCTCCGGAAACGCGTCGCTCCCGAAAAGCAACCACCGTTGCCTCTGCATCCTTCAACCCTGTTTGTGATGATGCACTCCCTCGAGCTATCGGCTGGGAGAAATATTCCACAACTGCGCGAGCGCTTTGGCTGCGTCGGATAGAGCGCGTTTTTCTGCATCAACTGAAGACTTCGAATCGGCTCTGCCCGCTCGTTGCGCGATGGGAGTACGGTACTGTGAAACTTTGCCGGAGAGGCCGGCTTGATAAATGTCGCGCACTGCAACTTCGAACGAGCGTTTCAGATTCTTGGGTCGCGGAAGAGAGTGTTCTATGCTTTTATTGATCATTGCGGGAACTCAACTTTCTCGGTGTTCAGCAATATGTTCAGCAATTTAAATCCAGATGTTCCGCGCGACAATACAGCGCAGGCCCCATCCTCCGCGGCGCGGTTGCTTAGTGAATACCTGAATGTCATTAGGGGAAGGCTGGACTTTTACCAGCACTCAAAAAAGACGCTCCTCGAGCATTGTGCTTGACCGAGCCGGAGTGAGCACTTAGGCGGCAGTGGCGCCGGGGAGAATGCAAATTCGGAGCGCGCGCAAAGCGTACAACGCATCGTCTAGAACGAGATCTTCTTCAATGTGGTCCGTGTGAATGGAGAACAGCTCTCTCATTCGGCATAGAATAGCGCTCTCCGCTTCTGAAATCCTCTGTGGAATCTTTTCGCGGTCGGGTTCGAAAAGCGCCGCTCGATAGAGTTCGTGCCAGGCAAGATCAGATTTAGTCCCCGCGCAAGCCCCGCCAATACTCATGGATGCGACTCCGTCGGAAAGCCTAACCCCGACGACTAACGACGGCGTTAGACGATTCCGATAGGAAAAATACGGCGGAACGATGAGGCGGGGCTATAGGGTAATTCCCGTAGTTTCCACAAGTGAAAGGAAAAGCTGTGGAAGGAGCGCTCTTGGAGCGCCCCTCCATCCCAACTTAGGCAGCGCGCCTTGACGAGTTCTTGCTCGGCCTGGAAGCCTGTCGGTCCGTAGAGGCCTCGCCGCCCTGCTGGCTGGCCTCAGAATTGACCTGTTCGGCCAACTGAGTCAGCTTGTCGTCCGTTTGTTTCTCCTCTTCCAGAGTTTGCTCCAGCAGAGGTACGTGCTCGTTCTCGCCCAGCAACTCGGCCAACGCCCGGACGGTTCCGTAGCCTGCGATCTCGTAATGCTCCACACGCTGCGCGGCTCCAATGATCGCGGCATCCATCAAGGCATCCTCATAGTCTTCTTTCATCGTCTCGGCGCCTTCTTTGACCAGCCCTTCCATTCCCAGACATTTCTTGCCGGTGGGTTTTTCCCCCAACATGTCGAAAATCTGTTCCAGTCGCGAAACGTGCTCCGAGGTTTGGCGCAGATGTTCTTCGAATCCCTGCCGCAACTCGGCGTTGGATGAGGCTTTTGCCATCTTGGGCAATGCCTTCACCAGCTGGGTTTCAGCGTTGTACAGATCCCGCAGCTCGGCGACGTAAAGATCCCTCAATGAGTTCGCTTGCATCTTGTTCCTCCTTGGTAAGTTCCAGCGGTGACGCGGATTGCCAATCACTGGGTATAGTTTGAAAACTATTTTGCTCACTCTCTGCAAACAATACCCCGGATGCTGTATTAAGCGGTTTTGAGTATTAAAGCCACCAAGCGCGCACTGGAGAGTCCATGTGCTTGCTTTTACGAGCACGGTAATGACAACGAGGAATTTCCCGAGAGGGAATCAAACTGATGAGAGCAGGTGATCTCTTATGCTTGTATGAGATCACCTGTAGGGAATGAAAGGGCCTTGGCTAGCCCACTTCGCTGGTCATGATGAACAGAGGCTTCATTTCGAAGCTCTTATAGTGCGGCCGCAGGCGGTCGACGTTGTACTGCTCCTTCACGTTCACAAGTTTCTTCGAGGCCGTCACGGTATCGATCGGCATATTGTCGTACCGGCCATTTCTTAGAACGACCAGCCGGCCGTGGATCTTGCTTAGCAGGAGGTCCAGCGCAAGGTTGCCGTAGGCCATGGGAACCACGGAGTCAATCGCATCAGGATCGCCGCAGCGCACCAGATAGCCGAGCTTCTGGTTGATCACATCGATGGCTTTTCCCTTGTTGTATTTTGGCGAAAGCTCTTTCAGCTTCTCAGATACCAGGTCCCCGATGCCGCCGAGCTTTTTGTGTCCGAAAGCATCGGTGGTCTCCGCTTCGAAGATCATTTCTCCGCCCTGGAACATCGCGCCTTCCGATACGAGTACGACCGAGTAGCGGCTGGGATTTTTCTGGCGGTCCGATACCAATAGTTCTGTCAGGCGCTCGATGTCGAATTTGTGCTCCGGAATCACGCAGCGGTTTGCGGCTCCGGCCATGGTGGGCAACATCGCGGTAAATCCGGCATAGCGGCCGAACACTTCCAGCACCAGAAAGCGTTCGTGCGAACCAGCACTCGTACGCAGGCTGTTGGTCATGGAAATGGTTCGCGTCACGCACGTGCTGAATCCGATGCAGTAGTCCGTGCCGGGAACGTCATTGTCCATCGTCTTCGGGATGGCGACCACCTTCACTCCTTCTTGATAAAGGCGCACGCCGTAGCTCAGGGTGTCATCGCCGCCAATGGGAATGAGGTAGTCAATACCGAGCCAGTCGAGATTCTTCAGCACCTCCGGAGTGAGATCATTCTTCTCCGCGTTGTACGTCGACTGCAGGTGAGCCGGAACGCTGGCCTTCTTCACCTTGCTGGGATTGGTGCGCGAACTGTGCAGAAACGTCCCACCGGTGCGCCCAGTGCGGTTGACCAGATCTTCGGTCAGCGTCTGATAATTCTCGCTGTTGTCATAATCTTTCTCGCGGACGATGTCGACCAGTCCTCCCCATCCGCGACGGATGCCGATTACTTCGCAGCCCTCGCGCAACGCGCGGATCGTCACTGCACGGATTGCAGGGTTGAGGCCGGGTACGTCGCCGCCTCCGGTCAGAATTCCAATTACACCTTTTTTCGTTTTCACGTGTACTCCTTTTTTTATGAATTTCTCAGGTTTAAGGCTTCATGCCAACTGCGGCTCAGTTTCAATGGCGGTTGGGTGTTTCTGAGCCAGCAGGGCGTTTAACTTCATCATCACCTCAAACGCATCGGCTACATAAAGAACATCAGCTTTGCCTCGCGCCCATCCGCAGTTGGGATCGAGGTTCACGGCGCGACGCTCGTTGATGAATCTCCAGCCAACGACGTGCGGTTCTTCCCCGTGACAGCACGTCGACAACCCCTTGGGATGGCGCGGTGTCGATCCCGTTTGGCCAACCTGATTCAGATGAGTCATGAAGCCCAGCACAGCCTGGCTTTCTCCCGACTGATCGACCAGAGACTTGCTGCCACCCAACGACGCACCTGAGTTGCGAAGGAAATCGAGAATCAGAGTTTCGGCTTGATCGACATGTGGCTTGCCGTCCGCCTGCTTCTTGGTCCAGCCTGCGCCAGCAACGAATAGCAGATTGGCGTCGGGCCGGATCGTTTGGGCGTCGCTCTTTGGAGCGCGAATGCCGATAACTTCAGTCCTCTTCGACCCCTCCGGGAAGTGTGACGGGAACTTGCTCGACTCGAGCCTTGGCAGGTGCGCCCGTCCACGCCGAACTGCAGCCGGATTCGAGTAACACAATCCAGGGCCGTGCGTCGCGACGAATGACGCCCTCAATGCGTTGGCGGTAGAACCAGCGCGTGGCGCAAAGTTCGCTGTTGAGAAGTTCCAGGGAACTCACATGAGTATCAACGCATGCATTCAGACGGTGAGCCACGCCGGCTAGGACGCGCATGAACCGCGAGGTCGCTGGCGCAAGAATCAACTCTGCTCCCGAGGCACGACAAAGTGCTTCGGCTGCTGCTGCATCGCTGGCATAGCGTGCCGTCGCGAAGTCGGGTCCGGCAACCGCGAGAATGCGCTCGGTGCCGGCGGCCGCGATGGTCTCGGCTGCGGCGTCCACGTTTGCTCCAATCAGGCCGATGGTCAACGAAGCACTCATCTGCCCGCTCAACTTCAGCGCAGCCCCCAATACTTCATAAGCGGCTTTGGGAAGCGTGCTCCCGGCTTCTGACACGTGCGCCAAAAACAAGATTTTCTGTGACATCAGTCTGTCAATCTCCTCATTACTACTTGCCGATCCATTCTGCCAGTTCGTGCGCGACCTGCTCCGCTGAAAGATCTTTGACCACGCGAGTCTGTCGCTGTTGTTTCGGCGCGCTGGCGCTCACATAGTGCAAACCTTCAGCCGAAAGGGGCGCGGACTTCGCTCGCTGCAGAGCCGGCATCACCGTGCGCATATTCGCCATGCCGACCTGGGGATTGTTGCGGGGCTCGGGCAAGTTTCCGGTCGCCCAGCCCAGTAACGCCGGAGGCCCAATGCAGACGGAAGCCTGATGGCGTCCGCCTTCAATTCTTTCGAGGACTTCGAAAGACCCGTCGGGCCGCACACTCACCGCGTCTACGCCCTGAAACTGGTCGAGAATCGCGAGCCGCTCTCCGACCAATTGCACGGTCGCACCCGCGCCTCGCGAAGCGGACTCCCAACCGCCGAATACCAGCAGTCGCGAACGATCCAGCCCTGGAATTGCCTGAATGGTTTCGGCGAGCAAAGCGGCTGTGGCATGCGCGTCAGCGAAGCCGCTGGCATTGGAGTCCACAGGAACGAATTCAAAGCTGACGCGCTGCGCAATGGTCATCATCACTTGCTGGAGTTTTGCTTTCGGACCAATGCTCACCAGCCAAACCTTGCTACCGGGGAACTTCGATGCGAGATTCGCTGCTTCATAAAGAGCATGAGCCGCCCACGGATCAAGCACCGCCGGAAGCATTCCTTCATTCTTCAAGGCAGGACCCGTTGGCGTCTGAATCGGCTCCAACGTTTGCAGCGGGTCGGGGACAATGCTGGCGCAAACTACAATGTGATATCCGTTTGTCATTCGATTCCTGTTGATTCAGAGTTCATTAGTTCAGCGTCGAGTGCAGGCCGCCCGCACCCGCGCGAAATTCGATGTTGCCCTTCCCGTCAGGACTCTCGGCCCGGCAATTCCAAAGGCACGCGCCGCAGTAAATGCACTTCTCTCGATCAAATGCGGGCGCGCCGTTTTCGCCGTGAGTAATCGCCTGCCCGGAACACATTTCCACGCACAACTTTGTTTCGCACACACGGCAAAGTTCCGGCCGCCGAAAGATCACGTGATTCGCATAGCCTGACGCCGCTTGCACTCCTCCCCCCATCAGCAATGCGTCTTGATGGGAGATGAGGAGCTGGCCGTCCATCGGAATCTGCGGCCATCCGCAGCGGTCCATGATCCGGTCGTGAAGCGGAGCGCCTGTGGCCATGCACTCCCGCTGCATCTGTTGCAGTTCGGCCGCAGGAATCCGCGAGCCGTAGGCATCCTTCAGCGAACGTGCGGGACTAGGTGTGGGCCACGGGCGCAGCCCAAATCGCCCGTTGGTCAAACCTGCGATCGCCATGCCGATCATCCCTGTGATTACGCCCCGCTGGAATCCTTCGCGTGATCCGGCTGCAATGGTCGATTCGCGATCGACCCAACTTTCGCGCCGACGTCGCACATACGTCGCTTCGAGGTTTTCGCGGGTGAACGGTCGTTTTTGTGCAGCGAGTTCGATTACTGCTTCGGCCAACTGCACGCCAGTGGTCCAGGCTTCATCCACGCCGGAGCCCGCGAGAATGTTCGTGCTGCCCGATCCCTCGCCGATGCGCGCGTAGCCATTGCCAGCGAGGAAGGGCTCGCCGTCGCGTCCTGATTCCTGCAGTGACTTCGCACCCCACGACTTCAGCGTGCCGCCATCAAGATGCCGCCACAAATAAGGATGAAGAATGAAATGCTGTAAGTAGCGATAGGCGGTGCGCACCGGACTGCGGAACCACGATGGAACAAAGATGCCAACCGACGCCATGCGGTCGGGATGAACGTATAAAAATCCAAAGATCTCCGGCTCCGGGAAGCCGATCGTATGAAACACCGTACCCGGTTCGAGTCCGCTATCTTCGCGCAGTTCGATCACCATCTTCATGCCAAGCGCCCACTCGCGGGATTTATGACCCTTCGGCATGCCAATCGTCTCGTCGATTTGTCGTCCGACGGCTCCGACCGGGCCGTCGCCAACAACCGTGAGCGCAGCCCGCAAGTCCATCCCCGGCGTGAAACCTGCTTCCGGATGTCCCTGAAGATCCGTTCCTTGATCGGCAAGCCGCACGCCAGAAACTGAATCTTTTTCGATCAACGGCTCGGCGACCGGCATGCCCGGCCAGATCTGCACCATGCCCGCCGCGGCCACTTGATCGCTGACCCATTGATTGAATTGACCAAGCGAGAAGATGAGTCCGTCATGCTTCTTCATGAACCCCGGCGTATACGGCAACTCGTAAGCGTCGTGCTTCACGCCGAACAGGAATCCGAGCGAGCGAAGCATGCGGTCGGCGGCCTTGAACGCGAAAGAACGACGGCTGGCCCGCAACGGGTCGAGTAGGTAGACCAGTTTCTCTTTCTTTACCGCCGCAGCCATCGGAATCTGCGTGAGATCTACACCAGGAAAACTACTGCGTATTCCGCGAGCCCGCGTGACTGCTCCCGACACTCCGAAGCCCAATCCGTCGGCGCGCTCGCAACAAATCACCTGCAGCGGCAAGCCCGGTGACGCCGCACTCTCCAGCCGCACGGAACCATCCGGATTCAACAAGCTGCGGTTCAGCGTGGTCAGGAATCCGCCCATCGCCGGACCAAACCCAACGCAGGCTATGTCAACATTCATCCGAGGCCGTTCGACCGCGGCGCAGGGTTCTGAGGAAGGAGCGCTCATGCGGGATAATCCAGCGCCTCGGGAATCATGATCTTCGAAATCGCCTCGGCCGCCCGGTCCTTCGACAACCGGCAACCTGTCAGACAAGTCGCGAGCTTGGTTTGAAACGTAAGGAATTCTTCGGCTCCGTGGCACTTCGCACAGGGCCCGGCTTTCTTGGGATGCGAACCATCACTCGCGATCACGTCGAGGCCATAGGAGCCGATGCCCGGCATCACGTCTTCCAGCGAATCCAGTTCGTCCTGATGAAAGCAGCCGCGAGTTCCGGCCTCATCCCACGCGGGATGCCGGTTGTAGCCAAAGACCAACTCAGCGCAGATGCGCGATACTTCGCCGCTGGCCCGCGCCGATTGCACGTGGCACAGGTCAGTCATGAAATTCACCATCCCGGGCAGTCCCTCCGCAACGGAAGGATCGTCCGCCCCGCGCTGCTCCAGCGCAATCACATCGAGAATCTGGCAACGGGCGGCAAGCAGCCAGCAAAGCGCATCGGCCAGTGGAAACGTCACACCCTGTCGTGCGCTTTGGTACAGTCGGCCTCCGTCGGCATCGGTGGCGCGCTGCAATCGATCGAGCGTCCACAGCCACATTCCCATTGCGGTGGCCAACATGCATGCGCCCGTCCCGGCACGATCCGAAGCGATCTCGCGCATTTCTCTGATCCAAGCCTTGAACTGCGCCAGGAAGAGCGGATTCGCCATCGTCACCGAGAGTTGGCGCCGCTGCACGGCTTCCGGTCCTTCGTACGTGGCTTCCAGTTGGGCATCCATCCACTTGTTGCCGAGAAATCCCGGACAATCTTCCGTGATGCCATATCCGCCCATTAAGCTGACGGCCTCGCGCATCATCTGCGCGCCCCAGCCCGTATTCCACAACTTGGTTGCTGGACAAAGAACATCGGCGAGCGAATCCAGCAGGACGAAACGCAGAAGCGGATCTGATTCGACCTGCGCACGATTCGGATCCTGTTTCGGTAAGAGAAGAGACTCAGCCGCGCGCTCTGAGACCTCGCGCAACGCCTTCATCCGTGCTCTGCCCTCGCCGACTCCTTGTGCGGCCAGCAAGCTATCCGCTTCGCGCTCCAGCGGATCGAGTTCGTCAAACGCCCGCGCTGCCGCGAATCCCAGCGACGCGCTGGCCTCGCCTGTCGCCCAAATGTCGACCAAACGGTGCAGAGAATCCTGTCGCGCCTGCAGTCCAAGTTCGTAACGCACTGATCCCGGCGCCGCTGTCTCAGCCCCGCGGAATCGCCCTCGCTGATACCGAATGATCGGCTCAACCGCTGACAACAACTTCGCTGACGTCATGACTCCCACGGTTACACGCGTCCGCCGGAACACCGCCTCAATCACTTCGTTGTGCTTGTAGCGCGGAATGATTACGCCATCCTTCACGTCGTATCCGCCAACAATCCGGCTTGCCGGAATGCGCAGGCTGAAGATCGGGTCGCCCGTGGAAGACAGCTGATGCACCAGCTTTCGAGTCGGTGTCCCGCGATCGAAGGTTCCCGGATCTCCTTCTTCCAGGATCACCATGCAACTTCCCTTGATTCGGTCATCGCCGGAATCCACCGCCGCCGTCACAAAGTTGGCGAACGCGATATTGGTGATAAACCGGCCGCGCTTCTCCACTTGCAGCACCGGCTCTTCGCCGTCTTTCCACGCCGCGATGCTGAGCTTTCCGTTGAGCATCCCCGTATCTACGCCGACATACGGAATGGGCTCGGTCAGACAGAACGCTCCGCGCCACGGCTTGCGGTCTTCGCCAGGCTGAGGCGGAGCGGCTAACTGCATGTATTTGCTCTGCTGCTCGGGAGTGCCCCGCTCGTGAATCGGCGCCAGCGCCAGACACCCGGCCAAGCTTGCGGTTGCGGCCCCGCCATCGACCCATGCCAGTTCAAACGCTACGAGTGCCAGTGCGAGATTCTTGGGTCCGGCGATGAATCCACCCTGCTCGGGCTCCATGAAGACGGCCGTGATCCCGGCCTTGTCGAATGCGTCGAGCAATTCAGCCTTGGCCGGTGTCCAGTCATGCGAATTGCGGCCACCGCCTGCCACTAACCGTGCCACGGGGCCTCGGGCCACCGATCGTGCCGACTGCACCAGCATTTGCAGGTCATAGCGGTCGGCAAATTGCCATTGGATCTGGCGCGCAGCGTCCGAGGGAAGCGTCTGCATCCGGTCGGCCGAAGTGGGGGCAGCAGTGGAGGCCATGGTCGACTCCTTTGTGGAGTAGTCTTCCGATTCTGAGGTCGGTTGGCCGGGAGGGTATGTGATTTAAATCATAGGGGCCTGTGACCGTGGCACACCGAGCCACAGAAAACCCCTAAAACCGCTGAAATGTCTCGTTAAGAGGAGTTACCGAGCACCGGCGAGCGCTCGCTCGCCCACCTGCTGCCGCCACATCGCGTAGTACAAGCCCTTCTGTTCCAGCAGGTCTGAGTGGCGGCCCGACTCCACAATCCGTCCGCGCTCAAGCACGTGGATCCGGTCCGAATGCATCACCGTCGAAAGCCGATGCGCAATCAGAATCGTGATGGCTTCCTGATTCGTCGCCACCTCGCGAATCGTCCGGCTGATTTCCTCTTCGGTGAGGGAATCCAGCGAAGAAGTCGCCTCGTCGAACACCAGCAGTTGCGGATGCCGCAACAGCGCACGGGCAATCGAAAGCCGCTGCTTCTCGCCGCCCGAAACCTTCACGCCGCCTTCGCCAATCAGCGTATCGAGGCCTCGATCGGCGCGTGCGAGCAGGCTATGGGCAGCCGCCTGGTTCAATACCTTCATGCACTCTTCATCGGTCGCACTCGGATTCACAAACAGCAGATTCTCGCGAATCGTTCCGGAGAAGAGTTGGGTATCCTGCGTGACGAAGCCGATCTTCTCGCGAAGCACGTCGAGATCCACCCGATTCGACGGAATCCCGTTGTACAGAATCGATCCTGCTTTCGTCGCGTACAGGCCGACCAGCAGTTTCACCAGCGTCGACTTGCCTGCCCCCGACGGGCCGACGAACGCGACGGTGTCTCCCTGTGCGGCGCTGAAGGTGATCTGATCCAAGGCCAGAACGGTTGAACTCTGATGCTGGAAACTCACCCCATCGAATTGCAGTGTGAGCAACTCGTCCACCGGTTCAGGATCCACCGGCTTCGGATCTCGCGGGGTATCGAGGATGTCCTGGAAATTCTGCAGCGAAACTTCCGTCTCGCGGTAAGTGTTGATGACGTTGCCCAACTCCTGCAGCGGCGTGAAGATGTAGAACGAATAAATCATCAGCGAGAAAAACTGGCCGATGGTGATCTCCTGCCGGAAGATCAGGTACAGCATCAGAAATAAAATACTCGTCCGCAGCGCATTTACCGATGTCCCTTGAATAAAGCTCAAGCTCCGCAGATACTTCACTTTTTTTAGTTCAAGACTGAGGATTTTGTCCGTAATGCCGTTCAACCGCCCGACTTCCTGCTGCGCCAGCCCCAGACTCTTTACCAGTTCGATATTCCGCAGAGACTCGGTCGTCGACCCCGCCAGCGCCGTGGTCTCAGCAACGATGGTCTTCTGCATCTTTTTGATTCGCCGGCTGAGCACGGAACTGATAATCCCCAGCATCGGAACGGTAATCAGAAACGCCGGTGCAATCGACCAATGCACCCGGAAGGCGTAAATCATCACGAACACGATGCCGATCAGCGAAATAAAAATTACATTGATGGCAGCGGTAATGAACTTCTCCACATCGCTGCGCACCTTCTGCAGCTTGCCCAGCGTCTCTCCGCTGCGCTGATCTTCGAAGACCTGGTATGGCAGATCCAGCGAGTGGCGAATGCCGTCGGAATACATCTTCGCGCCCAGGCGCTGGACGATCACATTGGTGAAGTAGTCCTGGAAATTCTTTGCCACCCGCGACACAAACGCCACTCCAACCGCCGCCAGCAACAACAATCCCGCCCCGCGAATAAATTGCGCCTGCGTGTATGCGTGATACTTGGTGGCATATCCGTCGATCACGTACCGGAAAATAAGTGGGTCGAGCAGGGAGAATATCTGGTTGGTCGCAGCCAGCAAAAGCGCAACCACGAACAGCGACCAGTACTGTTTGGCATAGCGGTAGAGAAGTTTCATAGTGTCGGCGGGTGACGCCCCAGTGATCTAACCTTAGATGGCAGAGGAGGGGCTTCGATTCAAGACTTGTCGACAGCCCAGGCTTCAGTTCGTGCCAAAAACCGGCCTGGCTACTTCCTCAGGATTCGCCGACTCCGGATGCTCGGCTTTCCATCGCATAGCGGCCGTGATGCGAGTCCGTCCGCTGGGATGGTCGAAGAATAGGAATTCCTCCACCGGGCCTGGATCCAGCTTGCGATACTCTCCCAGCATCAGGTCGACGTTCGCCTCCCCGTCGGGCTGCATCGCGGCATTCAGGCCGAAAATATCCGCTTCATATTCCATGGTGCGGGTGATCGTATTGTTCACCGGCGTCGTCACGAAAAAGAAAATGGAGAATAGGATCATTGCCAGCGGTAACACCGCAACATCCGTAATTCCGCGAATTCCCCATTTCTCGCCCCAACGCGACAGCGAAAAACCAAGGCCCCAATGCAGAAATGCGAAGCCAATCACGATCACAATCCCATTCAGGGCCAACCCCTTGTAAGCATGATTGAGAACGTAGTGCCCCATCTCGTGCCCCATCGTCGTCTCGATCTCGGGCAGCGTGCAGCGCTTCAGCAAATTGTCGTTCAACGAGATTCGCAGGGTGTTGGCGAAGCCGCTGACGTTGGCGCTCACACGATTCGACTGGCGTGACGCGTCAAATTCGTAGACGTCGGTCGCGGGAATTCCGTTGGCCCGCGCCATGCTCAGGATCGGATCCCGGACTCGCGCGTCCTCCAGCTTCTTGTACCGATTGAACAGCGGAGAAATGTACACGGGCGCAATAAGGCTCACGAACGCAATGAATGCCAGCGCCACAATTGCGCCCCACACCCACCAGGAATTGCCAAGGCGTCGCACCAGCCCAAACAGAGGCACCACCAGGATCGCTCCCAGCACGATGCCAACCGCCAGCCCCACAAGCTGGTCGCGCATCCACGGACCGAAAGTCTGATTCAGCAGTCCATATTTGTGTTCGCGGAAATACCCTTCGTACACCGTGAGTGGGAACGTGAGCGTCGAGACCACAACAATGAACTGCACCCAATACAACGCGGTCTGCAAAGGCTTGACGCGGGTAATGCGCTCAGCCAGGTTGCGCATGCCGGCGGACCAGCGAAAGCGCAACAGCAGCCACATCACAAAGCAGGTCGAAAGAAAATCCCACAAGAGCAGCCAGTAGCCGCCTTCGAAATAGGCATTGGAACTGGCCCTGCGCGCGGGAGGCATCTTGGCGAAATAGGCTTCGACCGCCGCATTCACGTCGAACGATGGTTCCGCGTGCGCCGTATTGGAAGCAGAAGTCGTAGTGGTCGCGGCCGGGGGTTGCCCCGGCCTTTGTGCGGATGCGAGGCACGTCATCAAGGTGAGCAGGAGAAGAAACAGAAAACCCAATCGCGTTTTTCGAGACACAAGATGCTCCTTCTCGCTTGTGAATTTTAGTTCGCGCGGTAGACCACTTTGCCGCCCACGATGGTAGCCATCACCTTCCCAGTGAACTGCCACCCTTCGAACGGCGTGTTGTGCGACAGCGATCGCGATTTGGCGGACTCGAATGTCCAACGCTTTTTGGGATCGAAGATCGTCACATCGGCGAAGCTGCCGCGCGCCAACGTTCCGCGTCCCGAAAGGTCGAAGACGCGGCTTGGTCCGGCGGTAAACAGTTCAACGATACGCGTAAGAGATATTTTGTGTTCACGATGAAGCTTGGTGATCGCCAGTGCCAGTGCCGTCTCCAAGCCGGTGATGCCGAATGAAGCTTTCTCGAATTCAACTTGCTTTTCGTGCGCAGCATGTGGGGCGTGGTCGGTGGCAATTGCGTCCACGGTGCCGTCTGCGAGCGCTACGACAATGGCCTCGAGATCGGCTGCGGTGCGCAGTGGAGGGTTCATCTTGAAGTTGGTGCCATACTCGCCAACGTTCTCGTCAATCAGGGTAAAGTGATGCGGCGTGACCTCACAGGTGACGCGTGCTTTGGCCCGTTTGCCACGGCGGACGGCTTTGAGCGCATCCGAGGTTGAAAGATGCGCTACATGCAGTCGCGATTCTCGCACCTGTTGCGCCAATGTGACGTCGCGCTCCACAATGCCTGCCTCGGCGCTGGCCGGCATTCCTCGCAATCCCAGGCGGAAGCTCGTGGGCCCCGCATGCATCGAGCAGTTCTCCGTGAGACGCGTATCCTCGGCATGTTGCACAACCGGGAAGTTGAGCTCGGCGCCGAGACGCAGCGCCATCCGCATGACGTCGTCTTCGAGAATCGGCTTGCCATCGTCAGTGACCGCGATCGCCCCCGCGCGCTGCAGGGCACTGAAGTCGGTCAAGGTTATTCCCTTGCTACCGAGAGTAGCTGCCGCGATGGGAAACACGTTGACCACGGCCCCGCGCTCCGGCTTCCGTTGCCACTGCACCCACTCCGCCGTGTCGACCACGGGCGCCGTATTTGGCATGGTGCAGACCGAAGTGAAGCCTCCGGCCGCCGCGGCAGCGGTACCAGAGGCGACCGTCTCTTTGTAGCTCTGACCCGGCTCCCTCAAGTGGACGTGTAGATCGATGAAGCCCGGCGCCACGATGAGTCCGCGAGCATCGAACTTTTCATCGGCGCTGCCGCGAGTCTTATTGGGGAGGGCGACCTCGGCCACGCGTCCGTCGCGCAGGATGATATCCATTGGCGCGTTGATCTTCGCCGCCGGATCAATCAGGTGGCCACCCTTGATCAGCAGGCTCTTGGTTTCCGGGCGGTTCATCGGCAACTCCCAACCAACTTCTTTTCCACGGATTCACGCTGATTTCGCGGATCTTTCTTGATATTTTCAAACACGTAGCGGCGGAATTGTGCGCTCGGGCCGAAATTGAACAACAGGCCAACTTCCACATCGGTCGCTCGAAGATAGTTCAAGAGCTGCTTCTCCCATGCCGGTTCAATGTCACGGCCGGTTTTCAGTTCAACCAGCACTCTCCTGTCCACGAGCAAATCTGCTCGGAACTCGCCAATCTGCTGTTTGTGGAACCAAACCGGTACGGCAATTTGTCTCTGAAAAAAGATGTTGTCTTCGGCTAGTAAAACCGAGAACGCCTGCTCGTAGACAGACTCCAGAAAGCCATGACCCAGTTCATTATGAATACTGAAGAAGATACCGATTAGTTTCTCGGTGAGCTCCCCATGCTTCAACCCGCTGGCGTCGGCATACAAACGCGGGATGGAAGTTGCCGTCCTCATCTTGATATTCCTAACTTCATCTCCAGTGACGCGACGTATTCGCGGATCTATCCATTATTCGTTCGATCCGCGTTGGTCAGCGTGAATCCGCGGAAATGAAGTTGTTCCCTCATTTCGCTTTTCCCAGTGCCCGCGCCAGAATCGCCATCCGCGTGGGTACGCCATTGTGCACTTCGTCCACGATTGCAGACTGAGGACAGTCGGCAACTTCCGCTGTCAACTCAAGGCCTCGAATGATGGGCCCGGGATGCATCACGATCGCGTCCCGTTTGGCGAGCTTCAGGCGCGCATTCGTCATCTGGTACCGCGCAATGTACTCCTCCAGCGAAATCTTCTGTCCTGCCAGGCGTTCCTTCTGCACCCGCAACAGCATCACCACATCGGTGCCGCGCAGAGCGTCTTCGATGTGGCGCGTGACCCGCAAGCCGGGGGCGAGCGTGGCGGCGACGTCGGGCACGAACTCAGGCGGACCGCACATGGTGATCTTCACGCCAAACTTGGTGAGCAAGTGGCATGTACTGCGAGCGACGCGGCTGTGAAGAATGTCGCCGAGAATCGTCACTTGCAGTCCCTTGAACGACTTCTTATGCTTGAGAATTGTGAACGCGTCGAGCAGCGCCTGCGACGGATGCTCGTGCATTCCGTCCCCAGCATTCACCACGGGAATGTCGAGATGCTCCGCCATCAGGTGAGGAGCTCCCGCTGACGGATGGCGCATCACGATGCAATCCGCCCCGACCGCCCGCAAGGTGTATCCCGTATCGAGGACGGACTCGCCTTTTTCGATGCTTGATCCCGACGACAGCACCAGGGTTGTGATCGCTCCCAGAGACTTGGCCGCAATCTCGAACGAAGTGCGGGTGCGGGTCGACGGTTCGTAAAACAGGAGAACGATGCGCTTGCCGCGCAGCAGCGGCCGCGGCTTGAGCGGATTCATGCGGCGGGCCAGCTTGAGCAGGCCTAGGATTTCTTTCGCGTCGAGGTGTTCGATTCCGAGCAGCGAACCGCGTGCGGGCATATTCATCTGAAAAACTGCAAACGGTGCATCATACGCGGCAGGGCGGGCATCTGCAAGCGGGTCCACTGTTTCTTCATTTCACAGGAAATCATCCTGACCGGGAGACCGACGATTCGAGGCTACCCTTTGCCTCGCCGACCCAGAATGGCCCCACCCAGCAGCCCACCTAGGCCTCCGAGAACAAGCGAAGCCAGCAAGGCGAAAATCAGGCCGGTCAACATCAGGAGTTCGAGTCCCCCAGGACTCTTCAACCGGTCGAACACGGCCAACACCTGCGGGTCACTGGTTTGGGATGACGCTTGCTGGATTCTCTTGACGAGCTCGCTGCTCAGTTCCGGCCCTTTGTGAAAGAGGATTACCACCAGCGCTTCGAGAATGGACGACATCGCGAACCAGAGCAGCCCGGCCAATGCGCCTAACCCAGCGCCAATTGCAGGTCTCATCAAAATTTCACGCCGGCTCTGGCGATAAAATACGACCGCAAGGAATCCCACACTGAACATCGCCACGAACGGGTTCAATCCCAGCGCCATCAGCAGCGACGCTACAACCGCCGCCAGCGCGCATGGCCGGAACGCCTGCGACCACTGCATGGGTAGAGCAAGCACCGGAACGGTTTGCGTTGCGGGAAGCGATGCCGCCTCCTGCGTCGTCGTGGCCCCGGCGAACGCCAGTGGCAATGGCGCAGGCTCAGCAATCACCACCCGAATCTGCGGCGCCGAACAGTGCGGACAAAAAGGGATTCCTTCTTCCACCGTTTGCCCGCACTTGTAACAAGACTGTTCCATCGGAGAACGAGAAGGGCTTTCCCTGAGAGTATCGCACGGAGCGGCAGCGAGGCGAAGCCTCGCTGTTCCTTGGAGGTTTGAGCGCGGATGTCCCGCTTGCCGCTGGACAGCCGACAGCTGCCTAGATGTCTCCGCGCTTGCCGCGTGTATGCACGTAGACCAGCGCGAAGGTCGATCCCTTGCTTGGGTCGCGGGGCTCGATGGCCACGACGTGCTGGTTATCCTCGGTGCCGACTTTCAACTCCGTGACCGGACCTGAATTATCTTCGCACTTCAATTCCTTACTGTCTTTCGAGTCCTTGTCGCTATCATTTACCTCGACATCGCCGCCATGCTTCTGGGAATGGCACTCCAGGACCTTGCCGTACTTTTTGAGCTTGTCGCGATAGTAGTCGATCACCTTGGCTGGCGGATCATCCGACTCGTATTTTGCGACGAGCAGTTTCATGCCAAAGCTCTCGGTCACGATTCCGAAGTTGAGAGGGTCGCTGTCTTTTTCGTGTTTCGGACGGGCACCTGGATACAGCGGCAACCCCTGCTTCTGGGCGTCTGCATCCTTGCCTACGTGCATGTCGCCAATCGAACTGCGAACGTCAAAGGCTTTGCCCTGTGAATCGTCTTGTTGTGCAAAGCCGGACAAGGCCAGAGCTGCTGTGAGTGCGAATGCAAGTGCCACATAACGAATCATGGATAGTCCTCCTCGGTTGATCCCCAGACGTAGCTCGCGACGTCTGTACGGGCGTTTCCTAAATATCCGCTTCCTTGCCGTGGGTGCGCACATATACCAGCGAGAAGCTTGATCCTTTGCCCTCGGGCTTGACGGCCACAATGTGCTGGTTCGCCTTGGTGCCGACTTTCAGTTCGACATTGTTGCCGCTGGATCCCTCGCAAGTCAGTTCATGAGATCCCTTATCTGATGAATCGACATTCGGATCCACATCAAAATCTTTCGTGTGGCACTCCAGCACCTTGCCGTACCTCTTGAGTTCATCCCTGTAATAGGCGATGAGTTTGGCAGGCGAGTCGTCAGACTCGTATTCCAGCGCCACAACTTTCAACCCAAAGCCAAAGCTGGAAATGTTCACGTTGGCGCTCTTGTCGTTGCCATCGGAATCTTTTTGCTTCAGATGGGCGCCCGGATACACGGCGATGCCCACGTCCCCCACGTTCGCGTCCTTGCTTACGTGAATGCCGCCGACCGGCGTATTGATGTCGACCTGCTTATCCTCACCGTCTTTCTGCTTCTTCACGTTGACGCTGCACGCACCCAGGAGCGCAACGCTAAAAATCGCAAGCCCCAGGGCGAGCACTCGCACTATCTGCAAATTAGTTCTGCGCATGATGAATTCCTCCCTCCGCGACTTGCGCCGGACGCTCCATCCCGGCGCCGCGCTGCGCGATATTCGGGATCGTTACGGGCAGATGGCCACGAATCGGAATCTCTCCGAAGAGCGCTTTGATGGCAGCCACTTCCGAAACGGTCGCATTGGAGAAGGTACACATGTAATTTTCGATCTTAGGAAAATCGCTAGCCAAATACGGATTTCCCATCGCAACAATCGCCGTCTTTCCCGCCCCGTGGTCAAGCATCTGCTGCAACAGCGTGCCGGTTGCATCCGCCATGGCTACCGAGTTCCCCACCTTACCGGCGTTGGGGATCACATAAACCGCGCCGACCACAGTTTCCGCTTCGTCAACCGCCTTCAGCACCTCGTCGCTCATGCCCGCGGCGAAGCGAGGATCCACATAAATGACCCGCGCATCCGGAATGCGGGCGCGAAACTCCCGTCCGAAAGCGCGGCCAGACTCCGTGCGCACATCATCCGAAAAGATGACCGCAAGAGTCTGGTTATGGGTCTCCTCTTTGGTCATATACGGAAGCCCGCCCTTGGCAGTTCCCTTGGATTTCAGAGGAATTACTTTGCCATTGTCCCTTACCAGAGTGATGGCAGAGTCGGCGACATGCTGGCCAAAAGCGATGTTCTCCGGCTTGCCGACCGCGGTGGAAATGACATTCACGTCCACTATCCGAGACCTGTCGAGGTTGAGAGAACCCTTTAGTTTCAGGATCTTGAGGACGGAATGGTCGAGCCGTTCCTTGGAAATTTCGCCCAACCGGACGGCATTCAACATCGAAACGTAGGACGCTCCCAGGTCCGCCGGGATGATCAGCAAGTCATTGCCGGCCTTGAACGCCTCAACCGCGGCGCGCCCAATATTATTGGCAAAAAGATGCGTCAGGCCAGCCATGTCGAGCGCATCCGTCACGATCACGCCCTTGAATCCCAGCTGCTTCTGAAGCAAGTCCGATACGACCGCCGGAGAAATCGAGGCCACGTGGTTGGGATCGGAATCGAGTGCCGGGACGGTAACATGCGCCACCATCACCGAGTCGACTCCAGCGGCGATCGCCTGCCGAAACGGAGGAAGTTCGATTGAATTCAGATGCGCGAGGTCGCCGCCCACGCTAGCGACTCCCAGATGCGAGTCCGTCGCGGTGTCCCCGTGACCCGGGAAATGTTTGACGGTCGTGAGCATCCCGCCCTCGCGCGCTCCCTTGATGTAGGCCGTCGCCAGATCGCCGACTTGCTTGGGATCCTCCCCGAACGATCGCGTGTTGATGATGGGATTGGCGGGATTCGAATTCACGTCCGCATCCGGGAAAAAATTCCAGTGAACCCCAACGGCTCGCGCTTCCTGCGCCGTAATCCTGCCGAAGTTCTGCGCGTCTTCGAGGTTGCCGTCGGCGCCGAAGGCCATGGCGTGCGGAAAGTTCGTGGCCCCCATCAAGCGAATGGAAACTCCGCGCTCAAAATCCGCCGCAAACAGCAGTGGCAGCTTTGATGCCTTCTGCAGTCGGTTCAGCAACTCCGCGGCTTCGTAAGGCTCGGTCCGCAACAAGAACGGACCATCCACGTGCACCGACATGGCAAACGAGCCCACGTGATACTTCTTCATGTCCTCCAGAAACTGGAGGTATTCCGCGCTCTCCACATTGAGAAAGCTGGCGCGACACCAGATCATGAAAACCTGGCCAACCTTCTCTTCCACAGAAAGGCCGCGCAGCGTCTTCTCAGCCCATTTGTCGCCGTGCGAAACGTTGACGGGCGCCGGATGCGGCGGTTTCTTGGCAAACGCGGGCAGGCAAAAGACCAGACTAAAAAGAAGTGCAAGGATGATTCGGGGCATAGACGGAACGATAGCAGAAGGGCGGGTCTTGGGTCTTTGGGTTAGGAACTCACGGGCTGTCGTTTAGCGAGAGGGCAATTGGCCAACACCCATCGAGTCAACAGCGAGCAGAGCCTCTTGCTGAATTCGTGGATCGTCACCGAAGCCCCTTAGCCATCTCACGTCAGGCTCGCGCCGGAACCACGTCATTTGCCTTTTCGCATAGTTACGATGCGCCTGCCGTGCGTCCTGGATCGCTTGTTCGCGAGATAACTCTGCGCGAACGACCTGCATCGCTTGCTTGTAGCCGAGAGAAGTCAGCGGCCGGGCAGCCTCGCCATATTTCTGGAGTAATTCTTTCGTCTCTTCGAGCAGCCCGCTTTCAAACATCATCCGCGCGCGCAGGTTGATCTTCTCATAGAGAGCACCACGGTCCGGATCAAGGCCGAGCCGCAATATTCGGAAGCCTCGTAGCGGATCGCGCCCCTGCTGCCAAAGCTCAGACATCTTCTGCCGCGAGGCCAGGCACACTTCGATGGCGCGAATCAACTTCGGAATATCGTTGGCATGAACTTTCTCGGACGTCGCACGGTCCAGACGCCGAAGAATGCGATGAAGATGCTCCGACCCGTGGCTCGCGACTCGTTCCCGCAAGCGTTCGCGCAATTCCTCGGAACGTTGCGGCCCCGGGAAGAGTCCTTCCAGCAGCGCTCGCAAATACAGTCCCGTTCCACCAACCACGATGGGTAAATGGCCGCGCTCGCTAATCTCCGTCAACACCTGCCGGGCGCGTCGCGCGTACTCGCCGGCCGTCATGAACTCGGTGGGCTCGACGAAATCGAAGAGATGGTGAGGTGCCAGCGAACGCTCTGCGGCACTGGGCTTGGCGGTGCCGATATCAAACTCGCGATACATGGCGACCGAGTCGCAGTTAACGATCTCACCGCCAAACCTCTGCGCCAGCGCCAAAGACAGCGCCGTCTTCCCGCTGCCCGTTGGCCCAAGAATAACCACCAGTAGCGGCTCAGGAGGTGCGATCCCATGATGATCGGCACCCACGTTCAGCGCAGGCTCCAATGAATGTCGTGCCAGTAGCGGACCAGAGTGAGAATCAGAAGCATCAAGGCGATCAGCAGCAAGCCCGTGGTCTCCGACGCGTACATTGCGTGGCGGTGATGCTTGTGATCGTTGGGTGGAGTAGTAGCCGGCACGCGGATATTGTAGACCCGCCGGAGCCCTGGTCGTTGCTCTTGATCTCACGACTCGTGAACCTGAGACCCAGACCCACGACCCAAGATCTTCCTGCTACACTACGGCGTCGTGCCGCAAAACCACAGCAGGATCGCGCGCTTCGGAGTATTCGAACTCGACCTGAGCGCCGGCGAACTGCGCAAGAGCGGCGTAAAAATGCGTCTGCAAGGCCAGCCTTTCCAAGTTCTTGCTCTGCTGCTGGAACGCGCCGGGGAAGTAGTTACCCGCGAGGAACTGCAGCAGAAACTGTGGCCCTCCGACACCTTCGTGGACTTCGACCACAGCCTGAACACCGCCATCAACAAGGTTCGCGAGGCCTTAGGAGACTCCGCCTCCAGCCCCCGCTATGTGGAAACGCTGGCCCGTCGCGGATACCGTTTCATCGCTCCCGTGCAGGCTGACGCGCCGAAAGATGCTCTACCCCAAGAAAAAGCGATGGCGAACAGCGCAGGGAAATCGCCAACTCCGAATACGTCCTTCCCGCCGGTCGCAATGCATCCTGAGCTCGACGTCCCAATCCCGCGCCGCGCTCTCACCCGCGGCCTCTTCGCTCTGATCCAAGTCATGTACCTGGTCTTCTACCTCGTCGCCCTGTTCCGCCTGCACGACGTGCAACTCGTAGCCGACACTTTCCTTCCCGTGTGGGGCGCGACAGTCCTCACCGTAACCGTGATGGTGACCGCCGGAGTGGGCATTCCCCTGCGGTGCTACCTCCTTTCGGCGGTCGGTTTCGACTACCAGCGACTCGGCGAGAAATTCCGCCAGATGTTCCCCTTCGTCCTGGCTTTGGACCAGTTGTGGGCAATCGCTCCATTCTTGTTGATCCAGGAAATTGGCCTAGGAGCGGCCTTTGCCGTATGCGCCGCGCTCCTCTATCTACCCTTTTCCGAGCGAACACTCATCCGCATGGCATACATCGGCTCATGGGTCCGCACCTAGACAACTGATAACGAACGCGGGGGGGAATTTCCCTGGAACTAATCTCACCGATCGCCCGTAACCACGTCTAAGAGGCTGGGCCATGGTGTGCCCGGCCGGAGGATCCTATGAGACCTACTGCTCTGAAGCGCCTCACCCTGTCCGTCCTGGCAATTGCCGCCGTTTCCGTGCTTCCCGCGTACGCCGACCAATGGTCCAAGACCTACACCGTCAGCGGCAAGCCGACCCTGCGAATTGAGACTTCCGACGCCAACATCCGCGTCACGACCTGGGACCAGAACACGATCGAAGCCAAGGTCGAAACCTCGCGTTACAAGATCGGCGAGGGCGGCATCCGCGTCGACGAGCGTCAGACCGGCGATTCCGTCGAAATCGAAGTTCACTTTCCTCATCACAACTTCAACTTCGAGTGGGGACAGCACCGCGTCGACGTCATCGTCCAAATGCCGCGTGAGGGCCGTGTCAACCTGCGCACTGGCGACGGCAAGATCGATCTCACCGGACTCAAGGGCGATATGGATCTGCGCACCGGCGATGGTTCCGAGAACCTGGAG
Source organism: uncultured Acidobacteriaceae bacterium (assembly GCA_963731405.1). Classification (GTDB taxonomy): domain Bacteria; phylum Acidobacteriota; class Terriglobia; order Terriglobales; family Acidobacteriaceae; genus Sulfotelmatobacter. The sequence goes on along the minus strand of CAVSVS010000032.1, from coordinate 125,068 downwards.
GGAGTCGACGGCAAGCTGCATGCCTCCACTGGTGACGGCCATATCACCGCTAACGGACGCTTTGACGAACTGGAACTCAAGACCGGCGATGGACACGTTGATGTGCGCGCCACACAAGGCTCTACCCTTGCGGCGGGCTGGCGCCTCGAAACCGGCGACGGCAGCGTCACGCTGGACATCCCTCCCGACCTCTCGGCCGATGTCAGCCTGCACACCAGCGACGGCCACATCGATCTCGACATGCCCATCACGACCGAAGGCAAGATTCGCGAGAACGAAGTTCACGGCAAGCTCAACGGCGGCGGCAACTCGTTGACGATCCATACCGGAGATGGATCGATTCGTTTGCGGAAGAGCTGAGGCAGCGTAGGCTAAGCGTCTGACAGATATGATACAATGTCTGACAGTATGGCTTCGAACCGACTTACAGTTCGCGTTCCCAAGATGCTGGAAACCCTTCTACGGAACCGTTCCCGCGCTAAAGGCCAAACTCCATCGGACCTGATACGCGTAGCCCTGGAGACGTACCTGGGCAGAGGCGTGAATCCGCTTTCCGCCTACGAACTGGCCAAGGGGGCGGGATTGATCGGTTGCGTTGGTCGCGCTCCGAAAGACCTGAGTACCAACCGCGATCACTTGGAAGACTTCGGAAAGCACAAATGAAGCGGGTCTTGGTCGACACGGGTCCGCTGGTCGCAATTCTCTCCCGCCACGATGAACACCACGTCGCCTGCGTAGACGCGCTCCGCGACATGCCCGGACCCCTGTTATCATGCTGGCCGGTGATTACCGAGGCTGCTTGGCTCCTCCGCAAATTTCCGCGAGCGGTTCAGCAACTCTTGCGCAGCATTGACGGCGGTTTCCTGGAGTTGTTACCCCTTGCAGGATCGGAAGCCGAAGCGATCGCAGTACTCATGAAGCGGTATGAGGATATTCGCCCTCAGCTTGCCGATTTGACTCTGGTTTATTTGGCCAATCGCGAGAAAATTGGCGCGATTTTTACCTTAGACCGCCGCGACTTCTCGATTTATAGAACCACACGGCGAGGCGGTTTCCACATCGTTCCAGAATTGGAATAGCTCTCGATGCAACGTTCGGATTGCGCAGAAATAGCAAAGGAAATTCCATGATCCCCAGATACACCGGCTTACTCGCTGTTGCATGCATTTCTTTCCTTTCCCTAGCCCAGGCCCAGCAACCAGCCCCAGAAAAATACACTCCCGCCCTCGACGTTACGAGCATGGACCGCAGCATTGATCCTTGCGTTGATTTCTTCGCCTACTCCTGCGGCGGCTGGATCAAGAACAATCCCATCCCTCCCGACCAGTCTTCCTGGGACACGTATTCCAAAATGCAGGATGAGAACCTGACGCGCCTGCGTGGAATTCTGGAGGCTGCGGCCGTGCCTGGTCCGAACCGCAGTGCCGTCGACCAGAAAATTGGCGACTACTACGCTTCCTGCACCGACGAGAAGACGATCGAAGCCAACGGAGCGAAGCCGCTCGAACCCACCCTCCAGCAAATCGCCAAAATCAATTCCAAGGCCCAGATCGCCGACATCGCCGCCGATATGGTCACCAACAATGTTCTGTTCCGTTTCGAATCCATTCAGGACCCGCACGACGCCAATCAGGAGATCGCCAACACCGATCAAGGCGGACTCGGCTTGCCTGACCGCGACTACTACCTCAAGACCGACGCCAAGTCAGTCGAACTGCGGAACTCCTACGTCGCCCACGTGCAGAAGATGTTCGAACTCCTCGGCGACAAGCCCGAGGTCGCAGCCGCCGAAGCAAAAACCGTGCTTCGCATCGAAACCTCTTTGGCCAATGGTTCCATGACGCGGGTCGAACGGCGCGACCCCAAGGCTCTCGATCACAAGATGACGATCGCCGAACTGGAAAAACTTTCTCCTGCGTTCCACTGGCAGGTCTATTTCACCAAGGTTGGCATGCCCTCCATCACGTCTCTGAACGTATCGGTGCCCACCTTCATCAAGACGATGAACGAGACGATCGAAAAGGAAAGCCTTGCCGACTGGAAGACTTACCTCCGCTGGCATCTCGTGCACGCCAATGCAGCCCACCTGTCCTCTGCCTTTCTCAATGAAAACTTCGCGTTTTACGGCAAGACGCTGCAGGGCCAGGAAGAACTCAAGCCGCGCTGGAAGCGCTGCACCGAGTATGTCGACGATTATCTTGGCGAGGCCCTCGGCCAAGCCTACGTGCAGAAATATTTCAGTCCCGAAGCCAAACAGCAGGCGCTGAAGATCGTGAAGGAGATTCAGGCCCAGATGGAGCAGGACATCAACAGCCTGCCCTGGATGTCGGCCGCCACCAAGCAACAGGCGCTGGCCAAGCTTCACGGTATGGCCAACAAGATTGGCTATCCCGACAAGTGGCGAGACTACAGCAAACTGGAAATCGTCCGCGGGGACGAACTGGGCAACGTCGAGCGCGCAAGAAAATTCGAATTCGACCGCCAACTCGCGAAGATCGGTAAGCCTGTCGATCATGGCGAATGGGGCATGACTCCGCCCACCGTCAACGCCTACTACGATCCGCAGATGAACGACATCAACTTTCCCGCGGGCGTTCTGCAGCCTCCTGCATTCGATCCCAAGTCTGACGCCGCTCCCAACTACGGCGACACCGGCGGCACCGTCGGTCACGAACTCACTCACGGCTTCGACGATGAAGGCCGCCAGTTCGACGCACAGGGCAACTTGCGCGACTGGTGGACCGAAGAAGACGGAAAAGAATTTGTGAAACGCGCCAGTTGTATCTCAGACCAGTATTCGACATACACAGTCGTCGACGACGTCAAGATAAACGGCAAGCTGACGCTGGGCGAAGACGTTGCCGACCTCGGCGGGCTGCTTCTCGCCTACCTCGCGTGGAAGGAAGACACCAAGGGCCAGTCCCTTGAGCCGATTGAAGGCCTCACACCCGATCAGCGTTTCTTTGTAGGCTACGGGCAGAGTTGGTGCGGACAGAGCCGCGATGAGACCAAGCGCCTGCGCGCCACCATCGACCCGCATTCTCCGGAGAAGTACCGCACCAACGGCGTCGTCTCAAATATGCCAGAGTTCCAGGAAGCGTTTCATTGCAAGGCCGGTTCGCCCATGGTGAATCAGAACCGTTGTCGGGTTTGGTGATCAGAGACTCTAGAGCCTGAATTTAGAGGAGGTTCCCATTATGACTTCACGTATCGTCGTTCTGCTTCTCGCCAGCATCGCGCTGAGCGCGCAAACGCCTGTCTCGACGGCGCCTCTTGCGCCTCCGGTCACACCCAAGCGCGAAGTGACGGACGACTATTTCGGAACCAAGATTGTCGATTCTTACCGCTGGCTCGAGGACCTCAAGAGCACCGAGGTTTCCGCCTGGATGAAAGCGCAGAACGATTACACCCGATCCGTCCTCGATCAAATTCCGGGTCGCGACAAATTACGCGCCCGCATCGCGGAGCTCGACGACACCGGTATCCGCGTGGCACGCTTTCAGTCCTACGGCGGACACGTCTTCTATTTGAAACGCACGCCCGGAGAAGACAATCGCAAGCTCTACACGCGAGAAGGCACGAGCGCCTCCGAACGCCTCCTGCTCGATCCCGAAACGCTCACTGCGAATAACGTTCACTACTCCATCGACTACTACCAGCCCTCGCTCGATGGGAAACTAGTCGCGGTCGGCATTTCACCCGGCGGCTCCGAAAACAGCGTCATGCACATCCTGGACACCGCAACGGGCAAGGAACTCGGGGAGCACATCGAACGAACCCAATTCGGCGCCGTTTCCTGGCTGCCTGACAATCATTCCTTTTTCTACAATCGCCTGCGCAAGCTCGCACCCGACGAGCCTCGCACTTCCTACTATCTCAACAGCCGCACCTACCTGCACCATCTGGGCGATGATCCTGACAAAGACACACCAGTATTTGGCAATGGACTTTCACCTTTAGTTTCCATGACCGAAACCGATTTCCCCATCGTCTCGGTGCCTTCGGGATCCAGCTACGCTCTCGGAATCGTGGTGCATGGTGTCCAGAATGAAACCACGCTTTACTTTGCGAAACTCTCCGAGGTTCACGATGCCAGCGTTTCGTGGCGAAAGCTGCTCGATGTCGCCGACGAGGTCACCAGTTTCGACATCCACGGCGACCACCTCTACCTCGTCTCTCATCACAACGCTTCGCGCTTCAAGGTACTGCGACTCACGCTACCCGATGGAAACATCAGCAGTGCCGACGTCGTCGTGCCGCCGTCCGAGGCTGTAGTGACCGCTCTCGGAGTGGCCGCCGATGCCCTGTACATTCAGAAGCTTGATGGCGGACTTGGCCGACTATGGCGCCTGCCGTTCGAAGGCGGGGCCGCAAGCGAGATCAAATTGCCCTTCGACGGCGCCATTCAGGAAATGTTCACCAATCCGGCTGAAGCGGGCGTCTACGTCGCCGCTGCTTCTTGGACGAAGTCGCCTGTCTTTCTTCACTACGATCCAAAGACGAAGAAGATCGTCGACACGAAGATCGTCCCGCCGTCGCCGGTTGATTTCTCCGCGATCGAATCGGAGGAGGTCAAAGCCAAGGCTCCCGACGGCACCATGGTTCCGCTGTCCATCGTCTACCAGCGCAACCTGAAGCTTGACGGATCCCATCCAACGCTCCTGCACGGTTATGGCTCCTACGGCATCACCTACGACCCCGGCTTCGATCCCTCGTCACTGGCGTGGCTCGAGCGCGGCGGCGTGATTGCAGTGGCTCACATCCGAGGCGGTGGAGAATACGGCGAAGACTGGCACAACGCCGGGCGCAAAGCTACGAAGGAAAATACGATCACCGACTTCATCGCCTGCGCGCAATATCTCATCGATCACAAATACACCTCGCCCGGCCATCTCGCTGGGGAAGGTACCAGCGCAGGAGGCATCACCATCGGCGGCGCCATCACCGAGCGCCCCGACATGTTTGGCGCCGCGCTCGACAACGTCGGCATGTCCGACGATCTGCGTGCCGAACTTCAAATCAACGGCCCGGCCAACATCCCGGAATTCGGCACCGTCAAGAACGAAGAGGACTTTCATCACCTGCTCGCGATCAGCGCCTATCACCGCATCAAAGATCAAACCGCTTATCCCGCGGTGCTGCTGACCACGGGAATCAACGACCCGCGCGTCGATCCCTGGCAGATGAACAAGATGACTGCCCGCCTGCAGGCGGCCACCTCCAGCGGCAAGCCCGTGCTCCTGCGCGTGGACTACGATGCCGGACACGGTGGCATTGGCGCCACCCGTTCCCAGCACACCGCTCTCCTCACGGATCAGTTTTCGTTTTTGCTGTGGCAGTTAGGCGATCCGGATTTTCAGGGCGGTCGGGGAAACGGTGCCGCAACCGCGGCGAAGGGGCACTAGCGCTCAACGGTGCCCCAAATGTGTGGAAGAGCGGCCCTTTAAGGGCCGCGGTAAAGACATACATGAAAACGGGCTTCAGCCCCTGTGGTCGCGAATCAGAAAGGACTCTACACATCGAGCCCGATCGACCGCATCAGTTCAAGCCCATTGCTCTTCGTGACGACGCCCTCGCGCAGCTTGTAATCGAAGATCATCTTCCCGTCTTCCAGTTCATCCTGGAAGTGCACGTTGTGCAGATGCCCTTCAAGCGATCCGCCAATGTCGGTCAGCGCCAGGTCATGCGTGCTCACCAGACCGATCGCGCCGCGATTCACTAGCGCGCGCACAACGCCCTCGGCGCCGATGCGTCGGTCTTTTGAGTTTGTGCCTTGCAGAAGTTCGTCCAGCAGAAATAACAACGGCGGACCGCCGCCCGCGAAATCGAAGATCTGCCGCAGCCGCGTGATCTCGGCATAGAACCGCGAGCTTCCTTCCTGCAGCGAATCATTCACGCGAATGCTGGCTCCCACGTGCAGCGGAGTCAATCGCAGCTGCCGAGCGCGCACTGGCGCTCCAGCCATGGCCAGCACCACATTCAACCCAACGGCCCGCAGCAGCGTGCTCTTGCCCGACATGTTCGAGCCGCTGACCAGCAGCACGCGCATCTGCGCTTCAATTCTCACGTCGTTGCGGACACAGAGTTCCGACGCCACCAGTGGATGCCCGAGTTCCTCTGCCTCGAACGATGCTGGGCCTTCCACGAATTCAGGAAAGGGATCCGCAGGATGTTCGAAGCTGTAACCGGCCAGCGCAAGGAGCGCCTCCATCTGTGCTATTGCGTCCACCCACAATCGAAGCGATGCGACCGTGAGCCGCGCGCCATCGCTCCGCCGCAAAGGCCACCTGCACCGAATACATAAGCGGCGCGTCGATGATTCTCACAAACACGTTGTGACGGGAATTGATCCGGTCCACCAACGTTCGAAGCCGTGCGATCGCCTGCGAACTCGGCACACCGCACGATAAAAGCTCCGCCCGCAGCCTCTGCAGCCGAGGCGCCTGAAAGCTGTGGGCCTCCATTCGCGCCAGCACGCCCGAAAGCAAATCCAGGTTGCGGAATGCATGCTCCGTCCCATTCACCACTTCTTCCAGTGGCTTCTTCAATGCATAAGTGAGGACCGCTTCAATCACCACTATCAGCACAAACGGAGTCGCGACGTCCCACACCGCCCACACAACCGCCGCCGACACCGCCAGTATCGCCAGCAACAACGCCAACCATCGAATCCACGCCGGCTTCATTTGGTTCGGCGATTCTGCCCACTTCAGCAGGGCCTCGGGATGCACACCAACGCCCACGTCCTCTCCGAGCACCGCCAGGTCCTCGCGCAAATCAAGTTGATCGCGCAGTTCTTCCACAGCAACATGGCGTTCGCGGATTTGCTCCACCGGAGCAGGTGCCAGCAACCACTGTGCCAGGGTGTCTTCCCCCATGCGGGTGCGCGCCGTCGACAGAAGCTGAAACAAACTGCCCTTGCCGAACAAGTCGAGGTCGTCCGCGTACACATGACGCGGATTGTCGAAGCGCTCGCCGGTTTCTCCCAACCCGGTCCAGCGATCTTCGATGCGCGCCAGTCCTCGCTCATAGAACGCGACTGCCCGCTCCGCCAACTCGCGATCTCGAAGAATCCGCGAATGATAGGAGGCGATACCGATGAACGCCGCTACTGGCGCGACCAGCCACCATGGTGAGAGGACATGCGCCCAGATCGCAGCCCACCCCAGGATCACCGCGACGATCGCCAGCAGCAGCCGAACGTTTCCCAGCCGAATATGAACTTTTTCGAATTGCGCAACTCGCGACTGCCGGGCTCTGAGTCGCTGCTCGTACTCTACGGATGGAACCACGAATCAAAATGTAGCAGGAAGACTGGGCGCGAGGGAATGCGTGAGGAGTCCGCTACGACTCATCTCGCCAACGCTTGGCGAGTCGCCTCCAGCGTCGTAATGAGCGACTCCTTGGGTAGCTTTTGGATGACCGGCTCGATCATCCATCCCATGCCATACGGGACATCCCGCGTCAGCGATATTGCTCGACACTCGACATACACATCGCGCTCGCGCTCCTCGAAGCGCCAGTAGCTGTACAGGCGCCACAGAAATCCGTGTCCGGTATCCGGCGGCAAAGCTGTTTCCTTTGCGCTACCCGCATTTTCCACTTCCGCAATCCGGGTCGTTCGCGAGTGACAGAGCCAGCGCGTTCGATCAAGGGCGCGATACCGCACGTCATGATCGGTATCGAGAACAACAGTAATTATCTTCTTCTTCAACAGTCGCAAATAGATTTGAAAGTCGTTGCCCTTACGACTTAACAGCTTCGAATCAATCACCTCAGGCTTGTAGATCCGCTTATGGTTGTCGTAATCCTGAATCAGATGGAGTGTGTCTTCGACAGTCGTGCCAGGAATCAACGCCGCGCCGATCCAGTCATGGATCAACCCATTCGGCACCTGGACCGGCCCTTGCCCCGCCCAGAATTGCGCCACGATTTGACCTTCCCGGACGCGTTTGGCTCTCTCCGCATCTAGATCTGACCACAGGAAGCCGTCGCTGAGCGTGGTTTCCATGGCCGCTTCCGCCTCCCGAATATAGGTGTCGAAGGCCTCTGCGGTTGGAAGAGCAAGCACGATGCGCGTTGCGGATTGCGACACGGTGTCAAACCTATTACAGATTGGAAGCCTGCTAGGTTGCTCGATTATAGTCCGGACGATGCGGGGCGATCGTTGCCGAACAAGACCATCCGCATCGAGATGCTTCCGAAGTCGAATCCCTCATACGGATACGATATTGCGTCGCGATCATCGGTACTGCCCATGCAATACAGCAGAGGCAGATAGTGCTCCACCGTCGGATGCGCCGTCGCCAGCAGAGTCTCGCCCCATTTCTGCGGCTCAGCCACCGCGTGCACGTCGTGTGCATCGACTGCAGCCTTCACCTTGGCATCAAACTCAACCGCCCAGTCATATGCGCCCGACGGCTTCTCCCAATCGAGGCGGCGCAGGTTATGCACAATGTTCCCGCTGCCCAGAATCAGAACCCCACGCTCGCGCAACGACCGTATCTCGCGTCCCAGTTCAAGATGCTCTTTGAACCCGCGTCCCTCGTCGAGACTCAACTGAAATGCAGGCACGTCTGCCTTCGGATACAAGTGCCGCAGTACGCTCCACGCCCCGTGATCGAGTCCCCACTTCTCATCGCGCTCAATCTCCGGATTGCTCGCCAACCTCTCTGCCTCGGAAGGCGCGCCCGGCGCCGGATATTGCACTTCATACAGAGGGCGGGGAAACCCATAAAAATCGTGGATCGTCCTGGGATGGGCCGAAGCCAGCACGTGAGATCCCGGCGTTACCCAATGTGCCGAGACGACGCAAACCGCTTGCGGCTTCGGCAGACGCGCGCTCAACTCCTGCAACGTCTCGGTAAACGCGTTGTGTTCAATTGCGTTCATCGGCGACCCGTGGCCGACAAACAAGACTGGCATCTTCTTCAACGCAGCTGATTTTCCCCGAGTCATAATTCCGGCACAGACCTATCCTTGCTCGTCCTTTGATTGCAGGTGAGAAGGAAAGGATTCGCCGCAGGAAAAACCGCTATTGCAAATCAGCTTTGTCGGGATTGTAGTAGAAGCGAAAACGCAACGAGAGATAAGGCCCGGAGAATTCGCTGGGCAGTGGAGGAAAGGGATTCGACGCCGAAATGCCCGCCCAGGCCGCCCGATCGAGAGCAACATCCTGGGAACTAAGCGTCAGCTTCATGTCGGCAACCTTCCCATCTTTCGTGATGGCAAACTCAATTTGCAGCTTGCCCTTCTTCATCTCGGCGGATTCCGGAATTGCGCGATACCAGTTCTCGCGCACATCCTGCAGAATGCGTTGTAGATAAGGGCCGAAGTCCACGCCTTGGGTGTCGCTGAGTACTTCGAGATTTCCCAGCTGTCGCCCGTGCGCTCCCGTTCCCAGGCCGAAGTCGCCTTCCTGCCCTCCGCCTCCGCGGTGCGCGGCAGCTGCTTGGGTGGCCTCTTGAATCGCCGACCCCGCAGTCATCCCAGTCCCATACTTGCTGAACGAATTATTAGGACGCGCCGGAATCTGCAACTGTGCCGTCTGATTTGTCTGGAATTGCGGCCGCGTCGTCTGCTGCTGCGCTGGATTCTGCTGATCCGGCGTAGGCGGCTGATTTTGCGCCGTCGCTTGTGGCGCTGAGGGCTGCGGCGCACGCGGCCCTGTCTGCCCCGGCGCTCCCGGAGGTGGCGTCGCCAGAATTTTCCGCAGTTCTTTGGGATCAAGTTCGGGATGCCGCGAAGTCGCGATGCGATCTTTGTCCGACGCGATATTGGTATTGGGCCGCCGCGTCGGCTTCTGCAAATCCGGCGGCAATGCCAGGTAGGTCAGATTCTTGTCTTTGTTTTGATCGACCGCGATGACGACCCCGCGGTGCCAGACATTCTTCTGGATCCACGGCAGGTAAATCAAAATGATAAACACCAGCAGGTGGACGATGATCGAGATCCACGCCGCTTCCCGCTTCCGCGATCTCTGTAAATCATCCTGCAACTGGATCAGCAGGTGCGGAACATGCGCATCCAAATCCCGGTACGCAGTCTCCCAGTCCTGCTTATCGTAAAGCCCAAGCTGCTCCGGTTGCGGCTTTTCAGGCGGGGCGACCGGATCTTGGAATGGAATTTGCGTGATCGGCATGCGCTGGCTGAACTGTAAAAGCTTAGCTGTGTCCGCCTGTCGTTAGACACTCAATCGACTCGCGGCGTTGCATCCGGCCTTCTAAGGAAGTAATGCAAGGTGCGCGCGTGCTCTACAACTAAGATACGTCTATTTTCGCATCTTTCGCGCGATTCTGCCCACCAACAAATGCGCCGCGACTTAGGTGTGTAAACATATGTAAATAGAGGGGAAGAGCAAAACGGAAGGGACATGAAAAGATTCATGTGGGGACAGCCGCCCTCGGCTGTCCGCCGGGACCAGCCCGGCAACTCTACTGTCTAGCAATGCCCGCGAGATCAACCTTCTTCCCATGCTCGCGAATCGCCGCTACAATTTCCAGCGCCAGCGCGAGCGCGCGCCGCCCATCCTCCAGCGGAACCACCGGCGTGGACCTCTCTCGCACGGCCTGTAGAAACGACTTCAACTCCGCATGCAACGGCTCCTCCGAAGCTACCGGAGGCTTCGTCACCCCGATCTGCGGATTCACCGAAGGCATTGCTTGCCCGCCGTCCTGGCCCACGGTAAACACCGTTACTTCCTGCCGTCCGTAGTCGAGTGAAACATATTGCCGAGGCTGGAAGAACCGAAGCTTGCGGACCCGCTCCGTCGAAACCCGGCTGGCCGTAAAGTTCGCGATGCAGCCCGATTCCAATTCCAACCGCACATTCGCGATGTCCACCTTACCCGACAGAATCGGCAATCCGACGGCCCGCACTTCCTTGATTGGAGACTTGGCAAACGCCAACACGATATCGAGATCGTGAATCATCAGGTCGAGCACAACGTCAACATCCAGCGATCGTGGCGTAAACACGCTCAGCCGGTGCACCTCAAAAAACATCGGCTGCGTCAGCAAGGGAACCGTCGCCCGCACTGCAGGATTGAAACGCTCCAGATGTCCGACCTGCGCAATCCGCTTGTGCTGGGTCGCAAGGGCAACCAGTTGTTCCGCCTCGGCCAACGTCGTCGCCAGCGGCTTCTCGATCAGCACATCGACTCCCGCCGTCATGCATTCGCTGGCCACGCTTAAGTGATGCACCGTCGGAGCCACCACCGAAGCCGCCTGCAGTTCACTGTGCGTGGTCAACATCTGATGCACCGAGCCGAAGGCCTTGCACCCGAACTCGCGCGCCACCGCATCCGCGCGGCTGGTATCGGGGTCGACCACACCCAGCAGTCGCACTGCCTCGCCTTGTTGTTCGAGTTCCTTGTACACTCGGGCGTGATTGCGCCCGAAAACGCCCACGCCCACCACGGCGACGGAAATCGGATTTTGCGTTGGCAGGAGAAATTCTCGATGGCCAGTTGCCGGAAACAAATTGTAAACGTTAACCCGGGAAAGAGCATCTGCCATAGCGCCATCGCCTCCGCGCGATGGTTGTCGGCCGAACCGGGAAGGGCGCGGCTTTCAGTCGTGCCGTAAGATCCCGAAAAATCGGGCTTCCGCCTCTGAGATAACGTTCTGCTATACGAGACCCTGATGACGCGCTCCACTCCAATCCACGAAACCACAGAAAGGACTCCGTCGCCCCTATGAGGACGATTGCGCTGCTCACTATCTCCAACATCTTCATGACGTTCGCCTGGTACGGACACTTGAAGTACCGCGAGGTTCCCCTTTACAAAGTGATCGTAATCAGCTGGCTGATCGCCTTCTTCGAATACTGCTTCCAGGTCCCGGCCAACCGCATCGGCTCCTACGAATTCACCGCGGCCCAACTCAAAACCATCCAGGAAGTCATCACGCTGACGGTCTTCGCCGCCTTCTCCGTGATCTACCTGAAGCAACCCCTGCGCTGGAACTACCTGGCAGGTTTCGCCCTGATCGTCGCCGCAGTAGCAGTGATCTTTAAGAAATGGTGATACAGCCTAACGTTGTTGCGAGTGTGAATGTGAATCTGAATCATGCGAATGCGCGGGTCTATGTACAAAGCAATCAAAGCCGCAGAAATTCTGTGACTTCAGCCGCGAAACGGCGAAAGAATGCAGCCCACGCCGTAAGGCGTGGGATAGGTTGAGTGGAAAATGAACAAGCCCCGGAGGGGCGATAGAAAACACTCTCACCCGCACGCCTAATGAGCCCGACGTTTCAAACACGGATCCTAACGACTTTCATTTCTTCACGCGCACCTGCACCCGCGTCCCCTCCGGCAAGCTTCCGTTTGAAAGTTGCACCACTCCATCGCGCACAACCCCTTCGAATTCCGTTTGAATCGCCGGCGGCGCCGTTCTCGCCACGCTCCTCCCCATGCCCTTATCCATCGCGTCGTTGGCCAAACGATCGGCTTCCTGATTCTGCTCCCGAAAAGCGTGCCCAATGGAGAACCAGTCCATCTGCGCGATCAACTCTTTCGCCCGCCCGTGCAGCTCCTGCAACGTCGCATTCTTTACCTTGTAAATGCCCTTGATCTGCCGCACCAGCAATTCCGAATCGCTAATCAACTTCAGCGCCTTCGGACCATGTTCGACCGCGTACTCAAGCGCCGCAATCAATCCCTGATATTCGGCAAAATTGTTGGTCTGATGCCCCAGATACTCACTTAGGGCCGCGACCTTGCGTCCCGTCTCATCCTTGATCACCACACCGTAACCTGCCGGTCCAGGATTGCCCCGCGCCCCGCCATCGCTGTGCGCAATCAAATATCGTTCGGGAGGATTCTCGCGAGTTTCAAACAGAGGCTTGCTAGGAGTACGCGACGAATACATGCCTTGAGTTTACAAGAGGAGCTGAGTGCCAGGGCCAACACGGACACCCCAGGCCGAAGACCCAAGGCCGAAGACCCAAGACCGAAGACCCAAGACCGATCTTTTCACCGTCCCGCAGCCAACCGCGTAGCCAGCCGTGGCGGAAGCTTCGCCTCAAAGATCCGATCCTGCGCCGCCTTCAGGTTGTAAGGCGTGCGGTGAAAGTGGACCACCTGAGCCTCAGTGTCGAACAGTCCAAACGCTGCGCGCCAATCTCCGTCGCGTGGCTGGCCCACCGAACCGGGATTGATCAAGTACCGCGTCGAGGGCTTCAGTTGCAACATCACCGATTCCGGCTGACCCACCGTCTTGTACTCCGGACGAAAACCGTCGGCGGAGGATCCGTTGGCGAAAAATCCGCCCTGCAAGTGCGTATGCCCAAAGAAAGTCAAAGGATTGGTCAGTGTGATCAGTGGCGCCAGCGCATCTCCCAGCGAAACCACGTACTCATCCTCATCATTCGGAGATCCGTGCACCAACTGCACTTCGGGAAAATCTGGCAACGCAACCGGTCCATGCGGCAAGCCGCGAAGCCAGTCAAGGTTCTCCGCCGTCAACTCATTCCGAGTCCAGATCGCCGCCGCTGCTGCCATGGGATTGAAATCGTCAAGGTCCATCACTCCCGTCGCGGCCTTGTCATGATTTCCCCGCACGAAGATCGTGCCCAGCTTCCGCGACCGCTCCGCCACCTCATTGGGACTGGCGCCATAGCCAACAATATCCCCCAGGTTCACCACCGCATCGAACGGAGGTGCTGCAGCAAGGGTTGCGTCGAGAGCTTCGAGGTTGGCGTGGATGTCGCTTAAAACCAGTATGCGCACGAATCACCGGACAAACTGCCGATTATAGACTGGATGGATAAAATATGGGTTACCTGCCCGGTGAATTGACCACCGGACACCGCGCCCAATGCCCCGCGCCAACCTCGATCAGCGGCGGCAATTCTCGCGCGCAATCGGGAATACGGAACTCGCACCGCGGTTCGAAGCTGCATCCCGGCGGCATCGCATGCAGCGCTGGCACCGTCCCTTCAATCGTCCGCAGTGGCCGGCCGCGATCCGTCTTGAGATCCGGCACAGCGTGTAGCAGCCCCCGTGTATAAGGATGCGCCGGGGCCTTGAAGATATCTTGCCTCGCCCCCAGTTCCACCAGGCTGCCCGAGTACATAACGGCAACGCGATCTGCAATCTGCGAAACCACCGCCAGATCATGCGAGATGAAAAGCATCGCCAGCCCGAACTTCGCGCGCAGTTCCCCCAGCAATTCAAGAATCTGCGCCTGGATCGTGACGTCGAGCGCCGTCGTCGGTTCGTCCGCAATCAACAATTGTGGCCGGTTCACGATCGCCATCGCAATCATGATCCGCTGCCGCATGCCCCCGGATAGCTGGTGCGGATAATCGCGTGCCCGGCGGGCTGGCTCGGGGATGGCAACGTCATTCATGGCATCCACCGCGCGTTGCCACGCGTCTTTCTTTGAAATGGCGTTGTGCGCGGCTACCGCCTCCGCAATCTGCTCTCCCACGCGCATTACCGGATTGAGCGCCGTCATCGGCTCCTGAAAAATCATGCCGATGCCCGAACCGCGCAGCCGTCGCATCTCGTCGTCATCCAGAGCAGGCAAGTTGCGGGCCACGCTACCGTTCTGCGCGAAGCGAATTTCCCCCGACACTCGCGCCTGTACCGGCAACAACCGCATGATGGCCAGCGAAGTAATGGACTTGCCCGACCCCGATTCCCCCACCAGCCCCAGCACCTCGCCCGCAGCGATGGAGAAGCTCAAGTCGCGCACCGCAAAGAGGCTTAGGGTTTTTGTGGGGACAGCCCTCCCAGCCTGTCCCGCTGCCCGCAAGGCAGCGAGGTTTGCTTGTTGCGTTGGAAATTCGATGTTTAGGTGACGAACTTCGAGCAGCGGCTGCACAGATTCATGTTAGCAGCGCGACCAAAAAAGGCGGGTGCCCCATTCTAACGTCGCGTTTTTTGCGACGTTAGAGTGGGGATTTTACGATCGAGCACTGCGATTCACTGCCCCAGGATCAGCGGCAGACCATTCTTGTTATTCCCAATCACAACTACCTTCGAGTTCGGACTCTTCGCCAGATTCTCCGTCGCCTCAATACCCTTCCACTCAAGCAGCGACGGCGTAATTCCCTGTGCCACGATCTGTTGGAAGTCGCGCACGCCGGCGGCCTCGATGCGTTTGCGCTGCGCCTCCTGAGTCTCTTTCTGCAGGCGGAAGTTCATGGCCAGCGATTCCTGCTCAGCCTGCTGCTTCGCTTCAATGGCAGACTTAAGTGTCGCCGGCAATTGAATATCGCGCAGCAGTACGTTCTCCACAGTCAGGCCGCGCTCTTTCAGTTGCGTGCTGACCTGGTCGTAAATCTGCTTCGCCACCATTTCCCGCTCGCCCGTGTAGAGAGCATTGGCCGTATGCGAAGCCGTAGCTTCTCGAATCGCCGAACGCAAGGTAGGCTCGACGACAACATTCTCGTAGTCGGCGCCAATCTTTTGGAACACTTCGGCGGCGCGGTCCGGATTGAGATGATAAATGAGCGAAGTGTCCAGGCTCATCATCAGTCCCTCGCTCGAAGGCACGCTGGCCGACTCCTTGAGCGTCTGCGTCTGAATCGAAAGCTCGTTGTTCGTCTTCAGCGGATTGATCAGGTGGATCCCTTCGCCCAACGTCTCCCCCGATTGCACCTTGCCAAACAGGGTGAGCACCCCAACGTGTCCCGTGCCGACTTTCGTCACGGCGCTGAACAACAGGATCACGAGCAGGAACGCCGCGATACCCAAGCCAATCAGGCGAAGCAGCCCGCCGCCACCCCCGCCCCCATCAATCACCCTGCCGCGAGCCGGATCAAATATCGTCATCGTTATTCTCCCGCAGAAATTCTAGGGCCCAGCACTCCGGCAGATAAGTAGCTTGTCAGGGTCCGGGGCGAGGATTGGTGTCTGCTCTAGTTCCTTGAAGGACAGCGGCTCGGGTTATGCGCGAAATCGCCTGCACGCAAAACACCTCAATGAGCGCTATGGTGTTAACAACAGTTGTGGTCCGTCTCTACGTTCGTAACTTGTTGGCATCATACCTCTGGGGCTAGGCTTTCCAATATGAATGGCAGGAGGATAGCTCGTTTGTTGTGGGTCGCCGTTTCTAATGGCTCGTTATTCTTTTGGGGGGCACGCTTTGCTGCATCTCGCAGGGATGGTCTCGCCTTACAGGTCCTCGGAACCTTGCTGTGTTTTGCTTGTCTCGCAGGTATCGTGCTTGAAGTGAGAAAGCGTAAAGTCGCACGCACGTGGAACATCACAATACCCGCGATTGTAGCGGGAATGATGGTTTCTTCAGTGTTCTGGCTGCCTATGCTTGCCAAACTTCAGCACTATCAATATCCCGGTGAGGCTTCAGAAGGAGCTGCTTTTCTCTTGCTGCTTGCTGGGTATCCTATATGTCTGGCCATCATTACCTTCGTGGCGTATTGGCTCATTGAAATCGAACCCAACCCAACTGTCACGAGTCTCGACTTGAAATAGTTGGCGTAAAAGTGCGCCGTGAAAGGCGCTGGACTTCAGCGGGTGCAATTCCCGCCCGGGAACTGGTTCGCTCCACCCGGTAGCAATCGAAACGGCAGCGGAGGCAACGAAGCTGTCGGAGCTTTCGATGGAAAGGGTCACGAGGTGACTCGGCGAGCGTGCAGGCCATAACGCGAGTGAACGCTGAGCAGGTCCCGAAAAAACAATTGCAGGAGCCGACCTGACTTTTTCACAGGGAAGGCCGCTGACGATGGAGAGGGACGAGCGAACAAGCTCCACCGGACCTACCGGGGTAATGGCGATGGCATGTAGGCATAGGAGACCAGACGCAACACGGGAAGTCCCAGCGATGATCGCAGTAGGGATCAACTGACAACTCGCGAGAGACAGGTCAGGCCGTATGGGGTGGCGGAGAGGCTTGCAGTACCGGTGAAACCGGGTAACTCCGGTGGAGGGAAGGGGCCTCAGTTAAAGACGGACGCAACAAGCGACGAAGGACAAGGGGATTGACGATGAGTCTAGCCACCCCGAGTTGTGTTCAGCAGTTGCAGACGGCGTCACACGGAACATTGTGTGTCTTTTCCGAGAGCCGGATGCGGGAAATCTGCCTGTCCGGTTGCGTGTCCAGGAAAAGCTAGTGTGCTCAGTGGGAGATAGACCCACCAAGGTAATAGTCAGAGGCCTTGTAGCTTGGATAGCAGAGAGGAGAGAAATCGAATTTCTGATGCCTATCGACAAAGCCATCTTCAGGATGGTGAGCAAGTCATCGGGCCGTAACGAAAGTGAACGCAGATTTGGCCTCGAAAAGGCGAAGTTCCAGAGAAAGCCGAGCTCTCAGCCGGAGGGTGAAGGCAGCATGGGACGGCGCAAACTGACTGATGCGCCGGACCACTCAGGCGGGGTTGAAGCGACAGCACGATGGCAAGGGTATACCAAGCAACTGGAGAGACCCTCCTCGTCCCGGTCCAGAAATGGGCGGAAGCAGGAAGCCGTATAACCGGGAACACCGGGAAATCGGTGGAAGACGAGAGGGAGTCGGAGGGGTCAACAGTAGCGAAGAAGCGGAGTAATGTCCGCGGAGCGAAGAGACCCTGCTGTTTGCGAGGTTCGAACAATATGGGAGGCACGGGTGAATGATAAAAACACCCATTAGTGTGCAGGACCTGAGAAAGAACCTATACATCAAAGCGAAGACTGAACCAACCTGGCGTTTTTGGGGATTGTACGCCCATGTCTGCAAAAGGGAGACTCTTCAGGAAGCCTACGAGATGGCCAAGAAGAACGACGGGGCTCCGGGAATAGATGGAGTCACGTTCGAGGCCATTGAGGAAAGCGGGAAGGACAGTTTTCTCGAACGGATTAGGGAGGAACTAATCACCGGCACGTACCAACCCATGCCAGTTCGGAAGAAGGAGATTCCAAAAGATGGAGGAACCAAAGTACGAGTACTCTCCATTCCTTCTATCCGAGATCGCGTGGTCCAGGGGGCCCTCAAGCTCATCCTGGAGCCGATTTTCGAAGCTGACTTCCAACCGGGATCGTACGGATACCGACCGAAGCGAACCGCTCATGAAGCGATCAACTGCGTGGCCCAAGGAATCGTGGAGACAAAGACCAAAATCATCGATTTGGACCTGCGAGCCTACTTTGACACGGTTCAGCATTCTCTACTGCTGGACAAGGTGGCGAAGCGAGTCCGAGATGATCAGGTGATGCGGCTCCTGAAGATGATTCTCAAGGCAACGGGGAAGAAAGGGGTTCCACAAGGCGGGGTGATTTCACCCGTGCTCAGTAACCTCTACCTCAATGAGGTGGACCGGATGCTGGAACGGGCAAGGAAGGCGACCCGCTATAAACAGTACACGGCCGTCCAATATGCACGATTCGCGGATGACCTCGTGATACTGGTGGATGCTCATCCGCGGCATGACTGGCTGGTATCGGCGGTGACCAAACGATTGCGGGAGGAGATAGGAAAACTCAGAGTCGAGATCAACGAAGAAAAGAGCCGAATCGTGGACCTAAGGAAAGGCGAAAGCTTTGGTTTCCTGGGCTTCGATTTTCGCCTCGTTCGTAGCTTGAAGGGAGCGTGGCGACCGCAGTACACGCCTAAGCTGAAAAAGCGAACGGCGATACTGACGAAACTCCGGGAAATCTTCCGGCGGAACAAGAGCCAACCGGTAGGACAGCTGATCGAACAGATCAACCCGATCCTGCGGGGCTGGGTGAACTACTTTGCGGTAGGCCACTCCAGTCGGTGCTTTGCGTTTATCGAGGACTGGGTAGAAAAGAAAATCCGGCGGCACATGATGCGAGCAAAGAAACGCAAGGGATTCGGCTGGAAACGATGGAGTAAGGAGTGGCTCTATCAAGTGCTCGGGCTGTTCAAAGACTACCGAGTGCGGGGTTACGCGCCCAACCCGAAAGTCGCCCCGGCACGATAGGTCTCATAACCCTTGATGCGAAACAACCAGAAAAGCCGAGTGACCGAAATGGGCACGCTCGGTTTGACGCGGCGGGGTCTGGAAACCGGTCTACGGTTGGGCTAGTGAGTCCAATCCCAGAGGAAACGGGGAGCCCCAGGTAGGCCGAACCTAAGGGACACGGCGCCAGACCTCGACCCTACCGATGAGCGGGAACAGGAAACAGAACCAAGCCAAACCGGACTGAGGTGGCGCGCGAAAGCGCAGTCAAACGCCACCGGGAGACTAAAGTCACTGCGCCTGTTCTCGACTCTACTCGCCATAGCACTCAGTGAGGCTCGGTGTCTTCGTCCTTTTCCCTTTTGGCGCGGCGTCTAGCTCTCTTCCTCTGTTCCCGCTCCCACTGACGAGGGTGAACGGTGCGTAAATGTTCGTCCCACTCGCTTAGAATTGCCACCTTTGCATCTTTCATGACGCTCTCCTCGTCCTTCGACCACTCGATGGAAGGCCCATGATCTGTGCGTACAACTGTCGGCTCTGTGGTGGGTACGTGGAACTCTGACTTGAGTTGTATTTTGCAGAGGGAGCAAAAGAACTCTGGTCCTTTGGAATGCAGGCGAGGAGAAGGCATGACCTTCAGTTTCACATAATTCTCAGTTGGGGATAAATCGCGATAGAACTTGTCGACCGAAGGCCCTTCCATCTGCGTACGTACTCCCCTGAATCTTGCCCCCGCCCCGCCGCATCTCTTACAGTACATCTATGAGCAAAATTCACATTCCTACGCCCTTGCGGCAGTATGTGGGCAAGCAAGCCTCGGTCGAGGTAAAAGGCACCACGGTTGGCGAGGCCATGAACGCGCTGGTCGCCCAGCATCCCGACCTGAAGAAACATCTCTACACTGAAGACGGCAAACTGCGCGCTTTCGTCAATCTTTACGTCAACGACGAAGACATCCGCTACCTGCAGAAAGAGGCGACCGCCCTCAGCGAAGGTGATAACATCTCCATTGTGCCTTCTATCGCCGGAGGCGCCGCCTGATTGGGGATTTCTGATTTGACGCCGATCACCACAATGCGCCGTTGTTTCTGTTGCCCCTCCTGTTGTTAACTCCGCATTCGCGGGGCTCGCGATTTTATTCCAGCGAACAATTCTTGAATTCCTAGAATAGAAATCGTGAAACCACGAAGGGCACGAAGGTACACGAAAGAAACATCAACGAGGACACTATGGCCACCACCGCTGAACTTCCAGTAACACTCAACAAAGACGAGATCCTGCGCTACTCGCGCCATCTGATCATGCCCGAGGTCGGCATGGAAGGCCAGCAAAAGCTGAAAGCCGCGCGCGTGCTCTGTATTGGCACCGGCGGCCTGGGGTCGCCGATGGCGCTGTACCTAGCCGCCGCGGGCGTCGGAACTCTCGGCCTGGTCGACTTCGATGTGGTGGACTACACCAACCTGCAGCGTCAGATCATTCACTCCACGGCCGACGTGGGCCGCAAGAAACTCGATTCCGCCGCCGACAAATTGAAAGGCATCAATCCCTTTCTCAACCTGCGAACCTTCGACACCCGGCTAAGCAGCGCCAACGCAATGGAACTCTTTCGCGAGTTCGACATCATCGCCGACGGCACCGACAATTTTCCCACACGCTACCTGGTGAACGATGCCTGCGTGCTTTCCGGCAAGCCCAACGTTTACGGCTCAATCTTTCGCTTCGAAGGACAGGCCAGCGTTTTCGCCACGAAGGATGGCCCGTGCTACCGCTGCTTGTACCCCGAGCCGCCACCGCCTGGACTGGTTCCTTCCTGTGCCGAAGGTGGAGTGCTCGGCATCCTCCCCGGCCTCGTCGGCGTCATGCAAGCCACCGAAGTCATCAAGCTGATTCTCGGCATCGGCGATCCGCTGATTGGCCGCTTGCTTCTGATTGACGCTCTGGGCATGAAGTTCCGCGAACTCAAGCTGCGTAAGAATCCCGATTGCCCCGTCTGCGGCACTCATCCCACGGTCACGAAGCTGATAGACTACAACGAGTTTTGTGGAATTCGCGGGGAGGAGAAACCTGTGTCGAGTGGAGTTCCCGAGATTCAAGTAGAAGACCTGAAGCGCCGCTTGGACGCCAAAGACGACGTGTTCGTCCTCGACGTCCGCGAGCCTCACGAATACCAGATCTGCAACCTCGGTGGATATCTGATCCCGCTGAACGATCTGCCCAAGCGCGTGAGCGAACTCGATTCCAGCCGTGACATCGTCGTCCACTGCAAAATGGGCGGCCGCAGCGCGAAAGCTGTTGCCTTCCTGCAGCAAGCTGGATTCACCAAAGTCCACAATCTTGCGGGAGGTATCACCGCCTGGTCTGATCGTGTGGATCCGAAAGTGCCCAAGTACTAGGTCTCAGGAGTCAGCGGTCAGGAGTCAGTATTCAGCGAAAGGGAGCGTGATAGCGCTCCCTTTTCTCGTTTCTCCGTTTTTGCTAGCGGCGAAAGCTACGTTCGCTCGTTCACATCGCGCATTGGGCAGCCGTTATGTGAACCACCAGACGCACCAATCAATAGGTGAACCGAATCGCCAGAGATTCGTATCAGGACATCGCTTTAGCGACGCCGCCGACAGCCACAGTTGTGATGGGGCGCATTAGCCTGCGGGGGTTCACACGTGCGCCTGCAACGTTCTTGATCAGAAGCGGATCAGACCAGATTCATCCGAGCGATGGGATCCGTCCACGGTTCGTATCAGGGCATCGCTTCAGCGATGCCGTTCCGCCACGCATCAACGACGGGCTTCAGCCCCTGCGGCGCCGCATCCAGCTCAAATCCGACGTGAGCCGACGAATGCGGGAATTCCTCCGCTTCTGAAACGAGATGCCTCCTTACCGGATTGTTCCGAATGTATTGCTGAATGCCGTGGAAGGCTTCGACGTCCAAAACACGCACCTCCGAGAAACCCTTCTGCCAAACCGGCGCCCTGAATCCCAACTCTTGTCCTGCTCGAAATGCGAAGCCGCCTTTGATGAAGTGCACCGCGCGTTCAATGGTCATGTCGGACCCGACCGTGAGCAGTAGATGAAAATGGTCTGACATTACCACGAACTCGTGCAGCCGGAATCTGCCTTGAGCGCGATACTCGTACAACACGCGGACAAACAATCCCGCAGACCGATCTGACTGCAGAAGGTTCCTCTTGCCTGCGATTGATGATGTGACAAAGAAAGTTCGGGCGCCTGCAATAACTTGAGAAGAATGGGAGTAGCGAGCAGGAATGGCCATGGGCAGCGGCTAAAGCCGCATTCCCCCTTTGAGCTGATTTTGGCACGCCTGTAAGGCGTGCCCTGATACGAATCCCTACAGCCCTGATACGAATCTCTACACCGAAGAGAAATGGATTCGATGTGATGAGCGTCACGGAACGAGCACCTTATTGTTCGCGGTTCCCCAAGCGGGACGAGACGGCCTACTGCACCGTGGATCAGGAGTTCGGGCGATCCGTATTAGGGCACGGCTTCAAGCCGTGCCGAGAGGAGCCGCAGATTTGTCCGGCTTTAGCCGCTGAGCGTGGACCGGAACAATGACGCAGCGGCTAAAGCCGCATTCCCCTTTGAGCTGATTTCGGCACGCCTGTAAGGCGTGCCCTGATACAAGTCCCTACTCCTCCAAAACACGGATGAACTGTGATCAGCGTCACCGAACTCAGTTATTTCAGATTCGTGAATTCAAAACGGGAAGAACTTATCGGCCTTCCCGTGTGCGCTCGGTCATTGCTGAATCATGACCCCAAGTCGATAATGCACCTCGCAGACCGTTGTTCCCGGTTTCCATATCCTTGGAGGCGTAGTGAAAAATCTAGTCGCGATTATTCTTTGCCTTGCAATTCCACTGACTGTTCTTGCCGGCGACAACTCCTACAAAGTCACCTACGACGGAGGATCGATACCCGACACAAAGTCAGGAACCGGCATGAGATTGTCCATTGAGTCGACTCAGATTCGACTCATAAGAGACAAGACCGATGTCGTAACCATTCCTGTGTCCGCTGTTACCGAGATCAGCTACGGCCAGGATGTTCACCGCAGAGTTGGAGCGGCGATTGGGCTGGCGGTCGTCTCTTTTGGAATCGGTGCGCTCATGGCGCTTACCAAATCAAAGAAGCACTTCGTCGGCTTGACCTGGGCGGATGGCGATAAGAAGGGCGGCTTCGCCATGCAATGCGACAAAAACGATTACCGCGGAGTGCTTGCCGGCCTTGAAGGCGTTACTGGCAAGAAGGCCGTAGACTCCGACGCCATGACGGTTAAGAACTAGCTCCAACCGCACCAATCGAGATGCTGCGGCCATCGCCCTTGCATTTCTCCTGAAAGCGCGGATAATGACGTGTTTCCTTCCCCCCGGGAGGTTTCATGCCGCTTCGAGTGCGCGCCCTGCGCCCTGCCACACGGGTGTCTCTGGCCGTTGTAATTGTCATTCTCACTGGGCTGGCTTCGCTGATTACCAGCCATCCAGCGTTCGCGCAAAATGCCGACGCCCACGCCGCCGAACTCGTTTCCGGCGTACCGAGCTCTCCGCAACTTGGCCTTGAGCGGCGACGCCGTCACCGTCAACAATCTCGCTCTGAAGCGCGATGCCGGGACGTTTCATTTGCGCTCAGGCGTCGTCTGTTTTGTCACGTCCGTGGAGAGCAAGGTTACGGGGGCAGTGTTTATCGGAGATGGAAATTTTATTCTCGATCCCCCAGAATCCGAACGGGGCATGCTGAAACTTCTGACCAAGGAAGACGAGTTCAGTGAGAACTTCAGCCAGATGACGCTACGCTTCACCGATTCAACCTACGAGGAAATTAAGAAAGGTGGAACCGTAGGCGGATCCGGTTGCGACGCCGGGCCCCTGAAAGACAGCCAGCACACAACCCGCCACAAACTCAAGATGAATCTGGACTCCCGAATACTCGAAGACGTTCTCAGTCCCGAGCCTGGAGGACTCTTCATCGCCTTCATCCACGGCAAGCGTTACAACGGCCAGGAGCTATTCACCATCGATCCCCATGAAAGCCGCGATCAGGTCGATTTTATGACCTACGATGAGAACAAATTTGGAGACTGGTCTTCGTTTCCCATGTCGGGTGTGCACCGCGAGGGGACGATCGGTCGGCCCATCCGAATCGAACATCAGGAACTCGACACCACCTTCGAAAAGAATGCCGACATGGTCGGCAAGTCGAAGACCACGTTCACGGCAAACCTGAACGGTTTGCGGGTGGTGCAGTTGAACCTGTTCCGCACCCTAAGAGTTCGTAGCGTGACCGGTGCCGATGGCCAGCCGTTGCCATTCATTCAGGAAGACAAGAATGATGACGCCCAATTCTCCGTAATCCTGCCAAAGGCCCTTGCTGCCGGTGAGAAATTTACTGTCGCCACCGAATACGAAGGGAAGGAAGCAATCACCAACGAAGGTGGAGGCAACTACTTTCCCGTGGCTCGAAATAACTGGTATCCCAGCAATCCGGGTGCGAGCTTCGGAGAATACGCCACTTATGACATGACCTTCCGTATTCCCAAAGGTATGCAGATTGCCGCAACCGGAATGCGAATCAGCGAAAACAACGAGGGCGGCCAGAACATCACCGTCTGGAAAAGCGAAGCGCCACAAACTGTAGCAGGTTTCAGCGTCGGAAAGTTTAAGGTGGAGGAGGCGAAACTCGACAAGCCAGAATACCTGGTGCAATCGTTCGCCAATCAGGAGTCACCCAGCTGGGTGCAGGGACTGCAACACGATGCCAATGCCGATGATCTGCCGAGCATGGGAATGCACTCACCGGGTGCGGCTCTGGGCACGATGAGCACCATCGGTCTCAACAAGAAATCCCTCGCCGAAGGCGAACTCGCCGTGCAACTCTACTCTGATTACTTTGGCCCTTCCCTGTTCAAGCACTTGCAACTCACGCAGCAAACTGCCTGTAACTTCGGTCAATCCTGGCCGGAACTGGTGTGGATTCCGATCTGCTACTACTTCGACAGCACCGTCCGTCATCAACTCGGGATGGACTGGGGCGATCGCGGATACTGGAAAGTCGTCACGCCCCACGAAGTAGCACATCAGTGGTGGGGACACACGGTTGGATTCGGCTCCTATCGCGATCAGTGGATGAGCGAGGGCTTTGCCGACTTGTCCGCTTCTCTGTACCTCACCATGATCGAGAAGAATCCGAAAAAGTTCATCACTTTTTGGAATGATGAACGCGAACTTTTATTGGAGCGCGATGCGCAGGGTTTCCGCGCCATCGACGCCGGGCCTCTGACCATGGGGTACCGTACCAGCAACTCCCGCACCGGATTCGACACTACCCGCCGCCTCATCTATCCCAAAGGCGCGTATATCCTGCACATGCTTCGCATGATGATGCACGACAACCGCACTGGCGATCAGCTGTTCAAAGAAACGATGCACGATTTCGTCAATACCTACCGCGGCAAGGCTGCCACTACCGAAGACTTTAAGGCCATCGTCGAAAAACACATGACGAAGGAGATGGACCTGGAGGGGAATCACAAACTCGACTGGTTCTTCAACGAGTACGTGTATGGAACGCAATTACCCTCGTACCAGATGAGTGCAACCTTCGACACCGGGGCGGATGGCGATGTAGTCATGAATATGAAGGTGACGCAGTCAAACGTGAACGACAGTTTTCGGATGCTTGTGCCAATCTATTTGGAATTGCCGAATGGCATGTTCTTCCTGGGCAGAGCACGGCTGGCGGGAAACGCCACGTTCGATCAGAAGATCCCTCTGAAAGGCCTGAAAGAAAAACCCAAGCGAGCGGTCATCAGCTACTACGACGATGTGCTTGCATCTCCAAACTAGCGGTACAGCGAAAATAAAACGGGGAGCACACCTGTGCTCCCCGTCTTGCTTTGCAAACGGACGGAGTTCTTACTTGCTCGACCCCGGTTGCATGCCGTCGCTCGACTCACCCAACTCGAGAGCAAATTTCTTGCCTTCGAAGCGCGCGCCAGCCAGCGTGCTGGTTCCGTCATCGTTGCGCTTGACTACGGCTGCGTTGTGGCTCGCGGGCGAACTCAGGTCGACCACTTTTCCTTGCACTTTCGCGAGCACCGTCTTGCCTTGCATGATGCTGACTTCCACATTCGGACCGCTGCCGTCCCACTCCAGCTTGTAGTCGCCCGGTTTGAGCTTCGCTCCATTGATGACGGTTGGATTCTGTAAGGTCAAACTAGCTTTCGAAGCTGCAAACGCGCTGGAGGCCAGCAGCAGAGCCAACCCCATCACCAGACTCTTGGAAATTGTCGCGAACTTCATAGCTGCTCCTTATTGTTCTTTCCCGAAAGCTGCGTCGGGAAGCGGTTAGGGCGGCCCGGTTCGCGACCAGCGCGAGAAAACTCTTGTGTTTCCCCACGAATCGCATAAAATGCTGCCGCCGGGGTTGAACAGGCAAGCCACACGCTTGCTCTGCTGCTATGGGGGTTTTCTCACCTGGGCCGCCAAACCGAGTGTGAGAGAATCCCCAGACCCCGCGAATCTTTTTGCCAATCAAATCCGGCCAGCGTCACCTCTGCGCCAGCTTTTCACCCACTCTGACTCTTACGCATTCGCCCCAGTCGAAGTTCCGTTTGTTGCGATGCCCGTCATATTTTCTTGGACGGTACGCGCGCCGTTCCGATAGCAGAGAACTGCGCTTAAATCGTTATTACCAAAGGAACATCAGCAGTTTGTTTTGTGCGGTGGAGTGAGCAGGAGATGTACGGGTGGCCCATTCTCGCCGCGTCATTTGCGGCTAGAGTGGGGATTTTCTATAAGAACGAACCGACCTGGCATGAACTAGTCAGCATCGCCGTGCTGCCGCTCCACCGACCACATGTTCGCCTGATTCGTTTCGAACGGATACACGTGCACCATCCAGTTGAAGATCACCGGATGAAATGTTCCACCCGCAGCATCGCAAGCCTCTTGCGTAGTGATCGATCCGCGCAAGCCAAACTGCGAATGCGGTGCCAGCAGATCTTTTTTCTTATCACCCGGAGGAGCACAGAAATTCACGTGCTCGTGCCACTGCGCCACACTGAGCGGGATCCTCTCATCGAGTTGTTCCTCGGTGAATCGCTTGGGCGCCGTGTACATGACGCCAATCAACTTGTAATCCTCGCCGTGCTTCTCATAGAGGAGCGACGTCGGATGTTCAGGATTGAACTGGAACGCCGCTTCCCCCGCATACGCGTAATTCGTGAAGTGGTAAATTTTTTGCGGCACATTCGGAAGGAAGATCGTGAAGCCGTCGTTCAGCGCCACGCGATAGTCGACATATTTCTCTGACGCTCTGCGGGCCTCCGCCGCCACCTGCTGGGCGCGCGAGGCGTCCCCCGGTTTCATCGGACGCAGCGCGGTCATCTTCATGTGCGGCCCCATGTCCATGTGACCCTCCATCGACTTCATCACATGAGCGCCGGCCTCGCTGTCGTCCTTGGCCGACTCCATCCTCGACATGTCGTGCCCAGACATATCCATCCCCGGCATGCTTTGCGATTGTCCCCAGGCAACGCTATAGAAAAGGAAGAATGAACCTAACAGCACGATTCGATTGCGCATGACAACCCCCACGGTTTCACTCATTATGAACCCGTTCGCAGGATGGATGTTGCTTCGGGAATTTGCCGATTACCAAAGATTACGTCAGAGATGTAGCTTGCTACGCCTCCTGGAAAGATCACCGCCGCATCAGCCCTTGCGTTTGTAGTGGATGGGCCACTGCACCTGCCAGCTCTTGCCTCCGTCATGCGACGCTTCCCAACTCCAGTCGAATTCATTCGCGGCAATGTTTTTCCAAACCATGCGTTGCAGAAATGCTTTGCCATCGGGTCCCGTGGCCTCGCGCTGCAGGATCATCTGGCCGTCCTTGAACTCGCCGACGAAGTCCAGATACGCACCCTGATTATCGACCCATGTCTGCTTCCACTTGCCGGGCTTCAAGTCGTAGATGGATAGGCTCGTTCCGTGGAAGGGCGGAGTGCCTTGACCAGAGAAATTTTCCTGCACTACGCAGCCATCGAGTATGCGCATGATGCTGTTCGTGCCATGGCCTGACGGACTGCCATTCTGCCCGGGCCACGCCGCCTCCCATTCGCCCACCCAGAAATCAAATTGCTTCTGTTGCGCGGCCAAGCAAGGATTCGGCGGCGCCTGGGTGCTCGACTGCGCGAAGACCGTGGCCGTCGAGAATGACGACAATAGCAAAAGGGTAAGCACGCAAGAAAGTCTGGTCATGTCAGTTAGCTCCTACCATCAGACGGGGCAATTCACCAAAGGTTATGAAGATTGGCGGCATGGCGCCCTTTCTGATACACCTGATGCCTTGACGATCGAAACCGCCATCTTCCTCTTCTTCGCTGGGGCTCTCGGCGGAGCCCTTAATTCCGTGGCCGGAGGCGGCAGTTTCATCGCCTTCCCGGCGCTCCTGTTTACCGGCGTTCCTCCAATTCCCGCAAATGCGACCAACACCATCGCCTTGTGGACTGGAACCGCGGCCAGCGGCGGCGCCTACCGCAGTCGCCTCGACGTTCCGCGCCGCGTCATGGTTCCCTTGCTGGCGGCAAGCCTCGTCGGCGGATTGACCGGAGCGTTCCTGCTATTAAAAACTCCCGCTCACACCTTCATGCGCGTTCTGCCCTGGCTCACGTTGGGAGCGACGCTGCTGTTCGCCTTCGGCAAGAAAATCGCCGGCGGCCGAAGATCCATCATCGAGCACGAAGCCGGCGGAGCCGCTCTCGCTGGCGCAACCCTGTTTCAGTTGGCTGTTGCCGTCTATGGCGGCTACTTCGGCGGAGGCATGGGCATCGTGATGCTCGCCATGCTGGCCGCCCTTGGTATGACCGACATTCACGCCATGAACGCGCTCAAGAGCGTGATGGGCTTCGTCATCAACGGAGTCGCCGTCGTGACCTTTGTTGTGGCTCGCGCCATTTACTGGAAGCACGGCATCCTCATGATTATCGGTGCGATCGCCGGAGGATACCTCGGCGCACACTATGCTCAGAAAATGCCGCAATCGTGGATCCGGATGTTTGTCGTCCTGGTAGGCGCAGGCATGACGATGTACTTCTTCTGGAAGTCCTACTGAGGAGGCCACGGATTTCACGGATCGCCACGGATCGAATCGAATCTGGCATTAGGTTTTGATCCGTGAAAATCCGTGCAGATCCGTGGCCGACGGTTTTATTGAAGCGGCGCCGACACGTGCTCATGAACGGTCAACCACTTCCCATCGATGTTTTCAAAAACCACCGTCCAGCGAAAATTTCCCATCTCTACTTTCCCTGCTTTGTTCGTCATTTCATCTTTCACGGTGGCAGTGGCCCAGACGAGGTCGCCGTGCGGATGAATCTCCGCATCGTCATTCACCGTGAACTTCGCGCTCTTGTACCCGGCGAGCACGCCCTTGACGCCCTTCTCGTACTCGTCCCAGCTGTTGTACTTCAGCGGAGCGATGTCGAAAAACGTATGCGGACCAGTAGCGTAAAACTTGGCAGTATTGGCCGGATCGAGCGTAGCCCAGCCGTCCCAGATCTTTTGCAAATAGGCTTTATCGGGAACGGGCCCAGCAGGCGACTTCTTCATCGCCGCCTTCTTCGTTTGCGTAGCACCAGTCAGAGTCAGGGCGAGCAAGCACAATGAAACGGTCAGGAAGCGCTTGAGCATTTGTATATTCCTCCGGAGAATCCGGCCGGAATTTTCGCATACAAATCCGCAAACCACCAAACACTCAGCCTTCCTCAAAAGGCGTCATCCTGAGCGCAGCCGCCGTTCAGGCGGAGCGAAGGATCTCGCGTGGATCGCAAGTATCTCGCGGATAAAGCGGGCCTTCGATGCCCTCAATTCCCGTTTGACCGATTTCCACAGCGCACGTTAGAATACTTGAGTTTGCCTGTACTCGCCGACCCGTTCTGGGGACGCCAACCTTGGCTGCTGAAGCGCCGAGGCGGAAAACACAGCAAGCACAGGAAAATCAGCAAGCCCCTTGGTTGCGCCCGTGTGCGCCCTGGGGTTCCATTTACGGGCTGAATTTCAACGACATTTGACGGAGGCAGACGTATGTACGCGGTTATCCGCGCCGGTGGAAAGCAGTACCGGGTGGCGCCCGGCGATGTGATTCGAGTAGAGAAAGTGGGCACCGGCACCGACGGACAGGTCGAGTTTCCTGTGGTCGCCGTTTCCGGCGAAGAGGGCCAGGTCGGCATCCAGTCGGATGCTCGCGTGGTCGGCGACGTCGTCGAAGAAGGCCGCGGCGCAAAGATCCTGGTCTTCCACTACAAGCGCAAAAAGCAATACAAGAAACTGCGCGGACACCGCCAGGCTTACACCGCCGTCCGCATCTCTGAAATCGCCTTCGGCGGCCAGAGCTTCAAGGCTCCCGAACTCCCCAAGAAGGAAGCAAAGCCGAAAAAGGTGAAGCCGGCGGAAGAAGAAGCGCCAGAAGTTCACGCGAAAGCGAAGAAGACTTCAGCCAAGAAAAAGGCCGCTCCCAAGAAAGCCGCGAAGAAGTCCCCTAAGAAAAAGTAGGCGCACGTAGGGACGGACGCATTCGTCCGTCCAGGTTTTAACCGAGAACTGACAATCGAGAACTGAGAACAGTCTTATGGCACATAAAAAAGGGCAAGGCACTTCACGAAACGGCCGCGACTCCAATGCGCAGCGGCTCGGCTTCAAAGCATTCGGCGGGCAGGTTGTGCCCGGCGGCACCATCATCGTGCGGCAGCGTGGCACACCGGTAAAGCCCGGACTCAACGTTGGCCGCGGCAAAGACGACACGCTCTTCGCCAAGGTCACCGGCCGCATCAAGTTCCTGAACAAGGGATCGATGGGCAAGTTCGTGATGGTCGAGCCCATCGAAGTCGAGTAGCGTCTTTTCGCTCGAAAATTTCGCGGAGCAGGAGCGACCGCGTCTTGATTCAAAAAGGTCCGCCCCACAAGCCTCGCCTTCGGGACGAGGCTTCTTGGTTTCTGAATGATTTTGCAGTGTTTCCCTTAGTGGACCTTAGTGTCCTTCGTGGTAAATCCAAAAACCGATAACCACCAGAGACACGAAGGTCCACCAAGGTTCAACGACCGACGAAGATGTTTATCGATGAGGCGAAAATTCGAGTCAAGGCCGGGGACGGTGGCAATGGCTGCATGGCCTTCCGCCGCGAGAAGTTTGTTCCGCGCGGTGGACCCTCCGGCGGCGACGGCGGCAAGGGCGGCGACATCGTCATGGAATCCAGCGAGCGCCACAACACGCTCGTCCACTTCCGCTTCAATCCCGAACATACCGCTCAGCGTGGACGTCACGGCGAAGGCTCCAACAAAACTGGGCGCGACGGAGAGGGCGTAGTTCTAAAAGTTCCCGTCGGCACGATTGTCTTCGACGACGAGACCGGCGATAAGCTTTTCGAGTTCACGCATCCCGACCAGAGTTTTGTGATTGCCCGCGGCGGACGCGGCGGACGCGGCAACGCCCGCTTTGCTACCTCGGTCCATCAAGCCCCGCGCGAGCACGAGGAAGGCCGCCCCGGCGAAGAGCACACCTACCGTCTCGAGTTGAAGCTGCTCGCCGATGTCGGTCTTGTCGGATATCCGAACGTCGGCAAGTCAACGCTCATCTCGCGCATCTCTGCGGCGCGTCCCAAAATTGCCGACTACCCGTTCACGACCCTCCAGCCAAATCTTGGAGTCGTTGCGGTCGGCGACGCCAAGAACGAAGTGAGCTTCGTGGTCGCCGATATTCCCGGCCTCATCGAGGGAGCCCATCAAGGCGCCGGACTCGGCACACAGTTCCTGCGCCACATCGAGCGCACGCGTCTGCTCGTTCATCTGGTGGACGTCTCCGATTCCAGCGGCCGCCCCGATGTCGCCAAAGACGTAGAGGTGATCCTCGGCGAACTTGCCAGCTTCGGCGCTCATCTCGACGAGAAGCCGATGATCATGGTGGCCTCAAAGATCGACGCCGTGAATAAAGACAAGCTGGCCGCCCTCAAGCGCTACTGCAAGAAACACAAGCTGAAGCTCTATGAAATCTCCGCCGTCACGGGCAAAGGGATCGAAGAATTGAAGTTCGCCATCGCCGACGAAGTGCAGAAGTTCCGCGAGCAGGAACTCGGCGAAGCGGTCTGAGAAGAACGAATTCGACATATCTCCGCAAAGCGCAAGTCACACTGGCTTCCGCAGTTAACCGACCGTGATGACGACCTTCCCCCGGGCATGCCCTTCTTCCAAGTAAGCAATGGCCGCTGCAGTTTCAGCCAACGGATAGCGTCTGTCGATTACAGGCGTTACTTTCCCGGCCTTGATCATTTCGCCCAGCGTCGTCAGATCATCCCGATTCATTTTCGCAATGAAGAATCTGAACTCCTGCCGCAAGAATGGAGACCACACGAATCCTTTGACCAGCCGGTTGAGCACCGCCCAGAGTTCCTTTGGCGCTCCCGCCATCACGCACTTACCCTTCGGACTCAGAACGCGCCTCATCGCCGAGAGGGTACGGTTTGCGACGTTGTCCAATAGCACGTCGTAACGCTCGCTGTCCTGCGTGAAGTCCTGCTGCATGTAGTCGATGACCCGGTCGGCGCCAAGCGAGCGCACCAGTTCAACATTCTTCGTGCTGCAAACTCCGGTCACGTTCGCGCCAAGCGACTTCGCGATCTGCACGGCAAACGTGCCGACTCCTCCCGCTGCGCCGTTAATCAAGACCTTCTGCGCTGGCTTCAGGTGTCCCTTGTCGCGCAGTCCTTGTAATGCCGTCAGTCCAGCCACCGGCACTGCCGCTGCCAGCTCGAAGGTCACGCCTTCAGGTATAGCGACGAATTTGTCTTCCGTCGCACACGCGTATTCGGCAAAGGCACCCTTGCACAGTCCGAACACCGCATCGCCTGACGCGAACCGCGTAACCATTTTCCCGACCGTCACCACTTGGCCCGCGACATCCACGCCGGGCCGCCGATTCTTCATGCGCCAGTCCAGTGGATTCACCGAGGCCGCTCGAACCCGCACCACGACTTCCTTATCCTTCGGAACCGGCTGTTCGAGCTCCCGAATTTCGAGGACCTTTCCCGACTTGTTCTTCGTGTAAACAGCGGCTTTCATATGGGCTGAGAGGGCAGCGCTCGTTGAGGGAACCAGTTATTTCAATTTTGCATATTCTCGCTTTGCGTCCGCAAGAACGGTCGTTCCGGGATCGGCATCCTTCCACACCGAGAAAAATTCTTCGTATGCCGATCTTGCTTTCGATGTATCTCCAAGGTCTGCATACGCCCGGCCGATCTGAAGATGAGCGAGCGCGCCGATCACAAAGTTCTGCACCACGCCGCTGTGGCCCAGCACCTTCTGGAACTCTGCCACCGCCGCGGCCCCATTTCCTGCCTGGAGATACGCCTGGCCGCGAACGTATGCTGGGTAGACATAATTGATGAACGCACCCGCTCCCCCGAGTTCGTAGGGTGCGGCGACCTCGAGATCCAAAAGAGCCCGGGAAGAATCTTTCTTGTTCAGCGCGATGGCGGCGTTGATAACAGGAAGCCAATAGAGCCGCAAAAGCGTATTCGTCGGATATGCCAGCTCTAATTCTTCCGAAAGTTTTCGCGCGGCCACAAGATCGCCGGCCCGTGCCAGCGCGATCGCGCCAGCCACCTTGACGTCGCGACCCGGGGAGAGCTTGAATGCTTCGGCCACGCCTGCGCGTGCCAGCGCAGCGTTGCCGAGCTCAGACTCACGAAGCGCTTGGTTGACCCTCCAGAGCGCGGCGGTTTCCTTGGAACCGGCTCGCACGGCGGAATCAACCGCGCGACGCGAATAATCGCGAGCCTTTCCCAGCCGCCCGAAGAATGCCTCGGTGTCCGACTGCGCCGAAAGAAGCGTGTCCTCATCGCCGGGCTTGCCGGTCGCCCACGCAACCTGCTGCGCCATTAGAGCTGCATCACCCTTTAGAAACGCAAGATAATAGAGGTTCGTGCGCAACGTTCCACTATCGAGACCTCGCGCCAGAGACTGCTTGAATACATCCCCGGCTTCGTCCAGCCGATTCAGGTTGACATACGTGCCGGCGAGGTTCGAATACGCCACGACGGCTTCGGGAGCTAACTTGATCATTTCCTTTTCGATGGCGAGAGCTTTTTCGTACTGCCCCAGATTGGAGTAGTTGCTGCACAGATTGATCTGCGGAGTAACATCACGCGGGTAGCTGGCAGTGTATAGCTCGTAAGTTTGCGCTTCTTTCTCGACTTCGCCACGAGCGCGGAAATAGTAGGCGGCAATGCGGAGCCGTTCGCGCTCGCTCACCCGGTCGCGCAATTCATACGCCTTCGTTGCATACTTTAGCGCCAGGGATGGCTCGTTGACATTGCCGTACAAAATCGCCAGAGACGCATACGCCGTGGGGAAGTTCGGGTCGAGTTCAATGGCTCGTTCAAGGAAAGCAATGCTCGGATGATCTCCTGCTTGATGTCCCATTTTTATCCCCATGCTGTACGCCTTTAGCGCATCCAGGGACGAGGTCGTCGCCTCAAAGGGAACATCAAACCGTTGCACCGAGGGCAGCGACTCGCCCAGCCTGCCGCGAAGGCTTGAGGAGGCGCGGCTCAAGGCAGCGAGCACATTCTCCTTACTGCTCGCTTCGGCTTGCTCTTTGGCGAGCGTATCGCCCGTAGCACAGCCGACCGCATAGAGGTCAATGAGATAATGACTGCCCAGGCTTGAGATCGTGCCTCCTACAAGCGCCTTGCTGCCCGTGCGCAGACATAGCTCCCGACCCATAGTCATGGTCACGCGCTCATCGGGCGAATGTCCGGCCATCTTCATCGCGTCGGTCAATTTCCTGTCGGAGAGCACGTTCAAGAACGGGGATTGCTCCAACTCGACCGACAGGGCTTGCTTCAATGCTTCGTCAAACACCGTGTCGCCAGTGGAGTTGGTGAAATCTGCGAGGATAATTGTGTCCTTCTCGGTAAGCAGACCCTTGCTGCGAGAACGGAGATAGTACAAACCACCAAGCGCCAGAGCTATGAGGAAAGTGAGAGACAGAATCCACAGACCTCGTGGTTTGTGCCCTGACTCCACACTTGGCACCGCCATCGTTCGCTTTTCTGCGGCAGTTGAAAATGAATCTGCAGACACGGCCGCGCCACTTCCCACCGCGTCCCGGATGCCGGCCGGGTGGCCAGATTCGGTATCTCTTTTCAGGCGCTGCAGGTCGGAGCGTATTTCAGACGCGCTTTGGTAGCGAAGTGCGCAGTCTTTCTCAAGGGCTTTGACCAGAATCGCAGACAGCGAAGCCGGAACCACAGGATTCGTGTGCTCGGCTGGAACCGGCTCCTCATGCAGAATCGCTCCGCAGATTTCGCCTGGCGTTGCGCCCTTGAATGCAAACGTTCCGGTTGCCATCTCGTAAAGAACGACCCCAAACGAGAAGAGGTCCGTGCGTTGGTCGAGATTCTTCCCTCGCACCTGCTCGGGCGACATGTATGCAACTGTCCCCATCATCGTTCCCGGGCTGGTAAGCAGCGCGCTATTGGTTTCCATCGCGATGGTTTCGGCGTCCGTGCCGCCGTTGCCTGATGTTGCCTGCGGAGCGAGTTTTGCCAGTCCGAAGTCCAAAATCTTGGCGCTTCCGCGTCGCGTCACGAAAATGTTGGAGGGCTTGATATCCCGGTGCACGATTCCTTGCGCATGGGCCGCATCAAGGGCGTCGGTAATGTCGATTCCGAGAGACAGCACTTCCGGGATGGGCAAGGCACGTCGGGCAATCCTGTTTTCGAGCAGCACTCCTTCCAGAAACTCCATCGCAATGAAGGGGCGTTGCTCGTGCCAGCCGATCTCATAGATCGTACAGATATTAGGATGGTTCAAGGCGGACGCCGCGCGCGCTTCCCGCCGAAATCGATCGAGCGATTGGCGATCTGCCGACAATTTGTCGGGCAAAAATTTAAGAGCGACAAACCGGCCCAGTTCCAGATCTTGCGCTTTGTAAACGACACCCATACCGCCACCGCCAATTTTCTCGAGAATGCGGTAGTGGGAAATCGTTTGGCCAATCATGAAAACAAAGGCCCCCGGCGATGGTTAGAGCATGGTAGGGTGTGCCCTTTTCAAAGTCAAAGCTGCATGGATTATGACGGTCGGATACCAGCATGTTGGAGATTCGCTGCCGTGAGCTTGAGTCGAACGCTGAGCGCGATTCTCCAACTCACGCCGAGCGGCGATCATCTTTCCCTGAATCGTCTGGTTCTTCCAAATGTCTTGGGGGCATGCTCGAAACAGGCGGCGGGGGAGTCTTGATAAACACCGGGCGATAAAAGCGCGAGAAGCAATCATGGCACCGCACCGGGCGCAGAAGGAGCGCCAATGCCGCAACTTCCCACAAGCTCTTAAATCTGGAGACACAAATCCGCGAAGAACAATGGCAGTAAGGACAACGGCTGCGCGCGATTCGTTTCACTGCTTTTACTTCCAGCGCGATTCCGGTAAGTCTACACCCACCTGTTTTGGCGTTCGAGTCTTTTCATTTCCCGCCCACAGTTCACACTAGGCGAACGCTCGCGCCTCGGGCAGTGTCTCCCCGTCAACGCGTGCAACCGAGAGTTATTGACGGTTGTCGTCTCTCGTCCCGCCGGCCGCACGAAGAAATATTCTCTGTCCGATCGCCAGTCGACCAATGCGAGTGACCGTACTGTAGACTCCCGCCATGTTCTGATTCGCGCGCACCACCGCCTTCAGCACTTCCGCCGACAGACTTGCCGAGTCAGGATCAATGTTCAGCATCGAGCACCGCTCGTCGCGCATTGTGACGGTGACCGCGGGGGCGTCATCCTCCGCGCCGAATGAGAGCACACCGCCCACCCACTGGTCTTCCTGGAATGGAGCGGGCTGCAACAAACGAACCACAACGTTCGGCCGAAATCGCCGCACGTCCGGGCTCTGCCCCGCGAGCCGGCTGATCTCGCGCACCGTATCCATCGCAATCACCGAGATACTCGCTTCATCGAAGATGCCATGTTTCAGCTGCATCATTTGCACCGGAGCTCCATACCGGCGTCCAACCTCCGCAGCCAACTCCTCCCCGAAGACGGTCATCTCTTCGCCATCCGGTGTACGAACATGCGTCGGGATCTCCCCGGGACCACCGTCACGCCGACGCGGAACAAAACGCACCAGATCAGGAAGCTTGCTTGCGGTGAGCCACGGGAACCCGCTGCCATCCTCGATCCGCCGGAATGCCAGGCGTCGGTCACACTCCAGGCCGTGCCAGCCCAGGTTGGCGACCTCCAGTCGTTCCCCTCCCATCGACTTCACGGGATACCGGAAGATGGCCTCCACACTTCCGACTTCAATATGCATGCCCGATCCAAGTCCACGCGACAGATATCGATAATGTTGTTTCAGCGAGCGCAACGACGAAAATAGTTTTCACGCTCTGCCCCTGCAATGTAAAGACTGCTTTCACTCGGCCCATCTTAACCGAAGCAATCAGTGTTCCCACTCAAACCCTTCGCGTAGATTGATGTTGAAATCGGTTGAAACGTCCAGAGTCGCCGACTAAAATCCCCGCAGTCAGCAGCAATGGAGCGCGCCTATCGCAATCTCGGCTATGTCTTAATTGTTCTGCTGCCGGTCTTCATTGCTGGATTCTGGATTCCCTATTTATCCGAGATCCCCCACTTCGACCAATCCATCACGACTGCTGTCCACATACACGCGGTTCTGCTGTTTGTTTTTCTCATCCTGTTAATCGTCCAGCCCCTCGCAATACGCTACAAGGCGTTCTCGACCCATCGCATTCTTGGGAACCTCTCGAATATCCTGATCCCCCTCGCCCTCGTCTTCTCCGTAGCCATGTTGTGGAAGGAATACCACGAGCATTTAGCCGACGGCGCGACGTTGGCAATGGCTCGCAACGCCGAGTTCTTATCCGCTGTCCAGCTTCTGCTCTTCGGCACGTTGTACGGCGTTTCGATCGCATCGATACGTCGGCGCGACGTCGCGATGCACATGCGATACATGATTTGCATAACGCTGGTTCTGTTGCCGGCGGGCCTCGCAAGGACACTCGGATACTGGTTCAACATTCGGCAGGCGCCGTCTCAGACTGCCTGCCTTGCGTTGATCGATGCCTTGCTGGTTTTCTTAATCGCATATGATTGGCGTCGCCGGTTGCCCGCGCGTCCTTACCTTCTCGTACTCATGGCCTACATTGTCATCGAAGCTTTTTGGATCACCCTCGGGCGCCCCGTCTAGAACCCTGGAAATTGTTGCTGGCAGGCGATGAAAATCAGTTCAGGGTTCGAGAAGTGTAAGCGGCATCGCCGGAATTGATCACGGCTTCGGATGGTCCGCTGTGTAGGGATGGCAGCACGGCTTCTCGACAGGGGTGAACTCCATGATCTCGACGCGTGTGCCATCCGGATCGTAGGCATCGAGACTGTCTTTGCCGTCGCGTCCAACCTCCGGCCCATCAAACGTCTTCAACCCTCTCGCGCGAAGCTCCACTGCGGCGGCGTGCACATCTTTCACGCCGAATGAGAAATGATTCTGTACGCCAAGTTCATGATGATCGGCGTTTGCAGGAATGTTCAGCATGTATTCGATCCAGTCAGAACCGTCCGGTGCCTGCAGCTCATACCAGTCGGTGCCTTCGTCTTTGAATCCGCCGTACCAGTACAGACGAAAACCCAGAAGGTCAACGTAGAAACGATTCTCGGTAGCCAGGTCCTTGACGACAAACCCCGCATGGATCAGATGCGAACTTAGCTGCTTCGAGCCAGCCCCGTATCCGGCCTTAGCCCGCGGCCTGTGGACGAAGGCGATGTTGTTTCCCTCCGGGTCCCGAACGCGAAAATACTGCGCACCATCGGAATCTTTTTGCATGGGACCGGGCCGGAAACCATGCGCCAGCACGTAATCACGCATTTGCAAAACGCTGTCGGTTGCGAACCCAACTTCCGCAAGCCAGCTCTGATGGGCATTCTTTCTCACATCCGTCGGCGCAGGTTTCAGCAGAAGCCGCCGGTCCGACGGACGTATCAAAAAACAGGTCTCCGGCCCGCCGTAGCCCGGGCACCCAGGCGTCAATCCCAGAACATTCGAATAGAACGCGCGCGATTTGGTGACGTCGCTGACGTAGATCGTAACGTGATCGATGCCGGTGATACGGGGTCGCTCCGCGTGCTTCCCCCACTCCTGCCGCAAACACCGCTGCCTGCAGTCCAAGGCAGACCAGAAGCCAACGAACGCCAGTCATCGAGGTCGACATAACCTAACCAGAGGATTCATCCCTGCAAATTCTATAGCCGTACCATCTCCACCAAGCCTCAGAGTTTTCCACAGATTTCCACAGCCCAAATCGTCATTCCTGTGACGCACAACCTTTACTGAGCCAATAGAAAGTTCACAATAGCTGTGTGCACAACAGATCCCTCAATTCTCCGATCCACGCGGCTAGGAAGTTCTGCTACCTCTTGCCCCATTGTGTAAGTACTTATCTCACAAGATTTTGCCCGCTTCCCAACCAACCGTCGAAACGCAATCAACAGAAAACAAAGCGGTTACCAAATCCACCGCAAAACTGCCATCGAAAGTCGACCGCTAACTCCTTATTCCAGAATATTTTACGTATAAGTCCTTTGACATCAATATTTTGCCGACATTATCGGCGATATGACCTGCCATAACTCCAATGGAATGAATATTTTGCAAAAATACGAAGAAAAAATATGGGGGGGGGGTACGTCGATGAAATGAAAAAAGGCGGCCCGAGAGAAGCCGCCTTCCTTACCGCTTGGCCAGATCACCGAACAGAATCCATCAATCCACAGAACGATATGAACGATACGAATGAGGCCAGAGAACCAACCGACCACAGAACCTGGACTGCTATGCCCTTGGCAGAGGGCCCGTGCTGGAAGTGGTATTGCAGGATCCGTGCGGCCAGCGCGGGGCTCAGAGTGTCGCCCTGTTTCTCAACCGTGCGGACAACTTCTCCACGGCAAACGACTTCTGTGGAAGACAGTCCGGCAATTTCAGCAGGCAGTACGAGATTGATTTCCACCTGCGAACTGGGCTGCAGCATTTCATTGGCTTGAAAGAGCATCCCCGAACGGCTGATGTTCTCGGTTGTGCCCTCGTACCACTCTTTCTCGCCGAGACGGCGATAACGCAAGGGCAAGTGAAGTTGAAAGCGCTGTGCGCGCAGGGGCGGTACTTCCTTCGCCCGCGCGGCACGGATCGGTTCTGCGGACTGCATCGACATAGCGACCTCCGGGGGAGTTGGTGTTGCATCCAGCACTTCGCGCACTTTGCTTTTCAGGTCGCGAAGGTTGAAGGGTTTCTGGAGCAGGCGTACGCCTACATCCAGCGTGCCATTGTGTCCGATCACGTTCTCGGTGTAACCGGACATGTAGAGCACTTTCACGTTGGGGCGAATCTCGGAAATCCGCTGGGCCAGTTCCCGCCCGTTCATACCGGGCATGATCACGTCGGTCAGCAACAGATGGATGGTCGCCTCATGCGCCACCGCAATCTGCATCGCGACCGCGCCGTCCGCGGCCTCAATCACCTTGTACCCTTGCTTTTCAAGGTACTGACGCGCGAGATAACGCAGGTTGGCTTCATCTTCCACCAGCAGAATTGTCTCCGTCCCCGGTTCCACTTTTCGATGCTCGATCGGAGTTGCCACGTGCGCCGCACTCTCGCCCGTAGAAGCTACGCGCGGCAGGTAGATCTTGAAAGTCGTCCCCTTGCCGACTTCGCTATACACCCAGATGTATCCCCCGCTCTGCTTGATGATGCCGTAGACCGTCGAAAGCCCCAGGCCCGTCCCCTTGGTTCCCTTGGTCGTAAAGAAAGGTTCGAAGATGTGCGACTGCGTGTCGTTATCCATGCCGACGCCGGTATCGCTGATGGCGAACATGACGTAGTCGCCCGGCCGCAATGGCCCGTGAAAGCGGGCGTACTCTTCATCGAGAGTGACGTTCGTGGTCTCGATGGTGAGTTGGCCGCCCGACGGCATTGCGTCACGGGCATTGACCGCCAGATTCATGATGACCTGGTCGATCTGCCCGGCATCCGCCCGCACCGGCCACAGATTCGGAGCCGGCACCATCACCAGGTCGATGTCCTCGCCGATCATCCGCGTCAGCATCTTGATGTTTTCCGTCGCCACGTCGTTGAGGTTAACGATGCGGGGAGCCAGCATCTGCTTCCGGCTGAACGCCAGAAGCTGACGTGTCAGCGACGAGGCGCGTTCGGCGGCACTCGAGATCTCCTGGGCCGGACCACGCAGATGCGGCTCGGCGCCCAGTCGCTCCAGCAGGAACTCCGAGTAGCCCAGAATCACCATCAGCAGGTTGTTGAAGTCATGGGCAATGCCGCCGGCGAGGCGTCCCACGGCCTCCATCTTCTGCGACTGCCGCAGCTGTTGCTCAAGCGCGCGGCGCTCGGTAACATCTTCCGCGAACAACTCGAACACCACACCTTCCCCATCGGCCGCCACCGAACGGCCCGACACGCGGACTACCGTGGTCGTCTGGTTCTTGCGTTTCCATTCCGCCGCCAGCCCGTTGAAGGGTTGCGTGGTGCGGAGGAAGTCGGCGAGATCGAACCACTTGTCGTTGTCGGCGTAGAGCCCAAAAATGTGTTGGCCGATGATCTCTCCGGCAGAGGTGTAGCCGAGCAGTTCCAGGAAGGCAGGGTTTGCGTCGAGAATCTTTCCAGTCGAGTCACAGCGGCAAATGCCGTATGGGGCGTTCGTGACCAGCGAGCGGAAGTTGAGTTCCGAGCGGCGCAAGTCCTCTTGCGTGGCGCGCAGGGCTGCGTTGAGCCAGCAGATCAACATGGCGACAAAGAAGAACAACGACAGGCGGACGATCGCAGTGCGGAGTTGCTCGGTGCTATGGTGCCCGGCGAGCGTGAAGTATGCGCTCACCGTGAGGGCGAACGCCGTGGCAACCACTCCGGGCTTCCATCCCCCGTACCAGGCGCTGACCATGACCGCCACCCCGAACAGGGCGAGGCGGCTTTCGGAGACATCGGCGAGCAGAACCGTGGGAATCAGCGCCAATGCTGTACTGAGCACCGCAACTCCGTAGCGCAGGATGGGGGCGCGCGCTGGAGGAATGCGGAGTAGGGGGAGGGTTACTCGCATGTCACCTATCCTAGTTCTAAAACCGGAAAGCAGGAACGTTACAGGAGTACATTTCTGTTTCGCGAACAAGCTTTTTCCCCGTGTCCTGTGGTATGGCGGACGATGGCCGGTCGGACAAGGGCAACATGATTCGGCTTGCATCTGGGGCCGGGAATCTGGACACTAGGCGGGGCTGACCACATTTCATGAACATTGGACTCTTCGGCGGAACATTCGATCCAATTCATCGCGGGCACCTTGCGCTGGCACGCGCAGCGCTCGAACAATACAAACTACATCGCATACATTTTGTTGCGGCGAACAATCCGCCTCACAAGCAGCGGCAGCCGCTCGCGCCGTTCGTCCACCGTTTCGCGATGCTGGTTCTTGCCACCGCTGAGGAGAAAGCGTTCCTGCCTTCCTTGCTCGAGGCTCCCGTCGATGGAACTTCGCCGAAGGGAAAGGATCGTCAGGAAAAACCGAACTACACCATCGACACCGTCCGCCGCATGAAGCAGTCATTCAAGGCCGTCGACAAGCTCTTCCTGCTGGTCGGTATGGATGCGTTCGCGGATGTTGCCAAATGGCATCAGGCCGAGGCTTTGTTTCGCGAATGTGAATTTGTGGTGGCGAGCCGCCCTGGCTACTCGCTGGCCGATGTGGCGAATGCTCTGCCTGAGAGCCTGCGCCCGCGCCCCGAAGTGATGCGTCCGTTTCACAAGCATGCCGCCACCGGAGATTTGGTTCTCAGGGGAGCGACCATCCACTTGGTGGGAGATCTGCAGCAGCCTGCATCGGCCACCGCGATCCGCCAAGCTGCCGCTGCCGGTAAGCCGCTCGGCCGCTGGGTCGATCCGCCGGTCGCAGAGTACATCCGGAAGATGGGATTGTATCGGTCCAATGGTGCGCGGAATTTGTGAATCGGGTCGCACCCGGTATGATGGATGTGCGGGCAGTTGGACCTCGAATCTCCACACAATTCCCAGTACCAAAACAGGGCAGGCGTCCCGAACCGCCGATGAAGCAGGAGGAGCATGGCTCAAAATCACTACACCACCAAAACCAAGCGGCGTCCCAAGAACAGCAACCGCAAAGATCCGGCGGCAACGACCATGGCCAAGCTGCGTGAACGAGCTGCGGCAGAGGCGAAGCGCTCCGGCAAGTGAGCTTCTACACGCGGGAAGTGGTTCCGATGGCCCGTCACGGGTCAGTTACAATATGAGCGCACTCATTGCCGAACTGAAGAGTATTTGAT
Source organism: uncultured Acidobacteriaceae bacterium (assembly GCA_963731405.1). Lineage (GTDB taxonomy): Bacteria > Acidobacteriota > Terriglobia > Terriglobales > Acidobacteriaceae > Sulfotelmatobacter. The sequence goes on along the minus strand of CAVSVS010000032.1, from coordinate 81,803 downwards.
ATCCGAATGAAGAAGAGCGAACTCAAACAGCAAGTCGCCGCAGCGATTCAAGCCTGCCTCGAGAAGAAGGCCGAAGAACTCAGCATCCTCGAAATGGAAAAAGGGTCGGGAGCGTTTACCGACTACTTCGTGCTGTGCAGCGGAACCAATCCGCGGCAGGTGCAGGCCATTGCTGACGAAGTGGAACTGCGGTTGAAGGCCGCGAACCTGCGTCCCGCGCATGTCGAAGGCTACAAGCAAGCCGAGTGGGTGCTGCTCGATTACGTGGATTTCGTCGTTCACGTATTCTCGGAAAAGGCGCGCAAGTTCTACGATCTCGAGCGGCTCTGGAAGACGGCCAAGCGGCTGGAAGTCTCCGACTTGAAGACGGTGGCGAAGAAGACGGTCGCGAAGAAGAAAGCGGCGTCGAGCAAAGCGCCAACGAGCAAGGTCGCGGCGACGAGGAAGAAGAAAGCGAAAGCCTAGAACTCTTCTTGCGGGACTCTGGAATCCTCCATGACATCGCAACCAGACTCCAAGCCGGACTGGGGAACGCAGTTCCGGCTGGTGGCCTCGGAGAAGTGGAAGGCCAAGTCGGCTGCCATGGGCCAGCCTGTGACCGAAGCGCTGGTGGAATATGCGCAACCGGCGACAGGCATGCGCATGCTCGATCTGGCCAGCGGCACCGGCGAACCTGCAATCACACTGGCGTCTCGCGTGGGGCCCACCGGACACATAACAGCGCTCGACTTGAGCGCGGGTCTGCTGGAGATTGCGGAGCAGCGAGCACGGACGCGCGGGTTCACGAACTTCACCACGCAGCAGGCAGATGCCCACAGTCTGCCTTTTCCCGATCACAGTTTCGATCTCGCAACATCGCGCTTCGGCGTAATGTTCTTCAGCGAGCCGCGCGTGGCGTTGCAGGAACTGCGGCGCGTCTTGCGAACGGGAGCGCGGGCCTGCTTTCTCGCATGGGGTCCGTTTGATCAGCCTTATTGGCAGAGCATGATGGGCGTCGTGCATCGGCATGTAGGCGGGCCGCTACTCGATCCGAGTGGACCGAATCCATTTCGCTTTTCTGAGCCCGGCAGTTTGTCGGCGGTCTTGCGCAGCGCGGGCTTCAACGGCGTTGAGGAAGAGACCAAGACCTTGCCGTGGACGTGGCCTGGGCCAGTCGAAGAAGTTTGGGAGCAGGCACAGGCCGTCGCGGTGCCGTTTCGTCCGATGCTGGAGCGCGTTCCGGCCGAGAAGTGGCCGGAGATTCATGCCGAGGTGCATGCGGCTGTGCGGTGTTATTCGGACGGCGAGAAGATCGCGTTCGGCGCATCGGTAGTGCTGGCGTCGGGGAAGAAGTGAGCAGGCTTTGCCGGTGAAGATCAAGATTGCGTGGATCGGGAAGACGAAGGAACCGGCGATCGCATCGCTGACCGAGGAGTATCTCAAGCGGATTTCGCGGTACGCGCAAGTAGAGGGAGTCTCATTGCGGGATGAAGCGGCGCTGCTTGAAACCTGCGGGCGAGCTGCGGGGACCAAAGGCGGCTCGAAGTCGACCTTGGTGCTGATGGATTCGCGAGGCAAGGAGTTCTCGTCGGAACAGTTCGCCAGGTTTCTGGGAGACTATCAGGACCGGAATCCGCTACCGTTGATCCTGGCGATTGGCGGTGCGGACGGCTTTAGCGAGGCGGCGCGAGGAGCTGCGCAGCATACGATTTCACTCGGGAAGATGACTCTGGCGCATGAGCTGGCGCGAGTCGTTCTGCTGGAGCAGGTGTACCGGGCATTTACGATTCTGAAGGGGCATCCGTATCATTCGGGGCATTGATCGCAGGTCGGACCGTCGTGTAATTCTGAGTTAACTTTTCTGGAGGATTCCGCGTATGAAAACTGCCGTCTCACTTTTGATTGCATTGTTGTCGATTCCCGTCTTCGGGCAAAACTCGAAGCCGGTTACCTTGCGAAGCATCCTGCTGGAGCAGTTGCACACAACTCACGACCAGAAAGACTGGTTCGTTCCTATTGATGTAGCTGTCGACGGGATGACGGCCGAGCAGGCCACGTGGAAAGATGGCAGCGGCAATCACTCTGTCGGACAGTTGACCTATCATCTGCTGTTCTGGAACCAGCGGGAACTGGAGAAGTTCAAGGGCGATCCGGAAAAGAAGTTCAGCGGCAACAATGACGAGACCTTCAACGACTTCGATACCAAGAAGTGGAACGACACCGTCAAGCAGCTCAACCAGGTGATGAGCGACTTAGAGAAGCTGGTCGAGACGATGGATGAGCAGAAGCTGCAGAAGTGGGCTCCGGAGATCGCCCGCATGGGTACGCACAATGCGTATCACATCGGACAGATCGTGTTCGTCCGCAAAGCACAGGGCTCGTGGAACCCGGAGAAGGGCGTGAAGTAAGCCTGAAAGGGTGCAAGCGCACGATTCTCATCGAAGGCGAGGACGCCTTGACGGGCCCGCACACCGTTCGACCGCTTGAATACGACCATTGAGTTTGTCGCGAAGCGATCGGGGTTGCACAATCCTGCATAATTGACCGCCCGTCGCGAGTCAGGGATAATGCCTACTCCCAAGCTCCACTCCCCCGATGGGTTCGACGTACGCCGAGAGTGTTTCAAGGAGGCCACCCGGTGAGATCGTACTGGTCCTTCTGCCTGTTGTTGTGCATGAGTGCGACAGTCCTCGCACAATCAAGTCCCACGCCGTTGATTGATTTACCGTTGGTGCCGACAAGCGTGGCACCGGGCGGACCGACATTTGCACTCACTGTCAATGGTGCCGGGTTCGTCACAGGTTCGGTCGTAAACTGGAACGGCTACCCCCGCCCGACGAACTTCATCAGCAAGACGCGTCTCACGGCGGCAATCCCAGCCGCAGACATAGCGAAGGCAGAAACTGCCTCGGTGACTGTAGTCAACCCGGGCTCGGCGAATCCAACATCCAACGTTGCGTTCTTGTCCGTTGTAACGCCGGTTACGACGGTTGCTTTCTCCGGATCACGCGTTTCGACGTTCGGCAATCCCTGGTACGCAGTTTCTGGAGATTTCAACGGAGACGGTTTGCTCGACCTCGCGGTGTCGAACTGGGAGACGAATCTCGCGGTGCTTTTAGGAAAAGGCGACGGAACCTTTCAACCGGCTTTAATTAATTCCTACGCTACCGACTCTGGAGCGCTGGCTAGCGGGGACTTCAATGGCGACGGCAAGCTTGACCTTGCGGTGACGAACCCACAAGGGATAACGGTCTCAGTTTTCTTAGGCAACGGCGATGGAACATTTCAACCGCCTGTCGAGTATGTGACCACCAAGTACCCGGGAGGATTGGTGGTGGGAGATTTCAATCGTGACGGCAAGCTTGATCTCCTTGTAATCGGTGGCTATTACGCCCAGATGTCGCTTCTTCTCGGAAACGGAGATGGCACGTTTCAAGTGCAGTCGATCCTCGATACTAACGGCGGGCAAGTTTGTGTTGGCGACTTCAATGGGGATGGCGTCCCGGATATTGGGTTAGCCAGTGGATCATACGTGGCGATTTCTTTGGGGAAGGGAGACGGGTCCTTTCTGCCGCCGAAATATTATGCGGGCGGTAACAGCCCTCAGTCTGTAGTGACCGCTGATCTGAACGGCGATGGCATCCTCGACTTGGTCACTGGGGGCTGGAATGGCGTAAGCGTGCTGTTGGGCGAAGGCGGCGGCGGTTTCGGTACACCAACGAACTACACCACCGGAAGGACCTCCTACGACACGGCGACCGTCGTGGACCTCAACGGGGATGGTAAACCCGATATCGCCGTCGCCAAATCGTTCGACAACACGATCGCCGTGCTCCTGGGCAACGGCGACGGTACCTTCCAGCAACCGAGTTACTTTCAAGCGGGCGTGCTCAGTGAGGCAATAACGTTCGGCGATTTCAACGGAGACGGCGCGATGGACCTGGCGCTCTCGGCGTACGGATTCCCGGGCAGTGCAGGAGCGTTCATTTCTCAACAGACGAGCGGACCGGCAGTGTTGTTCTCACCAGCCGTTCTGTCGTTCCCCACTCAAGTCGTGGGGACTCAAAGCCCAGTCCAATCCATAAAGATGACGAACGTCGGCAAACAAGGTCTCGACATCACTCGAATCGGAATATCCGGAGCCGATCCTAGTGCTTTCAGTCAAACCAACAACTGTGGCAGCCGCTTGGCGGTCGGGGACAGTTGCGAGATCAACCTCATCTTCGCGCCGAAGAATCGCGGACCTCGGCCGGCGACGCTGGTTGTCGCAGATAGCGCCGTCAATGGGCAGCAGTCTGTCCCGCTCGTAGGAACCGCGACTTGGGCAAGCCTGTCCCCTTCCAATTTGAACTTTGGCAGCCAGAAAGTAGGGACAGTCAGTGCGGCGCAATCCATCACACTGACCAATGTTGGAAGCGAATCGATGGCCATCTTCCAAGTCGGAATCGTGGGAGCAACGCAGCGAAATTTTCGTCAGACCAATAATTGCGGCAACACGCTTGGCGCCCATTCACGTTGCACCATCAACATTCAATTCGCGCCAACCAGGTTGGGCGCGTTCGATGACCGCTTTGAGATCAAGGACAATGGTGGAGGCTTGATGCAACAAGTTCCGTTGTCCGGAACAGGGAGCTAATGCCGGGATGCGGCCTGCAAAGAACAGTTGTTTTATAGCGCGCATCGAGCCGCGGAGCCTCATTTCTTCTGCGGCGCACTCTCCGTCGCGCCCACCAGCACTTTCAGAATCTGCTGGGCCAAGTCGCTGGCATCCGCGCCTTCCATGTTTGTCAGTACAACGACTCCAGCCTTCTGGGCAGGCGCAATCGTGAATGCCGTGCTCGTGCCTTGCTGGCCGCCGTTGTGGCCGACGGATGCGATGCCGCCTTCGTTTCCGTTGCCCCAGCCCAGCCCGTAGGCATCCTTTGATCCGTCGGAAGGCTTCAGAGGGGTCCACATCAGATCGCGGGTGGCGCGCTTGATCAGCTTGTCGTTGAGGATTGCGACCTCGAATTGGGCCATATCTTCCGCGGACGACAACCATCCGCCGCCGGGAATCTTGTAGCTGGAGTCGAGGAAGTCCGCGTTCTGCACCGTGCCTGAGTCTGTCTTCTGATAGAAGCGGGTGCGGTACGGGATGATGGCAAAGCGATCGTCGACCTGGGTGTGCTCCATGCCGGCCGGCGCGAAAACATTCTGGCGCACGAAGTCGACGTACTTGCTGCCAGAGGCTCCTTCGATGACGCAGCCGACCAGAGTATAGCCCTGAGTGGAGTAGTGAAACTGCTTGCCGGGTTCCGAGAGCAAAGCGTCGTTCTTGAAGAAGTCGAGGCCGCCTTGGATCGGATTGTCGAAGTGCCTGGTGTTGCCGATTTCGAGATCATCGGGGCCGGTTTTGTAATGACGGATGCCGGCGAGGTGTCCCATGACCTGGCGTGTGCTGATCGGCCACGGCTTCTGCGGAAATGCCGGGCAATATTTCTGGACAGGGGCGTCGAGATCGAGACGCCCGCGCTCCCAGAGTTGCATGGCCGCCGTTGCCGTCAGCGACTTGGAGATCGATGCGAGCCGGAAGAGCGTGTGTTCGCTGGCGGGTGAGTTGTTCTCGACGTCGGCCAAGCCGAAGCCGCCGCCCCACTCATACTCGCCGTTCTCGACGACTGCGACCGAGAGTCCGGGGACGTGGGTGGAGGCCATGAACTTCGAGACCGCAGCTTCGATCTGCGTGCGCTTCTCCGGAGAGAGCGTCGACTCCTGCGCGGCGGCGAGGTTCGCGGCTGCTGCCAGGAAGAGAGCGATCAGCACGAAGGCTATGCGGAGTTGGGGAAAAGGGAATAGGGCGGGCTTGTTGAAGTCGCGACTCAGGCTCATAGTCTCCCAATCGTAAACATGCGCTATGGAACGATGACAAACCGGCGTCCCTGCTGGTCGCGGTGCCACGCGGTCTCGATATCAGCCAGAGGTACGCGCTCGGTGTCGATGCGGAGTATACCTTGTGCGACCCGGGCGAGGAGTTGCCGTATGGCCTCCAGCCAGATTTCTGGCGCGGTCGGGGCGCTACCGGTTCCGGCGCCGAGAATTTCGAGGCGGGAGCTGCGCAACGTGGCAGCGGTAAGCGAGATCGTGGCTCCTGCGCTCTCGCCGACTTGCACCAGCCGGGTGCGGGTTGCCGAGGGTCGCATATCTTTCCGCGTCATCGAGGCAAGCAGAGCCTCGGTGGGCGGGCCCCAAACATAATCGAGGATGACATCGAACCCGGTCTCACCAGCTTCCCGAACGAATGCTGCGACGAGGTCGGGGTGCGATTGATCGAGCGAAATGGTTGCGTCGGCACCCAGTTCATGAAGAGACGCGAGAATCCGTGGGTTCCTTCCAGCGGCGACGATTCGTTTCGCGCCGAGCAGTTTGGCGGTTTGGATGGCAAGTTTCCCAGTAACTCCCGTAGCGCCCAGGATCAAAACAGTCTCGCCAGGAGCGAGTTGGGCGCGCCAAACGAGAGCTCCCCAAGCGGAGAGGCCGGGGTTCAAGACGGCTGCGGCGGTCTCATCATCGATTTCAGGAGGAAGAGGAAAGCAGCGGGGACGTGCCACGACGGTGCATTCTGCCATCGCCCCATAAGGCGAACGCGGCATCGCGAAGAATACGCGCGTGCCGTCTTCCAGTACGCCGGCACCGTCGGTCCCGCAAACCGCAGGAAGGATGCGATAGCTGGCATAGTGAGCGCCGCCGGCCATTTGCTTGTCGACGGGCTTCAGCGCAGCGGCTCTTACTTCAATTAGCACTTCTCCGTCGCCCGGGACGGGATCGGGGAACTGCTCGCAACGTGGAGGCTGACCGAGCGTGTGCACCACGGCCGCAATCATGAGAGTGAGATTCCGGAAAGAGTCGTTCCAGCGGATTCTACTTCCGCAGCCAGGAAGTTTAGCCCCAGAATGTTTAAGACGTATTACTGCGTAACCGTGGCCTGATAGCTTACGGCTTGCCAGTGCCCAGTGCGGCGGACCCATACACGGGTGTAGCGATAGGGACCACTGAAATCCTCACCCAGCTGGTGACCCTTCACGTCGGCCCGGGCCGTGACCACGGCGGTGTCGCCATAGACTCGCACGACCATGTCGCTCACGTTAATGGTGTCGTAGCGGAGTTGGCCGCTCTTGCGAGCTGCGAGAGTGTCTTGTTTCGTGGTCACCTGGCCGAGGGGAGTGATCGCGACATAGTCCTCAGCGAGGGTTCGTGCGGAGAAGTCGGCATCGCGGCGGAGGCTGGCTTCGCGCGCCTGCCGCTCCATGTCCACAATCTCGCGAATCGCTGACTCATCGCCAGTATCCATCGGTCGCGGATGCACGGCAACGTGCTGCGCCGAAAAAACCGGCAGCGCAAGAATCAACGACAACAACAACACTGCACACCTGTTGATCACGATGAGACCTCCGCGGTTCGCGAGGGGACAGAGATCCGCCTGACCGAGCTACGAAACTTTGGATGCTTGAGTTCCGTGGAAAAGTTCTCCGCGGCGAAATTAATGTTGACGTTGATGGCTCGCCGGTATTCGCGCTTCACCGAGACCCTCACTTCCATACAACGTTGACTGGAAGCAGTCTGTTTCATTTGCTTTTATTGGAATACCGAGCGGATGCGTGTCCCCGAAAACCTGCCCCACTGCCAGGAAAGAGAGCAACTCCCCTTCCATGTAGAGTATCGCCTAAATGCTTGACAGGATAGAGGCAAGCGCAGTGGCCAGCCGGTCGGTGCCTGTCCACTATGGGACTGCACTGTCCAGTTCCGGACAGGACCGTTCCAAGTACGCCGCTCTCTTTATGCTGATTGGAAGAGAGCTGGTCGGCGCACAGGCAGAGTGGCATCTAGTAGAATCAATCGTTCCGATTTCACATGCCTGACATCCGACGTGGTCTCATCATCGTAAACACCGGGCCGGGCAAAGGCAAAACTACCGCCGCCATGGGAACGGCGTTGCGAGCGGTCGGACAGGGGATGCGGGTCTTGATGCTGCAGTTCCTGAAGGGCTCGTGGCACTACGGTGAACTCGATGCGGTGCAGGCCTTCGGTGACAAGTTTGTGATGAAGCAGATGGGGCGCGGCTTTGTGAAGGTCGGCGCGGAGAAGCCGGACCCGGGAGACGTAAAAATGGTGGAAGAGGCCTGGGCGGAAGCCGATCGCGCGATTCAATCAGGTGAGTGGGATCTGGTGATTCTGGATGAGATCAACTACGCGATTAGCTACGGCATGCTAGATCCCGCGAAGGTGGTCGAGAGCCTGAAGAAGAAGCCGGAGATGGTGCATGTTATCTTGACGGGTCGGAATGCGCACCCCACAATTGTCGAGGTCGCCGACACGGTTACCGTGATGCAGCAAGAGAAACACGCGTATGAGAAGGGCGTGATGGCGCAGAGAGGGATCGAGTACTGAAGCGAAGTACTCAGTACCCTGTACTCAGTCCCCAGTTGCTTGCGAGGCATCGGGTTCGAACTGAGTACTGAGTACAGCGTACTGACAACTGTTTTTATGGCTTGGTTTAAACGCGAATCCGGCGAGTTGGATACTTCGGGCGAGAAGAAGGTTCGCACCGAAGGCTTGTGGGTGAAGTGTGAGAACTGCCGCCAGATCATCTGGAAAAAGGATCTGGAAGAGAACATGAATGTCTGCCCGAAGTGCGACAAGCACTTCCGCATCGACGCGCGCACCCGGCTCGCCCAGTTGCTCGATGACAACTTGTACGAGACTTTTGATGGCGACATCGCGTCGACCGATCCGCTGAAGTTCGTGGACTTGAAGCCTTATTCGTCGCGCTTGAGACAGGCGCAGCACGATACCGGCTTGAAAGATGCCATTATCAACGCGCAAGGAAAGTTGATGGGGCGTCCGGTTGTGGCGAGTGTGATGGAGTATGCCTTCATCGGCGGAAGCATGGGTGCAGTCGTCGGGGAGGCGATTACACGGGCTGTGGAGCGGGCGGCGGAGCAACGCACTCCTCTTATTATTGTGTCCGCGTCAGGCGGCGCCCGGATGATGGAAGGCGTAATCAGCCTGATGCAACTGGCCAAGATTTCTGCGGCGCTGGCGCGCCTCGACAAGGCCAAGGTTCCTTACATTTCATTGCTCACCGATCCGACGACCGGGGGCGTAACCGCGTCGTTTGCCATGCTGGGCGATTTGAATATCGCCGAACCGGGTGCGTTGATTGGATTTGCCGGGCCGCGAGTGATTGAGCAGACGATCCGGCAGAAGTTGCCACCGGGCTTTCAGCGCAGCGAGTTCCTGCTGGAACACGGTATGCTCGACGCGGTCGTTCCCCGCAAAGAGCTGAAGCCTTATATCGCGCGGGCGCTCGATTTTATGGTGAGCAACTCCTAGCTTCTAGCTACTGGCTCGGCCCGAATCAAAAATCAATTTTGATAATCTCAAACTAGAGGATGGCTCTTCGGCGGAGAGTCGTAGCTAGACGCCAGGAGCTAGCAGCTAGAAGCTTCCCGATGTCCTACGAAACCGCAGTGGCGAGTATGTTTGCGCTTGGGCACGAGTTGGCTCATACGCCGTCGAACAAGTTCGACCTGGCGCATATGCGGGTGCTGCTGGGGGCGATGGATCATCCTGAGCGGACGTTTCCCAGCGTCCTGATTGCAGGAACGAACGGGAAGGGATCGACGGCGGCGACCCTGGCTTCGGTGCTGCGCGCGTCTGGATTGAAAACTGCGCTTTATACTTCGCCGCATCTGATGCGGATCAACGAACGGATCCGCGTGAATGGGCAAGAAATCGGGGACGATGATTTTGCGCGGCTGCATGGCGAAGTCGATCGGGTGGCGGAGCGTTTGGTGGAGCAGGGGTCGCTGCCCTGGCATCCTAGTTTCTTCGAAATGATGACTGCGATTGCTTTCGCGCATTTCGCGCGCGAGCGGGTGGAGATTGCGGTGCTCGAGGTTGGCATGGGCGGGCGGCTGGATGCGACCAATGTGGCGAAGCCGCTGGTCAGTGTGATCACTGACATCTCGCTGGATCATCAGAAGTTCTTGGGCAATACGGTGGGCGAGATTGCGCGCGAGAAGGTGGGAATCATTCGGGCGGGGGGAGTGGTCGTGACTTTGCCTCAGCAGCCCGAAGCGAATGACGTGATCGGGAATACGATTCTGGAACTCGGGGCGCGGGGAGTGAGTGCGGTGCAGTATGTGCCTCCGGTTTCGCCGGGGAGTGGGGACTACTTTGTATCGGGAACGCCTGGCCAAGAGAACGGCGATGGGCGGAGTATGTATCGCTATCCACTTCAGGTGATGGGGACTGAGATTCTGGTAGAGACGCCTTTGCTGGGAAGGCATCAGCTTCGCAATGTGGCGCTTGCAGTTGCGGCTGCGGAGGAACTGGCCCAGCTGGGAGTTCGTGGGATAACTCCGGATTCGATTGAGCGCGGAATTCGGGAGACGCGATGGCCGGGAAGATTTGAGGTGCTGGTTGCGCGTGAGGGTTGGCCGGAGGTGGTGTTGGATGTGGCGCACAATCCGGCGGGTGCGTGGGCCCTCCGCTCTGCCCTTTCGGAGCGGTATGACGACCGTCCGCTGATTTTTGTTTTCGGGGCGATGCGTGACAAGGCAATCTCAGAGATGACCGAGATCCTGTTTCCGCTGGCCGAGCGGGTGATTGTGACGCGGCCGGAGAATCCGCGGTCGGCGTCGCCGGACGAGATTCGGCAGGCCGGGAGCCGCACGGGGGCCGAGATCGAGGCGGTCGACGCGGTGGGTGCGGCCTTATCTCGAGCGCGCCAGATCGCCGGACCGAATTCGGTGCTCGTGGTCACGGGGTCGATATACCTGGTGGGAGAGGCGATGCGTGTTCTCGGAGTGCGCAGCTGAATGGAAGGCGCAAGGTAAGAACGATTAACCACAAAGGACACGAAGTATCACGAAGGAATTCATTGTTTGCATCTACTTACTTCGTGTGGTGACTTCGCGCCTTTGGTGGTTAAGAGTAGTGGCGGATTTTGCGAGTCGGTTCACCTAGAATGGAAGTGTGCACGAAGTGAAGTCATCGGTTCAGCAAGTGGAGGACGGGCGGGTTGAAGGTCGCGAGGTGGAGAGCCGCCAAATGGCAGGCGGCGGGCCCCGAAGCGTGCCAGTTGCCCCGGTCAGGCCAAGTCCTCACGCTATTCCGGGGCTGAAACATGGATGGCTCAGCCGGTTGCGCTCGTACCTGATTCTCGATCCGCTGATCTGGGTCTACACATTGGTGATGGGTCTGCTCGCGATTCCCGGGGGAGTGTTCGATCGCAGCGGACGGCGGTTGCACTGGTTTTCGTACCGCTGGTCGTGGCTGATCATGAAGACGATCTTTTCGCCGGTGAAGGTAACCGGGCTCGACAAGATCGATACCACGCAGCCGCATGTCTACGCGGTGAATCACGCGTCGGCGTTGGATATTCCGGTGCTGTATACCCACCTGCCGTTTCAATTCCGCATCGCCTTCAAGAAGGAGTTGCTATCGTACCCGGTCGTGGGCTGGCAGCTGAGGCGTTCGGGACAAGTCTGCATCGACCAGCAGAACCCTTCCCACTCGATCAGTAGCATTCGCGCAGCGTTGAAGGGGTTGAAGGCGGGACTGCCGCTGGTGATTTATCCGGAGGGCGGACGGACGCCGGATGGGGAGATCAAACCGTTCCTGGCAGGAGCGTTCTTTCTGGCGATCAAGGCGCAGGTGGATATCGTTCCGGTCGCGCTGGTGGGAACGTACGAACTGCTGCCGATGAATACCTACCACATCAAGTGCCGTCCGCTGGAGATGCGGGTAGGAGAGCCCATCTCAACGACGGGGCTGACCATGAAGGATCTGGAATCGCTTTCGGCGCGAGTGCAGAAGGCAGTCGAAGATTTGTACTACGGCTGAACCGTTTCGATTCCCAACACCAATCGAAGCTAGGCCGCCTTCATGCCTTCATCGCAGAGTCGTTGATAGTGCTCCCGGCCGCGCTCGTAACCACGGGTGAACGCCGCTTCAACATCCTTGCCGGGATATTCGCGCTGCAAGTCTTCCAGGGCGGCGGTCATTGCGGCAGAAACCTGATCGAATTCCATGCAACGGGTTCTGGCGTGGAGCGCTGCTTCGAAGCCGCGGCGGAAATATTCTTCGTCTTCCGAGAAACTCTTTCCGGACTTCGCGTAGTGGCTCTCTTCGGCGCTGCGCAGGCCGATCCACCACTGCTCCCGGGCGGCGTCAACGGATTCGGCTCCCTGCATCTTCAGCATTTCGCGAATCAGCGAGGCGGCCTGATTGTCCTCGGCAAGGACAATGACAACGGTTCGGCCTTGGCGCAGGGCGTCTTCATAGACGAAGATTTCGTCTTCGGGAAGGCCTTCGGTGAAGGAATTTTCCATCTTGTTGCCAGCGGTGGCGCCGATGGTCGCGCCGGCGGCGCCCAGCACGGCGGCACCCAACAGGCCGAGGGCCGTAATCGGTCCAAGGCCGGGGACGAGCGCCATCAGCAGAGAGCCTCCGGCGAAGCCAACTCCTCCACCGGTGAGAGCTCCGATCGCAGCGCCCATGCCGGGCTGTTCGGTCGTATCAGTCGGGACGGATTGGATTTCCTTGTTCAGTTGGTCCACTGCACCGGGAGTCAGGAGGGTAATTCGGTCGGCTGGAATGCCGGCCTTAAGGGCTTCATTCACGGCGTTTTCGCCGCGAGATCTGGTCTTGAATACTCCACTAATAGCTTCCATACGTCACATCCTTAAATACGTTTGACTGAACCCAGGTTGGTGCGTCGTCACTTGCGGTGGGCATAGCATGAAAGCCACACCCAAAGAATCTGATGCCAAAATACCTTGGCCGGGTCTACTTAAAAAATATTTCAGCTCGTTTTTCGGATTCCGTAACTTTTTACTGGACTTAGCGGTTTACCTTAGGTAAGACCAAACGGCGGAGAATTCGTTGAAGGCTCTGAAGAAAGAAGCGGACGAGCGGCTTCTGATCGAGGCTGCGCAGCAGGATCCCGCCCGCTTTGCCGAGCTCTACGAAATCAATTTCGAACGGGTCTATGCCTACGTAGTGCGCCGGGTGGGCAACCGCACCGAGACCGAAGACCTGACCTCGGAAGTGTTTCATCAGGCGCTGGCGAACCTGAAGCGATTTGAATGGCGCGGCATTCCGTTCGCGGCGTGGCTATTTCGTATTGCGGCGAATTTGATCTCGGACCGGTGGCAACGTTCGGGTCGCGAAGTTCTGGATGATTCCGGGATGATCGATTCCGCACAGGTAAGTCCGACGGAGATTGAAGAGGTGGAACGTCGGGCCACTTTGTTCCGTCTGGTCGACACCTTGCCCGCGGAGCAGCGGCGCGTGGTGGTGCTGCGGTTTGTGGAGCAGAAAAGTATCAAGGATGTGGCGCGGGAGGTTCGCAAGACTGAGGGGGCCGTGAAGCAACTACAGTTCCGCGCGCTCAGCAGCCTGCGGGCGCGCATGGGGGGTGCCGATGCCTAAGCGCTCTCTGAACACGGGAAATAACGATAGGAAGCAAATTGAGCAGCTCAACAAAGCTGTCGAAACCATGCTGTCGCGGGCAGACGGCAAGATTCCGAAAGCGGCGGCGGGCATTGATCCATTGTTGCGAATTGCCGCCGATTTGCAAACGCTGCCGCGCGAAAGTTTCAAGGCCCGATTGAAGTCCGAATTCGAAGGAGAAAAGCGTATGTCTACCGTTGCAGAACCTGTGGCAGCCGTTCGCATGAGTGCCTCGCCAAGATTAGCGTTCCGGGATCCGGCCAAAGCAATCGAGTTCTACACGCGCGCACTGGGTGCAAAGGAAACTTTCCGTTTCGAGGTTGGAGGCAGCATCCCGCACGCCGAGATCCTGATCGGCGAGTCGAGCATCGCCGTGACCGGCGAGTGGCCCGAGGGAGGCCGCTTCAGCGCGGAAACTTTGGGCAATTCGCCGATCTCACTGGTGGTGCAGGTGCCTAACGTGGACGCGTTTGCCGAGCGCGCGGTGGCGGCGGGAATGAAAGTTATCCGCCCGCTGGCCGATCAGTTCTACGGGCGGCGCGATGTGACCCTGGAAGATCCCTTCGGATATCAATGGACGGGGATGACCGTGAAAGAGGAAATGTCGGTGGAAGAAATGCACCGCCGCATGGAGAGGTTGACGAAAGGCCCAGAGGGCGGCGACCTACCCAAAGACAAAGGAAAAGCCGTTAGCCCAATTCCTCGCGGCTACCGCACGGTTACGCCGTATCTGGTGGCGCAGGACGCGAATGTGGTGATCGATTTTGTGAAGCGGACGTTTGGCGGAGAGGAGCTCTTCCGTGCAGTGGGTTCCGCGGGAGGGTACCACTGTGAAGTTCGGGTGGAAGACTCGATGCTAATGATCGGCGGCGGCGGGCCTGGTGTGGCGTGGAAAGGCGAGTCGCTGCTGGGAGCATTCCACGTGTATGTTCGCGATTGCGATGCCGCGTACCAGCGGGCGTTGGAGGCCGGGGGCAAGTCGCTACAGGCTCCGGCCGACCAGGATTACGGCGAGCGTTCCGCCAGCGTTGTGGACGGCGCGGGCAATCACTGGTATATCGCGACCTTCAAAGACAGTGGCTACAAGTCGGAAGGCGCGCCCACAATCCAGCCGTATCTGCATCCGCTGCGAGCGGAGCCGGTGGTGCAATTCCTGAAGCGCGCGTTTGGGGCGGAGGAACTGGGACGGTACACATCACCGGACGGCGTGGTTCACCATATGACATTGAAGATCGGCGACTCGCATCTGGAAATGGGCGAGGCGCATGGACCGTATCAGCCGATGAAGTCGATGTTCTATCTTTACGTGCCGAATGTGGACGATGTATACCGGACAGCACTGGCCGCTGGCGCGAAGTCGATGAACGAACCTGCAGATCAGCCTTACGGCGATCGTGTGGGAGCGGTGACCGATGTATTTGGCAATCAGTGGTGGATTGCTACGCACGTAAAGGATGTGACGCACTAGACTCTTAACAGCGATGTCATCCTGAGGTCCGCGATCTTTGCGGGGCCACGGATTTTCGCGGATTCGCACGGATATACCAAGAGATTCTCGTCTTTCATCCGTGAATATCCGTGTAAATCCGTGGCCCACTTTGGCTGCCGATATCCCTCTCTGGGTTTGACCCTCTCGAATCCCTTCAATAGACTGAAGGATTCAGAACACCTGCAGGTCCCACATTATGGCTGACAGCATTCATGTAAAGCTCCCGGACGGGAGCGTGAAGGAAGTTCCTAAGGGTACGACTGCGCTCGAGATTGCGAAGTCGATCAGTCCACGTCTGGCAGATGCTGCGTTGGCCGCGAAAACCAACGGCGACCTGATCGACCTCACCCGGCCGCTCGAAAAAGACACCGACCTGACGCTGTTGACCGATAAGGCTCCCGAGTCGCTCGAGGTGTACCGGCATTCGACCGCGCATCTGCTGGCGGCGGCGGTGCTGGAACTCTTCCCGGAGACCAAGCTTGGGCACGGGCCTGCAACCGAGACTGGATTCTTCTACGACTTCTACCGTCCGACTCCGTTTACGCCCGAGGATCTGGAGAAGATCGAAAAGAAGATGCAGGAACTGGTGCAGCAGAACATTCCCTATGCGCGCGAATTTCTGCCACGTGATCAGGGGCTGGCTGAGTTTAAGAAAGACGGCGACTTCATGAAGTGCCATTTCATCGAGCAGTTCACCAAGCCCGATGAAAAGATTTCGATCTACCGCACCGGCAAGTTCACGGATTTCTGCCGGGGGCCGCATATTCCGTCGACGGGAAAGATCAAGGCGTTCAAGCTATTCAACATCGCGGGGGCGTACTGGCTGGGGGATGAGAAGAATCCACAGCTGCAGCGTATTTACGGGACCTCGTTCTTTTCGAAGAAAGATCTCGACGATTATCTGAAGCATCTCGAAGAGACCAAGAAGCGCGATCACCGCGTACTGGGCAAGCAGCTGGATCTGTTTTCGATTCAGGAACTGGCCGGACCGGGGCTAATTTTCTGGCATCCCAAGGGCGGCATCATCCGCAAGGAGATGGAAGACTGGATGCGCGAGCAGTATCTGAAGCGTGGATACTCTCTGGTTTATACGCCACACGTGGCACGGCGGCAGTTGTTCTTTACCTCGGGGCACGAGGGCTACTACTCGCAAAACATGTTCGACGCCATGGAACTGGACGACGCCGAATATCGTCTGAAGCCGATGAACTGTCCCGGGCACATCCTGATTTACCGGGATTCGCTGAAATCGTATCGCGATCTGCCGGTGCGATTGGGCGAATTGGGTACGGTGTATCGTTACGAGCGCTCAGGGGTGATGCACGGCCTACTGCGGGTTCGGGGATTTACGCAGGACGATTCGCACATCTTCTGCACGCCGGAGCAGGTTGAAGATGAGATCGGCAATTGCCTGGATTTTGCCCTGGACGTACTGAAAGATTTTGGGTTCGAGAAGTACCAGACCGAGCTTTCGACGTGGAATCCCGACGATCGCAAGAATTTTGTGGGCAGTGAAGAGCAATGGCTCCACGCCATCCAATCGCTCGAAAATGTGCTCAAGCGGAAGAATGTCGAGTACAAGACCATCCCGGGCGAAGCAGCCTTTTACGGACCGAAGATCGATATCAAGCTCGTGGATGCGATTGGCCGCTTGTGGCAACTCTCTACGGTGCAGGTCGACTTCAACCTTCCGCAACGCTTTGGCCTTGAATACGTCGCCGAGGATGGTTCGCGCAAACAGCCAGTGATGGTGCATCGCGCTTTGTTCGGGTCAGTGGAACGCTTCTTCGGCGTGCTGCTCGAGCATTATGCGGGCGCGTTCCCGGTGTGGCTGTCGCCGGTGCAGGCCGTGATGATTCCGATCAGCGAGCGGCATGCGGAATACGCGAACAAAGTTGCAGCGCAGTTGAAGGCCGTTGGCGTACGCGTCGAGGTGGATGCGCGCAACGAGAAGATGAACGCGAAGATCCGCGAACATGCGATGCAGAAGGTGCCGTTCCTGCTCGTCGTCGGCGACAAAGAGGCTGAGGCGGGGAAGGTGAACGTGCGCTCGCGCGGCAAAGAGAAGACCGAGGACATGCTGACGCCGGATTTCGTGGAGAAGATCAGGAAACTGATCGCGGAAAAGAGCCCGAGCCTCTAATGTTTGCTTGGTGGATTCGAGGCAGCCTCAGCGGAGGCTGTTCGCTGGGGCGAGCGCTCGTTCCAGAAATTTATCCTAATCATTCTGTTACGAATTCCGGACGGCCTGCACTATTCCCTAGACGGAGCGGGCCAGCGGGGATAATGTGATTTCTTCTTCCCCTCCGGAAACGGCTCAATGAATCCAAATCAGACACGCAGCCTTTTTCAGGCGGCGCCAGAAAGAGTGCAACCATGAGCATTGGACACTATGGCTGGGTACCGGATTTGCCGGATCAGCGTGACTTGGTATATGCGGCTCCAGCAGCGACGATTATGGCGCTCCCCACAGCCGTCGATCTTCGACCGCATTGCCCGCCAGTCTACGATCAGGGTCAACTGGGCAGCTGCACGGGCAACGCGATCGCCGGAGCCTTCGAATTTGAGCGGCTCAAACAGGGGCTCAGCGACTTCGTTCCCTCACGCCTGTTTATTTATTACAACGAGCGCGTGATCGAGCACACCGTCAATTCCGACGCCGGCGCCCAGATCCGTGACGGCATCAAGGTCGTGGCAAAGCAAGGCGTTCCGCCCGAGAGCGACTGGCCGTACGACGTCAGCAAGTTCGCGGAGAAGCCTCCGGCAAAAGCCTATAGCGATGCCGCCAAGAACCAGGTGACTTCATATCACCGGGTCAGCCGCGTGCTGAATCAATTCAAGGGATGCCTTGCTTCCGGCTATCCCTTCGTACTCGGCTTCACCGTGTATGACTCCTTTGAAAGCGCACAGGTCGCGCATTCGGGGCAACTCAACATGCCGCAGCCGGGCGAGGCGGTGGTGGGAGGTCATGCCGTCACGGCTGTTGGCTACGACGACAAGCACCAGCGCTTCATCATCCGCAATTCGTGGGGCCCTGATTGGGGTCTGAAGGGCTATTTCACGATGCCCTATCAGTACCTTATGGAACCGAACCTGTCAGACGATTTCTGGACGATCTGTCTCGTCGAGAACGCGGGTGGAGGCGGCAGAAAGCCGGCACCGAAGAAGAAGAAAAAGAAGCACTGACGGCGGGCCATTTCTAACCAGTCGATTCAGGACCGGACGCGGACTTTCATGGCGAAAGTCTGCGCCGGCTCCGGTCCGCCTTTCCAGGAGCGCTGGTAAGCGAGGGCAAGCGGGCAGGTTCCGGGCGCGACGGTGCGAAAACGCCAGGAGTGTGTGCCGCTGCCGCCGGTCTTTCCGGAGGCGGGCTGAAAGGACTGACTAACCAGCACGCATACGGGATCGACGCTGCCGGTCAGTGTCCACTGGTAGCCGGCAGTCCGCGTTTCGGGCAGAGAAAGCTCGAACTCCTCGCCGATCTTGATTTCGACGTCGCTTCCGTTTGCACTTTCGCCGAATTGCATGGGCGCCCTACCCTGGTTCGCTGTACAAGTTAGTTGTACATGGCCCGCTGGTGGTTGGCTCGACGATCGAAGTCCCGTAGCTATGTCGCATATGCCTGAGCGGTGCCTTCCAGGTTGTACCATGTCTTCGTGCATTCGTTAGCGGCGCAACTTGTCAACCACATCCGTCGGCAGGACCTGCTGCGGGCCGGAGACCGCGTAGGTGTGGCCGTTTCCGGAGGGATTGATTCGGTCGCGTTGTTGCGGATGCTGCTGGAATTGCGGAGCGAACTGGGGATTGTCCTTTCTGTTGTGCACTTCAATCACAGGTTGCGTGGGGCGGAGTCGGACGGCGATCAGCAGTTTGTTGGGAGCTTGGCGCGCGAGTTCGATCTGGAGTTTCTCGTCGAGGGTGAAGATGTGGCTCAGAGGGCGGCGGAGGAGCATGTCAGCGTCGAGACCGCGGCGCACGAGTTGCGGTATGGATTCTTTCGGAATCTGCTGGGATCGGAGGACGGTGTAGGCCCCTCGGGGGATGAAGCGTCAGTTCATGAGGGGTCGGAGAATCACAGCGCTGAAAGCGCTGCGCCACCCAAAGGCCAGGCATCAAAAAACCAGTCGTACAACCGCGGCCCTGAAGGGCCGCTCTTCCACGGCGCTGGTTTGGACAAGATCGTCACCGGGCACACGCTCGATGACCAGGCTGAAACTGTGCTCATGCGGATCATTCGTGGGGCTGGGCTGCGGGGATTGGGCGGGATTCATCCGCGCATTTTGGTTGAGGATGATGATGGCGAAGTGTCCGGTGAGATCATTCGTCCACTACTTGGGATTCGGCGGCGCGAGCTGGAGCGGTATCTCAGGGACATCGGACAAGCTTGGCGCGAGGACTCAACCAATTCGGATGCTCGGTTCACTCGCAATCGCGTTCGGAAACTGGTGGTGCCGCTGCTGGAGCAGGAGTTCAATCCGGTCGTGGCGGAGAATCTGTCGGAGTTTGCGGAGATTGCTCGCGGCGAAGAAGATTACTGGGAGAACGAAATCTCTGGATGGCTGGGGACGACAGTGCAGTGGTCGCAGCCGGAGTGGGCGCGCGTATCCTCTGGGTCGGACCGACTGGTTCAGATCGCAGGGTTCGGAGTAGCCCCGGAGGAGTCAAGTCTTGCCAAAGACCCCACTTCTCGCTCAAGAGACGCGCGAGAAACGGGGCGCCCCGAAATCGATGATCTACGCTCACGAATTGAGAATGCGACATGGCTGGTGATGAACGCTTCGGTGAGTCGGATGTGGTTTCTCGGCGAACCTACTGCGGTACAGCGCAGGCTGGTCAAGGCGATTGGCGAGAATGCAGGCATTCCCCTGGAGTTCAAGCACGTCGATGAGATCCTGCGAGTTGCGAGCGAGGACGCCTCGGGCAAGGAACTGTCGCTGCCGCTGGGTTGGAAGCTTTTAGTGGAACCAGAGGAGTTGGTATTTGTAACTCCCGATTTGCGGGTGCCGCATCCTGCGCAGGATTATGAATACGATCTTCCCGTGCCGGGGCGAATCCGGGTTTACGAAGCGGGCTCATCCATCGAGGTTCGGCGGGTTCCCGATGGGGCAGATGAGGGGTATAATCCTGATCACCTTCTGGACACAGAATCTCTGCCTGGACCGTTAAAGGTGCGGAACTGGCGTCCGGGAGACAGATTCTGGCCGGCCCATACGAAGTCCCCCAAGAAGATCAAGGAGCTGCTGCAAGATCATCGTGTGACCCAGCCGGAGCGCAAGTGTTGGCCAGTGGTCGTAAGCGGCGAGCAGATCGTGTGGATGCGAGGCTTTCCGTCTGCTTCGGATTTTCGCGGGAAGCCGGGGCGCGCAGCCATCGCGATTCTGGATGAGCCTTTTTCGAATTACCCGACCAACGAAATTGAATAGCGATGCGCCGGGAGGCGCGCAAATTTCATGAATGCTCCGCGAGTCGAGCCCCTTCGTCCGGTCATCACTACCGATCAAATTCAGAAGCGGGTAAAGGAACTGGCTCGCCAAATTTCGGATGACTACAAGGGCCAGACGATCCAAATGCTGGCAGTTCTGGAAAATGCATTCATGTTCCTGGCCGACCTGGCCCGCGCAGTAGAAGTGCCAGTGGTATGCCAGTTCATCAAGCCCAAATACACGCGGCCTCCGAGCGGCTCGTCCCACGAAGTGATGGAGATTTTCTTCAGCCACGAGCCAGACATCCGCGGGCAGCACATTCTGCTGGTTGAGGGGCTGGTACATTCGGGTGTGACCAGCGAATTCTTGATGAGCGACCTTCGGGGCCGAGGGGCGGCTTCCGTGAAATTAGTGACCTTGCTCGACCGGCAGGCGGCGCGCCGAGTGGCGCTGCAGCCTGATTATTTCGGATTTCTTGTCGACGAGACTTTTCTGGTCGGATATGGCTTGGGAACGGTCGACCAGATTAACCGAAATTTGCCCTATTTGGCGGCAGCAAGCGCAAGTGTCCCAGTGACTTAAGTCATCTAGACTGGAACGGGCCTTTTTCCCAGGGAAAATGTAGAATAAGCCATTAAGGATTTCCCCAATCGAAAGTCGCAGAAGGGCATCTAATCGTTGTAGGAGCCTCGGGAGTTGGTGTAGGCAGCTGCCCGTGCCGAATTTTAGGAGTCTTCTAGGTGAACTCAACTGTTAAGACCGTATTGTTCTGGGTCCTGATCATCGTCTCAGCCGTGTTGCTATGGCAAGTGGTAAAGAGCGCGCGTGACGGCCAGAAAGACACTGAGCTAAATGTCAGCCAATTCATGTCTGACGTTGACCAGGGCACTATTCGAGAGCTAACCGTCAACGGCATGGAAGTGCGCGGCAAACACAAAGACGGCTCCGCATTTCATACGACTGCCCCCAGCAACTACTTCACCCCTGAGATGTTGAAGAGCCTGCAGAGCAAGGGCGTCAACATCACCTTCCGCGATATCAACAGTGGGAGCTTGCCCCTTCAACTACTGGGTACTTGGGCTCCGCTGATTCTTCTGGGCGCGCTCTGGTTCTTCATGATCCGGCAGATGCAGACGGGAGGCAACAAGGCGCTCTCGTTCGGCAAGAGCCGAGCGCGGCTGCTTTCGATGCAGCAGAAGAAAGTCACGTTCAAAGACGTGGCGGGCGTGGAAGAGGCTAAGGAAGAGCTACGCGAGATTATCGAGTTCCTGCGCGAGGCGCAGAAGTTCCAGAAGTTAGGTGGACGCATCCCCAAGGGCGTGCTGCTGGTCGGCCCCCCAGGAACCGGCAAGACGCTGCTGGCGCGCGCGGTTGCGGGCGAGGCCAACGTTCCCTTCTTCTCAATTTCGGGCTCGGACTTCGTAGAGATGTTCGTTGGCGTTGGTGCCAGTCGCGTCCGCGATCTGTTTGAGCAGGGCAAGAAGAATGCTCCCTGCATCATCTTCATCGATGAAATTGACGCCGTTGGACGCCATCGCGGAGCAGGTCTGGGTGGCGGGCACGACGAGCGCGAGCAGACTCTGAATCAGTTGCTCGTCGAAATGGACGGCTTCGAATCAAACGAAGGCGTCATTCTGATGGCGGCGACGAACCGTCCGGATGTTCTGGATCCGGCGTTGCTACGTCCCGGTCGCTTTGATCGGCGGGTAGTCGTGAGCCGTCCAGATGTGCGCGGGCGTGAAGAAATCCTGCGCGTACACACGCGAAAGATTCCTCTTGCGGAAGATGTTGATCTCTCCGTGCTGGCCCGCGGGACTCCGGGATTCTCCGGCGCGGACCTGGCCAACATGGTCAACGAAGCGGCCTTGGCAGCGGCGCGGCAGAATCGCAAGGCGGTTTTGCAGTACGACTTCGAACTCGCTAAGGACAAGGTGCTGATGGGCGTGGAGCGCAAGTCTCTGCTGCTCACCGATGCCGAAAAGAAAAACACGGCTTACCACGAGGCGGGGCATGCGCTGGTAGCCGCGAAAATGCCGAACTCCGATCCTCTGCACAAAGTCACGATTATTCCTCGCGGAATGGCGTTGGGCGTGACTATGCAGTTGCCCACTGACGATCGGCACAACTACTACAAGAACTATCTCGAAACCGAGATTGCAATCCTGATGGGCGGACGCATCGCAGAAGAGTTGTTCCTGAATGTGATGAGCACCGGCGCCGGCAACGACATTGAGCGGGCGACAGAAATGGCGCGCAAAATGGTTTGTGAGTGGGGCATGAGCGATCTTGGTCCCATGACGTTCGGCAAGAAGGAAGAGCAGATCTTCCTGGGCCGCGAGATTGCTCAGCATCGCGATTACAGCGAAGACACGGCAATCAAGATCGACCAGGAAGTCCGCAAACTGGTGAATGCCGGCTACACCACAGCGAAACAACTGATTTCTGACAACCGGGACACGCTGGAAAAGATTGCCCGCGCCCTGATTGAGCGGGAAGTTCTGGACGCGAATGAGATCAAACTGCTGGTCGAAGGCAGGGAATTGCCACCGGTTCAACCGCCCCCAACTTCCAAGGACGATGGCGTGCAGCACGTGATCAAGCCGGAGCTACAACCCGGACGTGCCAAGGGCGGCGAACGGCCAGCAACGGCGTAAGATCGACAGTAAGATTCGCTTCCAGGGCGGCCTCAACGGGCCGCCCTTAGTTTTTGTGTAGCGCCGGCGTCCGCCCGCTGTCGCGGGGCGGGGCGTCTCGCCCGCTCCCGCCGGGACGGGCGGTATAAATAGGCCTGTTACTCCCTCGATTCGGCACTTTTCCAAAGGCTCGAAAATTGCCTCTTTGTGGTATAATTTGTGCAGTTGCAAGATGACCCTAAGTATTAGGAATTTCAATAACTTGAAGTCTTTTTGCAGAGGCTCCAGGGCGGTCGGGTCAGGGCGAATATTCCAGCCGAATTTCAAAGATTCGTAAGACCAGTTCAAAGAAAAATCGGGACATTTTCGCGGAGCGGAATGGCCACCAAAGAGATTAATACTCCCATCACAGACACAAAACTAAAAAACGGAACAGTAACTCCGATCACCGCCACGAACGCCGGGGGCAACGGCAGCAACAACGACTACAATGCCGACTCCATTAAAGTGCTGGGCGGGATGGAAGCGGTGCGCAAGCGTCCCGCGATGTACATCGGATCGACCGGTGACCTCGGCTTGCATCACCTGGTGTATGAAGTGGTCGACAACTCCGTCGACGAAGCGCTTGCCGGATTCGCCACCAAGATCGAAGTTACGATCCATCTCGACAATTCCATTACCGTGATCGATGACGGTCGTGGCATTCCGGTCGATGACATGGTGATCGATGGCGAGAAGGTTTCCGCGGCGCAAGTCGTGATGACGACTCTGCATGCCGGCGGAAAATTTGATTCGTCCACCTATAAAGTTTCGGGCGGTTTGCACGGCGTGGGTGTGTCGTGCGTGAATGCGCTGAGCGAAGACCTCGATCTCGAAATCTGGCGAGATGGGGCGACGTGGCAGCAGAACTATTCCAAGGGCGACCCTACCAACAAGCTGAAGAAGACGGGTGCGACCAAGAAGCGAGGGACGAAGGTTCACTTCCTCCCCGATCGCTCGATCTTCACCGCGACCGAGTATAACTACGACACGCTGGCGCAGCGCTTGCGCGAACTCGCATTCCTCAACAAGGGATTGCTGATCACGCTGACCGACGAACGCGCCACCGATTCGAAGACGGGCGAGCCCAAACACACCGAATTCAAATACAACGGTGGCATTGCAGAGTTCATCAAGCACCTCAATCGCGGCAAGCAGACGCTGCACGACAAACCCATTTACATGGAAGACGATCGCAACGGCGTCCACATGGAGATTGGGCTGCAGTACAACGACGCGTACTCAGAGACGATTTTCAGCTTCGCGAACAACATCAATACCATTGACGGCGGCACGCATCTTTCGGGCTTCCGCACCGCTCTGACCCGTACCATCAACTATGCCGGGCAGCAGATGGGGCTTGTTCAAAGACGTGAAAGAAAATCTGACCGGCGACGATGTGCGCGAAGGCCTGGTTGCCGTCATCAGCGTGAAGTTGCCGCAGCCTCAGTTCGAAGGACAGACCAAAGGCAAGCTGAATTCCGACATCGCTGGCACGGTCACCCAATTCGTTAACGAGCGACTGGGCGCGTTCTTTGAGCAGAATGCGACCGTAGGACGAAAGATCATCAACAAGGCGGTCGACGCAGCACGCGCTCGCGAAGCTGCGCGGAAGGCCCGCGATCTCACGCGCCGCAAAGGCGCACTGGATTCCGGCGGCTTGCCCGGCAAGTTGGCGGACTGTTCGGAGCGCGATCCCAACCGCTGCGAATTGTTCCTGGTCGAAGGTGAGTCCGCAGGTGGAACCGCGAAGCAGGGGCGCGACCGTCGCTTCCAGGCGATTCTTCCGCTAAAGGGAAAAATTCTCAACGTCGAGAAAGCACGCTACGACAAAATGCTGGCGCACGAAGAAATTCGCGCCATGATCACGGCGCTGGGGACCGGCATTTCAAAAGAGGACTTCGATCCGACGAAGGTCCGTTACGGCAAGATCATTCTGATGACTGACGCCGACGTCGACGGAAGCCACATCCGCACGCTGCTGCTGACGTTCTTCTTCCGGCACATGCAGGAACTAATCAAGCGCGGCAACGTATTCATCGCGCAGCCGCCGCTGTTCTCGCTGAAGAAGGGCAAGTCGCAGCAGTACATCAAGGACGAGCGAGAATTCGTGAAAGTCATGGTGAAGCGCGCGGCCGACGGACTTACGGTCCGTTACGGTGAAGGTGCCGCCAAGGTTGAAGGAAAAGATCTGGCACGCTTCATGACTGTGCTCGACGAGTATCTCGGCTTCTTTGAAAAACTCGACAAGCGCGTACGCAACGAGCGTGTGACGGAACTCATTCCGAAACTCGACTTGGCCAAGCGCGCCGATTTCGAAGGGGACAAGAAGACGCCATCGAAGAAAATCGAGCGTTTGGAAAAAGAAATAAAGAAACTCCAGAAGGACGAGGGTTTCAAGACCGTAGAGTCGCGCTTTGACGAAGAGCACAACCTCTGGGAAGTGAGCTTCGTCAACAAGCACGGTGCCGAGCACGTCATCAACTGGGTGCTGGCGTCGAGCGCGGAATGTCGCCAGTTGATCTCGAAATATAAGCAGATCGAACCCTACATGGAGCCGCCGTTTGTGGTCGAGACGTTGGCGAAAGCGGCTCCCGCCAGCAATGGCGATGGCGTTGACGCTGAGCCGGGCGACGAAGAGAAGAGCGATAAGAAGGCGGCGAAGCCGGCGGCCAGGCGCAAGACCGAGACCGAAGTGGTGGAGAAGACGAACGTCCGCGACCTGCGCGACTATGTCATCAACGAAGGGCGCAAGGATTTCACTATCCAGCGCTACAAGGGACTCGGTGAAATGACCGCGCCGCAGCTGTGGGAAACGACTATGGATCCTGAGCGGCGAACCCTCTTGTCGGTGAAGCTTGAGGATATCGCCGAGTGCGAGACGATCTTTAGCACGCTGATGGGTGAGGACGTAGAGGCACGGCGCAAGTTCATCGAAGAGAATGCGCTGGATGTGAAGAACCTCGACATCTAACTTCTCGGCCACGGATCTTCGCGGATTCGGACGGATAAGACAGCAAATTCAGGGCGGCCTTCGGGTCGCCCGTTTTGTTTGCGGGACGCAATCGGCCTCTAACGGCTTACAATGTGCCGTTATGATTCGATCCTGCGCTCTTTTCCGCATCGTCGTTCTTGCGATACTGACAGCTTCTGTTCACGCCGTTGATTCTTCCCCCGCTCCGACTCCGCCGATGGGCTGGAACAGTTGGGATTCCTACGGCACCACGGTCCGCGAAGCGCAGGTCAAGGCCAACGCCGACTGGATGGCGGAGCATCTCGCGAAATATGGGTGGAAGTACATAGTCGTCGACATCCAATGGTACGAGCCGAATGCGCAAGGACATGACTACAAGCCCGGGGCTCCGCTCACCATGGACGAGTTCGGCCGCTTGATGCCAGCCGTGAACCGGTTTCCGTCCTCGGCGAACGGTGCAGGTTTCAAGCCACTGGCGGATTACGTGCATAGCAAGGGTCTGAAATTCGGCATTCACATCATGCGCGGGATCCCGCGGCAGGCGGTCGCCAGCAATCTTCCGATCAAGGGTACTTCCTTTCACGCTGCTGACATTGCGGATAAGGGCAACGCGTGCCGGTGGAATCCGGACATGTGGGGCGTTGACACTACGAAGCCGGGAGCCCAGGCTTACTACGATTCGATTGCGGAACTCTACGCATCGTGGGGCGTCGACTTCATCAAGGCTGACGACATGGGCAGCCACCTCTATCAGCCAGCCGAGATGAAAGCGTTGAGTCTCGCAATTCGCAAGACCCGGCGCTCGATTGTGCTCAGTATCTCACCAGGGCCAGCGCCCGTTTCCGAGGCGGAGTTCTTCGAGAAGTATGCGCAGATGTGGCGCATCTCCGACGATTTCTGGGATGACTGGAAGCTCCTGCGCCAGCAATTCGAGTACACCCGCGACTGGGCGCAATTCGTGGGCAAGGACGGAACCTGGCCCGATGCCGACATGCTTGCGCTCGGCAAATTGAAAGTAACCGACAAGGAAGGCGGCGGCACGCCCACGAAGTTCACTCTCGACGAGCAGCAGACTGTGATGACATTGTGGAGCATCTTCCGCTCGCCGCTGATTTTCGGTGGAGACCTGCCCAGCAACGACGCCGCCACAACCGCGCTCATTACGAATCAAGAGGTGATCGATGTAGATCAACACAGCACGGGCGGTCATCAATCACTGGACCGGGGAAATATTCGTGTGTGGATCGCTGATGGCGCGCAGCCCGGCGACCGCTACGTCGCCGTATTCAATATCGGAGACTCTCCCGAAAAGGCGGATTTGCTCTGGGACGATATTGGCTTGGAGATGCAAGCTGCGGATGTACGCGACCTCTGGACCCATCAGGATCTGGGAAAGGCAGATGGCATTCACACCCAGCTGCGGCCGCACGCGAGCGTGTTGTACCGCGTCCATGGCGACTAGCGCTACTTAAGACCTTCCACCAGGTAAAGATCGGCGAGCATGCGGTGATAGCCGAAGACGCAGGTGTTGGCGTCGGCAGTCATGAGGATGGGACCGATATTTTCAACGCCCGCAGGATCGGTGGGCATGAGCTCTTTCCAGAAAGTCCGTCGTCCACTTTGAACCTCAATGCGAAACACGCGCGCGGGCAATTCCCCAGGTTGGTAAACGTACAGGGATTTTCCATCTGAGGCCCAGGTGATAGGCTGCTCACCGGGATTGAGGCCTGCGATCAGACGAGGCTCGCCGCCGTTGATCGGATAGAGATAGCCGCGCTGGTCGGGACCAATGGCAGCAACCAACTGCGAGTCAGGAGAAATCGCAAACGTATTTCCGTTGACGCCTTCGGGTGTAACTGCCTGGCTCTTGCCCGAATCCAATTCCGTGACGTAGAGTTTCTCGCCCTTCTCCGGCTCATTGCCCGAGAAGAGAATGCGCTTGCCGTCGGGAAACCAGTGCGCCCAATTGTGATTGATGGAATCGTGGGTCAGGTCTTTGGATTGACCCGCTCCGGTGGGTAGAAGTTTTAACTGCGCAGGAGAAACCTGCGTTTCGGTGATCGCCCATTTGCCGTCAGGAGATAGAGCGAGCGCATTGCCTTCGCCCAACAGAACGGCTGGCGAGCCGTCAGTCTTGCGAATATACACGCCGTAGGTGTATCCGCCCGACTTCGAATAAGCGAGTGATCCGCCGCCGCCTTCCTCGTCAAATAGTAGTGTCTTGCCGTCAGGCGACAATTCGCCGGGATAGGTGTAGTCCAGCCACGAAAGCTCGCGTTGTTTGCCGTCGGCACCAAATCCCATCAGCTCGCGGCGCCAGCTGGCGCGCACCAGCAGCACCTTGCCATCTTTGGCGACGTCAAGCAGCATGAGTGCGCCAGGCAATCGCGCAATAGTGCGCAGCTTGCCATCCAACGTAATCGCGTACAACGTGCGGTCCGTGCCAGACTTGCTGGCCGTAAACCAAATCTCCTTGCCATTGGGCGACCACGCCACGCCTTGAATGGTGAACATCTCTTTGGCGAGCATCGTCACCTTGCCCGACATATCCACAATGGCCAAGGCGCCACTGTCGTCGCCTTGCAGAGGATGATCGGCGAACGCGATGAGTTCGCCCTTGGGAGAAATGCGGGGATGGCCGATCCATCCGCCGGTCTGGTAAAGCGGCTTTCCAATTGGATATTCCAGGCGGTTCATTCCGCCGAAGTCGCGGACCACGAGAAAATTGGACCCATCCGGCGACCAGTCGGCCCACTGAACATTTTCGAGAACTTCGCGCGGAGCGCCGCCAGCCAGAGGGGCGCGAGCTAGCGTGCCCATGGTGACCCAGGTTCCGATGGCCTTGCTGTCGAGCAGAACCGCCATCTCGCCAGTGGAGGATACCGACATCAGTTGAGTGCGGCTTAGGCCCATGGAGCGCGATTCCGGAGCCTCTGGGCGCGCGGTAAATACGTCCACGGGATTCCCTTGCCACGCCGCGCTGTAGAGAATGGTCTGGCCGTCCGGCGCAAAGCGGGCAGAGCGAATGCTTCCGCGGCGGAAAGTAAGCTGGCGATAGAGCGGTGGCTCCAGCGGTGCGCTGGCGAAGAATAATTTTCCTGCGAAAAGGCCGAGGGCCGCGGCCAGCAGCAGGCCGAACGCAAAAATCAGCGGAAGGAATTTTCTTTGGCTCTTCGGCGTGGGCGCCGAAATCACCGGTGCTGCGGAAGAGGAAGACGGCGGTGCTTCTGTGACGACATTCGTGCGCGAGGAATCGATTGAGCGCTTAATGCGCCGCAAGTCGGCGCGCATCTCCGCAGCGCTCTGGCAACGCATTTCCGGATCTTTCTCCAAAGCTTTGCTGATGGTTTCTTCCAGCTTCGGCGGGAGTTCCGGGTTTAGGCGGTTGGCCGCAGCGGGCGTGCGATTCAGAATGGCTTCGGTTATGACTGCCGAGGTTTCTCCGCGGAACGGCAGGACGCCGGTGGCCATCTCGTAGAGCACGACGCCAAAGGAATACAGGTCGGTGCGTCCGTCGAGTTCCTTGCCGCGCAGTTGTTCCGGAGACATATAAGCAACCGTGCCAACCGCGGTCCCTGGATTTGTTAGATCGAGATTGGCCGCGTCGGCAACGGTTTGCGAGTCGCCGCTCGTCGGCCGCGCCGCTCGCGCCACTTTGGCCAAGCCGAAATCAAGAATCTTGGCGTGACCGCGATCGGTAACGAAGATGTTCGCCGGTTTGATATCGCGATGGACAATCCCTTTGCTGTGCGCGGCCTCAAGCGCGTCGGCCACTTCAATTGCGAGCGTGAGCAAGCGCTCCTGTTCCATGGGTCGGCCTTCAATCAGGTGCTTCAATGTCTGGCCCGTAAGACATTCCATCACGATGAACAAATGTCCATCGTGTTGGCCGATCTCGTGGATGGTGCAAATGTTGGGATGATTCAGGGACGAAGCAGCGCGAGCTTCCCGGCGAAAGCGCTCCAAAGCTTGTGGATCCTGCGAGGAGTCATCCGGAAGGAACTTGAGTGCGACGAAGCGGCCGAGCAGCGTGTCTTCTGCCTTGTACACCACTCCCATGCCACCACCGCCGAGCAGTTCGACGATCCGGTAGTGGGAGACGGTTTGTCCGATCATTTTTGGTCGATCAATCGCAGGTGAAGGTGCCAGATTGCCCGATCAGACAATCCTCCAAGCCGAGCCATCTTAGGGTGAATCGATACTTCCGTCAATGCCACGACCGGGGTGGCACTGACGGCGTGACTGAATGCTCTTGCCGACATCTGAGAGCTGAACGCGGACAGCTATTTTTTCGCGAACTCGCTGCGATGGCGGCTATAGAACAAGTAAATCAGCAGGCCCAGCACCAGCCAAACGAGGAAGCGGACCCATGTAATCACGGTGAGGCCGGTCATCAAACCGCCGCACAGGATGATAGAGATCAGCGGGAACCACGGCACCAGCGGCACTTTGAAAATACGAGGACGGTCCGGCTGCGTGCGGCGAAGAATGATCACGCCCAGCGAGACCAGCGCGAAGGCGAAGAGAGTGCCGATGTTGGAGAGATCGGCGGCATCGCTGATTGCGAAGATGCCTCCGGGAACTCCGACGGCGAATCCCGCAATCCACGTCGACCAATGGGGAGTCTTGAACTTGGGATGGATTTTTGAAAAGAACTTGGGGAAAAGTCCGTCGCGCGACATGGCATACCAGATTCGTGCCTGTCCGTATTGAAACACCAGCAGAGACGAGATCATGCCCGTGAGGGCGCCGATCACGATGATGGAGCGTGACCAGCGGCTGGCGCCCAGCACTTGCAGGGCGTACGCGACAGGTGCGTCGGCGGCCGGGCCGGAGACGAAGGTTGTGTATTTCATCATGCCCAACAGCACGACTGAAACACCAACATAGAGTATCGTGCACACGATCAGCGAAGCGATGATGCCTATGGGCAAGTCGCGTTGCGGATTGCGCGATTCCTCCGCCGCAGTGGAGACGGAATCAAACCCGATATAGGTGAAGAAGACGATGGCCCCTCCGGTGACGATGCCGCCGAACCCCGAAGGCGCAAACGGCTTCCAGTTGCTGGGATTCACCAGAGCGCCACCCACCACGAGGAATGTCAGAATGGCGCCGATCTTGATGGCCACCATGATGTTGTTGGCTTCTGCCGATTCGCGGATGCCGCGCACGAGCAGGACGGTCAGGATGAAGATGATGAGGAATGCAGGAATATTGAAGTACGCGCCTGTCCAGTGGCCTGATTCCCAGACGGGCGTGGACCATCGATCGGGCAAATGCATGCCGAATGATTCCAGTTGCGCCTTCGTGTAGGCGGCAAAGCCGATGGCCACGACCACATTGCTGACCACATATTCGAGGATCAAATCCCACCCGATGATCCAGGCGAAGATTTCTCCAAGGGTCGCGTAGGAGTAGGTGTACGCACTGCCGGCGATGGGAATCATCGATGCTAATTCGGCATAGCAGAGTCCCGCAAAGCTGCACGCCAAAGCCACCAGAAGAAACGAGATAGCGATGGAGGGGCCGGCCGGCGGGCGCCCGTGCATCAGGATTTGCGAAGTGCTGCCTCCGCGCAGGAAATTCACGATGATGTCGAGAACCTGAGCGTGGAGGATTGACGGAGCCTTGAAGTATTCTCCGGCGGCCGCGGTGCCGGTCAGCACGAAGATGCCCGAGCCGATCACTGCGCCAATGCCCAGCGCGGTCAGGGACCAGGGGCCAAGCGTCTTTTGCAGGCGCTGGCCGGGTGTTTCCGACTCGGAGATCAGCTTGTCGATGGACTTGCAGCAGAACAGTTGGTTGTCGGAAGTACGAATGACCTCAGCGGGTTCCGTGGGTGGTTGTGACAAGCGGTTGTGATCTCCTGGAGTCAACTCTCAGTCATCAGCACTCGGCATTGAGCCAGCTGGCGTCCCCGTTGTTACGAACAAGGACGCCAGTGGCCACGTGCTCTGCTCAGTGCCGTCTTACCGCTTCGCCTGTCCCCGGGCCAGTTTCTTGACCTTGGGTTTCTTCGATCCGCGGGCGTAGTCACGGGGCTTGAGCGGTTTTTCCGCCTTGCGTTTCTTGCGGGCGGTGCGTTTAGCTTTCTTGCGGTCTTCTTTGCTTAACTTCGCTGTGTTTGCCATGAATGCGTGTATTTATCCTCTTCTTCTTACTGCGGTTTAAGTTCTTCTTTCGAAGTTGCCGTTCTTAGAACGGTGGGAATCGATCTCGCGCTCCCCAACACTCAATGTCGTCACTCCAGAATACCTGGCCATCTTCATTGGTCTGAATTACGCGTGCTCCTTGCGCCACGGTGAACTCGACGTAGGACCAGGTCGGAGCTTTCGAATTCCGTGCTTTCATCTCATTCAAGACCAGCGTGTTCCAGGTCTTGCAATCGCGGGCGTTGTGCGGATTCGGAGCCGTGTTCGGACTTACTGCTTTCGCGGTGTAGTAGTTATGGATCTGAAGTCCCTCGGGCTCCAGATTGCCGTCAGAATTCATTACCTGCAATTCGATCACGAACATGTAAACGTCAATTGGATTATTGGTGCCAACCTCGGTGTCATGATGGAGTTCCAGAAGCATTGGCATGCCGTCGAGTATCGAGAAGTAGTCGTAGTTCGGCTGTTTTGGTGGCTCATTCGCGGACGCTGGATCGCTAAATTGCGCCGGACGCCGCTCATGGCGAATCTGTTTTTCCTGGGCCAACGCTGATGACGCCAGCAGGCCAATCAAAACCAACAGGGTTGCTCCCCTCATTTTCTCTCTGTCCTAAGAATGTAATTGACGAAGAGGCTGATCCTGGCGCGAGCTAGGCCCGTTCCAACTGGGCGTACTTCTCCACCAGTTTCTTTAATCCAAAGCGAGGAAATTGTACCGTAATCTTGGCTTCTTCGCCTTCTCCTTCGCGCTGGTAGACCGTGCCTTCGCCATATTTCGGATGGCGAACCTTTTGACCGGGACGGAATCCGCGCTTACCGGTGGGCTCCTCCACCGGAGTTTTAGGCACAGTGAACTTCTTGCCGCGGCTCGCGAAAAACTCAGCGATGTTTTCAATCGAATTGTAGGGACGGGCGGAAGCCGTGGGCTTTTGAGCGCGAGAGTTTGCCCGCGCATCACCCGAGTGCCAGGCGACGCTCTGATCTTCGTCTTCGTAGGAATAGTGGGTGTCTTCACGATGGGACGCAGGGCTCTGCGCTGGTCGGCCGTAACTGCCCGTTCCCACGCGTGCGGTGCTCGCGCGCCGCGTGCCAAGCTCTTCCAGTAAAGGTGCCGGAACCTCTTCCAGGAAACGCGAAGGGACGCTGGCTTCGGGCAAATCCGTACCGTAACGGCGCCGGTAGACTGCGCGCGTCAGGATGAGCTGATCCATGGCACGAGTCATGCCTACGTAGCAGAGGCGCCGCTCTTCCTCAATGTCTTCCGGGACGAGCATGGTGCGGGAATGTGGAAAGAGTCCTTCTTCGAGACCGCTGAGGAAGACCAGGGGAAATTCCAGGCCCTTGGCGGCGTGCAGGCTCATCAGTGTGATCTGGGCACGTTCGTCATAGTCGTCCGCGTCGGCGACCAGAGCGGCGTGATCAAGAAACTCGTCGAGTGTTTCGCCGCGGTCGCGTGAATCCATGGAGGCATTCACGAGTTCGCGCAGATTCTCGATGCGCGAGAAGGCTTCGGGCGAGTCTTCGTCTTCGAGCAGCTTGATGTAGCCCGTGCGGTCGATGAGGAATTTCAGGATATCCGCCGTGCTCACGGTGGGAGTAGGGAACGAGTCGGGGGCGGACCCAACTTGCGGCTCCGGTGGGCGGGCTGCCTGTTCGGCTTCCAGCAACTCTGCCGGCGGGACGCCAGCGCTACTGTCCGCATCCGCAGCGCCGAAATCGAACGAGAAGTTTTCGAACTCGGCGGGATCAAAGGCTGTAGCATCTTCGGGCCGAGACTCGCTTCCTGATGCTGGATCGTCGTGAAGCTCCGAGCGGCCAACCGCAGACCCGCTCGCGGGCTCCCGGGCGGCGCCGCCCTCCAGTTGTTCCCCGAAGGTTCCCGCCAGCATGGCGCGGGCGTCTTCAATCAACTGCTGGAAGCTCTTCAGCGACGTCAGCGCCCGAGGAGGCAAGAGTTCCCGGCGGATCGCCTCGGCGATCGCTCCCCACAACGAAAGCCCGGTCTCGAGCGCAAGACGCTCCAGCGTGTCGATCGTGCCTTTGCCGATGCCGCGCGTTGGGGTATTGATCACACGCAGCAGAGAAATCGAGTCATCCGGATTGTGGATGACTTTCAGATACGAGATCATGTCTTTGATCTCGGAGCGCTCGTAGAACGAGAATCCGCCGACGACTTTGTACTTCAGGCCGTAGCGGCGCATCGCCTCTTCAAACAGGCGCGACTGCGAATTGGTCCGGTAGAGCACGGCAGCGCGCGGAGTCTCTCCACGCTCGGTCGCTTCCCGCAAGTATTTGGCAACATGGTCGGCAGCAAATAGAGCCTCATTCTCGCCATCAGGTGCCTCGTAGTATCCGATCTTGGTGCCGCCCTGGCGTGAGGTCCAAAGGTTCTTGCCTTTGCGGCGCAGGTTGTTCGCGACGACTGCCGACGCCGCTTGCAGAATGTTCTGGGTCGAACGGTAGTTTTGCTCGAGGCGAATAATCTTCGCTTCCGGGAAGTCTTGTTCAAACTCAAGGATGTTGCGGATATCGGCCCCTCGCCAGGAGTAAATCGACTGGTCTTCATCGCCGACGGCGCATACATTGTGGCGGTCTCCCGCGAGCATGCGCATGAGTTCGTATTGCGGACGGTTCGTGTCCTGATATTCGTCGATCAGCAGATATTGAAACCTGCGGTTGTAGTATTCGCGAACCTGCGGTGCTGCTTTCAACAGGCGTACCGCATCGAGCAGAAGGTCATCGAAGTCGAGCGCGTTCGCCTTCCGCAGTTCTTTTTTGTATTCCTCGTATAAATGCGCAATGCGTTCGGTCTTGGGATCAGCCGATTGCAGGTAGAGTTCCTGAGGATCGAGCATGTGGTTCTTCGCCCACGAAATGCGTCCCAGAACCGTGCGCGGCGTGAGTTGCTTGTCGTCGAGGCCAAGCCGCTTCATCACGCCTTTGACCACCGACTGCTGGTCGCTCTCGTCGTAGATGACAAAGTTTTTCGTATGACCGATCGGCGGCTGGCCGGGAACGCTCGATGGGATGCGCATCGCTTCGATGTCACGGCGTAACATTCGCACGCAAAACGAGTGGAAGGTCGAAATGACGGGCTTGGCGATGCTCAGTCCGCCGACCAGTTTTTCGACCCGCTCGCCCATCTCCGCCGCAGCCTTATTGGTGAAGGTCATCGCCAGGATGGATTCTGGCATTACGCCCTTGTGCTCAATCAGATAGGCAATCCGGAAGGTGATGACGCGGGTCTTGCCGCTGCCGGCGCCGGCGAGGATCAGCACCGGGCCCTCAGTGGTTTCGACGGCTTCGCGCTGCTGCGGGTTCAGTTGGTCGAGAAAAGACAATGCGGAAGTGGCTCCAGGATCGATCCCTCAATTTTACAGGGGAATACCAGCGGGCGGGATTGCACGCCGTGATTTCATGGGGCGGAAGATCCGAAACGAAACAATCTTCTGTGTTCATGCGCCCGGCAACGGGAATTTTGCCCGCAAGACAAGCGGGTCCTGTCGTTCTTTCGACGAAGTCGAGATGGGCGGCCGTCCCCCAGCCAATCCCGCCCGTCCTGCAAGGGAGGAGCGCTTATGAGCACGAAGACGTTCTTGGCGTTGGCGGTTGTGGTGATGGTGGTCGGGCTGGTGGCCGTGAATCAGCGACAGGCGCAAGCGGGAGAAGTCGCGCCGCCGCCGGGTTACAAGGTGCTGGAGCCCATCCGGCATGGAAATCTCACGGTGTTTCCTGTGGTCGCTGGGAAAAGCTATCCGACCGGCGAATTCATGACATTGGATGAAGGCTTGCGATCGGGAGACGTGGTCGTAACCGAGGCGGGCAATGTGCAGGGTTTGATTCGGAGGCACTCGACGCCCGCAGTTCGAAGCGATGGCGCACAGGTGAACCGGCTGGTCCTGGTAAACAATTCCAAGCGACCGCTCCTTTTGCTGGCGGGTGAGATCGTGACCGGCGGCAAGCAGGATCGCGTGATTGGCAAAGATCGTATCGTTCCTGCGGAGAGCGATCCCGTCGACCTGAGCGTGTTCTGTGTCGAACCGGGACGCTGGATCGCGGCCAGCGAGCATTTCGGCGCGTCCGAAGCCATGTACGGTACTGCGGTCGGCGGCCGATCGCAGAATGCTCCTGCCTCCGATGGCGATGATGGCGCAGCCTTCCGTGCGCGCGAAGGCCATGGCTGACAAAGATCAGAACGAGGTGTGGGCAGAGGTGCGCAAGCAGCAGCAAGCGGTGAGCGTAGAAGTGGCCGCCGCGGCTCCCGCGCTTGCGACTGAAGTTGGCCGCACCAGTTCGTACGCGCGGGTGATGGAAAACGAAGAGGTCAAGAAGCAGGTGGACTCTGTCGCCAAGCCAATCGAACAGAACTATCAGAGCCTAATCCGCCAGTTGCGCGATCGCAACGCCGTCGGTGTGGTGGTAGCTGTGAATGGGCGCATCATCTGGGCTGATGTCTTTGCCAGCACAGATCTGCTGGAGAAATACTGGCCCAAGCTGGTGCGCTCATATGCATCCGAAGCCGTGGTGACACGCGCGAAGGAGGTTGAGGTTGGCATCGGCCTGGCGCAGTCGTTTCTCGGAAACATGGAAGGACGCCGGGAGATGATTGAAAGCGAGCCGGGAATCTACCGCCACACCGAAGTCAGCGGCGACGGATTCAAGGCCTTCTCACTCACGTCGCTGCTGCCAAAGACTGGATTTGAAGTGCACGTAGCAAAGATGGCCGAGTGAACCGGCGAGAGTTAGAGAGGCGCTGCCGACATCGCAAAGGGATTGGTTGGAGAATCTCAGTTACTTCTGGACGCTTCGTACCAGCTTCGCCATGCACTGGACTCATTGGGCAGCCGCTGGTGTGTGATGTCGCCGAGAGCCTGAAAAGCCCAGCCATGCGTCTGGGCATCGAGCGACGGATCGTCTGAGTAGGCGAGTAACTGCGGCACGGCAGACATCCGTTGGTCCGGCGTGAACATGCCGGATTCGGCCAAACTGCATGCAGCCCTTTGGCGCACGCTGGCCGAGGGATCATCGTGCATCGTCTTCAACAAGGGTTCAATCGTCAGCGCCGAACCGGCGAGCGCAAGACCCTCAACGGCCCAGCGGCGCGAATCCTCATCCGCATCTTTCAAATGGCTAGTCAAGACTTGGACCACGCGGTCACTCTGGACGCCTCGATTTCCTATCAGGCCAAGCGCCCACAGCGCCCAGATCTTTCGCGCATGGTCAGGAGAGTTAGCGGCCATCACTAGATACTCGAGGCTGGCTGAATTCTTCGCGAGTCCATAGGCCGCAAGTTCGACTTCGATGCCCGACTCGCGCACGCGCATATCGCTTGAGTTCAGGGCGGCGGTCGTGAGGGTTGCGATCTGCGAATTCCATTTTACTTTTCCCTGCCAGCGATCCACCCGCGATGAAATCTGATCGACCGCCCCATCTCGGTGTCCGACCGCGAGCTCCAGCAAGGCTTCAGCCTGCGTCTGCGGCTTCATGCGATCCAACTGTCGTAGGTCTTTGACAGAAGCGGGTGCTTCCTGGCGGATCGAAAAGAGATTCGTGAAGTTCGACCAGGCTGCTTGGGCGCGTCCAATGTTTCCCACGAAGATCGCAAACAGCACCCCGATGCTTGCCGCGAAAACTGGGCCGAACTTTCTCGAATTCACGCGCTGTGCGCCGTTGCCGGAATTTGCCGCCGGTCCGCCCGCCGCAATATCCGAGCCGGGGCCGAGCGTTCCATAGTCCGGCGTAGGCTGCAAGCGGGGATCCGCCATTGGCGCGGTCTTCGGCTTCGAGTTGTCTCCCGAGAAAGGTGGCCGAAACACATCCATATAAAGAAGAGTCTAGGATCTCTGTCGAAGTGCGGTAAAGTTACTTCAGTTCGAATCCCAGTAGATTCGATGCAGGAAAGCGGTTTCGCGAATCGGGACGGGGCCCCGAAACGCCGGGTCCGTGATTCCATACGGTTACGAGGAGAAAACAATGCGAACGAGATCCGGGTGGGTGGTTTCCATCATCAGTTTGTCCCTGGCGGCAGTGGCATTGGCCGCAACTGGTCCGGGCTACCACGTTGTAACAACTTATAAATTGGGCGGCGAGGGAGGCTGGGATTATTTGATCACCGATGCCGCCGCCCGCCGCACTTACATTTCGCGCGGCACTCACGTTGTGGTAATCGACGCGGATACCGGCAAGAGTGTCGGAGATATCGCCGATACCCCGGGCGTTCACGGCATCGCACTCGCTCCGGAGCTAGGACGCGGCTTTACCAGCAACGGTCGCGAAGGAACCGTTAGCATCTTCGACATCAAGACGCTGGCAACCAACAGCAAAGTCAAAGTTGGCGAAAATCCCGATGCCATTCTCTACGATCCGGCGACCAAGCGGGTCTTTACTTTCAACGGACGCAGCCAGGATTCCACCGCCATCGACGCCGCAACCGGAAAAGTGCTGGGCACGATCAAGCTCGACGGCAAGCCCGAATTCGCGGCCAGTGACGCGAAGGGCGGGATTTGGGTCAACATCGAAGACAAGAGCGAGTTAGTCGCCATCGATCCGAACAAGCTCGAAGTGAAAGCGAAGTGGCCGCTGGCGCCATGTACCGAGCCGAGTGGGCTTGCTATCGATCGCAAGAACCGCCGCTTGTTCGCGGGCTGTGACAACAAGATGATGGCGGTGGTCGACGCCGACAGCGGGAAAGTGCTGGCCACGCCGCCGATCGGCGATGGTGTAGACGCAACCGCCTTCGACCCTGAGACCGGACTCGCCTTTGCCTCTTGTGGAGGAGATGGAGTCCTTACCGTAGTGAAAGAGGATTCCCCGGACAAGTTCAGCGTGGCCGAAAATGTCCCGACTCAAAAGGGAGCGCGCACTATGGCACTCGATACGAAGACCCATAAGGTTTTCGTCGTCACTGCGCAGTTCGGCCCCCGGCCCGCACCGACGGCTGACAATCCACATCCCAGGCCTGCGATCTTGCCGGACAGCTTTGTGGTTCTCGTTGTTGGTAAATGAAACTGTTATTGCACTATGGCCTCTCGAGGAGTTGTTGATCTGCCTTGGGAAGCGCGCAGTCAGCCGATACTGACGGCGCGCTTCCTAAATTTCCAGAGGAATCCAGTGAGGCTCCGAGCGAAGCACTTCCTGCCTCTTTTCCGACGCCAGATGTGCTTGAGACGAAGAATGCGCGCTACCTGACCGAACTCCGGTAGTAGCGGCACTCAGCCGTGAGAGGACATCCCGCTTCACACAGCGGTCGCGATCGTTTGCACAATTCCTGACCGTGCTGGCGGAGAAGTTGATGGGCAGTGATCAGCCCGTCATAGCCGGTAGGCAACTGTCCGGCGAGGGCCTGCTGCACTCCGCGGTAG
The DNA here is from genome assembly GCA_963731405.1 of uncultured Acidobacteriaceae bacterium. Taxonomy (GTDB): domain Bacteria; phylum Acidobacteriota; class Terriglobia; order Terriglobales; family Acidobacteriaceae; genus Sulfotelmatobacter. The sequence continues at coordinate 42,256 of CAVSVS010000032.1, read as the reverse complement.
CTGGCGGAATAGCTCTTTCGCTCTTCGGCAAATCCCAGACGCAACAATACGCGCAGGCCATTCGATTCCAGGGCCAGCACCGGATAGCTGCGCGTCAACATCAGAATCTTCTCCGCCCCGGGATCTCCGACCGTCGGGAAACGCTTCAGGGACTTCTTCGCCTGGGCTAGCGGCTTCTTGAGTTCGGCGTCGAGATCGTCCTTGAAGATGAAGTGGACTGTTTCCGCAATCTGTCGCAAGCGTTGTGCGCGGAGTTCGGGAACAATTCCACCCAAGCGGGTGATGTCTTCGAGTTCTTTCTGCGATGCCTTCAGAATTTGATCGGCGCGGGTGCCGACTCGCTTTTTCAGTGCCGCAAAAGCCGCGGCCCGCTTTTCGTCATCTGCGAGGTAAGCAACGTTCTCCCAGAGGATGAGCTCCAGTACGTCGGTGATCTTCGGTGTGTCGGGACGACCGTAGAACTTCCGCAGCTTCGTAACAATCGCGGTAAATGGTTTCGCGTGAGCCACAGGTTGAGATGAAATGCCTTCACAAACCGCTCGATTCCAGCTAGGATATCGCAACTCAGCTCAACCGTACGACCGTTCGGTTGGAACGTTGCATGCAGGCGGCAACGGTGGGAATAGGATTAGAAGGAGTAGCTCGCTGAAACGAGAGCCCGTTGCGTCCAATTCTGTGGGGCGCTCCGCGACTCCTTGAACGCCAGATGAAGCAATCGAGGCGAGGGATATGACGATTCCTGATGAAAAGTTCTACCGTGCGGAAATTACCAAGCGCGTCGACTTCGCGCCTGACTTGTGGATGTTTCGCATCCGTAGCGGAGGGGAATTCAATTTTATCCCCGGACAGTATGCGACGCTAGGAGTCGAGACCGGCGGCAAGCGTGTGGAGCGGCCGTATTCGATCGCGTCCGCTCCTTCTGAGAATGAAGTGGAGTTCTTTTTTGAACTGGTTCCCCAAGGCGCGCTTACGCCCCTGCTGCACAAACTGCAACCCGGCGATCAATTACTCATGCGCAAAGTTCCGAAGGGACGATTCTCCCTGGACACGCAAAATGGCAAGACCAATCATCTGCTGATCTCAACCGTGACGGGAGTAGCACCCTTCGTCAGCTTCGTGCGCACGTTCGCGAAAGAATGGAAGGAAGGACGATTCGACGGTACTCACAAACTGTTCTTGCTTAATGGCGCCAGCCGTCCATGGGAGTTTGGGTATTTGAACGAACTAAACCAGTTTGATAAGGAACTGCCGTGGTTTAAGTACGTGCCGACAGTGAGCCGTCCGTGGGACCACGAAGACTGGCCGGGAGAAATCGGACGCGCCGACGACATCCTGCGAAAGTATGCAGATCACTGGGAACTGGACGCGAGCAATACTGTCGCCTACCTCTGCGGCCATCCCGAGATGATCGAGCACAGCAAGGCAATCTTGAAACGGCGCGGTTTCACCGACAAAGGTGCAGTCAAGGAAGAGGTTTATTGGGTACCGTCGAAGTAGGCGTGCGCCAGCCAGTGTTCTGCACAAGGGTCAGATTTTCTAAAACTATTTCAGGAAGAACTTGTGATCGCACTCCGGCGCTCCAGCAACATCACATCTCTCCAAGTGTCACCGAGTTTGCCGATGCGATGCCGGATCCCAACCTCGCGAAAATCGCATGACTTATGCAGGGCGATACTGGCGGCATTTTCAGGGAAGATTCCCGCCTGAAGAGTCCAGATCCCGTTCTTCTCCGATTCCTGCACCAGCGCCTGCAATAGTGCTCTTCCCACTCCCCGGCCGCGCGCAGCCCTGGCCACGTACACCGATACCTCCGCCACACCCGCATACACGCGGCGGCTTGAGACCGGACTGAGCGCGGCCCATCCCACGACGGGAGTTGCACCGAGAGGAATCGAAATTTCCTCAACAGCTTCTTCTCTGGGTTCCAGAGCAATCAGTCGGCAATGCTTGTGATGGCTGGCGTCCCATTTTTCCCACTCGGGAAGTTCCGTCTCGAACGTGGCATTTCCGGTTGCGATGCCTTCGCCGTAGATTTCGCGAACCGCCGGCCACAGGTCCGCGGCCATAGACTGGATCGGATAACGCATAAACTAAACACGACTAGCTCTCTGCGGGCGCGAAGAACACGAGTACCGCAAGTTCTTCCGAGATGTCGTAGAAGCGGTGCTCGACATCAGCGGCCACGTAGAGAACGCTGCCGGCGAAAATATCCTGGTCTTTTTCTCCCGCTCTGAAACGTGCTTTCCCACGAACGACGTAGTACATCTCGTCCTCGTGATGCGGGCGCTGCGGATCGATGGCTCCGGCGGGCAACACATAAAGGCCTGCGCTCATGGCGGGCACGCGCAGAAATTCGCGGTAGAGCTTGCCGCTCTTGGCGCGTTGCGCGTCAATCTCACTTATTGCGAAGTATTCGGATTGGGACGGAGTCACGATTTGATCCTGAACAGGCTGTTATAAGCCGGGTTCTCAACTCAACTCCACGAGTCTTCCGATTCCGTGTCGTCGCCCTGATCGCTGGTCGCGATCACCTGGACGGTATTGTCGCCCGGGTATTCACCCTTCTGCACCAATTGCTCCTGCCAACTGCTGAGCGCGGGAACGAAACTCTTGTCGTACGCGCTGAAGCCGTTGAGGATGATCTGGACACGGGCAATCTTCTCGCCGGAATCGGCCTTCGCGGAGGCGGAGATATCCCAACCCTCCGCAGGATTTTTCGAATGCGTGCTGGTCACAGTCATTGCTTCACTATGAATCTGGCTATGCCAGGATCCCTCCAAAAAGAAGTTCGGTGAATTGCGGAATCAGATTGTTCGCCTGCAACTCGCCCTCCGGCTTATACCACTGGTAAATCCAATTGATCATGCCCAGCAATGCGAAGGCGGCGGCGCGTGGGCCGACCGCACCTTTTACGCCGCGGCTGCGTTGTACGTCGGCGATCAAGCTCTCCACGAAGTGAACATATTCTTTCTTCCGATGGTTAATGCGCTTGCGAAGTGTTGGCGGCAAGGGATGATTCTCGTGCAGCATGACCGTAATTTCGCGGTCTCGCGGACTCAGCACGACCTCGATATGCAGCCGGATCAAGGCTCGCAGCCGTTCCACTGGGTCGGCAATGTTACGCACCGGGGTGATGACCCGCTCCTGCGTCATCTCCATGGCGTGGTTCATGATCTCGAACAGAATTTCGTCTTTGCTCTGAAAGTGATGATACAAGCCGCCCTTGCTGAGTTTGAGGGCGGCGGCGACGTCGTTCATCGAGGTCGCGTCGTATCCGCGCTGCTGGAACAGGCGGGCGGCGGTGCGCAGAATCTCCTGACGGGAATCGAGCAAAGTCTCGCGAGCCATCGCGTGACATGGTAAATAGTTGCGGGCTGGAATGCCAATGCTCGGCCGAGTTTTACTCCGTCGTTTCGAGGTCGGAAGTCGAGCTTAAACACAGGTTTACGAAATAAAGGCCGCGCATCATGCCGCTGCATCTGGAACCAGAGTTCCCTCTTGACACCCAGCGGCCGGGACAGGTAGCATTTCTGGATACCGACCGACCGGTCGGTATTGCGGCATAGGCTCATACTTTCCCCAACAAGCAAGGGCTCTTTCCTCCCCTTGTGATCGAGAGGAGCACGCTGGTGGTTACTATTTTTTACGAACGCGACGCCAAGCCCGAGGCTTTGAAGGGCAAGACGATCGCCATCATCGGTTACGGCAGCCAGGGACACGCCCAGGCGCAGAATCTCCGCGATAGCGGGTTCAAAGTCATCGTTGGGCTCGACCCGTCGCGCAAGAGCGCGCAGCAGGCGCGAGCCGATGGCATGGTCGTGGTGGCGCCCGACGAAGCCGCCAAGCGGGCCGACTGGATCCAGATCCTAACTCCCGATGAAACCCAGGCGGAAACTTACGAGCAGTTCATTAAGCCCTATCTGCATCCTGGAAAAGTTCTGGGCGTCTCCCACGGTTTCAGCATTCATTTCAAGACGATCGTTCCGCCGCCGGACGTTGACGTGGTGATGATTGCTCCCAAGAGTCCGGGGCATCTTGTCCGGCGCGTCTATACGGAGGGCCGCGGCGTGCCCTCGTTGATCGCCATCCATCAGGATGCCAGCGGGAAGGCCCATGAGTTGGCCTTGGCATACGCCCACGGCATTGGGTCCACGCGAGCGGGCGTTCTGCAAACGACTTTCAAGGAAGAAACCGAGAGCGACTTGTTTGGCGAGCAGGCGGTACTCTGCGGCGGGCTGACTTCGCTGATCAAGAAGGGCTTCGAAACCCTGGTTGAGGCCGGCTACGCGCCAGAAATCGCCTACTTCGAGTGCTTGCACGAAGTGAAGCTGATCGTCGATCTGATCTACGAGGGCGGACTCAGCCGCATGCGGTATTCGATTTCCAACACGGCTGAATACGGCGATCTAACGCGCGGAGAGCAGGTTGTAGGCGACGCGACACGGGCCGCGATGAAGAAGACGCTGGCCGACATTCAGTCTGGCAAATTCGCGCAAGAGTGGATTGCCGAGAACAAAAGCGGCTGCCCCAACTTCAATGCTTTGCGCGAGAAAGAGAAGCAGCATCCCATCGAGATCGTGGGCGCGCAATTGCGCGGCATGATGAGCTGGCTGCCAAAAGAAGGCAAGAAGCCGGCAGAAGCTCCCGATCCCACAAAACAGGTGGTGAATGCCTAAGGGCGCCGACATCGTTCTGCAGTGCCTGCGCGCCGAAGGGGTCGAGCTGGTGTTTGGCTATCCCGGCGGCGCAATCATGCCGCTTTATGACGCGCTTGAGGGTAGCGGCGTGCGCCACATCCTCACGCGGCACGAGCAGGGCGCGGTGTTCGCGGCGGAAGGCTATGCGAGGGTTACGGGAGAAGTCGGCGTCGCCATGGCGACTAGCGGCCCCGGCGCTACAAACCTGGTCACGGGCATTGCCGACGCGAAGATGGATTCGGTGCCTCTGGTTTGCATCACTGGCCAAGTGCGAAGTGCGCTGATCGGCACGGATGCGTTTCAGGAAACCGACGTTTTTGGGGTGACTCTTTCCCTTACCAAGTGGAGCCGGCTGGTTCGCAGCATCGATGAGATTCCTGAAGCGATTGCCGAGGGATTCTATTGGGCGCGCAGCGGGCGTCCGGGGCCTGTCGTGATCGACATCCCTACCGACATGCTGAAGGCCAAGAAGGAGTTCTCCGGCCCGGTGAAGTTCACGCCCCATGCTCGGGCTGCCGATGCGAAAGCCGATGGCGGATTCACAGATACGATCGTCGCTCTATTGCGACAGTCTTCGAAGCCCGTTGCGTTGGTTGGAGCGGGTGCAAAGTTATCGGGTGCGATTCCTGCACTGCGCCAACTTCTCGACACTCTGAATGTTCCAACATTTGCGACTGTCCACGGACTGGGTGCTGTTCCGCCGGACGCGCCGTATTACCTGGGCATGGTCGGGATGCACGGAACGCGTGCCGCGAACACAGCGCTCAACGAGACCGATCTGCTGATGGTATTTGGTGCGCGGTTGGATGATCGCGTAACCGGAGAGCCCACGCGGTTTGCACCTCATGCCAAGATCGTGCACTTCGAAATTGACCCGGCACAGCTGGATCGCGTGCGTCCGTGCGATCTCTCCGTGATTGGAAATCTGGCGGATACGATTCCGGCATTTCAGGCTGAGTTGCAGCGGCATTCACTTCCAGACTTCAGTCAGTGGCGCTCGGTCGCTTGCGGAGCGGAACGGGCAGAACTTGACCCGCGGGGTCTGGCGCAGCCGACCATCCGCTTTCTCGACGAACTCTTCAGCCGATTACCAGAAAATAACGTGGTTCTAACTGACGTAGGTCAGCACCAGATGTGGGCGGCACAGCGCTATCGCTCGTCCTCACCGCGCGGATTCATTACCTCGGGTGGACTCGGCGCCATGGGCTTCGCGCTTCCCGCAGCGGTTGGTGTGCAGCTCGCGAAGCCTGATGCCTGTGTGCTCTGCGTCTCTGGCGACGGCGGATTTCAGATGAACATTCAGGAACTCGCGACGGTTCATCGTCTCGGCTTACCGGTGAAGATGGTCATCATCGACAACAAGTATCTCGGCATGGTGCGGCAGTGGCAGCAGCTTTTCTACCAGCGCAACTACGCCGAGACCGACCTGAGCGACAACCCCGATTTCGTGGAGATTGCCAAGGCTTACAAGATTCACAGCTTCCGGCTTAACGAAGACGCGATGCGGGAATTCCCGGTCTCGCCGGAGACCGGCGATGTGATCGACCGTTTCCTGCGGTCTTCAGAACCTGAGTTACTGGTTTTCGATTGCGCTCCGGAGGCCAACGTTTTCCCGATGGTTCCGGCGGGAGCCGCGCTTTCGGAGATGTTGCTGGAAGAAGAGCCGACACAGTAGTAGCAGCGAAGGCGGGAACGTTTTCCGCCGGACAGCCGCCGAGAAGCCGGCGCTACAAGGGAGCAAATATATGCAGACTTTTCACATTCGCTATCGCAACACGCAGGGAACCTTGATGCGGATTCTGAACGCGGCGTCGCGCCGGGCCCTCGATCTTCCTGCAGTACACGCCGAGGCAGCCGAGAACGATCATCAGGTCACACTCTCGCTCGACGTGAATCAGAAGCAGGTCGGCCAGCTCTATCGGGAGTGGTACAGCATCGCCGATGTCGTGAAGGTCAGTTCCGGCGCGGCGCACACGGCCGCGTGGGCGCCGCATCCTCCGGCAGGAGTTTCGATTGAAGAGTCGCGCGCAGCGGCGCGGGCGTGAATCGAATTTGTAGCTGGGCAAGCATGACGGCTCCTGGGCAGCGTCATGCAACTGGGGAGCCTGCTGCTAAGCAGGTTCCCCGTTTTTGTCCGGCCATAAAAGCTTGACCACGAAGGACACGAAGGTGCACTAAGGAAAACGAGAAACAAACGACCTTCGTGTAACTTCGTGTCCTTAGTGGTTGATCGCTCTTGCGGTTTTCCATCCGAAGCCTGAGTTGTGTAAGCTTTCACCATGGATCTCAAGCACATCAGTCGTGGAATCACCGAGGGGCGCGATCGCGCCGGCGCGCGCGCAATGTTCAAGGCCATTGGATTCACCGATGCCGACCTGAGCCGGCCTCTGATCGGCGTGGCGAACACGTGGATTGAAACCATGCCCTGCAACTTTCATCTGCGTCGATTATCGGCCAAGGTGAAAGAAGGCATTCGCGAAGCCGGCGGCACGCCGATGGAGTTCAACACGATCGCGATCTCTGACGGCGAGACCATGGGCACCGAAGGAATGCGCGCCTCGCTGGTGAGCCGCGAGTTGATTGCCGATTCGATCGAACTGGTTTGTCGCGGTCAGATGTTCGATGCGGTCGTCTGCGTGGTGGGCTGCGATAAGACAATTCCGGCTGCTGCCATGGCACTGGCCCGCATGAATCTTCCCGGTATGGTGCTTTATGGCGGAACCATTGCTCCCGGCAACTTCCGCGGGAAAGACGTGACCATTCAGGATGTCTATGAAGCGGTCGGCGCGAACGTGGCCGGAAAAATGAGTGACGCAGACCTTCGTGGTCTGGAAGATGTGGCCTGTCCCGGTGCCGGCGCATGCGGCGGTCAGTACACCGCGAACACCATGTCGACCGTGATGGAGATAATCGGCCTTTCGCCGATGGGCTTCAACAGCGTCCCGGCGATGGATCCTATGAAGGACGAAGTTTCCTTCGCGTGCGGAAAGGTTGTGATGAACGTCCTGCAGAATGGAATCAAGCCGCGCGACATTCTGACAAGAGATGCCTTCGAGAACGCAATTGCCTCCGTTGCGGCCACTGGCGGATCGACCAACGCCGTTCTGCACTTGTTGGCAATTGCGCGAGAGGCAGGTGTCCAGCTTGAGATTGATGATTTCCAAACCGTCAGCGCACGCACGCCGTTACTGGCCGACTTGAAACCTTCCGGTCGCTTTGTCGCTTCCGACATGCACCGCGCGGGCGGGATCCGGCTACTGGCGCGGCGACTGGTCCACGGCAAGTACCTGCATGAGTCGGCGGAAACAGTGACCGGCAAAACGATCGGGGCCGAAAGCGAGAGCGCCGTTGAAACTCCGGGCCAGGAAGTAATTGTTCCCCTGGATCGCCCGCTAAAGGCGACGGGCGGCCTCGTCATTCTTAAGGGAAATCTTGCGCCCGAAGGTTGCGTCGCAAAAATCAGCGGACACGAACGCCTGGAGCATCGTGGACCGGCGCGCGTGTTCGAGTCTGAAGAAGACGCAATGGCTGCTGTCACCGCGAAAAAGATTCACGCCGGGGACGTCGTCGTGATTCGCTATGAAGGGCCCAAGGGCGGTCCGGGAATGCGCGAGATGCTCGGGGTCACCGCCGCAATCGTGGGCGAAGGACTCGGCGGTTCCGTCGCGCTGCTCACCGATGGACGCTTCAGCGGCGCCACCCGCGGGTTGATGGCAGGGCACGTTTCTCCCGAGGCAGCATTCGGAGGTCCGATTGCCGGCGTGCGCGACGGAGACATGATTCGCTTCGACGTTAATCAGCGCATTCTGCAAGTTGAAGTCAGCGACGATGTGCTTCGCCAACGCATGGCGCAGTGGAAGTCTCCGCAACCGCGCTATCCAAAGGGCGTGTTCGCGAAATATGCTGCGCTGGTCTCGTCGGCGTCACAGGGAGCAATCACCGCACCGCGCTAGAAAAAGTGAACAGAGTCGTATGTCACAGAAGAAAACACTATTCGAGAAGATCTGGAACGCACACATGGTGGCCCAGCCCGCGGGGCGGTCGCCCATTCTGTATATCGACCTTCATCTTGTGCACGAGGTGACTTCGCCGCAAGCCTTCGACGGGCTTCGAGCAGCAGGTCGCAAAGTGCGGCAACCGTTGCGCACGGTCGCCACCGTCGATCACAACATTCCCACCGAGCCGCGTGGAACTCCGATCACCGATCTGATCGCGGCTAAGCAGATTTCGGCGTTGCAGCAAAACTGCAAAGACTTTGGTATCCGTCTGTTCGACATGGACTCGCCCGAACAGGGAATTGTGCACGTCATTGGTCCTGAGCTTGGGCTCACGCAACCAGGTATGACGATTGTGTGCGGCGACAGCCATACGAGCACGCACGGAGCGTTTGGAGCGCTGGCATTTGGCATTGGGACCTCGGAGGTAGAGCACGTGTTGGCGACGCAGTGCCTCGCGCAACAGACTCCGAGGACGATGAAGATCGATGTGCGCGGGCGGCTCGCGGATGGCGTGACCGCGAAGGATCTTGCGCTGGGAATCATCGGTCAGATTGGTACCGATGGCGCTACCGGGCACGTGATCGAATACGCGGGCCCCGCGGTGCGTGCGCTTTCGATGGAAGGCCGCATGACCCTGTGCAATATGAGCATCGAGGCTGGAGCGCGCGCTGGCATGGTTGCGCCCGATGAGACGACTGTCGCGTATGTGAAAGGGAAGAAATTTGCTCCGCGGGATGCGGATTGGGAAAACGCCGTTGCTCACTGGCATAACCTGCCGACGGATGAGGGCGCGCCATTCGACAAAGTCATTGAGATTGACGCGGCGCAGCTTTGTCCGTTCGTCACGTGGGGAACAAATCCAGGAATGGTCGCGCCTGTGACTGGTCGCGTTCCGGAAGTGAAAGGCTTGCAAGAAGTTGACCGGCGCGCCACGGAACTCGCTCTGCAGTACATGGGCCTCGAACCCGGCAAGAGAATTGAAGACATAGGGATTGATCGCGTGTTCATAGGATCGTGTACAAATTCGCGGATTGAAGATCTGCGGGCCGCAGCGCGAGTGGCCAAAGGTCATCACGTCAGCTCAAAGGTGAGGGCTATGGTCGTTCCCGGATCGCAGACGGTAAAGCGTGCAGCAGAGCATGAAGGCTTGCACAGAATTTTTCAGGATGCCGGCTTCGAGTGGCGCGAGTCGGGATGTTCCATGTGCCTGGGCATGAATCCGGATATTTTGCAGCCGGGTGAGCGCTGCGCATCTACCAGCAACCGCAACTTTGAAGGGCGCCAAGGGCGTGGCGGGCGCACTCATTTAGTGAGTCCGATGATGGCGGCGGCAGCAGCGATTGCTGGGCACTTCACCGACATCCGGAATTGGAAGTTTCAGTAACATCGACCTGATTCCGCCAATTAAATAAGGAACGCAGAAATGATTCCCTTCACAGTACATCGCGGACGCGTAGCGCCATTGGATCGAGTCAATGTCGACACCGACCAAATCATCCCTAAGCAATTTCTGAAAAGGATTGAGCGAACCGGCTTTGGCCAGTTTGTGTTTTACGACTGGCGGTTCGCCGCTGATGGAACGAAGAATCCTGACTTTGTGCTGCACGAGCCACGCTACGAAGGTGCCAGCATCCTGGTGGCAGGAAAGAATTTTGGTTGCGGATCCTCTCGCGAGCATGCGGTGTGGGCCTTGGCCGACTTCGGCTTCCGTGCAGTGATCTCATCGTCCTTTGCCGACATCTTCGCCAACAACAGCACAAAGAACGGTTTCCTCACCGTGCGACTCAGCGAAGATGACGTTGCCCAACTCCTGCAGCGTGCCCAGGACATCGACGACTATCACCTCACGATTGACCTGGAGAAGCGTGAAGTGCGCGACGAGCAAGGTTTCCGCGCGACGTTTTCCATCGATGAATTCATCCGCCAGTGCCTGTTGAACGGACTCGACGACATTGGTCTCACTCTTCAGCATGAACCGCAAATCGTGGCGTACGAAACGCAGCACTCTGTTCCTACTGGACTGAAAGCTCTCTGACCGTAAACGGAAAGTCAACGGGAGTAAAGATTTGTAAAACCTTCGCCCCGCCCTTGACCCGCCGCCGGGCCGCCGTGGATGCTAGATAGGGCGCGCTTCTGCCATCGTGACTGCAGTTTGGTTCCTGCCTGAGCCACTCTCTGGGAAGCTTCCTTGGCGTAGAGATTTCCTGCTTCCTGGGCGGATTGTCGCAACCGAGCCTAGAATGCTTACGTCTAATACTTGCACCTCATTCCGAGCCTGTGTCGGACAGAATGGCGGCGGACTCATCCGTGAAAATATGACTGACTTTCTCGAAAGAAAACCCTGTAAGGCGACAGGTCGAGTTTTCCCGATCATCGCCATCCTGTCGTTGGCAGTTTGCACGGTTCTCACCGGCTGCAGCAGTAGCGCCGATTCCAAACAACAGAGAGCGCAGGCTGCCGGACCGCGCTCGATTTCGGTGGCGACGGCCCCCGTGCAGCGCCAGGACGTTCCGGTCTACTTGTCCGGCCTGGGAGCGGTGACCGCCTTCAACACGGCCAACATCAAAAGTCGGGTTGATGGGCAGATCATGAAGGTCAACGTCAGGGAAGGCGAGAATGTGAAAGAGGGACAGCTGCTCATTGAAATCGACTCGCGTCCCTTTCAGGTTCAACTCGACCAGATGCAGGCGCAACTCTCCCGGGACCAGGCACAACTGCACGATGCTCAGCTCAATCTGGAACGGTACACGGCATTGATCCCATCAGGCAGCATCGCGCAACAGCAGGTCGACACTCAGAAGGCGTTGGTCGACCAACTCCAGGGCACCGTGCGCACTGACCAGGCGCAGATCGACAACGCGAAGCTGCAAATCGTTTACTGCCACATCACCGCTCCATTTGACGGACGCGTCGGACTCAGACAAGTGGATCCAGGCAACATCATTCATGCGTCCGATACAAATCCGATGCTGGTCTTGACCCAGTTGCAACCGATCGCCGTGATCTTCACCTTGCCGGAAGACGTTTTGCCGACCGTCTCGAAGCACATGAAGCTGGGTACCCTCGAGGTGGATGCCTTCAGCCGTGACGATCAGACCAAGCTGGCGACCGGCAAGTTGCTCACAATCGACAATCAGATTGATCCGACGACAGGCACCGCCAAGCTCAAGGCGGTTTTCAGTAACACCGACAACCAGCTTTGGCCAAACCAGTTCGTGAATGCTGATTTGCTGCTGGAGACACGCAAGAACAGCACGGTTGTGCCCACGGCTGCTATCCTGCGCGGTCCTCAGGGCACGTTCGTGTATTCGGTGAATCCAGATAAAACCGTGCAAGATCGACCGGTCACAATCGCGCTCACGCAGGGCGATACCACGGTGATCACCAGCGGGCTCAATCCCGGCGAGATCGTCGTCACCGACGGTCAGGACAAGTTACAACGAGGAAGCCGGATAGAGCCTCGCAATCCAGTTCCGCCCGCCGGCGCCAATGGCGCCCGCAGTGTAGCGCCGTTGAATAATGGCGTACATCGGAGAACTCAAAGTAGCTCAGGTTCAATCCCAGGTAACCCAGGTTCATGAGTCCGTCACGCATATTTATTCTTCGGCCGGTTGCGACCACGCTGCTCATGGTTGGCGTGCTTCTGGTCGGCTGGGTTGCGTTCATGCAATTGCCTGTCTCGGCTTTGCCTGAGGTGGACTACCCGACCATTCAAGTAGTCACGTTCTACCCTGGCGCCGACCCGGACGTGATGGCTTCTTCCGTCACCTCCCCGCTGGAGCGACAGTTCGGTCAGGTTCCAGGGCTGAGCCAGATGACCTCCACCAGTTCGTTTGGCAGTTCGGTCATCACTCTTCAGTTCGGACTCGATCAGAATATCGACGTCGAGGAACAGCAGGTGCAGGCCGCGATCAATTCGGGCTCAACCTATCTGCCGACGGACCTGCCCAATCCTCCAATCTACAACAAGGTCAATCCCGCCGACGCGCCGATTCTCACGTTGGCCTTGACTTCCGATTCGCTGCCTCTGTCGAAGGTCGAAGATCTCGCGGATACTTCGCTGGCGCAAAAAATTTCGCAATTGCCCGGCGTTGGACTGGTGTCGATCAGCGGTGGTCAGAAGCCGGCTGTGCGCATTCAGGCCAACCCGACTGCCCTGGCTTCGTATGGACTGAGCCTTGAGGACCTTCGTGCTTCGTTGGCTCAAGCCAATGTGGATCAAGCCAAGGGTGTTATCGATGGCTCGCGGCAGTCCTACACGATTGGGGCGAACGACCAGCTTTTTTCCAGCGAGCAATATAAGCCGATCATCATCGCGTATCGCAACAACTCGCCGGTGCGCTTGAGTGATGTTGCCAACGTCATTGACGGAACGGAAAATAACCGGCTCGCAGCATGGATGAACCTGACGCCGGCGGTGATCGTCAACATCCAGCGCCAGCCCGGCGCGAACATCATCAGCGTCGTCGACCGCATCAAGAAGCTCCTGCCACAGTTGCAGGCTTCCCTGCCGATGGCAGTCAAGGTGCAAATTCTCACCGACCGAACGACGACGATTCGAGCATCCGTCAAGGACGTTGAATTTGAATTGATGTTGGCGATCGCTTTGGTGGTTTTGGTCGTATTTCTGTTTCTGCGGAATCTAGCCGCGACCGTAATTCCCAGCGTGGCGGTGCCGCTGTCGTTGATCGGAACCTTTGGCGTGATGTACCTGCTCGGCTACAGCTTGAACAATCTGACTCTGATGGCGCTGACCATCTCCACCGGCTTCGTGGTGGATGATGCCATCGTCATGATCGAGAACATCGATCGCTACCTGGAAGCTGGAGATTCGCCGCTCGACGCCGCCCTGAAAGGTGCGGGGCAAATCGGGTTCACGATTGTTTCGCTGACCGTTTCCTTAATTGCGGTACTCATCCCGCTGCTCTTCATGGGCGACATCGTGGGAAGACTGTTCCGCGAGTTTGCGGTCACCCTGGCGGTAACGATTCTGGTTTCGGCAGGTGTCTCCCTGACCCTGACGCCCATGATGTGCGCCAAGCTTCTGAAGCATCGCAAAGAAGGCGAGAAGGGCCGCTTTTACGAGGTCACGGAGAACTATTACAACCGCATCATTGCCTTCTACGGCCGCACCGTGAAATGGGTCCTGCAGCATCAGACTGCGACGCTGCTGGTGACCTTCGGAACGCTGGTGCTCACCCTGTTCTTGTACGTGATCGTGCCCAAAGGCTTCTTCCCGGTGCAAGATACGGGAGTGATTCTGGGCGTGTCCGAGGCTCCCGATTTCATTTCCTTCGATGCCCTGGCTCTGCGGCAGCAGGAGCTCGCGAAAGTCATTCTGCAAGACAAGGCGGTTGAAAGCCTGTCATCGTTTATCGGTGTGGACGGTACCAACACCACGCCGAACCAGGGTCGCATCCAGATCAATTTGAAACCGCGCGACGATCGCGCCGACGACGCTTCCGCCATCATCCGCCGTCTGCAGCCCGAGTTGGCGAAGATCGACGGTATCACGCTCTACATGCAGCCGGTCCAGGACCTCACGGTGGAAGATCGCGTGAGCCGTACCCAGTTTCAATATTCCATCGAAGACGCCGACGCGCAGGAGTTGGCGCAGTGGACGCCCAAACTCGTGGCCAAGCTGCAAACTCTTCCGGCCTTGCGTGATGTTGCTACCGACCAACTCAATAATGGCCTCAAGACCAACATTACGATCGACCGTGACACTGCATCGCGCCTCGGGATTTTTCCGCAAGCCATCGACAACACCCTGTATGACGCCTTCGGGCAACGGCAGGTGTCGACGATGTTCACGCAGCTCAATCAGTACCACGTGATCCTCGAAGTGCTGCCGAGCTTCGCGCAGACTCCCGAAGCGCTGAAGGACATCTACATCCGGCCCAGTACGGTCACTCCGAACTCGGGCGCGCCGACAGCCAATGGTGCGGCCGTAACAACCAGCGGCGCGCCCGTCCCGATCTCAACGTTTACAAAGATGCACTCGAGCAACGCTGCCCTTGCGGTCAACCATCAAGGGCAATTCCCGGTGGTGACTCTCTCGTTCAACCTGGCGCCGGGAGCATCGCTGGGAGATGCGACCAAGGCGATTCAGCAGGCGGAAAAAGACATCCAGTTGCCGCCCAGCATTCACGCGGCATTTCAGGGGACGGCTGCTGCATTTCAGAATTCGCTGGCTTCTGAGCCTTACCTGATTCTCGCCGCCGTAATCACCGTCTACATCGTGCTCGGCGTTTTGTACGAGAGCTACATCCATCCCATCACGATTCTTTCCACGCTGCCCTCGGCCGGTGTCGGCGCGATTCTGGCCCTGATGGTTACGGGGAACGATCTGACGGTGGTGGCTCTAATCGGCATCATTCTTCTAATCGGCATCGTCAAGAAGAATGCCATCATGATGATCGACTTCGCGCTTGAGGCCGAGCGCGAAGAGCACAAGCCACCCGAGGAAGCAATCTTCCAGGCCTGCCTGCTCCGTTTTCGACCCATCATGATGACGACGATGGCCGCGCTCCTGGGCGGGTTACCGCTCGCCCTTGGATCGGGTACAGGCGCGGAACTGCGCCGCCCCTTGGGCATCACCATCGTCGGCGGACTGCTCCTCAGCCAGTTGCTCACGCTTTACACAACGCCCGTCGTCTATTTGTGGTTCGACCGTTTGGCGCACCGGTTCTCGCGCTACAGGATCGGCAATCAAATTTCAGAGGAGCCCATGTCGGCGGACTAGGCCACCCGAGACCATGAGCATTTCGGCTCCATTTATCCGGCGTCCAATTGGCACGTCCTTGTTAGCGGCGGCGCTGCTGCTGTCGGGGATTCTCGCCTTCAATTTCCTTCCAGTGGCTTCGCTCCCGAGAATGGACTTCCCGGTCATCAGCGTCGGCGCGGGGCTGCCGGGTGCAGATCCACAGACCATGGCCTCGGCCGTGGCGACGCCATTGGAGCGCCAGTTCGGACGAATCTCCGGCGTGAATCAGATGACTTCGTCGAGCCAGCTGGGGAGCACCGGAATCGCCCTGCAATTCGATTTGAACCGCGACATCAACGCTGCCGCTCGCGATGTGCAAGCCTCGATCAATGCAGCTCGTAGCCAGCTCCCTGCGAACCTGCCGAGCAATCCGACTTATCGCAAAGTGAATCCGGCGGACGCGCCTATTCTGCTGCTGGGGCTTACCTCCGACACGGCGACCGTGCCCCAGATGTACGATGCCGCCGACTCGATCCTGTCACAAAAGCTATCGCAAGTGGACGGAGTGGGGCAGGTTTTTGTGTGGGGTTCGGCGCAACCCGCCGTGCGGGCCGAAGTGAACCCGACTCTGCTCAACAAACTGGGGATCGGACTCGACACGGTGCGCAACGCCCTGAATGCCGCCAACGCCAACCGCCCGAAGGGATCGGTTTCTAACAGCACGACATCATATTCCTTCACCGATACGGATCAGCTTTTTACGGCCGATCAGTACCGGCCGCTCATCGTGTCGTACAACAACGGAGCGGCCGTGCGGCTCGGAGATGTAGCTGAGGTGGAGGACGCGGTCTCCGACGTGCGTAACCTTGGTCTGATCAATGGCAAACGGGGCATTATTCTGCCGATTTTCCGGCAGCCGGGCGCGAACATCATCGACACGGTGGACCGGGTGAAGGCGATTCTTCCCTATTTGCAATCCTCGATTTCGCCCGCAATGAAGCTATCCGTCGTGATGGACCGGACGACGTCCGTAAGAGCGTCGGTGAAAGACATCGAAAGAACGCTGCTGATTTCGATCGTGCTGGTGATCCTGGTCGTGTTTCTGTTCCTGCGTACGGTGCGGGCAACCATCATTCCCAGCATCGCCGTTCCGCTTTCGCTGGTGGGAACGTTCGGGGTCATGTACCTGCTGGGGTACAGTCTGGATAACCTCTCGCTGATGGCGCTGGCGATCTCGACCGGGTTCGTCGTGGATGATGCGATCGTCGTGCTGGAAAACATCACCCGCTACGTCGAGCAGGGCATGGGTGCCGTGCAGGCGACCTTCAAAGGAGCGGCTGAGATTGGATTCACCGTCTTGTCGATGAGCGTGTCACTCATCGCCGTGTTCATCCCGTTGCTGATGATGGGTGGAATTGTGGGGCGGCTGTTCCGCGAGTTCGCGGTGACGCTGAGTACTGCGATCGTAGTGTCATTGCTGGTTTCGCTGACTACTACCCCCACGATGTGCGCGAAGTTCTTGAGGCCGTCAAAGAAGGAAAAGCACAACATCTTTTACCGCGCCAGCGAGTGGCTTTTCGACGGACTCCTGGCGACTTACAGCCGCATGCTGAAACGCGTGTTGTCCCATCAGTTTGCGATGTTGATCGTTACCATCCTGGTCGCATTCCTGAGCATCTTTCTGTACTTCAAAGTGCCCACAGGTTTCTTTCCGCAGCAGGACACCGGGCGTATTCAGGGATCGGTGATCGGAGCTCAGGATATTTCGTTCCAGTCGATGGCCGACAAGATGCGGCGCTTCATCAGCATCGTGATGGCAGACCCGTCGGTCGATACCATGGCTGGGTTTACAGGCGGGAATAGCGCCCTGAACCAGGGCCGATTCTTTGTGATGCTAAAGCCGCTGGAGCAGCGTGGTCCCTGCCAGAAGCAACATTTCTGGCAGTCTTGCAAGTACGTGACGGCCGACGATGTGATCAACCGTCTGCGCGGCAAACTGGCGGTCGTGCCGGGCGCGACGCTGATTCTGCAGTCGGCACAGGAACTCACTATTGGTGGGCGGTATGGCAATGCACAGTACCAGTACACGCTGCAGAGCGCGAACTTGGACGATCTGAACACCTGGGCGCCGCGCCTGCTCGCTAAGCTCAGGACCCTGCCCGAACTGCGCGACCAGAACTCTGATCAGCAAGATCATGGACTGCAGGCGAAGCTTGTGATCGATCGCGACACGGCGAGCCGGATGGGCATCACTCCCCAGACCCTGGACAATGCGCTGTATGACGCCTTTGGTCAGCGGCAGGTGTCGACGATGTATCGGCCGCTGAATCAGTATCACGTGGTGATGGAAGTGGCATCGCAGTTCCAGCAAACTCCCGAAGCGCTGCAAAATATCTATCTGCGGTCGACTGCGGGAACGCCCGTGCCGCTCGCGGCATTCACGCATTTCCAGCCATCGAACACTCCTTTGGCAGTGAGTCATCAGGGACAACTGCCTTCGGTGACGATCTCGTTCAACCTGGCGCCCGGAGTTTCTCTCGGGCAGGCAACTGATGCGATTGAAAAAGCCGAGAGTACGATCGGGTTTCCGCCAAGCATCCAGGCTAGTTTTCAGGGGACTGCCGCGGCCTTCCAGGATTCGCGGTCGAACATGCTGGTCCTGATCATCGCGGCCCTGGGCACCGTATACATTGTGCTGGGCATGCTTTACGAGAGCTACATTCATCCCATCACGATCCTCTCCACGATCCCTTCAGCCGGCGTGGGCGCATTGCTGGCGCTGCTGCTGACGCACAACGAACTGAATGTGATCGGGATGATCGGCATCATTTTGCTGATTGGATTAGTGAAAAAGAACGCCATCATGATGATCGACGTCGCCCTCGACGTAGAACGCACGCAGGGCAAAAAGCCGGTGGAAGCGATCTATGACGCATGTATCCTGCGTTTCCGCCCCATTATGATGACGACCATGGCGGCGCTGCTGGGTGGCCTTCCCCTCGCTTTGGGAAGCGGAACTGGGTCCGAATTGCACCGACCGTTGGGAATCACCATTGTCGGCGGGCTCATCGTGAGCCAGATGCTGACGCTGTTCACGACCCCAGTGGTTTATGTGTATCTCGATCGTTTGAGGCTCGCCCTACGGGGCGGTCAGGAGAACGTGCGGCCGGAGCCTTCATCCCCTGGCGGTGCCACTCCCAGTCCGGTGCATTAGCCTTGCCCTTTGTGCTGACGCCAGCTGCCGATATGGATAGATCATTCATTCCCAAGCAGCAGGCATGATGCAAAGAGCGGCGGGGTGCAACCTGAACGCAGAATTTCTGCATCGCAACACTTGTCAAGAGCGTGCCTGCTGCGCAAAATAGGGCTTCTCCCGTATGATAGAAGTTCAACAATAAGTACTGCTGATAGAGATTCATTCGTCCCGGGTGTTGCCGGGATCCAGCGATCTCCCGATTTTCGTTTGGGCAAATTCCTTCAGGAGTTACGGATGCTAAAGAAAGCAGCGGCTCTGCTCTTTGTTTGCGCAAGCATGGCCACATGGGTGGGTTGTGGTTCGACGAGTAGCCATTACCTGTACGCAACGATCCCCTTGTCGAACCAGATTGTTGCTTATCGCGAAGACCCCAACTCGGGCGTCCTTACGCAATTGACCGGCAGTCCCATTACCGCAGGCTCAGCGGTCCAGTCCATTGCAATGCATCCTTCAGGAAAATTTTTGTACGCCGCCAACTCCGGCGACGGTCCCCCCACCGGCGATGTTTCTCTGTTTACGATTTCGTCCACTGGCACCATCACCGAAGTCACTCCGCGCACCAACGTCGGATCGTCGCCCACGCTTCTCGCCATGGATTCGGCAGGAGCCTTCCTTTATGTCGGGAATTCCGGATCGGGTAGCATCTCGGCCTTCTCGATCGACTCTGGCACAGGCGCGCTTACAGAGGTTGCAGGCTCTCCCTTCCCCATTGGATTGACGCCTATCAATATGAAGGTGTCGCCGTCGGGTTCGACCCTCTACGTCACGGGTGGATTCTCAAACGGGAACGTAAGCGCTGGGATCATCGAGGCTTTCAATTTGAACCAGGGTGTCCTCTCAGTGGTGGCAGGTTCTCCTTTCCTTACGGGAAGAAATCCTTTCGGGCTAGTCATCTCGTCTAGCGGTGGATTTTTGTACACCGCCAACACCCTGGACAATTCCATCTCAGAGTTCACAATCAATGCCGACGGATCTCTCGCCGAACTCTCCGGTTCTCCCATCGGTGAGCAGTACGCGGCGCCGGTCACTCTTTTCATCGACAAATCCGGAGCCTATTTGTACGTGGCCAATCAGGGGTCAAGCAACCTTGCGGCCTATTCCATCGGCTCCGATGGTTCTCTCGCACTCCTCACGGGTTCTCCGTTTGGCACAGGTTCGCAGCCGAACAGCTTAGCTACAGATGCCGGTGGAAAATACTTGTTTGTCGGGAACCAGCAGAGTCCGGTGATTCAATCTTTCAGTCTCGACACGGGCACCGGAGCGCTCACTTCTGTGGCCTCGTATTCTGTCCCCGGCAGTCCCACTTCAATTGCACTTACACCCTAGCCCCCGATCGCGAAAGCAAGTATGGACGCGGCCTTCGCACTCGAACAGCCCGGGCCCGCCTCCGAAGGCTACTCCAAACGGGAGCGGGAGCGGGTCGGAATCTTTAGGACTGGCGCGAATAGCGTTCCGCGGTTAAGCTTTACCTGCTTCCTGGGGCCCGGTTTGACAGGCGAATGACAATTCGCCCATGGGGCGTTGGGAAAATACTCTAGACGGCACGTAGTACGCGAGTACAACCGCTAGCAGCGCCCGATCATCTAAGTTTGTGAGCCACGATGTCCGGCAAGGTGATGGCGCTGACTCCGTGCCGGGACCGGAATCCATTCAATGAAGATCGCCAGCGCTGCAAGCGCCTTTCCTAAACACTATTACTCCCAGAAAGTTCTTTTGGAAAAACTGCAAGAATACTGGGGCGACCAACTCAAGAATCCGCAAATGTTGGCGCGCCTTCATCGCAATGTGGCAGTCGAAGGCCGCCATCTTGTGATGCCCCCGGAAAAATACTACGACATGAACACCTGGGGCCAGGCCAATGATGTGTGGATTGAGTGCGCTCAGGAGCTGGGCGAACAAGCGCTCTGTCGCGCGCTGCACCATGCCGGCCTCGATTCGAGCGCTCTGGGTGCGCTTTTCTTCACTTCCGTCACGGGCATCTGCAGTCCGTCGATCGATGCCCTGTTAATCAACCGCATGGGACTACCCAGGAATATTCGGCGCGTCCCAATCTTTGGCCTGGGTTGCGTGGCCGGCGCCGCAGGAATTTCTCGTGCCGCCGATTATGTGCGCGCCTATCCGTCCCAGGCGGCCGCGCTCGTGTCGGTTGAACTCTGCTCCCTCACCATTCAACGCGAGGATCTTTCGGTGGCCAATCTGATCTCCTCGGGACTGTTCGCCGATGGCTCGGCCGCGGTCATTGTCACCGGCTCCGATTTGGATTCAGCCGGGCCTGAGATTGTCGCGACCAGATCGGTCTTTTATCCCGACACCGAAGAGATGATGGGCTGGAACATCACTGAGAAAGGTTTTCGCATCACGCTGTCTCCGGAAGTGCCGGTTTTGATTCGCGAAAATCTAGGGCACGACATGGACGCATTTCTCGGCGACCACGGCCACAAGCGTGGCGACATCGGAAGCTGGGTGCTGCACACCGGCGGCCCAAAGGTGCTCGAGGCCACGGCCGCAGCGCTGGATTTACACAATGGTCAGCTCGACGCATCCTGGGATTGCCTGAAGAAGGTCGGGAATCTCTCGTCCGCATCGGTCTTGGTCGTACTCGAAGATGTCATGAAGAACCGTCGCCCGGAGCCAGGCACGCTCGGCATTCTTGCGGCGATGGGCCCGGGTTTTTGTTCCGAACTCGTACTCCTGCAATGGTGAGGTTTGCAGTTGCTGAATTCGACGGATGTGTTTGTGATTGGTGGTGGTCCTGCAGGGCTCGCGGCCGCCATTGCGGCTCGGCAGCAGGGATTTCGCGTGATCGTAGCGGATGGCGCCCACATGCCGATCGACAAACCATGCGGCGAAGGCCTGATGCCTGACGGCCTCGCGGCGCTCAAAAAACTTGGAGTTTCAGTCGACGAAGAAGATTCTTGTCCTTTCCGCGGCATTCGATTTCTCGCGGGGGGGATTGCCATCGAGGCAGCATTCCCCAAGCATTCTTCCGG
This sequence comes from uncultured Acidobacteriaceae bacterium, assembly GCA_963731405.1. Lineage (GTDB taxonomy): Bacteria > Acidobacteriota > Terriglobia > Terriglobales > Acidobacteriaceae > Sulfotelmatobacter. The sequence goes on along the minus strand of CAVSVS010000032.1, from coordinate 20,609 downwards.
CATTGGCATACGCCGCACTGTGTTGCATCGTCTGATCGCAGACCGTGCCGCAAGCCTGGGAATCGACTTCTTGTGGCAGACCCCGGTGACCGGAATTTTGCCCGACGGCGTTCAACTGGGAAAACGCAAAATCAGCGCCCGCTGGATTGTCGGCGCCGACGGCGGCGCTTCTCGCGTGCGACGATGGGCCGGCCTCGACGCTTTCCGAAGAAGAGATTGCCGCTACGCCTTTCGGCAGCATTATCGCGTGGCGCCTTGGACCGACCGCATGGAATTGCACTGGGCCCGGATCGGGGAAATCTACGTCACGCCCGTGTCGAGCAATCAGGTATGCGTGGCACTGATCTCCCGCAACCCCAAATTGCGGCTCTCCGAGGCTTTGCAGTGCTTCCCTGAATTACGCGCACGGCTCGAGGGCGCTGACGTTTCTTCCAGAGAGAAGGGCGCTATGACCTCCACCTGCAAATTGAAGCGCGTAAGTCGCGGCAATGTGGCGCTGATTGGAGATGCGTCAGGCACAGTCGATGCAATCACGGGCGAGGGACTTTGCCTCGCCTTTAGCCAGGCCCTGGTCTTAGCAGATTGCCTGCGCGCCGGAGATCTGACTCGCTACGAACACGAGCATCGCCGCTTGGCCCTGCGTCCGCTCCTAATGGCCCGACTGCTGCTGGCGCTCGACGGTCGTCCTCGGTTACAACGCCGCACCCTGCAGGTGCTTCAAAACAGGCCAGATGTTTTCCAAAGGCTGCTCGAACTGCATGTTGGAATCCTTTCCCCGCTGCACCTTGCGTTGGACGGCCTTACTTTGGGATGGGGACTCTTAACCGCATAACTCATGAACGTGGCCACACTTAAGCCGATCAAATACGCCAGAGGGCTCGCGTGGGCATTTTTCGCCCTGCTGACAGCTCTAAACTCAGCGGCTACGGCACAAGACACAGCCTTTCAACTTGATCCCGCACACACGTCGGTCAAGTTCACGCTGGCAGATGTCCTCCACACCGTTCGCGGGACCTTCCAACTCAAGCACGGGGTGTTGCGCCTCGAGCCGATCTCAGGAAAAATCTCGGGCGAGATCGTGGTCGATGCCGCCAGTGGCGAGAGCGGCAGCAGCATGCGCGACCGCAAGATGCATAAGGAAATTCTCGAGAGTAGTCAGTATCCGGACATTGCTTTCCATCCAGACAGAGTCGAGGGAACTATCGCAAGCCCGGGCAAGTCCTCCGTCAAGATTCACGGCATGTTCAGCATCCACGGCACCGATCACGAGATTACCGTTCCCGCTGAGGTCGAAATGTCTTCCGACCATTGGACGGCCACTGTTCACTTCACCGTCCCCTATGCGAAGTGGGGAATGAAAAATCCGAGCACGTTGTTCTTGCGGGTGAACGATTCGGTTGAGATTGATTTGGTGGCTGCCGGAACTTTGGCGAAGGCATCTGCCGTCAGTGCCCGTCAGTAGCCATCCTGCGGAGCCACTCCCTTTCCTTCCGTGCACTCGTAGCAACGACCGGCTGCAAGATTCTTGTATTCCTCCGTCCGGCCGCTCGGCCAGTCGATCACCAGGCGATCAATGGCTTGCCGCTTCTCCAAACCAAAGGTGACTGGCAGTTCCGACTGCGACAGGTAACTGGAGCCACCCTTCACCAGGCGCGATTGCGTGATCCCTCCAGCAAATACCCGCACGCTCGCGCCGATTCCATCGCGGTTTGACTTCGTTCCTATCAGACGAAATCGGATACTGCGGTTCCCGGTCTGCTGGTCGTTGCGGTATAGGTGCGCTGGCCCGTTGTTGGTCGTGAGCAGCAAATCGATGTCTCCATCCCGGTCAAAATCAGCATAAGCCAGGCCACGCCCAACTTTGGGCTGATCGAAGTCCGTTCCAACTTCTGCCGCGACATCGCGGAAGGTCCCCTTGCCACCATTCAAAAAGAGTTGGGGCGGCTGGGCGTATCCAACATTGCCGCGAATATTGCGCACGGTCTCGTCGATATGTCCGTTCGCGACGACAAAGTCGAGCCAGCCATCCAGGTTGACGTCGAGAAAAGCGCAACCAAATCCCAAGCTGTTTCTGGATGCGATTCCGACCCCAGACTGTGGTGCGATATCTTCGAAAGTCTTGCCGCTCATCCGGTAGAGCCCGATCATTTCATTGTCGAAGTTCGTGATCGCCACTCCGGGTATGCCGGAGTTGTCGAAATCCGCCACGTCTACGCCCATGCCCGCGCGAGCTTTGCCCTCGCTGCTGAACGCTAGCCCAGCCTCCACCGCTGCGTCCTTAAACGTACCGTTGTGCTGGTTGCGATAAAGTTTGTTGGGCTGCGTATCATTGGCCACGAGCAGATCGGGCCAGCCATCGTGATTGTGGTCGAACAGCGCAACTCCCAACGATTTCGAACTGCTGTCGAAAATCCCGCTCGCAGCGGTTACATCCTCAAACGTCCCATCACCCCTGTTGTGAAAGAGCCAGCACGTAGCGCCGCGATATGCCTCAGGTGTGCAGTAGGACTTGTGCTTTCCGTCGAGGCTGCAAAACACGTCGTGTTCCGGCGACCACTTCACATAATTGCATACAAATAAATCAAGCAGTCCATCACGGTCATAGTCAAACCACAAAGCGGATGTGCTGAAGCCCTCTCGCTTCCCCAGTCCGCTGGTGTTCGTCACATCGACAAATGTGCCCTTCCCCGTGTTACGAAACAAGCGGTTCTGCCCCACGCAAGTGATCAGAATGTCAGGGAACCCGTCGTTGTTGTAATCGCCGACTGCCACCCCCATGCCGTACATTTCAACGTCGAGCCCTGCGTGCGTCGTGACATCAGTGAACGTGCCATTTCCATTGTTGTGATAAAGACGGAGCGTCGAACGGCGTTTCTTGTGCCCCGGCCAGTCCATTCCGTTGATCAACAGAATGTCCTGCCACCCGTCGCGATCGTAGTCCAGAAATGCGCACCCCGAACCGAGGGTTTCGGGCAGAAATTTCCCCCCGAAGGCTCCGCTATTATGCTCAAACTGAATTCCCGTCTGGCTGGTCACATCAGCAAATCGAAAGCCGGGCGAAGCCGCTGCAGTCTGTGCCGCGATCGCGCAAATGCCAGGCAACTGCGAACACGACGCCAGTCCCACCATCCCCCCGAGGAACGAGCGACGATTCACGGAACGTTCACCAACCCAGCCCGAATCGCATAGACCACGAGCTCCGCGGTCTTATGAATTCCCAAAGAGTTCATGATATTCGCGCGATGAACTGCCACCGTATTTGCGCTGAGTTCAAGTGCGGTCGCAATCTCCTTGTTCGATTTGCCGTCCACAATCATCTGCAGCACTTCGAGTTCGCGCTGCGTGAGCGCGGCGCTCCGTTCCCCCTTCAGAACCGACTTCTGCTCCACCTGTGGATCGAAAACCGTTTCCCCCGCCGCAACTTTCCGGATCGCCGCTCCGAGTTCCAAATCCATCGCATTCTTGAGCACGTAGCCCTTGGCGCCCGCTTCAATCGCCTGCCGCACCCACGTACTCTCGGTATGCATGCTGAGCATCAGAACTGCAATGCCCGGTGAATTTTCAATGATCCTGCGCGTGGCGTCGAGTCCATTCATGCCCGGCAAAGCGCAATCCATCACTACAACTTGGGGATGAAGTTCTTTCGCTAGCTTGATGGAATCCTCGCCGTTGCCCGCTTCACCGACGACTTCCATGTCGGCCTCATCCTCCAGCATGCGACGAAACCCACGCCGCACCAGGCTATGATCATCCACCAGCAACACTGTGATCTTCTTTTCCATAAGACTCCGCTTTCTCTCTCGGAACTTCCAGGTGAACCCGCGTTCCGCCTTCTGGCGGTCGTGAAAACACGATTTGCCCACCCATCAACTCAGCTCGCTCGCGCATCGCCACCAGGCCGATACCGCGCTTGGTGGTTGAGCGCTCAGCGAAGCCCGCTCCATGATCCTCTACTTCCAACTCCAGCGCAGCGGGCAAGAAACGCAAACGCACCCACGCCGACTTGGCGCCTGAGTGTCGCGCCACATTGTTCAGTGCTTCCTGCACGACGCGATAAACATGCACACCGGCGCCACCATCCACAGGGAACGGCACACCTTGCTTCTCATAGGATATGGCAATTCCGGTTTGCCGTTCTACGGTTGGGATGTACCAGTCAAGAGTGCTCTCCAGCCCGGCCTCGTCAAGCATGACCGGATGCAGCGCCTGAGACAGGCTGCGAACCTTCTCCAGCGTGCTCTGCACAACCTGCAGAACTTCCTTCAAGTCGACGCGCAGCGATGAGCCTTCGGGCGCATGCGTTCCCGCGCGTCGCAACATCGACCCAACCGCCGTCAGAATCTGGCCGAATTCGTCGTGCAATTCACGCGAAATGTAGCGCAGCGTGGATTCCTGGGTCGCAATCAACTTCTGCGCCAGTTCGCTGCGCCGCGCGGAAACCTCCGCTAGGCGTGCGAATAGCCTCCGGTTCCAGCGGATCACTGACAGCCCGCTCAGTAGAATCGCCAGCAACGTGGCGGCCAGAAAGAAATACACCTGCCTCTGTACCCGGTCATAGATCTGGACGATACGTTGGCCCGCCCGCTCTTCATTCTCGCTGTTCTGCACCAGCATCCGAGCCACGGCCGTGCTCAGGGCCGCCTGCCGCTCCTGCAGCGAGAGCTGAATCTGCGCGCGCGCCTCTTTGTCTTTCCCTTCACGCGCGAGCGCAAAAATTCGGTCCACCGCATCCCAGAATTGTGTGAACGATCCCGCGAGAAACGCGCTCTGCTCCGGAGTTCGGCTGGCCGCGGCCAACCCGGCTTCCAGTCGCATCGCGTCGTCAAGGTCTGTCCGGATCCGCTGAAACTGCGCCGACCATGCCGTCAACGGATAGGGCTCGTCGCTACTCACCATGTCGCGCATAGCGACTGCAAGCAGATTCAGATCATTCTGGATTCTCAGCAACTGCAGCGAATCCTTGCGATCGCGGTCCACCAGTTCGGTCTGCAGCTTGCGCAAGCCGGTCACTTGCCACGTGATATAGGCCGAATAAGCCACGATCGCGGACAACGTAATGAGCAAGCCCAGGAACAAGCCCAGGGTCGGTGAACGGTCCGGCGGAGAGAGGCGGGACACGCCCCGAGCATACAACGTCTGCACGCGCGCTGTCACAGGGCGCGTTCTCGGGACGCGTCCCTCGCGGATGTGTGACAATGCAGTAATAATGAAGCGAATCCCGGGCCCGAGGAGTCAAACAAGAGATTGACTTCTCCAGCCAAAGAAGCCGCCACCCCCCCCAAGATCCAGCGCCTGAAGGCCGTTTGGCCCGAAGTCTGGAAGCTCATGCGCCCGCGCCGCGGATTGCTCGCGCTCGGCTTTGTGCTCATGGTCATCAACAAACTCGCCGGCTTCGTCCTCCCCTACTCCTCGAAATTCCTGATCGATAACGTGGTCAGCAAGCACCAGGGCGGGTTGCTGCGGGCTCTCGTTTTGGCCGTTCTACTTGCCACCCTGATTCAAGGCGTCACTTCCTTCTCGCTGACGCAGTTGCTGTCGAAAGCCGCCCAGCGCCTGATTGCGGACTTACGCCAACAAGTACAAGCACACGTTTCACGCCTCCCTGTGTCCTTTTATGACGCCAACAAGACCGGTGCTCTAGTGTCGCGCATCATGACCGACGTTGACGGCGTCCGCAATCTGCTGGGAACGGGGTTGGTGGATTTCGCGGGAGGACTAGTTGCGGCTGGTATCGCCCTCGCTCTCTTGATTCGCATCAGCGCCCCGCTAACCCTGATCGCCGTCGGTTCGCTCGGTTGTTTTGCCTTCGCCCTGAACCGCGCCTTTGCGACGATCCGTCCCATCTTTCGCGAACGGGGCAAGATCTACGCCGAGGTCACCGGACGACTCACCGAATCTCTTGGCGGAGTTCGCGTGATTAAGGGCTATCACGCGGAAGAACGCGAAGAGAAAATTTTTTCCGGTGGAGTCCGCCGTCTCCTCGATAACGTCATGCGTACTTTGACGGCCACATCCCTGATGGGGCTCTCCGCGAGCGTGTTGCTGGGCGTCGTCGGTGCCGCCACCATGTATATCGGTGGACGTCAAATGACGGCCCACACTCTCAGCCCGGGAAGTTATTTCTCGTACAACTTTCTTTTGGTTTTTCTGATTGCCCCAGTGATGCAAGTCGTCTCAATCGGCACGCAGTTGACCGAGGCCCTGGCCGGTTTAGAGCGAACCCAGGAAATCATGCTCGAAAGTCAGGAGGATCGGGATCCGAACCGCTCCATCCAACTTCGCGACATTGTGGGACTGGTCGAATTCGAGAACGTCACATTCAGCTACGACGGGATTCACGATGTTCTCCGCGACATTTCTTTTCGCTCTGAACCCGGAAGCGTGACCGCTCTTGTCGGTTCCTCGGGGTCCGGGAAGTCGACGACGATTGGCCTAGTCTCGGCTTTTTATGTGCCCTCAAAAGGCACGGTTCGGGTCGATGGCGTGGACTTGAGCACGGTCCGGCTCGATTCGTTCCGTACCAGACTCGGCGTCGTGTTGCAGGAATCATTTCTCTTCGACGGAACGATCCGCGAGAACGTGGCTTTCTCGCGGCCGAAGGCCAGTGAGGACGAGATTATGCGCGCCTGCCGCATCGCCCGAGTCGACGAGTTTGCCGAATCCTTCGTCGACAAGTACGACACCATTGTCGGCGAGCGTGGCGTGAAACTTTCAGGCGGCCAGCGGCAGCGCATCTCGATTGCCCGCGCCATCCTCGCCGAGCCGCGCATTTTGATTCTCGACGAAGCCACTTCCAGCCTCGACTCTGAATCAGAACAAATGATCCAGCAAGGCTTGTCGTATCTGATGCAAGGGCGCACCACATTCGTGATCGCACACCGGCTGTCCACCATTCGCCGTGCCGACCAGATCATGGTCATGGAACAGGGACAAATCGTGGAGCGGGGTACGCACGCACAACTTTATGGCGCCCGCGGCCGCTACTACGACCTCTATACGCGCCAACACGGAGTCGAAGAAAATTTGTTCCTCGCACCCGGTGAAGGCGATGCCGTCACAGTGAATGGCGGCAACGGCACTGAAGGCAAGAGCGGCGACGTGAAGGCTGCTGACGCGCTGCGTGTGTTACGAGGAGAGATGCGTTAGAGCCAATGACGATTGCCAGTACAGCCCCTCCGGTCCGTGGAACGACCGCGATTCGCAGCGAAAACCTTTGCCGACATTACCGCATGGGCGAAACTCTCATCCGCGCGGTTGATGGCGTCTCGCTCGAAGTTCGTGCCGGGGAATTCGTCGCACTCCTTGGAAGTTCTGGCTCAGGCAAGTCTTCCGTCCTAAATCTCATTGCGGGGCTCGATCGCCCCACGTCGGGTAGCGTCGTCGTCGGAGATCGTGATCTGGCAAGCCTCTCACGCGAAGACCTTGCAAAATATCGTCTGCGCGTGGTCGGCATGGTCTTTCAGTCGTTCAACCTGATCGCCAGCATGACGCTCGCAGAAAATGTCGAACTTCCTCTCCGCTTCGCGGAAGTCGATCGCGGACAGCGGCAGGGCCTTGCTCGTGAAGCGTTGGAGCGGGTCGGCCTCGGTGCCCGCATGAATCACCGGCCTAGCGAGCTTTCTGGCGGCGAACAACAGAGAGCTGCCCTCGCTCGTGCCCTTATCAACCGTCCGCAACTTCTTTTAGCCGACGAGCCCACGGGCAATCTCGACAGCCACACCGGAACGGAAATCATGGAGATGGTGCGCAAGTTCAACCGGGAGCTCGGGATGACCGTTGTGATGGTCACCCACGAGCGTGCCTTGGCGGAGCGCTACGCTGAGCGCCTCATCTTCTTGGCAGATGGCAAACTCATTGACGACCGGCCCAACACGCCCCCGGTCGTCTTGCAGGAGCAAGGAGGAGAGCCATGAAGCTTCCAGACCTAACCGAACTGGCCCTGCGAAATCTACGCGAGTCGCTGCTGCGAAACTCGCTGACCACCATCGGCATCTCGGTGGGCGTTGCCTCGCTCGTTGCGATGCTATCTCTTGGCATCGGACTGCAGCAGTTGTTCTCGCGTCGACTGGCGAAGTCGGGATTGTTTGACACCGTATTGGTTACCTCTCGGCGCGATCTCCGCGGAATGGGCCGCGACAACGACCGCAACGCGCCGCCCCCAGGCGAAAGCCGCATCCTCGACGAGCCTGCACGGATCGAGATTGAACACCTCCCCAACGTACTCGAGGCCTATCCTGACATCCGCTTCATCACCGAACTGCGCTATGAAGACAAGCCGCATCTGACCATGGTTTCCGCGCTGCCCGAATCCGCAAAATCCAATGACGCCTTCGAAGGCATGCAGGGAAGTTTCTTCTCCTCCAACACGGCTGCCGAAGCGGTTTTGCAAAAGAGTTTCGCCGAGGAACTACTGGGCAAGGCTCCAGCTCGCGGAGTCGACGAGACCAATGTCGCCGATCTCGCGAAGCCTCTTCTTGGCAAAGAATTGACCATGCGTTATGCGCAGCGAGCGGCAAACCCAGCTAGGCCTTCGCCCCCCAGCGTCGCTGCTATGAATTCCGTGGACAGCAATCTCGACGGCGCCGCGTACTCCGTTATTTCGCGTGAACAGCGGCTCAAGATCGTCGGCGTCGCCGACCTTGACCCGGAGAGCATGCGCGGCCCTACGCGCGCCAAGGTATTTCTTCCGTTGAAGCTGGCCGAGAGTCTTCATGTGATGCAGCCCACTGACCTGCGCGAAATCTCGCGGGCAGCCAGCGACCAGCCGGTGTATTCCTCGGTGAGCGTACGGGTGAAGGATCCAGCGCAGGTTCAAGTCGTCGAGAATGCCATCAAGAAAATGGGTTTCGGCACATTCTCGATTCTCGATGCCAGCCGCGGCCTGCAGCAGGTTTTCAAAGTGTTGTACGCGTTTCTCGGAATCTTCGGAAGCCTGGCCTTGATCGTCTCTTCCATCGGAATCGTGAACACTCTCGTGATGGCGATCCTTGAACGTCGCCGCGAGATCGGGATTATGAAAGCGATTGGAGCCAGCGACTCAGATGTAAGAAAGCTTTTCTTCGCCGAGGCAGGCGCCATGGGAATTCTCGGCGGCCTGGTGGGAGTCGCGCTGGGCTGGGCGATTGGCCAGGTTATAAACTTCGGAACGAACATTTACCTGAAGAGCCAGTCCTTCCCGCCCGAACATTTCTGGGCGGTGCCGTGGTGGCTGGTCGCGTTAGCGATCGGGTTTTCATTCCTCGTGAGCCTGGTCTCCGGTCTGTATCCCGCTGGACGTGCTGCCCGGCTCGACCCCGTCCAGGCGTTGCGGTACGAATAGGCGTTCTGAATGATCCGAGCTCTCAGGCATATCAGTTTATTTCTCTTGCTTGCGTCATGTCTGGCGACCGCTCAGAGCCGCATCGACTGCGGCGCCCTGAACAGCCGTATTCTCAAACAAGTCGTCCACTACTGTGTCTACCTGCCCGCCGGTTATGACGCGAGCGCGACGGCCCATCCTCCCCAGCGATATCCAGTGCTGTATTTTCTGCACGGCCTTGGCGACAACGAGCAAACCCTCTTCAACACGGGCGGCTGGACATTGCTCGACGATCTGCGCCACCAGCACAAGATGGGCGACTTCCTGATTGTCGCGCCCGAAGGACGGCGCAGCTTCTACATCAACTCCGCCGACGCCTCCGTCCGCTACAGCGACTTCTTTCTCCAGGAATTCCTGCCCCACATCGAGAGCAAATACCGCCTTCGTCCGGGCCGCGCAGGCCGAGCCATCAGCGGGATTTCCATGGGAGGCTACGGTGCCTTGCGCTTCGCTTTTGCCCATCCGGAACTCTTTTCCGCTGCGAGCGCGCAAAGCGCCGCTCTCATCACCGAATCACCTCATACGCTCGATTCGGCCTCGAATACCGGAGCTCCGCTAGCAGGCGTGCTTGCCCCAGTCTTCGGCAAGCCCATCAACGTTGCTCATTGGAATGAAAACAGTCCATTCCTGCTGGCGAAGCGAAATGCCGTCGCTCTACGAAAAATGTCCATCTATTTCAACTGTGGCCAGGATGACAACTACGGCTTCGAAAAAGGAGCGGCGGTTCTCCATGAGCAATTGCAAAAAGAAGGCGTGAAACACGAATACCACGCCTATCCAGGCGATCATAGCCTTACCTATTTCTTGTCCCATTTCGCCGAGGTCATGGAGTTCCACTCCCGAGCATTCGGCCTGCTGCCGCCCCACTGAGATTTCGGACTCCTGTTGTAAACTAACCAAGCGCGCAAAACTGTGCTCCGCGCTGCAGTCACCGGAGAGGTGGCCGAGTGGTTGATGGCTCCGGTCTTGAAAACCGGCGTACCCGAAAGGGTACCGGGGGTTCGAATCCCTCCCTCTCCGCCATTACCTTTGTAATCTAGCACTTGCAAGCTGGTGATATCTACACTGATATCAACGTGGAGGATCACCAGTGAACCGCCAGTGCAACGTTACCAAACGAATCCAGACCAGCAAAGGTCCACGCTATTGCCCAGTAGTGCTTTCCGCCAATGGGCGAATCAAGCCAGATGTGGTTTTGCTCGGAGACCGGGAAGAGCGACATCCCGAAGGGGCGTACTACATTTCATGGTACGAGGGAAAGCGTCTGATCCGGCTCTCCGTGGGCAAAGACGCTGCCACCGCCACCGCCCGCCGGCTTCAAAAGGAAGCCGAACTGAACGCCGTGAACAATGGCGTCGCTGTCCTGCCTGACGGCCAGAACGGAAACAGGTCAGTAGCCGTCGCGGTCGCTGATTTCCTTGACGAAACCAAGCTCACCAAGAAGCCGAAGACGCTGGCTGCGTACACGACTGCTCTCAATTACTTCACTGAGTCCTGCCCAAAGCTCTACCTCGAAGAAATTGACCGCAGGGATCTGCTCAAGTTTGCGGCATTTCTCCGTGATGAGAAGGAGCAGGCACCGCGCTCTGTCTACAACAAATTCGAGAACGTAATGACGTTTCTGAAGGCGAACGGGATTCGTGGCCTGGCGGGGAAAAACGATTGGCCTCGGTACACCGAAGAAGAGCCTGAGACGTACGAGGACGACGAACTGGACACGCTGTTGGCAGCCTGTAATGAAAAGGAAAAGTTGTGGTTTGAGTTCTTTCTAATGACGGGCATGCGCGAACAGGAGGTCATGTACGCGTACTGGGCGGACATCAACTTCAAGGCTTCCACGGTTCGCGTCAGCCACAAACCAGACCGAGGCTGGACGCCCAAGGCCTACAAGGAGCGAGAGATTCCGATCCCTGCAAAGTTGGTCGTGAGCCTGAAGGCCCTGAAGGCGAAATCTGATAAGACCTGCCACTTGGTCTTTCCGACTTCCGGCTGCAATGTGAAGATGAACTTCCTTGATGACCTCAAAGCCGTCGCCGAGCGTGCGGAACTGAACCCTGAAGACTTCTGGCTGCACAAGTTCAGAGCGACGTTTGCCACTCGGTGCCTATGGGCGGGGGTAGATCTTCGCACGGTGCAGCAGTGGCTCGGTCATTCTGACATGGAATCGACAATGCGCTACCTGAAGCCTTCTCGCAGTCAACAGGTGCGTGAGAAAGTGAATGAAATTTTCGGAGGGGTGCAATGAAGAGTGTACTCGACAGTCCAAATCCGCATCGGTTGATGTCCCTCGCCTCACGCATCAATGCCATCCATCGTGCTCTCACCGCTGAAGAGCTTGCGGAGCTCCTTCAGATTGCCCGCATAACGATTCTCCGGCGGGCGAAGCGGGGCAGCATACCGTCGTTTCGCGTAGGTTCCTGCGTCAGATTCGACTCTGCCGCAATCGCCAGGTGGCTAATGCAACAGGGCGTGCAGAGAATGTCCAAGGGCGAATTCGGAGGGCTCGCTCCTGGCACGAGTTCGGGCTTGCCGCCGCCGGAAGCGATTCGGAAAACGCCGTTCGTGCTTTGCTCCGAGTAGTACAACCACTTCCCGTCCGGCGAGCATCCCCAAAGGCTGCCGAATGTCTTGGATGTGAGCGGCGCAGCATCGGAGCCGTCGGGATTGGCCCGCCAGATTCCGTTCGAGTTCCCCTCCCCGTGAACCATCCAGTTGACGGCAATCCAGCGGTCGTTGTCGCAAGATACCGGGTCGCTGATCCAGGCCGCCGGATCGCTAAGAATGGTCACCGCATGGGTGCCATCAATATGCTGCCTGACTAAGCGATCTCCGTGCGAGATCAGCAATTGCCCATCCCCTGTCCAGGAGAAGCTCGGCAGGGTTTCGCGAGGTGCGATGCCGGGCACGGGCGTAAGCGGCCCTGCTCCACTGGGCGGCATCAGGACGATTTGGGTTGAAGTTTCCTTCTGTACGGTTGCTAGCGTGTGGCCGTCAGCGGAAAGCGACAGGGAATTGTGGTCTGTCAGATCGTTGGTAATGGGACGGAACACTCCGTCGGGATAGGAGAAGAACCCGACCTGGGTTTGGACCGACAGATGCTCCCCGCGGGGCACATAGGCGACAAAGATTCCTCCTCCATCCGGCGCCCAGGCATTGCCAAAATGATCTTGTCCGCGGGTGCGACGAACGCTTCCACGCTCCCGCGCGCGAAATTAAAGAATCGAATCTCGCTGAGAGATTTGCTATCGGAAGTCAGCGTCGAAATCGCTAGGCGTTTGCCATCCGGGGACCAGGAGAGTTCGGCGGCCGGACCTCCCGGCGCAGGTTCAACATACAGCACTTTCTCGTTCCCGCCATCGGAGTCGGCCTCCAGCAATCGCCATTTGTTCAGCTCAGGGTCGTTGTAACGCGAATACACGATGTGCTTGCCATCCGGTGAAAATACCGGGCCGCCGTCTACGTCCTTGGCAAGCAAGGTGGGTGAACCGCCGAGAAGCGGAGAGCGGAAAAGATTAAACGTGCTTCTGCCCTCGCCCCCTTGGGTCTCTCGGAAATAGAAAGAGTTGCCGTCGGGAGAGAAGACGAGCGAGGCAAATGATTGCCCCGACGCCGGAAGAACTTGTGTATTACTGCCGGTGGGAATGTTTCGTAACCACAGGCTTTCGTTGCCGTTGTCGGATTGCACGGTGAGCAGAAACCTGCCGTCCGGAGAAATCGCGGCGCTCTGTACTTTGCCAGTGCTGGTTAACCGGGTGATGGAAAAGTTCTGAAAAGGAGCGGCGGCCGGACGCCGCAAAAAGGTGTATACGCCGTAAACCGCAGCGGTCGCGACCAGCAGGCCAACCAGCAAAGCGGTCCCAGTAACGGTATTGTGCCGCCGGATGGCGGCAACGGCAGAGGACGATCCACTGGAGCGCGCCAATGGGGTAACGGCCGAACTCGCGGCCCCGGACAAATGTCCGGCGGAGGCTCTTAACACAGCAACCGTCGAGGCTCCGGAAGATGGCAAGGCTTCGCTGTTCGAAGCGACCGGACGCCCACTCGAATCCAAGTCGCGCTTGATTCGCTGCAGATCCGTCCCCATCTCGGCGGCTTGCTGGTACCGTAGATTGCGGTCTTTTTCGAGCGCCTTGTTGGTAACTTCTTCCAGCCGGGGAGGCAGATCGGGGTTCAAGCGAACCGATGCGACCGGGGATTTGTGGAGAATTGCATCGAAAATCGCGGCCGAAGTCTCGCCTCGGAACGGGAGCGACCCGGTGGACATTTCATAGAGCACAGCACCGAATGAGAAAAGATCTGAGCGATGGTCCAATTCCTTTCCCAGCGCCTGTTCAGGTGACATATACGCCACCGTGCCCAGCGTAGTGCCCGGACTCGTGAGGTGCTGGTCAGTGCCTTCCACAGTCGGCTGCAGTCCCGCGAGTTGAGAAGACTGGGCTCGTTCCGCCTTGACCTTGGCCAGCCCGAAGTCGAGCACCTTCGCATGACCCCGTTTGGTGACAAAGATGTTAGCTGGCTTGATATCGCGGTGCACGATTCCGGCAGCATGCGCCGCATCGAGCGCATCCGCAATTTCGATCCCTAGGCGCAGAATCTCGTCAATTTCCATCGCGCGCCCGCCGATCCTGTGTTTCAGGGTCACACCTTCAAGGAACTCCATCGCGATGAAGGCATGTCCATTCTCGTCCCCGATGTCGTGGATCGTGCAGATGTTGGGATGATTTAGGGCGGAGGCGGCCTGGGCCTCGCGCCTGAATCGCGCCAGCGATTGTGCATTTCCGGCGACTTCGTCCGGCAAAAATTTGAGCGCGACGAACCGGCGCAATCGCGTGTCCTCAGCTTTGTAGACCACGCCCATGCCGCCGCCGCCCAGTTTTTCCAGAACCCGGTAGTGCGAAATCGTTTGGCCAATCATACAGACCGCAGAGACCTCAAGTGGCCGTATGTTAGGGTGCCACTGCTGAGGAAGTCAAAGCGTTCCTCAGTTCAGAACGGATTGTGGGTCGTTTGTCGGCAAACCTTACCTTAAAGGATTAGGGAAGAGTTGCTCGTCCTCCGGACAGAATTCATGCCCCGGTAGGGACCTCTGTGGCAAGAGCTACAAGGCTGTTTCCGCAACTAATTTGTCACATGAGGGAACTTCTGCTTTTGTTGGCTTGTCTTCTTCGACAAGTAACTGGATGTAGACCGCCACCCCCGCCTGTAGAACGTTGGGGATTTCGTAATCGAAGTCAGCGCAGGCCGATGCGCCGCAGAAGCTCTTGAAAACGATTGTCGGAGCGATAGCGATCAAAGATCGGATCAACAGCGAGGTATTCCATCCAGACGGCGCGATCGACATACGCGGCTTGCAGCCATTTGAATGTGTCTTCATTGTTGTTCAGCGCTGCGTAGATCTGAGCCAACCCGTAGGGCGAAACGTAACGCTTCCTCGAGATTGTTTCCAGTTCGTGCGCGATTCGAAGTGCTTCACGCTTTCGCCCTGCCTCTGCAAGGGCAACCGCGACCTGCTCCGTGTAGAGTGGGCTACCCCCTGAGAGACTCGCAGCCCTCCTCAGCTCGCTGACGCCTTCGCTGTTCGAGCCCGCCTGAACATAGCCCTCGCCGAGCAGAAGGTGCGCAGCTGCGAAGTTCGGATCCAGCTCAACTGAGTTTCGAGCTTGTTCGATTGCGCGGGAGTAGTTATGTGCCTGGTAGTAACGAAGTGCCACCCATGTACCGATCATGAGATTAAGTGGATCGAGTTCCAAGGCGCGGCTGGCTTCGGCAAGTGCCTCGTCATGGCGCTCCTTGATGGAAAGATAGTCCCCATACCAGTGATGTGCGTTTGCGTATTGCGGATCCAACTCCAGAGCACGCCTGAACTCGGCCTCCGCTCCGATCCAATCCCAACGATGGCTAAGCACAAGACCCAAGGAGGCGTGGGATTCAGCCGACTGGGGATCGATCTCGACTGCTTTGCGAGCGGCCGCGTAAGCCTTCGGGAGTGCGTCGGCCGGTGCTTTGAACCCGTGCCACGTAAGTCCGCTGTTGCAGTCGGCCAGCCCAGAATACGCCGCGGCATAAGTTGGATCGCTGTCAATAGCCTGCTGAAAATAAACCCCCGCTTTTTGTATGCCGTCGGCGGTTCGCTTGTTCCAGTAGTAGCGACCTTTCAAGTACGCCTCGTAGGCTTCAGGCCTTGTATGTCGGGGATTTGCCAGACGTGTTTTCTCTTCTACAGTGAGAGCGATGTGGATTTGGCTTGCGATGCTTTGCACCACGGAGTCCTGCACAGCTAGCACATCCTTGAGTTCGCGGTCGTAACTCTCGGTCCAGAGATCCGTCTGATTCTGTGCCTGGATAAGCTGAACGGTGATGCGCACGCGGTCCGACGAGCGACGAACGCTTCCCTGGACGAGATAGTCCGCATTCAGTTCTTTACCGATCGCCTTCGCAGCCATGTTGCTGCCTTTGTACTTTGCAACCGAACTGCGGGCTACGACGGTGAGTCGCTCCCGATTCATCTTTCCGACCTGAGTGATCATTTCTTCCGTCAGGCCGTCACTGAAGAACTCCTGGTCGGGATCGCGGCTCAAATTCTCGAACGGCAGGACAGCGAGGATTATCTTGCCCTGGGAACGTGTGGGCAGGCTCGATGCTCGTCGCCAGCCCCTAACTACCAGGAAGGATAGAAGGCACGCGACTAAGAGCAAAACCACCGCTCCAACAAAGAGCCACCGGTAGGCATTCCGATTCTCCTGTCCGTGAGCGGTTCCGGCAGGCGTCGCCTTCTCTGCGGCACCGTCTTGATCCTGCTCCACCAAACGCAGTCTTTGGCCCCGCAACCAGCCATCAAGTTCCGAGACAAAATCGCGGTCGCTCGTGGGAACGACCGATACCGATGGCTCGGGAGTTACGCTCGCGTTCTTGGGATCAATGACCGGCGCGATGAAGCGGTACCCTTGGCCGGTCACGGTCTGTATGAATCGCGGGGTCTCGGCGTCATCCTTCAAGACCTGACGAAGCTTGCGGATCGCGCCCCGGATACTGTTATCGGTATCCAGGAAAACACCCTGGCCCCAAACCCTGGAAACGATTTGATCCCGGGGAACAATCTCGTCCCTGTGCTCAAGAAGAAGGAGAAGGATCTCGAGGGGGATGCGCTCCAGTTTCAGAACATGATTGCCCCGGCGCAGCCTCCGAGGGCGCAGATCAAGCTCGTAGCCTTCGCCGAACCGGATCGGTGTCTCCACTCCAGCTGGCCCGGAAGCCATGGCACACCCCAGGGAAGTGGAATGATTTTACACCAGATCGAGAAACTCCGACGCAAGTGCAAACCACACTTGTCCTTAGAGCGACACAAGGCATAACGCTGCGACACACTCTCCGATATGGACAACAGCCTCCTTTGCCGCCAGTATGCCGATCACGAACGAAAGCCAATGAATAATAAGGAGGAAGCCCAATGAAAAAGATATTTGGTGAACCAACGAAGAGGACCCTCGGGCTATGCGCGTTGATGGCGGCGCTTTTAGTGTCTACCGCCGCGAAAGCCGATGCCGTATTGGACTGGAACGTGATTGCGGTAAACACGGCGATCGCGAACGGCCAGAACCCGTTCGCCCAAGCACGATCCGTAGCGATCGTACAACTCGCTGTATTCGAATCGGTGAACGCCATCACCGGCGAGTATCATCCCTATCTCGGAACGATCGTAGCACCGCCAGGAGCATCCCCCGACGCAGCAGCAATCCAGGCTGCATATCGCGTGCTCAGCACCTATTTTCCAGCCAGCGCGTCGACACTCGACGCGGACCTCGCCAGCTCGATGGCGGCGATAGCGGATGGCCAGGCTAAGACCGACGGCATTGCTACCGGTGAAGCCGCAGCTTTGGCGATGATCGCTTTGCGTGCAAACGACGGATCGTCGCCTCCGCAATTCAAGACACCTGGGCCACCGGTTCCGGGAGAATGGCAGGGCACACCAAGTTGTCCAATTGTGAATGGAGTCGCGGTTGGAATCGCGTTTCAATGGCAGAACGTAACTCCGTTCGGCATCCCCAGTGCCGCGGATTTTCTCCTGGATCCGCCACCAGCGCTCACGAGCAACCAATACGCGAAAGCTTACAACGAGGTGATGACGGTCGGAAGTATCGACAGTACAGAGCGACCACCAGATCGCGCTGATGTCGCGCTCTTCTTTGCGGCGTCCTCGCCTACTCTAGCGTTCAATCAAGCCGCCCAGCAGGTTGCACAGCAGCAAGGAGGCTCGCTGTCCGACAATGCTCGTAGTCTGGCCGTTGTCAACATGGCTATGAATGACAGCTTGGTCGCATCCTTCTTCAACAAGTACTACTACAATTTCTGGCGACCCGAAACCGCGATCCACGCTGGTGACACAGACGGAAATCGGAAAACCAATCCTGACCCCAACTTTGTTCCCTTTGTCACTACCCCATGTTTCCCGAGTTATCCCTCAAATCACGGCAGCGCAGGTAATGGAGCAGCCGAAGTTCTCAGACGTATTTACGGTGAAGGTGGTCATACCATTACATTGTCAAATCCCGTCGTGCCCGACATCGTGTTGCAATACTCGACGTTCAAGCAGATTACCGACGACATCTCCGACGCGCGCGTTTACGGCGGAATACACTTTCGAACTGATCAGGTCGCAGGCGAGCACTTGGGGAAGGATATAGGGAAGGCCGTAAACAAGAACAATCTACGTCCGATGCACAATGACGACTGAGTACTCAGTTTGGGAGCGACTCGCCATTTGTCTCCCGCGGTCAGCTGGATGTGCGGCCGCGGTGCACCGATGGCGAGCTCGCGGGTCTTTTGACTCCGATTGGCGCGGCCACCGATCTACACCTTCGGGATTCTGAGCGGACGGCGGTCAACACGAAAGTGGGACTGAAAATCTCCCGGTTTGTCGGCAAACCTCACCTTAAAGGATTAGGGAAGAGTTGCCCGTCACTCGGGAAACACGAAACAACAGCTGTCGGACCCAATCCCTGAATGGGAGACTGAATCCTCAATACAATTCGTCCCTGCGCTATGATGGCTCCTCGTCAGGTTTGCTTTCCTCCACGGAAAGACCCGAAGGAGAAATTCCATGGCAATCAACACTCGACGCAACTTCGTTGGCAAGATCGCGGCGATCGCAGCTCTCGTAACTGGCGCGCCGAAACTCTTCGCTCAGCAGCAGGCTCCTCCCGTTGGTGCGCCCATGCCTGGAGGCGCATCCGCGGGCGCACTTGGCGGAGATACGCCTCGTCGTTCCGGCGACGGTAACCACACGCACGATGGCATCTACTATTTCTCCGGCACGGGTTCCAATGACGGCTATCCCAAGGAGGATCACGTCCTGGTGACGGATCCGTTCGAAAAGCACGTCACGCGCACCATGGACGCCCTCAAGAAGTCTGTCGAGCGTGCTGGCTGCTCCATGGACAGCATCCTCCATCTCCAGGTCTTTCTCTGCCTGCCCCTCGCCGACGGTATCGCGATGCCGACCGGCAAGGCGCGGTTCGATGCGCACAAAGCGCAATACGACGCGTTGAACAAAATTTACGGGACGTATTTCTCCCCAGGCAAAGCTCCGTCCCGCGCCTGCATGGCTCTGGAATGGATTCCCGGCGATTCGCTGATTGAAATCGTAGGCAGCGCAAGGGTCGTCACTCCTCCCCCGCTTGCTAACAAGTAGTTTCGCGAGAGATCGATCTTTGGAGGGACGAACTCATGAATTTGAGGTTCGGTTGGAATCGCCGTTCATTTTTAGCTGCGCTTGGGGGCGTGGGTGGTAGCCTATTCGGCCCCGCCAAGCTAAGCGCTGCAAGCCTCTTTGGCAAGAAACCCAAGGCCTCCACACCAACTGTCGACGGCGACTCCATCGTGCCAATCACCACCGGCCTTGGTTCCACCGGCGACGTCTACGCCGAGCTCGGAGTCACCCCTGTCGTCAACATCAACGGCACCGTAACCGTCATCGGAGGGTCGGTGATGAAGCCGGAAGTCATGGAGCTGATCCGGAAAGGCAACGAGCACTTCGTTCTGCTCGACGAACTTGAGATCGCTGCCGGTAAGTTCATCGCGAAACTGTGTCAGTCCCCTGCCGGCTACACCGGTCTGGTAACAGGTGGCGCAGCCGCAGCCATGGTGGTCGCTTACGCCGGCATGATGACCGAAGACCTTGAGCCCCGCATGCGCGACATTCCCGACGTACGGAATTTCCCCAGGAACGAAGTCATCATCCAGAAGAGCCATCGCTATCCGTTCGACCACCAGATCCGCCAGACCGGCGCGAGGCTGGTCGAAGTCGAGACGCGCGAGGAGATGATTGCCGCCATCAATCCGAAAACGGTGGCCATCCACTTCACCAATATCCTGTCCGACAAGGGCAAGGTCAGCGGGTCGGAGACGGTCGAAATCGCGCGGGCACACAACCTCTACAGCTTCAATGATGCGGCCGCGGACGTACCGCCGAAAGAGCGGCTGTGGGAGTATCCCGCACTGGGTTTCGACATGGTCACCTTCAGCGGCGGTAAGGATATTCGCGGACCACAGGCCGCGGGCATCCTGATCGGCAAGGAAGATCTGATCCACTACGCCTTGCTGAACATGAGCCCGCAGGAAGATCGGATCGGCCGTTGCTGCAAGGTCGGCAAAGAGACCATTTTCGGCATGCTCAAGGCGCTCGAGATCTTCGTCAATCAGGACTTCGACGCCTCGCTGAAGATCTACGACGAGCGCGCACAGGTCATCACCGATGCGGTGAAGAAGTTCGGAGTGATGGCGCTTCCTCGCCAGTTCAACCCTCAGGCTCTCGGCAACGTGACCCCGCGTTACAGCTGGCGGATTGATCCCTCGAAGCTCAACATCACCGGACGGGAGGTCATGCAGAAGCTGGCTGACACCCGGCCAATCGCTATTGGCAGCATGGGCGCAGGTGCGAGCGGCATGCGGGGACGCAATCCGGACGCTCCGGAAGCTGACAGTCACGGCGAGCATCATGACAGCGAGCATCATGGTCGCTCCAGCGACCCGAACAGCTTCGGCTTTGCCGTTTGGCAACTGAAGGACGGCGAGGACAAGATGATCGCGGACCGCTTGGTCGAGATCTTCAGCGCAGCTTCAAAAGCCTAGTCTTTCGGCCGAAACAACAACCGCAGTGCTGCATTCAGTAACCCGAATTATGGCGGCAAGGAATCGATTCAGCTACCCGAAAAAGAAGCGGCTCGCAGATGGTCGGCTACACAGAAGCTGTCCA
>CAVSVS010000031.1:0-58194 GCA_963731405.1 uncultured Acidobacteriaceae bacterium | reverse complement strand
TTACGAATCGGCTGCTCTACCAACTGAGCTACGTCGGCCTCTCATCGATTCTAAATGGGAGGCCGAAAAGCGTAAAGCTGAGATGCCGCCCGAGTCGTTACGCAGCCCGCGCCTCCACTAGCGCTTCGTACTCCCGCTCCGAATCCGCGGGTAGTAGTACCCACATCGTGTAAATACCGAGCGCGGTCCCGAACGGAATGTTGGTGAACAGAGACACGAACCCCAGGACGAGAGCTAGCACGCGGGCCCATTGATCTCGTTGCAATAAACCCCAACCTGCCAAGAATCCGAGGGCCGCTTTGGCGAGCAATAAGACCGCAACCGTGCTCAGCAGCGGTGTGAGAAATCCTGGCGGCCCGCTTTCTTGCCCGGGCGCATACCGATGAACCAAAATTGTATTGGCAACCACGTACAAAGCGACGCCACCGATGGTATTGAAAGCAGAAAACGCCAGCCACAACAGTCCGAGAAATCGAATGTGCTCCTGCACGCGGCCAGGGCGTGGCTGCATGAATGAAATCGGCCCGACGATCTCCTTACCGCATTTGCTGCAGAAAGCTTGACCCTGCTGAACTACGGTGCCGCATCCATCGCAGAACATGAATTCCTCCCTGCGAACCATTCCCTACGCGTCTTGACACAAAATACCAACAACAGATGATACGTAGAAAATACGGAACGAGTTCCACCGGAACCGCTCCACCTCGAACGCACACTTGATCGAAACGACGAAATGAAACAGAGAAACGAAGAGGCCACCCGGCAACAGGGTAGCCTCTTCTTCAAGGGAGAATAGTTCCAACGGAGCTTGAAAATCCGTCAAAACTTTCTGCGCAAATCTTATGAGTCCAAAAACGGGGGTGTCAAGGGATTTTTGTGAAATAAATGTCTTTGTTTTCAATTAGTTACAGAATCAATCAATACCGCGCTCGAGTGTGCCAAATTGAGACAAAACCCCTCTTTCAGGGTCCTAAGCCGATCTATTTAAAGGGACTTACCCGGCATTCGCTGACCCTAGGATGGGTTTTGCGACGCAGCTTGCGGACCCTCGCTGCCGGTCGTAGAGGCTACCTCGACCACCGTTTCCGTCAGATGAAGGGAGATGAATTCCATGTGCTCCGGCCGATCAAATACCTTATCGGGGTAATAGCGTTTCATCAAAATGCGTACTCCGCCGAATGCAACCCCTGCCACCACCGCCAGCCCGGCAAGAATTCCGCAAAGAATGACGATGTTGAGAATCAACATGTACAGGTCGCGCACCTGCCCATTTTCGGTCTGCTGGTTCCAGGTAACACTCGCCTCCCAATTCACCATTCCCAATAGAGATTTCGCATCGCTCGCTGACACCGGCCCTGTTGCGATAGCGATGATTGGTCCCGTTCGCTTGGAAAAAAACGAGCTAGAGTTCCCATCACTGGGAGTGCCTGTTGGCGCTTGTGTGCTTTGCCGAGCGGCCTCAATTCGTCGCAGATGCTCTGCGGCCAGTTGGGGCGTGGGATATGAGATCAAGATCAGCGTCGCTTCCCCGCTTGATGTGCTGTAGTGGCCGAGACTGACCTCTGAGCTGGCATCGAAGTCCACCAAGTCCGCTGGAATCGGGGCTGCCTGCGCCGCCAACGCTGCTGGCCCCATCACATACTTTTGCGTATTTGCCACGTATCCGCGGTGCGGCATGAATTCGATAAAACTCGGCAAGTTTCCTGTGTTGCCGTTGGGGCGAGGCAATGCTCCGGCAAGTTCGCGCAACTGCGCTACCGACATGGCCGATTGCTTACTGAACAGCGCATCTACCAGGACATGACCGCGATAGAAAAGCACGCGTTCACCCGCCGACGCTCCCTGATCATCGATCTGTTCTTTCGCCATCCCGGGTTGCAGATAAAACGTATACGCACCGAACGCACCAGAGGCGTCAGCAAAGCGCGCGGCCCGGATCTTCAAAGTGCGGCCATCGTCTCGCGTGTACGTGGACGAAACAACATCGGAGAACCGGTACTCCTTGAGCACGGCAGCATTCGTGGGATCTGCCACCGCTGGATCGGTGCTGGTTTGCGGAGAGCCCTGCAGCTGCCAGCCGCCAAACTGTTGCGGTAGCAAGCTGGCGGTATGCTCGGCGGCCGAGCGAGCCTGTGATTGAGACGCGGCTTTACTCGCCCCAACTGCAACGCTCAACAGACAGGCGAGAGAGATCACCACACCGAACGAACGGGAAAAACTCATGAATGGCCCCGGGAATTGAGAGCTACTGCTAGTAATTAGACCACAGCGGGAGGGGAAAGGTTTCACGGGACTGTAAGCCCTTCATCCGGCAGGAATTCCTCATTCCATCGACTGGTTACCGTCGTGCCTTACCCTACCCGTCGGGGCCATTCACACTACCGCAACTTACAGGCAAACTGTCTGTGGGTGACCGAATGTCAGTGGGCAGTGCGGACACGAAACAGAGACGGGGCGATCGCACCAAAGCAGTTCTTCCGGTACGAGTGAAGGGGAAAGATAGCGCAGGAAGACCCTTCGAGGATCTGGTGCACACGCTGGACGTGACCGCGCAAGGAGCCCGATTGGGATCGGTCCGTCGCGAACTGAATTTGCTGGACGAAATTACAATTTTTTATCGGCAGCGAAAAATACAGTTCCGCGTGGTATGGACCAAAAAAATGAAGGGAACCTCAGAATTTCAGGTTGGACTGCAGGCCGTGACGCATGACAGTGAAGCGTGGGGACTGAGTGTCCCCGATTTCAAACGCCAGCCTTCACAGGCGGCGGTCTCGCAGGCCTCAGGGTCTTTATAGGAGAAAAGGCGGCTTTATGAGCAACTATTCATTTCGCAATCTTTGGTCGGACGAAGATGGGCAAGATATCGCTGAATATTCCGTGATGCTGGCGGTCATCCTCGTGATTGTCGTGGGTACCGTTCGTCTGATCGGCTCGAACGCCAGCAACGTGTTTTCTCAGGTGGGCAGCTCGATTCAGTAGGCCGAGATCCTACTCGCTTCTAAGAACGGATTTATTGGCCAGCGGCTTTGTCGAGCTTGCTGGCCACTTTTACTCCGCTCAATCCATCCACATACTTCGCGATTCCGCGATACAAAGAATCCGCAATCCGCTGGCGGTACTCACTTGTGACCAGGCGATGCTCGTCCGCCGGATTGCTGACAAAGGAAATCTCCGCCAGAATCGATGGCATGTTGGCGCCGATAAGCACAATGAAGGGTGCTTTCTTCACTCCCCGGTTGCGGATGGCTGGCGTCTTCGCAGCAAGCCCAGTGTGCAGTGATTCCTGCACATCGCCAGCGAATTCGCGGGATTCTTCGATCTTCTCCTTCATCGCGATCTTTTTCACCAAGTCCTGCAGTTCGTAGATGGATTTCTCCGAAACGGCGTTTTCTCTTGCCGCCACCTCAAGGGCTTCCGGCGAAGACGTGAAGTTTAAATAGTAAGTTTCCACTCCGCGCGCGGCAGAGTCGTGGCTCGAGTTGGCATGAATCGAAATGAAAAGATCGGCACGCTGCTGGTTGGCGATGGCAGTTCGCGTCTCCAGCGGGATGAACGTATCGTCCTTGCGCGTGTAGACGACTTCCGCCCCCAACCTGGTCTCCAGCAATTTTCCCAGGCGGCGGCCCACTTCCAACACTAGATCCTTCTCTTCGAGCCCGTTGGGCCCGATGGTTCCGGTATCGTGTCCGCCATGCCCGGGATCAATCACGATTCTGCCGATCTTTAGACCCAATGCACGAATCAGCGAGCGGTCGCCGCTGGCTGTCGGCTTGGCCTCGCGCATGCCAAGATCGGCGGCTTGTTTCTTGCTCAGACGTGATGAGGACTTCCCTCGGGGGCGGCTTCCAGAGTTCGCACTGGTCGCGGAAGTGTTCTCGGGAGCCGATTCCGCGTCCGCACTGTCGTCCTTGTTGGCAGGTGCCGCAGAGGTGGCCGACGATCTCGTGTGCCCCGCTGGATGATCGAGCTTCGCAACTTTCACCGGTGGCGCATCACCGACATCATCGTCATCGGCTTCCACCACAACCTTCTTTACAATCGACGTCTTCGAGTCCACAGCCGGCTTTTTTGTGCTCTCAGGGACATCCTTGTAAGGAACTTTCTGATCATCGTGAATCTGTTCCGACCTGGTGACCGGCTTGCCGGCCAGCGCCTTCATGTCCGCCTTCAACTCAGACGGCGGAACGCTCTTGGCGACCTCCTTTGGTTCGGCTTTCGTTCCCGCCTTGGGAGGAGCTTCCACGTCGGCGGTTGCCGTGTCCGCCTCCACCTCCTCTTTTGCCCGGGATGACTTCTTGGCATCTTTGCCGTGGATATCGATGATCAACCGGTAAGGATTCGGTAGCAGGAAGGCTTCGTAGTCCGAAAGATCGTCCACTTCCAAGACGACCCGCGTGCGCCCGGGCTTAAATTGGGCGACGCGAATCTTCTTCAGAAACCCGTCATCCACGTCGAAACTCTTACCCACCAACGTGGATGCGAGCTTGGTGCCGCGCAAGTCGAAGAAGATCCGGTCCGGGCTGGCGATGCGCTGCGAGCCAAACTTGATCCCACTCTCCAGGTCAATGGCGACACGCGTGTAATCCGGCGTGGACCAATGCCGGATTCCGGTGACGCGCGCCAACTTTCCGGACCGCGGTTCTGAAGAGCCGATCGCCTCCTGTCCGGAGGAACTCGGGCTGGCGTCGCTGTCGGAATTTGCATCGACATCTTCAGCCGGAGACTGATTGGCTGTCTTTCCCTTGTCACTTGTCTCTTTACCAGACTTCTTGCGCGCCTCAGCCTTCTTCTCGGCTGCCGCTTGTCGGTCCAAATCCGCGACGGCCTGCTGCGCGTCCTCCGCCAACCGGTTGTTCGGATAGCGGTGTACAAACTCCTGAAACACGCTCCGGGCCTGCTCGGGATCGTTCAGATCGTCTTTGTAAATCTCGCCGACCGTGAACAGCGCGTCGCACCGGTACTTGCTGCCCGGATATTCCCGGCGCAGGAACTTGTATTGTGCGATTGCCTCATTCAGGATCTTGTCGTCGTCGAAGCGCCGGCCCATTTCGACCAGCGTCTCCGCCACGGCCACTACGCTCGGGTCAGCCTTGCTCGAGGTGGGAGCACCAAAATAGACGTCGCGATAGGCGTTGATCACCCGCTGGTAGTCGTGCCGCGTGCGTTCGTTGGGAGGCCGTCCGTTCAGCGCTTCCCGCATGCGTTCCGCCGCGGCAAAGCGTTCGCGAGCCCAAGCGTCACTGTGATGTACACGGGCGTGCGCCATCACTCCGGGCAGCGCCATCAGCACAAGCAGCGCTCCCCAGCGCAAGCAACGCTGGCTCGATTTCATGTTCAAGGCGTCGGTCCGTTACTGTCTCGATCCAACGTTGCAGTTGAAATGCCCTGGTACCTGAGAGTTTTCAAATACAGCTACTCAAACAGATGCTCGAATCTTACTCCGTGTTGCTGATGTAAAGAACGCCCCGCGCATCTCGTTGAACCCGCACGGGATCATGCGACGCACCGGAAGGAGTCAGATCAAATCCCCCGTAGTAGAGGTTGGTAATTCTCCGCACATAGTTCTGGGTCTCGGCAAAGTGCGGGACGCCCGAACTACGCGCCACCGCTCCCGCCCCTGCGTTGTAGGCAGCCAGGGTCAAATTTACGTCGCCGCCATAGTTTTCCAGCAGGTGCTTCAAATGCCGCACGCCCGCATCCACGTTCTGATCCGGGTCGAACGGATTCTTCACATTCAACGACCGCGCGGTTTGCGGCATGAGTTGCATCAGTCCCATGGCGCCCTTGCGCGAAACTGCATTGGAATTGAAATTCGATTCCACCTTGACCACTGCGCGCACCAGATTAGGATCCACGTTGTGCCGCGCAGCCGCCATCACGATCGACGAATCAATCTCTTCCTGCGATGCCTGATGTCCGCGGGCGTTTGCGGCTACGATCTTCGCATTCGCTGACTGCACGGAATCATGACCAAAATACTGGGTAACCTCGGCGGCTGCCGACCGCGCCGCTTGCATCGAGGCAGTATTCGCTGAAGGAACTGGCTTCCAACGGCTCTCCTTGCTGCTCCAATACACCAGCGATGAGCGCTTCGATTGCGGAGCCGGGGCTACACGCTTTTGCGCCGGGACATCGTCGTTCACATACACCTTGCGGCCATGCTCTTCCGTGGTGGTGATGCCCTGCCGGGTACTGTCGCCCTCAGCTGCCCAGACGCTGGGCGGAGCAAGAGAGCAGGAGGTCGCGATGGCCGTCGTGGCTGTCAGCATGACTGCGATTTTCAGATGCTTTCGCATATCCGGGCGTTTCCCTTTCGACGATCTGTCGCTTGGAGAGCGCTCAGACGGACCAACCCCTCTCCATGCCCACCCGGAACCTGACGGAGAATTCTGAACCAGAGTAGGACGATTATAGGCGGGCGGAAAAGGTCGGGCAATCTATCCTAAGGGAGTTGAACCACCGGAGTAATCTAGGTAACTGGTTGAAAAGTATACCGATTACGAACATTTGACACCTATAACGTTGCAATCAAAGGTAACCGGATGCCAGGTTACTGTGGGGCAGCCGCATTGCTCTCAGCCACGAAGTGGCGAAAGAACGCGGCCCACGGCGCAAGCGTGGGAATTAGTAGTAATGAGCGAGGCCGGCGGGCCAAGGACTACGCACGCTAGGCCTGCTCACGCTTTCTCAAGCGCCGCCGCAAACGCATCCAGAGATAGCGATCGCAGCAAATTCCGCCGCATCCCCCGCTCCACGTCAGCCAGCCGGTCGGATGCAGCGGTAATCCATTCGAAGTCCGCCGACTCCGCCATCCGCTTCAACTCCGAAGCAATGTCGGTGTTGCGAACCAGCCCGGGCGCTCCCGCTTCGATCGACGCCAGGTCGCGCAACAACGAATAAAGCGTGCGAATCAACTGCTCAGTCTTCCCCCGCCCCTCCGCTCCGGACCGGTACGACTCAGTCACTTTGAACAGTTCGCTATGCTCTCCACCCTGTAAAGCGGATTTCAGAATCGCCAGCGCATGTCCGCGAGCTGCGACGTAACCGGCCAGATCAAAGCCCTGCGCACGTCCTACCGCCCCTTCCGACAACCGGGCCACCAAGCCTCGCTCGCCCGCCTTCCACTCAGGACGATGCTTCGCCAGGTACTTCTCAATCTCCTCGGCCGGCAGCGCACCCAGTTGAAACACCATCGACCGCGACCGGATTGTCGGCAGCAGTTCTCCGGGATTCTCCGTCAGCAGAAAGATCGTGGCAAACTCCGGCGGCTCCTCGAGCACCTTCAGCAGCGAGTTCGCCGCCTCCTTCATAAAGGCCGAGTCCGTAAAGATGTAAACCCGTTCCCTACCCTCCGCCGGACGGTAGTAGATCGTCTCGATGACCCGCCGCACCTGATCGACCTTGATCATCATCTGCGGAGGATCCGGCGGAATGACCAGCACATCGGGATGCGTCTGCACAAACAGCCGAGTTTCTTTCTTGTCGGTCTCCCGCAGATTCTCCCGGGCCTCGACCGCCTCGGCAAATCGAGCATCGAGATCAGCACTTTGCGCGATGCGGGTGCAGTTGGAACACTTCCCGCAGAAATCTGGAAGCCCATCGGTCGTCGTAGGTGCCAGGCAGTTCAGCGCCTGCGCCAGCATCAATGCCAGCGTGTACTTTCCGGAACCTTGCCCTCCGGCGAGCACCACCGCATGCGGAAAGCGATCGCGCGCCAGCATATCGCGCAGGCGATGGATGGTTTCGCCGTTACCGTAAAAATCAGAAAAAGGCATAAACCTAGTCTCTTTCACCACGGAGACACTGAATCACGGAGAAACGCCCTGCAAGAGCTTTCCCGCAAGTTCCTCCGTGTCTCTGTGACTCCGTGGTGATGTGAAGTCTCATTAGAGTCTCAACTTCCTCCGTACCACTTCCACAATCTTCTGATGCGTCTGCCCCGGCGTCCCGCGGGCATCGACCACTGCAACCCGTCCATGCTCCCGTGCGGCGATCGCCAGATATCCTTCGTGCACGCGGGTAAAGAACGCGCGCGTTTCCTGCTCGAAGCGGTTTTCATCGCTGTGCCCGCGGCTCGCGCCCTTCGACGCCCGCTTGTTTCGCCGCCGCGCCCGGCTCACACTTGCCCCAGCGTCGGAATCCAATAGAATCGTCAAGTCCGGCTGCAAGTTCCCACACAGCACCCGATGCAACTCGCGCACCGCATGACTCCCCAACTTGCGCCCGCTTCCCTGATAAGCCTCCGTCGAATCGGTAAATCGGTCGCTCAACACGATGCTACCCGCAGCCAGAGCCGGCTCAATGACCTCCGCAATATGCTGCGCCCGCGAAGCAAACATCAACGCCATCTCGGCCATCGGCGAAAGCCCCGACGTTCCTGAATCGAGTGCCACCTTGCGGATCTTCTCTCCCGTCAACGTCCCGCCCGGCTCGCGCGTCTCCACCACTTTGTGTCCCGCAGCGCGCACCACGGCCGCGAGTTTCCGCAATTGCGTGCTCTTGCCCGTTCCGTCGAGCCCTTCAAATGTGATGAATTTTCCGCGTCGCGACATCCAGCGGAATGATATCAGCGCAAGCTCAACCCTGCAGTGATGCAGCTTTTTTGTCGAGATCTCACGTTCGCTGTACCGCCCCACTCCTCGACTGCTATAGTCATAAATTCCGCTGTACCAACTAGGGATTCACGTCAACACACATGGGGGCCTTGAAAGAATGAAACTCTCAAAAGCCTTGGGAGTAGTCTGCGTCGCAATCCTGTCCGTTTCCGCCTGGTGTGCCACCGCACCCACCGTCACTATCGCCGTCGACGCCACTACGGCCCCGCGCAAAATCTTCCACGCGTCCCTGAAGATTCCCGCCACTCCCGGCGACCTCACCCTCTACTATCCCAAGTGGATTCCCGGCGAACACGCGCCAGACGGCCCCGTCATCGATCTCGCCGGACTGAAGTTCTCCGCTGCGGGCAAAACCCTGAAATGGCGTCGCGACCTCAAAGACGGATTCACCCTCCACGTTGAAGTTCCCCCCGGAGCGACGGAAGTCGCCGCCGAACTCGACTTCCTTTCCCCCGCCACCTTCGAAGGCGGATTCTCCGCCGGATCTTCCGCCACCGACAAACTCGCCATCATCAGCTGGAACCAGGTTCTGCTCTACCCCGCGGGCTATAAATCCGACGACATTAACTATTCCGCCAGCCTCAAACTCCCTGCAGGCTGGAAGTTCGGCACGCCGCTACCCATCACCAGCCAAAGCGGAAACGAAATCAAGTTCGGCACCGTCTCTCTCACCACGCTGGTCGATTCACCTGTCATCACCGGAGAATTCCTGAAAGTCGTCCCGCTCGCCTCCGATCCTCTCACCGAAATGGACATCGCCGCTGACAGCGCCGCCGCTCTCAATCCTCCGCAGGAAGTCTGGGACCACTACAAGAGCCTCGTCGAGCAGGCCCAGAAACTTTTCGGAGCACATCACTACCGCGACTATCACTTTCTCTACACGCTCAGCGATCACGTTGCGCACTTCGGCCTCGAGCACCACGAATCCGACGATAGCCGTGTGGACGAGCGCTCGCTGGTGGACGACACCGCCCGCAAGGAATCGGCCAGCCTGCTGCCTCACGAGTATGTTCACTCGTGGAACGGAAAGTACCGCCGCCCCGCCGACCTCGCAACGCCTGACTACCAGGAGATCATGCAAGACGACCTGCTCTGGGTCTATGAGGGCCTGACGAACTATCTTGGTTTCGTACTCACCGCACGCAGCGGATTGCTTACCGCCGACCAGGATCGCGACGATCTCGCCCTCACCGCCGCCGCTCTCGATCACCTCCCCGGCCGCGAATGGCGCAACCTGCAGGACACCGCCGACGCCGCACCCCAACTTTATTTCTCCCCGGAAGCCTGGCATTCAATTCGGCGCGGCACCGACTTCTATGCGGAAGACACCCTGAACTGGCTTTGGGTCGATGTCATCATCCGCCAGCAAACCAAAGGCGCAAAGTCGATCGACGATTTCTGCAAACTCTTCCACGGCGCGCCCAGTAGCGGCCCCATGCTGAAGACTTATACCTTCGACGATGTCGTCAACACCTTGAACCAGGTCACACCCTACGACTGGCGAGGCTTCTGGACCGAGCGCCTTACCAATCACGGCCCCGGCGCTCCCCTCGGCGGCATCGAAGGCAGCGGGTGGAAGGTGACCTACACCGATATGCCCTCCGAAATGGAAAGCGGCGCCTCCGGCATGTTCCATTTCGTCGACGCGACGTATTCGCTCGGCCTCGAACTGCGCGACGATGGCACCATTACCGACACGATTGAGGGAATGCCCTCGGCGAAAGCGGGCATCGGACCGGGGATGAAGCTGGTTGCAGTCAATGGCCGCCGCTATTCCGCCGACGTCCTGCGTGACGCACTGAAGTCTGCCAAGAGTGGCAATGGGCAGATGGAACTGTTGGTCGAGAACACCGACTACTACAAGACCTACATCATCAATTACACCGGTGGCGAAAAATATCCCCACCTGGTGCGCGACGAGTCCAAACCAGATTTGCTAACCGAAATCCTGAAAGCGAAGTAATGGCAGCCGCGGAGCGGCGTTAGAATGCAGCCCACGGCGTAAGCCGTGGGTGGTTCAAGATAATGAATCAGCCCCATTGGGGCGAAAGACAGTTTCGCTTCCCCAGCCGTCAAATTTCTAACTGAGCTGATGCCATGACTCGTTTCGCCTGTGCCGCGATTTTCCTCACCTTCTCGGGCTTCCTCGCCCACGCCCAGACCTCCATCCTCGGCTTCACTCCCTCCCACTCCACCCGCGAAACCGAAATCGAATCCAAATTCAAATCGATTCCCTCCCCCGACGAAGAACGACGCCAACACCGAATCTTCACCTCGGAGCCTCACGTCGCCGGATCCAAGCGCAACAACGAACTCGCCGAGTACATTGCCGCCGAATGGCGCAAGCAGGGACTCGAAGACGTCGTCATTCATCGCTACGACATCTACGGAACGAATCCGAAGAGCGCATCGTTGGAAATGATCGCTCCCACGCGTTACCAGGCCACGCTGCGCGAAACGCCGCTCGCCGGGGATCCTGATTCGAAGAATCCCGCCATCAGCGGCGCCTGGCTGGGCATGTCGATCTCCGGCGATGTCACTGCTCCCGTTGTCTACGCTCACAGCGGCAATCCCGAAGACTATGATCTGCTTCGCAAGAACGGCATCAGCGTCAAAGGCAAGATTGTCCTCGTGCGCTACTCGAATCCCTACAGCTATCGCGGATTCAAAGCGCTCACTGCGCAGCGAGAAGGCGCGGCCGCGATCGTGATCTATAGCGACCCGCAAGAAGACGGATACAAAAAAGGCAAAGTCGGACCCGACGGGCCCTGGGGTCCCGAGTATCACATCCAGCGCGGCGCCATCACCTACGATTTCATGGTCCCCGGCGATCCGCTCACGCCCGGATGGGCGTCGGTTCCCGGCGCGAAGCGTATTCCCATTGAAGAAGCCATCTCCGCCCCTAAGATTATGGCGCTGCCGCTGTCCTGGCACGATGCCAAGCCCCTGCTCGAAAATCTTGATGGCCCGCTCGCTCCGCAAGACTGGCAGGGTGGCCTGCCAATTCAATATCACCTCGGTGGCGAGCGCGTAAAAGTCCATCTCAAGATCGAGATGGACAACGGCACCCAGCCCTACTACGTCGTCGAAGGCCGCATCCACGGCTCAGAGCTGCCCGACGAATGGATCGTGATGGGCAATCACCGTGACGCCTGGGTCTTCGGCGGCGTCGATCCCTCGAGCGGCACCGCGTCGATGATGGAACTCACCCGCTCTCTTGGCAAACTCGCGAAAACAGGAATGCGTCCACGCCGCACGCTCGTAGTCTGTAGTTGGGATGGCGAAGAGGTCGGCCTCACCGGATCCACGGAGTGGGGGGAGCAGTTCGCCGAAGAACTTCGCGCCAAAGCGGTCGCTTACATCAATGTGGACGAGGCCACATCGGGTCCCAATTTTCATGGTCAGGCTGTCGCATCGCTCGCGCCCATGCTCGCCGAAACGACGCACACGTTGCAGGATCCTTCAGGAAAAAGTCTTTACGATGCATGGAAAGCAACCGTGGCCCGCGAGAAAGCTGAAGGAACGCAATCCGGCCAGATGAACGACTCCGGAGTCGTTGACGACAATCTCGCCGACACCCGCATCGGCAGCGGCTCCGATCACACCGTCTTTCTCAACTTCGTCGGCATGCCCGTCATCGGCCTGCAGTTCGACGGAGACTACGGCGTCTACCACTCCGCCTACGACGATTTCTACTGGATGAACCACTTCGGTGATCCCGGATACAAATATCACACGCTCATGAGCCAACTGTGGGGCGTGACCGCGCTGCGCCTTGCGAACGCCGACCTGCTCCCTTTCGACTTCGCCAGCTATGCGAGCAATGTCCGACAGTTCGTAAACGAACTTGCAAAGGGTAAGGACATGAGCAAACTCGATCTGACGGCCGTACGAACAGAGATCGACAACTTCGAAGCTGCAGGAAAACAGCTGAATGAATCTCTCAAGAGCAAACTGAAGTCAGGGACAGTCGACTCCAAACTCGCCCTCACCCTGAATCATGGCATGATGCAGGTCGAACGCAACTGGCTGAACCCGGACGGCATCCCCGGCCGCCCCTGGTTCAAGCACATTCTGTACGGCGCCCGCTTCACCTATGCTCACCTCGAACTGCCCGGACTCACCGAGGCGGTCGAAGCTCAAGACTGGCCAGTGGCGAAACAACAAGCAGAAATCCTGCAGCGCGCCTTGTCCAACAACACTCGACTTTTAGATAAGTTGAATGCCAGCCTGACGCAGACATCTGCCGCTGCACCGTAGGCTGTGTTCAAACCAAGCGATACTTATGTGGGGGACGGCCGCCTCGGCCGTCCGGCGACGCGAAGCGAGCGCCCTCGCAGACGTACCTAAAACACTTGCCCTGCTATTCCCTCGCTCAACCCATCGGTATTAAGCCCGTTTCGAGTCTGGCCAAATACCACCACCCTTGGTGGAACTCGGCCACCAGCGCGCCATCTGCGCATGCAGGTCTAAATTCGCAGTGTCTCCCTAACCACCTAAAAACGAAGCAACTTCGAAAACTCCAAGCACTCGAACCCGCATTGGCCCTCCGACTGCATCCTCCGGGGAAACCGTGGTTCGACCCCGTGCTCAGACCCTGCCCGATCTAGACGGGGATTCATTGAAAAAGGAGTGTCTCCCATGTCGTTCCGCGCTCGTGCTGTGCCTCTCGCCGGTCTTTGCCTCGCTGGCGTCCTCGCGCTTGGATCTCTCGGCTGCAACAACACGCTGAACCCACTATGTGGTAGTGCCAGGCCTGTGCCCCAGATCGGTTCGCTCTCGCCGAGTTCCATCACGTTCACTCAAGTGCAGTCGGGAACTACCCTCATCGTGAATGGGAGTCACTTTGTTTCTGCCACTCAAGTAGTCATTAACAATGTCCCTCTCGCCGCCACCATCGTTAGCGATCAAAAGCTGACCGTAAAGATCTCGACCGATGTGATCTCCGCTCCCGGCTCCGTGAAGGTTTTAGTACGCACACCCAGCGGAAATTCGGGAGACGTTGGCTGCACCAGCGGAGGAGACAGCAGCACGCTCGTCTTGACCGTCAACTAGCTCTAGCCACGAACGACACTCTAGTTATTAAAGCGGGGGGCTAACGAATTTCGCTCAGGCGCTTCTGCCCCGCCTGTGCGAGCTTCTGACCAATCGGCAACAGACCGCGCGGGGACGTGAAAGAGTTTTCATCCGACACTTGCTTCGATCATCCAACAGACCTGGATGGTCAACGCAGCAAATTTAGCCGCTCGACGCAGTCTGTCCTTCCGGCTCTCCGCTGAGTCGAAGGAAAGCCGGGCGCGAAGTCCTTGGAGTTTCAGAGAAAACCGATGACTGAACAGGAGACAATACCGATCACGATGAAGTACCCACATTGGCAGCGCGAGTTTGAAGCTGCGCTCGTTGACGGGGATCCGCATACCCTGCGACAACGCGTGGATGCCGCGGAAGCGGCCCTCTTCCTCCGATCCCAAGCCCTGGCTGGTAGCGCTCCTGATAGCCCGGAGCAGCAAGCCATTGCCGATGCCGTACGCACTCTGCGCGGCATTCAGCGGGAAAAGCTCGGTTATCCCGCTTTGGAATAAATAAGCGACAGCCAGCCGGCCATTTTTGCGCATCTTAACGCCTTTCATAACGGGTGCTTATGCGTAAGAAGCGCGTCCTCATCGTCGATGATAACTTTGCCGTCCGTTCCATGGTTCGGCAGGTGTTCGAATTGGAGCCTGAATTTGAGGTTTCTGGAGAGGCTGAAAACGGCATTGAGGCGCTGCAAAAAGCTGCAACTCTCAAGCCGGATCTCATCATTCTCGACCTCTCCATGCCGCTCATGACCGGGCTCGATGCCGCGCCTCAGCTGATGGAGATCCTGCCGGCTGCGCGGATCATTCTATTTACCGTCGAGGAAGGCAACGAAGTGGAGCGACTCGCTCGCGTCGGAGGCATTCACGCCGTGGTGTCAAAACAGCAGGTGGCTTCGGAACTGGTTTCCCAGGCCCACGCCTTATTGGCCTTCTTGAATCAGGACGACGACTCTGAGGATCTTCGCGATGCTAGCTAGACGGATTCCCTAGCCTTTTTTTATCTCGCGCTCCATCATGCTCCGCAACGCGCTATTGATTCGCGTTTGATAGCGTCGCCCATCCCTCCGGAACCAGGCAAGTACGTCGGCGTCCAGCCGCAAAGTCACCGGCTTCTTAATCGGCTTGTAGAATTCGAGTACTTCGCTCATCGACACGCTCGGCCGTTTGGATGATTCGACGGATGCCGACAGGCTCAGGTTCTTACGCCGCTTGCCGCGGTTTGCAGATTTGCCGCTTGCCGCCTGCTTCCGCGTCTTAGTAACTCGTTTCTTGTGTGCCATATGACTCACTATAATTATATTTTTGTACGTACACAATCGTAATAAAAGTGTTCCTATGGGAACACTGTGAAAATCTCGTCGGGAGTCTCGCTAACTCCCACATTCTGCGCCAGTTCTTCCATTGGGACGTCTTCTTCCATAAATCCGAAGACCTCCTGCGGCACAGGATTCTGCCACACCGGCGCAAACGACTGGCGATGCAGTGGGGTCGGCCCGAACTCGCGCAGTGCAGCCAGATGCTTCGGAGTGCTGTAGCCCTTGTGCGAAGCCAAACCGTATCCCGGAAAGACAGCGTCCCACTCACGCATCATCCGGTCGCGTTCTACTTTTGCCAGGATCGATGCAGCCGCTATCGAGGCCGAGAGTGCGTCGCCATGAATGATGGGAACCTGCGTCAGTTCGCAGTCGATGCGCACAGCATCGATCAATAGGTGATCCGCGGCAGGCGCAAGCCGCATCACTGCTTCCCGCATCGCGACTCGCGAAGCCTGATAGATGTTGATCTGATCGATGCGCGCGGCATCCACCGCTGCGACGGACCATGCGACCGCGTGTTCGCGAATGCGCTCGGCAAGAATTTCGCGGCGCTCGCGCAGCAGCAGTTTCGAATCGCGCAGCCCGCGTATGCGGTAGCCAGGATCCAGGATCACCGCCGCTGCGACCACGCATCCGAACAGAGAGCCGCGTCCCACCTCATCGACGCCCGCCACCAGATGCGCACCCGACGCCCATGCCTGTTTTTCATAACGCATGGTGCAGTGAAGCTTCTTCAGCAGCCGCAGCTTGGCCGCGGAGGGCGACAACCTTCGTACCGGCGATTTCCCCGATGACTTCATCACAGCAGACGGGCGACGTGTCCACCCATCTTCGTCGAGAGCACAAATTCATGCAAGTCGCATCTGCCCAAACACGTTTCGCGGCCATGGCACCATCCGGCCCCCTCATTTCCACGTTGGTAATAGCACCCGGTAACCACCCGTCGGATTACTCACGTACATTGTCCGGTCGGACATGTACTGGTAACTTCACCTCAGATCGTTTCAAGCTGGCAAACATCTTGGACATCAAGCCCAACGCGTCGACAGAGAACGGACTGCTCACCGGCAAAATTCTGCACGTGGCTCTCCCAATTCGGTGGAGTCTCGTCGGCCAGCCCGGCCGGACTAACACGGAGATGGCGTGTACTTATGACATCCATCCCCATGGCGCGCGGCTCCTCAGTTCGCGCAGCGTCAATGTTGGCGATCTGGTGCTCATGGAGCGTGGGCGTCACAAGGCCATCTGCCAGGTTATTTGGGCAGGGCATCCTGATTCCTCTTTGCGCGGTCAGTTCGCGGTGCAATGCGTAGAGGGCAGGCCGCCCTGGGACGAAGAGTTGCGACAGATGGAGGAGCAATACCAGCCTGTGATTCTCGACGGTTCCCAACGCCGGGCGACCGCGCCTACCTTCGCCCGCCCAGATATCAACCGCCGGCGTCGTCCACGCTTCTCTGTGCAAGGCCAAGCTGAGGTCACCGACGGCATCCAGCGGGTAGCGGGCAAAGTGCAGGAGCTTTCGGAATATGGCGCCCGCATTTCAGCCGCGGATCGGATGCGGCCCGGTACTGACTTCCGCCTGACGCTGAACATTCTCGACATCAGCGTAGCGCTCAAGGCGCAGGTGAAATATCTGACCGATAATCTCGGGATGGGCGTGGAGTTTCAGGAAATCCGGCGGGGCGACCGCCCCCTGCTGACCTACGTCCTGGGAAAGCTGCGAACGATGAAGATGGAAGACTTCGTGGAAGTGGAAGTGGTTACAGAGCCACTAGCCGTCGCCGCAGGATAATCCGCAACTCGATCTGGCGCTTGAAAATCGCTTCTCAGTCGCGCCGCACGATTCAGTCTTGGCGAACACTTCGCGACCTCTTGATTTACAATCGAACAGGGTCCTCGCGTCGGGAATGACTTTAAGTGGAAAGGTAAATGCGGCTTTAGTCGCAGCAATCGTCTTTCTCCTTCTCAGCAGTTGTTCCGCCTACCTGGCTTTCACCCGCTTACACACCAGCGAAGAATGGGTCCACCACACTCGCGACGTTCAAAGCGCCCTGGCTCGATTTGCCATGACGACCGCTCGGGCAGGCCGACTGCGCGCCGAATATGTGGATTCGGGGGACCCTGCGCTGCTCGAGCAGCAGGCGGATGTAGTGGGCCAGGTAAGGACGACGGTAAATTCGATTCAACGCCTGATTACGGACAACGCGCAGCAACAGGTCAACGGTCGAAGACTTGCGGAGTTGACCGAGCGGCGCATTGCTCTCATGGATGAAGCGATCCGCTTAAAGAGAAGTGGAGAATCGACTCTTCTGGCCCAAGCGGCGATCAATCGGCAAATCGTGTCAACCGCGGCAGAGACGGATTCTATTGTGCAAGCCATGAATGATGCGGAAGAACAACTGCTGACTCAGCGTCAGCAGCGAGTCAGCACTTCGTCCACAATCATCGAAGGCATTCTGATTACGAGCCTCTTCTTTGCGTTAGTCCTGTTTCTCTTGCATCACCAATTCTTGACGGACCAGGTGAGAGCACGCGGCCGGGCCGAGAGTGCGCAACGCGCCCTCAGCGCACGGTTGTTAACCCTGCAGGATGCCGAGCGGCGCAAATTTGCGCGCGAATTGCACGATTCCGTCGGGCAACATCTGGCCGCAATGAAAATGGCAATGTCGATGTTGCAGGCGAAGCATCCGCTCGACAGGACGGTCGCTGATTGCCTCAAAATGCTCGACGACTCGATCGCCGAGACGAGAACCATCTCTCACCTATTGCATCCTCCGCTTCTGGATGAGGCAGGTCTGAACTCAGCTTCGCGCTGGTTCGTTGAGGGATTCGGAAAACGCAGCGGCATCAGTGTCCACCTTGATATTCTCGACGGAGACATGCGGTTGCCAGAAGCGACCGAACTGGTATTATTTCGCGTGCTACAGGAGAGCCTGACGAATGTGCACCGGCATTCCGGGGCAACGCGCGCGGAGGTCAGTCTGCACACCTCGGGTAACGAAGCGATCCTGCGAGTGACCGACTACGGCCATGGCATGTCCCCCGCAGTCCTGCAAAGCTTGCGGGAAGATGGTTCGGGAGGTGGCGTTGGCCTGGCAGGCATGACCGAGCGCATCCGCGAAATTGGGGGCACGCTGAAAGTTCGATCGAACGCCGCCGGCACTGAAATTGTGGCGCGTGTGCCAGTTGGGCGCCGATCAGTTCCGCGAAGTACTCCGCCAACAATGCAAGAGGTGAAAGGATGAATCGCAGGCCCTGCTTAGTGCTGATTTGTATTGTTGTTCTGATGGTGGTCACGGGATGTTCGAAGAAAGGTCCCGCATCGAAGGTCGTCGTGGAAGTTCCTTCCGGCTTTACGGGAGACTTTTTGTTGGAAATGGGAGTCAAGGAAGCACCTCCGCTCGAGAAGCGGGGCGACGCCTTCGTTGTGACGGTACCGCGAGACGGTAAACTGGTCACATCGACGCTGCTCACGAATCCCCAACCGACATTCCAGAATTCCAGCGACGGCGGTATATGGGGCTATACGCACTTGATCTTTACGACGGGCGACGAAATCCCAACGGGTGGAAAGATCGAATTTTTCGTGGGGACGAGAAAAGAATACGAAGCGGAGCAGGGGAGAAAGAACCACTCGGAAGGCTTCGCGATGTCGCCAGTCGCATCGACCGCGTAAGCCTGCTTCGCAAGCCTAGCGTTGCAGGAATGAAACAGAGGAGAGCAGGCGCTCTCCTCTCGATCTTCAAAGACAATCCTTCAAAGACAGTATCCAGACGCAAACGTTCCGTAACGCCAGCGCCTGAAGAAGGCTACGACTTCTCGACGTCGCGCAGGCGTGCGGCTTTGCCCCGCAGTCCGCGGAGGTAGAACAAGCGCGCGCGGCGAACTTTTGACGAGCGCAACAGTTCGACCCGGTCGATGACCTTGGAGTGAACTGGGAAAATGCGCTCCACGCCCTGGCCAAAACTGATTTTGCGCACAGTAAAGCTGGCCTGCGGACCATTGTCCCGCTTGATGACCACGCCTTCGAAGGCCTGCACGCGTTCCTTGTCGCCTTCCTTAATCTTCACGTGGACGCGAACCGTATCGCCAGGACGGAATCCTGGGATGTCAGTGCGTTGAGACTTGGCCAGCAGTTTTTCGATGATTAAATTTGACATTGTCGTTTCTTCCTTCGTTTCAAATCTGGTCTTAGGTCTTGGGTGCTCGGTCTTTGGCTCGAACCCAAGACCGAACACCAAAGACCCAACACCTGCTTACCTACTCGCGGCCTGACTTGATCCGCGCCAAAATCCTTGTGTCTTCGTCGCTCAGTTCCACACCTTCTAATAAGTCCGGGCGGTTGCGCAGGGTTTTTTCCAGAGCCCGTTGCCGGCGCCAGCGGCGGATTTCTTCGTGATTGCCGTTGAGCAGGACTTCCGGTACTCCCATCCCGCGAAAATCCGCTGGACGCGTGTAGTGCGGATAGTCCAGCAATCCGCCTGAGCCACAGGTCGAATCTGCACCGCCGGACGTTTCGGTTGCGACGTGCGCAGTGAAAGACTCCTGCCGCGTCGACGCTTCGTTGCCAACCGCACCGGGAAGCAACCGTGTCACCGCTTCAATGATGACAGCTGCGCCCAACTCACCGCCACTCAGCACATAGTCGCCGATCGAAAGCTCACGGTCGGCAAGAAAATCGGCCACGCGTTCATCCACACCTTCGTAGCGTCCGCAAACTAGCACGATGCGATCGAGAGCCGCCAACTCCGCAGCCACCGACTGCGTGAAGGGCTGGCCTTGTGCGGAAAGCAAAATAACCGACTGCTTCGCGCGTCCGGCGAGGCGGTCGTCGCGATTCGCCAACTGCAACGACTCCAAACATTCAAAGAGCGGTTCCGGCTTGAGCACCATGCCCTCGCCGCCGCCAAAGGGGCGGTCATCCACGGTGCGGTGCCGGTCGTGCGTGAACTGCCGCAAATCGTGGACTTCGATTTTCGCCAGGCCCATTTCACAGGCGCGGCGGGTAATTCCGTGGTCCAGCGGTCCGCTGAAAAAGCCGGGAAAGATCGTGAGAATATCGGCTTTCATCTGGACCTGAACCCAAACACCTTTTCACCACAGAGGACACTGAGGTCACTGAGGAACTCAATGCTTTCTCTTTTGCTGCTCCTGCTTTTCTTCTGCCGTGACCGGGGCGTTGATTTCCAACATGCCCTCGGGAAGGTTCATGCGCACTTGCCGCTGTGCTACGTCGACTCCTTCCAAGTACGCTTCGGCGAACGGTACATCGAACTTCTTGCCGGCTCCGTTGGCAACAATCAGCAGAGGCGCTTCGCCAGCTCCGAACTGTACATCTTCAATTCGGCCAACTTCACGCGTGTGATCCAGAACCGTACAGCCGATCAAGATCGCTCACGTAATTCCAGCCTGGCTCCAAGCCGGCGCGTTCGGCGGCGGGGACCTGCAATTCCGATCCGATCAGAAGTTCTGCGTCCGACATTGAATCGACGCCGCGAAACTTCAGAACCACCAGGCCCTTGTGCGGCCACAAATCTTCAACTTCCAATTCGCGCCGCGCCTCTTCTGCTTTAGGCAGCGCGAACAGCTTCATGCCTTCGGCAAATCGTCCGGGCACATCGCTATGCGTTTCGGCAGCGACCTCGCCATGACGGCCCTGCGTCTTCACCACGCGAGCCAAGGTGATGAATTCGCCCTTGGATTCAGAACTCACGGTCCACGCTACTCGATGATTTCGAGCGTGTAGCGCTTGTGGGCTCGATGGCCAGCTGCGCTCAGCAGAGCGCGCAAGGCTCGAGCCGTGCGTCCCTGGCGCCCGATCACCTTGCCGACGTCGCTCTCGGCGACTTCCAGTTCGATGACATCGTCGTCAAACTTCTCGACGAAGACTTCTTCGGGAGTGTCGACCAGCGATTTTGCAATCAGCTCAACAAGAACGCGCACATCTCCAACAGGCTCAGTCATAATTCAGCATTCTCACAGTGGAATCGATGCGATTGAGAGGACCGGGATTAAACCCCCAGTGGCTAAAGCCGCAATTGATAGCAGCTTCTGCGGCACGACTCAACAGCTTGCCCTGAGCGCAGCCGAAGGGTCGTGCCCTTCCCAATCGTGAGTCTTAAGCGGCGGAGCCGGCAGCAACCGGGGCCGGAGTCTTGGTGAACAGCTTGTTCACGCGCTCAGACATCTGAGCGCCCTTCGATACCCAGTACTCGACGCGATCGCGCTTCAGCTCGACGCTGGCGGGATTGGTGCGGGGATTATAGGTCCCGACCACTTCCACCGGCCGGCCGTTACGGGCGCGCGCCTTCTCAATCACCACGATACGGTAATGCGGTTGTTTGCGCGCACCTCGGCGCGCCAGTCGAATCATTAACACAGGTCTTTATCCTTGTTCCGGAAGAGTCCGGGAAGATCGAGGCAAACTCTTATTATGCCGAAGGTTAGGCGGAATGGCAAGGGCCGGGAGAAGATACGGCCGAAATGAACACATAGAAAACTTCGGGTGGGCTACCTTGCGGATCGCTCTGTCCCTTGCGACAGCCTAGAAACGGTAAAGCTTCCGCGTGGAATAGCATTTTCTCATATCCGGTGTTAGCACTGGCCGCCAAACACTCGAATCAAGAGTCAAATATCACGAAAATAGTGTACACTATATAAGCATGAAAAATATTACTCTTAGCGCCGAAGAAAGTCTGATTGAGCAGGCGAGACTGGTGGCGCGGGCGCAACATAAGACGCTAAATGCGGCCTTCCGGGAATGGTTGGAACAATACGCTGCCCAAGCCGGAGGAGGCGCGGCCGTGGATGCCCTAATGCGCCGATTTCGGCACATACGTTCGAGTGGTCCGTATACTCGGGACGAAATGAATGAGCGCTAGATTTTTCCTCGACACAAACCTCTTCGTCTACACGTTCGACACCAAAGCGCTCGCCAAGGCGAAGAAGGCGGCACAACTCATTCGCCGCGCTGCGGATACCGGGGAAGGTATCATCAGCTACCAAGTCGTGCAGGAATTCTTCAGCGTAGCATTGCGCCGCTTCGCGGAGCCTATGCAGGTGGCGGAGGCCGAACAATACTTCATCACGGTGCTCCGACCGTTGCTCGCGGTGCACTCTTCGCCGGCGATCTATCTCGAAGCGCTGCGAATAGCCGAGAAGAACCACTTGTCCTGGTATGACTCCCTTATCGTCGCCGCCGCACTTGAGGGTCGATGCGAGAAGCTTTACAGCGAAGACTTCCAGCACGGGCGAAAGATTGAAGATCTGCGGATTGAGAACCCATTCATTTAGCTCCCTGACCTCCCGGCCGATTTCGCTGTCCTGCTAGACTCAAACGTTTGGAGGTGCGGGTGCAGCCTGTCTATATTCTCTCGGCGGTACGGACACCCATAGGAAAATTCGGGGGGACGCTGGCGTCGCTCACTGCTGCGGACATGGGCGTGGTTGCGGCGAAAGCTGCAATGGAGCGGGCCGGAGTCGAGCCGGTGCAGGTTGAAGAGACCATCATTGGCTGCGCACGGCAAGCTGGCGGCGGGCCCAATGTGGCGCGGCAGATTTCGGTACGCAGCGGTGTGCCGCAGGAAGTTGCGGCATTCACCGTCAACAAGGCTTGCGCGTCCGGACTGAAGTCGATTGCTCTGGCGTACCAGTCGATTTTGCTGGGCGATTCCAGTTGCATCCTGGCGGGTGGAACGGAATCGATGTCGCGGGTTCCTTACTATCTCGACGGGGCGCGCTGGGGATACCGGCTGGGCAATCAGGAAATGGTCGACGGCATGTACCGCGACGGATTCTTCTGTCCACTGGCGAAGATGGTGATGGGCGAGACCGCCGAGGTGCTGGCTGAGCAATACGAGATTTCCCGCGAGGAGCAGGACGAGTTTGCCCTGCTCTCGCAGACCCGGGCCGCACGGGCCATCGCGGCGGGACGGTTCGATGCGGAGATCGTTCCCGTGACCATCGAGGGCAAAAAAGGCGCGACGACGTTTGCGCGCGACGAGCATCCCTTTGCCGATGCCAGTATGGAGAAGCTTGGCAAACTTTCCCCTGTCTTCTCGAAGACGGGAACCATCACGGCGGGAAATTCTTCCGGAATCACGGATGGGGCCGCGGCAGTCGTGATAGCGAGTGAGCGCTTCGTGAAGCAGAACAATCTGAAGCCGCTTGCACGGATCGTGGCGGTCGCCTCAGCAGGCGTCGATCCGCGGACTATGGGAATTGGGCCTGTCCCGGCTCTGCGAAAACTCG
This sequence comes from uncultured Acidobacteriaceae bacterium, assembly GCA_963731405.1. Classification (GTDB taxonomy): domain Bacteria; phylum Acidobacteriota; class Terriglobia; order Terriglobales; family Acidobacteriaceae; genus Sulfotelmatobacter. The sequence continues at coordinate 34,935 of CAVSVS010000031.1, read as the reverse complement.
AAGAGAAACATAACCTGCGCCTGCAAGACTTCGGCCTGATCGAATTGAATGAAGCTTTCGCGGCGCAAGTCCTGGCCTGCGACCGCACGTTGAACATGAATCGCGAGCGACTGAATGTGAATGGCGGGGCGATTGCCATCGGGCATCCCATTGGATGTACGGGTACCCGCATCACTGTGACGCTTCTGCACGAGATGCTGAAACGCAATACGAAGCGCGGCGTGGCGACGTTGTGCGTGAGCGGCGGAATGGGAATGGCGCTAGCGCTCGAGAATGTGGTATGAAGCCTGTCTCAGGGACTAAAGTCTGGTGAGTTCTGGACACTTTTCGCGGCGCTGAAGCGCCGCTCTTCCACATGAGTGACGATCCGCAATTCCGGTTGGCGGTTGAGTCAGATGCCGGCACTCTTCTGCGTTTCATGCGGGAATATTATGCATTCGACGGGCATGGCTTCGAGGAGCAAAAGGCACTTGTAGCCCTGCTGGGTTTATTGCGAGACCCTGGCCTCGGGCGCGCGTGGCTGATTCTCGACGGTGCCGGTGCCGTCGGCTACGTCGTGCTTTGCTTCGGCTACAGCCTGGAGTGGCTGGGGCGGGATGCATTCGTCGACGAACTCTACCTGCTGGAGGAATATCGCAGGCGCGGCTGGGGCCGCAAGACGATGGAGTTCTTGGAAGAGCAGGCGAGAACGGCGGGAGTGCGTACGCTTCATCTTGAGGTCGTACGGCAAAACACCGCGGCGCTGGAAATATATCGGAAGTTGGGATTCGCGAAACACGAGAGCACTTTCCTGTCCAAATGGATTGCGCAAGATTTTGCAAAGCCGCTGGGGCGGAACGGGCACTAGTCGCCCGCGAGCGCATTGTCGCTCACGAGTTGCTTCTGGTATTCTTCCTGCGCCTACCCCCCGAGGCATACGCATTCGCGGTGCGCCATCCGGCGCCATACTAACAAGGAGATCCCTGTGATGCGACTGATGATTCGAGTTTCCTGTTTCGTTGCGTTGTTGATTCTTGCCAATTTTGCGTTCGCACAGACCGAGTTTTCTGCCGACGTTGTAAACAACGAGAGAGGGGACAAGGGACCTACCAAGGTCTACTTCGGAAAAGACAAGATGCGTTTCGACGCGAAAGACGATAGCGAAGCGCGTGGCGGCGGTGCGGTAATCTTCGATCTCAGCAAGGAGAGTTGGACGGTGCTGATGGCGAAACAGCATATGTACATGGAGATGCCCTCAAAGATGATGGAGAACCGGGGAATGTTCGCGTTCTTCAAGAGCGGCGACGTGGAGAATGCCTGCTCCGATTGGCTCAAGCTAGAGAGGAACAAGGGCGGCACCTGTCACAAAGTGGGCAGTGAGACTGTGAATGGCCGCAACACGGTGAAGTATGAGGGAACCAATGCGAGCGGCGAGACGAGTTCTGTGTGGCTGGATTCGAAGCTGCGCTTTCCGGTGAAATGGCAGGGCAAGAACAATGGCGGTGAAATGCGAAACATTCAGGAAGGACCGCAGCCCGCGAGCCTGTTCGAAATTCCTGCCGGCTATACCAAGATGGACATGGGCAGCATGATGCAGCGGCCACAGTAGGAGAAATCTCTAACCACACGGGACATAGGGGCACCGAGAAAAGACCGCTTCGTTGCGCTGGAAAATTCAGGTCACTATACTCGATCTAGCAGCCTGATTTCCGGAGCAACGATGCCCCTATCCGCATTGATCGTGGACGACGAGCAACTGGCCCGCGACGAACTTGCCTACCTGCTAAAGAATGCCGACGATGTGAATGTTGTGGCCCAGGGGAAGAACGGACTGGAAGCGGTGAACCTGATCAAGGAACACAATCCAGATCTGGTTTTCCTCGACGTGCAGATGCCCGGACTCGATGGCTTCGGAGTGATCAAGAAGCTGCTCGACAAAAAGATTCCACTTCCCAAGATCGTATTCGCTACTGCGTTTGATCAGTATGCGGTGAAGGCGTTCGAAGTGAACGCGATCGATTATCTGCTGAAGCCGTTCGACAAGAAGCGGGTGGCGCAGGCCATTCAGAAGGCACGGGCCAAACAGGACGCGGACGGTCTGCCGGCCGAGAAGATTGAGACGCTGGTGCGGATGATTGAATCGCAGAAGCAGCCAGCTTCTAAAGTTCTGCTGAAGGCTGTCGGGCGCATGTTTCTGGTGGACCAGAAAGATATCTGCTACGCGTGGATTGAAGACGGCGTGATCACGGTGGTGACCGGAGGAGTGGCGGGGATGGAGGGACAATCCAACTGCCGGACCCTGGAGGAACTGCTGGACAGTCTAGACGCGAATCTTTTCTGGAGGGCGCACCGCTCCTACCTGGTAAATATCAACCGCATCCGCGAAGTTGTTCCGTGGTTCAAGAGCTCGTACCAGTTGCGCATGGATGACAAGAAGCAGACTGAGATTCCAGTCAGCCGTGCACAGACCAAGCGACTGCGGGAACTGTTCGGGCTGTAGACTGTCGGGCGTGCACTGGCAAATGTTAGAGTGCGGCTCCGCGCTGTGACCCTTCGCATCCGCATGACGTTTGTTCATAAGCTTCGTGCGACTGAGGGCCCGGTCCACGATGCCGACCAAGTCAGCGATCAACGTTCCTGAATACATTTCCAATCAAGTCCATTCGCCCCGCCAAACGAAGCCGGCGGAGCAGCGTGCAGGAAAAGCACGGAGGACGAGCGCAACCCGGCGTCGTCCTCCGCGGGGGGAGGGCTACGTCGCCAATGCCTCTAAAGCGATTCGGTCACGGATCACCAGCGTCGCTCCCTCTAGACGAATCAATTGCTTCTTCTTTAGGTCCCCTAAAAGCCGGGTCACGGTTTCTCGGGATGCCCCAATGCGCTGCGCCATCTCTTCGTGAGTCATGACAGCGCGGAAACGCGTTTCCAAATCATCCTCGGCCGGAGCCGGCGAATATGAGAGCAAGAGTCTGGCTAGCTTGCCGGCAGAGGAACGAGTAAGCACGAGATCGTGAATGTCCCGGTAAGCCGATCGGTAGTCACGGCTTAAACACTGTGCAGTGTGCATTCCAACCTCGGTATGCGTCTGCATGACCTCGAGGAAGTGCTTGCGATCGATATAGTTCAACTGGCACGGCGTGGCCGTTTCGGCCGTGGATTCGTAACCTGCGCCTGAAATCGCAGCACTCAGTCCGAGCACTTCCCCGGCCTCGGCGGTCTTGAGAATCAGGATTTTGCCTTCGCGCGACGCGGTGGAAAGGTTCACTTTCCCTGAGCAGAGGACGAACATCCCACGCGGACTCTGGCCTTCCACGAAGAGGATGGCGCCGGCTGGAAGCACGCTCTTGTGGCTGATCTCATTGAGCGCCTCCAGACCAGACGTGGACAAGCTGCAAAAGAAGCCCGGGCTGGATTGAGTACACTCGGCGCAATTGTCGATGATGTCAAGATCGTAGGGTACCTTCATATTTGTCTCCGTGGCAGCGGACCGTCTTACCTTCATGACGCATCCTGAACCGCCACTCGTAGAACTGATGTGGCGCGAACTGGCGAGTAGAGCGCGGGCATGCGCCCGGGTTTCTTCATTGGAACTGCGAGAAGCCGCGATCAATTCCCAGGCCGCGCTCGGCTCTTCGGACCCCTCCCACTCAAGATGGCAGGCGAACAGGTAGAAAGGATCGATCTCCTGCGTACGTGGTAGCGGAGCGAGATCCGCATGAACACTTGGGTTTTCATGCGCTGATTCGACCTCAATCCGCGATGAACTCCACCCGGTAGACAGTCCGGAATGATCTCCTAGGCCTCGATGATTCTTCAGTGGCGCGACGGTTGTATCGGGGAGGCTAACAGAAGGGATTGAATTAAGGACAAGAGGTTTACTGACTAGCACTTCAATGGCTCCATAAGGCCGGCTCTTATGCCGACAGTTTCATCAGGGTGGAACGGGGCCCGCTCTGCGCCTGAGACGTTTTGTTGAGTGGCCAGAGGCAGAGTAAGTCAGAGACTGTGCACGTGGCGTTCCGAAAATGGGAGGGGAGCACAAAGCCGGAACTTCCCTGTTTGGAACGAGTTCCGAAAGTGGAAACAACCGGCTGCTCCTGGAGATGGTCGACACGTCGGCAAAGTGCCGATTAGTCGTCAGTTCTTGACTATGGGGCAAACTCGGTTGGTTGCATAGCTCAGCGATGTCTACAAACAGCTCGAGGCGCTGGGAGATCTGAGATGGTCGAGTCAGGATCCGAGGTAGTCCTTACGCGTAATCTTCAGCCGCTGCATTTTGGATTGCAGCGTGGTGCGCTTCAGTCCGAGGCGAGTGGCAGCGCCATCAGGCCCCGAAAGCACGCCTCCAGTTTCAGCAAGCACACGGATGATGTGTTGACGCTCCGCGTTGTCCAGAGTGTTATCAGGGGCATCGGATGCCGCAACGGCAGGCCGGGGCTCAGGGCGGAGTTCCGACAGCGGAACGTGCAAAGCGCTGCCGGTGCTGAGAATGACCGATCGCTCCATCAGATTCTCGAGTTCGCGAACGTTGCCCGGCCAGGACCACTCCATCAAGGCCTTAATCGTCTCTTTGGGGATGGTTTCGATATGGCGCTCCATGCGCAGAGCGAACTTTCGAACGTAATACCGGACGAGTTGTGGGATGTCCTCCCGGCGTTCGCGCAGGGGCGGCATGCGGATGGGAAACACACTGAGCCGGTAGAAAAGGTCGCTACGAAACTCATTCTGAGCCATCCGCTGGGGCAGATCGCGATTCGTCGCCGCGATTAGCCTCAAGTCCACCTTGATGGTGCGGTTACTGCCCAGGCGTTCGAACTCCTGATCTTGAAGAACGCGCAGAAGCTTGGGCTGTAAATCGAGGGGAATTTCACCGACTTCGTCGAGAAATAATGTGCCGCCGTTTGCCAATTCCATACGTCCGACCTTTTGGCTGACGGCGCCGGTAAACGCGCCCCTCTCGTGGCCAAACAACTCGCTCTCCAGCAGCCCGGTAGGAATGGCAGCACAGTTCAACTTGATGAAGGGGGCTTCGCGCCGGCGGCTCATGCGATGAACCGCGCGGGCGACTAGTTCTTTCCCGGTGCCGGTCTCACCCAAGATCAAGACGGTGGCATTGCTCGGAGCGACGGTGGCCACCTGGTCAAGCACTTTTTGCAGAGGAGGGCTGTCGCCGACGAATTCGGTGAAGCGGCCCTCGGAACGAATTTCTCCCTCGAGGTATTTCTTCTCTTCCGCCAGGCGCTGGCGGAGGGTTTCGATCTCAGCCGCGGCACGATGATTCTCCATGGCGATGGCGAGCTGCGCAGCGACTTGATTCAACAAGGCCAGGTCTTCCTGCTGAAACGCTTCTGGACGAGTGCTGCCGAGTACCAGAACTCCCAAAGCACCTTTGGGGCGAGAGAGCGGAACGCAACACAGTGTCTGCAGCCCTTCCGAAAGAAAGTTCTTTGCGATTTCAGCCTCAAATTCGAGTAACTCGTCCCTCGAGAAGATCAAGGATGTGCGTTCCCGAAAGGCCTTGCCCCCGGGACTATTGTTCGGACTGATGGGCATTGTGGAAATCGAACCTCGGCCCATCGGAAAATCTTCGGCTTGGCGGACGAGCAGGCCGGTGCTGGGATCGTGAATTTCGAAGCCGGCATACTCGTGATTCAGAACCCGGCGAATGCTGGCGGAGACTTGCGGAAAGGTTTCCTGCAGATTCCAGTTGGAGGCAATGATCCCGCTCACATCCAGCAAAGCCTGCAAGCGTTTCATTTCTTTGCGCAGCTTGCCGCCGACATCCCTGAGCGATTGCTCCATCTCCTTTTGCGCGGTGATTTCCACGACAACTGCACAGATTCGGCTGACCTCTCCATTTTCATCGTGAATCGGCAGGTAGTGCAGAATCCAATGCCCGACATCCACTCGATGGGCGAGTTTGCTGGAGATTTCAAAATTTGCGGGCTCCCCGGTTTTAAGTATGTGGCGCAGCCTCGGCTCGGCTTCGTCCGCAAAATCTCCCAGAACCTCGCGAACCGTCCTTCCAATGTGCTCGGAGGCAGGGATGCCATTCATGGCAGCGAGCGTATGGTTGATGGCGAGATAGCGCAGTTCAGAATCCAGGATGCTAAGGCCAACCGTCGAGGAACTAAAATACGCGGCCAGCAGCTTCTCGGGCTCGTTCAGGGCTTCGGGGTGCGAAAACGGGCTCTCATCGCTGGAACTCGAGACGAAAGGGTCATATGGCATGGCAGGAAACCTCTCTCCGCAATACCACGGCTTGGTTCGCAGTCAGCTTTCGATTACGAGTGGTCCCTCCCTGGTATGACCCGGCACTAAAGCCCATCAAAACACGAATATTAGATTTTCGATATCCGTCAATCCCTGAATTCAAGGCCGGGAATTGCCCGTCAACATACTGATCGAGCTGATGAGTTGTAGTGAGTTCGTCGCAGCAGTCAGCGCGAAGGGAAAAAGGATAAAGATGAGATGGAGACACACCCTCGCCGCTGCCCATGGTCGCACAAGGGCACGTCGATTGAGTTTTCAAGCGTGGGGCGCTTGAGGGGTACAGAGACACTCCTACTGCCGTCTCCCCCTCAAGGACGGTCGTGGGACGAATCGAGCAGGCCGATTGTACACCCTGGGTCAAGCAATTCCCCGAGGCATCGGACGGCCGTTACACTTTCCGGAACCTTTCAGGCGCTCGCGGTCTCGCTGGGTCGTAAGTTGTAGCCCAACGGATCGACAGCAGGCAACGCGAACTATAATGAAGGCCGTGGCCAGAGGATGGGAGAGCAAATCGGTCGAGGCGCAGCAGGCGGAAGCGACCGACAAGTCGGCCAACCGGAAACCCCCGATGAGCCCGGAGGCAGCGGCGCGGTGGCGGGAAAAGGAGAGCCTTCGCCTGTCGCGGCAGCGAGTGCTCCAGCAACTCGAAGCGAGTCAGAATCCTCGGCATCGCAAGCAGTTGGAGGACTCACTTGCCGCGTTGGACGAAAAATTGAACAGCCTGAAGACCTGAATTGCTCCGCCGTCGGTCTTAGAGTCTGAGGTCGAAGATCCCAGGAGAAGGGTCTACGGTTGAATCGGGACCGTCACGTATAATGTCTTTTTTATGACAGCCTACGTTTACGTCTCTCTCAAGAAAAGCGTTCTCGACCCCCAAGGCAAGACCATTCAGGGCGCACTTAAGAAAATGGGCTATAAGGGCCTGGAGAGCGTGCGCCAGGGAAAGTACTTTGAACTCATGTTGGACGGGGGCTTGTCGCGTGAAGAGGCGCAGGCCGAGGTCGAGCGCATCGCCCGCGAGGTTTTGACCAATCCCGTCATTGAAGAATTCCGTTTCTCCCTGGCCGAGTAGAGTTTCGGCCTGGGGAATCCTTTGAGGTCATTCCATGTGCGGTATTGTCGGCTACGTTGGCAAGAAGAGTGTAGTTCCCATCATCATCGAGGGCCTGCGGCGACTGGAGTATCGCGGCTACGATTCAGCGGGAATCGCTGTGGCCGGCAACGGGGACGGTCTACAGCTGCGGCGCGCCGAGGGTAAACTGCGCAATCTCGAAGAAGCCATCCGCCAAAAACCTCTAAATGGCAGCTATGGCATTGGTCACACGCGCTGGGCCACCCACGGACGTCCGACGGAAGAAAACGCCCATCCTCACCGCGACTGCACTGGAAAGATCGTGGTCGTGCACAACGGGATCGTCGAAAACTATCTCAGCTTGAAAAAGAAGCTGACCGAGGAAGGCCACAAGTTCACCACCGAAACCGATACCGAAATCATCGCCCACCTGGTGGAGAAGTATTCCGCCAGTTCAGGAAACGGTAAGCGCCCTTCGCTGGAAGACGCCGTGCGTCAAACGGTCAAACAACTCAGCGGCGTTTTTGCCTTGGCGGTAATTTCGACGGACGACCCTAACAAAATTGTCGCGGCACGCAACGGCCCACCTGCAGTGATCGGCTTGGGAAATGATGAGTATTTCGTGGCGTCAGACGTGCCCGCCATCCTGTACCACACGCGCGACATTTTCTTCCTGGCGGATGGAGACATGGCCATCGTGACGCCCGACGGCGTACATCTTTCCGACTTTGATGGAAGGCCCGTGCAGCGGCAGATCCAGCATGTGACCTGGGATCCGATTCTGGCGGAAAAGGGCGGCTTCAAGCATTTCATGCTCAAGGAAATTTACGAGCAGCCGCGTGCCGTCCGCGATACAGCGCTGGGACGGGTCTCGCAGGATACTGGACACATCTTTCTCGACCAGATGGAGATCAGCGAGGCAGAGTTCCGGGCTGCGGGCAAGATCAACATCATCGCCTGTGGGACGAGTTGGCATGCCGGCCAAGCGGGTAAGTTCATGATCGAGACGCTGGCGCGGGTACCCGTGGAAGTTGATTATGCCAGCGAGTGGCGCTACCGAAACCCAATCGTCGATCCCGATACGATCACGCTGGTCATTTCGCAATCTGGCGAAACCGCCGACACGATCGCGGCGCAGCGAGAAGCCAAAGCCAAAGGATCAAAGACTCTGGCTGTTTGCAATGTGGTCGGATCGATGATCACGCGTGAGGCTGCGGGCACCATCTACACGCACGCCGGGCCCGAGATCGGCGTAGCTTCTACGAAGGCTTTTACGGGACAACTGACCGCACTCTATGTCTTCGCTATGTACCTGGCGCAAGTGCGGGGAGTGATGAAGCCGGAGGAAGCGCGAGCCGCCATGCTGGAACTGACGAAGATTCCGGCAAAACTGGAAAATGTTCTCACTCAGGATGAGGCTTGTGACGAACTGGCTAAACGCTATCAGAAGGTTCATGATTTTCTGTTCCTGGGACGCGGCATCCACTATCCGATCGCATTAGAAGGTGCGCTCAAGCTGAAGGAAATTTCCTACATCCATGCCGAGGGATATCCTGCGGGCGAGATGAAGCACGGACCCAACGCGCTGATTGACGAAAACCTTCCCGTTGTCGTGATTGCCACGAAGGACGTGAACAATCCCGGATCAGTGCTGCGGTATGAGAAGACGATTTCCAATCTGAAGGAAGTGAAGGCGCGCTCAGGCGTGGTAATCGCGCTGGCTACCGAGGGGGACGAAGAAATCAAGGAAGCGGCAGACCACGTGATCTACGTGCCAGCGGCGCCCGAGGAATTATTGCCGATTCTGGAGATCGTCCCGCTACAGTTGTTGGCCTACCACATTGCGGTGCGGCGTGGGTGCGATGTGGACCAACCCCGGAATTTGGCCAAATCAGTGACGGTGGAATAAGGACTTGGACTGTGCGCGTCCAGCCTCCGCTGTCATAATTTCCCAATGATTCGGACGGTAATTCAGGACGCGGCTTTCGCGGTCCGCCAGTTCCGCCGCAGTCCGGGATTCGCCGTAACGGTCGTACTCACGCTGGCTCTCGGCATTGGAGCGACCACCGCCATCTTCAGCCTGGTCGATGGAATCCTGTTGCGACCGCTCCCCTTCGCTCATGCCGACCGATTGGTGGCGATCGACACCCTCGAATTCCCGCCGGGAACCGCTCCCAGCAACGTCGGCGCTGCCAATGAAACGGGCAACTCCTATCCCAACTTTTTTGACTGGCGCCGCCAAACCCACAGCTTCGAGTCGCTCTCTTCTTACGATGACATTTACCGCCTTTTCAGCAAGGCGAATGGCGAAGGCGCTCGAGTCATAGAAGGTGGCCGCGTCTCCGCGAATCTGTTTGCGACACTCGAGGTAGCCCCTGCGCTCGGCCGCTCGTTCACCGAGGACGAGCAGTTGCCCGGGCATCGAGTCGCCATTCTCAGTCACGAACTGTGGGTCTCAGATTTCGGTACATCGCCCGACGCGATCGGTCAGACGGTGAAGATCAGTGACGAACCCTACATTGTCGTTGGAGTCATGCCAGCTGGCTTCCACTATCCTGTCGGCAAGCCATCCAGTTTCTGGTCCACCTATGCGATCGATGCCGAAGGTCCTGATCCGGGCACTTCACGCCGGGAGGAGGACAGACTCTCCGTCGTCGGGCGCCTCAGGCCGGGCGTCAGCATCAGCCAGGCCCTCGCCGAACTGAACACGATCCAGATCGGCTTGGCTCAGCAATATTCCGAAGATCGTTACCGACTGGGCGTCGCGATCATTCCATTGCTCGATGCAGAGATTTCCGATATCCGCCCGGCTCTCTCCCTTCTATTCGCGGCGGTGGGAGTCGTGTTGCTCATCAGTTGCGCCAACGTTGCCGGGCTGCTGCTGGCTCGCGCGAACGGGCGTCGGCCGGAAGTGGCCCTGCGCACCGCGATGGGGGCGAGCCGCTTTCGTGTGGTGCGTCAGCTTTTGGTGGAAGCGTTGTTGCTGGCCTTGGCAGGCGGGGCTACGGGCATCCTCGCGTCCTTCGCGCTCCTGCGCGCTGGACTCCAATTGATCCCCACAGATTTGCCGCGGCTGTACAACATCGCTATCGATGGCCGGGTGCTGGCATTCTCAGCCTTACTTTCCGCGTGCACCTCACTTATCTTCGGATTGCTCCCCGCGTGGAGAATGTCGAAATCGGATCCCGCGACTGCCCTGCGGGATTGCGGCTTTACGACCACATCCGGACGCCATCACAATCGACTTCATCATGCGCTGATCGTCGCACAGACCGCTCTGGGATTCACGCTCCTCATCGGCTCCGGACTACTCATCCGCAGCATGTTCAACGTGATTCAGATCAACCCGGGTTTCGATACCGCACGTACCGTCTACTTTGACATTGCGTTGACTAACAAGGTCTTTCCCGCCCCAGGTAAGGTCCACTTCATCGAGAGACTTCTCCCGGAGGTCGCGGCGATCCCCGGCGTTGAAAGGGTGAGCGCCGGACATCCGCTGCCCATCCTTTGGGGACCCGGCTCGTGGACCAACTTCACCGTTGCGAATCATCCAAGCACACCCGATCATCTTCCCGGCGCCGGCGCCGGAGTCGTGATGCCGGGTTACTTTGAAACGCTTTCGATTCCGCTTCTGCGCGGCCGCACCATCGCGCCGCATGATAACGATCCGAAAGCCACACCCGTGGCGGTTATCAATCAAGCTTTCGCAAGAGAGTTCTTTCCCAACGAAGATCCGATCGGCCAGTACTTCACTCCGAAGTTTGACCACACCAGCGAACCAGTCATCGCACGGCAGATTGTTGGAATCGTCGGCGACACCAGGGTTGAAGACATGTGGAATCCCTATCAGCCGCAGTTCTTCCTGCCCTATGCCCAGGACGCCAGTCACCAGCGGACGCTGATCGTGATGCGAGTCGCCGGAGATCCCGGCGCCTACGAAAACACGGTTCGCAAGATCGTCGCCGCAATGGACAGCGATCATCCCGTCTTTAGCTATCGCACCTTTGCCGAAAGCATACGAATGCAAGCCGCGCAGCCGCGTTTCGAAGCCGTCCTGGTTTCAGGCTTCGCCGCCATTGCTCTCTTGCTGTCGGCACTCGGTCTCTATGCAGTTCTCTCCTACGTCGTCTCGCAGCGAGTGAGGGAACTCGGTCTGAGAATGGCCTTCGGAGCGTCCCGCTCCCATATCTTGCGGATTGTGCTGCGCCGCGCACTGATCCTCGCCTGCCTGGGAACCGGGGTCGGCGCAATCGCTTCCGTCTTCGCGAGCCGACTTATCAGCGATACCTTGTTTCAAGTCGCGCCGCTGGATCGGTCTGTGTTTCTCGGCGTGACATTTCTGCTGATTTTCGTTTCGATGATCGCGGCACTCGCGCCCGCGCTGCGCGCCGCAAGTGTGGACCCTATGCGCACCCTCCGCGAGCAGTAACGAAAAGCTGCTTGGTGACCGATCGCGCAGATGTCGAATTGCGTTACTTACCCAGACCGGCCTGATCGATGAGCAGGTTTCGCAACCGCAACAACGTGGAGCATAGCGCGGCGAGACCTGCACCCCACACGGCAAACGCCGTCCCCACAACCCATCCCGATGCAGCTCCCACCCGATGCAGGAGGAAGGGGAAGAAATTCCATGTCGTAATGTGGACGTAATCCCACTGATCGTAGGACATGTCGTCCGTGTTCAACCCCCAGGCATCCATTTTGCCGAGCGTGAAGGCGGCGATGTTCTTGAAGCGTAGCGCAATCACGAACGTAGGATGGCCCAGCGTCTCCATCTGGTAGATCTCGAGTGGCAACCAGAACGCCAGCGATGCGACTTGGATCACGAAGCTGACCACCAGCAGGACAATTGCGCCGCGCCACACCCACGGGTTTAGCGTCGAGCGAAAACGCACCAGCAACGGCACCGCTACGAGTGCCACCATTTCGACTGCCGTGGAGACATAGCGGTCTCCCCAGGCGAAGTCTCCGGCCCAGTACGTGTAGCGAGCGTAAAAGCAAATATAGCCTCCGAGAAGCAGAAGCGATGCCACCGCGTAGGCGCGCACTTCGGCATCGAGTCTCTTCCACAAAAGAACCAGCAGAACCAGCGCAAGCACCAGCATTGGGTCGAACATGAAGATCGACTTCTCGGGCTTGAAGAGTGCGCCCAGCACTCCCTCGTGAAACGGAGTGCTCCAGGGAAAGTTAGCCGGCAGCGTTGGGTCCTGCAGGCGTGACTCGCGCGCAAAAATCGGAATATAAGTTTGAGTCAACGACCCGAAGCGGTAGAAGTTGTAAAGCCGTTCGATGATCGCAAAGAACGCATAGATAGGAGCGCTAACCTTGCAGTAGGTCACCGCTCGCTCCCAGAGCGTGCTGACCATGTGCGTGCTCAAACCACAGCAACGCGAGCAGGAAGAATCCAGCAGCCATCAGGTCAAGACCCGTGGTGACGCGAGTCAGCAGGTTCAGTCCCAGCGCTGCGGAACCGAGGAGAAGAGCCCGAACATTGCCGCTGCGCAGCCACTCGTACTGGAATGAAAATCCAGTCAACGTCAGCAGCATGATGTAATTGTTTTCCTGCATGTTCTGCGTGTAATGCAGGTGGGTGGTTAAGAACAGCAGAGACAGAATGCCGAGCACAGCTTCGTTCACGCTAAATCGCAATTGCCGCAGTAGACGGAACGCAATCAGCACCGTGAGCATACTCAATAGAATGTTAGTGGTGTAACTCACAATGATGCTGCGCACGGCGGGATCGTCCTCGTATTCGGAGAAAATGTGCCAACTCGCGATCCAGGTTGCGGCGATATCGGAAGGCAGCATGAGCAGAGATTGCCCAATGCCGTACCAACTGAAGATGCGGCCTCCGCGCCCCTGCAATCCAAACTCGGGATACTCATTGGGAAAGACTTGCGGCTGCGAAGTCCAGATCCAATGGGTTGTCTGCAGCCGATGCATCGTATCGGCCGTACCCACCTCGCCCGATTGCACCACGAAAGCCAGCAGCCCCGCCGTCAAACACAGCAGGAAAAGAGGATCCCGCAGCTTGCGCCCCCAGCGTGAAGTCATCGCTTGGATGGTAACAAAATGTACCTTGTAGGTCGGACCGGAGCACTCACCGAAAACGTGTCGAGATCCGAAGTCCGAAGCCCGAGGTCTGAGTTAGACTGTAGCGGGAATTTTTCATGGCTCACTGTTCAAGTTGCGGCACCCCCTTATCGGACAACGGGCGCTTCTGCTCAGCCTGCGGAATTCCAGTTTCGAATACCGACGACCTGGCGACGCTCGACTTCGCCACCGCTTCATCACCGTTGCCACCCCGCCCCATTTCGAAATCGCCCTCCCGTCCTTCGAGTTCCGCCGAATACCTCTTGAACGAAGGACGCTTCCTTCCGGGCCGGCTGGTGGCATCGCGGTACCGCATCATCGCACTGCTGGGCAAAGGCGGCATGGGCGAGGTTTATCGCGCTGACGATCTCACTCTCGGACAGGCCGTTGCGCTGAAGTTTCTGCCCGATGAGGCGGCCGGCGATGAAGGCCTGCTCGAACGCTTTCGCAATGAAGTGAGGATCGCGCGTCGTGTCTCGCATCCCAATGTATGCCGCGTCTACGATGTCGGCGACGTCGATGGCCAGACTTTCTTCACCATGGAGTACGTCGATGGCGAAGACCTCGCTTCCCTGCTGCGGCGCATCGGCCGTCTTCCTCCCGACAAGGCGCTCGACATTGCGCGACAGCTTTGTGCCGGACTCGCCGCGGCTCACACCAAGGGCGTACTGCACCGCGATTTGAAGCCTGCCAACATTATGCTCGACGGGCGCGGCCAGGTTGTGATCACCGATTTCGGTCTCGCCGGGGTCGCCGACGATATCCGCGGCAACGAAATTCGCAGCGGCACTCCCGCCTACATGGCTCCCGAACAATTGTCCGGGAAAGAAGTGACCACGAGCAGCGATATCTACGCGCTGGGGTTGGTGCTATACGAAGTTTTTACCGGCAAGCGCGCCTTCGCCGAGTCGCCGGCGAAGGTTCTCCACGCGCGAGGAGACCGCACTCCCAGCCGACCCTCCTCGGTGGTGAAAGATCTTGACCCGATCGTGGAGAAGGTGATTCTGCGATGCCTGGAAACCGAACCCTCGAGTCGTCCCGCCACGGCTCTGTCAGTTGCAGCCGCGTTGCCGGGAGGCGATCCCTTGGCCGCCGCACTCGCAGCCGGCGAAACTCCCTCGCCGCAACTGGTCGCGGCCTCCGGCGAGACTGCGGGCCTTCGTCCACGAGCTGCCGTCGCCTGTCTCGCCGCGGTGCTGCTCGGCCTGGCTCTCGTCGTATTTTTGAGCATCCACTACAGCGGTTTGGAAAAAATGGACTTGGAGCTGACTCCCGAAGTGCTGACTCAAAAATCCCGCGAGATCATCGCTCGCGTGGGCTACGAAGGCCGACCGACCGACAGTGCTTTCGATCTCGAATACAACGGTGACTTTCAGGACTACGTCGAGAAGAATGATAAGCCCCCGCATTGGGATGCCGTGATCGCAGCGCGCCCTTCCCTGCTGCAGTATTGGTACCGCCAGAGCCCCGACCCTCTCGTGGCGAGCGATTTCCGTGACCAACAATTGACACCGGGAATCGTAACCAGAACCGATCCGCCAACCGTGCGTTCGGGCATGATCAATCTGGAACTCGATCCCCAGGGCCGCCTCACATATTTCCAGTCGATCCCGCCACAAAAACAAGACGACAAGGCAAGCGCCGGCCCGCCAGCCGCACCTTTCGATTGGAACATTCTTTTCACCGCCGCCGGCCTCGATCCTTCGAAGTTCCAGCCGACTCAACCCATCTGGACTTCGCTCGCTGAATCAGACGCCCGCATGGCATGGACTGGCACTTGGCCCGGAACGACTCGTCGCTTGCGAGTCGAAGCAGCGGCGTTTCATGGCAAGCCCGTCTTCTTTTCACTCATCGGCGACTGGACCAAGCCTAACCGCATGACGATCGCCGAGAAAAAAACCCTTGGCGAGCAAATCAGCAAAATCATCGGTCTGCTCTCTCTAGGCTCTCTACTCGCTGGAGCGATCTTCCTGGCCCGGAGAAATTACAGGCAGGGACGAGGCGATCGGAAAGGCGCTCTTCGCCTGGCGTCGGTGATATTCGCGCTGGAAATGGCTTTGTTTCTTTGCCGCACGCATTTCGCGACCGTCGGTGATTCACTTGGTCTTTTGGTCATTGCGGTCAGCACCGGCCTTTTTGTCTCAGGCGTGACATGGCTTCTGTATCTAGCGGTCGAGCCCTGGGTCAGGCGTCATTGGCCGCAGACCATCATTTCCTGGAGTCGGTTGTTGACCGGACAAGTGCGCGATCCGCTGGTAGGCCGCGACATTCTCTTCGGCGTGTTGCTGGGGGTGATTTGGATTTTGATTTTCCAGATTCGCTACATTCCCATGATGCGCATGGGAGCTTCACCCGGACTGTCGTCGACTGAAATTTTGATGGGAGGACGCCATGCGATGGGTGCATGGCTGCAGCAGTGGCCGCAGTCCATTCAGGGTACGCTGGCCTTTTTCTTTCTGCTGTTCGGGCTGAAAGTCTTGCTGCGCAAGGAATGGATTGCAGCCATCGTCTTTGTCGCGATCTTCGCGGTACCGCGCTCTCTGACCAGTACTTACACGTCCGTGGAATTACCCGCCCAGATTCTCGTCTATGCGATTGCAGTACTGATCGTCCTGCGATTTGGGCTGGTGCCTTTGGCGTGCGCCATCTTCACCGTCAATCTAATGGCGAACGTCCCGTTCTCCGCGGACTTATCTTCGTGGTACATGACGACATCGATCCTCGCTCTACTGAGCGTCGTAGTGCTGGCAGGATGGGGGTTCTACCACTCGTTGGGAGGCCAGCCTTTGTGGGCCGCTGAGCCGGA
Organism: uncultured Acidobacteriaceae bacterium; assembly: GCA_963731405.1. Taxonomy (GTDB): domain Bacteria; phylum Acidobacteriota; class Terriglobia; order Terriglobales; family Acidobacteriaceae; genus Sulfotelmatobacter. Next base: position 18,712 of record CAVSVS010000031.1, on the reverse strand, counting down.
GTGAGCAACGAAATGAGGCAGAAGCTGTGCCATTGGGATCGCTATTTCGATGGCAAGCTGCGCGCCCTAACCCTTCTGTTTGATTTGGCAGCAACCGGAGGCCTGGAGTAGAATCCGGCAATAGAAGTTCGGCTCTGTGGGGACGGAAGTCGACACGATCCACGTTGAGGAAGACCATGTTTAAGCCTCGTTAATTCGCCATCCTGATTGGCTCGCGACTCGCGGGCTCCCTGATCATATCTTCATCGCTTTTTCTAAGTGCAACTCGTTTCCGAGGATTTCTTCGGACGCAGTTGCGGAAAGCCCAAGGTTGTTATGGAAGCAACTGCTACCGCTGCTCTGCAGCAGCGTTCTCTATGGTCGTCATTGATTGAAGCCGTTCGCGGCTCTCATCAGGACTACACCGCGGGCAGTCTGAACCGCGCCATTCTCCTGTTGGCTGTGCCCATGGTTTTGGAGATGGTGCTGGAGTCGCTCTTCGCCGTGGTGGATGTGTTCTGGGTGGGCCGCCTCGGCGCCAACGCAGTCGCTACGGTCGGACTGACGGAATCGATGCTGAGCCTGGTGTTCGCGGTGGGCATGGGACTGAGTCTGTCAACGACCGCGATGGTCGCGCGCCGCATTGGAGAAAAGGATCCTGAAGGTGCGGCCGTCGCCGGTGTGCAGGCCATCGCGCTTGGACTGATCGTGTCGCTCGCGATTGGGCTGCCGTGCCTGATCCTGGCGCCGCGCCTCTTGCAGTTAATGGGCGCTACTCCCGAGATCGTCGCGGTGGGCAGCGGGTACACGCGAATCTGCCTGGGCGGCAGCTGTGCGGTCCTGTTGTTGTTTCTGAACAATGCCATCTTTCGTGGTGCGGGAGATGCGGCGATCGCCATGCGCCTGCTTTGGGTGTCGAACATCATCAACCTGGTGCTCGATCCTTGCCTGATTTTCGGTTGGGGACCGTTTCCGAAGTTGGGTGTAACGGGCGCAGCTCTGGCGACCTTCATTGGGCGCAGCATCGGCGTGATGTACCAGTTCTATCGTCTGCTGAAAGGCACGGAGCGCATTCACATCCTAGTGCGGCAACTTCGCGTGCGCTTCGACGTGCTGTCGCGTTTGGTCCGAGTGTCGCTGACGGGCATTCTGCAGTTTGCCATTGCGCATACGAGTTGGATTGGACTTGTGCGCATCATCAGCATCTTCGGCGCTGCCGCGCTGGCGGGTTATACCATCGCCATCCGCATCGTTATTTTCGTGATCTTGCCATCGTGGGGCTTGAGTAACGCCGCAGCCACGCTGGTTGGGCAGAATCTCGGCGCGCAGAAGCCGGAGCGTGCGGAAGCCGCCGTGTGGCGTACCGGACTCTACAACATGTTCTTTCTCGGCGGAGTGGGAGTGCTCTTCGTTCTATTCGCGGAGCCAGTAGTTCGGCTATTCACGAGTGATCCGGCGGTTGTGCCGTTGGCTGCTTCCTGCCTGCGCATCGTGAGCTGCGGAAATATTGGATACGCCTACGGCATGGTAATGCTGCAAGCTTTCAATGGCGCGGGTGACACGATCACTCCGACCATCGTGAACTTCTTCGGCTTCTGGCTGCTGGAGATTCCGCTGGCTTACTGGCTGGCGATTCGGATGCATATGCAATCGAAGGGCGCGTTCTGGGCGATTGTAATTGCGGAGGGAGCTATCGCCGGCGCCAGCGCAATTCTATTCAAGCAAGGGCGGTGGAAGCGGCAGAAGATTTGAGGATCGGCTCGGTTTCGGCCGGCAGGACGCCTACTTTACCGCGCGCGAGCCAGGACCAACGTGACATCATCGGGCTGCTCGTTATCGCCGATCCAAGTGTCGACGGCCATGGTTACGATCTGACTGATCTGCGGAAGAGGGAGTTCGCGGTTGTCACGGACCAGATCGATCAGGCGCTGCTCTCCGAATTCGCCGAAGTCATTTTCCGGCTCGGTCACACCGTCACTGTAGGCGAGGAAAATTTCTCCCGGATGCATCTCGACCGAGCCCTCATCGTACGACATATTGTCGAAGAGCCCGACGACCGTTCCCCCGGCCTCCAGCCTTCGGATTGCACCATCTTTACCGATCAGGATGGGAGGCAGGTGCCCGCCATTGCTGTAAGTCAGATGATGCGAGCGCCCGTCGTAAATCCCAAGAAAAAGGGTGGCATACTTTTCCGGCGGAGTGCTTTCGTAGAGTTGGTGGTTCAGCAGACTGAGCAGCGCTCCAGGAGAAACTTCCACCCCCTCGGGCCACGCCGCCATTACCCTGCCTGCCCCAGAGACCGCGCCCACGGCAACCGGCTCCCGCATCTGCGGCAGGTTCTCCACGCTGTAGGCGCGAACCGCCGAGTGAATGGTCGCCATCAATAACGCCGCGGAAATCCCTTTTCCACTGATGTCGCCGACGGCCAAGATCAGCTTGTGCGAGCTCGCCGTCAGAAAATCGTAATAGTCCCCGCTGACCGTGCGCGCCGGACGGCAGAAGCCGTGCACCTCCAGCGACTCAAGTTCTGAAACCTGGCGCGGAAACAACTGCGCTTGCACTTCCTGCGCGATGGCCAGTTCATTCTCCAGCCGCTGCTTCTCTTTTTGCTCCTGAATCAGTTTCTCGATGGAAGCGGTCATTGAGTTGAACGAGAGCGCAAGGTCTGCAAGCTGGTCACTCGATTTCACCGGAATGCGATGGCTGAAGTCGCCGCGGTCAACGTGCCGGGTGGCGTCGTGCAGCTGAGCCACGGCAGCCGTTACCGTGCGAGTCATCCGCGTGCCGATAATGAGAGCGATTAATTCGATGATGGCAAAGAAAATTCCAACGCCGATCAGGATATAAGCCACGCCACGGACGAATTCTCCCAGCGCCGCAAACAGATGCCCGTAGAGGATGGTCGGACGCGTGGTCACCTGCAATAGAGCTCCGACCTTGGCCTGCTCCCCGGTCTTCCAATCCACTACTGCCAGCGGAGTTCCAAATGTAATCTCACGATCAAAGCTGCCGGTTGAGGCAGGCAATGCGCCCACGGTGAAAGTAGGGTGCAATACCTGCCGGTCGGCCTGCACCGCACCTTGCTTACCGGAGGTGATAACGATGCCGCCCTTGTTCTGCTCCGGCGTAGCCGATGCCGTAACGCTGGAAGTCGTGCCAGCGGAAGTGGAGCTTTCCTCTTGCTTTTGCGGCGACTCATTGAGCGCGAGTCCGGTTTCGTAGAGAGTAATCTCTCCGAGATTGGATGCGATCTTTCCAACCAGGTCCTTGTCAAAGGGCTCGCTGGTCACTACCGTCAGATTGCTCGATCCCACAGGAAGGGTGTTGCTGACTCGCAGGTGCAGTTCGTCGTGCACGCGCACGATATCGCGAAACTTGCCATTCACGAAACTGGGCTTGGTGAGGGAGGAGCCGTTGGCCTCATTGCAAAGCGGCAAGGGCTTGTCGCCGTACCACGCGCAAACCTGCCGCCGGCTCCAGGCTGGATCACGCCTGCGCAAGCCTGCCAGCGACTCCGCCGCAGGTGTCGTGCCGCGCTCCAGCCGTGCTGCCAGTTCGTTGCTGACGGCGGAATTGGCCGCCTCGAGACTTCGCAGTTGGGTATGAATCTCAGAAGTAACCACGAAGACCGCAAACTGTCCGGCCAGCCCGTAGAGCGTGATCATGGTCATTGCCACCAGCAGCACCGCCGGAATGACGCCGATGAAAATGTAGGTGACAATCAGCCGGTTCCGAAGTCGCCAGAGAACGCGGCTTCTCAGCCAGCGAAACGCTAGAACACAAAATAGGATCGCCGCAATGAACGTCAGGAATCCAACCCAACCTCCCAAATGCTCGCCCCATGACTTGGCAAAGAGGCCCAGAATCTTTTCCAAGGCGTACAAAACCGCCGCCATAGCCGCCAAATAGCAAGCCAGGCGGGCCATGCGGCCCTGAGGCCACAATCCGGCTTGCATCAACCGGTGCCGCAATTCTGGATAGGACCATTGCATGTTGTTCGTTGGACAGTCCGCAGAAGATTAGGATTATACGGCGACAGAACCGCTATCTGGCCGGCGAATTGCCGCATCGCGGTCACGCCGACGCGCCTCGTTTGCTGCGTCTTCAGATCTCCGGATAAAGATCAAAGAACGCTTCCAGGCTCGTGCGCAGCTGCTTTTCGATCTCTTCCTTGCTGCCCTCGAGCACGTGCATGGTGACGTGTGCCTCCCGGCCATTTTTGAGTTTCACGGGAGCCTGCCCCACCTCGGTCACATCCTCAGACGGCAACAGCCTCATGCCATAGACCAGCGTCAGATTCGCCATAACTTTGATTCTACGACGTTCGAGCGGGCTCGGCGAACGGCCGATGGTTTGGGTTTTCCCCTTTCTCATTTAGAATTCCGCCGTGCCCAGAATTCTCTCGCCCACAATTTTGAGTGCTTTTCTTGTGCTTACCTTAGCCCAAGGGATTGCAGCCCAGGACCAATCCGCGAATCCGGCATCGAACCAGCCGCAGGTGAAGGTCAACATGCTGAACGTATGTTCGCCCTCCGCCGAAGAGCAGAAGGAAATCGCCGCGGCGCTCGCCCGTGTCCCTAAGGAACCCTTGTTCGGCGGCGATTTCGAAGTGACTCGCGGCCGCTCGACCATGACGGATATGCCGAGTTTCTTGAAGCCCGGACAGAGCACCCATGTCGCTGGAGAGCCTTCGGTGGCGAGCTACGTCCGCATCCGTCGCGAGTTCTCGGTGCAGGCGCTTTTTTCCAGCGTGCAGTACTCCTTCAGCAACGACGGTCAGAACATGGTTGAGACACTTGTTCTGCACGTGCGCGATCCCAAAGACCTTATGGAGCTTTCGCTGGAGGACAGCGCCACCTCGGTTACAAGTTCCGAGGCCATGTTGGCTTCGAACACTCCGGCGACGCGCGTGCGGCTGGAGCGTTTCGGTAAAGCGTCGGTGGCGTTGGCACGATGCCCGGGCAATGAAGGCGGCCCCGTTCCCGATCAGAGCGCGTATGAGCCGCTATTCCGGGGCGCGTCGGATGTGCTGGCCAACTATCGCTCGCTGCTCAGCGTGAAGAAGATTGTGCCCGAGGAACTCGCCAGTATTAATTCGGAATTTAGATCTAAGAAGGCACCTGCGGATTCCACAAGAACCAAGGCGACCAAACCACCACAAGGCAAGCCAGCAGACAACAAGAAGTGACCGACCTTTGTTAAGCTGGCAGGTGGTTCGAGCGCGTTGCATCAAAATCTGAAATCAGCCATCTAATCTGCAGCAAGAAACTCCATGAGCGAAACTCGAGACGTTGTCATCATCGGGTCCGGATGTTCCGGACACACTGCCGCTCTGTATACGGCGCGCGCCAACCTGAAGCCGTTGGTCATCGAAGGCCACGAGCCCGGCGGACAACTTTCCATGACCACCTTGGTGGAGAACTTCCCCGGATTTCCCGAGGGAATCATGGGCCCACAACTGGTCGAAAACATGCGGAAGCAAGCCGAACGCTTTGGCGCGGAATACCGCATGGCGCATCTCAGCAGCGCTGACCTGAGTAAACGGCCGTTCCTCCTGCATCTTGGCGTTCACCAGGTTCATGCGCAGACGCTGATTATCGCAAGCGGCGCTTCAGCACGCTGGCTGGGTTTGCCGCACGAGCAGCAACTCATCGGGCATGGCGTTTCATCGTGCGCGACCTGCGACGGCTTCTTCTTTTCTGGAAAAGAAATCGTAGTCGTCGGCGGTGGAGACTCCGCCATGGAAGAGGCGATCTTCCTTACACGCTTCGCCACCAAGGTTACGATCATCCATCGCCGCGACGCTTTCCGCGCTTCGAAGATCATGCTGGAGCGCGCCCAGAATCATCCCAAGATTCAGTTCCTGCTCAACACCGTAGTGGAAGACGTCTATGACATTCAACATAAGGAAGTCACCGGCCTCAAGTTGCGGGATGTGAAAACAGGCAAGGTCTGGGACTTCCCCACTAGCGCGTTGTTTCTGGGCATCGGCCACGAACCCAACGCGAAGATGTTTGCCGGCCAACTCGACACTGACGCCGATGGCTACCTGAAGACACACAACTACGTGTTCACGCGTGTTCACGGCGTCTACGCGTGCGGAGACGTGCAGGACCGCCGCTATCGTCAGGCGATCACCGCGGCGGGCACTGGTTGCATGGCTGCGATCGAAGTTGAAAAATTCCTGGAAGAGCAGGGGAAATAGAGATGTGGGCGTTCTACCGCAAGCCCCCGGAACGCCGTTTGCTGCTGGAAAAATCTCTGGCCACGAATCTCACGAACTAGCAAAACTAAAGTTCACACCAGAGTAACCATTCGGCCAGTGCTTCCTTTCCGCAAGAGTCACTCCCCACTCCGTTCTACCCTTGGTAGCCTGATTTTGACTGGGAGACCAGAACCACTCCACCGGTTCCCTCGCTGGTGGAATACTTCGACGCCCATTTGGAGGGTTGATTCATGAACGCTCGCTTCGTCTGTTTTCTGGCCTTTTGTGGAAGCCTGTTCGCGCAGCAGGTCGCGCCCCCGTCACTCACGATTTATAACCAGGACTTCGCCGTGGTTCGCCAGGAGCTTCCGCTCGATCTGAAGTCAGGCGAAAACCAGGTCAATGTCAGCGACATCACCATGCATCTTGAGCCCGACTCAGTGATCTTGCGCGATCCGTCGGGCAAGCACAGCTTGCAGGTGCTGGAGCAGAACTATCGCGCCGATCCTATTTCAGAATCGCTGCTGCTTTCATTGTATGAAGGCAAGACGATCGACTTCGAAGTCGGCTCCGCGCCGAACGTGCAGATTGTCAAGGGCAAGATCATTCGCAGCGGATACACTCCGCACGACAGTTTTGCGATGAACCGATACGGCCAGAACTACTATCAAGGGCAGATGGCCGTGGCCTCCGGCCAGCCGATCATCGAGGTTAATGGCCAGTTGCGCTTCAGCTTGCCGGGCATTCCAGTGTTCCCCAGCCTGACCGACGAAACTATTTTGAAGCCACGCCTCGAATGGCTACTCGCCACCGACAAGGCTGGCAGATTTCCCGCCGAATTCTCGTATGTAACTGGCGGCATGAGTTGGCAGGCCGACTACAACATCGTCGCTCCTGAAAAAGGAGATCTGGTCGACATCGTCGGCTGGGTCACCATCGACAACCAGACCGGACGAACTTTCGAGAACTCCCGCATCAAGCTCATGGCCGGCGATGTGAATAAGATTCAGCCCGGAGCGGCCGGGGTATACGCGATGAAGGCGGCGGTAAATGCAGCGGCAGACATGGTGGGTCCGGCGGTGACCGAGAAAGCCTTCGATGAATACCACCTCTACGCACTCGAACGCAGCACGACCCTGCGCGATCGAGAAACCAAGCAGGTCGAGTTCATTCATGCGTCCAATGTAGCCACCAGGCAGATCTACCTTTACGATGGCGCCAAGATCGATCCCAACCGCTACAACGGATGGAACTGGGAGAACATCCGCAACGATCACTCTTACGGCACCGAATCAAATCCCAAGATCTGGGTGATGCGCGAGTTCGTAAACTCACAAGCGAACCATCTCGGAATGCCTTTGCCGAAGGGCCGCGTGCGCTTCTACCGCCGCAATGACGACACGCAGGTCGAATTCACTGGCGAGAACATGATCGATCACACCCCAAAAGACGAGACTGTCCGGATCTACACTGGCAACTCCTTCGATCTAACCGGCGAACGTCGCCGCACGAATTATGTTGTCGAGCCCGGAAAGAGCGCGGCCACGGAAACCTTCGAAATCCGCATCCGCAACCATAAGAAAGAACCTGTCGAAGTTCGCGTGGTCGAACACCTGTATCGCGGCAAGAATTGGGAGATCGTCACGAAATCCGACAGCTACCAGAAGAAAGATAGCCAGACGATTGAGTTCCCCGTGACCGTGGCTCCCGACGGAGAACGAGTCATCACTTACTCAGCACACTACACGTGGTGAGCGAAACTGAGTTGAATCGACATGAATCACATACCAACGGGGCATGCCTCTGGGCATGCCCCGATTTGGGCTACCTGTCCCCAAACGCCCCCTCCTGTGAGTCCGCTCACGCCCTGTAAATCCGCACTTGTGATACAAAATTCAGTGGTCTTCCTACAAGTGGCCGACACTTCTTATCTCATTCTTCCGGCTCCGGCAGGTACTTCATGCTAAGGGCGTTCTTCGTCCATCTCTCTGAAAACCGTTCGTTACGCAATTTTGCCGAGCGATCTGCTATTGGCCGTCGCGTCTCCGGACGCTTCGTGGCCGGTACCGAAATTTCCGACGCCGTGCGCGTGACCCAAGCCGTAAACCAAGCGGGCATGAGCGTCAGCATCGACAACCTGGGCGAGAATGTCACCAACACAGATGAAGCTCGCCACAGCTCACAGCTCTACAACCAGATACTCGACGCCATCGCGGCCAATCATCTCAATGCCAACATCAGCCTGAAGCTGACCCACATGGGCCTGGACGTTGACGAAAAACTCGCTCGCGATATCGTCGCCGGCCTCGTTGCCAAGGCCGCTTCCATGAATCCCCCAGGCTTTGTGCGCGTCGACATGGAAGGTTCTCCTTACACCCAGCGCACACTGGATTTCGTCCACGAACTGCATCGCATGCCGGGACATCAGAATAGCGTCGGCACGGTCATTCAGGCTTACTTGAAGCGCTCCGAAAGCGATGTCGAGAAGTTGCTATCGGAAGGAATCCGCATCCGCCTTTGCAAGGGCGCTTACAAAGAGCCCGCCAGCATCGCGTTCGAGAGCAAAGCCGACGTCGATGCCAACTACATCAAGCTAATGAAGATCTTGATGAAAAGCGGCATCTATCACGGCATGGCGACTCACGACGAAAACATCATCCGGGAAGCACAGGCATTCGCGACCCGCGAGAAAATCGCACGGGATTCGTTCGAATTCCAGATGCTCTATGGCATCCGTCGCGACCTGCAACAAAGCCTCGTAAAAAACGGCTGGCGCATGCGCGTCTACGTTCCATTCGGTACCGAATGGTACCCATATTTTATGCGGCGGCTCGGGGAGCGGCCGGCGAACGTTTTCTTCATCGCCCGCAACATGTTGCGCTCATAGCCGGAAGTGCCAGCCCATGGCACCTCCGGGCCAATTCTTCGCGCCATGGTCTTTGCTAGCATTGAAGTGTGCAAAACACGGTCTCGGCAGATCTGATTGAGACGTTTTCCGTCTTCGTAGCACCCGACATTGAAGACGAGAAAATCGATCTGATCCGAGCCGCCCTGGTTATCGCTCGCACGCAATATCCGGATCTCGAAATTGAAACGTATGCCACGCGGGTGGAACAGTTGGCGCGCCGTGTCGCCGCGCTGGTCCCGCAGCCGGAGCCCCGAATCGCTCGGGCCGCTCTCAATCATGTGTTGTTTGATGGGATGAATCTTCGCGGCAACCGCGAGGATTATTACGACCCGCGCAACTCTTTCCTGAATGATGTGCTCGACCGTGGTCTCGGCATTCCGATTACGCTTTCCATCGTTTACATGGAAGTAGCGCGACGCGTGGGCTTTTCACTCTCGGGAGTAGGAATGCCCGGACACTTCCTGCTCAAATACTACGACGATGGCCGGGAAAAGCTGATCGATTGTTTCAACCGCGGCGACCTTCTCAGCCGGCAGGATTGCCAGACCCGCCTCAACGAAATCTATTCGGGCGAGATGACGCTACGCCCGGAGTTCCTGCATCCCATTAGCCGTCGCCAGATATTGACCCGGATGCTCAACAACCTCAAGACCGTCTATCTGTCCACGCGCAACTTCCGCAAGGCTTTGCCTCTCGCCGATCTCATTCTCGTGATCCACCCGCAGTCTCCCGAAGATATCAAGCAGCGGGCACTCCTGCGTTACAGCATGAACCTGCACAGCCTCGCCGCTGAAGATCTGGATGAATATCTCCGAATCTTACCAAAGGCATCCGATGCCGACGAGATCCGTCAAATGGCTCTCTCGATCCGGCGAATGCTCGTGCTGATGAACTGAACGACCTCGGTGACCGAACACCACCCACACAAGCAGATTTAGCTGAGGTCTGAGGGCCGCCGCTAGATTCGTTAATGCTGCGCTTCGTTCTCTCCGCCTTCCGCGGGAGCCAGTGGCAGGCGAGTAGCCCCACGCATCATCTCTCGCTCCTGATCGGAAAACATTCCCTTGAAGCGATCGGAGTTGATGACCTTTTCCTGTTGGTCGGGCGGCATGCCGCGCAAGTTCCGCACAGCCGTGGTTACCATCCGCTGGCGATCAGGAGGAAGCTGTCGCATCTGCCCGTAAATCTGCCGCGCCTCTTGCTTCTGCTGCGGGGTCAGGTGCTCCCAGGTATCCATACGGTTCAGCATGCGCAACTGCTGTTGGGGAGGCAGGTTTGAGAAATGCTGCAGCCGCTGCCGCAGTTGTTGCTGCCGCTCCGGAGGCAGCCGGCGGAATGCTGGATCGTTTTGCAACTCCCGCTCTTGTTCCGCTGGAGGCAGATCCTTATAGTGCCTCAACCAGTCCCCGGCGTGTCCCCGTTGCGCAGGACGCGCCTGCTGCGGTTGCCGAGGCGCCTGTAGTCGTTGAGCTGGGGGCGCTGCTGCGACCCGTCTTGCCTGCGGTGCGTGAAAAGCCGGGACTCTGTGCGCCAGACACGGCAGGGGACTTGTCATCGCAATCGCCAACCCGGCGACCGCCAGCCAACCCGTCCTGTAATCTCCCCGCGTCATCTCCCCCGCCCTGTCTCTCTCTCAGCCGATTTCCGCAATCCGCGACAATCGAACATCTACGGAGTCGCTACCACATCCTGTTGCAGATCCAGGTCATCCAGCAAATCGAAATCCGCATACAAGTCGTGATTCTTGTCCAAGGTTTGCAGATCGCTTACCGCGGAGCCCACCGCCGGCGGTTCTGCATTCGCAGTTGCGTCCGGCCCACGATTAATAATCCCGGTGCTTCGCGTGAAGAACAAGCCCACACCAACCCCCAAAAGCACCGTAAGTGCCGCCGCCAGCACCGGCCGCCTGAACCATTGCAACCAACCCGCCGCAGGCTTGGCCATTTCTTCGCGCAGGCGAGCTTGCAGACGAGTATCAAAATATGGCGACGGTTCCGGCGCCTGCCACTCATCGAGCAGCGCCATCGTCGCCTGCATGCCCTTCAATTGCTCAGCGCAGTTGCCGCAGCTATTCAGATGCTTGCGTTCGTCCGCCGTGGGCTCACTGAATCCAGCCGCCACGTCGGGCATCCGTTCTTGAATTTCTTTGCAGTTCATAACCGCTTCCCCTTAATTCACTTCGCCATTGCCGCTTCGCTCACAAAGCGATCAGCCTAAACAAATTCCTTCAACTGTTCCCGTAAGGTCTCATACGCCCGAAAGAGTAACGACTTGGTCGCCGACTCACTTTTCTTCAGCACTTCAGCAATCTGCTTGTAATCCATTTGCTGATACTTGTGCATAATGACCGCCAGCTTCTGCTGCTCCGGGAGCGCTTCTACTTTACTGCGGATCGCCTTCATCCGCTCCCGTCGTACCATCGCCTGCTCCGCCGTCAGATTGCCATCCGGCAATTCCAGCGTCGTGCCGTTTTCCTCGTCCGGCTCATCCAGGCTCACTTGAACTTCAGGCCGCTCGTGCCGCGTGTCGCGCGCATGGTTCACCGCGAGATTGGTCGCGATGCGATACAGCCAGGTCGTGAACTTTGCTGTCGCTTCGTAGCTTTCCCGCGAACGGTACACTCGCAGGAAGACTTCTTGAGCCAAGTCCTCGGCGGCTGCCGCATTGCGCGCCATCCGGTACATAAAACTCACCATCGGGCGCCGGTACTTTTGCACCAGGTATTCGAAGGCCGACTGGTCCCCTGCCTTCGCACGCAGCATGATCTCGGCATCGGACGGCTCTTCCGCGGGCGTCAATAGCGCCGAAGCTCGCGGCGTTGCAGTCATCAACATGCCTCGACCTAGCGCAACGGTGCTCACACTATTGTCAACCCCGTCCTCATTCGAAAGTTGCGGCTTCGAGGGGTCTGAAGTACCTGGAGAAGTCCCTTTAGATGTGGGAGTTAGCGGCTTCTGGGAGGATTTTGGATCAGTCGCCATGCAAAATCATGCAACGGGGAGAACGTCGCGTGCCCAAGCAGCACCCCGCATCGGATAGGGTACCACGCTCCATCCCCGCTCTCAGCCTCGAAAGGGCACTCCGACCGTCAGCGCGAAGCATGGGTTCCCGATCGTCCTATGTCACAGTAGTCCCGCCCAAGTTGCATAATCTGCGCGCAAATGTTTGAATGAAATGACTCTCGCGGGGCGCTTAACTCAGCGGTAGAGTGCCATCTTCACACGGTGGAAGTCATAGGTTCGAATCCTATAGCGCCCACCATCTTTTCAATAGGATACGAACCTTACCTGCCGTTTTTACCTGCCGTTCAGGGCCAGCATTGCGACTTTACTGCTTGCTTCGCGCATGTCAGGCGTCACAGCATCGCCGTAGATGTTCATCGTCGTTCGGATGTCCGAGTGACGCATAAGCTTTTGCTGAACACCTACAGGCGTCGATGCCTACTACGCAGTGTGGGCAACAAATGACCAAAGTCGTATCGGTCAGGGTTGGCATGGGCTTTCAGAAGGTGTAGCACGTTTAGGGCCCGGCGCCCAACCTACGTAAACCTCAGTCGTGTGTGCTCGCTCCCAACAAAATAAGCAAACTCCCGACGGTATTTCGGCAGGTTATGCCGACACAACGGCAGGCCGCACTCGGATCGCGGCAGCGCAGAGAGCACAGTGGGCAAAGATCAAGCGCGCAGCCTAATAATATGGTGATTGCGCGATCAACCAGCGTCTAGTTCCCCCTGTTCCATCTCCCAGATTATGTGCGCAATTCCGCCAGGTCGATGACGTATGTTTCTGGCGAGTACGTCTCGGCCTTACGCGCCAACATTGCGGCAGATGATAAGAGGGCGACTGTGTCGAGGGTTGTGGCATCCGTCGATGATGCACGAAAAGAAAGGCTCCGCGCAAACTGCGCCAACCCACCGGCCGCTCTTGTTCGCTGGGGGCTTCCAGAATGTAGTAGGGCTACTTCAAATTCAATTCACGAACCAATCTTGCGTACTCATCGGTCGCTTTTTTCAGTTCATCGCCGATGTGGTTCGCGTCAAGCGCGTCGACGTTCCTGAGTGCTTCCACAGCCCTTTGTACCCTCTTTTCGGCAGCCCTTACCTCTTCAATGGTTGACATGGGCGACCTCCAATTCGGTTACCCATAGTGCTCTCGCTGCCGACCGAAAGTCTACACGTTATCCACAGCAGGCACGACCGCCCCTGCTGGATTGCCTGCATGGAGCGGCTCAAAGAGCGACCTCCGGATCCGGTGGGACAAGCACAGCTAGAATATTTCACCGATGGAAAAGCCCGGTTGTAAAGTGGGCTCCCAGAGATCACCGGCAAAATTCAACTAACACAGATCGTGGGAAGAAATCGCGCGTCATGGTTCGCGATTAGGTGTGGTGGATTGGCGTTGTGGCCTATATATATAGATGAAGCAGAGGTGACGGCCAGATCTGTGGGAAAACATTGCTCGAATTTCTTGACAAGGGCAAAATGTAGGAACATAATTGCCACGCTCGAAAAAGGGGTAGTCTGATGTCCCTTATCAATGTAGGTTCGAGTACGCACTACTCTATCAGTTGGGATAATGATTCAAATCCCGTCGGTGCACCTCCCCTCACAACAGCCGACGGGCCCGACAGAGCCAATCAACTTCTAGCCGTTTGCGAAACTGACTACAATCTGATGGCCAACTGGTTCCCCGGCCTATCACTGCCGTACCCTACTCCCGTAGCCGTCAACATTGAGCCCGGTGGATACGCGAGCGCTGGTTGGGGCCCGCCCATCTCGCTGCGCCCAGGAAACGGTTCGGGTCTAAATGTCACGCGGTACCTCCTCGTAGCCGAGGTGGTAGAGATGTTCATGCTCTCCCAGAACAAAGGCTGGTTTGCTCCTGACGGCAGCAATGAGGGCGCGGCCGGGGAGGGCCTCTCGCGATTTCTTTCAACCGAGTTCCTCGTCCAGTCGGGCTTGGGCACGGCCATGCCCGGCTTCGACACCGCTGGCATTTGGTTGAACAGTCCGCGTGCCGACTACGTCAACAACATCGACGAGTACGATCACGCTCCAGATGCCAAGAGCGGTTGCGCGACCCTGTTCCTCTATTACTTGAGCTACCAGCTCGGATTCAATATCCAGCGCATCATCGCGGCCGCCGCGCCCACGCTGGCCGGTGTCTACACCAACTTGACCGGTGACGCTGCCGACCCATTCCCGGCCTTCAAACAGATGCTGGACGATGCTTTCCCGCCGACCAATCCAGATGGCTCGCCGAGGTACTCCGTCATCCCCGGGCCCAACCCCGACAACCCTTATCCACTGAATGCATACTTACCGGAGGTTCCCGTGAGCGCACGAGTCTTTTGGCAGATGAACCCTGGCCGCAACGTCGTAAACCTGAACTGGGACGCCATCAGCGCGGACTCCGTGGTAATGGTTTCTGCCAGCGAATACACCGCTAATTCTCAACAGCTGCCCGACGGCTCCGACCAGCGGTTCATCGGAGCTGCCGATGTTACTGTGGCCAACGTTACCCCGCATGGACCACCCTTCGATCCCAACCACGGCGTCACCTTCGTGGTCGAAGTAGGCTGGAGTTCCCCGTTGACGATCTGCACTGATATCGCAGTGATCCAGAATGCGCCTGACGCCGTCGTATTCAGCGGTCCCCAAACCCAGAGCCGCCAGATGGGCACCCAAACCCGCATGAATGTCGCGCCAATGGCGCGGACATCGATCGAGGCCCGTGTCGAACCCGAACGCATCCTCTCGGCGACCATTGAATCGAGCGGCACGCAAGAGCGTACGGCCCCAGCGATGGGGAGCTCCCGGACGGGTTCTAAAGTGACGAGGCACGAGGCGCGCGTGCCAACTGGGTCCCGCCGCTGACGAGGCCTATCCCGAAGTGCGAAATCGACCTGCTTTTTGACTGCGTTCTTGGCCTAGGATGGATGTGCTGCTTCTTGGGAATTACCGGTCACCACACTCGGGGGCACTCAATGTGCTCGAAACCATGTGGCTGATGATTCAGCGCACAAGATGTGCCGAATGACAGCCTTTCGGAACGTTTGTTCCTGTGAGGTTCCGCCTGTAGGTAATAAATTGATCCGCCGGTGGCGCGTTTCCAGAGCGGCCACTTAAGAGGGCGTTGCTCGAAGCTTGGCTGGATGTCGCCGGCTCCATCCGGCGGCCAAATGTCAGTTTACGTAATGGCTGATTGCATCAATTGCCGTCGGTCCTCGGCGATCCCGGAAACCGCTACCTCGGCCTCCTCTTCCACCCTAAGAAAACTCGGGTCAGAGACGGCGGAATCCCCTGTCGTAAATCAGAATGAGAATCGATACTCCAATCTAACAATGTCGTCGTACCATCGTGCAGATGTGAGGGAGTGTCCGTAGCCCACATAAATGGAATTGTGTGTGCCGACGGATGTGCGTGCTCCGACCTTGAGATTGACAATGTTCGTTCCGGCCGCGTCTGCGTTGTTCACCGGAGGGCCTGGAGGATATTGGGTACTGCCTCCAGAGTTTGCAATCCACCCAGCACGCTCCAACCGACCAGCTCTACCACGGGAGCAACTTGGATGTGGTCACGGCTGACCAGCTTGTAACTTGGACCTATGCCATAGAAAATGACGTTGCCGGCATAGCCTTTGGAGGGGTCCGTCGTCAAGCTCGATCCACCTATGGGAATCCAATCCCCGAACTGGCCCTCGACTGTCCAGCGCGTCGAAAGCTTCTGGTAGTAGAGCAACGCGGGCTCGACGCTGTAGTGGTTTGTACCCAAGCCGTGAAATGAATTTCCGGAAGGAAAGTAGGCACGAAACTGGAATGTGAGTGCCTGCTTTGAAGAGGCTACCAGAGCCAGCTTCAATCCAGCTCGAACGTCACTAATCCCTCCATGGCCCGAAAATGTCGTCGAGGTATAGGTGTTAGGGATAAAAGACTGTGGCTGGATCCAACGAAAGGGGACCTCGGTGAACATCGATAACCGACGAATCGGAGCGTATTCCGCCTGAAAATACAGCTGCTGAAAGTTAATGTCATTCGAGGAACCTGGAGCTGGCCCTGGCGCGCGTCGGTCCTACGTGTTCCCGTTGGGTCCACCGTTAATTCCATCGCAGCCGCACTGCGGGTAAAAGAACTCGGCTCGATCAGGCACATTATCGTTGAAGCCGAGCGTCGAAGCGAATGCGGACCTGCGATCCAACAATCGCATCGTCAATGTAACCGACCATGCTGCCTTCTATAGGCGGATTTGTGGGCTCCTTTGGTTCCTGCTTAGGCTTAGTCTTCTTCGGCGCAGGAACATCAGATGCCTGGGCCGAAGTGGCAGCCAACCGGTCGGTGGCCCCACGTTCGGCGGGATTATCATCGGTCAGAGCAGCACGTGCTTGCACCGTACCGACAGAGCCCGGCCGTTTTGAACCGAGTGTGGAATCCGGTTGCTGAGCGAGAAGGATAGCCGGCAAGAAAATCATGAGTAGCGCGCTAGCTGTTTTCATTGTCAATCCTTTTCAGGGATATCCCTGCTAATGGTGTCAAGTCATCATGGTCTTTGGTTCCCTTTGTCGCTTAGTTCTTTCTGCAACCTATGAGAGGTCTACAATAAGTCGTTGTCGGTCGGATTGCGATAGGTTTGATAGCACATCTCCCAGGCTCTCGAGAGATTCCCGTGTAACTTCGAGAGAGCCGGATTTAATACCTTCCTCTGCGAGCTGGACATAGGCGTTTGCGAGCGCGGCATACATCACATGAAATTCAGGATGCGTGGACGTCCGACTCGTACGCAGCCGATTAAACAATTCGTGAGTTTTCGCCCGCGCAATGCGTAGGGATCCCACGGGACTTACGAGCTCCTCGATCAAGTCAAGTGCCTGATGGTTCTGTTGTTGCGCCTCAGGGATGCGATTCTGATAGAACAGCAGAATAGCCATATTGTTATAGAACTGCGCTAGCTCTAGCTTGTATTCTCGATTGCTGGGGTCCTGTTTAATCAGACCCTCATGGATATCAATGGCATGTCGGTAGAACTCAAAGGCTTCCCGGGTCTCGTCTCGCGGCTCAGCAAGAGCGCGAGATTGTTGTGCACCCTGCCGATTCCTGCGTAGGACCTGGCATTTTTCCCTCAATGGATAATAGTGTATTTTTCGATGTTACCGTTTCAAGCAATCGGATTGCTTCGCGGAAATCTGACTCTCCCTCTTTCAATTTCTTGGTGTCGTAACGAAGAATCCCCCGATTGTAATAAGTTCAGCAAGCTCTTGCTGATAGTGCAGATTGGCCGGGACTTCAGCAACCAACTGCTGTTGGAGGCGCAGAGCCTCGTCATACGCTGCTGCTGCGTTCGCGTGGGTATAAGGCGGAGTGGTTGTGTTCTCTTCCAGCCAAACTCTCAACGTTTCCCCAAGCCAGTTATAAGCGTAGCCGCGGCTTGGCGGTACTCTGGCCTGTCGGGGTATTGTTTGGCCGAGCTTTCGAATTGAGTGATAGCCGCTTGGTATTCCTTAACAGCGTCGGAGCCCTTCTCCAACAAACGATCGATATCACCCAACCTGGAGTGTGAAAGTGCTGTTTCACGACGAAACTCTTCATTGTTGGGCGCGAGCTTGTTCAAGTATCCGTCATAAAAATTCTTTGCCTTTTCCAGTAACTCCGTCGGAATACCTCCACTTCCGGAATACCGCGGCTTCCCGTGCCTGCTGATGGCCAGCCGAGGACAGACTTTTTATTCACTGCAGTCTTTGCCGTGCAGATTTGCCTCGCGCACGATTTCTTTCTCGTTGGGCTCTATAAAATTCATAGACAGTGACGATGAGCGAAATACCTAGGACGCAGGCGACGCGCCCACGCAAACCTGAGCTTCCGTTCGTTCCTCTTCTCGCCGCGCTTCGAAGCGCTTTCGTTCGGCTTCGCTACAATCCAGCAAAAGGCCATTGCCTGCGCAAAGTTTGGATCACATGCCCATTAGCCCCAGCAACAGTAGGTTGAGCCTGCTGTCTCCAGCGCAAGCCCACCTGTAGTTCTGGGTTACGCCATAGTCCTGCTGTGCCCTCCTCGAACCATGCCGCTGCACATAAATGTCTGCCGCGGCCTTCTCTTCTCCTGTCCATTCGACAAGCCGGTCCATCCTCGCATCAAGCTTTCATGAGACAGATCGACAATCGAGTCCGACTCGAGTGACGAAGTTGGGGCGCGCTGAATGACCGTCCCGGTCTCCCGAAAGATCTCAACAATCCGATATCTCTCGGTTCGGGTGTCTCGCAAATCGCAGCTAACTCCCAAATGGAAGTCGGTCGCCGAACCCCGCGCGGGTCGGAAAACGTATCAGTGAGGGCCCTAAACAGGCGCTGCGTGATCCTTTGGTTGTGCTCATCGCCAGTATCCTGAAAGGCCTCTTCTGCGTGCAAAGATAAAGCGTCTCGCTGGGTTCCTCCACCTTCAGTAGTCGACAAAGTCGATGGGTCCGCCGGGTTGGTGGTGGCCCTCCCCAGTGATCCACGTTCGCATCAAAGCGTGCTGCAGGACGGGCAACTGGTCTTGGGTACTGCCCAGTTCATTCACAGGCACTGGGCAAGGTCGCGGGGCAATTTCACCGCCGGCGACAGCCACCGGACCAGTGATAGCAGATCGCA
>CAVSVS010000030.1:0-135725 GCA_963731405.1 uncultured Acidobacteriaceae bacterium | reverse complement strand
CGCCCCAAGGATTGGTTGCACGAGGAATCAACAACTTACACAGGATACTACCTGCTAGGACGAATTACTCCAAAAGACGCCCCCGTTAAGGCTTTGCGAGGATTGCATCGCGCTCGGTCGCAACTCGTCGGGTTTGGTGGTAGACACAAAAGTGGGTACAAAGGGTCTGGCAACCCAGCGACCCAGGGTTCTGAGTGTAACGGCGCCAGTTGAGCAGTGTGAAACTCTAAAACTCGCCGTTCTAAACAAGGTAAGTTATTCCAACATGATTTATCAAAAACTGGTTGGGCAAGCCACTGCTTGAGGTTGATAATACGAGCGACCGATTGGAAGGGGTGGAGCTAGAGAACGCTGATCTGCCTGAAGCCGAGTCGCCTGGGCAGACTTGTACGAAGCGTATCTTCTAGGAGCAAACCTCAAGGGCGACGATCTTCGTGTTGTCCGATCTTCGTGAGACCAGCCTGCAAAATACCAATCTGAGTGGAGCTGATTTTTCTCTCGACAACATCAATCACGCCGCGGATTTGTGCGGAGCCAACCTTGCGGAAGCCGGCGACGTTCTATTCAAAGATGCTTGGTTGGTTGATGAGAAAGTGACAGCTGCGTGATGGCAGCCCTAGTCGGACGGCGCGGCGACTGGTTCCTTCCGCTTTTCTACGGAGTCGACCGAGTACAGCATGTAGTGATCGAAGCTGTGGCGGCGATGATAGCGATGCTTGCGGAAGTCGAAATAAATTTCCGCGCTCTTGGGCAGCCAGAGAGAGACTTGCCTCTGTGGGAAGGGGACAGGGCCGTAATCCACGATCTGGTGTTCACTGAGCAGCAGGATCTCAGGCATTGGCCGGACCATCTCCGCTTCGATCCGCACGATTTGGAATTTGTCGGGGGTGATCCAGGCGCGTCCCTTGAGTTTGACAGGATAGATCTGGCCGCCGATGTCGTAGCTGTGCATCCGGTTTGGGCGGTCGTCGCGCTGTCGGAAATGTATCAGCCAGGTTGCTTGTCCGTTCCAGTCTCCCAGCCCTTCACAGCGCAGCTCGAAATTGTCACGGACGTGGGGGTGAAAGACCAGAGCGAGGCTGGAAAAGCCAGTGCTGGCGATGCCGCCAGGAAAATCGTAGAACTTCGTCACCGACGAACGGTATTCATTTACGGAGAGGAAGCCGGGCTCGGTTTCGGCGATGGATGCGACGTAGTCGTATTTGCGGCTTTCTGTGCCGATGGGATTGCCCACCTCGTCGAGTGTCTGATGGGTGAGATCCTCGATCGCAGCGAAGCGGGCGACGTCGTCCACGAGTTCTTCGACGCGCTTTCCGGATTCGTAGATGACTTGGCCTGCTGGACACTCAACACCCTGCGCGAGCGATAGTTTGACATCGTCGATGCCGGGCGGTTGCCATCCGGTCACTGCAAGCCGGGGCGCTGCCACGGCGTCCAATGCGTTTACGCTTGTGAACTTGACCTTTGCGTCAGGATCAGCCTCCGCGAGCTTCGTGGTGGCGGGCATGTTCTCGAACCGCGTGACGAGATCGCGAACCTGCCCGGCAACTGGATTGTGGGGCGACTGATCGAGGAATATCTTGAGAGCCTGAGCTCCGTCGTGAAACTGGCCGAGATTCAGCAAGGCCTGCCCCAAAACCAGTTGGGCGGGACTGGCGGCTGCCTGGCCCTTGGTCACAGCCTTGTTCGCTTCGACCATTGCACTCTCGTAGTTCTTCTCATGCAGGTATGTATCGGCCAGAAGATCGTGCGGCAGCCAGTTCTCCGGGTCAGCCAGAACAGCCTGCTCCAGGGCCGAGCGGGCGGCCGGATAGTCCTGTCTTTCCATCCCGGTGCGTCCCAATAGAGTCAGCGCCTGAGCGTTGTTTGGATTCAGGGTCGACGCGCTCGCAAGGTATTTCTCGGCTTGGGCGTAATCTCTTTTCTCGAAGAAGAGATAACCCAGAAGGAAGTTGATATTCGAACTGTTGGGCGAGGATTCGTGGGCTTTGTTGAGGTGTTTCTCGGCCTCTGGGAGGGAATGGGATTTGAGCGCGGAGACTGCGCGTTTGAGTTCCTTGCGAGTCTTCGGTGAAACCGCCCCGTCGGTGACGTCGAGATTGACGGCCGATGGGTCGCGTTGAAGAATTACTTCGAAGCGTTCCTGGGCCAGGCTGGTGCTAATCCGTACTGGCTGATGAGCGCTAAGGAACCCAACCGCCGTGATCTCGGCGTCGTACACACCCAGAGGAACGTCGATGAAGACAGCCTCGGATCCAGTTTCAAGGCTCTCACCGGCGGGATCCCGGCTGGTGGTTTGCCAGGTGGAGAACTGAGTCACCGGATTCGTGAGTTTCAATACCGCTTGGCGATCGAGAAGATGTCCCTTGCGCTCTCCGAACACTTTGAAAATCACCACGGCCGTGTTGGGCGCAGTGTTGTAGTCACGCATCATGTCGGCGGTGAGTCGGCGGTCGTTGAGTCCGAGGGGATCAGAGGGAACTTGGGCATGAAGTGAAATCAGCAGAAATGCGTTCAAAAGGGGCAGGGCCAATGTCAGTCGCGGCACAAATGTGCGCCACAACTTTTTGAGAAAGCCCGACAGTGCGATCACAGGCAGCACCCCGAGAAGCCATAGAAACCAGACGAGTGATGCCGTTGTTTCGGATTGAGCCACGAGAGTCAGAATACACCCGCCAGAAGCAAGCTGTCGTAACATCGCATTACACTCAAAATGCCCAGAACACGGGTCCTAAGTGTGATGGCCTATCCACGTCTCACTCTGTTCCCCGCGCCAGTATTACAGGTACAGAACTGGGCACACTGCTGATTTGGAACGTTCTGAAGCGACGTCGAAGCTCTCGCTATCCGTGCGATGTGCAGAGGGTAAACTGGTCGGGGCGCGCGGATTTGAACCGCGGACCCCCTGCGCCCAAGGCAGGTGCGCTACCAGGCTGCGCTACGCCCCGACAATTTCAATTATAAATGAGAGAAGGGACCTCTCAGCGTCGTCGATGTGCCGCTTCCGTTGCACTCACCGTTCTGAAGTTACCGAATCGTTTTTCTTCGAGCCGTGTCCCGCCTTCAGCGCGTATAATTTTTTCCCAGTATGCAGAAGCCGCGTTACGCGCTGGTGGCGTATCTCAAGAATCCCGCAGGAGAGTTCGTTGAAAACCTTCGGCGCGAGCTCCATCCCGATCTTCCTCACCTCGCGGCCCATCTCAGCATTCTCCCTCCCCGCTGTCTGCAAGACACCGAGAGTGCCGCATTGCAGGTTTTGGAGCGGATTTGCGGCGCCGAGGAACCCTTCGAAGTAGCCTTGGGAGACGTCGAAACGTTCATCCCCGTCACCCCCACCGTTTATATCCGCGTCGAGGCCGGGGCCGCCCGAATGATCGCACTTCATAGCAAGCTGAATACCGAAGCGCTGGCCTTCAAGGAAGAGTGGCCATACATCCCACATCTCACCATCGTGAAGATGACCGCCGAACCCCCTGCCCAGACGGCCTTTCAGTTGGCCCGCGAGCGCTGGGCCCGTTACGCGGGAGGGCGTCGTATCTTGGTGGAAAGACTGACGTTTGTCCGCGAGGATGCCTTGAATCACTGGGTCGATCTGGCGCCCGTCCCTCTCGGCCGCACTCTGGTTTCCCGTTAATCTCCCGTAATCTGCCTCCAGTTACTCCCCGCTGTTACTCCCGTCGCGCGCGCATGGCCCCAGGTACATCACCCTCCCGTGCATTGAAATGCCTCTTCCGTGGCTGTAGATAAAGAGTAGGCAAGTATTCCGGTGATCCCGCCAAACACCTCTTCAGACGCGGGTTTCCGGCCAAGAACGGGGAGACCAAATGCAGATCGGAGTCTACGGTTCAGGGTACCTCGGAACGGTGATTTCGGCCTGTCTGGCAGATTTCGGCACCCCGGTTTCCTGCTGCCATCCCGACCGGTCACGTATGGTCGAAATGGCCCAAGGCAACATACCGTTCTTCGAAAAAAATCTTAAGGAGATCATCCGGCGCAACGTTCGGGCTGGACGCCTCGCCTACTCGACCGACATTGAATCGTTTGCCCGCAAGTCCCAAGTCATTTTCCTGGCCGAAGACAAGCCCGAGGGCTTGAGCGATATCGCCATGCGTATTGCACGGATGGCCTCCAAGCCGCCAATCCTCACGATCGTTACGCCAGCCCCTGTAGGCACCGCGAACGCGCTCGAAAAAAGCATCAAAGATGCCGGATTGCAGGCTCACATCGTCTCGCAGCCCATGTTCTTTACCGACGGATGCGCCGTTGAGGATTTCAATTGGCCCGATCGCCTTATCCTGGGATCGACTTCCAGCGAAGCGGTGCAGACGTTGAAGCAGATTTTTCATCCCTTGGTCATGCGTGGCGTTCCTGTGATCGTGACCAACCAATCGACGGCGGAACTCGTGCGGGAAGCCGCTACCGCCTTCGTGGCCACAAAAATTTCTTTCATCAATGAAGTCGCTGCGCTTTGCGAGCGCGTGAACGCCGATGCCGTCAACCTCGCTCTCGCGCTCGGTCTCGATAAAAAAATTGCTCCTCGCTGCCTGCAGCCCGGAGCCGGTATGGGCGGCGTCTTCGCTGAGTCCGACATGGACTCCCTCGTGCTGCTGGCCGAGACCCATGGTGTGCCTTTGAAAGTGCTCAGCGCCGCGCGCGACGTGAATCATTACCTCGCCGATCGTTTGGTCGACAAGATTGCCGCCGCCTTAAACTCCGTTGAAAATAAGGAAGTCGGCATCCTGGGGCTGGCGTTCAAGCCGAACACCAATTCGGTGGCGGGATCCTCATCCTTGCGCCTGGCGGAAACGCTGGTCTCCAAGGGCGCCCACGTACGTGCCTACGATCCAGTCGCGATTCCCGAAGCCAAGACGCGCCTGAACGGCACGGTGCGCTATTGCGACTCTGCCTATGCCGCCGCCGAAGGTTCTGATGCCCTGGTAGTTGGCACCGGCTGGCCCGAGTTCCGAGCTCTTGATTTCGATCGCATCAAGCATCTCCTCAAAAACCCCGTCATCGTTGACACCAAGAACCTGCTGGACTCCACCCGCCTCCGCGCCCTCGGCTTCGAGTACGTCGGCGTCGGCCGCGGCTAGCTCAAGGCCCTCGCAATACATGTGACAACAGAGCATGTGGGGACGGCTGCCTCGACCGTCCAAGCCTGGGCGAAGCCCGGCGCACTGGTAGATGAACCTCTCCGGGCGGTTACATAACTCGCCGAACAAGCTCGTCCTTCGAACCTCTGACAGCCCGCACCGCAGTTGCTATAATTAATTCGAGTGGTGGGAATAGCTCAACTGGCAGAGCACCGGACTGTGGCTCCGACGGTTGCGGGTTCGATTCCCGTTTCCCACCCCAAGTTTTCAACGACCTTCCCGACGGGCTCGAAATGCTAGTCCGTCCGGTGTGGCGACCCATTCCCGTCACCGCAATCACGGCCCTGTAGCTCAATTGGATAGAGCATCAGTCTTCGGAGCTAGGGTCTAAGGAGCTAGGGTCTAAGAATCTGATGCTCCGTAGGCGAGGCTTCCGTCGCAACCGAGCACCTCACGGTAGAGAACCAAAAAGGTGTCAGCGGTCGACGAGTGTAATGGCGATATTACGTCAATTCGAGACTTGCTGATGCTCTTGGCAAACCATTTGGTAAACGTTCGCAGACCCAACTCGATGCTGGAAAATTTCATTGCGAGTATGACAGCTAGCGTACCGACTTTCCGCGCTCAAAAGCGTAATATCGCGAACCATGCGGCGGTCCAATAAATTACCGCAAACGATCAGCCGCCTAATCGACAGACTTGAGGCCACTCGGGAAGAACTGCTCACGATCCAGAGGTCTCTAGAGGAACTTGAGCCTATCGCCCAATCCCTGAAGATCGTTTCCCGGCGCAAACTCACTCTGCCCATCCCCAAAAAGCCCTTACCTTAATTGTCCAAGAACATTGGCAACCGGGCCTGATTGGGAAAAATTCCGATCCGCCCTAGTCAGCCACCTATATTTATGCCTTTATCTCCAGTCGGGCACATTGTCCTGAAGTAAGGCGCGCGCCGTTTCCGTTAGCTGATGAAACACAGGCTAGTCTTCACTGCGGTTTTATTTCAAGCCAAGCTCGCCATCGTACTGTTGGATAACCCCATAACATTCGCAGGCGGAGTTTTCAAGTTTCTTGCGATTCACGATCTTCACTGCGCCACGGGTATACTCGATGAGCTTCTTCTTCTGCAAAACACCAGCTGCCTCGCTCACGCTAGGTCGATCAGTCCCTAACATCGTTGCGAGAAAATCATGAGTGATCGGCAGCGACCCTGAATCCACTCTGTCCTGAGTCATTAGCAGCCATCGTGCAAGGCGTTGCCCAATATCGTGCAGCCGATTACACGCCGCTGTTTGTGCAACCTGCATACCCCGAATTGCGGCATAGCGGCTTAACATCAGTTGCAGGTGTGGAGTGGATTCCAACGTGTTCTGCAAAGCACCGACCTCGACCCGAAATCCATCCCCCGTGATTTGCACCACCGCATGAAGCGTGCTCCTAGTCAGGCCAACAGCTGCCAGTGTGCCTATAAAGCCCTCATTTCCAACTATGCCAGCTTCGGCCGTTCTTCCATCTTTCATTACGACTACAAGAGAAATCAAACCTCGATTCGGAAAATACGCAAATTCTAGCTTTCCACCCGCCTCATGAAGGACTAGATGGTTTGGCAAGCTGACGTATTCGAGATGAGGACGCAGTGAGCTGTAGTCGCTATCGGAAATCGATAGGAGTATGAGGCTGCTGACTGGCTTCCCTTGGGTATTCGTCCGCTCGCCAGACTGAATGACTCGGTTGCGTTTGCCCACCACAAATCATCCTTTGGGGGGTAGTCGTGTGTTCACCTAATTGCCGAGAAGAGACGCTGGCTGATTCCCCTGAGACTTCTCTCTGCGCTCACCCTCTAACGCGCAGCACAGCTTCCCAATCAGGATCGTCAGCTTCTGCGGGTCCATTTCTTTACTGGCCTGTTCTGCGATGGGTCTCCAATCTCCCTCTTCAAGGTGCGGGACCATAGCGGGACTCCTTTCTCACCGCTCGCGAAGTTACCTCGGATTTGAAAGCGAGACTGAGCAATAACGCACATTCAGCAAGAGACACGTAGCGCAGAACGCGATTACGTTGGTAGAGCAAGCCCTTGGAGCGCACCCCAAGGGGGAACTCCGGCCCGTGCGCCGGAACAAAATCTAGGTATGTAGGATGCCCGACAGACCCATCAATATTGGCGCATGTAGACTACGTCTTCTGTCCGTATGACAGCACGCTTGTACTCGTTGGCGCAGCGACAGAGGCAGCCATGAGCAGGAAGCTGGTATGGATTGAGCTGAAGCGTTTTCGAGGTTTTGGTTGCTCCGAATGTGGATGGCGGTTCAAACCTTCGGGTCCTCCTGAAGGCACATCTTTCGACGAAATAGTGGGCAACTTCGAGTTGCAGCGCAACACAGAGTTTAAATCCCATGTTTGCGCCGATCACTCTGCCGACAAGAATCCGGGATAGTTTACGTAACCAAGGCCATTACACATTGACCTTCACCCCGCAGGGCCTTGGGAATCCACCCAAGCGCCGCGATCGTGCTGTCGGCTCTAGCTGATTTCTTTCAGCAAGTCGCTTGGCGTGACGTTCAATGCCCTTGCGATTCTCAGGATGTTCAGGAGACTGACGTTTCGCTCGCCGCGCTCGATTCCACCGATATATGTCCAGTGCAGATGCGCTTTTTCTGCCAGCTTCTCTTGAGAGAGCTTTAGCGCAAGCCTGCGCGCTCGTATTGCTTGTCCAAGCAAATCCTGTGGGTCACTTCGCACATTCGAGAGTTTGCTAGGTTGACAGACTATAAGTCTAGAGACTATAAGTATTGTTAGGACAGCGGAATATATGAGCTTTAACCATGAACGGCTAGGATTCTTCAGTATTCGACTAGCGCAACGGATGAATGAAGTGGGTGTCTCTGCCGGACAGGTAGCGACACAAGCCCATCTGACATATGAATGCGTCAGGAAGCTCTTGATGGGAAGCTGCTTACCGTCTGACTCAGCACTGTCGAGGGTGTGCGGAGTTCTCGGTTTGAGCCGACGCGACATGGAGCAGCGAGTGGCAAAAGATCGGATGATCTTTGAGTTCGGGAACGCCGCTTGGACTTATTGTGGTATCTCACCTAGGTCTGGTCAGCTTCACATTCTTTTCTCTGTGCTGAGCGGAGAAGAGCAGGAATTTGTGCGGCTCTGGATTATTTCGTTTTGCGAGGCCAAGAGGAAAATGAAGAAGGACTTGGATACCAAAAAGAGATTGGAGGGATCGGACCATAACTGACCCTTGGCGCATTCTCAACTCGTAGGATGGTAAACTTTTGCTGTGGCCCCGTAGCTCAACTGGATAGAGCATTGGTCTTCGGAACCAAGGGTTGGGGGTTCGAACCCCTCCGGGGCCGCCAGCAACCACCAGTTTTAAGGCTGATGCTTGCTAGGCAGATGTGTCAGGCAGTATCGTAAATCGCCAGTGTTTACGCGGGTTTCCGAGAACGCAGCACAGCATCAGTCTTCGGAACTGAGGGTTGGGGGTTCGAGCCCCTCCGGGGCCACCATAAGATTCTCAATGACTCATGTGGAGGCAGCCGCCCTCGGCTGTCCGTCGAGCGTGGCTCGACAGCCTTCGGAAAACCCTGTGGCCGTCAGCATCCCACCTAAGGTAGAATGCTCCCTCAACGCTGTCGACCGTGAATCGCATCTTCCACTTCCGCGCATCTTCTTCGCAGCTGGGTCCACTCGAAGAACGTCTGCTCGAGGCCCTTTGGGAGCGGGGGAATGCCACCGTCCGCGATCTGGTCGATACCACGTGCGCCGGCCTGGCCTACACCACGGTCATGACCACGCTCGACCGTCTCTTTAAAAAGAAACTGCTCTCGCGCCAAGCCGAAGGCCGCGCTTTCCGTTACACGCCGCGGTTTACCCGCGAGGAATTGCACCGGGAAGTAGCGGGTGAAGCCTTCCGCCAACTCCTCGACGCCAGCTCCGCGTCTTCGCTGCCACTCTCGTACCTGGTCGAGATCCTGACCGAGCGGGACGCGCAGTTGCTCGATGACCTCCGCCAGGTGGTTGAAGCCAAGCGGCGCGAATTGCGCGCCAGTGAGTCTCGCGCAGCCTCGAAAGAAAAGGACAAGGCTTGATGTTTGCCGCGCGTGGCATTGCCGTCTCATTCTCCGTTTTCGTGTTGGTGTACTGCACTCTGTCGCTGGCCGTGAGTTTTTCTTGGCGCATTGTTTGGAGGCGCATTCAACACCATCCAGTGGGTCGCATTGCCGATATCCTGTTTGCCTTGCGCATGCTTCCTTGGCTGACGGCGTGCGTCATCACTGCCGCCTTCACAATTCCTTCCTTTCTTCTGCTGGAGCCGCGAGCCATCGACGAGCCTTTGGGCGGGCTTCCGCTCTCCCTGGGCACTTGCGGCGCGGTTCTGGGGATTTTTGGAATCGTGAACGCCGCCTGGGCTCTACAACACTCTTCTCGCACCATATCCAGATGGGCCAGCCAGTCGGAACCTATGCCCTCATGGGGCCCAGTTCCGGTGCTGCGCATCTCGCAGCCGGTTCCGGCTATGACCATCGCCGGCATTGTCCATCCCAAGGTTCTGCTGTCGACAGTCGCGGAGTTCCTGCTGACTTCCAATGAACTTCAGACTGCGATGAATCATGAGATCGCGCATGTGCGCCGTCGCGATAATCTGAAGAAACTGCTACTACGCTTCGTGGCCTTCCCCCGCATGGCTGGCCTGGAAGCTGCTTGGATCGAGGCCACGGAAATGGCAGCGGATGACGCCGCCGTGCTGAATGCGAGCGAGGCGCTCGATCTCGCGGCAGCCCTCCTCAAACTCTCGCGCATCAGGCCGATTGTTCCCTCGGTCGACTTGACCACCGCCTTGGTGCATAGTCCTGCCTTAGTGATCAATGCTCGCATCGAGCGCCTGATCGCGTGGAGCGACGAGCGCCTGGTCTCATCCCGGCGTTTTTCCGCTTGGTCCCGACTGAGCGTGGCCTTGGCTGCGATCGCGGTCTGCTCGGTCACCTACAGCCAGTTGCTCGTGCGCGTGCACGCAGCCACGGAGTGGCTGGTAAGGTAGCTCTTTCCGTTCCCCAGGAAAGAAACCAGATGCACCCTGCGATTTAGAAATTTACCCGCACGCCCAACTGCGCCGCGAAAGGAATACCCACAGTCGTGCCGGGGCCGAAGAAGTCTCCCAGTCCACCCGCCGGGACCAGCAACTGATTCAAACTGGTGATCGGCGTGAAGTTGGTGCAGGCCGGCGGATCCGTGCAGATCGCGGTCGCGTTGCTCAAATCGTTAACCGGATTTGGGAGCGCGGAGATATCCGTGACATAGTTGGCTCCCGGGTTATTGCGGTTGAAGAGATTGAAAAACTCTGCGAAGGGCGTGATCGACCAGCGATCGCGGAAGTTGATCGGCCGGCTCACGCGCAGGTCAACCTGAATGTATGGAGTTCCGCGCACCTGGTCCAGCGTCGTCTCGACTCCATTCACCACGGCCCGGGTTCCGGCTGGCGTCGTTAAGGTGAATGGCCGTGCACTTTCCGCCTGTGTAATGGTGGTCAATTCGAAGCCGCCCGGCACGTGCAAGGTCCCCGCCAAAACGAAGCGACTTTTTACGTCTTCGCCCGATGGGCCGTAATCACCCGGCGCAAACGGATTCAGCGGGTCGCACACCCCATTCACGTAATCAAAGAGCTCCCCGAGCACGCATCCCCACGTCTTCGCGCTGGAGAGCGTGTAGTGCGCAATCAGGTTGAAGCGGCGCGACACATTTCCCTGCAGCACCAGCGCCAGTGAATCGAAACTCGATCGGTTGTCCGAGTGAAACACGCTAACCGCCGGGGCATCCGCCGCAATGTTGACGCCGGGCGTGTAATCGTAACGCCGGTAGCCATGATTGCCCTGTTCGTGCGTGTAATCAGCACTGACGGTCCAGTTAGAGTTGATCGCGTGCTGCACCCCCGCCGTGGCATGGATCGCGTACGGCGTCTTGTAATCGGGATCGATCAATGCGCCCGGATCACCGGGCGCCAGACAACAGAATCCCGCAGAAGAATTGTTCACGCCCTGAAACGCCTCCGCCCACCCGCCTTGCGCCAGATCGTTGTAGAACATCCCAAACCCGGCACGGATCACCGTTTTACCGCTCTGCCCCGGAGAATATGCGATGCCCAGCCGAGGCGCGAATTGCTTACGGTAGTCTTGGGGAACCCCGCTCACCAGCGGAATTCCCAGCTGTTGCAGTGTCAGGTACGCCGGATTCTCCAGCTGGCTTCGGCCCGAAGCAGTGAACAGTCCGTATGTTGTCTGATAGCGCAATCCGTAGTTCAACGTCAGGTGCGGGTTGATGCGCCACGAGTCCTGCGCGTAGAAAGCGAGGCGCTGCACATTTTGTGCGAAGTTGCCGTCCCCTGCCGGAGTTGTTTCGGCTCCGCCCGCCAGGTCAATCGGAAATTGCGCCAGGTTCGTGGCGTTCAATGTGTAAAACGTTGGGTCGTTCGGAAATGAATACAAGGTTTCCTGGTTCCCCGGAAACGATCCGCCAAACACCGGCTCGTGAATGAAGTTGACGCCAAACTTGAATGCATGATCCCCGGTGGAATGGCTGACGTCGTAGCGAAACTGATACTTCTGTTGGTTTCGCAAGTTCGGAAAAGCCGTAATGGCCGTGACAAATTGATTGTCTCCGAACGTCTCAAACCCGGTCACAGTCTGCGAAGTGGAACTAAACGGAAAGGCCAGCGCGAATCCCAAGTCGGAGTTCCGCACCTGCGTCAGGTGCAAGGTACTGGCGTCGAATACAAACGTTCCCAGCCAGCTCGGGCTAAATGCGAACGAATTGCTGAGAACGGTATTCCAGTAATTGTTGTGCGTGGTCAGGCCGGTGGAGGGCAGAGTCGCCTGTTGCACAAGATTATTGCGTGTGATGTAGCTGTCCATCGAAGTTCGCAAGAACCATTGCGACCGGTTGGACTGTGCCCAATCGAAACGCAGCGAGCCGATATAGTCGCGAAAAGGGATCGGTGTGTTCTGCGGAACCGCAATCGAACTGACGCCGGGGATCAGGCCGTCCGAAGCCAGCGTCGCCAGTGCGGCAAACTCAGTTTGGCTGTTCGGACTATAAGCAATGCTGGCATTCTCGTGTACATATTCGAAAGACGAGAACATCCAGACCTTGTCCTTCTTCACCGGGCCACCCAGCGTAAACACATAGTTTTGGCGAGAGAATGGCTGCTTGGGATCGGGGGCCGGATTCTCAATCGGAAAGCGCGCGTTCAAGCTGGCAGCGCGATCGTAAATCGCTCCTTCGCCGTGCCAGTCATTTGTGCCGCGCCGAGTTGTGATGACAACTGATCCCGCGGTTGTCCCGCCGGTATCGGCATCTTCCTGCGCGGTGCGCATGGCGAATTCCTGAATCACCTCAGGAGAGAAGTTCTGCAAGAAGCCGCCAATGAAATCGTCGGAATTGTCGCCGCCGTCCACCGAGAGCTCGTTGTTGAGTCCTGAACTACCGCCTGTAGCCACCGCCGTAATCCGCGCTTTCGTCGGATCAGAAGGTTCGACCGGTTCCGTACCCGGAGCAATATATGCAATATTGGCAAAGCTGCGGTCCGCGAGAGGCAGGGTCTTCAAATCCTGTCGGCTGATCACGCCCTGATGCACTACGCTGGCCAGGTCAATTGGCTGAGTCGTGATCGAAGAACTCTGGCCCTGAACCTTCACGCTCTCCGACGGCGCCGTCGCCTTGAGCGTAATCGTGACTTCCCGGACCGTGCTGACAGCGATGGAAATATCCGCCTGGGCGGCCGCGAATCCGTTCGCATTGACCGTCATGCGGTAGGCTCCGGGCAGCACATCGTCCAGCCGAAACTCTCCGCGGTCCTCACTGCTGACCTCGCGTTGCATGGAAGAATCGACCGCCTGCAAGACAATCCTGGCGGACTGAATACGGGCGCCCGTTGTATCCTGCACCGTGCCGCGCAGAGATCCACGCGGATTCTGAGCCGGGAGAACGGTTACCAGCGCGGCCACCGACACAACGACCAGAAGCAGTCTTCGAAGCAAAGCTTTCCTCTCTTTCGCGCAGAGACAGTGAGTAATAGGAATCACGACAGGAATTTGGCGCACAGTACTACTCAGTTAGCAAGAGAGATTAGCTGGAGGAAGCGATCTACTACCAGTCATGGTAGCGAAGAAGGTTGATGATCCCATTTTGAATCAGCTTACTTGGCAAGTCCCGGCGCATGGCGCTATGACCAGGTTCTAGTCCGACCACTTCTGTGGCGTACGGTCCCAGCGATGTTTCTTGAGTTCGGCAAGCAGGCTCTTGTCCAGAGGTCCGGCGTCACTTGCCGCAATGTTCTGCCGCACGTGTTCTGCTTTTCTCATCCCGGCGATTGTCGTGCCCACCGCTGGATGCGACAGAATAAATCGAACCGCCATCTCCGGCAGTGTCATCCCCGCCGGAACAATTTCCTTCAGCTTGTCCACTCGCTTGATCGTCTTCGCCAGATTTTCAGGACCAAAATATCCCGCCCGCCAATCGCCTTTGGGAAAGGTCGTTTGCAGAGTCATCTTCCCGCCCAAACTGCCCTCGTCCAGCGGCACGCGGGCAATTACGCCCACATTCAGCTCCTGACACACCGGGAAAAGCTCGTCCTCCGGCGCCTGGTCGAAAATGTTGTAGATCACCTGCACCACATCCACCAGCCCGGTGCGCAGTGCCTTAATCCCGTTCTCCGGCTGCCAGCGATTGATGCTCAATCCGAAAAAGCGAATCCAGTTGTCGCGTTTCAGTTTTTCCACCGTCGATCGAAACTCCGTCTCGCCCGCCCACGTGTCGTCCCACACGTGAAACTGCAGCACGTCGATCGTATCTACCCGCAACTGCTTGCGGATCATGTCGGCATATTGGAACACGTGCTCCGCCGAAAAAACATCGCGGTACTTGTATTCCGGCAGCGCCGGCCATTGCCCGTTCGCCGGAGGAATTTTCGACGCCGCATAAATCCGTTTGCCCGAATTGCGCGCCATCATTTCGCCCAGCAATCCATCGCTCTTTCCATCGCCATAGGCCCACGCCGTGTCGAAAAAGTTGCAGCCCAAATCGATGCCTAGCTGCATCGAGGCCAACGACTCGCGATCATCCGAACCACTCCACCCGCTCATGCCCCACAATCCGTGGGCAACGTCGCTGACTTCAAACCCGGTACGGCCAAGTTTGCGGTATTTCATGAAAGGCCTTTCTATGTGTGAGTATTTCCAAACGCAACGGCTTCGTTGTCAAACCCGTTGAGTATGATAACTCCGAGCCGAAGATCCTCGGCCTGCAGGCTTACCGGCTCGAATCTATGCTTCTTAAGATGCGTGACCTCGAGACCGAGCGCCTGCGGATGCGCGAATTTCGCGACTCCGATGCGGCCGCCGTAGCGCGTTGGGAACCGTCTTTTCGGGCAGAAGTTTTTCTCGAGTTCTGTCTTCACTCCTACCGCGAATGGAGCATGGGCCCCTGGGCGATTCTGCTCAAAGAGAGTGGATCTCTCGTCGGCAACTGCGGCTTCTGTCGTATCGGTTACGATCGCTCCAGCGACAAACTCGAATACTGCGGAGAGGTCAACTACTACGTCGCTCCCCAACACCGGGGAGCAGGCTTGGCCACCGAAGCGCTCCGCTCGGTTCTGAAGTTTGGCTTCGAAGAAATTCGCCTGACGCGAATCCAGGGACGATGCGCTCCCGAGAACGTCGCTTCAGAACGCGTCCTGCGAAATGCCGGGCTGAGATTCGATCGAATGATCGCCGCCGCCCAGCCAGGCTCCCCAGACGAAAAGCTCTACGCTATCTCGCGCGAAGATTTTCAGTGCTCGAAATTGTCCAAACCGTAGCCGCAAAGCACCGGCATGCGAAAGCCCGATCCAATCGATTCCTTTTGGCCCGCTCGCGGCCACATCCACATTTTTCGATTTGACTCATCCAAACTTTCGCTGACTCAGCCCTCCCCATGGGGTGTTTAATGAATCTAGATCATAAAGATGGAGGTCGTTCCCCAATGAAATCCGAATATCCTTATAATCCCACGCCCGGCAGCAACGAAGAACGCAAAGCGCCGCCACCCTCCCGCTTCATTGACGAGAAAATCTCTGACGAATCGGGTACCGAAGCGAAAACCGACAGCGCGCTCGCGCCGGCGGGTCTCAAGAATCCTTTCTGGAATTAGTCTGTGACTGGCTCAGGGTTGGATAGCGCCGGACCGGCAACGGTCCGGCGCTTGTTTTTTCCCCATAAAAGCTAGCTAGCTTAAAATCGGCAGGCACAGGCACGGCCGGATCGAAAAATCCAGCCCCGCCATTTCTTCCAGCGCCGGTCGCAGTCGTGAATCGTGGCACGGCTCCAGTGTGATTACAAAGGGCAGGGAAGTCTTCTCAAACCCCGGCTTCTGCAGCAACGAATCAATATTCAAATGATGCGCGGCCAGGATCTGTGCCAGCCGCGCCACGATGCCCGGCTGGTCCCGCACAAAAAATCGCAAGTACCACGGCGTTTCAAAGTCGCTACTAATCTCAGGCGTAGAGACGTTGCTTGCTGCGTCTCTCTTGCCGCCACCTGCCGCCAGGCTCTGCGCCACAAACATCAAATCCGATACCACGGCCACCGCCGTTGGATCGCCCCCAGCGCCAGCCCCCAGAAACGCCATATCACCGCCATACTGGCCCGACGTCAGCACCAGATTGAGGTTCCTCTGTACTCGTCCGAACGGAGAGTCCGTTGAAACCAAACACGGGCCAACGTCTGCGAACAGGGTATTGTTCTTCAGGTCCGCTCGCGAAATCTGGCGGATCGTGCATCCCAGCTCCGCGGCGTAATCGAAATCGACCGCATCAATCGCACGAATCGTCCGCGCCCGAACTGACTCAGGTTCCACCCGCGCATGCAATCCCGAGAGCGCCAAAATGGCAAGCTTGGCGCGCGCGTCGCCGCCATCCAAGTCTTCTGAAGCGTCGGCTTCCGCATACCCGCGGGCCTGGGCTTCCTCCAGCGCCTCGCTGAACGGAATCCTCGCATTCTCAATCCGGCTCAGAATGTAGTTGCACGTCCCGTTCAGAATTCCCGCGATGCCGTGGAGTCGGTCACCGCACAACCCAGTCCTCAGCGCCGGCAGAACTGGCACTCCTCCCGCCACCGAAGCGCCAAACTCAATCTGGCATCCCTTGGCTACCTGCTAGTTGCAGAAGATCAGGACCATGCCTCGCAATCAGCTGCTTGTTAGCCGTGACCACCGACTTGCCCGAGCCCAGTGCGCTCCGCACAATTTGCTCGGCCGGATTGAGTCCGCCGATCAGCTCAATCACAATCTGCACATCCGAGTTCAGCACTGCTTGTACATCATCCGTCCAGACGACATCGCTCGGAACCCAGGCCTGCTTCTTCCTCTCCACATTCCTGTTGCAAATATGGGTCAGACGCAGAGACCCGTCGCCGCTCTCGCACAGGATTTTCGCCACTGCGCGCCCCACCGTTCCAAAACCAATCAACGCAACGCGCACCACACGACTTTGCTCCGTGCTCTGATTCTTGGCGATACTCGCCGCGGTTTTTGAGGTGCTCTTAGGCAATCAATCGTCTCGTTAGGAAAAATGGAATTCCCTATCATACGTGCGACGAAGCCCGATGGCGAACGCCAAGCCTTCGTGCACCTTCGTGTTCTTCATGGTTCAGAGCCTTTGACCTCTCGCTGAGCTAGCGAGGGCGGCATCGCAGGCGGAATCAGCATCAAAGTTGGTATCATGGTGCCTGCCTGCTGCGAGTGTCTATCCCGGCGGGAGCATCGCGGACCTGTTTTTTCCAGAAGCGCCTGTTTTTTGCGAGTTATGCGGCCCAAACAATGGGCCGGGCGCCGAGGGTCTGCAACCACGCCCGGCAGCGGGAGGAGAATGAATGATTCCAGAGTTCGCGACGGTTCCCGGATCCAGGGTCGCCTTGGCATTGATCCTGGCGACGATTCTGGCGGGAGCCACCGCCGTCCATGCCCAAGATACCCCGGCTCAACAACCTCCAGCACAACAGCCGCCCGCCCAGACTCAGCCTGAGAGCCCGCAGTCCAGCAGTCAGGAAACTGCCGCCGACGAAACCATGCCCGGCCGCAAGCCGAAAGTCAAAGACTACAAGAACTGGACCTACGACATAGGCGGCGGTGGAAGTTTTGCCAGAGGAACGACTGGGAACTACGTTCGTAGCGGTGCGGTCTTTGCGACCGCCGGAGTTGCTCGCAACTACAGCAAGTATTTCGGACTCCGCGTCGATTTCCTGTGGAACAACTTGCCTTTGCGCAACTCAGCCCTGCAACTGGCACAGGCGCCCGGCGCCACGAGCTATGTTTATACGTTTTCGTTCGATCCCATCGTTAACATTCCGATGACGAAGTCGTGGGGTGGTTACTTCCTCGGCGGAGCCAACTTCTACCATCGATCAGGTTCGCTCGACTCTTCGACCGCCATTCCCGGGTCGGCTTGCACTCCCTTCTTCGCCTGGTGGGGAACCTGCTCTGGTGTCAGCCTTCCCATCAATGGGAAATTTCTCGACGCCAGCATGAACCAGTTTGGCGAGAACGTCGGCGGTGGCGTGACCTACACGATACGCCCGAACATCCAGATCTATGGTGAGTGGCGCTTGCTGCATGGTAAGGGCGGCGGTTCTACCACGGACTTGCGCCCCATCACCTTCGGCGTGCGCTGGTAGCACTGGCTCGCGTCGCGAGCCAGCGTCACCATGATTGATGTGCCTCGCTTATTTTTCGACAAACGCCTTGAGTCTCGACAGTGCCTGATCCCACTGTTCAGAGACGAGGTCGAGGTATTCCTTCATTCCCGCGAGTGGACGCGGGTCGAATTCAAATCGGCTTTCACGGCCTGCGCGCATGCAACGCACCATTCCGACTCTCTCCAAAACCCGAAGATGCTTGGTAATCGCCTGCCGGGTTAGCCGCGAGCCCTGCGTTAGTTCAGAGATGGAATAATGCCGTCCCGAGCACAGCTTCGCAATCAGGCCGAGCCGTACCCTATCGCCTAGCGCCGCAAACACCACGGCCTCTGATTGTCGTTTTCCCGGGCTATGACGTTTGCGCGACATGTTTTTCGATGTTCTTCATCTGCTCCGCCCACCCACCATCGTTCCGGCGGAATGCTTCCAGTCGCCGGTCGCCGGGAATGTTCTCGAATCCGGATTCCGTTAGCACCAGCAACGTTCCCACCGCTGTCTTCTTCAGTCGGAACTCAACCAGAGTAGGAGTTTCCTTCGAATAGTCCATTTTCGGATCGACCGCATAAGGATGCCAGGTGAACGAAAAATATTCTTCCGGCTCCATCTTCTGCACCACCGCTTCCCATTTCAAATGCTCGTAACCGGGATACGTGATATGGCCACGCGAGGCTGCGCCGGGCGAGAAAGGGCCATCTAACTTCACCCGGAACCACTCGCCAAACTCCCGGTAGTCCGTCAGCGCCCGCCAGACTCGTGAAACCGGCGCTTTGAGCTCGATTTGTTTTTCAATGCGATTCTCCATATTAGGCAACCTCCAGGTTGCATATTAGTCGGAGGCGAAGCAAAATGCAACCGTATGGTTGCGTGTCTTGCAGATGTCGCTATTCGGGATTCGTGCGATAGCTCCACAGATCTGTATTCAGCTTCTGCAACTGTACGAACGAAGAGGATGCTGAGGGCTGAGCCACGTCAGCGTCGGAATTCGCTTCGCGCACAGCCGCTTCGACGATGCTGTGAGATGGCGCCAATGAGCACGCGGGGTCGGTCACCAAAGCATCGCCGGCCAGCAAGAAAGCTTGGCAGCGGCAGCCGCCGAAATCTTCGCCGCGGCGATCGCAACTGCGGCACGGCTCCTGCATCCAGTCTTCCCCACGGAATTTCTGGAACGAAGACGACTCCTGCCAGATCCGTGCCAGCGTCTTGTCGCGCACGTTCTCAAACGACATTCCCGGGAGAACCTCTGCCGCATGGCAGGGAAGCACTTTGCCCGCTGGATTGATGAGCATCAATCTTCGTCCCCACCCACCCATGCAAGCCTTGGGATACTTGGCATAGTAGTCAGGAACCACCGAATCGATCCGCATCCTCCCTTCCAGTCGCTTCTCGGCCTCCGCCACAATCGCCACGGCCCTCTCAAGCTGCGCATGCGTCGGCATCAGCGCTGCACGGTTCGCTAACGCCCATCCGTAGTATTGCGTATGAGCAATCTCAACCCGCTCTGGATTCAGTTGCTCGATGAACGCGATCATCTCTTCCAGGTGATCAAGATTTTGCCGGTGCACCACCAAGTTCACCGTGAACGCGATCTTGTGACGACGAATCGCCCGCGACAATTCGATCTTGTGCGCATGCGCCTTCGCCCCCGCTATCCAGTTCGCTGCTTCCTCACGCGAATCCTGAAAGCTGATTTGGATGTGATCAAGCCCAGCGTCGACCAGCGCCTTCAACCGCTGCTCGTTCAAGCCGAGCCCTGACGTAATTAAATTGGTGTAAAGTCCCGCAGCCCGCGCGGCAGCGATGAGTTCGGTCAGGTCCGTACGGGCCAGAGGCTCGCCGCCGGTAAAGTGCGCGTGCAGCATCCCGAGTTTGCCGCCCTGCTGGAAAACGTTTGTCCACTCCGCAGTTGACAACTCCTCGCTCGTTCCTGCAAGTTGCAACGGGTTGGAGCAATACACGCAGTGCAGCGGGCATCGATGCGTTACTTCGGCGATTAACGCAAGAGGATTAGCAACCATGAAATCATTCCGTAGAGACGTAGCTCGCTACGTCTCGGGAGCGAGAGAAACCCAGTCACCGACGTCCCGACGTCTAGTAATCGACGATCCGCTTCTTCTGCAAGTGCTCCAGAAACACGCTGATGTCGCCGCGAATCTTCTCCGGATCCGCCGCGTTAAATTGCGTCTGCAGCTCCGTAATAATCTCGCCGAACGTGCGCTGCCCGTCGCATCGCTCCAACACCTGCCGTCCCGTGCCTTGCAGTTTGATGGCACCCTCGGGAAACAGGATCACTCGATCTTCTTCAGTGCCGCCCCAACGGCATCCGGCAGCGAGTCGCGGCTGGCTGGTGTCTGACAGAGGAGCCATCCTTAGGAGCCCTCGATAAGAAACGCCCCCGGCGGCGGCCATCCGGGCTGCACATAGGCGAAATGAAGAGCGTCGAGCTGCGCCCACAAAATGTCGCACTTGTCGCGCAGCGCCTGGATAGCGAGTTCCTGCTCGGCCCGCGTCTTCGCGTTTTCGTACACGTAAGCGATGGCGAACTTGGCGTCTTCCGGAGCTTGCGTCAATCGCGCTTCGAAGTAGGCCAAACCGCCCGACAGCCACGGGTAGTGCTCGCGCAGCTTTTCCATCCGCAGCGAAATCAAATCGCGCGAGAACAACTCCGTCAGTGACGATGCCACCGCCTCCAGAAGACTGCGGCTGCGCACGATGTTTAAATATTCGTTGACCGCGAAGCGCGTTGCCGGAAGAATTCCAGTTCCGGCACGCACCTGGTCGGCGTTGAGTCCCGTCGCTTCGGCGAGCTTCAGCCAGCGCTTGATTCCTCCTTCGCTGGTGGCATCTCCGTCGTGATCCACTACGCGCTTCCGCCACGCACGGCGAAACACCGGATCAGGCCCGCGCGAAAGAATGATCGAATCCTTGATAGGGATGATGCTCTGGTAGTAATACCGATTCAAGGCCCACGCCTGCAGCTGACCTCGGCTGAGACGGCCATCGTGCATCATCAGGTGAAATGGATGCTGGTGGTGGTACCGTTCCTCGCCCACACTTCGCATCTGCGCGCGCAACCCGTCGAATGACAGAAGTTCCGTATCGGCGCTTGCATCTATAGGTCGAACTGCCATCCATCCTCCGCGATCTCCCAGCCTGCCTCGCGCACCTGGCGAAACTCCGGCCCGGCCTCGTTCAGCATGGGATTCGTGTTGTTGATATGAATATAGATTTTACGTGGGCGGCGCAGTCCCGCCAACCTGCTGAGACTCCCGTCGACCGACGACACCGGGACATGTCCCATCTGCCGTGCCGTTTGACCGGATCCCTGGATGCGGATCAGCTCATCATCGCTCCAGAATGTGCCATCGAAGAGCAATACATCCGCGGCTTCAAATTCCGCCAGCAACGCATCATCGATCTGCGGAACTGCCGGCATGTAAGCGAGACGCTTGCCCGCGGGTGATTCGACAATCAATCCCAAAGATGCTTCACCCGCCATGAGTTCAGATCGTCGCTCCGGCGAGATGTAGGCGGGAAAGTGCTGGCCCAACGAGAGCGAGCGGCAACGCAATTTGGAATCGTTTCCGCCCGCATTGCGCAATGAAAACGTAGCGCCGGGTAAGAAGGTGCTCCACGCCACCTGGTTCGGAACCCTCTGCAACATGCCGAACATCGAATTGTCTTCAGTCAGAATCCGATGGATCGACTCGGTCGCGTGCACCCGCAGCGGTTGCAATTCCCGCAGCAGTAACAGACCGAGCACGTGATCGATGTCGGCATTGGCAAGAACCACTCCCGCGACCGGCGATTGCCTCACGCCTTCGCGAGGCTGAAGTTCGGCCGTCGCCTCGATCTGCGAGCGCAGATCCGGAGAAGCTCCAAGCAGAAACCACGAAGAGCCATCCGAGCTGATGGCAACTTGTGCCTGGCTCCGCGCCTTACCGCGAAAGTCTCCCGCACGCACGCCGCGGCAGTTGGAACATGCGCAATTCCATTGAGGAAATCCTCCGCCGGCGGCGGAGCCGAGGATCTTCACACGCATAACTAGCGAGTGTAGCAGCCGAGACGGCTGTTTCGGCGAGCGAGAAGGGTTTGCAAGGATGACAGAATTTGCAACTTTAGGCCTTCTTCCTGCATGGAAAATGAAGACTCACTACCCGGCGACCGCAGTTTACGTCCTCAGGGCGTTTTTCCTTGCCTTGCCCGCGCCTTCCGCAGATACTCGGAGTGCCCGTCGATCGGGCCGCAGCCCTCTCCCGCCCTCCCCGCTTTTTCCTCCCCACCGGCTACAGCAGTCCGCCAGTCTTGATTGCCAAAACATTCAACGCCATTTCTAACTTCGTGATAGCTTCGCCGATTTCTGGATGCTCTCCGATCTTTTCTTGCAACGCTTTCAATATCTGCTGAGCGCTTGCAATGTGCGCCTCTGCCTCAGCCGGATTCTGTTTGTCTGGTGTTTCCATGTAATTTCCCCTTACGTCGCAATTGTGGTCTCTATCCTCCATTCTACGCACTCCTTCCACCAAGTCGCTGGCGCCATCCCCGCCATCGTCGTCGTATGAACCGTGTCCTATGAACCGTGATATAGTGCTTCGGCCGCAACCCGGCGGGCCATTTCCTCGGTGCTGATTCAAATCCTCTGCTGACCTGATGAAAGGCAAAACGAATGCGTTATACGATATTTCCCGTAAAACTCAGAATCGCTTTTGCGATCCTCGTTCTAATCTTGTGTACCGCCATGGCGTCGGGGCAGGAGAAGGTCTTGTACAACTTCTACGATGTTGGCGGATCGGTATTGCCCGTCGCCGGTGTGATCTCTGACGCCGCGGGCAATCTCTACGGCACCACGTTCTACGGCGGAGCCTACGGCAATGGCATGGTCTTCGAGTTGTCGCCCGAGGCCGGTGGGTGGAAGCAAACCGTCCTCCACAGCTTCAACTGGGACGGCATCGACGGATTCTGGGTTACCGGCGGTTTGGTCTTTGACACCGCCGGCAATCTTTTCGGAACGACGCAATTCGGAGGGACAGGGAATTGCACCAGCGCAATCGGCGGCTGCGGGACCATCTTCGAGTTGAGCCCTTCGGCCGGCGGAGAATGGACCGAAACCATTCTTCATAACTTCCAGGGCAGTGACGGCTTTGAGGCCCATGCCGGCCCGATCATCGATGCCGCTGGAAATCTCTACGGAACCATGGCCAGCGGTGGCTCCTTCGGTCAAGGTACGGTGTATGAGTTGTCGCCCGGTGCCAGCGGTTGGACCGAGAAGACTCTGCATCACTTCACCGGAGGCGACGATGGCGGCGTCCCTTACGGCAGCCTCCTCCTCGACGCGGCTGGCAATCTCTACGGCATGGCTTCAGCCGGCGGAGGCTCAACCGCCGCATGCCGTTACGGATGCGGCACCGTCTTCGAATTGAGTCCCGGCACAAATGGCCAATGGACCGGCAAAGCTCTGCACAGCTTTTCCAAGAACTTAAACGACGGACATTATCCCTATGCAGGCTTGATTCTCGACGCTTCCGGCAATCTCTACGGATCAACTCTTGAAGGTGGCGGCACCGGTAAAAACAACCGGGGCATTGTTTTTGAATTGAGACCCCGTGCAGACGGTAGCGGAAAGTGGACAGCGAAAATCCTGCATAACTTCAATGACCAACTCGATGACGGCGTCAATCCTTCTGGAACCCTCATCTTCGATGCCTCGGGCAATCTCTATGGCGTCACTCTCGTTGGCGGTGCTAGCGGCGGCGGCACGGTCTTCAAGTTAACGCCCACCGCTAACGGCCCTTGGGCCGAGACCATCGTTCACCAATTCGGCAAGGGCGGCGTCGACGGAGCCAATCCGAACGCCGGCCTGATCTTCGGAACGTCCGGAGATCTGTTCGGCACCACCGGCCAGGGCGGTACCTACAACGAGGGCACCGTATTTGAACTTAAGCCTTAGCCTGTGGAATCGGGTGTTCGATCACTTGATCTGTTCTCGATCTTGCATCGGTGTGTTCACCAGGAGGACTGGTTTCTTGCCAAACACAGTGCGATTGCGCCCTTCTCCCTTGGCTTGAAACATTCTTGCGTCGGCCAGTGCGAACAGTTCCGCGGCATCTTCTCCATCTTGCGGGTAGCTCGCCAATCCTGCGCTGATCGTCACCCGTACTTTCTCTCCAGCCGCGCTCACATCCAGCAGAGTCCCGGCCACCAGTTGTCGCAAACGCTCCAACTTTTGCTGGGCTGCCATAATGTCGGTCTCCGGCAAAATCACAACGAACTCTTCACCGCCGTAGCGACCCGCAATGTCACTCTGCCGGAATGTGTCATGCAGCAGCGTGCCGATCTTTTGCAACGCCAGATCGCCGGCAAGGTGTCCGTGGGTGTCGTTGAGCACCTTGAAGTGGTCAGCGTCAATCACCGCAATCGTCAGTTCTTTCTTGTAGCGCCGGGCGCGGCTCAGTTCCACCGAGAAGCGGTCGTCCACATAGCCCCGGCTGAACAGTCCGGTGAGCGGGTCACGAGTCGCCATCTGCAGCAGCTTCTGGCTGCGCGCCACCACCGCGATGCTGAGCGCCGAAGCGATCAGCATGATGATGAGACGGGAGATTTGTGCCGACCAACTGAACAAACCGTAAGGATAGGGCGCGTATTGCGGCCCGTTGAGATCCCAATGCTTGGCCGTGAAATCGACGATAGTGAGATATTGTGCGCACGCCAACAATCCCGCACTAAGGCAAATGCGTTTGTCGTAGCGCAAGCTGGTCGCGCCGATTACCAGAAAATAGCCCTCGAAAACAACTTTGCTGTTGACGGCGGTATGCGGCTCGTTCAGGAGAAGAAAAAGGACAAGTCCTCCACTGACCAGCGTCACGTCAAAGCTGCTGCTTGCGAAACCGAGCCAGGGTGGATTGAATTCGCGCGAGACCAGCAGATAAACAACGACCGACAGAATAAAGGTCACTCCAGTCAGGCTCAGCCCGACGAAGGCCTCCTTCGGATCTGCCGTGAAAAAAATCGTATTGATAATAGGGATCAGCAGAAGAAAGCCGGCTAAGCCTAGACGAATTTTCGCCACCAGCAATTCGCCCGCTACCGCGGCTTGAGCCAGAACCGGGTCGGGGCGCGACCATAGAGATGCGAAAGAACTTCTGAAGGGAATGCTCATAGAAGATTCAAACAAGGGTGTTGCCTGATCGAGACCCAGAGTCAGTCGAACGTTGCCCCTAGGATAGAGGCCGATGCAGCGTTCAGCAACGAGAATCCACACCTATCACGCACCAGGGACCCGGAATTGCTCCCAGCCCCTCGATTCAGGGTCGATCGGACAACTTAGTTCATCGAGCAGGCGCCGGGACCGCGCGGATCCCCGCACGATCCGCAAGCGCTTGGTGCCGATGCCGAGGGTGAGGACCCCTTGGCCGATACCGC
Source organism: uncultured Acidobacteriaceae bacterium (assembly GCA_963731405.1). Classification (GTDB taxonomy): domain Bacteria; phylum Acidobacteriota; class Terriglobia; order Terriglobales; family Acidobacteriaceae; genus Sulfotelmatobacter. The sequence goes on along the minus strand of CAVSVS010000030.1, from coordinate 110,491 downwards.
AAACACCGACAGCTGCGGCGCAAGCTTCTTGGTGTGGCACTTCGGGCACTCGGCCTTTTCTTTACCGTACACAAGCGCTTCGAACTGGTGCTGGCATTCCTTGCAGATGTACTCGTAGATGGGCATGAGTGCCTCCGGATCAGTCTCTATTAAAATCAATTTGTGGGAAGTTCGCAAACTTCAAATTCTGCAGGACGCACCTCATGGGCAACCCGTGTCCCATTCCGCCCACGCCGATGGCTGGGTGGTGGCCATGTGCAGACCATCGCCAGTTTCCTTTTGCCCCGCAAGATCCATCTGCCACCTGCCGAGGAGCGCTTGGTCGAGGTTGAGTCCGGCATCAAGATCCGCTGCTGGTGTTATTGGCAAAAGCCGGATCGCTCCACGCCGCTCACTCTGATCGTCGTCCATGGCCTCGAAGGCTCCTCCGATTCGCAATACATGCACGGCGTGGCGCGAAACGGCCTGGCAGCGGGGATGAACGTCGTGCTCATGAACCAGCGCAACTGCGGCGGCATGGATCATTGTGCTCCCACGCTTTACAACTCAAGCCTCTCGGGCGACGTGGCTGCAGTGGTACGAAATATCCTCGAAAACGACGGCGTCTCGAGCTTCGCGCTGATCGGCTTTTCCATGGGCGGCAACCTGGTTCTGAAGCTGGCCGGCGAGTGGGGAAATGAAGGGCCACCTCAATTTCGAGCAGTCGCAGCGGTCTGTCCAGCGATCGACCTGGCCGCCTCTGCCGACGCTCTGCACGAGCCCGCCAACCGCATTTACGAGTACTACTTCCTCATGCAGTTATTCCAGCGGTTGCGCCGCAAGGCGCGCTTTTTCCCGGATAAGTTTGACCTGTCGCGCCTGCGCGGCATTTCCACCCTGCGTCAGTTCGACGACCGCATTACCGCCCACTATTGCGGTTTTACAGGAGCCGACGACTATTATGCCCGGGCCGCGGCTGCGAACGTAATCGACCGCATCGCAATGCCGACGTTAATAATCCACGCGAAGAACGATCCCGTTCATCCGCATGCAGCCCGAAACGTTGCGCCGCATCGCCGCCAATCCGAATATCACCTACATCGAGACGCCGAGACGGCGGCCACTGTGCCTTCGTCGGCGAACGCAACGGCGGACACACTGCCGACGCCGTCGACGACGGGCGCTGGGCCGAGTGCGAAGTCGTAGACTTTGTTGCTGCGCACTGTTCCGGCTAGAACTTTAACCGGGGAAAGTGCAGCATTCGCCGACCGTGACCGCCGTCACTGACATGCCCTCGCTCCAAGCGGAAGATGGCGTCATACACCCGCTCGCTTCCCCGAAGAGCACTTCCCGCACCGGGACGCGACACCCTCAGAAGCGAGTGGTTCCTATGGTGGAGTACATCGAGAACCCAGGGGATCGAACCTCAGGACGCGGTCCAGGATGTCCCCGTGCAAGCCACACTCTCCCATTACCGCATTCTGGAACAAATTGGCGCCGGAGGGATGGGTGTTGTCTTTCGCGCGCATGACGAACGCCTCGATCGCGACGTCGCGCTGAAAGTTCTTCCTCCGGGAACCGTGGTCGAAAAGTCGGCTCGCCAGCGTTTTCACCAGGAGGCACTGGCCCTTTCAAAGCTGAACCATCCCAATATCGCCACGGTTCACGACTTTGACACGCAAGATGGCACCGACTTTCTGGTCGAAGAACTGATCGAGGGCCTGTCTCTCGATGCGATGCTGGCGTCAGGGCCGCTCTCCGAAAAAGAAATCATCCATCTCGGATCGCAACTGGCCGAAGGCCTCGCGGTCGCGCACGAGCATGGTGTGATCCATCGCGATCTGAAGCCTGGCAACGTTCGCGTCACACCCGATGCGCGACTCAAAATTCTGGATTTCGGTTTGGCAATGATTCTGCGTGGCGAACTCAGTTCCACCGCCGAGACCGAGAGCCTCAGCAAAACTAAGGGCCCAGTCGGAACTTACCCTTACATGGCTCCAGAGCAGTTGCTCGGAGACAAACTCGACGCCCGCACCGATATCTGGGCGATTGGATGCATCCTCTACGAGATGGCGACGGGGCGCCGCCCGTTCCTGGGATCGGGCCCCGCACTGACCGAAGCGATTCTGCATCAACCTCCGGCGGCACTCGACAAGCTCAATCCCAACATCAGCCCGGCTCTCGGAGCGATTATCGAGAAGTGCCTCGACAAAGACCCGCAGCAGCGCTATCTATCGGTGCGGGAGATCGCCGTCGACCTCCGGCGAGCGCTGATCGGCTCCGGCGGACATTCGTCTGCGCTTCAACCCCCGGCTCGTGCTGTTGTCTGCTTCGGTGGCGGTGATTGTGCTCGTCAGTGTCGGGCTCCGCCGCGGATGGGTTCACTGGCCAAACTCGGGCGCCGAAAGTGTTGGCTCAGCCACTGCCCAAGCCCAGACAGTGCCGCACGAAGCGTACCTGGCAGGGCTGAAATACTTGGAGCGCTGGGACCAACCGTCCAATCTGGAAGCTGCGATCCGATTGTTTGATCAAGCGGTCAAGGCAGATCCCGGCTTCGCTCTCGGGTTCAGCGGACTCGGCGAAGCGCACTGGGCCAAGTACCGGATTGAAACAAATTCCCGGTGGATCGACGAGGCGGAGAAAGACTGTAAACATGCTGCCGAGTTGAACAGCCAGTTGCCCGCGGTCTACGTTACCCTCGCCCGCGTTCACAACGGAAAAGGAGAGTACAACCTGGCTCTCCAGGAAATCCAGCAAGCGTTGAAACTCGAACCGCTCGATCCCGATGCCTTGCTCGGCGAAGCCGCCGTGTTCGCCAGCATGGGGCAGCAGGACAAGGCAGAAGCCACATATAAAAAGGCGGCCGCTCTGCGCCCCCAGCATTGGATCGGTTATTACGAGTTGGGCGTTTTCTACTACCTGCGGCAGCGCTATGCCGAGGCGGTCAAACAATTCGAGCAGGCGCTGAAGATTACGCCCGACAATGCCCTTGTCCACGCGGCCTTAGGAGGTGTGCTGCAACCGCTGGCGAATGATGCCGCCGCCGAGAAACATCTCTCGTACTCGATCGAACTTGCAGCCGAGCTACGCCGCCTACACCAATCTCGGTGCTCTCTATTATCGGCAGCGACGCTGGGCCGAGTCCGCCGCGGTGACCACCAAGGCTTTGCAAATCAATGGCAGCGACTGGCGCGCTTGGTCGAATCTTGCCATCGCCTATGAGTGGATGAACCGCAAGCGCGAGGCGGATGAAGCATCTCGCAACCAGTTGGCGCGGTTGGAAGAGATTGCCAAGGTCCGCGGGGACGATGCCGAAGTGCAAGTACAACTCGGCCTTTTGTACTCGAAGGGTCCGATGCGCGAAAAGGCGGTTTCCCTTATCGAGGCTGCCTTGGCCCGAGCGCCTGACGATCCCAGCGTGCTCTCGTGCGCTGGCGAAGCCTACGAGAATCTCGGTGACCGCGCCGCCGCTCTGGCCTTCGTGCAAAAAGCTTTAGCCCACGGTTGGTCTCTGCAACAACTCGAGGAGGATCCCGGACTACGCGAATTATTACTGGACTCTCGCTTTCGCGAGATCGCACGACCATTCAAAACAACCCAACCCCGGCTCGACAGTGACACTGAGGGGGCCGTCTTCTCAAAAAGGAGAGGTATGACGACAGTAGCCATTACCTAAAGTAGGAACCCCGCCTCCGGCTGACGGAATAGCACCTTGAACCGAGCCGTAACCGAACACCAGCCCCAAGACACGACGGCACAATCTCTTATCGAATTGACGTCGGCTCTCAAAAGGCCACAGTTTTACTGTCTTGAACCGAGGAGAGTACCCGGCACGAACCTCGAGAGGCATGTATTCTTCCGCGCGAACGAACACTGCTGGCTGGTCTTCCCCGACCATTCGGTCTTCGATGAGTCCTACCTGGAACTGGCGAAAGACGGAAGGAGATTGCAGCGCACATTCGAAGTCAAATTCAAGGTCTGAGACAGGATTCGTGATCTGCGTAGAAGCGCCAAAGACGGCAAAAGTAGCGATGATGGCGAACGCCGCAGCTGCCCCGTTGCGTCCACCCGTGATCGTCGTGCCATAACCCAACCAACGAGAGCCCGGCCACGCCCGGGCTCTCACCCCAAGGCAATCCTCACGAGCCTCAACTCGCGCGCGCCGGAGCCCGATGCAGCCACGGCATCAGTTCCACTCCACGCCCCTTCGTCTTGATGCGAACGTAGGCCAGCCCTAACATCGCCAGAGAAATTACGAGCAGCCCGATCGTCGCGCCGCCAATCCCCATCCGGTGCTTCGGCAAAATCGACACGCGCCCGTAAACGAACTCGAGATGCACCCAGTACACCAGCAGCGACGCCTGCCCCAGCAAAATCACCGGACTGAATCCCCACTGCGCCGCTCCCCAGCGGCACCACGCATAGCTCGCGGTCATGATCACCAGCAGCATTCCCACCCGGATCAAAAAGAAACTCGGGCTCGTATGCCAATAATCGTCCACGGCATAGAGTTGATGCGGCTGCGCGTACAGCCAGCGCGAAAATACAATCAGCGCACCCCCCGCCAGCCCCAATGAAAAAAATGCTTTCGCTTCCCGCCCGCGCGCCCACTCGCTCTGCAAGATGAATCCCACGCCCAGCCCCGCGAACGCGAAGCCTGTCCATGGGAAAATCGGAAAGATGCCGGGTTGCGGAACTCCCAGGTTGTGCACTCCATCAACGTAAGACTCAAGCGGCCACGGCAGCCACGTCGGACGCCACGTAGTCCACACCGGAGGTGTCACCAGGGAAATCAGTAATGCCGTTCCCAGTGCCGTCAGCACTAAAGCCAGTCGCCGCCGCGGCCCGCCCTCCACGGCAAGCACCAGCCAGCACACGATCCCCAGCAGCATCATTGACAGGCCAATCGTGTTCAGCACGTCCACCTTCAGCAGGTCGCTCTTCGGCGCCCAACCCCAGGCCACGACATATTCCTGCACCCGAAAGAGCAGCCCATATACAAAAATTTCCCCGCCACGAAGAATCGTCGTGCGCGCAATCTGCCCGGTTGGCAAACCTTTCCGCCACAATTTTTCGGTCACCAGGGCAAACGAAATCCCCGCCAGAAATAAAAACAGCGGCGCCGGAAACGTTCCCCCCAGTTGCGAATACATAAAGAACCGGCTTTGCCGGGCTTCTGGACTCAGCCATGAATCGTAGCAATGCGTCTGGAACATCAGCAGGCAAGCCAGTCCCCGCATCCAATCGATATACGCAAGGCGAAATTTGGCAGCTTCCGGTGCGGGCATGGAATATCGCGATTCGCAGAGGCAGTATACGGCAGAGCGGCGTCAAGCCGCAGATCCCGTCGCGTTCCCGTTATGTTCTCGGTTCTCCCCTCTGATTGCAGGCTTTCGTCGCCATTTTCGCTGCGGAACGCCCGATTGCGGGCTCTTCAAACAGCCAATCTTTGTTAACTTTCTGCTGCCCGTACAACCTTCCATGCACATGTATTGATCGAATAGTCTTTACCCCTATAAGCTTAAGCACAGCAGTGCAGGCCTTACCCGGAGCTTCCATGCGAATTGTGAAGTTATCTGTACCCGCAATCTTGATTGCCAGCCTATTCTCCAGCTTGAGTTATGCCGCCGTACAAGACCGCATTGCCAGCTCTCTGACCAATGGCCAGACGGTGACGCTGAGGGGGAGCGTCCACCGCCGAGCCCTCCCGCAGTTCGATCAGGGTCCCGTCGATCCCGCCATGCGCATGGGAACCATCACGCTGATGACGTCACCCACGGCTGCGCAACAGCGAGCCCTTACCCACCTTCTGGCCCAGCAGCAAGATCCGAAATCGGCCAACTACCACAAGTGGCTGACCCCTGAGCAATACGCCGACCGCTTCGGCATGAGCTCCAACGACATGCAAAAGATGGCTGCCTGGCTGAAGGCGAAAGGGTTCACGGTCATTGACCTGGCGCGTGGACGCAACTGGATCTCGTTCACCGGAACCGCCGCTCAGGTGAGTAGCGCATTCGGCACGGAAATTCATCGCTACAACGTGAATGGCGAATTGCACTACGCCAACGTGACTTCCCCGCTGATTCCGGCGGCCCTCAAGCGGATTGTTGTCGGTATTCGCGGACTGCACGACTTTCGTCCCAAGCCCATGGGAATCCGGCGGAATTCTGGGCTCGCGTCCTGACTACAATTGCTCCAGCTTTGGGCCCCTCGTGGCGCCCGGTGACATTGCGACGATCTACGATATCAACGCGCTCTATACCGCCGGATTCGACGGTTCTGGGCAAAAGCTTGCGGTCATGGGACAGACGGATATTTATCTGGCCGACATCACAGACTTTCGCTCCGGCTTCGGACTCTCCCCTATCAGTTGCGCAACAAACTCGAGTGGAGTAATCACGGCGTGCAGTGACATCCACTTCAGCTATGTGTTGGATGGAACCGATCCCGGACTCTCTACCAATGGAGATATCAGTGAAGCCGATCTCGACGTGGAGTGGGCCGGAGCGGTAGCCCGCGGTGCGCAGATCATCTATGTAAATGCCAGCGACACCTTTACTGCCCTACACTATGCGATCGACAACAACGTCGCTCCCGTCATCAGTCTGAGCTACGGCCTTTGCGAGTTCGACGACAATGGCGTCCTGGATTCGTCTGGAGCGCCCCTCGGCGATGAAAGCGAACTGCAGAAGGCCAGTTCCATGGGCATCACGATTGCGAATTCCACGGGCGATTCCGGTGCCGCGGAGTGCGACTTCGGAGGCAGTTCGGGTACGCTCGTCGGTGCGAACCTGGCGACTCAGGGACTGGCCGTCAGTTACCCCGCCAGCAGTCCGCAAGTGACCGGCGTCGGCGGCACCTCAATCCCTCTGGCGAATTTAGGCAGCACTTATTGGTCGACAAGTAACGGTGCCGACGGTAATTCTGCTCTCTCCTACATCCCCGAGCAGGTTTGGAATGACGACGCCGAAATTTTCGAATTCTGCCAGCAGAATGCGGGCAATTTGTTCTGCACCCAGGGTGGTTCCACTGCAGTGAGTGGTTGGGTCCCGATCCAGTCCGCGGCCGACGCCCAGGCGGATATTGGCATTTCATCTACCGGCGGTGGCCCGAGCAACTGTGCGATCCAAACCTCCGACAACGCTTCTTGTGTCTCCGGATTCACTCAGCCCACCTGGCAGACCGTTTCAATTCCCGGACAGCTAAATGCTCGTCTTTCGCCGGATGTTTCGTTTCTCGCGACGCCGAATTTTCCCGGCTACATCTTTTGCACCCAGCAGTCGGAACTTGGCCTTACCGGTACGACTAGCAGTTGCAGCCCTGGCGGAGCAGCAGGTATTACGAACGCGCTCAATTTGAGCAACCCCTCGATCATCGGCGGCACTTCCGCCTCCGCACCCGTGTTCGCTGGCGTCGTGGTCTTGATGAATCAATACCTTGCCACGTCAGGCCTCGGCAATGTCAACCCAATGCTTTACACGCTCGCATTGAACCCGTCCAACGGAGCATTCAATCCTGTGACGACGGGCGACAACAACGTCGCTTGCCAGGTTGGTTCCCCCGCCGGAACCGCGACCGATCCTTGGCCTACCGCATTGCAATGCCCCGCCTCGGGAGTCTTTGGGTTCAGCGCTTCTACCGCAGATACAACCACGAGTTATAACCTGATCGCCGGATTGGGATCGGTCGATGTGAACAACCTTGCGGTTGCATGGAAGCAATTGGCAACCCAGCCGGGCTTCTCGGTTTCGCCCAGCACCTCGGCGCTGACCGTCGTTGCCGGTTCAGATAGCAACAGCACCACACTCACGGCCACTCCCCTGAATGGCTTCAGCGGTACAGTCACCTATACCTGCACCGCAGGGCTGCCCTCAGGCGCGACCTGCACTTTCACGCCCATCGACCCTACTTCCAGCTCGCTTGTGATTCAGACGTCGGCTTCCATGGCTGGCGTCCATGCCACCACAGTCATTGTGACTGGTACGAGCGGCGCAGTATCGAGCTCAACGGCTGTGAGCTTGGATGTTACTTCCACGAACGAGAGCTTCACGCTTGCACTTGCCAGTGGGAATCCCCAAGTGACCCAAGGGGCGAGCGCCAACGTGACCATTGCCCTCACTGGCGCCAATGGTTTCAGCAGCCCCGTCACTTATACGTGCACCGATCCAGCGACGCAGTCGACATGTACCGGTCCAGCCTTCGCAACGGCTGCAACCTCAGTCAGCTTCATGGTCACAACGGCCGCTCCAACGGTTGCGGCAAAGCAGAGTCCCGCGCGCATTTTCTTTGCCCTCCTGCTTCCTGGGATGCTTGGGATATTTTTCGTCGTCCCCTCGCGCAAGCGTTCATTGCACGCCATGCGTCTGCTGGGACTGATCGCGATATTAGGTATTTCCACTATGTGGCTGGCCTCCTGCGGTGGCGGCAGCGGGGGCTCGAAGAATCCGGCGGAACTCCTCCAGGGACGTACACAATTACCGTAAGTGGTACATCCGGCGGCGCGAATCCCATCACCGCCCAGACCACGTTTACTCCACGGTCGTGCAGTAGACGCGCACCGTGCAAAACTTTAGGGCGCTCCGATTATCCCGGAGCGCCTCTTTTTTCCCTGCGCTTGAATCGGTCTCCGAGCCCCTCAGGCTGTCATTTTCTTCAGCCCCACAGCCTGCCGGAACCGCGCGGGAGTCGTTCCCGTCATCCTGCGAAAGATGCGCGTGAAGTGGCTCTGGTCGGCGAATCCGCACTCCGCCGCAATCATCGCTAAGGGCCACTCCGGATCGCGCAGCAGGTCGCACGCGGATCGCACCTGCAGCCGCTGCTGGTACTCGCCCGGCGTTCGACGCTCCATCTTGCGAAACACTCGTGCCAGGTGTACCGGATGTACTCCTGCCTCCCGCGCTAGGTCGCGCATGCGAAGAGGCTCGCGAAATCCCTCATGCAGGCGCTCTTTCACGCGGCCAAACCAACCGGGAGCGGCCTTATCTCGCACTTCGAATCCTGCAATCGCTCCGAGCAGTTCCAGCACATAGGCCTCCAGCACCAGCGGGTCGGCAGTTTGCGTCTTGAACGCAGAATAAAGATGAAGTCCCGGCCACAGCATCGCTCCGGCGCCGCGATCGAACGTCGTGCTCCGCGGCAGTGAAACTCCCAGATGACGCAGGTTCGCTTCGCACAATTCAATGGTAAAAAACGACGCTCCCGCCGGTCCGATCACCGTAGAGTGTTCGATCCCCGCAGGATTGAACACTGCGGTCAACGGCCGTAACTCGTCGAGCCGCCCGTGATCGCCTTCCAGATAGTCGCCCCGCAGCACCACCGTGACATACGCCAGTTCATGCTGGTGACGCGGTACACTTCTCGAACACGGCTGGCAGAGTTCGGAAAGCACTACTTCGCCGGTACGCAGCCGCGCCTGGATCGGAGAATAAAACTCCCCTCCCCGCAAATGGCTTCCGGGATTCGCAGCATCGGGCACGGTCATAAGACGACGGCCCGCTGGATTTGTCACCCGCAGATGGTAGGCGTTCATGTTTAATTTGTTCAAGACGACTGCTATCGCCGCAGGCTAATCTGTCTCCAACTCAATCGGGAGGGCTCTAAATGAAGAATGTTCTATGCAGTGTTCTGGTCTTGCTTGCGTGCCTCGCCCTGTTGGCCGCTGCGCCCGACGCGAAAATGCCCAAGCCGCAATATGACGAAAAAGGCGAACTGTTACGCCCGCCCGACTATCGCGAATGGATGTTTCTTTCCGCCGGATATGGCATGAACTACAGTCCCGAGCCCGGCGGCCACGAGATGTTCACGAATGTTTTCGTGCAGCGCTGGGCCTATGACGAATTCGTGAAATCTGGCAAATGGCCCGAACAGAGCATGTTCGTTATCGATGAACGTGATGCCGCCAGCCGCAGCTCCATCAACCAGAAAGGCCACTACCAGACCGATCTTATGGGCCTTGCCGTCGAGGTCAAAGATTCCGCGAAGAATCCCGACAAGTGGGCCTACTATGCCTTCAACGGCGATGACCAGGTCGCTGCCGGGAAAGCCGCCGGAGCCATGCCCAAAGGCAACGGTTGCTGGTCGTGCCACGACGCCCACGCCGCAGTCGAACACACCTTCGTCCAGTTCTATCCCACGTTGAAAGTAGTCGCGAAAAAGTTCGGCACCTACAACGAATCCCGCGAACAAGTAACCGACGCAAAGTAAACACTCAGGCCTTATCGAGTCGCCATCAGACCAAGTTCCTGATACGCGCCCTGTAGAGCTGCGGACTCGCCGTAGAAGTCATAGTTCCCTGCATGATGCGTCGCCACGTGCAACAGACCGTTCGCCATGAATTTCACGCTCTTGATCGCTCCTGCGGGAAACACGACGTGATCGCAACGGCCTTGCGGATCAAAGCTGTTGACGCAATCGAACCGAGCAGTACCGTCCGCGCTCAGAACGAGCACTCCGACGCAGTAGGCCTGCTGCATGGTTCCATTATTGGCGAAGACAATGTGCCGGTGCTCCAAAACGAACTTCTTAAGCTGCGCTTCGGCGACCTCCCGTTGCTGCTCGGCCTGGATTTGCGAGCGCAATGACACAAGTTCGGTGCGCGCCGGGTAATAGGGAATCAGTTTGTTCAGATCATCAATCGCCGAGATGTAGTTCTTGCTGGCTCTCGCATCTGAGATTCGTTTTCCCATTGCGCTTAAAACGTTGTGCTCAATCTCGGCACCCTGTGGATTGCCGCTTTGCGTGAGCTGCCGGGCCCAATAGAGTGCACAATCGCTAGCCGGCTCGGTGAGGCGCCCCGAATCCAGATCGAGCCGAGCCTTTTCAATCATGGCCACGCTAGGATCGGGAGGCAGCGTCTGAGTTGCCGCGGCATTCGTCTGAATCGCCGACGCTTGAGATGTCTTAGCCTCTCGGTCTGCAAGCTTTTGCTTTAACAAAGCGTCTTTTTGCGGGTCGTACCGCTGGGGAGGCGCAGGAGCGGGTTCCACGGGATCAAGCTTGACGGGCTCCGGCGTGATTGGTTCAGGTTGAGGGACAGGCCTGGGATTAGGATCCGGATTCCCTGTGCTCATCGCTGTCCACGTCCGTGCCCACAGAGTTCCTTGCGGCTCAGGAAGACTGACGACTGCGTTCGAGACCGTGCGAAGCAACCAGCATTGGTCATCTGCAGTGTGAGTCTTTTTCTGGCCGAATTGTTCAAAGCGCTGCTGGTCCTGCTGGCTCAGGCTTGCTGCGAACCGCTGCGTTATGTTGTTCTCTTCACTCCTGTCCAAGGTGACACTCGGCGTGTTCTCTGCGCCAGCCACAATCGCTCTATCTCGTGCTTTGGCAAAGTCACGGTATTCGTCGGAAGGCATATAGGTAAAGGCAATCTGCATGCGGCCGCTGGATACCAGAGCCGCGCACCTCGCGTCACCCAGACGCGACATCATTTCGGCTTGCGCCACGTAGTAGGCGCGCAGATTGGTGTCATCGAGACTGGAAAGCCCCCTCGCCAGGAGAGCCTGGTTTAACTGATCCAGATTCTCCGGCGCGACCTGGGTCCTCAGAGCGAGATACTTCTGTGATTTGTTCAGCTCCTGCGATTCGTCGTATTCCGACATCTCGCTCGCCGTGATAAACCGTTGGAAGACCGTTCCCCATGACTCATGCGGGTCGAAACCGACGTTGGGCGTGGGCATCAGAATGGCCAAAAGGGCAACAGGAAACACGGAGAGTTGGCGAGCGTTTTCGAGCCAGCCCCAGAACGCGCCGTGGCTGGCCCGCTTATCCGCATTGACGATTGCCTTGTAGATGCTCTTGCCCTGTTTGGTCCTGAAGATACGATCAAGGGATTTGTGTATTTTCCGCGGCGAACTCAGCATCAGAGGTTCGGCATTGACTAGCTTGCCGTCTCGACCGAGCCGGAACAGCAGCCCCCGGTCCTGATGCTCCGGAGCCTCCAAGCCGTGGACCGCCATGGCGCTCTTGGCAGCTTCCCAGCGTCGAGACGTGTCGAATTCCCCCTTGCTTGCAGGCGGCATGATGAAGACAACCTTGCTGAAAAGCTCTTCCCGCCTGAGCGTGTCCATCTCCCATACAGTGCCCTCGCGATCTGAGGGTACGATGAGAATGCCCTTGGCTCGCTTCATCAGGTTCACAATATCGGCCTGCCAGTGTTCGTCCTCGGTCAAGATTCTTCCGGCTCCGATTGCTTCGCCCGGCTTACCCAATGCAATCAGCGGAGAGCGGCTGCCTACCGCCAAGGTGACGTAACTCTCTAGATCATCCGTTACCTGCCGCTGCCCGACCCATACGCACTTCCTCCGTACCCGGAGGTACAGAGGAACATGCAGCTTCCCTGTGGTTTCAAAGGCTCGAAGGTAAAGATAGAAGTCTGGTACTCGCGCAGCGGGATCGTTGCGCAACGTGGTTAGGATCTTCTGTCCGGTGGAGTCGTAGTCCTTCTGGCGCAAGTGAAGCCGTCTTCCCCGTAGCCATTGGCTGAAAAGCAGCAGCAGCAGCGCGATCGTCCCGACGACCCAACGTCCACCGAAGGTATCGATAACCTTCTGCGTCAGCAGAGTCGCTCCCGGCCTCGCGGCCTCAATCACGGGCCCAAACAGCGTACTTCCAAGCATGCTGCTGACCCAGAGGGCCAGACCCGCGCCGAAAGTGAGTCCGCCGCGCAACATCCAACGCTTTGCGCGATCCCATGGGCTGTCGAACATGATTGCGGTCATAAGCACCTCCCCGCACCAGATACACTCTGTCGACTCGGATGGGGCCCCAAAAAACCGCCGAGCAGAACGCCGGCAGCGATAGTGGAACGATTTTGCCCCGGAACGTCCGTTTTTGCCAGCACTATTGTTGCGAAACCGTCTGGATGTCCGGCCGCACTCCCGCCAATGGAGCACGTTATTGAATTGTGATTTCGGGAGGCAAAACGTTACGCCGTTTGGAACCATCACTCTTCGGTCTTCGATTTTGCATTTTCCACCCCATCTGCGACACTGACTCTGACTACCGACGACTAGCTACCGAATTCCCGATGGGCCGCATCCACGTACTCTCCGAAACCGTCGCCAACCAGATCGCCGCCGGCGAAGTTGTCGAGCGCCCAGCTTCAGTCGTCAAGGAGATGCTTGAAAATTCCCTCGACGCCGGCGCAACCCGCATCAAGATCAGCGTCGAGGCCGGCGGCAAGAAGTTCATCCAAATCACCGACAACGGATGCGGCATGGTACGCGACGATGCCATGCTGGCCTTCGAGCGCCACGCAACTTCGAAAATCAAAAATGCCGAAGACCTGCTAAGCGTCGCGACCCTTGGATTTCGTGGAGAGGCCCTGCCCTCGATTGCGTCCGTCTCCCGCCTGCATCTCGAAACCCGTGCTGCGGACGATCCTGCGGGTACAGTCATCGAAATTAACGGCGGAAAGATCGCCCGCGTCGAAGAAACTGGACTTCCCCTCGGAACTTCGATCACCGTCCGCGATCTCTTTTTCAATGTTCCCGCTCGCAAGAAATTTCTCAAAGCCGAATCGACCGAGCTCTCGCACATCGCCTCGCTGGTCACGCACTATGCGCTGGCGCATCCCGAAAAGCATTTCGAGTTGCACTCCGCGTCCAACGCCATGTTAGTCGCGCCTCCGGTGGCCGGATACAGCGAGCGCGTCTACCAGGTCTTCGGCAAAGAAACCTTAGACCAGTTGATTCCGGTAGCCTCGCGTCAGCCGCTTGAGCGCATCGGATTGCCCCAGCCTCCCCCGTGGCGCAGAGCGAAGGAATGTGGCGCGGGCGCCCCCGCCCGCGAGACTGTCGGCGGCGAGGAAACTCTCGACCACGAATCGGACATTTTCGGCGAGATGCACCTCCATGGCTTCGTCTCCAAACCCGAAATCCAAAAGCTGAATCGCAATTCGATTTTCATTTTCGTCAACGGACGCCTCATTCGCGACCGCCTCGTGCAACACGCTCTGACCGAAGCCTATCGCAATATCATTCCGCCCAGCGTCTATCCGGTAGTCCTGCTATTCCTGGAAATGCCCGCCGCTGAAGTCGATGTCAACGTACATCCCTCCAAGACGGAAGTGCGCTTCCGCCAGCAGAGTGTGATGCACGACTTCGTGCGCGACTCCGTGCGGGCGGCGCTGATGAAGGCGCGTCCGGTGCCGCAATTCATGACCGAGATTCACGCGCATGCTACCGCGAGCCAGTCCCTCACACCCGGCGCGGTGTGGGAACCATCGTCGGGAGATGCTGGGCTTCCGGCCCCAGGCGTTCGTTTTCCGGAAGCCGGATGGCAAGAGCCGGAAGCCCTTGTTTCCGGTGGCTTCGCACTGCAAGCCCCTGTCCCGCCGCCGATTTCCCAACACTTTCAATTTGAAGGAGGAATCGCCGTCGAAGCGAATGCGGCTGTCTCACTGGCGCGACCAGTGGAAATCATCCCCGACAACGGCTGCGCTCCCGCGCTCGACGTCAATGAGGAAGAGCCGACCCTGTCGTCTCTGGGAACTCTCAAGCCGCTCGGACAAATCCGCAATTCTTTCATCCTCGCCGTGAACGAAGATGGCCTCTGGATCGTCGACCAACACGTCGCCCACGAGCGCGTCCTTTTTGAACGAGTACTGAAGCAGCGCGCAGCGCAGAAAGTTGAAAGCCAGCGCCTGCTCATGCCGATCGTGCTGGACTTGTCTCCCGCGCAGCAGGCGGTATTCTCCGAAATTTCCGACGAACTGCAGCACAACGGATTCGAAGCCGAACCCTTCGGCGCCCGCAGCGTGGCCGTGAAAGTCGCTCCCGCAGGCGTGGACGCCGCAGCCGTCGAGCACATGTTGCATGAACTACTCGACCAGTTCTCGCGCGAAGAACAATCGCTGAACCTGGAAAAAATCCGCGCGCGCATCGCCGCTTCCATCGCATGTCACGCGGCGATTAAAGTAAACATGCCCCTCGAGCAAAACAAAATGGACTGGCTCCTCGCGGAACTGGCCAAAACCGACCATCCCATGTCCTGTCCGCACGGCAGGCCGGTCGTTCTAAGGTATTCTGTAAAGGACATTCAAAAGGCCTTTAAAAGAATCTAGCTTCCAGCTCTAAGCTATCGGTGGAATCAAAAGGTTGTTACTGATAGTTGAGAGCTGACAGCTGATAGCCGTCTCATGACTGACCTCGAACTCCAGCAACTGCGCCGCGAAAAATGGCGTCTCGATGGTAAGCCCATCCGGACCATCGAGCAGGCGCGCGTATTTCTGGAGGAGGTCGGCTTCTGCCTGATGTATCCGAAACGCCCGCCGCTACTCGTGCCGACGTTCATTGGCGCGTTCGTCGGCTCCGAGGAACGCTTACCCGGCTGGCAGCACGCCTTTAAAGATCCACGCGCAGCTGAGGCGACCGAATTGATGGTTCGTCTCCTTCGCGAGCGTACGGCATTCGAGGCCAATCTCTTCGAAGAGAACAACGGCTTTCTGGTGTCGGCGTCAGCCTTTCCTTATTTGTACGCGCTCATCGGCGAGCGTAATCCCAAGCAGGCGCCCAAGGCCGGATCGCGCTCTCCATATTCCGCACTGGCCTGCGATGCCTTCGAGTTGATTCGCCGCGATGGTCCCATCTCGAAGCAAAAGTTGCAGGACGCACTCGGCGGCAGCGTTTCGCTCGCCGCGCTCGATGGCGCATTGGCCGAGTTGTGGTCCAAGCTCCGTATCACCCGCGTCGATTACAAAGCCAGCGAAGGATCAGTCTGGGATGTCCTCTACCGCTGGGCTCCCGATGCCGTCAAAGAAGGCGTCGGCCTCTCGGTGCAGGAGGCACTCACCGCTTTGCTCTCGAAGTATCTGGATTGCGTGATCGCAATCGAGCAAGCCGATCTCGAAATCTTCTTCGGCAACCTCATCGCCCGCTCCAAGGTGAAAGATGCCGTCAACGCATTACTAGCCGCCCGCGAATTAAGCTTCGTGCACGTCAGCGGACGCTCCATGCTCCAAATCACCCCGGAGAAAATCGCTGTTTCTCCGGTTCCAGGAAGCGCAGTGCGATAACCGTAGCGCCGGCATCTTGCCGGCTGTCGCGAGGGCGTCCCGCCCTCGCAGTGTAGGAACGCCGAGACGACGGTGCTATTTGAAAGTTCAATCAACACAATCGTGGCCGAACCCAACCTAAAATCCTATCGCGGCCGCCTAGCCCCCTCCCCAACCGGCCTTCTGCACTTAGGCCACGCGCGCACCTTCTGGACCGCCGCCCGCCGCGCGGCTGAGCATGGTGGTCAGCTGATCTTCCGCAACGAAGACCTAGACTCCCAACGCTGCCGCCCCGAATTTGTCCAGGCCATGATCGACGATCTGCGTTGGCTCGGGATCACGTGGGTCGAAGGACCAGACTGCGGAGGCCCATTCGGCTCCTACGCGCAAAGCGAGCGCCGAGGACATTATCTTCAGGCCTGGAAAACGCTACATGACCGCGGAATGATCTATCCCTGCACCTGCTCCCGCAAAGATGTAGCACAATCCGCCGGTGCTCCCAATGACTCCGACGACGAGCCGGTATATCCAGGACGCTGCCGCCCCGCCGCCTCCACCAATGCACAACACTCCAACCCCAAAGGAATAAATTGGCGTTTTCGCGTCCCCGATGGCGACGAGATTCACTTCACCGACCAACACCTGGGCGAGCAGCGCATGACCGCCGGAAAAGACTTCGGAGACTTCATCGTATGGCGCAAAGACGATGTCCCTGCCTACCAGTTGGCGGTTGTGGTCGATGACGCCGCCATGCGCATCACTGAAGTCGTACGCGGAGCAGATCTGCTGAAGTCCACAGCTCGGCAGATTCTCTTGTTTCGCGCGCTCGGCCTGCCCGCTCCCAACTACTATCATTGCGACCTGATTCGCGACGAAGCCGGTGTGCGTCTGGCAAAGCGCCACGATGCACTGAGCATTCGCAAACTGCGCGAGTTGGGATGGACTTCCGAGCAAGTGCGCGACGCAGCAATCTGAGCTCTCATGCGCAGCAGGCGTTCCCCGAATTATGTGGAGACAGCCGCCTTCGGCTGTCCCGCGAGCGAAGCCAGTGGCCTCTAAACCACTCCCGCCCTATCAGTGCACCCACGAGCACCGTGTACAATCTGTAACTTCGCATGACCGACGCACCCAAAGACGGCCAGCCCACCAGAAAGCTGACCATTGCCATCGATGGCCCGGCGGGCGCGGGCAAGAGCACCATCGCCTCACGACTCGCCCGCAAGCTCGGCTATGTGAACCTGGAGAGCGGTGCCATGTATCGCGCCTTGGCGCTCAAGGCCATCGATCGTGACGCTTCATTCGATGACGAGGCCGCCCTCGTGAAGCTCGCCGAAAGCTCTCGCATCCAACTCGAGCCCACCATCGGTGGTAACCGCACCCTGCTCGACGGGCGGGACGTTTCCTCCCGCATCCGCGAGCGCGATGTCTCTGAAGCCGCTTCGCGCATCTCGGTGCATCCCAAAGTTCGTGAGTGGATGGTTGCCCATCAGCGCGCGATGGGCTCCGGTGGCGGAGTAGTGATGGAAGGCCGCGACATCGGAACGAAGGTTTTTCCCGACGCCGATCTGAAGGTCTTTCTGGACGCCGATCCGGTCGTCCGCGAGCAGCGCCGCATGGAGCAAAACAAGATTAAAGGGAACGTGGCCGCCGGCGTGGCTGAAGAACTCCGCGAACGTGACCGCCGCGATCGCACCCGCGCCGCATCTCCTCTCGTCGCAGCCTCCGACGCCGTAGTGATCAACTCAACGGCGTTGTCCGAAGACGAGGTCCTGGCCCGTGTCGAGGAATTAGTGAAACAGAAAAATGCGCCCGTCGAAGATTGACGAATAGCCTCTGTGTTCCCCTGTGCCCTCCGTGGTAAAAAGGTTTTGAACCACAGAAGCCCGAGGGACCTCAGTTCTCCGTAGGCTCCACCTTCACCTTGGGCGCAGGCAGCGCCTTCCCGGCCTTCCCGGTACTCGGCGGCTCCGGCGGCTTCGGCGGCAACGCGCTCGCCTTCCGAATCTCGATCCCATCGTGCTCGTTGTTCAGCACAACGTGCGACGAGGCATTGCCCACACTTCCGCTGGCCTTCGACTCGCGGTCATCGTTGTTGATCTTCAATTCCGGGAAGTCCGACTGAATCTCGCCATCGCGCGTGCGGGCATCCAGACGGAATCCCGCCTTGTCGGGCACGCTCAACTGGATGCCGCCATTCCGGCTGTCAATCTGCACGTTGCCCAGCGATCGCATCCCCACTTCAATCGCGCCGTTATCATTCTGCAGGCGTACATCACCCGAAACGTCGTCGAGCCGAATGTTTTTCGACCTCGTGGTTAAGCGCAGCGGCCCGATGATCTGCTCCGCGTGCAGTTCGTCGGAATCTAGATCCAAATTGCCTTCGATACGCGAAAACTCCATGTCGGTGCGTGAAGACTTGAACGTCACCGTCTTCGTAATGCGCGCCAGCTTCACGCTCTCCTGGAATTCGCCTTCCAGTTGTACTCCGCCCTTTATATCCGCAACGGAAACTTCGTTCACCCGGCCCTGCACATGCACGTCGCCGGTAACCTGCTCGATTTTCACCGAGCCTTTTTCCTGGCTCACTTTCACGTTGCCCACTACGTCTTCAATGCTTGTGTCAGAGTGCTGCGCCGAGATGTCGATCGTGCCCTCGCGCCCCACCAGGTTCACATCACCCCGCTTGGAAATGATCGTGACCGGAACCTTGCGCGGAACGGAAATGTCGAGGTCGGTTTCCACCGAGTGATCGCCAGCCCCCTCCGCTTTGGCATCGACCGTAACCAGGCCGCCAATCGTCGTAATCGTCGGCTTGGTTTCCGTGTTGTACTTGTCGGCGTCGTTCTGATTCTCGGCGCCCACGCGCTTGCGGACGACAACCGTGATCTTGTTGTCGTCAGAAGCGTGCACGCTGATCGCGCCCCGCGTGTCGAGAACCTTAAGAGTGGCTCCCGCGGGGAAGTCCTGCTCCAGATGATCGTTGAAGTTATAGTTCTGGCCGAAGATGCCGTTGAAGTCACCATCGTCGATGTTGATGTTGTCGCGCAATCCCGACCAGTTCACCCGCTCCAGTTGCGTCGCGATCAAACCGAAGACCACGATCATCACAACCAGAACGATTCCCCCTCCGCCAATCCCCGCGGCCCGTGTCCCTTCGCGCTGGGCCTTCTGGTGCTCGAGCAGCTTGATCACGCCCCAGAAAATCAGCAGAACTGGCCAGTAGTTGGCGAACAAGTGAGCCAGGCGTCCCAGCGACAACACGTGCATGGTTCCCAGCAAGCAAACGGTGCCGATCACAATCAGGACGAACGGTCCTGCAATCGAACGCTGACGTCGCATCGGCGGTGGCGCGCCCGGCGGAACTCCCGGAGTCATCACTGGATTAGACATGGTTCACCTCGCCAGATGAGGCTGCCTGCTCTGGGTTCTGCGACGGCACCGGCGGCGCCGGTGGTGGCGGAACGCTGGGGGTAACTCCTGGTGGCATCACCGGAGGCAATGGCCCGATGTGTCCTTCAGACGAAGCATTGCTTTGCAACAGTTTGACCACTCCAATCACCAGCAGAATCGCCGGCCAGGTTCGGTGAAATTCCACGCCAGACACATTGTCCAGCAGGAATAGCACGCCAAGCGTAACCAGGATCGCCGGACCCATCAGCTTGCGAGTTCGGCAGTGTTCGCAGACGCAATACGGACGGTAGCCGCCCAACAGTCCCCAGTGCTTGGCAAACAGCCACACGCCCAGCACGATCAAAATGATCGGCCAGAAGCGGTGCAGACTGAAATCAAAAACTGTGTTGACCAGGAAGAGCACACCGAGTCCGATGAGGATCGCCGCTGCGGCGGGAACCTTCGTGGTCTCGATTTTCTCTCCCGTGCCAAACGTCGAAGCCAGCCCGAATGGATCCGGAATCGGCTCGCCCATTTGAATGGCTCGCGCCGTGCGGATTGCATCGATGATCTGGTACACCCAAAAAAAGCCGAGAAAAATTCCCAACGCCGTGTCGGCCTGCCAAGGCAGATCGGAAGACAATCCGACAATCGCCAGCACCACGATCCCGAGATGCGCCAGCCCCTTTGCATATTGGCCGCAGTACACTGCGCCCAAGCCAAGTGGAATGGCGCCCAGAATTCCAGCCACCGTCGGATTCGGCCCGGCATTCACTGGCGGTCGCGGAACCGCTCCTGCTCCGCCCATCGGCGGATATACCGTCTGCTCCGGCGGAACAAATCCCGCAGCCGGAGCCGTGCCCTCCAAACGTGCGGCCAGGCACGATTCGCAATAGATCACTCCGCGGACGTCGCGGGTGCATTGGTTACAAAGTGGCTTTCCGCATGTGCGGCAGAAGGCCACCGCAGCTGTGTCGCTGTGAGTGGCGCAGTTCATACGAACCTCCTGTACGTGGTCACCGACACTACAGGCAGTTCCTGAAGAGATGGACCCTGAGGAGCGCTGGCCAGAATGAGACGATCATCCGTTTGGCTGTAGTTGCGCTCCTGCTTCTGCTCGGGCTGTTGTGTTGTGTCGTTCTTGTTGTCTTGCTGTTTCGCCGGCCGTGATTGCTTCAGGCCGGGCTCGGCGGGAGCCACCGTGCGCTTGATCTCGCGCACCCGCGACTCAACTTCGTAAACGATCCGCACGTTCTCGTAGTAGTGCACCACGCGAGCTTGCGTCGCATAGTACGTGCGCCGGATGGCCGACGGACGCAGGCTGATCTGGCTGATATCCGCGGGTTTCACCCCAGCTACCGTCAGTCCCACCGACAACGCGAAGAAGGCCATGCCGAACGACATGGCAAAACGCGGCTGGCGGACCGTAGCCCAGATCGGTTCCAACACCGAGGCCTGCACCCGCTCCCACCACGAAATCTGCGGTTGGACCGAACGGGGCGGGACTCGCAGGCGCTGGGTGTCAACGCCCGTTGTGGATGCCAGAATGTTATTCACCAGGCTAGCTGGAGGCTCCACCTCCGTGAGACCTTTCAGCCAGTTGCGGCCCGCCTCGGCATCGGCGAACAGCGGACCGCACGCCCGGCATACCCGGACATGGGCCTGGAAGCGGTCGAGTGCGCTCCCACTCAGAACGCCGTCAATGGCGTCCGTGAGCAGGCTTTCGAACTCGTTACACTGCATTCCGTTGCTGGTTTGGTCTGGCATCACATCACCTGCCTATAGGTACGTTGTAAGAGCCGCGCAAGTTCCGCTCGACCCCTATTTATTCGTGATTTCACGGTACCCTCCGGAACCTTCAAAACGGTGGCAATTTCGCGATAGTCCATATCCTGTAAGTCCCTTAGAATCACTGCTTCCCGTAGTTCTGGCGATAGCTTGGCCAAGGCCCCGTGCACGGTCTCCGAGACCTCCCGGCTCCGCACGTGGGCGTCCGGGGGGGCATGCTGGTCTGGGATTTGCTCGCTCAGGGGCTGGGCGTCCTCATGATCCGACGCCGCGGTGTCCATCGAATCGGTCATCCGGTCCTGCTTGGTCTTGCGGAAATGGTCTACCAGCAGGTTCCGCGTAATGGTCGTCACCCAGGTCACGAACGCTCCCTTCCCGGGGTCATAGCTGGAAAGGGTGCGGTACATCTTGATGAAGACCTCTTGGGTAAGGTCCTCGGCATCGTCCGACGAGCCCGCGAAACGGTAACAGATGTTGTAGATACGCCGATTGTAGGTTTGCACGATTTCCTCCCAGGCGGCGGCGTCCCCGGCAATACACCGCCGGACCAGCATCGCAACGACCTGGACGTCTTCCACTTGCTCTCCCCGGAAATCTGCTTAAACCTTGAGACTTTCGCTTGGACGACCGAACCTCTGAGACTTCCTCCAAGCACTACCCACTAGACAGTACGTGTTTGTGCCCGTTGAAGTTCGCGGACCGGTCCGGCCATCAGTGTGAAACAGGGCATTGTAGCAGTGCTCGCCTGCTACAGCTTTGGTAACCATCCAACAGCTTGCCAACTCTCCAGAGGCGTCATCCCGAGCGCAGCCGCTCTTCAGGCGGAGCGAGGGATCTCGCGCGGACTAAAATTCAAGTGCCAGGACTGGAGCAAGAAATTTCGAATAGTGAGTTTGTGCGCGCCCGGGTCTATGACCCGGACAGGCCGAACACCGCTCGGCTGCTCAGCCCTCGGGAGTATCCACATGGCTCCTTGCTGGGTAAGCATCCGAAAGCATCCAGCCGCTCGTCAACTCTCCCCAAGGCGTCATCCCGAGCGCAGCCGTTCTTCAAGCGGAGCGAGGGATCTCGCGCGGACTGAAATTCAAGTGCTAGGACTGGAGCAAGAAATTTCGAATAGTGAGTTTGTGTGCGTCCAGGTCTATGACCCGGACAGGCCGAACACCGCTCGGCTGCGCAGCCCTCGCCAGAATCCCCCTGCGTCATCCACAGTGAAGCCGAACGCTCGCACGAACCCGCCCCGGACCCGTTGAGCACCCTTGTTCTTTCATATGTCTTTCAGGCAACTTTTGCTAGTATGGAGGCGAATCGGAATACCTCTTCGCAGGTGTTTGATGATTCCTATTTCTTCCACGATCTCCACGGACCTAACCTGGTCGAAGGTTTCCCATCGAACCTACGCGCTCGAAGTGAACCACCACATCCTCGGCACACTAAGACGCCGCAGCTTTTGGTCGTCCACCTTCTTCGCCGATACCCAGTACGGCCACTGGACTTTCCGTCGAGGACGCTGGTTTGGCGCAGGTACGCAGATTCTGGATCCAACTTCCACCCAGAAGATCGCCACCTTCCGCTCCGTGTGGGGCAGCGGCGGCGGCACCCTCACCTTCACCGACGGCGAAACCTACTGCCTGGAATGTGAAGGCTGGTGGCGTCCCGTCTGGCAGATCGCCGCGCCCGATGGCGAGACCTTGTTTCGCCTCCACGCCCGTGAAAGAACGGTGGAACTGTCCGCCGCCTCTCTTCCCGGCAGTCGTTTGACCCAGTTGATCTTCTTCACCTGGTACCGCGCCTTGCAGACTGAAGAGGACGCCATGATCGAGGCCATCACCGCCTCCTAGATACTCAGACCCCCTGCCCTCTCCTCGGCGTCATCCCGAGCGCACCCGCTCTTCAGGCGGAGCGAGGAATCTCGCGGAGGGGAGATACAGCTGCCTGGTGCGAGGGTAATCTTGACCCCAGCTATACAGGAATCCTATACTACCAACACAGGAATCCTATATAGCAGCCATGCCCAAACAGATTCGCTCTAAAATCGCCCGCGGCAGCGCCGAACTTGCCATCCTCTCGTTACTGGCTGAGCAGCCTCTCTACGGCTTCGAAATCGCCCGGCAAATCGGCGAACGCACAGGCGGCGCCCTGAAGTTCACCCTCGCATCTCTGTACCCCTTGCTCTACGGCATGGAAAAACGCGGCTGGGTCGAAGGCCGCTGGCAAGCCAACCAAGCCGGCCGCGACCGCCGCTACTATCGCCTCACCCCCGGCGGACGCCGCCAACTCGCCCCCCTGCGCGCGGAGTGGCGCACTTTCTTCCACGCGCTCGACGCCCTCGCCGGAGTCAGCCATGCCTGATTGGAAAAAGCTGGTTCGCGAACGAATCGCGTCGTCAACGCCGTCCGCGCCGACTGAACCAGAAGTGGTCTCGGAGTTAGCTGCTCATCTCGAAGAGACGTATGCAGCCGCGCTCTCGCAAGGAATGATTGAAGAAGCGGCGACAGAATTCGCCTTGCAAGAAGTTCCCGATTGGCACGTTCTTGCTGCGAAGATTCGCATCGCAAGATCTGAGAAGGATTTCATGAACGACCGCACCCGAAGTCTGTGGCTTCCCGCACTGGCCAATGTGATTGCAGCGCCCGCCCTGCTCATGATCCTTCAGAAACTCGCGATCCAACCCCGTGTCCTGTGGATCGGCGATATGGCGATGGTCCTCTATCTGCCCTGGCTCATTGCTCTTCCCATTTTCGGCGCGTTCGGAGCTCTTCTGGCGAAACTCGCCCATGCTCGTTTCGTCAATCGTCTGATGGTTGGATTGTCTCCGGCGCTCGCAGTGTTGGGCGCTTTCGGATTCGTTCTGCCGGTAGCTCTCGTCACCGACCGGCGCCTGCTCGCAAATTTCCCGTTCGCCTACTTCGCCCTCACCATCGTCAATTGGGTTCTTCTCCCAGCATTCGCTTTGCTGATAGGAGCGTTGCCGTTCCTGCGAGAGCCTGTCAGCCCAGCATCCCACCAAGCGTAGAGCGGAAGCCGAGAGCCGAAAGCCTGAAGTCTGAAGCCGAAAGCCTGAAGCCTGAAGCCGAAAGCCGAAAGCCGGAAGCCCGTTTCTCTACTCCTTCGGCGCCACATACTCCTTCGGCTTCGCCGATCCCTCGCCGAAGAAGAACTGCTCCAACTGCTTCACAATCACTTCCTGATCCTCGCGCCGCGCCGGATTCAGCCGGTACTCATTCAGCAACATCTTGCAGTGCTCCGTCCACATCCTCCACGCTTCCTGGGAGACGTTGTCATACACCTTCTTCCCCAGTTCATTGTCGAACGGAGGCTCATCCAGCCCCGGCATCTCTTTCTGAAACTTCACGCAAAAAACATTGTGCGCCATAACTTCCCTCAATGATGAATTAGCTCCGAATCCAATAAGCAGTGTTTCCTTCGCGTACCTTAGTGTCCTTCGTGGTAAAGGTTCTCAGCGCTTTCCTTCGTGCACCTTAGTGTCCTTCGTCGTGAAGGTTCTCAGTGTTTCCTTAGTGCACCTTAGTGTCCTTCGTGGTAAGGATTTTAAGGTTTCTCAAATCCGGCCGACTTCCCGAATCTCCATACTCTGAATCAACCCATCTCGAAATTCGTACACATGCTGCACCATCTGATCGCCGACGAGCTTGCCACTCTTATCGTGTACGACCTGATGCACATCGATCGCGATCCGCCCATCCGCTTCAGGTGTAAACTTCTTCGGCTCGACCTTCGAATCCAGCATCTCGAACTGCCGCTTCCAGTAGGCACGCACAGCCGCTTTTCCCAGCACGCGCCCGCCCTCCATCCCGTTGGGCCAGTCGACATTCTCCTGCAACGCGCTCAGCACGATCTCAAACTCTCGCCGGTTGAATGCTGTGTACATCCGGCGCAGCATCTCGATCTCAGCCGATACGGCCTGCACTTCCGCCATAGAACACCCAGAAGATTATCTTACACGCAGCTGGTCCGAAGCTTGGGCGGCAGAGTGTCGCAGGATGCGCCCGAGCGGTAATCGGTGTGGTGGGCCCACCAGGATTTGAACCTGGAACCAACAGATTATGAGTCTGCTGCTCTAACCGTTGAGCTATGGGCCCGCGACCCTCAATCTAGCATATCCCGCAGACCCTCACGCCTGATCTCGCCCAGATAACGCAGTTTGGAAATGAGTGACCAAGACTCGTGGGGCGTCATCCCGAGCCGACTGAATCGCACGACAGGCAGCCCTTCTCGAGCAGACGTAGTCGGGTACCCCATTTCTCGCGCTCCTTTGCGAGAAGTGGAGATTTTCAGTTGCCAGTTTAAGCGCCCTGACTACTGACTCCTGACCACCGACTCCTGACCCTAAACCGCCCTCTCCGACCCCAGCCCCGTATTCGACCGCACCAGCAGCTCGTTGAACTTATGCTGCGACGTTGGCTCATGACTTACCAGCGTCCCCACAATCGCTCCCACAAATCCCAGCGGAATACTCAAAATCCCCGGATTCTCCAGCGGAAACCACGCCTTCGCCTGGATCAAGTGTCGCGCTGTCCCCGTCACTGTCGCCGGATCAATTGCCATCAAACTCGGACTCACAAGAATCAATCCGATCGATGCCAACAATCCCACCGCGAGTCCCGAAACTGCCCCCGCCGTATTAAACCGCCGCCAGAAAATCGACATCACAATCACCGGAAGATTCGCCGACGCCGCTACCGCAAACGCCAGCGCCACTAGGAACGCCACGTTCGCCGTCGGTCCCAGCACGATGGCGATCGCAATCGCAATCGCCCCAATCACGAACGCCGAAATGCGCGCCACCATCACTTCCTCGCCCGGTCTCCGCTCCACTCCGTGATGAATCACGTTAGTCCAGAAGTCGTGCGAAAACGAGGTCGTCGCACTGATCGTCAACCCCGCCACCACCGCCAGAATCGTGGCAAACGCAATCGCAGAAATGAACGCAAAGAAGACCGATCCCGCCAGCGCGTTCGCCAGCAACGGCGCACTCATGTTCGTACCGCCATGCCCCTTGATAAAGTCCGGTCCCACAATCGTCGCCGCCCCGAATCCCAGGAACGTCGTCATAATGTAAAAGCTGCCAATCAATACCATCGCCCACACCACGCTGTGGCGCGCCGTCTTCGCATCCGGCACCGTATAGAACCGCACCAGGATGTGCGGCAGTCCAGCCGTGCCAAAAATCAACGCCAGTCCCAGCGAGATCAAATCCAACGGCCCGTATGGCGGCTTAAACCGCAACCCGGGCTGCAAGAAGTCTTTCACCACGGTCGCGCCCTTCGCGTCCGTGTAACTCACGTGCGAGATTGCTCCAAAAAATTCGCCAAAGCTGAAATGGAAATGCGCCATCACCAGAATACTCAGCAGCAGCGTCCCCGCCATCAGCAAGATCGCTTTCACAATTTGTACCCACGTCGTCGCCAGCATCCCGCCAAACACCACGTACACAATCATCAGAATCCCGACCCCGATCACCGCCTTGTTGTAACTGACCGTGCCGCCCAGCAGAAGCTTCACCAGAGCTCCAGCACCCACCATCTGCGCAATCATGTAAAACGTGCTCACCGTCAGCGTGCTTAGCGACGCCATAGCCCGCACCGGACGCGGCTTCAGTCGATATGCCAGCACATCGGCCATCGTGTACTTGCCCGCGTTGCGCAACGGTTCCGCAATCACCAGCAGCACCGTCAGATACGCCACCAGCCATCCCACCGAAAACATGAATCCGTCGTATCCCTGAAATGCGATGATCCCCGCAATCCCCAGAAACGATGCCGCGCTCATGTAGTCGCCCGCCACCGCGATCCCGTTCTGCCAGCCCTTGATCTGCCGGCTCGCCGCAAAATATGCGTTCGCCCCTGCCGATCGCCTCGACGCCCAGTAAGTAATGCCCAGCGTAATCGCAATGAACACCACGAACATGATCAGTGGAATATTTGACATGGCTTACTTACCTCCCTTCGCGTCTTCGGCCTTGTTGAGGATGTCTTTGGCGAGACGGTCAAAGTCGCCCGCGGCTTTCACATATAGCCCCGCGATGATCCACGCCACGAAGAATTGCGATAGGGCAAACAGATAAGCGAGATTCACCGGCCCCATCACTTTGGTCGACATGAACTCCGGCGCATATCCAACCAGCACCGGCAAGGCGAAGTAGTACACGACGAAAAATATGAACGCCGGCACAATGAATATCCTCTTCGTCGCCATCAAATCCTTGAACTCCCGGCTCTCCGCAATGCTGTCCCACGTCGACTGCGATGCTTCATACTGCTTCGGCGAATCCACTCTTAAATCTCGTGTAGCGTCGGGCATAGGCATCTCCTCGTGATTTGGCATCGAGCCAGTTCACCAGACGGATGGTTCTTCGGATGGGGCGACTACAGACCGGGGACAGATTACTCCCGTTTTCGTCTTTTGGGGAGTAAATCCATTGCACTGCTCCGCGCGCCATCGCTTCAGCCGCGAAACAGCTTTCGCTAAAAAGTAAAGATCGGTCCAAACTCCGATCGGATATCGTGCCACTCCCGCGCCCCTACACCTTCGTACTTGGGGAACGTGGCCGACTCCGCCAGATCCGGGTTCGCGATCCGCGTGCGGTACATGGACTCTTCCAGCACAAACGAAACCAGGTTGTTCATCTTCCAGTAAACAGTCGCTGCCGCCAGGTCGTTCTTCGAGCGCTGGTTGCCGAGATGCAGAACGTCGCTCGTCTTCGCCTGGTCAAACGCATAGTGCAGATACAGTTGCCACCCGGCATTCCGCCCTGCGGCATCGGCCCCGAAAATACGACCCAGAGGGAACCCGACATTCACAAACCCGCCAGTGGCGCGGACTGGCCGCTGCGGCGCAAACACCGGATTCCCGCTGCCGTCGAGTCCAAACTGCAAGTTCGACGCTCCATCATTAGAAGGCCCCGCGCAAAATGTCGGGTCGGCATCGCTCCCGCAAACCTTCGACAACCCCGCCGTGTCGTTGAAATTCGAGTCCAGACTGCCCACGAAATACCAGCGCAAGTCTGACCCGTTCCAAAACTTGGTGATCACTGTGACGTAGCGGGTCGGAAGCTGCAGCTCGGCAGTCCATCCCGCGCGGTTTGAGGTCGTTTCCGCGCCACTCGGGAACGCCTTCTGGAACACCTTTGCATCCGGACACACCAGGATGTCGACGTTCGTGCATAGCGGAACATCCGACGCTCGCACCATCACTTTTCGGTCGCCCTGTACTCCGCTGAAGATCAACTGCGCCGGAACCACTCCCGGCGCCTTGTCCAGTTGCCACTGCAACACCAGTCGCGCCTGGAGTTCCGGTCGTCCCGAATCCGCGCCCTGCTTCTCTCCGTAGCCGAGTTGGTCTGCCACGTTCGACGGATCATTTCCATACGCCGGCATCACCGCCGCAAATTCCGATTGCATGAAAACGTTACGGGATCCTCCCAGTCTGTGTCCGACGCCGAAGCGGAATTGTGGAGCGCGCTCGTACAGTGTTCCGAATCCCAGCCCCATGCCCGTCGTCTCGAAGAGGTTCGGCAACGTCGAAGATCCGAACGGTGTCCAGTCCTGTCCGAAGACACCAAAAATATTCGTATCGTCATTGATCTTGTGATCCACGCGGCCATACGCCAATCGAATTGACGCCATGCTCGACCGGATCGTCGAAATGTTCCGGTTCAGCGCGCGCGTAAAGTTGCCCTCGAAATCAAATTCCAGCTTCCCCGTGATCGCCGTTTTACTCCCCGCAATGTCGGGCCATTCGAAGTTCGTGCCCACCCGCGCGAACCGCGCCTTGGTGTGGAACTCTGGGCTTCTCGTCGGCCCGGGATCGAAACTCGTGCCCGACGCACTCATGAATCCAGGCAGGGGCATATCCGTGCCGTACGGCGACGACGTGTCATAGATCACACTCGCCTTCACCATGCCATAGAGCTTGAGCCGCGCTCCGCTACCCAACTTCAAATCCGGAACCAACCCGTCAGGTCGGGAAGGCTCCAGTTGCAGCACGCGTACCGGGGCTACCGCCGGCACCACGGTGGGCGCGACGGGTTTCGTTTCGTTTGCAGCCGATGGTTGCGGCGAGACCACGCCTGAAACCGGCGCAACACGAACGGGAGTCTCACTCGGTGCTGCCGTCATGGACAGATCTGCTGCGCTCACCACTCCCTTGCGCGCCAGCGCCTCCACCAGCAGTTGCAACTCCGCATCTGGAGCCGCATTGCCAATCGCATTCGCCTCTGCGGGCGCAAGCACTCCCTTCATCACCAGCACGCCCAGCAGTGCTGTGACATTGGCCGAGCCTGCGGCCGGCACAAGTTTGGGTCCAGCCGCACTCCCCGTCGGCGCGGTTGTGGTCACTGCAGAGTTCTTCGCCTCAGCGGCATCTTTTGCTCCTGCCAGCGAAGGCGCAAGTGATATCAGGATGACTAGCGAGTTATAGATCCATTGCTTCCACTTCGCCATGATGACTGCCTACTCCTTCGCGTCGGCGCTCCCGACCTGCCGTATGCCGCGGGGCGCGATAGGAAGTCACACTAGGGCAGAAGCACTACACGGCATGTGCGACAACTCACCGCCGCTCGTGACTTCGATCACTGTCAACCTGTGCCGAAGAAGATTTTGTGTCGAGTGATTGCATCGTCCCGCGACGAGTACAACCTTCAAAGGTGGCGTTTTTGCTGGGCTCTCCCGCTGTGCCTCGTTCCTCTGCCCGATCCGGCCGCGAAGCCTCGTGCCGGCATTCCCGTTTTGGTGCCCAACCTAAAACACAATCGCTTGTAATCTCAATGATTACTGTCGCGGTGCTGGCCGCGGCCTCCCCGACTCATGTGGAGACAGCCGCCTCGGCCGCCCAGCAAAGCCGGAGGCGACGCCCTCGAGCAAGACGCAAGCGTTGCGCACAGCTCGCACACGCTCCCACCCCGCAAACAAAAACGGCGTCCCCGAAAGGACGCCGCAATCTCGAAACTCAAAAGGTTAAGCGCCAACTCCCCGGCGCGCCTTACCCGACAACTCCGCCAGCGATGGCACCGATTCCGGTGCTGTCGTCTTTCGCTCCGGCAGAGCCGCTCCGCTCTTCAGGTGCTCGACCAGCATCTCGATCGCAAGATCCGTATTTGGACGGATGAAAATTGTCGCTGCCAGCGTGCCGTTGCGCACCCAGGCTTGCCCGGTCTTGGGCATTCCATCGCACCCGGTGATCGGAATCTTCATCCACCGTGCTCGCTCATTCTCCGCGATCTCGCTGAACGCCTTGCGCGCGCCCATCGCCATGCTATCATCTTGCGCTCCGACTAAGTCGATATGGCTCTCCTGCGAAGTTCGCAAGCGCAGCCACGAACTCACAGTACGATACGCGCTCTCCTCCGTCCAATTTGCCCGCATCGTCTTCACATGAATCGTTGCCGGCTTCGTCATGTACATCCCGGCGGTTCTTTCCTTCGCCGCCGAACTGTTTGCCGGCCCCTCGATATACAGAATCGATCCTCCATTTGGCAGTAGCGCCCCAAACTGTGCTCCCTGGATCTTGCCTACCTCTTCATGATCAGAACTGATGGCGAACACCGGCACCTTGAACGCGCGTCGCAGCTCCGCAATGTAATCCACTTCGTGATTCAGCACGACCCATCCGATTCCTGCTGCCACTGCCGCTTTCGCCACCTGCGGAAATGCCGTGCCACCCGCGGGCTCAAACATGATCGCGTCCGGACGCGCCACCGCGGAATCCTGCACGTAGTGAAGCAGTTGCTGGCTTTGCGCGAGCGCATCATTTCCGGCGTGGATGATCTTCACGTCCACACCCAATCGTCGCCCGGCCTTCTCCGCCGCCGCCGCCTGCTCCTGCTGGTAATCGTTATCGTTATTCGTCAGGGAAACCAGGAAATTCAGTCGCTTCATGGGATATCACCCTATGCTCGGATCATAGTCCTTAAATCTCTATCACCAAGGTAACGAGGGTAACCGCCACGGAGCGGACGGTCGCTGTGCATTCAATTGAAGATGAGAGAAGTAGAATCTTAAGATTTGGAGGCGCCTGCCGCAGCACCCGCCGCGGCTTCGCCGATAAATGTTTTCAGCTTTGCGTCCAGTGCCTCACGCTCCGCCTCAGACAGATCCATGAAGCGGAAGGGCTGCATCCACCCCTGCGTCGCCCACATGGGAAACAACATTTGCGCCTTGTACCGCAGCGTCGCTTCGCGGATGTGAAAAATCAATTCAACTTGCAGCTTCTCGTCCAGTGGCTTCTCCAGATGGATCACTCCACCCGTCGTCGACAGCTGATGAAACGCCGCTCGCAGCGATCGCCGGTTCGGCAACCGCACCAGCACCAGCACTGATCCGCGCAGCTTCACGCGAAAAGGACGGTCGTTCAACTTGTTTCCGGGAACCGCCGCTACTGGTGCCGTCGAGTTGGAATCTTCGGACATATGCTTACCCAGAGTATGGCAGCGGCTTGGAACACAGCGAAGTTACCAAAGAACAAGACACCAGTAATTTCACTCGTAGAGACGCAACTCGTCTGCGTCTTGTTTGCGTAGAAGCAGTGTGTGGGAAGTAAGCGCGCTCTTACTTGCGTCCAGGATGGACTTCAGCGCCTTCGGAAAACAAATTGTACGGCCAGACTTTCTTGTTCACCGTGATCTTCGGAGCGTCGGCCGGAGCGGCAAGCGGTGCAGGATTGTCTTGCGCCGCAGCGTTCCAATCCTCCGGAGCATCGGCGATGCCCCAGACATTTCCCTGCGTGTAGAGCGATGCCCCAATCAGAAAGTAGTTGCCATCATTCCCCAGTGGCAGGCAATTGGCCACGCGTGCCGTCACACTTCCTCCGCCGGGCAAATTGCTCAGCAGGATTGGCGTGCCAATCGGCAACGCTTCCGAGGCGCGAAACCCGCATCCTTGCGCACTCACCACCAGCACCATGCACCGGTCGCCAAACGGCTTCGTCCGGTCGAGACTGATCACGCTGACCAGGATCTCCACGCGGACCCGCGTACTGCGTCGAGAAGCCTTGGCTGTCTGCACTTCCATCATCGTAAGCTACCGCGTCCGGACCTCACTATTGTGACAGAACCACCCGCGCGCTTCGATGATGACAAAAGTAACCGGCCACCGCAGACCTTAGTACTGAATTCGGACGTTGAAGGGTGCGACTTCAGTCGTGCCGCGAAGAATCGGGATGGCACGAGAAGCGGGAACCGAGGTGAGGAGGGACCGAGACGAGGACCAATGTCGAGGCGAGAACCGGGAAGGGCACGACTTCAGTCGTACCGTATGCCGCGCAAATGATTCCGGCTTTAGCCGCTGAGCGCTCACCGTCGGGCATTCACTCGCGCCCGCTTGATCCCCGCGCGGATCCCGCTCTTTACCGCGCGCGCATATCCCGCCGCGTCCATCGCCGACATCGTTGCCGCCGCAATTCCTCCGGGCGTGGCCGCCTCGTGTAGCAGATCGGCGAGATCCTTCCCGCTCTCCTTCCAATACAAGATCCCGTCCCCCAGCGCATGCGCCGCAGCCGTCAGCGCGTTCGTCCGATCGAGCCCCGCGTCCTGC
Source organism: uncultured Acidobacteriaceae bacterium (assembly GCA_963731405.1). Lineage (GTDB taxonomy): Bacteria > Acidobacteriota > Terriglobia > Terriglobales > Acidobacteriaceae > Sulfotelmatobacter. Next base: position 77,788 of record CAVSVS010000030.1, on the reverse strand, counting down.
GCCGCCTTCGCCAACGTCGACAGCGCGTGATACCCATGGCTTGACGAATACGTCACCGTGAACGCGTCGTAACGGCTCTCCGGAACTTCCACCACCGCTCCCACGCGCTCAAAGAGTGCGGTCACGCGCCGGCGTTCGCTCTTCGTGAAGCCGCGATCGAAGCTCAACGCCGTCAGCCCGCGCGCAATGCGGCACACCGGACTCGGCATTGCTCGCACCCATCGCGTCTCCGGCCCAAGGCGTCCGCGCAACTTGCGAAGGGGGATGCCCGCCGCCAGGCTCACGCACAACCTCGGCGCGCGCACTCCGCACCCCGCGATCTCATCCAGCATTCCCGCCACCGATGCCGGACGCACCGCAACAATCAGCATCTCAGCTCGAGCAATAGCAGACTTCAAGTCGCGCGCCACCTCGATGCCCGTCTCCCGCCTCAACGCGCGCAGCTTCGCCGGATTGCGATCGTACACAACGATCTCCCGCGCATCTCCCGCGAGTCGCAACCCCGCGGCCAGCGCGCTGGTAATGCGTCCTCCGCCAAGAAAGACTGTCGCCGCCTTCATTCCATTCCTTGCGCCGCCCGATTTCGATCAAGGCAGCCTTCATGCATGCCAAAAGTCGGCGACAACCCGACAGGTTCGTATCAGGGTATGCCTTCAGGCATACCGCGAGCCGTCCAACCAAGCGATCGCGCCTTCAGGCGCTGCGCTCAGTCCGCCGTTCCTCCGCCATCGACCACCAGCGCCGCCCCCGTCATGAACGACGAATCATCCGACGCCAAAAACAGCACCGCCTTGGCAATCTCCTCGACCGTTCCCACGCGCCCCAGCGGACGGCTGGCGCATCCCGCAATGTAGTCCTCCCACTTCAGTCCGCGCATCTTGGCATCCACGGGCAGCATCGGCGTCTCCACATCCCCCGGGCAAATGCAATTCACGCGGATGCCCTGCGCTCCGTGATCAATCGCCATGGCCTTGGTCATAAGCACGACGCCGCCCTTGGACGCACAATAAGCGACCGCATGATCGCCTCCAACGATTCCCCACCCCGAACTATTGTTGACAATCACTCCGCTGCGCTGCGCGATCATCACCGGCAGCGCGCACTTCGACATGAGGAACGTACCTTTCAAATTGATGTCGATCTGCTCGTCCCATTCGCGCTCGGAACATTCCAAAGCGGTCTGCGGATAATAGACTCCCGCATTGTTGAACAGGATGTCGAGCCGTCCAAATGCCCGCACGGTCTCATCCACCGCGCGCTTGCAGTCGTCGGCGACGCTCACATCCGCGCGGAGAAAGATCGCATCCCCGCCGCGATCCTTTTTTCCTGTGACGTTTCCTGCGACGTTGCCCGCGTCATTGCCGGTGACGATAGCCGCCACGACCGCCGCGCCGCGTCGTTCATTCCGTCCAGTGATGGCAACCTTCGCGCCCTCCGCCGCAAACAGCAGCGCCGTCGCCTCGCCAATCCCCGACGTCCCGCCCGTAACTAATGCAACCTTCCCGTTAAGACGCATCCTGAGATCCTATCCAAGCCTCTGTGATCCCTCTGTGTCCTCTGTGGTGAAAGCCTTTTCTCTCTTACTCACCACAGAGGACACAGAGGGATCACAGAGACTCACCGGCTAGCCAATCCTCCGGCGGTCTCTCCGCCATCCATCGTGAACACATGTCCCGTAGCAAACGCCGCATCGTCCGACGCCAGATACGCGAACAGCCCCGCAATCTCCTCCGGCTTGGCATGCCGCCGCAGCGGGATCTTCTGATTCACCTCTTCCAGCATGGCATCGGAGTACTCGACGCGCTGCATGGGCGTCAGCACGTATCCCGGAGCGACGGCGCACACCCGCACCTTGGGCGCCAGCTCCAGCGCCATCGAGCGCGTCAGCTCAATCACTCCCGCCTTGGTCGCGTTGTAGTCGGCGTAATACGGATATCCCATCACGCCATTGGTCGACGCGGTCTGCAGGATCACTCCCGAGCCGCTCTCCCACATGTGCCGCGCCGCGGTCTGCGCCACGTAGAACACTCCCGTCAGGTTCACCGCGATCACCCGGTCCCACTCTTCCGGAGTGATGTCGAGAAACTTGTGCCGGATGCTGATGCCGGCATTATTGATCGACCACGTCGACGCCATCCATCAGCCGGATCGCTTCCGCAAACGCGGCCTCCACCTGCATCAGGTCGGTGACGTCGGCAATGATTGCCTCACCCAGGCCGACAGTTCGTGCTTGATGTGCTCGCACGCCGTGGCGTCGCGATCGAGCACGCACACGCGCGATCCTTCTTCCAGGAAGCGCGCGGCCGTCGCCGCCCCGATCCCGCTCGCGCCTCCGGTAATCAGCACGCGCTTGTCTTTCAGTCCCCTCATCGCAGTCCTCGCATGAATTCCCCCGTAAGACTCTATTATCCGGAAGCGGATTTGTCATTCCCGCGAATCACCTCGCTTGTCATCCTGAGCGAGGATTGGTCTTTGCGCGTCGAGCGCAAAGATCAACCGCAGTCGAAGAGCCTGCCCTGAGCGCAGCCGAAGGGACCCCTGCAATTTTAGCTGTGCCCGCCTTTCTCAGGGAGTTCTTCCCGGAATCCATCGCCTGCCGCAACCGTGGAAGAGCGGCGCTTCAGCGCCGCGTAAAGCAGAGAAAATACCACCCGGGCTTCAGCCCACGTGCCCCGGACACATCCCCTCCTCCCGTGCCCCCGCCGCACCACGAAAGTGCCTAGCATTCCCTCCCTAATAGGCGTACAAAGGACGCGACTATGAGGGGGTCATGGCGCAGCTGCGCCAGGGCCCTTTTTCCCTTTATAGCCGGAGCAGGACCAAAACAATATGGACTTCAATCCCTTTACGGCTGTGGGCGACTATCCGAAAATGCTGAACAAGGTGGCAATGTCGACCTTTTTCGGAGGGGTGCTCGCAACTTGGCTTCTGAGGCCCGAACTTTCCGGTTTGGACCTTCTGAAACCACTCAGCATGTCGACCTCGGTCGGGAGTGGCTTCAGCCTCCCCATCGGGACCTTCCTACCCGCCTTCGTCGTCGCAGCACTGTTTACCGTAAAAGAGGCGTGGACGAAGGGGAATCCGCCTATGTTTTAGCCGGGCCGCAAGCGGCGATAGGGCCGCATTGAGCTGGCTTTTTTCGCACTAGCTCGCCGTAATCATCAAAAGGTTCAGAGAAGGGATACGTACTACACGTTGACGAAAAACGAGACTACCCACCGAATAATCTTGCTCAATTTCACCGCGAGAGAAGCGCAGACAGTCGCGAAGGCCGGCTACAACGTTGACAGAGGGGTTTGCTGGAGTCGGTAACGATAGCGCAAAGTACCTGCCATACGTCACGCCTCATCCAATTTACGAATACGACATACTCTTCTACAACTCTTACATCCCTAAAGGGATGGCAGAAGAATTCTCGAGTACCCGTAACGCATTGCTCGAGCCTGGATTCGTCCATACGATGTCTTCTTTCAACTCGCCTCCTCAAGTGAGAGTGTCATTCATCGGGGAGTGGTCAGGTTTCAGGGTACTCATTCACGGCGGTGTCCCGTTCGTTAAGCTGATAGCCGCTGACGAGAATGTCGCTGCGCTGCGTGAAGTTGAAGATCGCGTATGGAAAATTCCCGAGCTCCATCAAACGCTGAGTAATTTGAAGGCGCAAGTCTCTTCGGTCGGCAAATTCTTCGATCCTGAGCCAGCTCCCCGCCCGTTCTGGAATGTTCCAGTTCTCGCAACGAGGAACCACCAATGGGTTATGGGGTATGGTGTGACGCATGCGGATCGGAAGACCCCCAACTACATCGTCTTGCCTCAAATGCGAGACCCCGCTCAGGCTGCCATCCAAATCCTCCAATGCTTGGAGGATCTGGTCCCGGAGTTGTTTCCCGACATTCGCAGGACGAACTGGCTCAAAGGCGATGAGTTTCTCCTGCCGGAGGAAATTGCGTTAAGTAATGCCATCGAAGAAAAAGTTGCGGAAACAGACGGCTTTGTCGAAGCCAGGCGGAATGAGATGAAGGCTCTAGCGGAAAAGAACGCTTTTGTCAGAGAACTCCTCACCGCAAAAGAAGATCCTGACCTGCCGCCCGAGAAAAGGCTTTCGGGTGTCGTAAAGGCTGCCTTCGAATATTTGGATTTCAAGGTTGAGGACATCGACCAGAAGATCAAAAGCGCCATTAGAAAAGAGGACTTTTGGGTGACTGAAGGAGACTTCCTCGCGATCACCGAAGTGAGCGGCACAGGTAACAAGAACCCAAAAGTGAAGGAGTTTCACGACATCTTGGGCAGGATGGCTACCCTCTTCAAGAGGCAGAATGAGCTCGTATTGCCTACGGGCATGGACATCGCCGGGCTGCTCGTTTTGAACTACGACGTTGACAATCACCCGTCACGACGCCCGCGCGTCTACATCGGGGTAGATGCGCACATCGCCGAAACAGCGGAGGAACAGAATATTGGAATACTCTCGACGGTGGAATTCCACAAAATCGTCGTAGCCGTAAAGAAAGGCCTTTTAACAAAGGCCGCCGCACGAGGGTTGTTAAAGAAGCCGGGCCGCATAGAATATGCCCCTCCAGGAGACACCACGTAACATTCTCCACAGCCCAACCCAATAAATATTTCATTCCTGTGACGGGGCCGGGGGACTGGCCCACTCGGGCACCACAACGACCTTGGCTGCCCCATGCTTCGCGATTTTCGAAGCATGGGTACCACAGCCGATGGCACCGGGTTTGACTTGCGCGGTGGGCGAACTGCCAAACCTCTGGCGGTCATGGATCGATGGGATCAGATCACGCTCAATCGTGCTTAATCCTGCTATACAATATCCTCGTGAGGAGCACCAAAACACTTTCCGTCACCCTGCCTCCTGACATGCTGAGGCGTGCCCAGACTCTTGCCAAGCGGGAGAGCCGGACCATGAGCGAACTCATCCGCGAGGCGCTCCGCCACTACGAGCGCCGCTCGTGGTGGGACGATATCAACGCCTATGGCCGCTCCAAAGCCGAACGCCAAGGCATCCGCGAACAAGACGTCGACCGTCTCGTCCACGAACTGCGCGCTTCCAAACGCATCCGTAAGAAGTGATCCGTCTCTCTCGACTCCTGACTCCTGACTACTGACCCCTGCCTCCTGCATTTTTTCCACAGCCCACCCCCAAAATATATTTCGTTCTTGTGACATCCAACCTTTACTGAGAAAACTCAAACGGTCGACAGTGGAGGTATGCCCCAGCGTACTCCCAACGAACCGGCAATCTCGTCAGCCCGAAAGCCGAAAGCCGGAAGCCGGAAGCCAATTCCCCAACCACCCTCCACCCCCGCCACCCGCGTTAAGTCCTTTGTTCGCAAGATTTTACTCGCAAGTCCTGTGTTTCCAAGATTATACGCAGATGTCGTCATCTCCTCCGCCCCTAACTCCAATGAAGCCAAGATTTTAGCCCACAACTACAAAAAAATTGTTGCCCTATCCAACGAGAGGAACACTCAAATGTCGCATCCCAAATCCTGCACTCATATCAAGGTCACCGGCGTCCGCTGCGGCTCCCCCGCACTTCGCGGAGAGCAGTTCTGCTACTTCCACCAGCGCATGCTCCGCTCCGTCCGCTTCCCCAGCTCCCGCGTCCTCCGCTCCGCCCTGCTCGAGGACCCCGAATCCATCCAGGCCTCCCTCATGGAAGTCGTCAACGGACTGCTCCGCGGCACCCTCGAACTCAAGCGCGGAGAACTCATCCTCCGCGCCCTCAACACCGCCGTCCGCAACATCCGCCGCGTCCGCTTCGACCTCCACCAGGACGAAATGATCCGCGAGATCCCCAACTACCCCGACCAGCCCTCGGCCGACATCGACGAGCCATACGAGCCCTCCGCCGCCCCCCGCCGTCCACCCACTCGCGAAGAAGTCGCCCGCTTCCGAGAAGCCGACCTGGCCGCATACTTCGGCGGCGCCGACAAAGTCCCCGCAGCCTACCGGCTAGCCAGCCCATCCGCAGCCCGTGTAGGGACGGACGCATTCGTCCGTCCAGGTTTTGTAGGGACAGGTCCTGTGGGGACAGCCGCCCCCGGCTGTCCAGCCGGCCCAGAACTACCGGGCCGCAACGCAGCGCCCCCGAAGCCAACAAGGTCCACCCCACCCGAAGCCAACCGCAAGCCCTCCGCAATGTGAAACGAGAAGCCAGAAATGTGAAAGCCGAACTCGCGAACGTCAGATCAGAATCCCGAAGCTTAATAACCCAAGCTCCGAAGGAGCGAAAGAATGCAGCCCACCGCGCAAGCGGTGGGTAAGCACTCGTGAACGTGACGTCGACTAGATCGGTTTGCCTTTGAAGAAGTAGATGAGTTCGATGATCAGGATGACGACCACCATCAGCTCCAGCACGAAGGCGCGGGACTGGTTGAATTGTTCGACCATGAACTTGTAGAGGTCTTCGGCGGTCTGAAGCTTTTCTTTGACCAGGTCTTTGTAGTCGGGGACTCCGACTTTCTGGGCGCACAGTTTGTAGAGGCGCGCGGAGAACATGTCGCTGAGGAACTTGATGGCGTTGTCGGCGCGTTCGGTGAGTTCGTTCACGTCGAGCAGAACAGTGTGCAACTTGCTCGCGGCGTTGGCGGTGCGCCAGCGCGACCACCATCCAGTGCCTCCGGCTTCGAGGAAGTCGTAGACGTTCTCGAGTTCCTTGGTCATGAGCTCGTCGTAGTGGCGGAACTCGAGCAGCTGCGAGTTCGCATACTGCAGCAACTGGATCGCGGTCTCGGCGCCGGCGGGCGTGTCGTAGAGAAAGGCGGCGTTCCATCCGATGACCGCGAGATCGCTGGGATAGTAAGAGATGCGAGACTGGAGAATCTCCTGGCGCTCGCCTTCGGAGAGGATCTGCATTTCTCCACGAACCACCTGGGCGATGTGCACGCTCTGCGCGGCGAGAAGCTGGTCGGCGGTGGGAGAGCCTTCGATCTCGCGGACGTGGAAGATGAAGTAGTCCTCTTGCAGCCATTCGGCGACCTTCGGGTCGTAAGGCTTGACGAGGGCTGGCGCGGCGCGCTCGAGCTTCTGCTTGACGATGCGCGAGGCGAGCTTTTCGAAGTTGGTGTCGGAGGTCCAGCGGCAGGAGAGTTCGACGAGAGTCTCCCAGCTGCCGGAGAAGGGGAGTTCGAACTCGAGGCTGACGACGCCGTAATCGTAGTACTTGATTTCTCCGGCAAGGCGCTCGCCGCTTTCGAGCGTCAGAGGCTCAAGGGTCTCCTCGACGGGAGTGCGCTGGTAGCGCACGTAGGCAGGAGCCTTCTTGAAACTGCCTTCGACTTTGCGGGCCGGGAAGATCTTGCGGAGCTCGTCGAGGCGGATCTCTTCGCAGACGTCGAACTGGATGAGGACCAGGACGGATCCGCGCAGGGGAGCTTGCGGCTGCGTCGATTGTTGCAGCTTGGTGGAGAGGTCGTGGGAGACGTCGGGTCCGGCGATGGTCGTGCGGTCGCGGTCCATGTAGGTCCTGCCGAAAGGACTATTGTCCCAGAAAGGTTGGGGGATGGATAGGCGATAGCACGGCAAAGACTAGAACCACGAAGGACACTAAGGTCCACGAAGGACAACATGGGATTGCGTTTCGGTTAGCTTTTGCGGGCTGCGCGCCAGAGGAGGAGCGAGGCGGCGGCTACGGCTCCTACCCCTACGGCGGCGCGCTTCATGGAGGCGGTGACTTCGTCTTGATGTTCGCGGATGGAGCGGGATTCGGGATAGGGATCGTCGATGTCGAGAGCCGAGGGTTGGAGCGCCATCTGGAGAACTTCGGCGACGTGGAGAGCTTGGCGTCCGGTGCCTTGGGCGATCTGTTCGCGGCAGCTGAAGCCGTCGGCGATGATGAGCCAGTCGGACGGGGCGTGACGGACAGCGGGGAGGAGTTCGAGTTCTCCGATGGCGGCCGAGATGTCGTACTTGTCGTGCTCGAAGCCGAAGGATCCGGCCATGCCGCAGCATCCGGGGGCCGGAGATTGGAAGTCGACGCCGAGGCGGTGGAGAAGCGATTCTTCGGCGGTCATCTTCATGATCGATTTGTGATGGCAGTGTCCATGGAGCAGGGCTTTGCGTGGGAGCTGCGGAAGCTGCGATGTGGGAGCGAGTTTTTGTTCGAGGAATTCGCTGAGCAGGAACGTTTGTTTGCTCAGGGCCTGGGCGCGCTCGTCGTGCGGGAAGAGGTTGAGGAGTTCGTCGCGGAAGACGGCGACGCAGCTGGGCTCGAGCCCGACGACGGGGATTCCGGCTTCGATCTCGGGGGCGAGCGCGTCGAGAATGTTGAGGAGCAGGGCTTGGGCGCGATCGAGCATGCCGAAGTCGTAGAGAGGGCGTCCGCAGCAGAGAGGGGCGCGCGGGACGAGGACGCGGTATCCGGCAGTCTCGAGGACTTCGACGGCGGCGCGGGCGGTGGCGGGGCGGAAGTAGTTATTGAAGGTGTCGGCCCAGAGGAGGACCGCGGGGGCCGAAGCCCGGTCTTCTTCATCCTGCTGATGCGGCGCTGAAGCGCCGCTCTTCCACGGTCGTGCTCGCTTCGCTTCGCTCGGCGGACGAATGCGTCCGCCACTACGTGGGTCGGTGCGGTAGAACCAGTCTTTGAAGGTTTCGGGTGCGAAGGGCGGGATAGTGCGTTGGTGCGGGATGCCGGCGACTAGCTTGGCGATGTCGCGCAGAACCGGGAGTTGCGTGGTTAGATTCACCAAGCCGGGGACACGCGACGCGGCGCGGGCCCAGAGGTCGATGTTGCCGAAGGCGTAGGCGCTGCGGGGGCGAAGGCGGCCTTCGTAGTAGTGGGAGAGGAATTCGGCTTTGTAGGTGGCGACGTCGACGGAGACGGGGCAGTCGCTCTTGCATCCTTTGCAGGCGAGGCAGAGATCGAGGGAGTGTTTGACTTCTTCGCTGCGCCATCCGGCGCGGATGATCCCATCTTCGCGGCTATTGCCTTGGGTCATTTCCCAGAGCAGGTGAGCGCGGCCGCGGGTGGAGTGCTCTTCCTCGCGAGTGGCGCGGTAGCTGGGACACATCACACCACCTTCTTCGCGGCGGCACTTGCCAACACCGACGCAGCGGAGAGTAGCGGCGGAGAGGCTGCCGTGATCGGCGGGGAACTGGAAGCGGGTGGCGGGGTCCCAGGGAGCGTAGTGGGGGCCGAGGCGAAGGTTGGCATCGAGTCTGTTGGGCGTCTCCCCAGGTAAACCAATGACCTTGCCGGGATTCATCTTCCAGTCGGGATCCCAGGCGGACTTGAATTCGCGGAAAGCCTGCATGAGTTCGGGGCCGAACATTTTGGGAAGGAGTTCGGCGCGGGCTTGTCCGTCGCCGTGTTCGCCGGAGAGGGATCCGCCGTAGCTGACGACGAGGTCGGCGGCTTCTTCGACGAAGCGGCGGAACTTGGCGATGCCGTCTTTCGATTGCAAGTCGAAGTTGAGGCGCGTGTGCACGCAGGCATGGCCGAAGTGGCCATAGAGCGAGCCTTTGTAGTTGAAGGCCGCCATCATTTTGCGAAGGTCGCGGAGATAGGCGCCGAGTTTTTCGGGAGCGACCGCGGCATCTTCCCATCCTTCCCAGTTGAGCGGCTCGCCGGGAACGTGCGAAGTGACGCCGAGACTAGATTCGCGGATTTCCCAAATGCGCTTGGCTTGCCTAGGTCCGAAGAGACGAGTGTTGGGGGGAGTGGCGCTGCGGTTGAGAGCGTCGACCAGGCCGCGGGCTTGCGACTCGGCTTCGGCTAAGGTCTGGCCGCCGAACTCGACCATGAGCCACCCGTTGCCCTCGGGGAGCATGGCGAGGCCTTCGGCGTTGATGCCTTTCGTGCGCGTGTAGTAGACGAGGAGATCGTCGAAGCCTTCGAGGCCGATGGGTTTGTGCTCGAGGATTTCGGGGATGTGGTCGGCGCACTGGTAGATGTCGGGGTAGGCGACGACCAGCAGGACGCGTTGCGGTGGACTCTCGACCAGGCGGCAGGTTGCTTCTAGTACTGTGGCGCAGGTGCCTTCGGTGCCGACTAGTGCGCGAGCGATGTGGAAGTTGTTTTCGGGGAGCAGGTAATTCAAGTTGTAGCCGGAGACGCGGCGAGGGATTGCGGGGAACTTTTGTCGGATCAGGTCGGCGTATTGCGCGGCGATTTGTTTCAGGGAGGTGTGGATGTGGGTGGCGCGGTCCGAGTCGCCACGGCCCGATGAACCTGGGCCGCGGGCGGGCGAGGGCGCCCGCCCCACATAGTCCCGGATGTAGTTCTGACCAACACTCAAGCGGGCGCCGTCGTAGGTGACTATTTCCAGGGACTCGATGTTGTCGTCGGTTTTACCGGCCATGACGGAGTGGACGCCGCAGGAGTTGTTGCCGATCATGCCGCCGATGGTGCAGCGATCGTGGCTGGCGGGATCGGGTGCGAAGGTGAGGTGATGTTTTTCGGCGGCGTTGCGGAGGGTATCGAGAACGACGCCGGGCTGGACGCGGGCGATGCGGCGGTCAGGATCGATCTCAAGGATACGCGCCATGTATTTCGAGAAGTCGAGGACGACGGCGACGTTGCAGCATTGTCCGGCGAGCGAGGTGCCGCCGCCGCGGCAGAGTACGGGTGCGCCGAACTCGCGACAGAGTGCAAGTGTGGCGAAGACGTCATCGGTATCGTGGGGGAGAACTACGCCGATGGGGACTTGGCGGTAGTTGGATCCGTCGGTCGAGTAGAGGGCGCGGGAGCCATCGTCGAATCGAACGTCTCCTGTCAATCCGCCGCGAAGTTGTTTGCGCAGGGCTTCGGCGAGTCCTGAAGCGTCGGTGGCTGAAGACTTCGTGGCTGGTGCGGAGTCTGACAACTTGTCTGGCATGGGCCGCGGGCTAGTCGGGCTTTCTGGTCACGCTGGTGATCTGAATTTTACTGTTGTCTCCGTTGGCTTCAATGTTGATGGTGACCATGTTCTTGCGGTCGTTGGAGACGATGGTGCAGCGGTTCTGATCGGCCGTCGTCACTTGAGCGGCGGGAAGTTTTGACTTGTAAAAGGTGCAGACTTTGTCGGGGGCGTCGGTGCTTTCAAACATTGCGGTGACAGTGCGAATGTTGCCGAAGGTGGCGGAGGAGGCACCGTTTTTCTGGACTTCGGCCCCGGGATAGACATCGATGCCGAGATCTTTGGCGGCCAGGTCGGGATCTTTGGAGGTTTCGACGGAGCCGAAGGGAGTGTCGACCTTGACGTGATCGCCTTGCTGGGAGACGCGAGAGCTTTTGGCGATGCGGTAGCCGACGATTCCGACGGTGACCACTCCGATGATACCGATGCTGACGATGATGGCGACGACGATGAGGATGACTTTGAGGGCGCTGCTGCCGCCCTTGTTGGCTGGAGCGGAAGATGCGCCGGCGGGGGGCACCGGGGCGGAAACGGTCGAGCCGCATTTGTTGCAGAATTTTGTGCCGGCATCCAGGGTGGCGCCGCATTTATTGCAGAAGGCCATGACTTACCTCGTTCGTGTGAAGAGTCGACGGCGCGAGTATATCGCAGAATTGCGGGAGATGGGCAGACGACTCGGTGGTGGGAGCAGTCTCCGGGGTGCGATTGCGGGCGCGCGGCCGGGACGGCCGCGCTACAGCCGGCGGGACGCCGACGCTACGTAGAAAGCCGCGCTGCGCGCGGCGGACAGCCGAAGGCGGCTGTCCCCACATCCTGCTACATACATCCCACATGGTCTTGCATACATTCCACGAGAATTCTGGAACTTGTTCCGCTTCGAAAATGCTAGCTCCAGTGGCGGGTGCCGTAGTCGGCCATGGAGAGGGTGAGGAGGAGGATCAGGAAAAAGATGGTGGAGATCACAACCAGCTTCAACAATTTCTCGTGGGCGCCTTTGATGTGCATGAAGAAGAGGGCGACTAGGAGAGCCTTGACCGTGGCGATGATGAGGGCGACGGCGGCGTTGAAGCGGCCAAGTTCGATGTAGGCGGCCTTGTAGGTGAGGAAAGTGCCGACAAGCAAGGCGGCCCAGACGGCGAAATAGGTCTTGAGGGGCGAAGAATTTGTGTGATCAGACATAATGAACCTCAGATTTTGCTCTAGCGTCGATAACGCTCCAAGCTATATCCCTTCGACTACGCTCAGGGCAGGCTCCTCGCTCCGCCTGAAAAGCGGCTTCGCTCGGAATGACGTCGGATTGTTAAATTCGCAGTCATCTCAGTTGCGTTAAGGGTGCCGATCGATTAAGTAGAGCAACGGGAACAGGTAGATCCAGACAATGTCGACGAAGTGCCAGTAGAGGCCACCCATTTCGAGCGGCGTGTAGTACTCGGGCGTGAAGCGGCCTCTCCAGGCCATTACCAGGAGCCATGTAAAGAGTCCGAGTCCGATGATCATGTGCAGCGCGTGCAGGCCGGTCATGATGAAGTACAGGGAAAAGAAAATCTGGGCGTGCTGCGGGTTGGCGTATTGATCGGGATGGCCGGGGATCGGAACCTGATCAAAGCTGAAGGACGCGCCCGGAACGTGATGTTCTTCGAATTTGTCTTTGTACTCGACGCCTTTGATACCGAGAAAGGCGAGACCGAAGAGCATGGTGAGGACGAGCATGCCGATCAGAAGAACGCGGCGAGAAGTTTGCGCTGCCCAGATGGCCAGCACAACGGTCAAGCTACTGCAGATGAGGACTGCGGTGTTGGTGGCGCCGAGCGTGGCGTTGATGGATTTGCTGGCGGCTCCGAAGTCTTCGAAGTACCAACGGCGGTAGATCAGGTAGGCGCAGAACAGGCCGCCGAAGAACATGACCTCGGTGGCGAGGAATATCCACATGCCGAGGCTGGCGGAGTTGCGCTGTTGCTCCTCGGTGGCGAAATGGTGCAGCAGTTCGGGGCGGTGCTGCTCTTCGTGGTGAAGGCCGATGACAGTGCTATCCGACAACTTTGGCCTCCTGCTTATTTCCGGTGTCGAGTTCGTCGTAGTTGTAGGCTTCCCAGGTCACGATGGGTTCTTGTTCAAAGTTGAAAGTGGTGGGCGGCGATGGCGTCTTCCATTCCAAGCCGGCAGCGTTCCACGGATTGTCGGGAGCAGGCTTGCCATAGCGCATCGACCACAGGAAGTAAATCATCGGCAGCAGGTAGCCGACGCCGAGCACGGTGGCACCCGCGGTGGAGAGTACGTTCAGCACTTGGAATTCCTGCGGGTACTGGTAGTAGCGGCGCGGCATCCCGAGGTAGCCGAGGATGAACTGCGGGAAGAATGTCAGGTTGAACCCGATGAAGACGATCAGGGCCGCGAGGCGGGCCCAGCCTTCAGGGTAGAGGCGTCCGGAAATTTTGGGCCACCAGAAGTGCAGGCCGCCGAGGTATCCCATGAGCGCGCCGCCGACCATGATGTAGTGGAAGTGGGCGACGACGAAGTAGGTGTCGGTGACGTGGACGTCGATGCCGAGGCAAGCCAGGAACAATCCGGTTAGTCCGCCCATGGTGAACAGGCCGAGGAATCCGAAGGCGTAGAGCATGGGCGCGTCGTAATGGATGGAACCCTTATATAAGGTAGCGGTCCAGTTGAAGACTTTGACGGCGGAGGGGACGGCAACGGCGTAGCTGAGCAGCGAGAAGATCAGCGCAGCGTACACGGAGATTCCTGCGACGAACATGTGATGCGCCCAGACCAGGAATCCGAAGACGGCAATGGCGATCGAAGAAAACGCGACGAAACTGTAGCCGAAGATGCGTTTGCGCGAGAAGCAGGCGATGATTTCGGTGACCACTCCCATCGAGGGCAGAATCATGATGTAGACAGCCGGATGCGAGTAGAACCAGAACAGGTGCTGAAAGAGCAGAGGGTCTCCGCCGAGTTTGGGGTCGAAGATGCCGAGGTGCAAGGTGCGTTCGACCGCAACGAGCACGATCGTGATAGCGATGACGGGAGTTCCAAGGATCTGGATAATGCTGGTGGCGTAGTGCGCCCAGATGAAGAGTGGCAGGCGCGACCAGGTCATGCCGGGGGCGCGCATGCGGTGGATCGTTACGACGAAGTTCAGTCCGGTGAGGATGGAGGAGAATCCGGCGACGAAGATGGCGAGTCCGGCCTCGACGATTTTGGTGTTGGTGAAGGCGGTGCTGAAGGGCGTGTAGAAGGTCCAACCTGTATCGACGCCGCCGGTCAACATGCAGTGCATCATCATGGCGCCGCCGATGATGTAGAGATACCAACTCAGCAGGTTGATGCGGGGGAAGGCGAGATCTTTCGCACCGATCATCATAGGCACGAGGAAGTTGCCAAGCACCGCGGGGATGGACGGGATGAGGAAGAAGAAGACCATCACCATGCCGTGCATGGTGAACAGTTTGTTGTAGGAGTCGGCCTGGACGAGGTCTCCGGCGGGTGTGAGGAGTTCGAGGCGGATGAGGAGCGCGAAGAAGCCGCCGATGAAAAAGAAGAATGTGATGGAGATCAGATAGAGGAGCGCGATGCGCTTGTGGTCGGTGGTGAAGAGCCACGAGCCGACACCGTAGTGCTTGTTCAGATAATTTTCGCGCTCGATCGTTTGACCGGCGGGTTGAGCAGTTGCAGTAGCCATACTCATTGCACCTGACTTCCTTCAGCTGGGGCCTGGTTTTGCGGCGCAGTGGCAGTTTTGGGTCCGGCGGGGCCGGGCTGGGACTGCGATTTCACAAACGCCACCAGCGCGTTCAGTTGTTCTTCACTCACCAATCCCTGGAACGTGGGCATCACGGGCTTGAATCCTTTTACGACCTTTGCGCCGGGATCGAGAATGGATTCGCGAAGGTAGTTTTCGTCGACGTTAACGATGCGTCCGTCTTCAAGTTGCACAGGCTTGCCAAAGACGCCTTGGAGGTTGGGACCACGGCCCTGGCTGTCGGTGCGGTGGCAGGTGACGCAGCCGAGTTCGGCGAAAATCTTTTCTCCAGTGGCGGAGAGCGGTCCGGTGGTGCCGCCGCTCATCCAAGCCTCGTACTGCGCGGGTTCCTGCACGATGATGGAGCCGATCATGCCGGAGTGCTGCGTGCCGCAGTATTCGGCGCAGAACAGATGGTAGGTGCCGGGCTTGGTGGCGCGGAACCAGGCGACCGTGTAGCGGCCGGGGAGCACGTCTTGTTTCATGCGGAACGCGGGAACGTAAAAGCTGTGGATGACGTCTTGCGAAGTCATGATCAGCTTGACGTCGCGGCCGACGGGAACGTGGAGCTCGTTGATCTCACGCTGGCCTTCGGCGTGTTCGAGCTTCCACATCCACTGTTTGGCGACGACGTAGACTTCGGTGGAATCGCGCGGGGGAGTTCGTCCTTTGAAGTAGACGACGGCGCCCCAGGCGAAGATCACCATGAAAACGAAGAGCGGAATAATCGACCAGGTCAGTTCGAGCGGAGTGGAGCCTTCGATCTGTTCGGCGAGAACGCCGCGACGGCGGCGGTAGCGTGCGGCGAAGTAGATGAGGGCGGCGAAGATGAGGGCCGTCATCAGTCCCGACACGATGAGCAGGAAGACGAACAGCGCGTCGACGTTGCCCGCCGCGGTGGAGGCCCTTTCGGGCCATAATGGAAAATTATCGAACATATCTTAGCTTGCGTGACTCCGTGCGCTTAGACCCGAACCTCAGGCGCTAAAGCGCGACGTGCTGGTTGCTCGTTACGGCACGAGTAAACTCGTGCCCTTCCCGATCGTGCAACTCTTGCAATTCTCTGCGCGCCCGCAGCTTCCCGGACGTGTTGCCTTTCACTTCTAAATCTTTGTCGCGTGGCCCAGGGGCCTGCGCGGCGGTGCGGCTTTTTCCACCCGGAACAGGATGAAGAGGAGCGCGGCCAGAATCACAATGGTGAGGCCAGCTCCGAGCCGCAAAATATTGCTTACGATGGCGCCGTATTTTCCGGTGGCGGGATCGTAGTGATAGCAGTACAGCAGCACTTGATCGACAGCGTTGCCGATCTTGTGCTGCGAGGCTTCGACCAGGCCCATGCGCAGATCTTTCGGCGGATAGTCCACGCCATAGAAGTAGCGTGAGATGCGTCCCTGCGGGGTCAGCACCATGATGGCGGTGGCGTGCGCGTACTGGTTGATCTTGGGATCGTATTGATACTGGAAGCCGACGGCCTTCGTGAGCGCGTTGATCGACTCGGCGGAGCCGGTGAGAAAATGCCAGCCTTTGGCGGCATTGGGGCGGCCGTAGCGCTTGAGGTATTCCTGCTTTTTGGCGGCGGCAATTTCCGGAGTTTCTTGCGGATTAAAGCTGACGGTGATGACGTCGAACTCGTCGCCGACGTTGAACTTTACCATCTTCATGGAGCCGCTGAGCCCGGCGAGGGCTTCGCCGCAGAGCATGGTGCAGTTGTAGTAAACCAAGTTCAGGATCAGGGGCTTGGTGCCGAAGTAGTCTCCCAGTTTGACGGAGTGGCCTGTGTCGTCGACGAAGGGGAGATCTGCGGGGACCTGCGCGTCGAGGTGCTGCTCGATGCCTACGTTTTGCAGATACGCGGGACGGACATTGGCCGGGGGGGACATGATGCCTTTGGTCATGGCCTGTCCGAAGGCGGTGGAGGCCAGGAGCGTTGTAAGCAAAAGACTTTTACCACAGAGGTCACCGAGGTTTCGCAAAGAAAGGCGCGGCGACGGAGCGATTTGATATTGCCTTGCTGACAGCGAATTGTGGTTCCCGTACTTCACTTCTTGTTTCCCTTCTTTTCCGGCTGCGCTGGAGCAAGAAAGTGAATTGCGCTTTGCTCACGCACCGGCAGGCCGCGTTGGGCGATGAGGTCCATGGCTCGATCGATGGGAATGCGGATGGTGCCGGCGTTCTTATCGATGTAGTCGTAGGTGCTCAGCGTCTGTTCTTCTTTGAGGCGGATGCTATTCAGCTGGCCGCGCTCGTCTTCTTCCAGTTTTGGATTGGGGAATGTGCCCTGCGGATAGTCTTTCGGGATGCTGCGCGTGTCCGCGGGGGCGTTCGTGACCAGCGGATTGATGGGGGCCTGCTGGGATTCGGAGCGCTTGTCCAGATACGAGTACAGTCCGGCGACCAGGAGGTACGAGAAAAATCCGGCGACGGCTAGGCCGAGGAGGAAGTAGAGGACTCCGGCGACGCCGATGTCGCGACGTTCGTAACCGCCGTTGGCGTTGGGATTCACGGGATGGGGATTGTGGCTCATGCGTTGTCCGGAATTCCAGGTGTGTGGTGATGGGGCGCCATCTCAAGCACTTCTCCAGCGGACGGATCGTAGGCCGGGAGTAGCGGCAGTGCGCCCAGGTTGCGGAAGAAGTAAGCAAGCCAGAAGCCGCCGATGGCGACCGGGACGACTACGTCTGCCAGAGTTACGTTGAAGGTCTTGGAGAAATTCGGTTCGATGATCCAGAGCAGATCCAGGTAGCGCATCAGCATGAGCCACACGGCGAGCCAGACCAGCTTGCGGATGTTGCGCTTGAAGGGGCGCGACAACAGAATGCCGAAGGGGACGGCGAAGTGGAAGATGACGATGAACAGGCCGAGGTATCCCCAGCCGCCGTTGAGACGGCGCATGTAATAGGTTATTTCAGCGGGCAGGTTGCCGGCCCAGATGATGAGCCACTGCGAATAGTTGAAATAGGCCCAGACCATGATAAAGGTGAGCATCCACTTGCCATGATCGTGAACGAAGTCGGGCTTCAACATTTCCGACATGGGCTTGTAGTTGAAGAGGATGCGCTCGACGACCACGGCGAAACACATGGCGGAGAGCACTTCGCCGATGAGGACAACCAGGCCGAAGATGGTGGAGATCCAGCTGGGATCGAGCGACATGACCCAGTCGATGGCGGCGAAGGAGATGGTGAAGCCGTAGAGAATGAGACCGGGTCCGGCGACGGCTTTGAATTTCTGCGTGTTGTCGGGAGCGCCGGCGGCGTCGGTCTGCTTCGACCAATGCGAAAGCAGGAACGAAAGCAGGTTCCAGATGGCGAAATAGATGATGGCGCGGACGATGAAACCGTTGGTGGTCAGATACGTCTTGGTAATGTCTTCGAGGTGTTCGCGCAGGTGCTTGTCGGCGACGTTTTCGAGCGGCTGCGCCCAGATGTAGAGCCGCTTGATTCCGAGAATGACTGGAATAAAGAGGAGCGCCAGCAAGGGCACGGTGCGCATGGCAGCGCCGAGGATGCGGCGGATGACCATGCCCCAACCACCGCCCGTGAGGTGGCGAATCATAAGGATCGCCATGGACCCGAGGGCGACACCCAGCCACGCCATGAAGCCGAGCAGGTAGGCGCGGTAGAACTGGTCGGGACTCTTGAGCGCGAGGAGGATCGCGACGATCGCGAAGACGACGCCGACAATCAACGACCGCTGCGCAATGGTCTTAACCACTGGCGGGGACGTTAGATCGAGATGTTTCATGGGCGCCGCGCTCATTTGTGATCTTCCTTGCTGTCGCCAGGGGCGGACATCTTTCTGCTGGTGAATCGCTTCATGTCTACTGCGGGAGTCTCTGCAGCCGGGACGCCTTCGGGCTGAACCACGGGCAGGGTTGCGCCCGATCCGGGCTCGCGGAATTTGGGCGGCTCGGAGGGAATTTTTTGTCCAGCGGGGACATCGGCCATGGTGGCGTTCTGGCTGAGTTGCAGGGCTCGGACGTAGGCAACGATTTCCCAGCGATCTTGCGTGGGAATCTGCGAAGCGTAGTCGGGCATGATGCCGAAGCCCTCGGTCATCACGTCGAAGAAATATCCGAGCGGCGCTTTTTGCAGGCGCTGAATGTGGAACGACGGAGGCTTGCGGGAGAATCCGCGAGAAGGAACGAAGCCGTTGCCGTCGCCGAGGCGCGAGTGGCAGGGAGCGCAGAAGATGTTGAAGCGCTCGCGACCGTGGGCCAGGACTTCTTTGGTGACGGGGAAGGGCATGACGTCGCCAGGGTTGTTGCCGATCTTGCCAGTGTAGAAATAGGCGTCTTCGTGGAGTTGTCCGCGGGCGATGGTGCCATCGACGGGCTGGCGGGCGGAGCGCTGGTCGACGTAGAAGTCGCTGCGGGAGAGCGGGTTCTGACGCGGTTGCACGTGCATGTCGATGCGGCAGGCGGAGGTTAGGATGATCACGGCCATTACCACGAAAATCCCTAACCACGGGGGACACTGAGGTCCACGGGGGAATGCGGCGCGTTTTCGGAAGAGGGCCATTTTAGCTCGGCACCTCCGAGATGCTGCGCGGGGACATGGCTTCCAGGAATTGGCGCGTGGTTGCGGGATCGTATTTTTTGTCTGACGAGAACACGATTAGAAAGAAGCGATCTTTCGAGGCCGAAGAGAAACGCGGGACATTGAAGACCGGGTGATAGGGCATGGGCAGACCGTTGAGAGCCAACATGCCTAAGACAGCCGAGATTCCCGCGAACAAGATGGTCATCTCGAACGTGATGACGATGAAGGCGGGCCAGGAGTGGTACGGCTTGCCGCCGATGTTGAGCGGGTAGTCAACGGCGGACATCCAGTATTGCATGAGGTATCCGGTGAGGCCGCCGATGATGCCGCCAATCAGCGTCACGATTGGAACTTCGTCGTGGTGAAATCCGATTTCTTCGGCCAGGCCTTCGATGGGGAAGGGGCTGTAGGCATCGATCTTCTTGTATCCGGCCTGGTGGGTCGCGTGGGCCGCGTCGACCAGGGCTTGCGCCGAGTCGAACTCCGCCATGATGCCGTAGATGGGATCGCGTTTCATTGCTCGAACCTCGCGATCGCGGGTGCGACGTACGACTTCAACGAACTAGCGCTCCCCGCGAGATCCCTCGCTCCGCCTGAAAGGCGGCTACGCTCGGGATGACGCAGCCTGCGGAAGAGAATCACATTTCCGTGTCTGATCATTCCTTCACCTCCGATTCGGGGAGGAGGGTGCGCATTTCGAAGATGGAGATTGCGGGCAGGATGCGCAGGAACAGGAACATGGCGGCAAGGAACATGCCGATGGTGCCGATGTAGGTCATCCAGTCCCAACGAGTGGGGTAGTACATGCCCCACGAGGAGTTGAGAAAGTCGCGACTCAGGCTGACGACGACGATGATGAAACGCTCAAGCCACATGCCGACGAGAATGACTCCGGAGACGAAGAAGAGCGCGATGGGACTGGTGCGCAGCTTGCGGATCCACAGGACCTGCGGAATGAAGATGTTGCAAATCAGAAGCGACCAGTAGGGAATGGCGTAAGGACCGTGCAAGCGGTTCCAGAGGGTGAAGGCATCATAGCGATCGCCGCTGTACCAGCCCATGAAGGCCTCGATGCCGTAGCCGTAGGCGACGATGAGTCCGGTGGCGAGCATGACCTTGGCGGAGTTCTGCAGGTGGCGCTCGGTGATGAAATCTTCGAGGCCGTAAATTTTACGGATGGGGATGGCCAGCATCAGCACCATGGCGAAACCGGAGTAGATGGCGCCCGCGACGAAGTATGGCGGGAAGATGGTGGTGTGCCATCCGGGGACGATGCCGACGGCGAAGTCGAAGCTGACAACAGTGTGAACAGAGAGCACCAGCGGCGTGGCGAGTCCGGCGAGGAGCAGATACATCGTTTCGTAGCGGTGCCAGTGGCGGGCGGAGCCGCGCCATCCGAAGGAGAGCATGCCGTAGACCATTTTCAGCGCGCGATTGTCGGTGCGGTCGCGGAGGGTCGCGAGATCGGGGATGAGTCCGACGAACCAGAACAGCGCGGAGATGGTGGCGTAGGTGGAGACGGCGAAAACGTCCCACATGAGCGGGCTGCGGAATTGTGGCCATACCCGCATGGTGTTGGGATACGGGAAGAGCCAGTAGGCGAGCCAGGGGCGGCCGACGTGGATGGCGGGGAAAATTCCGGCAGCGGCCACGGCGAAGAGCGTCATGGCTTCGGCGAAACGGTTGATGGAGTTACGCCAGGATTGACGGAGTAATAAGAGGATGGCGGAGATGAGGGTGCCGGCGTGGCCGATACCGATCCACCAGACGAAGTTGACGATAGCGAAGCCCCATCCGATGGGGATGGTGACGCCCCAGATGCCGATGCCTTTGAGGAAGAGGAATCCGATGGCGAACAGCATCATCATGGTGAGCATGAAGGCGATGCCGAAGCCGAGGAACCATCCGTTGGAGGCGGGACGAGTCAGCACGATGGCGCTGATTTTTTCCGTGACCGTTCCGAAGGTGTGGCCCGGTTCGATGACGGGAGCGCGATCGAGTTCGGTCGACGATTTGTATTGCTCAGGCATGCGGCTTGCGAAATTCCCCAGGGGCTAAAGCCCTTATTTCATACGGCTCTTAACGGCACGGCTGAAGCCGTGCCCTGATACGAATCATCTGCACCTCACGGCAACCATCGAGCCGCCTCCGATGCGAATCGATTTCCGGTTCGTATCAGGGCACCGCTTCAGCGGTGTCGTTAGTGCTCAAACGTCTCGCGCCTTTAGGCGCTGCTTTTTTACCCTTTCAGTTCTGGGTTCGGGTTTCTTATTTCTGCCAGGTACGTGGTTCTTGGACGCGTGTTCAGTTCGCCTAGCAGGCTGTAGTTTCTCGACTGTGCTTTCAGTTTCGATACTTTGCTGTTGGGGTCGTTGATATTGCCAAAAATGATTGCGCCTGCGGGACAGGATTGCTGGCAGGCGGTCTGGAGTTCGGCGTCGCTGATTTTGCGGTCTTCTCGTTCGGCGTCGATGCGGTGCTCGTTGATGCGCTGCACGCAGTAGGTGCACTTTTCCATGACGCCGCGGCTGCGCACGCTGACGTCGGGATTGCGCATCATCTTATATTGCGGCGTCTCCCAGTCCTGGAAGAGCAGGAAGTTGAAGCGGCGAACTTTGTAGGGACAGTTATTCGAGCAGTAGCGCGTGCCCACGCAGCGGTTGTAAATCATGTCGTTCAGGCCTTCGGTGCTGTGGTTGGTGGCGCCGACGGGGCAGACGACTTCGCAGGGGGCGTTCTCGCACTGCATGCACGGGACGGGCTGGAAGAATGCTTTCGGATTGTCGCGGTCGCCCTGATAGTAGGCATCGACGCGGATCCAGTGCATGTGGCGTCCGATGACGACCTGCTCTTTGCCGACGACCGCAATGTTGTTCTCGGACTGGCAGGCGAGCATGCAATTGTTGCAGCCAACGCAGGAGTTGAGATCGATCGACATGCCCCACGCGTAGTCTTCCTTGTCGTAGGGATACGGTTGGTAGAGCGTGAGGTCTTTCGGCGGTTCTTCTTCTCGCGCGAAGTTCGGTTCTTTCTTGTATTCCTCGAGGCTTGTTTCGCGGACCAGCGGGCGATGGGCGCCGTCGGGCGTGTCCATCGACTGGTAGCCCTGGGTGGAGGCGAGCTTGTAGGTGTCTCCGGTCTTGCGAATCTTTACGCCGGTGGCGATCCACGGGGCGGTGGTGGTGCGTAGGGCGTAGGCGTCGAAGCCTTGCGCGGTGCCGACGCGTCCGGCGCGCTTGCGTCCGTAGCCGAGGGTGATGGTGACGGAGTTGTCGGGGTGTCCGGCTTGAATCCAGACGGGGCCGGTGACTTTCTTGCCGTTCAGTTCGAGTTCGACCACGTCTTCGGTGGCGATGTTGAGACGCTTCGCCATCGCGGGACCGATTTGGATGGCGTTATCCCAGGTGAGCTTGTTCATCGGCTTGGGGAGTTCCTGCAGCCAGCCGTTGTTGGAGAACTGTCCGTCGTAGATGGTGGAGTCGCGGCGGATGTTGAGCTCGATGGCGTTGGGGTCAACCGCGGGAAGCGGAGGGATCCCCGCCGACGGATCCTTTACTCGCGTGAAACCCTGAGACGCAAATGTCGTGCCTTCGATCCACCCATCGTGCAGGGACTTGCGCCAGAATTGCTCGAAGTCCGCGCCGGTGTGTTGCTTTTGCCAATAGGCGCGGGTGAGATCGTATCCGGTGGCGTCGGCTTGGCCGGAGAGTAGCGCGACGAATTCCAGCGCGCTCTTGCCGTTGTAGAGCGGAGCGATCAAAGGCTGGATGATGCTGACGGTTCCTTCGTAGGCGCGGGCGTCGCCCCACTGTTCGAGTTCATGTGTCGCGTTGACGTGCCACTGGCAGAGTTCGGCAGTTTCGTTCTGATAGAGGCCGTAGTGCACACGCAGGGGAACCTTGCCGTTCTTCAGGGCGTCGGCGAAGTTGAGATCGGCGGGGGCATCGTAAGCGGGATTGCCGCCGAGGATGATCAGTAGATCGACTTTGCCGGCGTTCATGTCGGCGACCAGATCTTTGATCGATTCGGTCTGATTGACCGGATTTGCATCCACTAGGTCGGTGTAGAAAAGCGTCTTGCCGCTGTTGTTCAGCTTGACATTGATCGAATGGGCTAGAGCATGAACGGCAGGAGGCTGATGATCTCCCGCGATGACAAGCCCTGAACCGCGGTTGTTCGACAAGTCCTTGTACGCAGCTGCTAGAAGAAGTCGTTGCCCTCCGTTTAGACCGCCGACGTTCGAATTCAAAAGCTCAATGCTGGGCAGCGCTTGTGCAACCGATTGAATGTCACTCGCGCGAACCGGAATCCGATGGTCCGCTTTCGCGCCCGTTGAACTAGGCGTGCTCTCGATGACGTACAGGCGGTTCATGTTGCCGCTGTCCGGATTGCGCCGCTTGGCGAAGTCGCGGATGTAGCGGGTGTTGCCGGGGAATCCGGCGTAGAGGAAGTCGGCGTCGAGCGAGACGATGACATCGGCCTTCGAGAAGTCGTAGTGCGTTTCGACCGGCTGTCCGAAGGCAAGCTTCGCGCCTTCGAGGACGTTGTCGCGATTGATCGGCTCGTAGACGTGCCACTTGGCCTGCGGATAAACCTTCAGGAAGTTGCGCAGCTGGTCGGTGAGCGTGGGCGAAGAAATGGTCGGCGTGAGAATGCGGATGCCCGCGCCCTGCAAGGCTTTCTGCGCGCTGAGCGGGCCGCGGATCGCGCTGAGAAAGGCGCCCCACGAGCGGACGTCGCCCATCGACATGACGGTCTGGGAGCGGTCGGGATCGTAGAGGCCGAGGAGCGAGGCTTGCGCAAAAATGTCGGTGCCGCCGAGCGAGGCCGGGTGCTGATCGTTACCTTCGACTTTCGTGGGACGACCGAGATGACTTTCGACCAGTAGCGGGCTGGCGTATCCGCCGAGCGTGCTCGCTGTCGCGTAGTACATGGGGCGGCCAGGAATGACGCCTTCGGGCTGGCGCACGTAGGGGACGATGGGCTCGAGCGGGAGGCGGACGCATCCGGTCGCACTTGTTAAACCCGCCAGGCCGAGCGACGCCCCCATGACTTTGAGAAATCCGCGGCGGGAGACGGAGTCGACCCATTCGGAGGCGCCTTTGGGGAATTCGCGCTGCAAGGCCTCTTTGAATTCTTCGGAGCCGGCAAGTTCTTCGAGCGAGCGCCAGTATTCGGGGCCGGTTTTTTCGGCGGCGTCGTGGGCGGTGGCGGCGTCGATGCGTTCGCGGACGAGCTTCAGGTCCAGCGTTTTCGAAGGACAGACATCTTCACGCTTTTTGATCTGGATCAGACCGGCCGTGTTTTTTTCGTCGTTCGTCATTGTCTAAAGCAAGAAACGCTTAAAGCAAACGCTGTCATCCTGAGCGCAGTCGAAGGATCCCATACCCTCAGAAGCCGGCAATGTCGCGGCAGGGAATTCTTCCTCGACAGCACGGGGAGATCGCCCTGCATCCGTCGCGGAGAAGGAGGCAGACGCGGGCTCCTTCGACTTCATGTTTGCTTCGCTTCGCGAAGCAAACATTCCGCTCAGGATGACAAGGCTTTGGCTCACATATTCCATCGAGCTACCTATGACAGGTGCTGCAGGTGGTGATGTCTGCCACGCTGCGCACTTTGTATTTCTGGACCAGGGCCGCGCCCAGGTCTTGTTGATCGGTGAATGCCTGGCCGTCGACTACTACCGGGTTCGCGCCCGTGGGCTGCTGGTAGCGCATGTTGAAGACTTCGCTGCGCGGGCGCAGGTTATTCTGCGGGGCGCGATGGCAGCCCAGGCACCACTCCATCTGCAAACTTTCCTGCTGGTACATCAAGGGCATCTGGTCGACTGGGCCGTGGCAGGTGTTGCAGCCGACTCCTTTATTAATGTGGATGCTGTGATTGAAGTAAACGAAGTCGGGGAGCTGATTGACGCGCGTCCACTGCAGGGAGTCGCCGGATTTGTAGCTGGCGCGGACCGGTTCCAGGAGCTTGGCGTTGGTCCAGATCTGGGAGTGGCAGTTCATGCACGTCTTGGTTGGCGGAATTCCGGCGAAGCTCGAGGTCTCCACCGAGGTGTGGCAGTAGCGGCAGTCGATGCCCAGGCCGGTGACATGATGCTGGTGGCTGAAGGGGACGGGCTGCGGCTTGCGGACTCCGGCGTAGGTAACGTAGGGAGAACCCTGTATTTCGTAGGCGATCCAACCCAGGGCAGCAATGACGAAGACCGCGCCAAAAATGGTGGCGCGAGACAGGGTATTCGTACTGCGATGAAAGATCTGCGACATTCCCTTATGAGATCTGGCTTAAGAGACCCGGCGGATCGTCCGCGATGGTTGAGTACTGGTTCGATACTGCGATTAGAGAAAACCACCCACTGGTTTTCTGAGCTGTCGGTGAAACTGGAAATTATAAATAACTTTGTCGGAATTTGTCGCGGTTTTTGGATTTTGGAAAAGAAAATTTTTCGAATGAAACCTTACTGAAAAAGTGTTGAGTTTTTCAGCGGACGGGGAAAAGCTTTAACCACTAAGGGCACTAAGGTTCACGAAGGAAGAGCTTGGCTGAGATTCATTGCCATCAGTTTGGGTTCGGTCATTTCTTCGATGGTCTTGCGCAGACGCTCGCGGACGAGGACAGAATAAAAGGCTCAACCACCAAGGGCACTAAGGTTCACGAAGGGAAAACATTCTTAGCGTAGATTCATTACCATCAATTTGGGTTCGGTCATTTCTTCGATGGCATAACGCAGGCCTTCGCGGCCGATGCCGGAATCTTTCACGCCGCCGTAGGGCATTTGGTCGATGCGAAAGCTGGGGACGTCTCCGGCGATGACGCCGCCGACTTCTAGTTCTTCGAAGGCTTGAAACAGCAATTTTGCGTCGCGGGTGAAAACGCCGGCCTGCATGCCATAAGAAGTGTTGTTGGCCTGGCGCAGGGCTTGATCAAAATCTTTGTAGGGCTCAACGGTAACGACCGGGCCGAATATTTCCTGACAGTTTACTTTCATGTCGGGCTTGGTGCCGGTGAGAACTGTCGGCTCGACGATTTGTCCTTTGCGTCCGCCACCGCACAATAGCCGCGCTCCCGCACTGACGGCATCTTCTACCCACGCCGTGGTGCGGACGGCATCGCTGTTGCGGATGAGCGGGCCGATGTCGGTGGATTCGTCGAGGGGATCGCCAGTCTTCAGCTTTTTCACTTCGTCCACAAACAGGTCGGTGAATTTGCCGTAGACGGAGTGCTCGACCAGAATGCGCTGCACCGAGATGCAGGTTTGTCCAGCGTAGCCGAAGCCTCCGCTGACGCAGCGCTGGGCGGCGTATTCAAGGTCGGCATCGCTATGGACGATGACGGCGGCGTTGCCGCCGAGTTCGAGGACAACTTTCTTTTTTCCGGCGCGGCGCTTGATGTCCCAGCCGACGGGGACGCTGCCGGTGAAGCTGATGAGCTTGATGCGCTCGTCGGTGACGAGGAGGCTGGCGTCGTCGTTGGAGAGCGGGAGCACGTTGAGTCCGCCGTCGGGCCATCCGGCCTGCTGCACGCATTCGGCGAGAAGCAGCGAGCAGAGGGGAGTTTGCGGCGCAGGCTTCAGGACCATGGAGCATCCGGCAGCAATCGCGGGGGCGACTTTGTGGGCGACGAGATTGATCGGGAAGTTAAACGGCGTGATGCCGGCGATGGGGCCAAGGGGGAAGCGGCGGACGATGCCCCACCGGCCGGCAGTGGATTCCTGCCAGTCGAGAGGGAGATATTCGCCGTAGATGCGAGTGCTTTCTTCGGCGGCGATGTTGAAGGTAAAGATGGCGCGCTCGACCTCGATGCGCGCGGATTTGATAGGCTTTCCGGCTTCCTGGGCGAGTGTGCGCGTGAATTCTTCTTTGCGCCGCGTCATGAAGGAAGAAATCTGTCGCAGGACGCGCTGGCGTTCGAAGGCTGGGAGGCGGCGCGTTGTGCCAAAGGCTTTGACGGCGGCGGCGATGGCGGCGTCGGCATGCTCGCGGCGGCCTTGCACGACTTTCGCGATTACGTTGCCGTCATAGGGGGCGTGGATCTCGACGATATCGCCGTCTTCCCGCCAGTGGCCATCCACAAAGAAACCGTGCGTCGCAACGGGCGCGATCGTCATCTCGGACATGATTTTCTTTGGCCCCCAGAAAACCGACTGGAACAATTATAGGACTTTTGGATGACGGGGATGTGGCGAGGGTTTGAAAAAAAGCTTGAACCACAGAGGACACAGGGTACGTCTGGCGGCGGTTTGTGTTATCGCTGCTGAACCAGGCAAAAGCTAGAAGGGGCAGCGAGTTGGAGTTCGCTGCCCCGACTAGAGTCACCGCTTTGACAAGTAATTTGTAGCTTACTGGTTGAGCGGGTTGAAGGTCAGGATGCCCGCTTCGTCGGTGGAGCAAATTCCCGCGGGGTCGACGCGAACCACGGCATCTTCTTCCGCACAGAAGGCACGAATTCCAGTCTGGTTAATCGAAAGCGGAATCGCCTGGACCCCGTAGCCCGAGTAGACGCCGCCGACGACGGTGCCAGCGGCGGTAGTGAACGAATATCCACTCTTACCGCTGCCAGTTGGATTGCCGTTGTTGGAAAGGACGGCATCGATCAGGCAAGCGTGGGTCGAGGTGGGAGCGCAAGCCGCGCCCAACGCGCCGCCCAGGTTGGTTAGAGCTGGAGCATAGCCCACTGTCGGATAGGCTGTCTGGTAGGTCACTTCGCCAGTGGTGATGGTACGAATGGAAGCGACAGCAGACGACTCATTGGCTGCCATGCGAGCGCGCAGCAAATTCGGAATTGCGATAGCTGCAATGATGAGGATGATTGCGACGACGATCAGCAATTCAATTAGCGAGAAACCTTTGATTTTTTTCATCTAACCTCGAACCTCCAATATGGTTTGCTGGTAATGAATACGAGCCAGTCGTGATTTAGCTTGCAATTGCAAAGCCGCGACAGCGCGAAGTAATTCGTGTCACGGGGCGCTGTGCGGAGAATCACAATGTGGCTCCGAAGTTGTTGAGTTTGTGTTCAGCGTTTCAGCAAGAAATCAGAAAAATTATTCACCTCTCATCTCTCCGACGTTGGCTAATGTCAAATTGCGGCAGAGAAATCGACAATTTCTGTCAGGCCCACTCGGTGCAGGCGGGTTACTTCTAACCGAGCGTGGAAATTGAAGGTGAGGAGTTTCGCTGGATCACTTGCGAGAGATTGAAATGTTGGGAGAGCCAAGCGCAAAGCAAAACTCCCCTCGGCTCTGCGCGGACTTCCATGCCGCTCAGAGCGGAGGGGAATATCTCGCTGGGGGTGATGCAAACCGGCTGAGATGCGGTCCCCGCCGTGCGCAGGACATCCCTGCGCGACACGCCCGCCAGCGGCGGATTAGTGCTGTGTGCGATTACAGCGCAATTGCAGACACATTTCCGTGAGCGACATCACAAGGGGGGTTACGAAAGGCGACGGTTGGGCGGGTTATTCCCGCATCTTGAACTCCTTGACGCATTGTTCGCGGGCACAACCAAGCCTGAGGGCGTGGGTGGATTTGAAGAAAAGCATTCACCACAGAGGACACAGAGGGACACGGAGGAAAGCGGGCTGGCTTACAATTGGCTCGCGTTTATGAATGAGTGGATGACAATTTCTGGAGTGGCGCAACGGTTGCGGCGGAGAGAGATCTCCCCGATGGAAATTACACGAGACTGTCTGTCGCGGATCGAGAAGTTGAATCCGGAGCTCAACGCGTTCATTACTGTCACGGCCGAGTCTGCATTGGCGGAGGCCCGGAAGGCCGAGGAGGAGATTGGTCGCGGGGAGTGGCGCGGGGCGTTGCATGGGGTGCCGGTGGCACTGAAGGACCTGATCGATACGGCGGGAGTTCGGACGACTGCGGCGAGCGCACTCTATAAGGACCGGATTCCGAATGAGGATGCGGAGGTCGTCCGACGATTGCGGCAAGCGGGAGCGGTGATTGTTGGGAAAAACAATCTGCATGAATTTGCGTACGGCGGGAGTTCGCTGGTCAGCTACTTTGGCGACTCGCATAATCCGTGGGATGTGAGGCGAATTGCCGGGGGATCGTCGGGCGCGTCGGCGGCGGCAGTGGTGGCTGGGTTGGCGTATGCGGCGATCGGGACGGACACGGCGGGATCGATTCGCGAACCGGCCGCGCTGTGCGGATGCGTGGGGCTGAAAGCGACGTATGGACGCGTCTCTGCGCGGGGAGTGATCCCGCTCTCGACGTCACTGGATCATGTAGGGCCGTTGACCTCGACGGTGGAAGATGCGGCCATCGTTCTACAAGCGATTGCGGGATACGACGCGGCGGACCTTGCTTCGGCGGATGTTCCGGTGGCGGATTATGTATCGGCAACGGCGGAAGGAGTGAAGGGGCTGCGAGTCGGAGTTCTGCGCGAATATTTCTTTGAGGATCTCGATGGGGAAGTGGCGTCGGCGATGGAGCATGCGCTGGCCGGGATTCGGAGTCTCGGGGTTGAGTTGCGAGAGGTGCGGCTGGAGGTGCCGACCGATCGCGCGTTACAAATGGCGGAATCGTATGCGCAACACGCGGAGAGCGTGGCACGGAGTCCGGAGTTGTACCAGGCGGAGACGGTGCGACGCATCCGGTCGGGGGAGAAGGTGACGGCGGTGGACTACATCCAGCGGTTGCGAGAGTTGGAGACTGGTCGCCGTAATATTGGGCGAGTGTTTGCGGAAGTGGATGTGCTGGTGACGCCGACGATGCCGATGCCAGCGCCGTCGATTGCGGAGTTGAGGACCGATCCGGGTGCGTTGCGTCCCGCCGAACTCCGGCTGTTGCGCAACACGCGGCCGTTCAATGTGTGGGGGCTTCCGGCGATTTCGGTGCCATGCGGATTTGCGCAGAGCGGGATGCCGATTGGGATGCAGATTGCGGGGCCGCATTGGCGCGAGGATCTTGTGTTGCGGCTTGCTTACGCGTACGAGCAGACGACGGCATGGCACAAGCGGCGATGGTCGCTAAGCGCGAGTCCGCAGCACAGCCAAGATCAGGAACAATCAGTTTGAGTGAGGAGCGCTGGGTTGCGAACCTACCTCGCGTTCTTGCGCAAGCTGCTTGAGCCGAATCTCGTGCTCGAAGATCTTGGCGCATTGGGGCAAACGAGTGCGGTACTTCGACGGAAGTTGGAGACAGAGATCGACAGCATTCTGGCGCATGGCGTGGAGTTCCAAGAGCGCCGCGGTTGTTACCGTCAGAGTAGGCGGGATCGTTTTGGCGTCGGAGGATGGAGCGATATCTTTCGGGGCCACTAACTCGATGACCACGTCTCCGCTGTTTTCAGCGGGTGCATGAGTTGCGGGATTAACTGGCTGTGTGTCGTGCACAGTCGAGCTGTCTGATTTGGTGCTTACCGCCGACGCCAAGGCATAAGCCTGGTTATGGGGTGTGATTTGCGCCCACCCGGAGCAGGTGAACAGCGAAACTGCTGACAGGCAGGCTACCGATAGAAAAGTCCCGATACTCTTAAACATGAGTTCCCCTTGGACTCGAAGCTCCCCAACTCCCCACAATTACAGGCTTGGATGCAGAGTACGACGAACTGGGATGGTTTCAAAAGGGGGGAGGGATTACGAAAGTCACGAAGTGTGAAGAGCGCGTGGACATGGCTCAAGAGGTGAGAATCTGAGAATCCCTTCATTGGATTTCGTCCGGCCCGGTGGAGGATTATGTGTCGGCAAAAGCGGCGATACCCGATACAAGCATCGCCGCTCTATTTTTTATCGTCTACCGCGGGCGTTCATGAATTGGTGGCGCTCCTTCAGGTTGCGTTCGGAAGCTGATCACGCCCTGGGTTTCCACTGCTGCGCCGTTCCCAGTTCGGGTTTGGCCAGTCTCCACCCGGAAGTAGTAGGTGGTATTCGGTCGCAGATTCCGAAGTTCGACTCGGTGCGTATGCCCATTCGCGCCCCACGGCGCCTCGGCGACTTGAGCAAGATTGCGCGGATCGGTTCCGTAATTGAGCACTGTGCTGCCATCTTTATTTGTGCTCCAGGCAACCACTGCGGAATGATCCGACACGGATTCCAGAACGGGGCCTTGCGTAATATCGACGTGTGCCGCCGACCGTGGCGGCGCGTACGCCATGATCGCGGCGAACACAGCGGCCAGTGCGACGAGGAGAAAACGAGTCTTCATGAAGCCTCCTGAGGACCGCGGATCGGGCAGGAAGCGACACTAAAATTCGCGTGGTCGCGTGCAGACACCTCCCGCCCGCACCTAGAGTTGCGGTTCCCTGAATGCTAACCGGAGAAGGGTATATTTTTTATCCGGTGGGTCCTGTAACGCAGAATGAAAAACCCCCGAGGAGCGGATGGTATCCCGTCGAAATGTATTAACCCGTCAATCTACGGTGGTAACGTCATCGGGTAAGGTGAGCACGAATTCGCATTTGCCAGTGGTCAATGAGCAGGAGAGAGTCCCGCGGCGGAAAATCTTGACGGGGGTATCGTCGGGGAAGACGAGATGGTAGTTCGCGGTTTTCAGGGCTTCGGTGTAGGACTTCAATTTCTCGTCGCCACTCACAAACTTCACGGCATCGACCTTCGCGGCCGCGCCACCGCCTCCACTCAAGAGAATGAAGAAGTCCGCGTTTCCCATTTGTGTGGCTTTGCCCAAGTCGATGGTGCTGAGGTGCTGGAGTTCTTCCTTGTAGTGAGCTACGGCAGCGTCGGCCTTGGCGTCTCCTCCGGCTAGCGAGGCCAGGCGGCCGCGGGTTTCAGGGGACGGACGCAGGCCATTCATAGACAGAGCATAGGTGCGCAGGGCGAGGTCTTTGTCGCCGCGCTTCTGATAGATCTGACCGAGATGGTCGCCGACCTCGCCGTGATGGCCAAGTTCCCAGGCGGCAGCGACATATTTTTCTGCCTTGTTGAGATCGCCTTCGCCGAAGTGCACCCATCCGAGCGTGTCCCAGTAGGCAATCAACGATTTGACCAGGGGGAGTTCCCGGTTGGAGAGGCGATCGAGCGAAACGTTGCGCAGGGCCGCAGCCGTGGCCGAGACCGCGGACTCAGCGTACTGCTGGGCTCGATCGAGATGAGAATCTTTCAGAGAGAGTTGGTAAGCGATGTTGTTCCAAACCAGTGGCGTTGCGGAGAGTTCAACGGCGTGATCGAAAGCCGCGAGAGCTTTGTCGTCCTGACCAAGATTCAAATAAGCATCGCCGAGATTGACTTGCAGTTCGCCGTTATCGGGAATGAGCGACGCTGCTTTTTCCAGTTCCGCGACGGCCAGATCATATTTGTGCCATTCGGCGTACATCTGTCCCAGGTTGGCGTGGGCAAACTTGTCGAGTGGATTGTTTTCCAGTTGCTTGTTGAAGGCTTTGACGGCATCGTCATACTTGCGATCGTTCCAATAGACACGTCCCAGATTGTTGTAGGCAAACTCGTCATAGGGATTGACTTCGATCTGCTTCTGGAACGCGGCGATGGCGTGATCGTTTTCGCGCAGGGCGAAATAGACGAGTCCCAGATTGTTCCACGCGACTTTGTTCTTGGGATCGATTTCAGTTGCTCGTTGCAGAAGAACGAGTGCTACCTGGAAGTTACCGTTGTCTCCGGCGGCGCGAGCGCTGTCGACTAGATCATCGGCCTTCATGTCGGGAGGCGGGACGGGCGTTCCGGCCACTGCGCTTTCGACGGATAGTTGCTGGCTTAAGTCGGCGCCCACGGCGCGGCGGAACGATTCGTAGTCGGCAGCGCGGGACACGGGCAGTTCGTCCTGGTGAACGATCAACTTGCGACCCGCGATAAAGGCGGTTCCCTCGATTTTGTACGTCGCCACGTATTCGGCGTAATCCCGCTTTAGGGAGAAAGCCAGAGGCGCGTGTGCGGTGTACTTCGCAGGTAATTCCAATGTGATCTGATAGGAATACTCTCCCTTGGGGCCTAACTTCATGGGCTCCGCGTCGGGATCGCTGTCGTCGGCGTTGACGTCAGGCAGATTGAATTGCACCAAGGGAAGCGCAATGTCGGTTTTCTTTTTTGACCAGTCGAGGAAGTTCACCTTGGAGACGTCGTAGGACATGGTGAACGGTTCGCGAGTGGCGGCGGGATCGCTGATCTTGAGATTGGTGATGTCTCCGCCTAATCCGGCATTGACGTTTTCGACGACGCGTTGCCAGTTGGCTTGCGGCACGCGGCGGAATACGGAGCGCAGCAGGAGTTCTTCATCGCCGCGAAATTCGTAGCGGACGTGCGCTTCCAGTTTTCCGATGTTATTGATCTTTCCATCGATCTGCGAGAACTCCGTGTCGGGCATGGGAGTGTCGCCGGGAACCTCTTCCAGATGAGGTGCTACTGAAGACGGAGGTTCGGCGGGAGGAATCACCAGGGCCTGCTTCTTGCGAAGGGTATAGGCGAGCAGACGGAAAGGCGCGACCTCGCTGGTGGTGTCCATCCAGACTTGCTCCTTGCCCAGAGGGAGCATGGTGATGACGTGATCGAACTGCGAAGGCGAAGGAACGTCGGGATCGAGTTTGCGGCTGGAATTGATCAGGACCGAGGATGCATGCAGGCCTTCGGCTTCGAGTAGAGAGGCCAGCAGTGTGTGCTTGTCTTTGCAGTCGCCGTACTGGTCATGAAGCACATCGGAAGCCGCGTGCGGCTGGTAGCGGCCGACACCAAGAGATAGGCTGACGTAACGGAAATTCTTCGCAACGAAGTCGTAAAGAGCCTCTGTTTTTTCCAGATCGGTGTTCAGGCCCTTGGTCAGCTCTTGCGCTTTGGCGCGAACTTCGGGCGTAGGCTTGCGACGGTCTTTCTCGAGTTCGGCGTACCAGTGGCCAATCTGTTCCCAGCTTTCGAAAGTCGTCAACTGGATGTCGGGCTTGTCGTCATCGGGACGGCGTTTCTTTTTCTTCTTGTCCTTCTCTTTATCTCTGGCCTTGGTGTCGTCGTCGCGCTCGAGATGAGATCCGGACCAGTGGTAGATGCGGCGCCCGTTCTCTTCGGTGATCTTGGGTTCCATGCCGGGTTTGCATTTCAGCTTGAGCGAGCGGCCGGAAGGTACGTCGACATCGAGAGTTTCGTCGAGGGTGATGTTCCCCTTGTCGAATTCATAGTCGGCCCAGAACTGTCCGGCGGCCAGCGGGGTGTGAATTACCGTGACCATGTCATATTCGAGAACTTCGCCGGGACGCAGGCCGGGAACCGTAATGTGCTTCTGGCGGTAGTCGGTGTAGACGGGAGCTTCGCGCTCGATGGGAGCGCTGAGATCCTGTACGGCATCGGGACCCGCCTTGACGACGGTGCCATCTTCTTTCAGCACGCGTACGTAGGGGATTTCGACGCGCTCGTTGGCGGAGTTGTAACCCTCCTGGAGTTGTCCCCACTGCTGGACGCCAGCCTCGCTTTGCACGCGGATGCGGGCGGTGGTTTCTTTGCGTCCGGTGCCATCGGCCTCGAAGCGGTAGTGCGAGTGCATCTGCTCGATGACGAAGGATTCCTGCGTGTAGTCGGGAGCTTTCGCGCCGGGCTTTGCCAGGTCGGCAATCTTTGCAGCCGCGCCGCCGACGGGCGTCTTCTCGTCGGGCTTGGACTGATCTTGCGGGCTGGTGGTTTTGGCAGGAGCCGACCCTGACGACTGTGCACTGGGCTGCTGGGAGACGGCGCTTGCGGTCAGTAGACACGCAAACAGAAGAGCAAGGAAACAATCACGCATAATTTGGCTTGGAGAGGAACCCATAACCATTATCCCATGCAGGATCGAATGCGCGGGAGTGCGTAGGTACAGCGACTGCGGATTCGGCGGTGATGGTTGCAACGCACAGCTCCGGCGGTGGGCAGTTCACCAACTATTATCATGTAGTGCAAACTTATTTTCACCACAATATTGTGATTGAAATCACACTTTTCTGCTGCATAGCTCCGGAAGCGGAGTAAAATTCCGCCCAGATAGTCCTTCTGCGCCGCGACGCGCAGCGGGCGTGACGCATAATGTACTTGCGCCACGATCTTTCCGTCGGAGGTTTCTTGCATGGAAGATCGGGCCCCTGTCATTTCTTCTTCGGAGCAGTCTTCGAGTTCCACCTCGACCAAGCACTATGAAGGGCGCGGAGCGTGGGTTCTCACAGCCTACGGGATCTCTGGCCTGGCGTTATTCGGCGTATTGGCCTACTTTTTCTCGGACTTCATCGCTCATTAGTCCGGGGTCCGCAGTGGCGAACGGGCGTGAGCGTCCGCGGAATCGGTTGAAGTGTCCATCCTTTCAAGCTTGAGACGTAATTGAGAATCCAACGCAGTCTGGCGATCCTGCAGGCGTGTGCATTGAACGTGCTACAATGAGCGGCCTTAGGTTGTCGCTGCGGCACCCGGCACTAACCCCACGCAAGGATAACGAAACACACGGAAAAATCTGTGGCCAAGACTCCTCCATCCAGCCCGACGCCGATCACCTACGCCGATGCGGGCGTGGACATCAGCCGCGCCAACCGTACCAAGCAGCGCATTAAGTATCTTGCCCATAAGACTTTCACTCGCGGGGTGCTGAGCGAGATTGGCGGCTTTGGCGGGCTGTTTGCCGTGGACAAGACGAAGTTTGCCGATCCGGTGCTGGTGTCGAGTGTGGATGGGGTGGGTACGAAGCTGAAGATTGCGTTTGAGATGGACCTGCACTCGACGGTGGGAGCCGATCTGGTGAACCACTGCGTGAATGACATTGCGGTGCAGGGGGCGACGCCGCTGTTTTTTATGGATTACCTGGCGGCGGGGAAACTGGATCCGTCGATTGCAGAAAAAGTGGTTGAGGGGATCGCCGACGCCTGCAAGCATAACGGGTGCGCGCTGATTGGCGGCGAGACGGCCGAGATGCCGGGATTTTATCCCGATGGCGAATACGATCTGGCGGGCTTCATTGTCGGTGTGGTGGAGCGCGAGAAGATTATTACCGGCAAAGATGTGCAGATCGGAGACATCATTCTCGGACTGCCGTCGAATGGCCTGCATACGAACGGATATTCGCTGGCCCGGAAATTGTTGTTTGAGGTGGCGCACTACTCGGCGGATACGTATGTCAACGAGGTGAAGAATAAGGTTGGCAACGAGTTGATGCGGACGCACAAGAGCTACTGGCCATCGTTGCGAAAGCTGATTGATGCGCAGTGCGTGGCGGCGCTGGCGCATATTACGGGCGGTGGTATTACGGAGAATCTGCCGCGCGTGCTGCCACGAGGAACAGCGGCGGTGATTGAGCTGGGATCGTGGCCAGTGCTTCCGATCTTTGAGCATCTGCAGCAACTGGGGAATGTGCCGCAAGACGAAATGCTGCGAACCTTCAATATGGGGCTGGGGATGCTGCTGGTCGTGCCTTCGGCGAAATTCAAGAAGGCGCAGTCGGTGCTGGAGCGAGTGGGCGAGAAGGCTTACACGATAGGCCGCATCGTGAAGGGTGAGCGCAAGGTCACGTACAGCTAAGACCTAGCCATGCTCCGATAAGTCTCGAATTCTGCGGAGCATCTTTTGCTCCATCACAAAGTGTGCGGGTTCCCAAAATAGTCTGCCGACCAGGCGCGAAGCAATCGTAGAGGTGGTTCCACTGCGCAGGCGCGCGATCAGACGGGTTTGTCCGTCTAGCAACGGATCGAGCGTAAACGTCCACATTCCTTCTTCGGCGTGGTCCCCTTGCTGGATTTTCTGCCAATCGTTCGCCATAACAAGGACGAGCGCTCGATTCGGCTCCACAATCGCAGGGATCATTTTGCCCTGTCCGCCAAAGCGTTTCGGGGTGGCAAACCAGACAGTTTCTCCGACCGCGCGTGTCTTCCACTCGGGTACCAAACGCTCAACTTTAGGCATGTCCGCGCCAAACATGTTCTCCAGGATGGTGTAACTGTAGAAGCCGCTGCGATCCTGCCCGATCTGCATCAGCCAGGGCCATATCTGTTGTGGGGACGCGTGGATCGTGATCGCATGGGTGGCTTGGCCCGTATAGACCGGAAATAACTCGTCTCCGGGCAGTATGGCGTGAACTTCCGCCGGCGTAGTGCCCCAGCGCAAGAACCAGTTTCGCAAGCCGACGTGATAGGCGAGACCAGCAACAACCAGAATTATGACAAGCCCGAGCAGCGAACGGCGGAGGCACTTCTTCATGGCTATACCCTCTCGCGAAGAAACTACCGCCGGCCTGTCGATCCGTCTGTGACGGGAGATACGGGTGACGCGGCTTTCGTTTCTGGGTGACTCCGTGTCGGCGGCGTGAATTATGATGTTGGCCTGAATGAAATCTCTCGGCATTCTTCTTTCGGGGCGCGGCTCGAACTTCGTCGCCATTGCAGACAGCATTGATGCGGGACGCATTCCCGGGGCGCGGATCGCGGTGGTGATTTCGAACAAAGCGGACTCGCCGGGGATCGCGACGGCGCGCTCGCGTGGGTTGAAGGCTCTGGTGATTCCGTCGAAGGGACGGGCGCGCGAAGAGCATGATCGCGAGGTTGTCGCCGCGCTGAAGGCGGAGAGCGTTGATCTGGTCTGCCTCGCAGGATACATGCGATTGCTGTCGCCGTGGTTTGTGCAGCAGTTTCCGCACAAAATTCTCAATATTCATCCCTCGTTGTTGCCGGCGTTTCCTGGACTGGAGGCGCAGGAACAGGCGTTTGCGTACGGCGTGAAAGTTTCTGGATGTACAGTGCACTTTGTGGATGAGGACCTGGATCACGGGGCGATCATTGTG
This sequence comes from uncultured Acidobacteriaceae bacterium, assembly GCA_963731405.1. Classification (GTDB taxonomy): domain Bacteria; phylum Acidobacteriota; class Terriglobia; order Terriglobales; family Acidobacteriaceae; genus Sulfotelmatobacter. Next base: position 39,958 of record CAVSVS010000030.1, on the reverse strand, counting down.
CAGAAGACGGTGCCGGTGCTGGATGGGGACGATGAGCATGCTTTGGCTGCGCGGATTTTGGAGCAGGAGCATCTGGCCTATAGCGAGGCGATCAACATTGTGCTAAATGGGGAATCCGCAATAGTTGGCAGAAGATTTGTGACGAAGCACACATCGAAGCTCGGCCGAATCTGAGTAACATTTCAGATTTCAGATTGCAGATTTGAGATTGCAGATTTTGCCGACGCAGGGATGACTACTTCTGATGGGCTAAAGGATCGTACCAAGCGCTTTGCATTGGCTGTAATTCGGTTGTGCCGAGTTCTGCCTCGTAGCCAGGAAGGCAGCATCATCACTCGCCAACTTTTGCGGTCGTCGACTTCGGTTGGAGCGAACTATCGCGCCGTATGCCGCGCCAGGTCTAACGCTGATTTCGTGTCGAAGCTTGGCATTATGCTTGAAGAAGCAGATGAGAGACTGTTCTGGCTGGAACTTCTCATTGATAGCGGAGTGGCTCAGCCTGAACCAACAGCCCCGTTGCTTAGAGAGGCGAATGAACTCGTGTCGATCTTCGTGGCTTCGGTACGAACCGCGAAGGGTTTGAAATCTGCAATCTAAAATCTGCATTCTGAAATCCAAAATCTGCAATTTCTCCACTTATAATGAGCTCGTGTCAACCTTTGCGCCTGTCGACGAACAGCTTACTTATCTCAAGAAGGGCTCCGCGGAAATTATTCGCGAGGCTGAACTGCGCGCCAAGCTGGAGAAGTCGCGTGCCACGGGCAAACCGTTGCGCGTGAAGCTGGGGATGGATCCAACTGCTCCGGATTTGCATTTGGGACATACCGTGGTGCTGCGCAAGCTCAAACATTTTCAGGATCTGGGCCACACGGCGATCTTTTTGATCGGCGACTTTACGGGGATGATCGGCGACCCGACCGGGCGATCGGTGACGCGGCCTCCGCTGAGCCGGGAGCAGATCGAGCAGAATGCGGAGACCTATAAGGCGCAGGTGTTCAAGATTCTCGATCCGCAGAAGACGGTGATCGATTTCAACCGGCGGTGGATGAGCCAGTTTACTTCCGACGATTTCGTGCGGTTGATGGCGAAGTACACGGTTTCGCAATTGCTGGAGCGCGAGGACTTTCATAAACGCTTTCAGGAGGAGAAGCCGATTTCGGTGCATGAGTTGCTCTATCCGCTGGTGCAGGGATATGACTCGGTGGCGCTTGAGGCCGATGTAGAACTTGGCGGCACAGACCAGAAATTTAATCTGTTGGTCGGGCGGGAGTTGCAGCGGTCGTACGGGCAGGAGTCGCAAGTGGTCCTGACGACGCCGATTCTTGAGGGACTCGACGGCGTGCAGAAGATGTCGAAGTCGCTGGGAAATGCGATTGGCATTCACGAGCCGCCGCTGGAGATGTACGGAAAGATCATGAGCATTTCCGATGCGATGATGTGGCGGTACTACGAACTGCTGACGGATGTGCAGGTCGCGGACATCGAAAAGATGAAGACGGCGACGCATCCTATGGCGGCGAAGAAGGATCTGGCGCACCGGATTGTGGGGGACTTTCATTCGCCGAAGGCGGCGGTGCAGGCAGCGGATGATTGGGCGAAGCAGTTTCAGAAGGACGAAGCACCAGATTCCGTCGAAGGAATAGATATCCCGATTGCCGAGGTGGGACAGATCAATCCGCTGCCGGGGTCGTCCATCAAAGTAGACAAAGTCGTTTTCAAAGCCGGTCTGGCCGTCTCCGTTACGGAAGCCGGCAACAAGAGAAAAGCCGGCTCGGTTCGATTTAATGGCGACGTAATGAAGGAACCGGTTTATGCCGCTGGAATGCCGCCCTTAGTTATTGATGTTCGCCTCGGGCATCGGATCAAGCGTGTGCAGATTCTTCCTTGATTGTCTCCTTCGTGCCTCTGTGTCTCCGTGGTGAATTCTGCTACTCTCTCCCCGCGATATGCGCGCGGCTGTCATTCTCGGGCTGGGGTGTTCTCCGAAAGAGTTGAAGCCTTTTCAGTCGGACGCGAGCGTGGAGTGGCGCATGGGGATGCCGGGAGCGGGCGACGAGGTGGATGTCGTCTTGTTATTTGGCGGGGATGGAACTCTTCATCGGCATCTGGCGCAGTTGGTTCGGCTCGGCCTGCCGGTGTTGGTTGTGCCGGTAGGGAGTGGGAACGATTTTGCGCGAGCGCTGGGGATGCGGCGGGTGCGGGATTCGCTGCAGGCGTGGCAGAGATTTTGCGGTGGGGCGGGGAATGTTCGGGCAATTGATTTGGGAGTGATTTCTGCGCTGGATAACGCGGGGACGACTGCGGTATCTCGATACTTCTGCTGTGTGGCGGGAGTGGGGCTTGACGGTGAGGTGACGGCGCGGGCGAACCGGTTGCCGCGGTGGTTGCGGGGGCATGGAGGGTACGCCCTGAGCTTGGCTCCTACGGTTTGGACGTTCTCGGCGGTGCCGATGAAGATTCTGTCGGCTGCCGAGGGCAATCAGAATCGCTGGGATATTCGCAGCGATCAACCGACGCTGCTGGCTGCTTTTGCGAATACTCCCCTGTATGGAGGAGGTATGAAGATTGCGCCTCGGGCCAGGATGGATGATGGGCTGCTCGATGTCTGCGTAGTGGGCGCGGTGGATCGACTTCGACTCATGCGTCTGTTGCCGACTGTGTACAGCGGGCGGCATCTTGAAGTCCCGGAGGTGGAGTACTTTCAATCCGGCCTAGTGCGGGTAGAGACGGAACAGCCGCTGGATGTTTATGCGGACGGGGAATATGTGTGCCGGACGCCGGTGGAGGTCGGAGTGGAGCGGGGGGTGCTGAGGGTCGTGATGGATTCAGAAGCACCTCAGGGGCTAAAACCCTCCTGAGGAGTGAGCCTTATCGCGGCGCTGAAGCACTGCGCCACCCAAAAGCCAAAGCGCTCTGCTGGCCGGAACGGTCCGCGCGAGATTCCTCCCTTCGCCTGAAAGGCGGCTCCGGTCGGGATGACGCAGCATATAGGAATGACGCAGAGTATTAGGAGGACGCAGCGTGTGGGGGGATGCTCAATTCTCTTCGCGGGGCGCGGGTCGTGGTTGGTTCAATCCCCTTGGTGCTAAACTTTCTTCATGTCTGACGGGCGTTCGCGCACACTACTCTGGATTCTGATCGGGGGAGGAGCGTTCTTCCTCTTCGTGCTGGCCGTATTCACGCTGGTTTACATGACGCTGCACGCGGGCGGCGGGGAGGCCGGAATTACCAGCTTCGGCGACCGCATTGGTGTGGTTGATCTCGACGGCGTGATTCTTTCGCCGCAGCCAGTGGTCGGACAGCTCAAGAAATTTGGCGACGACTCGTCGATCAAGGCGATTATTCTGCATGTGAATTCTCCGGGCGGCGGGGTGGCGGCTTCGGAGGAGATTTACCGCGAGGTCAAGCGCATTCGCAGCGAGAAGAAGAAGCGCATTGTCGTGTCGATTGAGACGGTGGGCGCGAGCGGGGCGTATTACGTGGCTTCGGCATCGGACAAGATTTTTGCGGATCAGGGCAGCATTGTGGGATCGATTGGCGTGATCGCGCAGTGGGTGAATTATGGTGATCTGCTCAAGTGGGCGAAGCTGAAGGATGTTGTGCTCAAGACAGGCGAGTTCAAGGATACGGGGAATCCGGCGCGCGATCTGACTCCGAATGAGCAGGCGTACATGCAATCGCTGATCGACAACATGTTCGGGCAGTTTGTGCAGGCGGTGAGTGAAGGGCGCGGTATGAAGTTTGAAGATGTGAAGTCCATTGCCAACGGGAAGGTATGGACCGGCGAGCAGGCGATGTCGATGAAGTTGATTGATGGCGTCGGGGACTTTGAGACGGCGGTGGCCGATACGGCGAAGTCGGTGGGGATCAAGGGAGAACCGACGCTGGTGCGTCCGGACCGCGATCGCAAGACTCTGATGGACCTTCTGTTGGGCGATGTTTCGCAGTTTCTGCCGGGGCGGGAGAAGATGCTGGAGCAGCAGGTAGGGTTCTACTATCTGTGGAAGTAGGGAGCTTTGGGCGCGTTGGGTTGCCGATGAACTCGCGAGATGCCTTCGACTGCGCTCAGGGCAGACTCTCCGTTCCACCTGAAACCTGGCTCCGTTCAGGAAGGTAGGGTACTGGAACACTACGTATCTGTGCCGTAACTTGCATGAAACCCCTGAAATTTGAGAAGGTTATGAAGGATGCGGCGGGGAGACTCAGGGGTGGGAGTTCCTTGCGCGTCGATATTTGAGAGATTTGAGCGGCGGATTGTGTCCTGTGAAGGTTCGCCGGACAAGAATAGAAGAGGGGCGTATGACCAAAGCCGATCTGATTGACGAAGTCTCGCGTTTGGCAGAACTTACGCGGAAAGACAGTGAAGTGATCGTGGAGACGATCTTTGACAGCGTGGTGCGCTCACTGCGGGCGGGCGACAAGATCGAGATCCGGGGCTTTGGCAGTTTCCGGACGCGGCAGCGCAAGCCGCGGGTGGGACGCAATCCTAAGACCGGCGAGCGGGTGGAAGTGCCGGCGAAGAAGATCCCGTTCTTCAAGCCCAGCAAGGAATTGAAAGACCTGGTGAACGATTCAATGGCGAGCCCAAGTGCGGTTCCAGTAACTTCAGCGCCGCCAACCACTTCGGCTCCGCCGACGGCGTAAAAGTTGCAGCTAGTCGGCGCCGAAGGTGCGAAATAGGAACGTGCTGCGAGCCTGCTTCAAGAGCGGTTTTCCGTTGAAGGTGGCGGAGCCCTTTCTCGTATCCGCCTACCACATACTTCCAACCAAACAGCGTGCCTCCCTTTAATCTGAGCCAATAGGTCTCTCCCGGCGTTACTTGGATTTCATCCTTTGGAAAGATGAACATGGTGTGCTCGCAGCCGGATGTTTCTACCGGTTGTGTTACGACCGCGAGGGTGCGCCCCTTCGAGTCCAGTACGGTTAGCGTCAGTTCATCTTCGGACGGTCCAGGATTTCCGACTATCAGTTCGACCTCAACTCCAAGCAGCCTGGGCAAGGATGGCGTGAAGCTCTGCTCGACGTCGTTCAGCAGATTGGTCCAGGCCTTGTCCCAGTGTGCTCCATTTACTTGGTCGGTCCTCATGGAGGTTCCGGGCGACGCGAATGCCATGGTCGCGCCGCACAGTGCGAACGAGAACGCGAACGAGAGTGCCGCGGCGAAAAGCAGGATTTGTTTGGTGGTCATGCGGTGTTCCTTGTCGTGCCTTCGATGAGTTCGCTTGCGGTGGAACGATCGGCGCGAATCAATCTTGCATAGTTCCCGGCGCGGGTCAAACGATCAGGGAAGGAACTACCGCTTGGTTTTTAAATACAGGTCCGCGACTTTTAGAGCGAGTGCCTGGGAATCGGCGTCGGCGCGATTTGCCAGCACGATGACTGTGAGTTGGTCGTCGGGAAAGCGTTCGATCACCGTGCGGAATCCGACGGTCTCGCCGTAGTGCCACATGCGCTTGTGGCCGTGGTAGGGATCGAGGAACCAGCCGAAGCCGTAGCTCACCGGCGCGCCTACGGGATTCTTCGCGGGGCCTGCGGTGGGTTGCACGGGAGTGAGGGCGGGCTTCATGTCTTCCGCGCTCAGCAGAGTGTGCTCGCGGAGGGCGCGGTCCCATCTTGCGAGATCGTCGAGCGAAGAATAGATGCCTCCATCGCCGAGCACCGCTGAAGTGGAGCTTTGATCGGTTTCACGCCAGGTGCCGCTTTCTTTGGTGTGGCCGTAGGCGCGATGGGGGACTTCGTTCTTGCCTTTCTCGTAGGCGAAAGTATTCGTCATTTTCAGTGGCGTGAAGATTCGTTCCTGAAGGAACTGGCCGAAGGGCTTACCCGATACTTTTTCCACGATCATGGCGAGGGTGGCGTAGCCGGAGTTGCTGTAGTCCCACTTGGAGCCCGGCGGGAATTTACCGACGGATTGCTGCTCGAGCAATTTCAGAACGCCGGCGTCGTGAATCTGCGGAACTTTCTCATCAGGCGTGTTGGGATATTGCGCGGTCAGGATGTCTTCGTAGTCGGGGAGTCCGGAGGTGTGGTTCAGGAGGTTGCGGACTGTGATCGCTTTGCCGTAGGCCGGAAAGTCGGGGAAGAAGTTGGTCAGATGGTCGTCGTAGTGAAGCGTGCCGTCATGGACGAGCAACATGATGGCGGTGGCGGTGAACTGCTTGGTGACTGAGGCCAGGCGGAAGTTTGTGGCGGCGTCGATGGGATGCAGGGTGCGGAGATCGGCGACGCCGTATCCGCGGCGGAACACGGTTTCGCCATTACGGATCACGACGACTGCCGCGCCGGGGGCGTTGCTGGAGTTGAGCGCGGCGAAGATTGTGTCGCTTTGGGTGGCGGAGACTTGAGCGAAGGCAAAGATGGGGGCGAGCAACGAGAGCAATGTAGTTGCGAGTGTCCTATTCAAGATCAATCCGAGAGTCACTTAGACGCTGCGACATCCACACGATAGCACGTTGAGAGCGCGTGTTTGCGGCACGAGAGTTGGGTCAGGCTGCGGAAGGAGTTTCGTCAGTCGTGAGGAGTTCCGATTCGCTTGCAGCCACCGGCGTCAGGAGGGGCCAGCCTTTGCGCAGGACATAATCGAGCCAAGCGCCGGCGACCTGAGAAGTGAGGACGGCGGCAAGCACGAGCGTGGTGTAGAACTGCGGGCTGATGATGCCGGCGTCGAAGGCGACGCTGGCCAGGACGATGCCGGGGCCTCCGCGCGCGTTGGTAGTGATGGCTAGATTGATCAGATCGAGTCCGCGGAATCCGGCGAAGCGTCCCGCGAGCGAGACGGACAGGATTTTGACGGCGCAACTTCCCACCAGGAAGACAGCCAACATCCAGAACGAGAGGCTGCGGACCAAGTCGAGTTTTAGCCCTACGATTGCGAAATAGACGGGGATGAAGAAGGCGAAAGAGACTTTGCCGATTGCGTCGAGGGCTTCAGAAAACAGGCGGCGCTTCTTGTGGACGACGGCGAATCCGGCGAGGAATGCGGCGAAGACCAGGCTGACATCGAGCAGTCCGGCGATCACGCAATACGCGAGCAGCACCGCCATGGCGTAGGCGACGGGAGAGTGCTTTGCGAAGACGTTGAAGCGAGAGCGGTTGATTTGCTTCACGATTCGGGGAACGATGGTGAGTCCCAGTCCGAAGAAGGCGATCGTGGCGATCAGGTGATACGACATTTGGCGGGGATTGAGCACGGCCTTGCCGGCCATTCCGGTGGCAAGCGCCAGCGCGAGCCACAGGACGATGTCTTCGAGCACAGCGACTCCGAGGACGAGGCGGGCGAAACGGGTGTGCAGGATTTTCAGGTCGGCGAAAATTTTCGAGACGACCGGGACCGAAGTGACGGCCACGCCCACGGCGACAATGATGATGAGAGCGATGCGGTTCCCATTGGGTCCGGCGAGCGCGGGGCGGATCAGCCAGGGTCCGAGGACCAAGGCGAGGATGAACGGCAGGCCGGTGCCGACGATGACGATCCATCCGACTTCGCGGCGTTCTTCGCGGCTGAAGAGGTGTTGCGTTTCGGCGCCGGACAGGAACATCAGCAGCAGCAGGCCAAGCCAGTAGACGAAGTTCAGGATGTTCCCCTGATGCTGTGCACTCCCGATGAGTGCCGCGGTGGAGGGTAGCCGGCCGAGCAGGGCGGGGCCGAGCACGACTCCGGCGACGATTTCACCGACGACGCGGGGCTGGCGCAGTTTCACGAACAGGTATCCGAAGAGTTGCGCCGCGCCTACCAAAAGAAGCAACACGAAGAGGATTGAGGTTAGGTCGGAGTTCGACACGAGTTGTCCCGGGGCTTGGATGCGGTTTGGGTGCTAGGGTTTGGTTGGAATGGCTCAGTCATCACGCGGGCAGGGTGCCCGCGCCACATCGGTCACATCATTTACGGATTCCGGCCACTCCCATCATTCTTCCCGTCTTCCCTTTCTCAGTGCGATAGGAGAACAGCAGACTGGGATTGCAGTTGGTGCAGAGCGGGGAGGAGTCGATGTTTTTTTTCGACACCCCTGTGGCCAGCAACTGCTGGCGGTTGGCTTCGACCAGGTCGAGAAAAATTCTCTTCGGCAACTCGCTGTGTCCGGGGGCGCGGGCGGTCAGGAAGAGAAGAGGATATTTCTCGCGCACCGGGTCGGAGTCTTTGACCTCGTGGAACAAGCTGGCGCCGTATTCGAACTGCGATTCGAACTTGATGCGAACTTCTTCTCCAACTTCGTAGCAGCAGCCGTGAACTCCGGGTCCAATCGCGGCTTTCAGATCGCGGGGGCGCGTGCCGAAGTGGCGGTACATTTCGCCCACACCTTTTTCAACGATGCGCTTGACGGTGCCGCGCCAGCCGGCATGAAAGACGCCGACCGCGTAGTGTTTGGCGTCCACCAGAATCACCGGCAGGCAATCGGCGGTCTGGATGGCGAACAGCAGGCCGGGAGTGGCCGTGATGAGTCCGTCTCCGCTGAGCGCTTCAGCGGGAATCGAATCGACGCAATGGATGATGTCAGAGTGAATCTGGCGCAGCGTGATCAGCGGCCAGAGCGAGGCTGTGGCGGTTCGTGAACTAGTTTTCGAACTGCGGCGCTTCTGTGTGAACGCCCCGAGCTCGCGGAGGAAGGCGGCGCGGTTGCGCTCGACGGCGGCACGGGAGTCGTCTTTGGTGAAACCGAGGTTGAGATCGGCTTTGCCATAGGCGCGGGAGAATCCGCCGACGCGCGTCGAGAAGCCATGGACCAGCCAAGGGAATTCGCTCAGATGTTTGGCGCGAAGAACGTTGAGTTTCGATCGTTTGCTCGTTTGCTGGGCCCGAGTCGTCACCGTTCTATGTTACAGGAAGGATTTTGTTGTCCTGGCGTGCTCAGGGGCTGAAGCCCACACTCATCGCATCCCTTACGCGGCCCTCGAAGGGCCGCTCTTCCACGTTGGTGCTGGAGTTTGTGTTACAGGAAGGAATCTGGAGCTCTGGCGCTCAGGGGCTGACGCCCACACTCATTTCGAGTCTCTTACGCGGCCCTCGAAGGGTCGCGCTTCCACGGTTGCTCCGGCGTTCATCATTTGTCCTAGCTCGCCTGATCTAGTACTTCCAGCTTTTCAAGTCTGCGCCCGCCGGGGCGGTTTGCTCCATATGCTTCACCATCTCCGGCCAGTAGTGCTGGTTTAATCCCACAGAGGCATCAAATTCTCCGGCGTAGCAGTGCGGCTTGCGGACGCCGAATTCAAAAGTACCGTGGTAGTAGGGATCGGTGGTCGTCTCCAGGAAATCTTTGAGCAGGTGTACGGCGCGATCGAGATAAAACGTGTCGGCCTCGCCAACGTAGAGATGCAGTTTCCCGGCGAGTCTAGGGCCAAGGGTTTTCCAGTCGCGCTGCATGATCGCGCTGAGGTCGTAGTGCTCCTTCCAGTATTTCGCGACTTCGTGATCGATCTCGCCAGTGCGCTTGTTGAAGACGGGCTTGGGATAGCCATCGTCACCGACCGTGCTGAAGACGGCCTGCCAGGTGTCGAGCTGTTCACCGGAGCGGCTGTGTGTTCCCTGCACAAGTTCGTAGCGGTTCATCTGCTCCATAGTGGATAGCACGAGACCGTCCGATGCCCGCACAGAAGGCCTGGGAACGCGAGCGTAGGGGCTCTCGATCCAGAACGCGTTCTTGTCGTCGTACAGATTCATGGTCATGTAGGCGCGGAAGTCGACGACGTCAGGGCAGAAGACCCACGCTCCGTTGTAGAAATCGGGGTAGAAGACTTGCGAGGCAAGGCTTTCCCAGCCGCCGGTGGATCCTCCGTAGACGGCGCGAGCCCATCCCTGTCCGATGCCCCGGAATTGTTTCTCGACGTACGGAATTAATTCCTGCGTGATTGCGTCGCCGTAGGGGCCAACGTTTTCAGAGTTCACCGCGTAGGAATCGTCGAAGTAGGGCGTGGCGTGCTGGATGGAGAGCACGATGACGCGCGGCAGACGGCCGGCGGTCCAGTCCTGATAGAGCTTGTAGCCGTTTTTGGCGGCGCGAAGTTCTCCGCCTTTCAGCGTGTCGCTGGGCGGCTGCGTGCGAAATGCCATGATGCCTGGCAGACCGCGATGAAAGTGGTCTTGCTCGACGATGAGCGGGTAGCGCGCGCTGGGATGCTCTTCCCAACCATCGGGCAGAAGCAGCACAGCGCCCAGGTAGGTGGGTTTTCCCCAAAACTTGGTGAGCAGTTCGCTCTGAATGCGGATGTGCTTGACCCACTTGTTGTCGGCAATGGTGTGCTCATCGTTGGAGGAATCCCAGCCTACGACGGAGTCGACCACTTTCGGATCGTCCTCAACGGAGGGAATCTTTTCGGTGAGAGAGATACGAGTAGTCATCCCAGCTTTGGGATCGAGGTGGATCTTTACCGGTTTGCTGTATAAGTTGCCGGGCTTGATTTGCCAGTGCTGACCTTCGCCTTTGTCGGGTGGCAGCTTGAGCGTGCGTCCATTGCCCAGGTGGAACGTCTCGTAGATGTTGAGGACGGCCTGTACCCAGTAGTCGCCGGCGGGGATGTCGTTGAGGCTCTCCGCAGGGTATCCGAGGGTAGTGGTATCGATGACGGCGGGCGCGCCAGGCGCGAGCGCGTCAACATCAACGCCGAAGGCTTGTTGCGACTCGGCAGTCATGAAACTGATTTGGAAACGAGGTTCCCTTTCGTCGTTGTTAGAGACCAGAAGCAGGACGTGGCCGTCGAGGGGTGCGGCGCTCATCTCTTTGGGAAACGAGATTTCGAAGCGCTGGCTGGGCGCCTTCGAAGCAGGCTTGGCGGTTGCGGCCTGGGCTGCGGCCACGCAGAGAAGAAGGATGATGCAGGACAGTTTTCGAATGTGCATAGCGTTGTTTGTTGAGGCGAACGCAGACATTAGCAGTGAGCGTGGTTCGGGGTCAAGGTTGAGTATGGGGTAGGAAAATCAGGAACCACAAAGGGCACGAAGGTTCACGAAGTTAGTGCATGGTCGGGGCCGTTTGCCCGGGTGCTATTCACTCCGCTATAGTTTTATGCATGTTTGCTGACTTTACTGCTACCGACCGCTGGACCAAGAAGCAAGTGCACTGCGTATATCAGGCGATGATTGTGGCGATTGCTACGCGGCATGCCGACGCGGTCGATATCAAGTTTCTTGTGGATGGCCGGAAGGTCTGGGTGGCGCTGCCGCATCCGGCATGGGTGGAATATAAGAAGCGGACCGGCAAGATGATTACGGATTCGCTGGCCCAAGAGATCGCAGGACATTATCTGAAGACCGCGCTGGAAGCTGGCGAAGGGCTGGGACGCGACATGTATTCGCTGACGATTGAGGAGACACTGGCGCATCTTGACGCGGCTGTGGCTGAGATGCAGGCGCAGCCTGCCTAGTGAACGTCAAAGACATTCACCACTAAGGACACGAAGGTTCACGAAGCAACAACCGCAGCGAGCCTTTGGATTTGCTAGATCACGACCGATTCTTTGTATTCCCCGAAAACCTTTCGCATCGCATCGGAAATCTCGCCGACGGTGGCTGAGGCCTCGACTGCGGCCAGGATGCGCGGCATAACGTTTGCTCCTGAGCGGGCTGCTTCTTCCACGCCAGCCAAGGCTGATTTCCACGGACCGGCGTCGCGCTTAGTCCGCAGGGCGCGCAGGCGTTCGACCTGCTTCGGCTCCAAGGCCGGATCGATTCGCTGAATGGGGATTGGTTTTTCTTCTTCGACTTCGAAGCGGTTGACGCCGACCACGATAGCGCGCTCGTCGTCGACTGCCTGCTGGTATTCGTAGGCGGCGTTTTGAATTTCCTGCTGCACGAATCCGCGTTCGACGGCCTTGAGCATTCCGCCCATCACTTCAATCTTCCCGAGATATTCGGCGGCGCGCTTTTCGATCTCGTTGGTAAGGGACTCCACGTAATACGATCCGGCGAAGGGGTCGATGGTCTGCGGTGCGCCGGACTCGTAAGCAATGATTTGCTGAGTGCGCAACGCGATGCGCGCGGCCTGTTCGGTGGGCAGGGCTAACGCTTCATCGTAGGAGTTAGTGTGCAACGATTGCGTTCCGCCCATCACGGCGGCCATGGCTTGAATGGAGGTGCGGACGATGTTGTTTTCCGGTTGCTGGGCGGTGAGCGTCGAGCCGGCGGTTTGCGTATGGAAGCGGAGCATCCACGACTTGGGATTGCGCGCTTTGAAATGCTCGCGCATGATGCGCGCCCACATGCGGCGGGCGGCACGGAACTTCGCCACCTCTTCGAGAAAATTGCTGTGGGCGTTGAAGAAGAACGACAGCCGCGGAGCGAACTTGTCAACGTCGAGTCCGGCTTTGATGGCTGCTTCAACATAGGCCATGCCGTTGCCGAGCGTGAAGGCGACTTCCTGCACGGCAGTCGATCCGGCCTCGCGCATGTGATAACCGGAAATCGAGATCGTGTTCCAGTCGGGAACGTTGTCATTGGCCCAGGCAAACATGTCAGTGATGACGCGCATGGCCTGCTGCGGGGGATATATGTAGGTACCTCGGGCGATGTATTCCTTGAGCACGTCGTTCTGCACGGTGCCCGATAGCTTGCGAATGTCGGCACCTTGCCGCCGCGCGACCGCCACGTAAAGGGCCAGAAGAATGGACGCGGTGGCGTTGATGGTCATCGAGGTGGAAATTTTCGTCAACTCGATGCCGTCAAAGAGGCGCTGCATATCATCGATGGAATCGATGGCGACGCCCACCTTGCCAACTTCTCCGGCCGCCAGCGGATGGTCGGAGTCAAGGCCGATCTGCGTGGGCAGGTCGAAGGCGACTGAGAGGCCGGTAGTGCCATTCGCCAGCAGATATTTGTAGCGCTTGTTCGATTCCTCTGCGTCGCCCATGCCGGCGTACTGGCGCATAGTCCAAAGGCGGCCGCGGTACATGGTGGCCTGCACGCCACGAGTGAAAGGGTATTCGCCGGGATATCCGACCTCGTTTTCGTAGTCAGAGCCTTTGAGATCCGTTGGAGTGTAAAGGGGATTGACTGGGATGTGAGAAGAGGTTTCGATTTCGGTCGTGTCTGGGCGGGTCTTTAGCTTTTCGGTCATGACAGCCTCTAACTGCGACGAAACGGCAGTCGCGACGAACCCCGGTGCTACAAGTCCCCCAGCTCTAACGGTCAGCTTTTCCGGCGCGCTCTCCAGAATGAACTCACGCCGAACCAGCCAAAGGTAAGGGTGCACCCGATGGTGATGGCGATGCGGCCGAACCCGACACTGCCGGCGTGATATTTCTCGTACTCCCTAAAAGTGGCGCCTGCGAAACTCAAGGCCATTATGAGAAAGAAGAGTCCGGTGATCTCCAGCCATAACTGGTGTGCGGCGCGTCCGAACGACCGGCCGGCGGTGCGAGCCCCACTCATTACGGCATTGACGGTGCGGTTGCGGCCTGCCTGCTGCCCGACAATGCGTGCCGCAACGCCCAGCTTTCGTAATGAAGAAACCTTACTCACAGTTCTCGATTTTAACAGCCTGCGGCGCTACAATGGCGCAACGGATGAACGGCGAACCGTTCGGCTGAGGATGGCATCTAATGTTGTAGGTAGGAGATTTCGCTCCGGGGGGACCAGTGGATCCACAACTCAAGCAACTGATGAAAGAGCTCGGCGAGGCAATCAACGAATCTCTTTCCGATTCCGAGCAAATCTCTGAGGTTGTCTCGCGGATCAAAGAAGGTGGGTACGATATCTTTCTGGTGCTGGAAGCCACCATTGGTGTGAGCAAGCAAGGCGAGAAGTCGCCTGATAAAACTTCGCTGGTAACGACACTGTCGACAAATCCTGAATTCAAGGTGAGTGATCAGGATTTGAAGTTTTTGAAATCGCTGCGCATCAAGATTGACGAAGAGAAGCTGGAAAAGGACAAGCCTGACAAGGATCGGTAATTGTCCGCGTTCGATCAGACTGAGATCCTTCGCTTCGCCTGAAAGGCGGCTCCGCTCAGGATGACGCCTTCCAGAAAAGATCATCTTCGGCGCTCCGCCATCGCCTCGCCGCTGAGTACGAAATATCTACCCCGCTAAGATCTGATCTAGTAGCTGTCCTACGGCGCGATCTGCCTCGATAATCGACGAGCGGTGGTCGGCCACTCCAGAGAGATCGGTATTCGCAAAGGCAATTCTGCCGAATGGGGCTGCGCGCAGAACTTCGCCGGGCGCGGGCTTGCCATTTTTTCCGAAGAAAAATCCCGGGGCGGGACTTAAATACGCATGCCCCCAGCGATTGAGGATGATTCCAGCAATATCGCGACTGGCGTCGAATCCGCTGTGCGCGAACATGTCGGTGAATTGCTGGCGAATCTGGCGTTCGTATTCTCGGAAGGGAACGGACATCAGTTCGCCGCGGCCCACGTGTCCCTGCTCTTCGGTCGATTTGCCGGGATACGTATACAGAATCTTTACTGTGAGCACGGTGGGCGAGTCGGGGCCGATGGTGGGAGAGTCGGCGCCGCACAGGGCCAGCTTACGCACCTGCATGTAGCTCCCCAGGCCCTCAAACCACTGGCAGCCTGAGATCCCCATTTTGTACAGGAATCGCCAGTTGCGAACAGCTACGTTGGCCATCAGGCAGGGCGTGCGATAGAACTGGCTGTAGGCTTCGACACGATCGGGAGGCAAGTCGCGCACGATGTGGCGCGTCGTCCAGCTTCCTCCTGCCATTACCACCGAGCGCGCCTTGATGCGATGGGTTTTACCAGAACGCGTGTAGGCGATGGTCACGAACTCAGACTTCGCAGCATCGCCATCATGCTTTACCCACACGGCGGTCGAATCCAGGCGGATGCGCGCAGGCCCGCCTGCACGATCGAGCGCCGCGAAGTTCACGGCATTGCGGCATACGTCTTCTAACGAGTGACTGCCGGCGATGGATTCCGGAATCAGAGTCTTGATAATCAGGCGCGCCAAGCCGCCGTTTCCGTCAGGAAACATTTGCGTGCCGGTTTCGTCGCTGATGTCGAGCGGATGCAGCATGTCGGCTGCGTAGGCGGTGTAGCCGGAGAGTGCGTCGGGACCGAGGCCGTAACCTGCGCCTTCGCCGGGCGACAGAAAAGCGCGGATGGTGTCTCGACTGACGCCATAGTGCTCGATCATGTGATCTTCAAGCGTGACCGCGTCGAGGCGCCGCGAGATGGCGTCTCCGGGATATTGCGGAGCCCGAGCGCCCGCATCACCTGCGGACTGAAACTTCGACATTTCCGCTCGGACTTTCGCCGAGACCGGAGCAGTCTCCAGTTGCTTGCCCCACGGGTCGGTCAGCCATAATCCTTGCGGCTGGCCGAACTTTGGCCCGAAGTACGTGGCATTCGGCGCATTTCCCAAATAAGGCGTGCGGCTGAGTTGGATCTCCGGTTTCGAGCCGTCCCACTTCTGATATTCGAGGCGAGGTGTTCTCAGCCCGATCGAATCGTAGAATCTTCCAATGAAACTGTGAGGGAATGGCACTGGGAAAAATGCCGAGCCCTGGTGGGCAATCAGGCGGTGTCCATCGACCAGGAATTCGTTACGTTTGGCTTCGCCACCGAAGATGGGATGGTTGTCGAGAACGAGACAGGTTTTTCCTGCGCCCGCTTGGCGCTGAAAAATCAGCGCGGCTGCGAGGCCGCTGATTCCTCCGCCTACGACGACGCAGTCGTAGATCTCGCCAGTTTCGATGACACTTGCGGGGAGATTTTCAAACTGGCCATCGCGAATCTGGTGTCCGGCCTCCAGTACAGGGAGCGTGTTGCCGTTGGAGTGCGCGTAGTCGCCGATGCCGCCATATCCGGTGAAGTCATCTTGATTTGAATCCGGGCTCGGGTTGGCCGCCAGCAGATCTGCGGGCGACACAGGATTGAGCAACATTCCGCCAGACGCCAGCAAGGTGGCGTTCAAAAAATCGCGCCGAGTAATGCCTCGATCCATTCCCAGCAACTGGTCTGCCTGTTGATTTTCCTCTGAAGCAGGGTTCGAACTGGAAGGCGTTTTCTTTTTTGTTGGCACTGGCCGCTCCATCGCCTGCATTATACGGATTCGCGTAAGCAGGGAAGCGTTAGCAACCATATCCAGCTGTGCTACCATCTACTGTTTCTCTTCGCATCTGCCACGCGAGAAAGCGAGATTCCGGTGAGTGGGTACCGGAACGAAGTCTGAGGGGATGGAATGAAAGATACTCTCGGGGTTCTCTTGGCAGGCGGCGCCGGCGAGCGGCTCTATCCTCTCACTCGCGATCGGGCCAAGCCGGCAGTCACCTTCGGCGGCATCTACCGGATCATCGACATCACGCTCTCGAACTGCCTGAATTCCGATCTGCGCCGCGTCTACATCCTGACCCAGTACAAAGCTCTCTCTCTCAACCGTCACATCCGCGAAGGCTGGAATATTTTGGGCCGTGAAGTCGGCGAGTTCGTGGAAGTGCTGCCGCCCATGAAGCGGGTGAGCGACCAGTGGTATCAGGGCACGGCGGACGCGGTCTACCAAAACATTTATTCCATCGGCTCAGAGCAGCCGAAGCACGTGATGATTCTTTCCGGTGATCACATCTACAAGATGGATTACGGAAAGATGATGAAACAGCATCTGGACTCGGCGGCCGATATCACGCTGGCCACGATTCAGATTGATCCGGAAGAGACGTTCCGCCTCGGCGTGGTGGATGTCGACAAGGATGGCCGCATCAACGGCTTCGAGGAGAAGCCCAAAGTGACGGCCTTACGCTCCCCGCTGAATCCCGCCAAGGTCGCAGCTTCGATGGGGATTTATCTTTTTAACGCTGATGTACTCATCCCCGTGCTGCTCAAGGACGCGGAAAATCCGCAATCGAGTCATGATTTCGGCAAAGACATTCTGCCGAAGATGGTGGACGACTATCGCGTCTACGCCTACGATTTCGTCGACGAAAATAAGAAGGAAGCCCTTTACTGGCGGGATGTGGGCACGCTGGAAGCATACTACGAGGCCAACATGGATATCGTGTCGGTCTCGCCCATCTTCAACCTCTACGATGATCATTGGCCGATTCGCACCCACCAGCGGCAGTACCCGCCGGCGAAGTTCGTGTTCGCGGAAGCCGGGCGTACTGGCACTGCGCTTGATTCGATCGTGTCCAATGGATGCATCGTTTCTGGCGGGAGCGTGAAGAATTCCATTCTGTCCCCGGATGTGCGCGTCAATTCGTATACGGAAGTGACCGACAGCATCCTGTTCTCGCACGTCAGCGTCGGCCGCAAGTGCCGAATACGGAAAGCGATCCTCGACCGCGACGTGCATATCCCCGAAGGCACGACGATTGGTTATGACGCCGAAGCCGACCGCCAGCGCTACTTCGTCACCGAGAGCGGTATCACTGTGGTCACCCGTGATTATTCGTTGTTTGAAAACCCCGTTACCGTGGACTATTTCACCAGCGAATAGGGGAACAGTGTAGTTACTGCCCTAGTTACCTATGCACCAAAATTGATGCAACTGTAATCACCCCGTAACATTCCACTGCTAAAACTCGAACATGGATCTGCCCGTGTACAACACGCTGATCCTTTCCGACCTGCACCTGGGTGCAGAGACGAGTCGCGCTCGCGAGGCCACGCGGGTGCTCAAGGAAAATCGCTTTCAGCGGCTGATTCTGCTGGGCGATATTTTTGCCGATCTGAATTTTGCCCGCCTGACCAAGGAACACTGGAAGTTTCTCGGCTACATCCGCAAGCTCTCGAATCCCAAGCGCAGGATTGAAGTCGTGTGGGTGGAAGGGAACCACGACCGTGGCCTGACCAACATCATGTCGCATCTAGTTGGAGTGCGCGTGTACCAGGAGTACGCGTGGAATTATTGCGGGCTGCGGCACATTGCGATTCACGGGCACCAGTTCGATGGCTTTCAGGTGAACCGATTGCGGCTGAGCGCCTGGGGCACGTCGCTATTTCTGCAGTTGCAGAAACTGGATCTCAGGGGCAATCCCATCGCGCGGCTGATTGACCGGCTCAACACGCGCTGGCTGCGGATGTCGGCGAAAGTTGCGTCGGGAGCGTTGGCGTTCGCCCGGCAGAATGGGGTCGACCGCATCTTCTGCGGACATACGCACGAAGCCATTCACGCCACTCGCGATGGCGTCCACTATTACAACTCGGGTGGGTGGGTTGATTCCCGGCTCACTTATCTGACGATCGATGATCAGGGGGTACAGATCCATGACTACGATGAACATGACTACGATAAGCACGAACATGACGAGCGACTTGACGATCGTGATTCCGGCGAAGAACGAGGCGAAACTGATTCCGCGCTTACTGACTTCGCTGACGATGCAGGACTACTCGAAGATGTCGAGTACGAGAGTGTTGGTCGCTGACGCGAACTCGACTGACGGAACGCCCGAGATCGTACGGAGTTTTCGAGACCGCCTGAACGTGAGTGTGATTCGCGGCGGCATGCCTTCGGTCGGACGAAACCACGGAGCGGCGCTCGCAGAAACTCCTTATGTGCTTTTCCTCGACGCCGACATTGAACTCGCCGACCGGTCTCTGGTGCGGCGATGCGTGGAGCGTGCGCAACGCAAGCAGCTGCACTGTGTGACAACAAACATCCTGTGCAACGAAGGCAGCTGGCTCGACAAGGCGTTCTATGCGGGGAATGACTTCTTTCAGTATCTGTCGTACTTGCACCGTCCGTTTGCGACTGGCATGTTCATGTTCTTCGACCGGAAAAAATTCTGGGAACTGGGCGGATTTCACGAGCAGATTTTATTTGCGGAAGACTACCGGCTAAGCCAGAAGGTGCAGCGCACCCGTTTTGCGATCGTGCGCGGTGGAGTCTATACCACGAATCGCCGCTTCAAGAAGATGGGGCACCTGCGCGTGGGACGGCTATTTCTGTGGACAGCGATGAATTACTGGAACGAGAAGTATTTCTTGCGCGATCACAAATATTGGGCGAACGAGCCGGACAGCGTTCCTCAAGGTTAGTTACCAAGACTGTCGTGAAACGAGTTTTGTCGTGGCCACAAAAAACAGGATTCAGCCAACCAGCTGAATCCTGATTTTTCTATCGGTTCATTCAAGAGATGCTCACCACAGAGGACACTGAGGACACAGAGGTTTGTCCTCAGAAGCGGAGAACGGCACCGAACGACATCCGGAAATTGTGCTGCGACGTGTCGAAGAATGATGTGTGGATGTAGTCGCCTTCCCCACGCAATGCCAGCGGTCCAATTACTCGGAAATCAAGCCCTCCTCCGACGGCGGTGGCGAAGGAAGTGTTGGATGGTCCGGGCAAAGTCCCCCCGGTGTGAATATGAGCGAAGCCCACCATTCCTTCGGCGAATGGAGTGAACCTGCCGACCGGGATGGAAACACGGGGGCCAAACAAGTATTCCTGGGAATGTCCTGTGACGTTAATATTTTGGACGCCACCCGGCGTAACTTCGACAAAATTCTGCGAGCCGTAATGTCCGGCGAAATCGGCTACGAGCCCGACCCAGGGCAGAAGTTTTCCTTCGAACGAAGCTTCCCACCCGTTCAAGTTGGCACGCGATGTGTTCAAGTCGAGAGTGGACGAGTTCGTATTTTCGTACGAGTATCCGAAGAATACATTTCCGCCCGGGAGTTGAGCGTTCGCCAACCCGGCGAACAAAAACAGCACAACACCGATGCATGCAGCTTTAAACATCAAACGATCTCCCTTCATGGCATCCATCAACCCTTATGAAGCGAATAAGTTTTGGATGTATGCAGAAGAGATTCGGTCAGCCGCCAATTGGTTGATCAGGAAATGAGGAGCGGTGATCGCTCAGAAGCGCCAGACAATTCCGGTCGACGCGCGGTAATCATTCTGCGTGGCGCTTAAGTAGTGGGTGTGCATATAGTCGCCCTGGAAGCGCCAGGAAAAATTCTTGAAGGGAAGTTTGTAATCCACGCCGCCACCGAAATCGAGGGCGAGAGGATTGTAGGTAAAACCGCTGGAGCTCAAATGCCGGACTCCGACCATGGCGTGGGCGAACGGGCGCCACTTTCCCAGATTCGTCGAGATACGGGGTCCGCCAACCAAGTTATATTGCGTGACTCCGGTGCGATAGAAACCACTGGCATCGATCACCAGCCCGAGGCGCGGAAAACGAGTGAAGGGTAGCGCCTCAAACGAGCCGTTCCATCCGCGATAACTCTGCTGATTGATGACGTTGGTGAGTTGGCCATAGGAAACACCGGCGTAAACGTTGCCGTTGGGAAGGAGTCCGTTGAATTGTGCCGACATCGGAATCGAGAACAACATCAAAACAACAAATGCCAGCCCTGCGGCAGCAGACTTTGACACGAATTATTCCTCCCCGGCCGTCCGGCCGGCAAAAAATGCACTTTGGTCAACGAAATCCGTTAGATGCAGTGTACTGGATGCCCAAGATGTCCCGGTTTACAAAAATTGTCCAGTTGTACCGGGATTGCGGGCTCGCAGGACAGACAAAAATTTACCAGATATTCATGGTGCCAAAACCAAACCACCCACGTCTATCTACTAGCATGCAACCTATGGACACGAATTGGCAAATATCGGAGCAGCCGGGAGTGGTGGCCGGCTTTGGAATGAACAAGGAGTTGAAGTTGAAACTCAGTCTGGAAACACGCAATCGCGGCGATGTCATCATCGTCCACTGCCAGGGCCGCATCGTATATCGCGATGAGGCCGCTGCGCTGTCGCGGGTGGTCGGTGCGGCCCTGCAACATGCGCGCAAGCTGGTACTCGACCTGAGTGGGGTCAGTTCAATGGATAGCGCGGGCATTGGAGAGCTCGCGCTTCTGCAAAGCTGGGCCCAGGGGAAAAATGTCACCTTCAAGTGTGCAGGAGCAAATTCGTTGGTGACCACTTTGCTTGAGCTGACGAATCTGGATTCGGTGCTGGAAGTTCATCCTTCGGTGGATGCGGCGCTGGCATCGTTCCAGGAAGAGCAGGTCTGCGCGGACTGCTGAGAAGTTCTCGTCAATGAGCGAAGGAGCAAAGCTCGCGTTGCTCCTTTTTCTTTTTTGTGGCGGACTAAGTTTCACGCTGGAAGCGGTAGCGGCCTTTTCGTTCCAGAGCGACCGCTTCGACGACTTTCAAGAATGCGCGTGCGGCGTGCGACAGGTTCGCGTCTTTTCGATAGATCAGGCGCAGCTTGCGTTTGATCTGCAGTTCGCGCACTGGAATTCCGACCAATTCCCCTCGGGCAATCTCAGTTTCGACGCTGATCTCCGGAACCAGCGCGACGCCTTGCCCCATGGCAACAAATTGCTTGATGGCCTGCAGAGTGGGCAGCTCGAGATCCATGTGGAGCGGCGTTTTGTGCGTCTTGAAGAGTTGAATGACTTTCTCGCGATAGGGCGAGGAGACAATGTGAGCCACAAAAGACTCCGCGCCGAGTTGCCGAATACTGACCTGCGAGGCGGAAGCAAGCGGATGCTTAGGCGGAACGACGAATACAAGTTCGTCGAGATATACGACCACCGAATGGAGGCTGGGCTCCTGCGGCTCATAGGAGAGCACTCCAAACTCCGCGCTGTAGCGCAAAACGTCGTCGGGAATGTGGCTGCCGAGCGCGCGCTCTACCTTGATCTTGATCATGGGATGCAGGCGGCGGAACTCAGCCAGTAAAGGAAGCAGATAGAGCACGGTGAATTCGTTCGCCGCAATGACCAGCTTGCCTTTTTGAAGCTCGCGCAGCTCAGTGAGCGACTCGGCGGCTTCCCCGCGCAGGTTGATCAGCTTTTCGGCGTATTCAAAGAGAACCTTGCCAGCGTCGGTGAGGACGCCCTCGCGCGAAGATCGGTCAAAAAGAGCTTCGCCGAGTTCGTCCTCGAGCTTGCGAATGGTCTGGCTTACCGCAGACTGGGTGCGAAAGAGTTTTTCGGCGGCGCGGGAGAAGCGGTGCTCGCGGGCGACCGCCAAAAACACTTCAAGCTGAGACAGTTCCATGAGACAGCCCCTTAATCAAGTCTCCGCAAGCCATTAGCAGTACTTATTATACAATTGTAACTAATGATTCATGAAGAATTATAAGTTTTGCTTCTAAGCCTGCCGCCCGTACCATAGAAGATCACGATTGTTTTGAGGGAGTTCCATGACCGCAGAGCGAGCCCGAATTACTGTTTTTGACACGACGCTTCGCGACGGCGAGCAGTCGCCAGGTTGCAGCATGAACCGGCAAGAGAAGCTCCGCCTGGCTCACCAGCTCGACCGCCTGGGTGTGGATGTGATCGAGGCTGGGTTCCCCATCGCATCCGATGGCGACTTTGAGTCGGTGAAGGCGATTGCCTCGGTGGTGCGGCGTCCGATTATCGCCGGGCTGGCGCGCGCCTGCCGCCCTGACATCGAGCGTGCCTGGGAGGCCTTGCAGCATGCGGCGCGTCCGCGGATCCACGTTTTTCTGGCGACTTCCGATATTCATTTGACCTACAAGCTGCGCATCACGCGGGATCAGTGTGTGGAACAGGCGCGGGAAGCGATCCGTCTCGCCAAATCGCTTTGTGAGGATGTGGAATTTTCCCCGGAAGATGCGACGCGTACCGACCCTGATTTCTTGTGCCGAGTTCTGGAGGCGGTGGTCGAGGAGGGTGCGACTACGCTGAATATCCCCGACACGGTTGGGTACACGATTCCGACCGAGTTTGCGGACCTGATCACGACCATCCGGCAGCAGGTCAAGGGAATTGAGAACGTTGTGATTTCGGCGCACTGCCACAATGATTTGGGTATGGCGGTCGCCAATGCGCTGGCAGCAGTGAGTGCGGGAGCGCGGCAGGTCGAGTGCACGATCAATGGCATCGGCGAGCGCGCAGGCAATGCGTCGCTGGAAGAGATTGTGATGGCGATGCGGGTTCGTCCCGATCGCTTTGCTTTTGAGACAGGCGTGATTGGCGATCAAATCTTTGCGGCCAGCCAGATGTTGAGCGAGATTACCGGCGTGCCTGTGCAGCCGAACAAGGCCATCACCGGACGCAATGCCTTTGCCCACGAGGCGGGCATTCATCAGGATGGCGTGCTGAAGAATCCGCTGACCTACGAGATCATGACGCCGAAGTCGGTGGGCGTGCCCGATTCGAAGCTGGTGTTGGGCAAGCATTCCGGACGACATGCCCTCAGCATTCGGTGTGAACAGTTGGGATATCAGTTCGACCGGCGCGCGCTCGACGACATCTACCGCCGCTTTGTCCGCCTGGCGGACAAGATCAAACATGTCGAAGATCACCACTTGCTCGAATTGATTCGCGATACGCACAAGCCGTCTGGATCGGCGACGCCGCTCATTGAGAAGATTGTTCCGACACAAGCGGCTGTGGTGAACGCGCCTGCCGCAGAGCTTGCGCCCGAGCCTGCGCTGGAGCCCGTGAAGCCGTTTCCCGTGGGCCCGCAAACGAATGCGTTTGGCGTGCCGATCCCGGTTCACGGCGATGCTCACCACGAACAGACGCAGCAAGAAGACTACCTTTGGGGCGTCTGAGGAATTGAGTGATTGGGTGATTTGAGTGATTGAGAGCGCGGCCCCTTGCCGCAATTTGCTCTTCACTCAGATAGAATTGACAAGTTTTCTATCACCCAATTGCCAGATTCCCGAATCGTTGAATCCTTCCCATGCTTCTGAAAATTACGACTCTCCCCGGTGATGGCATTGGTCCGGAAGTAACCGATCAGGCCGTTCTCGTCTTGCAGGCCGTGGCCGAGGGCTTTGGCCATCAGCTTCAACTTCAAAGCAAACCGATTGGTGGAGCAGCCCTGACGGTGGCCAACGATCCACTGCCCGCGGATACGATTCAGGCGTGCCTCGCTTCGTCGGCGGTGCTGCTGGGCGCGGTGGGAAGTCCGGCGTTCGATCACAATCCTGGTCATCTTCGCCCTGAGGCGGGATTGCTCCGCATACGGCGCGAGTTGGGGGCATATGCCAATTTGCGTCCGGCGGTATTTTTTCCGGCACTTGAGGATACTTCTCCATTGCGGGCGGAAGTTGTGCGTGGCACCGACATCATGATCGTCCGCGAGTTGCTCGGCGGAGCTTACTTTGGACAACCGCGATCGATCGAGGGTGCTCCGGGCTCGCGCGTTGCGATCAACACCATGAAGTATGGGGAATCGGAGATCGAACGGATCGCTCGCGTGGCGTTTGATTTGGCCATGAAGCGTCGGCGCAAGGTCCTGTCGGTCGACAAGGCAAACGTGCTGGAATGTTCGCGATTGTGGCGGGAAGTGGTGACGCGCGTGGGGAAGGAATATCCCGAGGTGAAGCTGGGACACCAGTACGTGGATTCGGCGGCGATGCTGCTGGTGCAGCGGCCTGCGGATGTCGATGTGCTGCTGACGGAAAATATGTTTGGCGACATTCTCTCGGACCAGGCTGGCGGTGTTGTGGGCTCGCTTGGACTGCTGGCATCGGCGAGCATTGGCGGGCCCGTGGGATTGTATGAGCCGGTGCACGGGTCGGCGCCTGACATTGCGGGGAAGGGCATTGCGAATCCGCTGGGAGCGATTCTGACGGTGGCAATGTTGTTGCGGCATTCGTTCCAACTGGAAAAGGAAGCGGCGTGCGTGGAGGAGGCAGTGTCGGCGGTGCTTTCGCAGGGCGCGCGCACTGCCGATCTGGCGGGAAAGACGCATGCGGCGATTTCGACGGCGGACATGGGAAGGCGCGTCGTGGAGGCCGTGAAAAGCCTATAGCCCGGCTGTCATCTTGAGAGCAGCGAAGGCCCCATGCAATTTGCCCGTGGCGGGGAAGTTGCAACGTCCCTTCGACTGCGCTCAGGGCAGGCTCTTCGCGCCAAAGAACGCCACTCAGGATGACACTCCTCTCAAGAGCGCTCGTACTTCAGTTAGCCACTTCGGGAATCGACGCTAGGCTTGTGGGCCGCGCTGGCCGGGCACAGTCTTCGCGGGTTGAGTGGTCGGCGCGGGATCTCCGTCGTACTTTCCGGTCAAGTCGTACCAACGGATGCGCAGCATCTCCATGACCATGCGGGAGCCGTCGACCAGTGGGTTGATGCGGGTTCCGCCACTGTGTCCCCAGGCGACGGGGACTTCCTGCACATTGAATTTCAGCTTCCGCGCGAGAAACAGGATCTCGGGATCGAATCCCCAGCGCTCGATTTTCTGCAGAGGGAAGATCGCTTGCACTGCCGGTTGCTGGAAGGCTTTGAAGCCGCATTGGGTGTCTTTGAATTTCAGGCCCAACGTAAGGCGGAGGATCAGGTTGAAGATTCGTCCGAAGAGTTGACGGTGCAGAGGCTGGCGCTGCGTCTGAGTTTCCGAACGCAGCCAGCGCGAGCCGATGGCGATGTCGGCACCTTGTTCCAGCGCTTGAAAAAGTTTGGGAGCTTCCTCGATCGGCGAGGACAAATCGGCATCGCTGAATAGCACCGTGCGGCCGCGGGCGTGCAACATTCCGTTGCGCACGCTATATCCCTTGCCGTGGTTGCCGGGATTTTCCACCAGACGTAGCGCCGGATTTTTCGCGCCAAAACTACGAACAATTTCTGCTGTGTTGTCGCGGGATCCGTCGTTGACGACGATCACCTCGGCGTCCCATCCCTGCTGGTGAACGTAGCCCAGCACTTTTTGCAGCGTCGCGCCGAGCCGCGCGCTCTCGTTGTACGCCGGAATCACGATGCTGTAGGTGGGGTCCAAAGACAGTTCTCAGTTCTCGGCTCTCAGTTCTCAGGCGGGACTGAAGTCTGCAAACTGGTCAGCTCGGGAAGCCCTATTGTACGTTGTGCTTTTGGGATTTCGGAAATCGGAATTCAGAGAGTGCCGCAGGGGCTGAAGCGCCCATTCCTGTTTGGCGTTTTACGGTACGGCTAAAGCCGTACCCTTCCACAAACCCGCCAAGGAGTGAGAAGTGGGCCCTGAGAACTGAGTACCGAGTACCGAGTACTCAGTGCTGAGTACTGGTCCGAGTGCTCACGCCACCTGGCGCTTTTGCTCCAGCATATAGAAATATTCTGTTACCAATTCTGCGTCCCACAGACCGCGAGCGGCCTCTTCCCGCATCGTTTGTGCGGCTTGCTCGTGAGTTAGCGCCGGTTTATAGGAACGGGCGGTGCGGAGTGCATCGTAAACGTCAACGACTTGCAAGACTCTGGGAAGTACCGGAATCTCCGATCCAACCAGCCCGTCGGGATAACCTGAACCATCGGAATGCTCATGATGGTGACGGATGATGGGCAGCACCAGCCGCAGCGAATGCAGCGGCCGGCAAATGTTCTCGCCGGTCACGGGATGGAGTTTCATGATGGCCCATTCCTCGGCGGTGAGATCGCTGCCTTTTTTCAAAATTTCGTCAGGTACGGCGATCTTGCCCAGGTCGTGCAGATATCCGCCACGCTTGAGCGCGAGAACGGAATCTTCATCCATTCCGAGATGGCGCCCCATGTCTGCGGCGCGCATTGCCAAACGCTCGCAGTGACCTTCGGTATAAGGGTCGCGGCCTTCGACGATCAGGCCCAAAGTGCACAAAACCGAATCGGCCGTCTCCAGTTCGTCGGTAAACTCTTTCAGGCGAAGCAGCGACTTCACGCGTGCGATCAGTTCTTCGGCAAGCACCGGCTTGTTCAGAAAATCATCGGCCCCGGCTTCGATGCCGCGCACTTTGTCACTGCTGTCGCTGAGTCCGGTGATGAGAACAAAAGGAATCAGCCGCGTGGCGGGATTTTCCTTCAGGCCGCGGCAGAAGTCATAACCGGACTTGCCGGGCATCATCACGTCGGAGAGGATCAAGTCGGGCAGTTGCTTGCGAACCTCAGCCTCGGCCTGCTCAGCATTGGAGGCGGTGGTCACGTCATAGCCGCGCATGGTGAGCAACTGGCTCATCAAGCCGGCGATGCTGGGTTGGTCGTCAACCACCAGGATTCGCGGGGCACGCCGTCGTGAGATCAGATCACCCATCTCTTGATAAGAAGCGGCTTTATTCTGCGAAGTTGTACGCGCATCCGGCCGCGACAGGGTGCGAGAAGCAGGCGAAACACTCATAATCAAATCGCTGATGAAACAATCGATTCTACGCCTATTATCCGGATTCCGCCGGAACGGGGCCAGTGGTTTCTGGAACAGTACCACCAATCGTGAAACTTCGCCATTCCCACTTCGGGCTGTTACGCTTCGCGAACAGCGCGAAATCCTTGATAAGACGCGGACGCATGCCTAATCTCAGATTATGCGAGTGCCGCGTACTCAACTGGCGTACGTTGTTATTTGTGCGATGCTGCTCTCTACCGCCGCCAGCGCGGCCACAAAGGTTCACGTCATTGCCCTCGGTAAATGGACTTCCGCGCAGTGGTTTCCTACCGGAACGGAAGAAAAGCCGCTGATCCTCAAGATTCGCCCGCTGCTGGTCGACGGGCGCGTCAAGGAATACGTGGCCGGCCCTTCGCACGAAGTCACCGATCGCTTGTTTGTCGTGCGACGCGCGTTCCGCTTGAATGACAATCTTCCGGATGATCCGGCTCCACGATGGCAATGGCAACGTGGCGGGTGGATGCTCGTGGACCGCGTGACCGGCAGGATTTCCCCGATCAATCTTCCGGAGTTCGACCCGTTCTATTCTGCGGGGAGTTGGTATCGTGATTACGTCGCGTACTGCGGAGTCTCCGACGACGGAAAGAAAACCTACGCCATCGTGGCGCAACTCAGCCGCCGCAAGCCGGTGTTGAAGAAGCCGCTCCCCAACGATGGCCTGGCCGAGGATGCGGAACCGGACACAGCCTGCCCGGCTCCGTCGTGGCAGCGTGCTCCGGTACGAGTCACCTTTGAGCCCGGCGGAGACGCGAAGCAGACCTTCTCGATTCGCGGGCACGTGGTGGATTTGGTGAATGATGCTGAGGACGAAGAGTAAGGGAGATCACAATTGCAGATTGCAGATTTTAGATTGCAGATTAAAAGAAACCCAGTGACCGTCCAACAACCTTCTGCAGTCTACAATCTGAAATCTGAAATCTAAAATCTGAAATTTCTTCTAGTCTCCTGCAGCCTCCACCGCAGGCAGTTCCTCCGCGACCGTCTTTTCTCTTACCTTGGCGCTGGTGACTAAGATGACGGACAGCACAACGATCGCGCTACCGGCCAGGATGAAGCGGTCCACGCGCTCGTGCAGAATGAGCCAACCCAGAAACACGGCGACTACGGGATTCACATACGCGTAGGTGGAAACCTTAGGCGTGGGAACGTGTTCAAGCAGCCAGATGTAGGCGGTGTAACCGATCCAGGAGCCGCACACTACCAAATAGAATGTTGCTCCCAGGCTGCGCGCAGACCAGGTGACGTGCGAGAGATCTCCGGCGAAGAGCGCAAAGATAAAGTTTCCAACTCCCGCCGCGGTGACTTGCCAGCCGGTTGCGCTGAAGACGTCCATGCCCGACTGCCAGCGTTTCGAAAGCACCGAGCCGAGGGCCCAGGAGAACGATCCGGCGATCAGGCTGATCGACGCCCAGAACTCGCGATGTCCCATGCTGCCCGTTTGCAACTGTGGCCACACGAGGACGACCAACCCCACCATCCCCAGCGCAAGGCCCGCCTTGCCGCGACCGGAGATGTGGTGGTCTCCTAGCAGCAAAGAGTCGAGCACCAGAAACCATAGCGGTGTGATGGCAATAATCAGCGCGGAAAAACCTGACGATACCGTGAGTTCCGCGTACGAGAGCGTGAGATTTCCACCCATCAACAGCAGCAGTCCGACCACGGCCGACAGCGCGATCTGCTTTGGAGAATAAAAAATCCTGCGACCGGTTGCGGCGCATACCACCAGCATGACCACGCCTGCAATGGAAAACCGCGTTGCACACATGAGCGCGGGAGGAATGGTCTGAACCGCGATGTCGATCGCCAGATAGGTCGAGCCCCAGAACAGATACACCAGTCCGAAGGCAAGAATCACCATCCACCGGCTTGGGTGCTGAGCGGAATGCATTGTCGTGAGAAACAGGGGGAATCTAAAAGATATCAGACGCCTTCGAGCAACGCTTGGATTCTAAAGTTCAGAGGAGGCCGCGACCCCCGTCATGGCTCCGATCATTGCGAAGGAAGGACTCGAAGGTTGCGGTGAGGCCTGTCAGGATTGCGCAAGGTGAGTCTTTGCGACCGCATCGACCGGACGTAGCCATCCGGAATTCGTTGCCGCATTGGATCCGCTGTGCGACCGATGATGCATGGCATCCACGAGCAGGACCGCAGCGATCCCAGCCAGTAGCAGCAAGATCGCCCAAGGACTTCTCCACGAAAATTTCCCCACCCACAACAACAGGCAACCTCCGACCAAGCTGATCAACGCGCCAACGATGTTGGCGACGCTCAGGCCGTGAATTAAATGGGGGATGACGTGGATCAGGAAGACTCCGGCAACGAAGCAAGACAGGTAGTTGTACCACTTCATCTTTCACCTCTGCGCTGGTTGCTTCAGGCTAAATCGCTGGCTTGTTTCGCGCCAAGCCCGCTTCGTCAGTGGCGGCTACTTTAATTTTTCGTATTCAGTCTTGGCCGTCTTGAGAATCGGAATGTCCGGGTCGGCGTCTTTCCACAGCGCGAAGAAATCCTGATATGCGGCTTTCGCTTTTGCCGTATCGCCCTGAAGCGCATAAGCCCGGCCGAGCCCGAGCTTCGAAAGGGGAAGGAATGGGCTGGTGAGTTGAATTCCGCGGTGGTCGAGAATGTTTTGAAACTGAAGCGCTGCGTTCGCGCCGTCGCGCGAACGAAGATATGCTTCGCCACGGACGTATGGGGCCATATAGGTTCCGAAGAGGCGCCGATCGGCGCCGAGATCGTAAGGTTTTGCGGCTTCCAGTGCCGTCACTGCCTGTGCCGGTTGATTGCGCTGCAGGTCAAGGATGGCACGCGCCGTGGGAATCTTCACATTGACGAGCAACGTGTCATAAGGAGATTCCTTGGCCAGGTCTGCGATCAGTTTCTCCGCCCGGGCCGTGTCCCCGACACGCGCATACACACGGGCGGCGTCGGCTTGTGAGTCCTCATTCTGGGAAAGGGCAATAGCTTCGTTCACCGCCTGGCGCGCTTCCGGAAGGAAGCCCGTCTCCGCGTTGCAACCCGCCTTCGCGCCCAGTGCAAGTCCTGCCCACTCCTTGTAACCGCGAGACTGCGCAGCGTTGGTGGCGCGCGTGTAGCTTTCGCGAGCCTTTTTTATTTTTCCCTGCGCACACTCACCCTGCGCCTGCAGCAGTAAGAAAATCGTTTCCTGTATCTTGCCGGTTGCCTGTGCGACCTCCGCCTGCATGGCGGCGTCGTCTCCCCGACGGAACGCCTCCCAGTAGAGCATCATGTGGACAGACCAGGGATCGACTTTCGAGGCCACTGCCTGATCCGCCACAGCCTTGGCTTCGTCGAAGCGGTTCAGGTCTTCGTACGCTGCTGCCAGGTTCTGGTAAGCGTAGGGATCCTTCGGATCGACTTTGAGGGCTTGGCTGGCCGCCGCGAGCGACTTTTCGTGGTGCCCCAGGTCTTGATTCACCAGCGCCAGGTTATCCAGCGGAACAGAGTCTCGCGGATAGGCCGCGCTCCACTGTTCGAGCGTGGCCACATCCTTGTCTTCCTCCCCCCGGAACGTCCCGTAATAGTGCGAAGAGATGTAGAACTTCTCCCGATCGCTGGCCCTGTCTTTCGTATCGAAAGCCCGTTGCAAGTATTCATGGGCAAGCTTACTGTCGCCGGAATTGTTGTGGGCGACGCCGAGGGTGGCCAGAGCCATAGCGAAATTTGGATCGAGTTCGACCGCGCGTTTCAGATGAGGAATGGCGGTTTCATCATCGAATTTCGAATGTGCCGCTTGCCCCAGGCTGAATTCCTTCAGGGCCTCGAGCGAGGAAGTGGTCGCCGATTCCAGTGGGGTGGCAAACTTCTGCACCGAGCCGATCGACTCGCCCAACTTTCCGCGGAGCTTGGAGGCGGCCTGGTCGAGCGACTTCAGCACTTGTTCTTTGCTGTCGGCTTCGACTTGCTCGCTGCCGAGGGAGTCCCCGGTTTGGGCGTTTACGGCTTCGAGAGTGATCACATAATGGCTGCCCAAGCTTGAGATGGAGCCCGTCAGCATCGCTTTCACGCCTTCGCGCAAGCAGATTTCGTGGGCCACCTCTTTGGTGACGCGTTCGTCGGCAGGACGCCCCATGAACTTCAGTGCCTGCTGAATCCGGGATTCGGGGACAATGTTCAGATACGGCGACTGCTCCAGTTGTACGGCCAGCGCTTGTTTGAGCGTGCCATCAAAGACCGCGTCGCCGGTGGTGTTGACGAAGTCGGCGAGCAGCACACTGTCTTTCTCGGTGAGCTTCGAGGTTTGCCGGGAACGCACGAAGAACACACTCGCGATGAGCACCGCGAGCAGCACTACGGCGGCAGGCACGAGAACCTTCCACAATTTTTTCGGAGGAGAGATTGCGCTCACCGCGGTGGGAGTCACCGCGGAGTGCGAAGGGGCAGACGGCGCCGCTGCTGGCATCGCGACTGCCGATGCGCCCGATTCTCGGGCGACCGGCACCGAACCGGAACTATGGGCCGCCGCTCGCCCGCTCTCAGTGTCTCGCTTCAGGCGTTGCAGATCGGCGCGAATGTCGGCGGCGCTCTGGTAACGCAGGTTGCGATCCTTTTCCAGCGCCTTGTTGATGATGTCTTCCAGCTTCGGCGGCAGATCAGGATTCAGGCGGATCGGAGAAACCGGAGCGCGGTCGAGAATTGCCTGAAAGATAAGAGCCGATGTTTCTCCGCGAAACGGCAGCGTGCCGGTGGCCATCTCGTAGAGCACGACGCCGAAAGAAAACAAGTCGGTGCGCGGATCGAGTTCCTTCCCCTTCGCTTGCTCAGGAGACATATAAGCGACGGTGCCGAGCGTCGAACCAGGGCTCGTCAAATGTTCTTCCACCATGACGGCTGTGGGCGCGGTAACGTCGGGCACTTGCGCCCCTGATTCGCGCGGTCCGGATTTCACCTTGGCGAGGCCGAAGTCGAGAATCTTGGCGTGTTCGCGCTTGGTGACAAAAATGTTGGCGGGCTTGATGTCGCGATGAACAATGCCGCCGGCGTGGGCGGCATCGAGCGCGTCGGCCATTTCAATCCCGAGCGAGAGGATGGTTTCCAATTCCATCGCGCGGCTGCCAATCAGATGCTTGAGCGTCGCGCCGTCGAGAAACTCCATGACGAGGAAGGTGCGTCCGTCTTCTTCGCCAATGTCGTAGATGGTGCAGATGTTGGGATGATTCAGCGCGGACGCGGCCTTGGCTTCCCGTCGAAAGCGCTCAAGGGCCTGGCGGTCTTGCGCGAGATCTTCAGGAAGGAACTTGAGGGCAACGAAGCGGCCGAGGCGAGTGTCTTCCGCCTTGTAGACCACACCCATGCCGCCGCCACCGAGCTTTTCGATGATCCGGTAGTGTGAAATGGTCTGATCGAGCAAGCGAAGTGGCCCCGTTTGGGTCATGCCATGCTAAGGCCGGGGCGGCGGGAAGTCAAAGAAAGTTCACTTCGAGGATCGTCAGCGAGCCACGACGCGTTTGCAAGAACTCGTCCGAGCGATGCGACGCTTGATGGTTTCCCCCTGTGGGTCGACGAGCCCTGAGGCTGGTTTGTCAATGAATGGCGAGCTTGAATCGCCGTCCGTGGGATGCAAGCCGTGTTTTCAGTTCTAAAAACTGGTCGTGAGGCGCATAGCAACGCTACGCGACGGTCCGATGGCGTTGCCGGAGAAGAGACCACCGAAGTCGATGACATCGAGGACGTCAGTCAGATTCTGTCCGTCGATCTGAAACTGCATCTTGAGACGCTCCGACTTGTAGACATCCACGCCGGCGGAAGCATTGATCTGGAACGACGGATAGATGCGCCCGCGGTCAAAGTTGACGCGAGCGAGGACCTGAGGGCCGTATAGGGCAAGCGCTTCGGCTGGGTCGCCGCCGAACTCGAAGGGCAGGCCAGTGTCGTATTGAATTCCGCCAGCAATCCAAAAACGGGGCTTGACTTGGTAGCGCAGGCGGCCGCGGATGGTGTTGCGCTGGTCCTGGGAGTCGGGGAAGTGACCGGTGAGTTGCGATTCGGCCTCGCTCGCATTGTCCCCGAGAAAGAGGCCGCCGGTGACAGGGAACCAGGCGTTGCCGACTTCGTAGGAGTAGCTCAGGAATCCGGTAAAACGGCGCCATTCCGTGAGTTCCAACTTGGCTTCCGCGCCGTAGATGATGGCTTTCTCAAACGCAATCGGGAAGCTGATGGCAGTGTTATCGATCTGATCGTCGTCCGCGTAGTTGTTTACGTTCCGCCGGAAGTAGTTGCCACTCAACCTCAGCTTTTCGCGGAACACCTTCGTGAAACCCGCTTCGTAGTAATTCCCCTGGGAGGGCTCGACCGGCAAGCGGAAGAAATTGGTCGAGTCGATAGACTCAACCGCAGTTGAACTGGAGAGCAGAATGTTCTCGGAGGAAGGAGTCTGAAAGACTCGGTCATAGGAAAAATGCAGGAGGAGGCCGGCGGACGGGATATAACGCGAAACGGAAATTCGGGGGTCTAACGCCTGTCGGTTGAGCAAAAGCTGATAGTGGTCCCAGCGCAGGCCCGCACTGATGGTCCAGTTTTTTAGCCGAATCTGATCCTGAACGAAAACGGACTGTTCGAGATCGGGGCGGTTTCCGGTGAAAGTAAAGTCGATGGGAGTGCCGTCATCATATTGGCTGGGGTCGGTGATGTGGTAGCGGAAATTCTCGTTTAGAAACGTGTTGTCGGATTCGAATCCAAATTTCCATTCATTCCGGCCATGACTGATGGTGGCGCTTCCCTTGAAATAGACTTCGTTAAAAGAATTCTGCTGGAAGACCTCGATCGGGATGGACTGCTGGTTGGAATTGAAACCGTTCGCGTTGTTGCGCGCCATAACCCGGAAATCGCCGACCGAATTGGACGAGAAGGTGTGCTCGTAGGATGCGATTCCCATCGTCTCAGTGTTGTCGGCCGTCTGCCGTTGGCCCGCCGCCTGCTGCACTTGTTCGTTGGGGAGTTCGTAGCGGGCCAGTTCGTGGCTCACAATGAATCGCAGGCGATCGTTCGGCGACAGGTCGCGTTCATAGGTGGACGAAAATACGCCCAGCGTCCCAGTATTCGAGTAGTTCTGCGGAACGACCGGATTCAGATAGTGGTCGGTCATGGCGCCGCTGGCGCTGGCGCCGAAAGTATTCTTGCCCCACGCATATTGGCCGCGCGCGGCCGCTCCCGCAGAATCAAAACTACCGCCGGAGAGAACGACCTGGCCGTGAAGCCCCGGCTGTGAATTCTGGAGAGTGTTCACCTCGATCACGCCTCCCATTTTGCGGCCATATTCCGCGGGGATGCCGGCTGTGTAGATGCTCAGCGATTGCAGGTCATCCGCATCCATCGGGGGGCCGAAGCTGGGCGAGCGATTGTCTGTGAGCGGGATGCCATCGACCACGAATTGAGTCTGATATTCGGAGCCGCGGGGGTGGAGTACGGCATTGCCCTCGTAGAGCCATCCCGGCTGTGAATTCACTAAATCCTGCAGAGTTCTGCCCGGAACCGAAGTCAGGCGGTTTTGGATTTCGTCTGTGCCGACCTGACTGACCGAACCGGCCTGATCGGGGTCGATCAGTGTATTTGCCGCGTTGACGGTCACGGATTCATTCACCGAAGGCAGTTTCAGTTGGATCGCATGATCGGTTGGCACCGAGGAATGAATTTCGACCGCTTCGGCCACTCCGGCAAAGCCCGGCTGGTTGATGTCGAGCCGATAGATACCATAGGGCAGGCGTTGCACAGCGAGATAGCCCTGGTCGTTGGTGGGCAAAGTGGTTCGGTACTGATTCGCCTTGCTGGTGATCTGAACCGTGGTTTTCACCCCGCCGCCCGAGGGATCCGTCACTTTAAGGTGCAATTCTCCATTGTTGACTTGGGCAAGAAGCGACACTGCCGAAAGGACAAGAACGGCGCCACATAACTTCATCAACGCGAAGCCCCCGTTGTTAGCGTGCAATCCTGGAGAGTTCAAGACCGTGCTCCGATCGGTTGGAATCAGGCAAGGCCAGTCTTGCCCCTTCACTGTGAAAATTCCGTTTCCGGCCATTTTGTTCAGTCTTTATTTTCAATCTGTTCCAAAAATTCGAGAAAGTGCGCAAGAAAACCCTGAACAGGAAGGGGAGAGAAGGAATATACATTTTAGGAAGCAAGGCATATGTCTCCCGCGGATTCGATTGACGGCCAGCCCTTCCCAAGCATCGCGGACGCGGCACGTTCCGGGGAGCCCTCCGCGATCGAGCAGGAGGTTATGGACCTGTTTGAGCAGTTTCGCACACCCCTGCTCCGGTACGCAGTTACCTTCGATCTATCCGTGCATGACGCGGAAGAGGTGATCCAGGAGGTGTTCCTGTCGCTGTTCCGACATCTTCAGCTGGGGCGATCACGAAAAAACCTTCGCGGTTGGATTTTTCGCGTCGCGCATAATTTGGCACTGAAACAGCTCTATGCAACGCAAAGATCGCACGCGAAGACGGCTTCTGATTGGACGACTGTGGAAGAGCAGCTTGACCCATCGCCAAACCCCGAAGAACAGTTGTCGTCGGCTCAAAGGCGCCACCGGCTTTTGTCCGTGGTGGATGCGCTCCCGGAAGGGGATCAGCGGTGCCTGCGGCTGCGCGCGGAGGGTCTTCGCTACCGGGAGATAGCCACTGTTCTCGGGATGTCTCTGGGAGCCGTATCGCTCTCGCTGACACGATCGCTGGCACGGTTGATCCGTGCGGACGGGAGATAACGCCATGAACAAAGAACGTCATCTTTCAGACGAAGAGATGCTATTGGCGGCGGACGGCGAACTCTCAACGCACCCTGCTGCGCAGGTTCGCGCTCATCTGGCGGAATGCTGGGGCTGCCGGGCTCGGATGGCGGAAATCGAAGGGACGATCGCCGATTTCACGCGGGCCCACCGGCAGACACTGGATCCGCAATTGCCATCCATTGCTGGACCACGTGCTAATTTGCGGGCGCGGCTCTCTGAACTGGCGTCCCACCCGCCGGCACGGACATGGCAATCGTT
Source organism: uncultured Acidobacteriaceae bacterium (assembly GCA_963731405.1). Lineage (GTDB taxonomy): Bacteria > Acidobacteriota > Terriglobia > Terriglobales > Acidobacteriaceae > Sulfotelmatobacter. Next base: position 3,972 of record CAVSVS010000030.1, on the reverse strand, counting down.
ATTCCAGTTCTCCTGGCCCCTGCGCGCCGGAGTCGTTTGCATCGCATTGTTCGTAACCACGATTGTGGGCAAGATTCTCTTGGACCATTCTGTCTTCCACAAAACAATGTCGGGCGCTATTTCATTCGAGCGGGGAGCCGAACCTGACCCCAGGCTTACCCCAGGTGCGACCCGGAGCGTTGCGCTCAACGAAGTTTGTTCAATGGCTCATGAGGAAGTGGTGTCGCAGGTATCAACGCCACTGCGTCAAGCGGTATTCCAGGAGTACGGCATCTTGAATGCTCATCCCGATGACTATGAGGTTGACTATCTGATTGCTCCCGGATTGGGTGGCGTGGAAGACATTCGGAATCTATGGCCGGAGCCCTCCACGTCCAGGACTTGGAATGCATACGTGAAGGACGCGCTAGAGGAACACCTTCACCGATTAGTGTGTTCTGGTGATCTTGATCTGTCGACGGCGCAACGTGACATCGCCACCGACTGGATTGCAGCCTATAAGAAGTATTTCCATACCGACAGACCTCTCTCCCTGCATTCGCGTCTCGACTGAACGCCTTTTCTCGGTTTCTTGCAGCTACCGCGCCGCGTCAAGCGGAGTTGCCGCCGAGCCATCCTTCGCCCGGCTGCCAATCAGATGCTTGAGCGTCGTGCCGTCAAGGAACTCCATGACGAGGAAGGTGCGTCCGTCTTCTTCGCCGATGTCGTAGGCTGTTTGGAGTTCCAGACAATCTCGTAGCAACATACGACTTCCCATACCAGGTGCAGAACCCGTCGCAATGCGGACATATCTCGCAGTGCAAGAGAGCCGTGCTTCTTGGTCACTGGTCCGTCCTCAGTGGACTCTGAAGCGAACCAATCTGATTTGAATTCCCGATTCATATCCCCTCAGTTACGCTGATCCGCGATTCAGGGTATGCACTCGCGTAGAACAAGACCAGATGGACCGACGTGCGAATGAGATTTTGTTTACGTTGGGAGTTGGCGGCGGAAATGTACCGCATATTTTCGGTTCACAGCATGCAGCTGTCAGTGATGTCCGTCACACACTGCAGCCCGCCTATACCGGCTCTGTAACACAAATAATCACGGTTGGTGAGGGAGCATACTGAAAGCATTGGTTGAGTCCGAAAGTTGCGGAGTGTTACGAGATTTTCACAGATGGTGCCCTGCAGGAGGTGCAACTGATCTGCTTCTTTTCCCCGCCGCGTGAGAGAATTGCATCATGACACAGACCAGCCTGCCCCAGCCGCATGAGCAGCGCAAGGTTGAAAAACTGCTCGTGAAACTTTCGAAAGTGAAACCGGTTTCTGCGAAACCAGCCCCGATTGTCCAGGGAATGCCTGCAATTCGGGCAGCTTGCACCGCAAACTCGCAAGTCTTTTTCTCGACCTAACGAATCGATGGATTAACGAATCGATGGAAACCACCGAGCCCACAGCTCAGTCTGTGGGCCTTTTGTTGGTTGGCGCAAAAACTCCACCAGGCTCATTGACCGAGCCTCGCTACGGGGCAGGATTTCAGGAGGCTACTGCGGAACCTTATTCTCGCCCATCGAATCCACCATCTGCTTTGCTTCTCCTAAGCTGCAGCCGTAAAGTTTGCGCGCGGCGTAGGTGGCGGTAATGTTCTGGCCGCGGGCGACGAGTTCGCGTAGTTGCTTCTGTTGGTCTTCGCGGCTGAGCGATTTCAGGCGCGTGAAGTCCTGCGTTAAGGAAACCGGATCGGCAATGACCGTGTAGGGGCGCAGGGCGTCGAGGAATTTGTGTGCGCCCGGCACTACGTCCCAGCGTATGCGGACGCTCGCCGCAGCCGACATCGTGACCGGATAATCCCGGTAAAGAGTCGAACTGGTCCCATACCAGTGTTTTTCGGATGGAGCCTGCTCGCCGAGCTCAGCCTGCAACGCGTTTGCAAGTGCCGCGGGATCGCCGGATAACTCAAGCTCGACATAGCGCAGGTATTGCGTTTGCGTGCCTCCCGACTTTCCCATATCCGGTGTCTCGACGCGCTCTTTGATGAGTCGCGCCGACGCGATCTCGCCGACGAAAAAGAAAACCACTGAAGGATCATCGGCGGGCAACTGATAATTCAGGTAAGAACGATATTGCACATAGATTCCCGTCTCGTTCATCCGGACCAGCCAATTGGAAGGATGAAAGCGCGCCGTCACCATCTTGAGCGTCAGGAGCAGAAAGAGCAGCAGGAAGGGGCCGAAGAAGTAGCCGGGCGGCCACTTTGCCGTGTATGCGTGGAGTAAAAAGGCCGTGGCCCCGGCGAATCCGGCAAGCCAGACGATCAGAGCACGCACGCGCGCGTGGCGGAATACGCGGTCGTTGCGGCCAATCTCGACATCCTGAAGGCGCAGTTGGCGCATAGAATCTCCGAGAAACGACAAAAGTCTACTTCCTCGGAGCGGCTGGCGATAGTTACTTGCGATATCGCCGCAAACTGAACCACAGAGAGCCCTTAGACTTCGCTCAGGGAAGGCTCTCGAATCCCTCCGATCTGGACGGGTATGCTGGATGCTTCAAGTCGTTCGGCCAATCAGAAGTTTTGACGTGCCCAATCCTCCCGTATGACCAATATTGATCAGTTTCGGGCGCTGGAATGTGGCAGGATCCTAGTGGAACCTGCGGAGGTGGATTATGACGCTGACCATCGTAGCGGTCATCTTCGGTGTTTTTGCTACCGGTCTGATCGTCCTCCTGATCTACAAGAGCACACTTACGATGCACCGGGATGACCAGTTGTTTCTGGATGACGCGAGTTCGCACATGCACGAGGAGCAGACGGAATTGTTGGCCAGGGTCAATCGGCTTACCATCCCGATGCGCGTGTTCAGCATAGGATCAGGGGTATTTCTGATGGCGCTTACGGCGATGTGGCTCTACCAAAAGCTGAACGCAGTACAGTAGCTTCGAAAGCAGGGGACTTGCGCCCCCTGCCGACATCATTGCACCTGTCAATCCGCCGCCTGCCCCTCCCAATTAGCCCAGGATCGCGTGGGTGATCCTTTGCCACCAGACCGGATTGACCCGCCATGCGTACACGGCGAGGCTCTGGACCACGATCATTGGGGGCAGCGCGTAGAGATACACCTTGTGCACACGCCCGTCCACCACGCGATCGCGCACCATGCCGAGCACCATCAGAAAGTCCAGGATGGGGTAGAACAGGTTGTGGTTGAACACGAACTCGAATCGGCCAACCGCGGCGTCCATGAGGTGGCAACTCGCGATGAAGATCAGGCGCCGGTGATATTCCGGCCTCTTCCTCCAGTAAATCGCGAGTGCGATGCACACGCCGAAGACGATCATGTCGCAGAACGGAATCGACAGGAAAGCGTCTGTGCCCGGTTGATGCAGCACTGTGCCATCGAAGCGAGCCATCACGACCGCGATCATGAAGCCCAATCCCACCATCAACGTGGCGAGTCCGGCTCCAAACCATCCCAGAAACCGGTGTACGCTCACCTGCCGCACGCGCACCAATGCCGACTGAGCGATGAAGAAGACTACCCAGGTTGAAAAGGCAGCACCGTGTACCCACAAGAGCCACGGCCGTGGCGGGTTGGCATGGACAAGGTTGGCGTCGACGGTCCGGCTGAAGCCCCATACCACCAGCCCAGCCATCACCAGCGACATGCAGAGGTAGAAATACTGGCTCAAGAAGGTCTTCAGCGGATGTCGTTGTACTTACTTTTTGTTAATACGAGAAGCGATCGCTGCGTTTCCAATGGCCACAGAACTCTCCCCCAAGGAGCGCGCCGCCATTTCAAGTCTTCGACGAGCGCGTCGGGGGGCAATTGTAAAGAGTTTCTGGCCTAGAGCCTAGGACTGGTGGGAAGTCGCGATTCCGTCATTGACCAAGGGTCAAAACGTGTAACGGCCTGCTTGCGACACTTGCGCCGGGCCGCGACGTCTCGGAACAGTCGTCCGGGTGTAGACTTCTCGTGCTTGGGACAAGCTC
>CAVSVS010000029.1:0-426355 GCA_963731405.1 uncultured Acidobacteriaceae bacterium | reverse complement strand
AGTGACGGATGCGTACGAAGCCTCTGGGGAGCACGTGCAGAAAGAAGCGCCGCAGGAACTCGGTGGCCACGAGCGTCATCGTGCCTTGTTTGCCACCGTGGGCGTAATCCTTCCAGCGAAAAGTGACGCGGTCTTGATCGAAGGCCAACAAGCGATGATTGGAAATGGCCACGCGATGGGTGTAGCGGCCGAGATAGCGCAACACCTGCATAGGACCGCCGAAGGCGGGCTTGGCATAAACGACCCAGTCGTGGCGGTGCAGACGGCGTATGAGTTTTGCGAACTGCTGCGGATCGGCCAGAGCGGCGGCGGGACCGTTGCAACATAGCTTGTTGCGGCGGTGCAGACGTTTGAGGCCGACGAGGAACTTGCCGCGAAAGACGCGGCTGAGGACCTTCACGGGCAAGAAGAAAGGATAGCGTGGGCGGACCCATTGACGGTGATCGGGTGAGAGTCCGCCCGCGGGAATGGCGCAGTGAATGTGGGGATGCAGAAGCAGGTTCTGTCCCCAAGTGTGCAGGATGCTGATCACGCCGATCTCGGCGCCTAAGTGTTTGCCATCGATGGCAATCTCCAGCAAGGTATCAGCGCTGGCGGTGAACAGCAGGTCGTAGAACAAACGCGGGTTCTCCAAGGCCAGCACATTGAGTTCGTGAGGCACAGTGAACACGACATGGAAGTAGCTGGTGGTCAGGAGTTCTCGCTCGCGGGCCGCCAACCAGCGTTCGCGCGCCTGCGTCTGGCACTTGGGGCAGTGCCGGTTTCTGCACGAGTTGTATGAGATGGCCTGATGACCGCAGTTCGGACAGGCATCGCGATGACCGCCCAGCGCTGCGGTGCGGCAACGCAGAATGGCCCGAAACGCTTTGAGCTGCTGAAAGCCAAAGCTGGATCGATACCGATCCAGAAAGCGATCGCCGTGCGTGCGAAGAATGTCGGCCACCTCGAAGGTGGGCCGAGTCATTTTTCGTTTTTTCGTTTAAAGCTGCGGCTGATGTTTTGGGTGCTGGATAGAGTGAGGCTGTCCAGCGGATTCGTAACTGCCTGCAAGTGCCGCTGCGATAGATGCAGGTACTGTGCGGTAGTTTCCAGGTCGCCATGCCCGAGCAGAACCTGGATGGTGCGCAGATCGGTGCCCGCCTCCAACAAGTGAGTCGCCCAACTGTGGCGCAGGGTATGCGGGGTAACGCGTTTGCGGATGCCGGCCCGGCGCGCGGCTTCGCTGCATGCGATCCAGACGGTCTTGTCGGAAATCGGCTGATCGAGCGTCCGGCCACGAGTGCGTGTGGGGAACATGTAGAGCTTCGGCTTCCGCCAGCGCCAATACTCTCGCAGCGTCTCCAACAGAGCCGGACTCAGAGGCAGGTCACGATCCTTGCCGCCCTTGCCTTCCACCACGCGGATGATCATCCGCTGGCTATCGACATCGCTGACTTTGAGATGGGCGAGTTCGGAGCGTCGCATGCCGGTGGCGTAGAGCGCCATCAGTAGCGTCCGTCGAAAAAGGTTTCCCGCCGCATCGATCAAGCGCGCAACTTCCTCTTGGCTGAGCACCGTCGGCAGCCGGCGCCGGTCCCGAGGGTAGGGCAAGAACTCGCGAAACTGATGGCGCTTGAGCGTCTTAACGAAAAAGAAGCGCAGCGCCGCGACCCGGTTGACCACCGTGCCGGGCGTCAGTTTGAGTTCTGTCAGTAGGTAGGCTTGATAAGTTCGAAGTTCGTTGGGACCGAGCTTGTCGGGAGACTTGCCAAAATGCTTGGCGAAGTCGCTTACCACCCGCAGGTAATTGCGCGTGGTGATGGCAGAGTAGTTGCGACGCTGAAGTTCCTCCAGCATCATCTTGCGTAAACGGGTCACAGGAATCTCCTTTCCCTATGACCCACACTATGTCAGCTGCTCCTGAACTCTCTCGGTCTATCCACGCGGTAGCGTCCGCCGCGCCAGCGGCTTAGTCCCTTAAAGGATTAGTCATTATGGTGTGACCGGCTCGATGCGCTAGTCGTGGGTTAGGCTGAGTTTGTTAAGAACTTTAGTCCAGAGCCACAAGCGGAGGGAACCGGTCATGAGAGAGAAGTTACGATTTTTGGGTTTGGATGTCCATGCCGAAACGATAGCTGTTGCAGTAGCCGAACCGGATGGCGAGGTTCGCAGCCTGGGCACGATCGCCAACCGCGAAGATTCGATCCGCAAGTTCATCCGCAAGCTTGGTTCGCCCGAGCATCTGCGAGCCTGCTATGAAGCCGGCCCGACGGGCTTCGTACTGTACTGGCAACTGACGCAGTTGGGAGTCAAGTGCGATGTGGTGGCGCCGTCGCTGGTTCCGAAGAAGCCCGGGGACCGGGTCAAGACCGACCGGCGGGATGCTTTGAAGCTGGCGCGCAGTCACCGCTCCGGTGATCTGACCGCGGTGTGGGTGCCGGATGAAGGCTCGGAAGCATTGCGCGATCTTGTCCGGGCGCGAGAGGCGGCCAAGCAGGATCAGTTGCGAGCGCAGCATCGGCTGACCAAGTTCCTGCTGCGTACGGGCCGCCGTCCTCCGCTGGGAGTGAAGGCGTGGACGGAACGATACGTGAGTGGCTCCAGCAGGTCCGCTACACGCATCCGCGCAGGAAGCCACGTTGCTCGATTGTCTGAACGAAGTTCAGCACATGGAAGAACGAGTCAAGCGGTTGGAGCAGTCGATTGTGGAAGTGATTCAGCTGGCTCCCGCATCGATGCAGGAAGTAATTCGCGGTTTACAGGCATTGCGCGGTATTGCGCATATCTCGGCAGTCACGATTGCTGTCGAGCTGGGCAACATCACCTCCCGCTTCGAGAGCGCGCGGGATCTGATGGGGTATAGCGGAGCATTTCCGAGCGAAGACTCCAGCGGCAAGCGTATTCGAAGAGGAGGCATTACCAAGTCAGGCAACGCGCACCTCAGACGAATCGTGGTCGAATCGGCCTGGAGCTATCGACACCGGCCAGCGATCGGAGCCCGGTTGCGCAGGCGACAGGAAGGGCTTCCGGCAGAGATCACCGAGATTGCATGGAAAGCGCAGAATCGCCTGCACAAGCGCTACATGACGCTGATGGCTCGAGGCAAGGAGCAGAGAAAGACCATGACGGCGATCGCACGCGAACTGTTGGGCTTTATCTGGGCCATCGGGATCAAGGCCGAAGCGGCCTGCAAGCAACAAATGGCGGCATGAAGGGAACCGAAAGAACAAAAGCAAAGACTTTCCAAATAAGGAAAAAGCAAAAACAAATCAACCAATGAACAACGTTATCCAACTCGAGGACAGGGTCAGCCGCAGCCGGAGCAAGCACGAAGGAGAATCCTCGGCTGACCTATGCGACAGGCTCAGCCGGACTCGCGTAATTAGTCAGAGGCAGCTCCCGACGGATCATGATTATGCGGTTCCGACCCGCGAATATCAGCTTGATCAATCGTCGCCATTACCTGCCACGGCTGCTGCTGACCCTGTCCTCGAAAAGACAAATACAAAAACCACACCAACGATTCGAAGATGTTGACAGGGTCACACCATATCAGGGAAGAGTTGCCCGTCACTCGGGAAACACGAAACAACAGCTGTCGGACCCAATCCCTGAATGGGAGACTGAATCCTCAATACAATTCGTCCCTGCGCTATGATGGCTCCTCGTCAGGTTTGCTTTCCTCCACGGAAAGACCCGAAGGAGAAATTCCATGGCAATCAACACTCGACGCAACTTCGTTGGCAAGATCGCGGCGATCGCAGCTCTCGTAACTGGCGCGCCGAAACTCTTCGCTCAGCAGCAGGCTCCTCCCGTTGGTGCGCCCATGCCTGGAGGCGCATCCGCGGGCGCACTTGGCGGAGATACGCCTCGTCGTTCCGGCGACGGTAACCACACGCACGATGGCATCTACTATTTCTCCGGCACGGGTTCCAATGACGGCTATCCCAAGGAGGATCACGTCCTGGTGACGGATCCGTTCGAAAAGCACGTCACGCGCACCATGGACGCCCTCAAGAAGTCTGTCGAGCGTGCTGGCTGCTCCATGGACAGCATCCTCCATCTCCAGGTCTTTCTCTGCCTGCCCCTCGCCGACGGTATCGCGATGCCGACCGGCAAGGCGCGGTTCGATGCGCACAAAGCGCAATACGACGCGTTGAACAAAATTTACGGGACGTATTTCTCCCCAGGCAAAGCTCCGTCCCGCGCCTGCATGGCTCTGGAATGGATTCCCGGCGATTCGCTGATTGAAATCGTAGGCAGCGCAAGGGTCGTCACTCCTCCCCCGCTTGCTAACAAGTAGTTTCGCGAGAGATCGATCTTTGGAGGGACGAACTCATGAATTTGAGGTTCGGTTGGAATCGCCGTTCATTTTTAGCTGCGCTTGGGGGCGTGGGTGGTAGCCTATTCGGCCCCGCCAAGCTAAGCGCTGCAAGCCTCTTTGGCAAGAAACCCAAGGCCTCCACACCAACTGTCGACGGCGACTCCATCGTGCCAATCACCACCGGCCTTGGTTCCACCGGCGACGTCTACGCCGAGCTCGGAGTCACCCCTGTCGTCAACATCAACGGCACCGTAACCGTCATCGGAGGGTCGGTGATGAAGCCGGAAGTCATGGAGCTGATCCGGAAAGGCAACGAGCACTTCGTTCTGCTCGACGAACTTGAGATCGCTGCCGGTAAGTTCATCGCGAAACTGTGTCAGTCCCCTGCCGGCTACACCGGTCTGGTAACAGGTGGCGCAGCCGCAGCCATGGTGGTCGCTTACGCCGGCATGATGACCGAAGACCTTGAGCCCCGCATGCGCGACATTCCCGACGTACGGAATTTCCCCAGGAACGAAGTCATCATCCAGAAGAGCCATCGCTATCCGTTCGACCACCAGATCCGCCAGACCGGCGCGAGGCTGGTCGAAGTCGAGACGCGCGAGGAGATGATTGCCGCCATCAATCCGAAAACGGTGGCCATCCACTTCACCAATATCCTGTCCGACAAGGGCAAGGTCAGCGGGTCGGAGACGGTCGAAATCGCGCGGGCACACAACCTCTACAGCTTCAATGATGCGGCCGCGGACGTACCGCCGAAAGAGCGGCTGTGGGAGTATCCCGCACTGGGTTTCGACATGGTCACCTTCAGCGGCGGTAAGGATATTCGCGGACCACAGGCCGCGGGCATCCTGATCGGCAAGGAAGATCTGATCCACTACGCCTTGCTGAACATGAGCCCGCAGGAAGATCGGATCGGCCGTTGCTGCAAGGTCGGCAAAGAGACCATTTTCGGCATGCTCAAGGCGCTCGAGATCTTCGTCAATCAGGACTTCGACGCCTCGCTGAAGATCTACGACGAGCGCGCACAGGTCATCACCGATGCGGTGAAGAAGTTCGGAGTGATGGCGCTTCCTCGCCAGTTCAACCCTCAGGCTCTCGGCAACGTGACCCCGCGTTACAGCTGGCGGATTGATCCCTCGAAGCTCAACATCACCGGACGGGAGGTCATGCAGAAGCTGGCTGACACCCGGCCAATCGCTATTGGCAGCATGGGCGCAGGTGCGAGCGGCATGCGGGGACGCAATCCGGACGCTCCGGAAGCTGACAGTCACGGCGAGCATCATGACAGCGAGCATCATGGTCGCTCCAGCGACCCGAACAGCTTCGGCTTTGCCGTTTGGCAACTGAAGGACGGCGAGGACAAGATGATCGCGGACCGCTTGGTCGAGATCTTCAGCGCAGCTTCAAAAGCCTAGTCTTTCGGCCGAAACAACAACCGCAGTGCTGCATTCAGTAACCCGAATTATGGCGGCAAGGAATCGATTCAGCTACCCGAAAAAGAAGCGGCTCGCAGATGGTCGGCTACACAGAAGCTGTCCAGAAACGCTAGTGCTGTATCGGGCGCGCCCCATTCCAAGAAGGCAGTTAGGTTCGGGAGGTAGTGCGGGGCGCGTTCGATACAGCTGTTTGAAGGAAGCCGCCGGTGAGGAGGCGCTTATGCAAATTCAATGGTGTTGCCGTGATGAGAAAGACTCGGAGAATCGGTGATGGAGCTAACCGGAGCGCAGGCGGAATTGGTTGGATTGTAGTTTGCGAGCGAATGCTCGAAGCCCTGAGCTTGGTGGATGGGCCATGAGAGCGCACGAGGCCTGTAGGTGTTGGGAGACACCGAGCGAGATCGGAATGGGAGTTTCATGCCGCAACTCCGGCGAGCCAGGGCGGAGAACGAAGTTGGAGCTGGACTGCAGTAAGTCTTTCGAGGACCACCATGGGTCCGCCACATTTAGGACAGCGCCAAAGAGGGCGCGGTTCCTTGGCAGCCGATGCCTGCTGTTCTACCTGCGGTTGCGGGGTGGCGTCGAGTAGTTGAAAGCAAAGCGGCAGGAGAGTGGCGCGGCGGCGGTTGGCGAGGAAGCCGAAGTGGCGGATGCGGACGAAGCCTTTGGGGAGCAGGTGCAACAGGAAGCGGCGCAGAAACTCCTCGAGCGAGAGGGTCATCAACTTGTGTTCATTGTTGTGAGCGGAATCGCGCCAGCGAAAAGTGACTTGGTCATCGACGAAAGAAACGAGTCGATGGTTGGAGATGGCGACGCGATGGGTGTAGTGGCCTAAGTAACAGAGCGCTTGCTCGGCGCTTCCGAAGGGGCGTTTGGAGTAGACGTGCCAGTCGTTTCGGAACAGGATTCTTATCCAGGCGGAGAAGGCTTTGGGGTGAGCGAGAGGTCTTAGGTTGCCATGGAAGCCCAGTTTGCCCTGCCGGAAGTTGCGTTTCAGAGCGGCAACAAACTTACCGCGAAAGACGCGACTGAGCACCTTGACGGGAAGAAAGAAGCGCGAGCGTGAAGGAATCCAATGGGTGCGAGCGAGCGATAATCCGCCGGCAGGCACGACACAATGTACGTGCGGGTGGTGTTCGAGTTTTTGATTCCAGGTGTGGAGCACACTGAAGAAGCCGATCTCCGCGCCGAGATGTTTGGGATCGCGAGCGACTGCGAGGAGAGTTGCGGCACTGGTCTTCAGCAAGAGATGGTACAGGAGTTTCTTGTTCTGGAAGGCGAGCGGCGCCAGTTCATGAGGTAGGGTAAAGACAACATGGACGTAGCGCGTGGGGAGAAGCTCCTGACGACGCGCTTGGAGCCAACGAGCACGGGCGTTGGCTTGACACTTCGGGCAGTGCCGGTTGCGACAGCTAATGGTGAGCTCACCATTACGTGCAGAAACCGGCACTGTCCTAAGTGCCAGACGCAGGCGCGCCAGCGCTGGGTGGCGGCCCGCGAGCGAGAACTTCTCACCACCAGCTACTTCCATGTCGTGTTCACGGTGCCCCACGAACTCAACGTGCTGGCCTTGGAGAACCCGCGTTTGTTCTACGACCTGCTGTTCACCGCCAGCGCTCAGACTTTGCTCGAGATCGCCATCGATCGCAAACACCTGGGCGCTGAGATCGGCGTGATCAGCATCCTGCATACCTGGGGACAGAACCTGCTCCTGCATCCCCACATTCACTGCGCCGTTCCCGCGGGCGGACTCTCGCCGGACCATCGTCGCTGGATCCGCCCACGCTATCCTTTCTTCTTACCGGTAAAAGTCCTCAGCCCCGTCTTTCGCGGCAAGTTCCTCGCCGGCCTCAAACGTCTCTACCGTCGCGAGAAGCTATGTTGTAGTGGTCCTGCCGCTGCTCTGGCGGATCCGCAGCAGTTCGCTAAACTCATCCGCCGCCAGCACCGCCATGACTGGGTCGTCTACGCCAAGCCCGCCTTCGGCGGACCCATGCAGGTGTTGCGCTATCTCGGCCGCTACACCCATCGTGTGGCCATTTCCAATCATCGCTTGTTGGCCTTCGACCAGGAGCGCGTCACCTTCCGCTGGAAGGATTACGCCCACGGTGGCAAGCAAGGCAAGATGACACTTGCCGCCACCGAGTTCTTACGGCGCTTCTTCCTGCACGTGCTCCCCAGAGGATTCGTGCGCATCCGTCACTTCGGATTTCTCGCCAATCGCTTCCGCGCTTCCCGCCTGGCACTATCTCGACAGCGGCTCTCCCGCGACTCTCCTCCGCCTGACCAAGCGGTGACCGGTCAAGCTTCCTCTGAGGCTTCGTCCCTTTGGCATTGCCCACTCTGTGGCGCGACCATGCTCGTGGTTCAGAGATTTACGGCTGCGGAATTATCCACATGCACTTACTTCGATTCGTCGTAGCGCTTGCCTTACCACGGCTCCTCAGATGTGCTCCCGCACGTCGATACATTCGTGTGCCTACCCAACCGCCACGCCTTGCTGCGCCCCGGTCCGCGCACCCTTCGGCTGGCACGGGTGCCCTCTCAACCATTGCCACAGCACCATTCCAGTTCGCCCGTGCTCTCCCAGATGTCGATTCGCCGACCGACTGCCGTTCAAATCCCATAGCGCACCGCGTCCGCCACAAACGCCAGCGGCTTCCTCCTAGTCTCCTTATCGAAAACGCCTCGCATCGAGATCCCCTCCGCCCCAAGAGTCTGCCCCGAGGCGTTTCCGATCAAGGCTAGCGACGATCCGGGAGTAGGCCTGTCAATCACCACAAACGCGTTTATAAAGAGAAATCACCTGAGCGCCGCGAGTAGACTTCGAACGTGGCCCTCGATGCGCAGCCGCTGAGGATGTACGTCAGTCCCAGAAATCAGATTGCGGATACGATGGTTGCAAGGCAAATACGATACTTTAATTGCTGGTCGAAGCTACTGTGTCGTTATTCGCTGGATCCAGTTCGCACAATCTGTCACTTGCCGCGTTTGGCGTCGAAAGACACGTCGACCTTGTCCGCCGGCTCTTGCTCTTCATTCATTCGGTCGGAGGTAGTCCCTCACGAAGGCGCAAACTGAACATTTATAGTAGATCAATATGCGCAAACTCAAAATCATCGTGCATATCTCGCTCGATGGCGTTATCCAGATGACCTCGGGTCCAGAGGACGATTTCCCGTACGGCGACTGGACCGCGCCGTATCGCTCGCCTGCCGGGTTACAGATAGTAGACGAGATGTACGGCAAGACCTGCGACGTGCTGTTTGGCCGCCGAACCTACGACTTGCTGGCAAGTTTCTGGCCGAAAGCGCCGAAAAGTCCGATGGCGGATCGCCTGAACGCGGCGACGAAGTTCGTCGTAACTCACAGACCGGAGAGTCTGGAATGGGGTCCATTCGAGGCCATTGGATCGGACCTCGTGGATAGTGTTCGACGCATTAAGGCCAGGAACGGGCCGGAACTGGTCGTCACGGGCAGTTCGACGCTGACTTCCTTGCTGCTCGATCACGGACTGGCTGACGAGGTGGTTCTGCTGGTCAATCCTATTGTTCTGGGCAAAGGCAAACGCTTTTTCGAGGGCGGATCACTGCCACGCGGATTTGCGCTGGGCAGCACCATGGCTTTGCCATCAGGCATACTCGTCAACGTCTACAAGCTTATTCCCACGCTGGCCGAGGAGGCCGTGTCTCGCGCCAAGCTGGAACGTGAATTCGAGATTGCCCGCGAGGTGCAGGAGCGCTTGTTCCCGCAGGCGTTCCCAAACGCTGCGGGCGTAGAGATTGCCGCGCACTGCAGACCCGCCCAGGCAGTCGGGGGCGACTACTACGACCTCATCGACATCCGTGATGGCTCGCTGGCAGAAGCTGGGCATGCGCCCGGCGAAAACATCTCTTCCGCCAGCGGAACAACGGCGCAGGGCTGCGACCGCCTGGGTATCGCGATTGGCGACATCAGTGGCAAGGGCATGTCCGCCGCCCTGTTGATGGCAAGCCTTCACGCCAGCATGCGCGGTCAAGTGCTGAGTGGCGCTGGCGATCTGGGGACCAAGATGGCTAATATCAACCGCCTTCTTTACGACGCGTCGGACTCCAACCGCTATGCCACGTTCTTCTACGCCGAACTGGACTGCGCCTCGCGCACGTTGCACTACGTCAACGGCGGACACAATCCTCCGGTGGTGCTGCGCAAAGAAGACGGCGCTTGGCGGGTGTTTCGCCTGGCAGACGGCGGCCCCGTCATCGGGCTGCTTGCCGGCGCGGTCTACAAGGAGCAGATACTTCACCTACTCCCCGGCGATATTGTGTTGGCCTTTACTGACGGCATCAGTGAAGCCATGAACGCCTCAGAAGACGATTGGGGCGAAGACCGAATGATCGCCGAGGCGCAAGCGCACGCGGACCTGAACGCCGAGGAGTTGCTGCAGCGCTTGTTTCGTGCGGCCGACGCCTTTGCCGCTGGCGCGCCGCAGCACGATGACATGACACTCGTCGTGCTGCGACTTTGAGTGTGAGATTCGACCGTTGATCTTCGGGATCATGCAGTTCTTCGAGACCCCGTGTGAAGTCGTCCTCCTTCGGCAACGGCAGGGTTCATGAGTGCTATGGCGATGTTTCGCCACCTGACAACAGCTATGACTGCCCTACTGTATGACAGCCCTACTGGAAGAGCGGAATTATTGCTTCGACGAGCGTTCCCGGTTCAGCGCGAAGGATGTTTACCTCGCCACCGATCTGTTTGATGCGTTCCCTCATTCCACTTAATCCAACTCCTGAACTCTGAATCGGTGCACTCATCGGTCCGGCGGTCGGCATACCCACGCCGAAATCGCGGACCCGCACATACACCCGGTCTGCCTGTTGATGAACTTCTACGCGAGCGTCGTCACTCCCGGAGTGACGATGAATGTTCGTTAACGCTTCCTGAACCACTCGGAAAACGCTGCTTTCGATTTCAGTGGTTAGCCGGGGAAATGTAGAAGGCTTGTAGTCAAAGGTGATCCGCAGCTTGCTTCTCTTCTTGAACCCCTCAAAAAACACATGCAAAGCCGCAAGCAATCCTGATTCATCAAGAAGCGGTGGGTGCATTAGGTAGGAAAGGTTCCGAATTTTCGATAGAGCATCCTGAGTCAAGGCGATAGCGTCCGAGCGCGACTCAAATTGCGGGGCAGTGTCCAGATTTAACTTCAGGGCCGTGAGCACCTGTCCCAAATCGTCATGCAATTCTCGCGCGATACGACGTCGTTCCTCATCTTGTATCCGCACTAACTGTCCGGACAGGCGTTGCAATTCCAGATTCCTGAGTTCTAATTGATTTCGGGATTCCGTCAACAGCACCATTTTGCCGCGAAGTTCTTTATTAAGTTCCTGCGTCCGTTCTTCGAGTGCTCTTCGTTCAGTCAGGTCACGAGTGACCTTCGAAAAGCCACGCAATTCCCCGGAATCGAAGCGCAATGCTGTAATGACAACGGAGGCCCAAAATTGAGTTCCGTCCTTCCTTACACGCCAGCCTTCATCCGCGAAGCGTCCCATTGCTGACGCAATTTCCAGTTCGCGCTGCGGCCAGCCGCTTTCCTTTGCCTCACGCGAGTAAAAGCGCGAGAAGTGTTGGCCAATAATTTCAGACGTCGAGTAGCCTTTGATGCGTTCTGCCCCCGCATTCCACGTCATCACGTTGCCTTCGGGACTGAGCAGGAAGATGGCATAGTCCTGCACACTCTCGACGAGAAGACGGAAAATCTCATCGCCGGCCCGTGCCGCTACTTGAAGAGAGTTCTTTGGTTCAGTTCGTGACACTCCGCTCCATTTCATGCCACTGAGAGTTTGAAGGCTAGGGGACCCACGCCAACCGCCCAATACAGTGTTTCCTGTATGACCGCTACGCGCGGCACGCGACACGGGGAGTCCGTTGTTGAAATCAAGGCGATTACACGTTTTGGCCCCGAAACCCGCGAGGCCCGGTCGATGTGTGCTTGGTCTGCATTCATCCCGAGTAAATGTGCGACTGACGAATGCAGGCGGTGTGCGCAATATGTCCTACAATGTCCCCCCCAGAAAAAGTACAAGCTTCCCCCGATGGGACGGAACTTTTGCGCGCTTTACAAGGCTGGGATGGCCCGCATACTCATCGCCGACGACTCCGCAGCTTCGAGACGCGCGCTTCGAAATCTGCTTGAAGGGAACGATTGGGAGGTTTGCGGGGAAGCCGAAGATGGCCTTGCAGCGGTGGAGAAAGCCGCGATCCTGAAGCCGGACCTAGTGATATTGGACTTCAGCATGCCGAAACTCAATGGCCTGCAGGCTGGGCACACGATCCATACCGCCGATCCTCACGTCCCGCTACTGCTCTTTACTTTGGAGAGGATTGAGCGTCCCTTGGAGAATTTGGCTCGCGGGTCCGGATTTCGGGGCGCACTCTCAAAGAGTGAAGGTATATTCGCCCTATCGCAGGTTATCGAGGAGCTGCTTCAGGGAAGGACTTTCTTTCTTACAGCATCAACAACGATGTGGCCAGCGGACCCACACAATGGCTCCAAGAGTGCGACCGAAGAAGCCAAGAAGAAGTGAAGGCAATACGTGAACACGCAACACCGGATGCGGGCTCCGAGCGGTAAGTGGCGAAAACAGATGGGATGAGAAGGCCGGTCTCCGGACGGGATGCGGTGTACGCTCCCAAGTTATCGACGTGCTCAAAGGCACAGATAAAAAGGAGACCGGCAATGAAGAAGGTTAGCACCACAACGGCCAAGCAGAGCAGGAATATTTCGGCGCAGAAACTGACCATCGGACTCGATCTAGGCGATCGCAACAGCTGGTATTGCGTGCTGGACGAATCCGGCCAGATACAACTGGAGCAGCGCGTCCGCCCGAATGCGAAAGCGTTGCGCGAAGTTTTCAGCAAGATGCCGCGCAGTCGGATCGCACTGGAAATTGGAACGCATTCACCCTGGATCAGCCGCTTGTTGAGCGAGTTGGGGCATGAAGTGATCGTGGCGAATGCGCGCAAGGTGCGGCTGATCGGGGAGAGCCGCAAGAAAGACGATCGGCTGGATGCACAGACACTGGTGCGACTGGCCCGGATCGATCCGCAGTTGCTATACCCGGTGAAGCATCGCAGCGCGCAGGCGCAAGCTGATCTCATGACGATTCGGGCGCGGGCAGGGCTGGTGCGGGCACGAACGGCGCTGGTGAATACGGCTCGCGGACTGGCGAAGAGTTATGGGGAGCGCTTGCACGGATGCAACGTGCGCAATATGAATCCGGAGAAAGCGGAAGGCTTGAGTCCGGAACTGCAAGCCGCACTGGAACCTTTGTTGAACGCAATCGAATCGTTGAGCGAGCGCATCGTGGAATCCAACGAGCGCATCGAGCAGTTGGCGCAGCAGAGTCATCCGAAGGTGGCGCTGCTGAAGCAGATCAAGGGCGTGGGCACGCTGATCGCACTGACGTACATGCTGACGCTGGAAGATCCGCATCGCTTCCGCAAGAGCCGCGACGTAGGCTGCTATCTGGGACTGCAGCCAGGACGACGAAACTCTGGTCAGAGCGAGCCGCAGCTGCACATCAGCAAAGAAGGCGCCCCGTATCTGCGGACGTTGTTGGTGCAAGGAGCGCAGCACATTCTGGGACCGTTCGGCATCGACTGTGATCTCAGGCGTTGGGGATTGAAGCTGGCCGAGCGAGGTGGGAGGAACGGAAAGAAACGAGCGATCGTGGCGACCGCCAGAAAGCTGGCGGTGCTGCTGCATCATCTGTGGGTGAGTGGAGAAGTGTACGAACCGCTGCACAACAGCAGCCGAACGACCGTGGCGGCAGCCGCATAAAACAAAAAGGCAAAACCAAATCAAAACCGTTCCAGGAAGAGAAAAAACAAGAGCCCAAAGCCGAGTTCCGGTGACTGCGTTAATGGCCTGGCCCAGGTTCGACTCTGAAGAGCAGAACCACAGGGCGCCAATCAGATAGCAGCACCGGCTGAAACGAGAACGCCCAATATGCACCGAGCGAAGAAAATCGCTCCTCGAGAGTGCGGATGGAAGCATGGCGTCAGTGGCCACTCGGCGGGAGAGAAAACTTTTCTCTACGACAAAGAACAAAAACTCACTATGAACCCAGAATTCCCTTGACTCCGACCGGCCTTCTCATGGAAGGCCGTTTCACTCAGAATCCCTGTTCCCGGCATTTTGAGTGTAATGGCCAGGCTCGCAGATAAGGGCATTAGGCCAACTTCGTGTAGCGAAACGAACGTGCCAACTGAGGGATAAGCTACTCGCATCCTAGCTTCCGCTTAAAGTCCAGAGGCTCTTCTGCATGCGCAAGTTCGCTCTCATTGTTATGGCACTACTGTCGTGCGTAGAGTCTTCTTCGTTATTCGCACAGAAGCGCGTCGAAGTTGGCATATTTCTCGATTACCTGAGCATTTCGCAGACCAACACCAACAATTTCGGAGTGGGCGGACGGTTCGGCTACCGCATCCATCGCAATCTGATGATGGAAGGGGAACTGGCTTATGGTTACGGGATCAACTTCGAGGAGGCTTACCGTAATATTGCGAACGGCAACATTACCGCGATTAAACGCACGTCGGTTGGAGTTACTCATGGCCTGTTCGGGCCTACGCTCCAGCCTGCAAAGGGTGGGTTCCGTCCCTTCGCTACTCTGAAAGGTGGATTTACTGATTTTCGACTCACCCCAAGCCTACTCCCGTTTGGCAATGTTGTGAGCACAATCCTGGGAATTCGTACCTCCAGCTTAAACGTTGCAATCTATCCGGGAGGTGGGGTCGAGGCGAGCCTCGGTCCGGTGGGGTTGCGGCTTGAACTAGGGGACGAGATTTACTTCAACAATGGTGCGCACAACAACTTGCGGATCACATTTGGTCCGATCCTCAGATTCTGAGTTTCTCTCTAGAACGTGGCATCAGTCCGTCAGCTGGCGAAAACAGGCGATAGCACAAGTGAGCCAGAGTCAAACTGCTTTGCTTTACGGTGATGAGTGCTATCCGGATGTTTATGCCAATCGACTATGTGTTCTGAAGATTAGAGAGCTTCCGCGTGCTCTTAGGACATCCGCTCAGCAAAATGATGCCACGCTGCGCTTGGAGCGATGACCAATATTACGAACTGCTGATAAGCGTACAACCCAACTGTCATTGCAACCGTGAGGAATCGAATCCGTTTCTCAATCAGGTAGTCACCGGCGATCGGCGCGAGGAGGAAAAAGTTGCTGAGAATTAGAAACGCTGCGCCACTCGCTGCGGGCGACCAAGTACTCGGAATGTGGCCGAACAGGTGCGCGATCGGCGCAGGCATGAGCATGATATTCGCAAACAGCATGAGCCGTTTGTGAACCTGTGGCCTGCGACGAAAGCCAATTGCCGCTACGGCGAGAGTGATGAACGCAAGCAGTGCGGAAAGGTTGAATACTGATGCAGTGGGAGCGTCCGCAGACGCTTCCCCGTTAGGGTGAGGGTCGATATGTAGATCGCCACTCAAATCGAACCCGCGCCGGACCATGGCAGTCGTCGTGGTGAAGCCTAAGGGGATCATCAGTGCCAGAAGCACGACGGAGGTCAGGCCGAGCTTTCGGTGCCAAACCACGCGTCGGTTTGCGATCAGCAGACTTTGAGCCAGGTAGAGAAACAGCCACATGAAGTACACGATCCCATGTACTCCGGCGAGCCGAGTGAGCGGCGCACGTCTCGTAGCAGGTTGAATGATCGCGGGGAGGAATCCGGCAATTGATGTGGCAATCATCACCAATGCCATTCCGACGTAGAACCACCGACCGGCCCGTCGTGCAACAGGTTCGGCGTCGGTCTTGGATGAATAGATTTCTGCTGGCGACTTGTTTTGCATGGGGAGACGTTAGGCCACAAGGTTTACGCTGTCAACGATGGCTCAAGTGTTGCTATCAGGCGATTTCACGCTTTGAGCGGTAGAGTGGGATTTTGAGTGTAATGATTCCATAAGCAATGTCGGCTCCCCGGCCCGAGTAAACTTTGGAGGCGCAAACCAACCAAAGGGCTCGGAGGAAAGGAGCCGAACATGCTGATTATAGGTTGTGACTATCATCCGGGCTTCCAGCAAATTGCATTTGTAGACACCGAAAGCGGTGAGGTCGGCGAACGTCGTCTGAGCCACCGCGACGAAGCGGAGCAGTTTTACCGGGAACTGAAGCAGCGAAATCTAGCGGTGCGAGTGGGGATGGAATCCAGTGGACACTCGCGCTGGTTCGAGCGCTTGCTGCACGAACTGGGGTTTGAGTTGTGGATCGGAGATGCTGCCGAGATTCGCACCAAGCGAGTGCGCAAGCAGAAGACGGATCGCCAGGACGCGCAGTTACTCTTGCGGCTGATGCTGGAAGACCGCTTTCCGCGGATCTGGGTACCCGACGCGGCCAATCGGGACATGCGGCAGCTGCTGTGGCATCGACACCGCTTGGTGCAGATGCGCACGCGGGTGATGAATCAGTTGCATGTGGTGGCACTGAACGAAGGGTTGAGACGCAAGAAGGCGCTGTGGCGGCCAGCCGGCCGGGCAGAGTTGGAGTCGATCGTGTTGGCACCGTGGGCGAGCCGGCGACGTCAGGACCTGCTCAACTTACTCGACCAACTGACGCCGAAGATCCAGGAACTCACGCGGGCGCTGGAAGAGGAAGTAGAGAAGCGAGCGGCGACGCGGCGACTGATGACGCATCCGGGAGTCGGTCCGCTGACGGCGCTGGCCTACGAGTTGGTGATCGGAACTCCCGAACGCTTTCACTGCGGGAAACAGATCGCCAGCTATCTAGGGCTGGTTCCCGAAGAGAAGTCCAGCGGGGATCGACGCCGGTTGGGACACATCAGCAAGCAAGGCAACGTGCTACTCCGGTTTCTGCTGGTGGAAGCGGCGCAGGTTACGGTGCGCAGTCACCCGGAGTGGCGCCATAAGTTCTTTCACCTCGCCCGGCGGCGAGGACGGAAGATTGCCAAGGTAGCCATGGCGCGGAAACTGGCGGTGCATCTGTACTGGATGTGGCGCCAGGGCTGCGACTACGGCCCGTGGCAAAAGCTCGGTTCGCACGCGGGAAAGCCCGGACATCCCGATGGTGTGCAGTAAATCACCGATGTAATGATTGGGCATCCCGCTCCCT
The DNA here is from genome assembly GCA_963731405.1 of uncultured Acidobacteriaceae bacterium. Classification (GTDB taxonomy): domain Bacteria; phylum Acidobacteriota; class Terriglobia; order Terriglobales; family Acidobacteriaceae; genus Sulfotelmatobacter. The sequence continues at coordinate 409,484 of CAVSVS010000029.1, read as the reverse complement.
TGTTCGTGAGGGAGTTCGAATAAAAGGAATCTTGATCGCGGTTAGGGATCGAAGAGATGGCTGGGTCGGACTGAGTGGCTGACCCCAACGATTCAAAGCGAGCCCAGGTTGGAAACGCGCAAACCTACTTCGAGAGCGAAATGGCGCTCTTCTTTGAGTGCACGAGGTAGTGTGCCCACATTCTGCTTGACACGGGGCGACATTGTTATCGCGCTGGGAAAAGCTTGGAAGAGGAGGAACCGAGATGAGACGGTGAAACTTCTTGATGGAATCCAGCGGGTGTAAGTCCCGCCCGGTCAGAGTCGAGCAGACAGGCCGGAAGCGAGTGTTGCCATTCACCGGGTGACCAGTGGGTGCGAAGCGTACACAGCAAGGAAGCAGGCCGTGAAGATTCAGCTCCGAAAACTCGGCTGGTTGCGATGCCGACGCTGTTAACAAGGCGGAAGGCAGCACTCGGACGACCGATATGCGAGGTCGCGCCGGGGTCGCCGGAGTCCCTAGCTCGGGGCATGCTTCCAAAGGGATTTCCCAGGAACCCAGGAGAGCTCCCCCATCGCCTCCTCATCATGGGAGGTACCGATCGTCAAGGGAAACCGGAGACGGCCGGGACAGATGGACGAGCAGTCTTACGACCCTATAGTACCTGTGAAGGTGGGGAACCGCAGGGCTTCCGCAAGGAGCGGCCACGGCACCCACTGGAGGGAAGGGGGGAACAAGCTGACGTATCTGCCGAAGGAAACATAGGCGAGACTCAGAACTCGAACGGCTATGTCCACAAAACTCGACAGACTAACTGAACTAGCCAAGGAGGAACCGAAGCGACAGTTCTTCTCGATCGCGCACTTGATCACGCCCGAGGCGTTGTACGTGGCATTTCGAAGTCTACGAAAGGAAGCCAGCGCAGGGGTGGACGGCGTCACGTATCAGGAGTACCAAAAGGACGCCGAGAGCAAGATCCAAGAGCTTTACCAGCGGCTCAAAGATGGAAAGTACCAAGCCCAACCGCTGCGCAGGGTCTACATACCGAAGGAGAGCGGGAAGCAGAGACCGATCTCGATTCCCGCCCTGGAGGACAAGATCGTGCAGAAGGCGATGGTGGAAGTACTGAACGCCATCTACGAGCAGGATTTTCTCGACTGCTCCTACGGGTTTCGACCCGGACGAGGGCAGCACCAGGCACTGGATGAAGTGAAGCGAGTCATCTGCACCCGCTCCACGGGATGGATCCTGGAGTTAGACATCACTGCCTACTTCGATTCGATCGTGAGAGAGCAACTCATGGAGATGATCGAGAAACGCGTCAGCGATAGCAGCGTGCTTCGCCTGATACGGAAGTGGATCAAGGTTGGAGTCATCGAACAAGGACAGCTTCTCGTGAGTGACAAGGGGACGGGGCAAGGGCAGACGATTAGTCCGCTCTTGGCCAACATCTACCTTCACCACGTGCTCGACGAATGGTTCGAGGAGGTGGTGAAACCCCGACTCCGGGGTGAAGCTCATGAGATCCGTTTTGCCGATGATGCCATACTTTGCTTTCACTACAGGGAAGACGCCGAGAAGGTGAAGACCGTCTTATCGAAGCGGTTTGCAAAATTCGGTTTGACACTTCACCCGGAGAAGACGAGGCTGCTGGAATTTGGGCGCTATGCAGAGGAACGCGCGAAGAGGCAGGGAAAGAAGAAACCCGGCACCTTCGACTTTCTCGGTCTGACGCACATCTGCGCACGCAGCCGGCGAGGGAAGTTCACCGTGCATGTGCGAACGATGCGCAAGCGGCTCCGCAGGAGCCTCACGGCGGTCGCCGCATGGTGCCAGGAGCACCGACATGCACCGGTGGACGAGCAGCAGAAGACCCTCAACGCCAAGCTCCGAGGCCACTATCAGTACTACGGCCGACCGACAAACTCTCAGAGCCTTCTGAAGTTCTATCGGGGTGTTGTTAGGATCTGGAGAAAGTGGCTGAATCGTCGCACGCGCGGAAACCGGTTGACGTGGGAGAGATATACCGAGCTCCTTCGACGTCATCCGTTGCTGCCGCCTCGGATCTGCCATGTCTGGATGTAAACCGGTGAGTCCAGCTTGAGGAACCCGCTGCGGGAAATCTGCACGGTGGGATCTGTGAGGGAGGAGATATCCCGGTGGTGCCATGGCGGACCTAAACGGGCACGAAGCTGGAAACGGCGGACACAGCCAAGGAAAGCCTACAGCCTATCGGGACTCCTCTACTCGGAGAGATCGGGATATTACGCGAGTTGAGATACCCACACTGTTGTTAACAGTTAGGCGTATACACTCAAAACCATCAGTTTGCCAGCATGTGCAGTATGACAATTCCGACGATCACTGCTGCTGTCACGGTCGTTAGGGCGACCGATGTCCTCGCCCCCTCAGGGTGAAGCGCGGCAAGCGCTTTCTGCGGAAGGCTGGCAACTTGGGCACTGCCGCTCGAATCCCGCAGCAACGCAATACAGCCTGAAATCAAGACCGAAAGAGGTAAAGCAAGTAGCAGTATCCACAGCGTCCACATCCTCTCGGCGTACCACATGACGATATTGTGCGCAGTGTGTGCTAGCCCCTTTTGCAACGACTGCATACCCTGCACTACCACGGCGACCAAGAAGAGGACAGCAGGAGAAATCAACAGGAGATGTGCGGCTGCGAGGGCGCGTTTCATGGATTCACCTCGCCTGCTTTATATCACAAAGTACACTACAAAGCGAGGGAATTGCAGGATAGATGGCATAAGTGGCGAAACCAGATGGGATGAGAAGACCGGTCTCCGACGGGATGCTGTACGCTCCCAAGTTATCGACGCGCTTTGAAGCGCAAGAGATAAAGGAGACCGGCAATGAAGAAGAGTAGCACCGCAGCGACGAAACAGAGCAGGAATATTTCACAACAGAAACTGACCATCGGATTAGATCTGGGAGATCGCAACAGCTGGTATTGCGTGGTGGACGAAGCCGGCCGGATACAACTGGAACAGCGGGTCCGGACGACGGCGAAAGCGTTGCAGGAAGTTTTCGGCGGGATGCCGCGCAGTCGGATCGCACTGGAAATCGGGACGCATTCTCCCTGGATCAGTCGACTGCTCGGCGAGTTGGGGCATGAAGTGATCGTGGCCAATGCGCGCAAGGTGCGACTGATCGGGGAGAGCCGCAAAAAAGATGATCGTCTGGATGCGCAAACGCTGGCGCGGCTGGCGCGGATCGATCCCGAGTTGCTGTATCCGGTGCAGCATCGCAGTGCGCAGGCGCAAGCGGATCTCATGATGATTCGAGCGCGCGCCGGACTGGTGCGGGCACGCACGGGGCTGGTCAACACGGCGCGCGGGCTGGCGAAGAGTTACGGGGAACGCTTGCGCGGCTGCAACGTGTGCAACATGAATCCGGAGAAAGCCGAAGGGTCGAGTCCGGAACTGCAAGCCGCACTGGAACCCCTGTTGAACGCAATCGAGTCGCTGAGCGAGCGCATCGTGGAATACAACGAGCGCATCGAGAAGCTGGCGCAGCAGAGTTATCCGAAGGTGGCGCTGCTGAAGCAGATCAAGGGCGTGGGCACGCTGATCGCTCTGACTTACATGCTGACGCTGGAAGATCCGCATCGTTTTAGTAAGAGCCGCGACGTGGGCTGCTATCTGGGATTGCAGCCAGGACGGAGAAACTCGGGGCAGAGCGAGCCGCAACTGCATATCAGCAAGGAAGGCGACCCGTATCTGCGCACGTTGCTGGTGCAGGGAGCGCAGCACATTCTGGGACCATTCGGCATCGATTGTGATCTGCGGCGCTGGGGTCTGAAGCTGGCCGAGCGCGGTGGGGGGAATGGAAAGAAACGAGCGATCGTCGCGACCGCAAGAAAGCTGGCGGTGTTGCTGCATCATCTATGGGTGAGCGGAGAAGTGTACGAACCGCTGCACAACAGCCGCCGAACGACCGTGGCCGCAGCCGCGTAAACAAAAAGGCAAAACAAAGTCAAAATCGTTCCAGGAGAGGAAAGACAAAAGCCCAAAGCCGAGTTCCGGTGACTGCGTTAATGGCTTGGCACAGGTTCCACTCTCGAAGAGCAGAACCACAGGGCGCCAAACAGATGGCAGCACCGGCTGAATTGAGAACGCCCAACATGCACCGAGCGAAACGAATCGCTCCTTGAGAGTGCGGATGGAAGCATGGCGACAGCGGCTACTCGGCGGGAAAGACCTTTGTCAGCGAAAACAATCAAGAGCTCACTATGAATCCAGAATTCCCTTGACTCCGACCGGCCTTCTCATGGAAGGCCGTTACACTCAGAACCCCTGTTTCGGGCATTTTGTGTGCTATCGCGATTTATCGCCAATCGACGCGTCGGCGAACAAACATGTGATGCACCGGAGTCTGCTCTTAAGCAGCCTTCCCCTTACCTGATTGCTGGGCCTCGCGTAAAAGGCCCTCAATATGTTTCCCTAGCGCGATTTCCATTCCGGACTTTGCATGTTCAAAGCTGCCCGCTTGAACAGCGATAGAGGGTTGCTCGCAGCTGCCATTCCAGCCATCATCCGTGAGCCAGAACTTGCATTCGATGCGCAGCAATGGCGTAATCCGAAGCGTTACGGCATGATTCCCCATACGCCTTCTCTCCACAATTTGTCTCAGCCAGTGCCATCATAGTCTTCGCCCAGACCCGTGCCAATGAGCGATAGGGCGATTTTTCGCCAACCGAGGCGTTCATTACTTGACATATGACTCGGACGTCGATATAACGAACTCCGAGTTATGAAGGACGACGCCAACAATTCTTTACCGCTTGCTCCGGCCGCGCTTCATATCTTGCTGTCACTTGCGGCCGAGGACCTCCACGGCTATGGGATCATGCAGGACGTGGCCCGGCAGTCGGAAGGAAAGTACAAACTGGGCCCGGGAACGCTCTACGACAATCTGCAAAAGCTGATCCGGCGGCGGTGGGTCGAAGAGATTGGGCAGAGACCCGGAGACGACGATCCACGTCGCCGCTATTATCGGCTGAGTTCGTTGGGCCGCGGAGTTCTGACGGCAGAAACCGCCCGCCTCGCCAGCGTGGTGCGTGAGGCGCGCTTGCGCCTTCAGGTTACCAAGCCCAGGAGGGCCTGATGCTCCGTTTCATCTACCAAGGCCTGCTCCGCTTGCATCCCCCCGCATTTCGCAAGCGATTTGCCGAAGAGATGCAGTCGATCTTCGAACAAGTCACAGAGAGGTCAGCCCGCGTGAAACTGTGGGCGGACGGGTTCCTGTCTCTGCTGCGGCAGTGGTCGCTGCGCCCGGAGTTCTGGCACGAGTTCGCCTCGGGCGGCGAGCACGCCACGCCTGACGGCATTCCTTCGTTTTATACTCTCGATCCTTTCCGGCCGCGAACCACTGCGGTTGTTCACGGGCTGATCCTGACTGTGGCGGTCTTTTGCCTAACTTGCTTCGCCATCCGCTACAGCTGGATCCACGTGCTTCGTGTCCGGATTCCAAAAGTGCAGTTTGAGAGTTCCTCATCGGTTGTGCCTGGCGCGGCGGCGAGGCCAGATGTGCGGGAAGTTGCATCGCACCCGGGAGGCCGCACGCAGGACGACTTCTCAGGATCGTCTCGTTCTTTGCAAGCTCCGCAGACTCAAGCGCCGAGCCCGACACCGATCACGGCAGCGGAGCAGAACGCTGGCGGCATTTCGCGGCCAGCGCCGCCGGGACGAGCGAGCAAACGAGCAAGAAGGGTGGTAGTCGAACGAATGCCATCAGAGCAGCGAGCGATCTCGCCGCATCCTGAGAGGGGCCCCCTGAAGGAAAGCTCTTCCTCGCTCGGACAACCTTTATTCTCGGAGGTGCAGGCTGCTGCGCCCCTGTCAAAAGCTCAAGTACAAGACGATTCTGACGCCTCCCGGTCGACGCCCTTGACGAGTGCCACTGCTCTTCTGTCAGCTCCTACCTCTCACCACAATTTCTACGAAGGCAAGAGCGATCCGTCTAGACATACCGCACGGCTTATTACTGTAGCTAGCAATGTCAAGCTGGAGGTTCTCGATTGGGGGGGATCGGGACGCCCTCTCGTCTTATTGGCGGGCCTAGGAAACACGGCTCACGTCTTTGATAGTTTCGCTCCCAAGCTTGCCGCGACCTTCCATGTCTATGGCATCACACGACGTGGATTTGGTGCCTCCAGCGTTCCTGCGGACACAAATGGGAACTACTCGGCCGATCGACTTGGTGATGATGTGCTGGCCATCGTTGATTCCCTCGGGCTCAATCGACCGGTTTTAGTGGGGCATTCCATGGCTGGTGAGGAGTTGAGCTCCATTGGAACCCGGCATCCGGAAAAGATCGCTGGACTCGTCTATCTCGATGCTGGCTATTCCTACGCTTTCTATGACCGCTCACGCGGAGATCCAGTACTTGACTCACTGGAGTTGCGAAGAAAGCTGGAGCAGTTGATCCCGGGCAGGGAGCTGCAAAATCCGAAGCAAGTAGTCCAGGATCTGCTAACGATTCTCCCAAAGCTTGAAAGAACCTTGCGCGAGCACCAAAGGGATATGCAATTTGTGCCCGAACCCTTGCGAGCACCGGGTCAGGTCCCTGTTGCCGAGCAGGCGATCGTCGCAGGCGAGCAAAAGTACAGCAACATTCGGTGCCCAATCCTTGCGATCTTTGCCATCCCTCATAATCTGGGCCCGGCCTTTCAAGATGATCCTGTCGCGCGTGCTGCGGCGGAGGCGACTGACGCACTTTGGAGTAGAGCACAGGCAAGAGCATTCGAGACCGGCTTACCTTCCGCCCGTGTGGTTCGATTGTCAAATGCAAGTCACTTCGTTTTCCAATCGAACGAGGCGGATGTGCTACGTGAAATGAACGCTTTCATCCGCAGCCTGCCATAGCGCCAGTCCTGCAGTCCCTGTACCGCAACAGCCCAAACGATGGCCGCAAGGCGACCTCGTCACAGAGGTCCGTCCCGAGAGCACCCTCATCGGCAAATTGGAAATGACAAGTTGAAAGCCTATTGATGCTCGCGGAGATTGGGGCCTGCATAACGGGCAATCCGGAAGTCAATTGGCGAAACCGGGCGTTACACGTTTTGACCGTTGGTCAATGAGTGATATCGCGTAGCTGTGACGCACTCCCGAATCAAAGTACACGGCGTCCCCTGATTCCAGGTTGAACGTCTCGGAGCCGATCGTGAGGTCCAACTTCCCTGAGACCAGATAAAGCAATACCACGCCCGAATGCTGATGAGGCCGCACCTTCTCTGGAGAGGCGTGTTCGAATTCCGCGTAGAAAGCATTTAGCGTGCGTTCTGTAGCCTTGAAGTCGAGGCTCTCGAAGTTGTATGCCATGTTCCTTCTGTCCGGACTGTCTGGAAACCGCAAGCGCTCCTTCTTGCGTGCAATCGCCACCACGTGACGCTTACGCTCGTCAGTAAAGAAATATTCGAGCCCCACCCCGAACACCAAGGCGATCCGCTGCAGCGTAGGCGGTGTGGGAAACAGTTTGCCACGTTCCAGTTAGGAGAGCATCGCTGCCGAAAGACCGGCGTGCTTGCCCAATTCAACCAGCCCCATGCTCTTGCGCAGCCGCAGGGTCCGCAGTTTCTCGCCCAAGGCATAGGGGCAGGAGCCCTTCGACAATTGTGTTATTGACACTCGCCTCTCCTGTTTTTCCTACCAATACCACAGCGGGTTGGATTTTTGATTGGGACTCACGTGAATTGCAGATACTTTGTGGTTTGCGTGTTGAGCAAACAATTGTTCTCTATAGTTAATACAACAATGCGCAAGAGTGCAAGGGGAAAACAGAAGAACAAGAAAATGAAAACAAGGAGAGATAACGTGAAAGTAGCGATCTTTGCATTGATTCTCAGCGTCCTGGCCAGTGCGATGCCGGCGGTAGCCGGCTCGAGTAAACAGGACATCGTTGACACCGCGGCCGCTGCAGGGACTTTCAACACGCTGTCCACGGCGCTTCAAGCCGCAGGTCTGGCTGACACCCTGAAAGGCAAGGGACCCTTCACCGTGTTTGCTCCGACAGACGAAGCTTTCAGCAAGCTGCCAGCGGGCACAGTCGAATCCCTTCTCAGGCCCGAGAACAAGGACAAGTTGAAAGCCATCCTCCTCTACCACGTAGTATCGGGCGACGTGACTGCGGCGCAGGTGGTGAAGCTCTCTTCGGCAAAAACTGCCAACGGCCAGGACGTGAAAATCATGGTCAATGACGGCACCGTCATGGTCAATGACGCCAAGGTGGTAAAGGCGGATGTGATGGCTTCGAACGGTGTGATCCATGTGATCGACACCGTGCTTATACCCAACAACTAAGTAACGGAGGAAAAAATGAAGATGTTGGATGTGATCGCAGCTGTGCTTCTAGTAGTTGGTGGACTGAACTGGGGTCTGGTGAGCGTTGCGCACTTCGACCTGGTGGCCGCTATTTTCGGTATGAAATTCGGCGAAACTTCAATTCTCAGCTCCGCAGTCTACGCTCTCGTGGGATTGTCGGCGCTTTACCAGGCAGTATCGTTCAAGGGAATCCAGCACCGCTGGGGACAGCAAGCAGCGGTAGTTCGAGGACGCTAATAGGGGTGGATCGAAAGCGGGGGAGAACTCTTGAGTTCTCTCCTGTTCCGGTCCCAGTGTTCTTGATCTTAAGGAGTGAGGAGAACTTATGAAGCATTTTGTTTTGATTTGCTTTGTCACGATAGCTTTAACCGGGTGCGCTCTGACGCAGAATGAGATGACCGCCAACCGCTCAGAGATGGTGGCTCAGCCCACTGGCTTGCGAACGGTGGTCGGCTGTCTCTCAAAAACGGGTGAAACTTATGTCATTACCGGCGGCGCGCCGGGTCCGAAGCAATTCCGTATCGTATCCGGCGATGTGTCATCTCTGAAAGGCAAGATTAATCATACGGTAGAGGTCGTCGGTATTGTCGGCAAGAACGATGCCCTGGCCAACCAGAATGGGCTTTACAACGAAGGCACCACCACTGGCGTAGGCTATCTCACAATCGATGTTCAGAAGATTAAGCAACTCTATGGGAACTGCAGCGAACCAGGGAAAGAATGGGCCGGCGATCACAAGTAGGCGATGGTGAACCTCAAGGAGAGGTTAACAATGGAGCTTCATTCCGCGTCCGTACCCTTGAGCAATCACGCTACACCACCGAAGAGGTGTACGGTTTGTAGCTGCCCCATCCAGTGGCGCAGGTGGAGGGCCGTGGATTGGGACATGGTGAATTACTGCAGTGCCTCCTGTCGGAGGATTGCCGTAGCTACAAGGAGAACCGCACGCGAGCGGTGTGTGGGAAATCACGATTACCTCGCCAGCGCAGCAACTGCTGCCCGCGACAAGGTTGCATAGCCATTCTCTTGATTAGACGGTAGGCCTTAATGGGATCATCTGCTTCCGCTCACGGTCCGCTGGTCTTGCTGACCGGAGCCACGGGATATATTGGAGGGCGTCTTCTCAAGGCGCTTGAGAGGGCCGGTACGCGAGTTCGTTGTCTGGCTCGGCGGCCAGAATTCCTGGAACCGCGTGTCGCTCCCGGGACCGAAGTTGTGAAGGGCGATTGCCTTGACCCAAGTTCACTCCTGCCGGCTTTGGCCGGAGTCCACACAGCCTTCTACCTCGTTCACTCGATGGGCTCCACTGGCAAATTCGAAGAAGAGGACCGTCGAGCAGCTCGCAACTTCGCGACGTCTTCGCGTCAGGCGGGCGTACGCCGCATCATCTATTTGGGTGGCCTCGGTGCCGAGGAACCGCAGTTATCCACTCACCTGCGGAGTCGTCAGGAAGTGGCAGATATTCTGCGGACTTCCGGTGTTCCTACCATAGAGTTTCGCGCTTCGATCGTGATTGGTTCCGGAAGTCTGTCGTTTGAGATGATTCGTGCTTTGGTTCAGCGTTTGCCAGTGATGATTTGCCCCCGCTGGGTTAACGTCAAGGCCCAACCAATCGCTGTCGAAGATGTGATCGCTTACCTACTGGCAGCGCTTGATCTGCAAGCAGAGCAGGGCGCCATTTTCGAGATCGGTGGCGCCGACCAAGTCAGCTACGGCGAGATCATGCAACAGTATGCGCGGCAATGCGGGCTTCGTCGACGGATGATCCCGGTTCCGGTCCTGACGCCGCGCCTTTCTAGCTTGTGGTTGGGCCTAGTCACGCCTATCTATGCGCGTGTGGGCCGCAAGCTGGTCGATAGCATGCGCAATCCCACTCTGGTGAGCGACACATCCGCACTGACCACTTTCCCGATCAAGCCAAAAGGTTTGAGAGAAGCGGTCGAAAGAGCTCTTCACCATGAGGACCAGGAATTTGCCCAGACCCGCTGGTCAGACTCACTCTCGTCGAGTGGGAAGGTGTCATCGTGGGGCGGTGTGCAATTCGGAACGAGGTTGGTGGATTCCAGGACGGTGCGGGTGTCGGTCCCCCCGGCGTTAGCGTTTGCGCCAGTCCGACAGATAGGGGGCGCGAATGGATGGTACTTTGGGAATTTTCTGTGGTGGCTTCGGGGGACACTGGATCTGCTCGTAGGCGGGGTGGGACTGCGCCGGGGGCGGCGGGATCCTCACACACTAGCCGCGGGTGATGCTCTGGATTTTTGGCGAGTCGAGAGCTTTGAACCGGATCGTCGTCTGAGTCTGGCCGCGGAAATGAAAGTCCCCGGCCGTGCGTGGCTTCAATTCGAGGTTGAACAAAAAATCCAAGGCTCAGTGATCCGGCAAACTGCCATTTTCGATCCTACCGGATTGGCAGGGCTTATCTATTGGTACGCGCTTTATCCCGTTCATCGCTGGATTTTCAGCAATATGCTGCAGTCGATTGCAGCGATTGCTGAGCGCAAGGCAGGGGTCGCGTCGTAACGCCGATTCCCCTTAGAGTGGCTGGTCTGGATCTCGATTCGAGCCACTCCATGATAACTCCCTATTAGTCCTAGTGCTGTATCTGGAGCGCCCCCGAGCGAAGAGCTGGGAGTTGAGAAGCTGTTGTAGGGGCGCTCCAGATACAGCGACTTGAAGGAAGCCGCCCCGGGGGACTATGGGATTTGTATTCCGATGAGCCGGTCGTTGTCGTTTGCGAGATGGCGCTTGCTGTCGGTGCGCTTCCGTTTCAGTTGCTCGTGGCAGAGAGAGTGGTCGTGGGGCGGCACCTCAGAGAGCATGGAGCGCGCCACCATATAGCATTCTGAGGAGTGGGAGACAAAGCACCAGTGTGCGCGCCGAAGCACGAGCAAGATTCGAGGCTGGAGATGTGGATTCATGAGGTACACCGGCTGAGATGAGGCGGAGATCGGAGGAGAAGTTGCGCGGCGGAGAGGCGCTCGACAACCTTCATGGTTCCGCTGCAGAGCGGACAGTTCCATGTTGAGTGAGCGGGGAACGTGGTCAGCGAAGCGACACATACTGCTGGCTGATCGGATGGCTGGAGCAACCGCAAACAAAGCGGAAGGAGTTCTGCTCGCCGCCGGTTGGCGAGGAAGCCGAAGTTGCGGATGCGCATAAAACCGCGCGGCAGCAGGTGCAGTAGGAAGCGGCGTAGGAACTCATCGACAGTCAGAGTCATGATCCTCTTCTTGTTGCCGTGAGCGGAGTCGCGCCAGCGAAAGGTTACGTTGCCCTCGGAGAGGGCAACCAACCTGCTGTTGGAAATGGCGACGCGATGGGTGTAGGCACCGAGATATCGCAGCACATGTTCCGGTCCTCCGAAAGGCCGCTTGGAGTAGACGACCCAATCGTGACGGAACAGTAGCCGCAGCCACGAGGCGAAGGCACGCGGTTCCATAAGCGGTAAGAGATCTCCGTGGAACTGGAGTGTGCCTGTCTGAAAGGCGGTCTTGAGTCCGGAGACAAACTTGCCGCGGAAGACACGGCCGAGCACTTTGACGGGAAGGAAGAAAGATCGGCGCGATGAGATCCAGCGGGAGTGGTCCGGAGCGAGACCGCCGGCGGCCAGCACGCAGTGGACATGGGGATGATGTTGCAGTCGCTGGTCCCAAGTATGGAGCACGCTGAAGAAACCGATCTGTGCACCGAGGTGACGGGGATCGCGAGCGATCTCCAGCAAGGTCTGAGCGCTGGCGTGAAACAGTAGGTTGTAGATCAGCCGTTTATTCTGCAAGGCGAGCGGAGCCAGTTCCCTCTCCGCCAGACCTTTTCATCGCCCGAGCAAAATGTGGTGCGGGCGGAGGGAATTGAACCCTCATGGGCCGTTTAAGCCCTGCGGATTTTCATACCGTCTACGGCTTTCGCCGCCCCGAGGTGACGCTTTTGGTGAGCGCACACCAGGTTTGCGGTCTGGACTATCCCTTCACCCTCCTCCGGAAGCTCCGGAGCTTAGGTGCTGCCCGTCTAGTCTCTACACCTTCCCGGCTGATATCTTTCCGGGCTTGGCTCGGGATTGCCCTTTAAGGTTTCCCCGAATTTGAGCAGTTCTGCATCGCCGGTTTCCCAGACGAGCACTCAAGTTTTCCTTAAGTCCGCTGCGTATGCCATTCCGCCACGCCCGCGCGCGGCTGCCTTACTCATGATAGGGCACGTTGCCCGATTTTACACATCCCTTTCCTTGTCACCAGTTTGTGCCTGCGTGCGAAACTTACGAAACGTTCACACGACACGCTCGCAGCCCATCCATAATCCAAATTGTCCCCCCGGACTGGCAGTTTTGCCAGTTATCACGGCGGAGCGACGCCCATACGCTGATGCTATTCACGGGTGCGCCTAATCCAGAGATGTTGAGTTCCGTAGTGCCTTGATTCGGGGGCCTATCATGACCGTCAACAAAAGAATTCTTTCAATCTTCTTGAGCGTTGCTGTTGCAATGGTGACCTGGCCTTTGGACGCATGCAAAAAGTCGGAGCCAGTCGTGACCCGCTCCGGACCGGCTGCCCAGCAGGCTCCCGCTGCAACCTATGCCGTTCCCACGGCCGATCAGTTGTATCAACTGGTGGCTCCCATCGCGCTGTTTCCCGATAATCTGGTGGCGCAAGTTCTCGCCGCGTCCACATATCCCGATCAGATTTCAGCTGCGTATGCCTGGCTCCAGCAGAATTCAAACCTTAAAGGCGATCAACTCATGCAAGCTGTCGATCAGCAGCCATGGGATGCGAGCGTCAAGGGCCTGACGCAATTTGGCGACGTCTTGAAACAGATGGCCGAGAGTCTGTCCTGGACCTCTGCTCTTGGCGATGCATATTTCAATGTTCCGCAAAGTGTGATGAATGCCGTGCAGGTCATGCGCCAGCGCGCCCAACAAGCCGGCAATCTGAAAAGCAACCAGCAACAGAATGTCTCCGTCGAAAACCAGGCTCCCGGCACCGCAGCCGCGCCCGCGCAATCCGCTGCGCCCGAGACCACCGTCGTCCAAGCTCCGCCGCAGACCATCGTCATTCAACCGGCGCAGCCGCAGGTTGTGTACGTACCAACCTACAATCCAACCGTGGTCTACGGGACTCCGGTTCCAGCGTATCCCGGTTACTCGTCTGCCGACATGGCAGTTGCGAGCGTCATCTCCTTCGGAGTCGGCATCGCGGTTGGCGCCGCGATTGCCAACAATAATCACTGCTGCGGCTGGGGATGGAACTCCTGGGGATGCGGTTGGCACAACTCCACCGTGGTCTACAACCACAACACCTATATTTCTACTTCCAATACCTTCGTCAATCGGAACAACTACTACAACCGCAACGTGAATAATGTGAACGTCAACAATATCAATCGCAACAACGTCAACGTCAACAACGTCAATCGGAATAACTTAAATTCGAACAACTACCGCGCGAACAACTTCAATAACACTGCCCGCAATAACAATATCAACACTCCGAATTTCAACCAGAAATACAATCAGCCTCAGTTCAATAACACCAGCAATCGTGAGAATCTGGGACAGAGCAATCACCAGAACCTCGCACAGGGCAATCGCGAGAATCTGGCGCAGAGCAATCGGGTCGGGGCGTCCAGCCAGCCCGCCCTCAACCAGCAGAATCGGGCAGGCCTCAATCAGAATCAGAGCCGTCCCAGCAATTTGAATCAAGCCCAAAACCAGCCTGCACGCGGATACGGGCAAGAGCAAAATCGAGGGAATAACAGCAGCGCCTTCAGCAACTACAGCCCAGGAGGGAACACTCGGGTTAACAGCGCGCGCGGTCAAGAAAGCTTGGCGGCAAAGCCCACCTCAGCGCCTAGGACCGAAAATCGCGCCGGGGCTTCGCGGCCTCAGCCGCACTCCGGGGGCGCGCGCCGCCGCTAGAAAAAGGCGCACAGGAGAAGCGCACTATGCAATGCAGACGTTTCCAAGGCACATTCAGGTCGATCGCCGATACAATTTCTAGTTCGTTCACCCTGCTCGTTTTTGTACTATTCGTCTTCTCATTCTCTCTGTGTGCCTTACCCTCGGCTGCCCAGCAGGGCAATGAAAAGACCTTCGCCACGCCCGGCGACGCAGCTCTGGATCTGTACAACGCCGTGAAGGCCAATGACACTCAGTCGATTCTTGCCATCTTCGGAACCAATGCCAACGACATCATCCATACCGGCGACGACGTGGCTGACAAGAACATGGGTGACAATTTCCTCCGCCGCTACGAGCAAATGCACCGCGTCGTCATCGAACCCGATCAGACGGCCACACTGTATATCGGCGCCGAAAACTGGCCTTTTGCGATTTCTATAGTCAAGAACGACGCCGGCAGGTGGTATTTCGACACTGAGACGGGCAAAACAGAAATTCTTCAGCGGCGCGTCGGCACCAATGAGAACGATGCTATCGAGATTCTGCACGGCCTCGTAGACGCTCAACTGGATTACGCTTCCCAACCCCGCAACGGCGATACCACCAAGCACTACGCGTTGAGGTTCCTGAGCGACGAAGGCAAGCAGAATGGGCTGTATTGGAAAACGAACGACAACGACGCCCCGAGTCCCATCGGACCCTTGATGGTTTCCGGCACAGCCGCAGGCTACAACATTCAGCCGGGCCAGAGCGCCCCCTTCCACGGATACTACTACCGCATTCTGACCAAACAAGGAAGCGCGGCGAAGGGCGGTGCGCTCGATTACGTCGTCAATGGCAAGCTCACCCGCGGGTTTGCGTTTGTGGCATACCCGGCAGCCTACCGAAATTCCGGTGTCATGACTTTCATCGTGAACCAGAATGGGATTGTCTATCAGAAGGATCTCGGTCCACAAACCTCGGACACGGCAGCCGCCATGCAAGCGTACGATCCGGACAATACTTGGGAGCAGGCCGACTGAGCCATCGCCCCCTTCCTCTCTGCGATCCTCTTGCTCTTCCGGCGCGCCAACCGCTACATCTTGTGCTCCGGAACGCCGCGCCGGCCATCGCGCACAAACTTATAACCCACGCCGTGTACGGTGTGAAAATGAACCGGCCGCGCCGGATCCGCCTCTAGTTTCTGACGCAGCCTCAAAATGTGGTTATCCACTGTGCGAGTACACGGATAGTTTTCGTAGCCCCACACCTCATTCAACATCTGTTCTCGCGAAACGACGCGGCCGGCATTCTGTACCAGAAAACGAAACAACTTGAACTCCAGCGTCGTCAGGGCGACACTCTCGTTCGCGCGAGTTACCTCCATGGCGCAGAAATCGGCGAAAACGTCGCCAAACCGGACAATCCCGGCTTCCGGTCTGGAGCCCGACGCATCCACTCCCGAGCGCAGGCGCACGACCAGTTCCTTCCAGGTTAACGGCAACACCAGAACATGTTTCGTCTGCATGGTCGCCTGAGAGTTCCTGCTCGTCCGGTCTGCCTTGCCGCCGACCGGGACCAGCGCGACTTGATAGTTGTCCGACTCATTCCATTCCGCGGGCTTCAGCCCAAAGGGAATGTTCTGGCTGTTGAATGGCAGAATGGCGTTTTCCAGGAGCGCTACAGCAGAAGACTCCTGGCCTTCGAGAACTGCGGTTGTAATTGCCGGGATTCCGTGAATGCCAGACTCCATCGGGCTGTCGAATTCTCGTGAACGTTTGTACTCCATCGCAATTGCTCCTTCTTGTCCACCACTTGAAGGGCCCCTGACTGCAACCGCCGACGGCGGCCAAGCCTCGTCTCTGCCTTACGGTCGCCTCGGCCGCCGCCCCGGTTTCTCTGACTCCGTTCCGAAGACCGCCTGGTAGCGGTCGCCAAGGAACTTGAGCAGTTCTTCGGTCGAATGGAATCTCAATTCCTCGCAGGAATCGACCTCCTCGACCCATCCTTCTAACAACCTCTGTTTCGGTTTTGTGTCTGGCCCCAGTCGAATAATGAATGCCCCTCGCATGACGATGTCAGACTAAGGTAGGCCGAGTGCGGGGAAGTGGCCGTCACGGTGTCGTTTTGGTCCAAATTCGGTGCCGAACGCGCCCATGAGACGCAATCTTGGTTCTTCGTGGGTGGTAATGGGCGGTAGGAACAGCCGTTCAGAGCTTTCTGTCGGTCATCGGCGGGCGCCGGCAGCACCGAGAAGCCTGCCAACTGGTGCGGCGGCAAGGAACACAGCACGGAGCGGTTCCGGATCGGCGAAGGAATCTGCAAGTCTTTGGATTCCTGCCTCCGCCTTTGCCCGGTGTCCTTCGGCTAATTCATGGGCCTTCCGGGAGTCGTAGAAGTCCCAAGCGGTGGCGTGCACGCGCCAAGAGGACATCGGCACCTCTTGCCTCTCCAGAACGCCGAGTGCTGCTTGCAGCGATTTCTCAGCAATCGTCCAATCCTTTTCAGCGATGGCCACTCGCGTTCTAATCTCCCACGCGAGCGCCTGCATATTCGGATCTGCCGTGGAGAGCGCACTCTGCACCAGACAATCAGCTTCACGGCGGGCATTGGCGATGTCCCCCGATTCCAACCACGTTCTCGCAAGCCCGAGCGCCGCTCCCATTCGCCAATACCAATGCAAATAGAACTTTTGGTTCGTCAATCGCTGAACTTCGCTGAAGCAACGCTCGGCATCGTGATGGTTCCCAAGTCCAAGTTCCGTCTCGCCGGCGCAGAGTAGTGCCACGGCTCGCGGCGTTCGTCCCGGATTGCCCGTGCACTGCGGCAAGATCGCGTCGCACAGCTTCCGTGCGCCTTGAAAATCAAAGACCAACGTCCGCAGCCATGCCTCCATACTGCTGAATGCGCAGAGCCACAGCTTATTTCCATTTCTCTCCGCGGCATTGATCAGCGTCCGCAAGGTTCCGAGAAGTTCGCCAAACCGCCCCGCATGCAATAGCGCGAGACACTTCCCCCAAGCCCCTAGGTTGCCAATCAGTCCCTGGCCGGTCATGCTCCGGACTTTATCTTCCGCGTGGAGCGCGAACAAATACTGACCCTGCAGAATTAGAGCCTGCGCCGGGTACAGTATCTCCAGCGCGATGTGAATGTCTTTAGCGCCCAACTGTGCCGTCATTGGGACGGTCCTGGAGCAGATTTCCGCGTCTGCGTCACTCCACCGGTCGTGCAACAGCCGGAACGCGGCTGCCAGGATCTCGGTGCGAGCCTGTAACGTTGCATCGCCCAGGCTCTTGCTTACTTCTACGGCAAGTTCACTCGCAGCGATTCCTCGATTCGAGTCAGTTAGCGAGGTGGTGTACGCCAGCCGACTCAAGGCGCTCACCTCTTCTTTTGTCAAGTGCGCCTGAGCCGCTCGCTCCACTTCAACCTGGTAGGCGTGAGCAGCCTTCACCACCTGTCCATGGGCATAGTGGGTATCGCCGATGCGTTTGAGAATCTGGATCTCCACTTCCGCCCGAATATTAGGACCGACCTTGTGCGCCAGCTCAAGTGCATGGTGCAGCACCGTGATCGCATCCGCGTGTGCGAAGCGGTACTGCGCATTCTCGGCGGTGAGCAGCAAGTAGCGAATCGCCTGTTCGTACTCGTGACCTTCCTCAAAATGCAAAGCCAGTTCCGACGCAAGTTCCGGCCGGTCCTGCGTGTAAAGCAACCTCAATTGCTCCCCAATCCGTCGATGCAGTTTCGATCGGCTTACGCTTGACAGCCGGCGGTAGAGAACCTGCCGGAATAGAGAATGTCTAAATTCGTAGTGAGCCGAAGCCGAGCCATCCGGGAAGTCCTGAAGTCCTGCCGATCGTACAAACTGTTGCTTCTCCGCTAGCCCTTCTAGGACCTCTTCAATGCGATCGCTCGCCATGTCGAGCGTCGGATGAATGGCCCAAACCGAAAATCGCTCGCCCACAACGCTTCCACTGTTGAGAATTCGCTGCTCCTCAGCACTGAGCTGAGAGAACTGCAGGTCCAACATTTGTTGCAGCGTCTCGGGTACGCCCGGGTCAATATCCTTCAGGGGCTTGGTTAGCGACCATGCTCCCCGAGCCTGTGCGATCAACCCCTTCTTCACCAGGTCTTGCACAATCGCCACCATGAAAAGAGCGTTGCCGCCCGAGTGGCGATAGATCAACTCCGCCAGACCCGCGGGCAGGCTGCCATTCGGAAATTCCGTCGCCAGGTATTCGGCGATCGCCGGCTGCTCCAGGCGCTCGAGAGAGATCTCGGCGCACAAATGATGAACTTGTAAGTCCTGTTTCAGACCCTTCAACGGTGTCTTGGAAAGAACGACGTCGGCTGGGCGGTAGGTCCCAAGCAGCATCAACTTCGCTGGCTCCCGCCGGCGCGCCAGTGCGGAAATCAGGTCGAGCGTTGAATCATCTACCCAGTGGAGATCTTCAAAAATCAGGACCAGCGGATTCTCTGCCGTGATCGCCTCTAGCGTCTCGCAGATCTCCCGCACCATCCGTTCGCGCGTTGCCCCAACGGTTTCACGCTGCAGATTTTCTCGCTTCTCTGCCTTTACTAGGGAGGGGAATTGAATCCACCATGTGGGCGCTCTGCTAGCCAGGGTCTGTGCAACAGGATTGGCATCGCTGTCTCGAATCAACTGCCCAAGAGCCTCAAGCATTGGGTAGTAGGCTTCTTTTCCGCCGAAGCCTTCGACACACTGTCCGCGAGCCACTCGCAGATTTGAGCGGCGGGCAGCATGTTGATGAAACACGTCCACCAGTGTCGTCTTGCCGATTCCAGCCTCTCCTGTTACGAACATCAACTGCCGTTGTCCTTTGAGGGCTCGATCCAGATGGTTGTTCAGTTCGGCAAGGGCCATCTCCCGGCCCACCATCTTCTTCGAATCCGAACGCAGGTCAGATGCGCCAGCAACGCTGTCGTCGCTTACGGGAGCTACGAACTGGTATCCCCGCTTCGGGAACGTCTCAATGAATAGAGGCTGGTCCGATCGATCCCCCAAAACTTTCCGGATGCCCAGGATGTATTTCTTGATGACCTCGGGATTTACGTAGGTGTCCGGCCACACGGACTCGAGAATCTCACCTTGCGTTACAACCCGCCCGGCATTCTCCACTAGATAACGGAGGACATCGAAAGCTTTGGGGGTTACGGAGACGCGGTTCTCCGCGTGCCACAGACAGTGGTTCACCGTATCCAGGCGGTACGATAGGAATTGTTTCATCCGCGAACCCACCACCGGCCGCGATAAAACAACTGCTCACGAAGATTTTTGTAAATCCAGCTTCGATATGCTCTCGATCCACAGATCAATCAAGAGCATCAGCGGACGGTCAACTATCACCAACAATAGATCAAAATTCGGCCAAAAGGTGACACTTTGTTTCCTCGCGCCTAAGAATTCGATCGTAGATCGCTCGACGTTCCCCCCGCCGCCGGAAGGTAGCACCGTTGCGTGTAATCCATCACCATGCGGTCGGCATTAAACCGCCAGCCTAGAGTGCGGATCGTCCGTTTCATGCGCTTGATCCAGCCCCGTGGAAGCCCATCCCGGTCACGCTGGTAGTAGAGCGGAATCACTTCTTCCCGCAGGGTTCGCAGCAAGTCTTCTCCGTCACGGGCATCGTGAACGCTCATATTTGAATGTGTCCTGCCCGTTCCGATAGCGAAGCCATTCATGCCATCGTAGGCCTCCGCCCACCAGCCATCCAGGATCGAGAGATTCAGGCCGCCGTTCAGCACCACCTTCTGCCCGCTCGTACCCGACGCCTCCAGCGGACGGCGCGGATTGTTCAGCCAGACGTCAACGCCCTGCACAAAGTGCCGCCCCACGTTAATGTCGTAATCCTCGACAAATACGAACTTGTCTCGGAACTTGGAATCCCGCATCAAATCGGCGATCTGCTGCAACACGCGCTTCCCGGGCTCGTCAAGCGGATGAGCCTTGCCCGCAAACACGAACTGCACCGGTCGATTCGGATCATTCACCATCGACGCCAGCCGCTCAATATCCGTCAAGATCAGATTGGCTCGTTTGTACGTCGCGAAACGTCGCGCAAACCCGATCGTAAGAGCATCTGGGCTCAGCACTCGCTCCAGCCGTTGCAACTCCAGCGGAGACTCGCCTCGGCGCTCCGCTTGGGCTACCGCTCGCCGGCGCACAAACTCGATCAACTGCGACTTCAGGTTCAGGTGCGTCTCCCAAAGCTCGCCGTCGTCCACGTTTTCAATGCCCAGCCAGATTTTGGCTTCGCTGCTGCGCTGATGCCAGTCCGTCCCCAGATGTCGATCGTACAGTCGGAACATCTCTGGAGCCAGCCACGACGGAACATGGACTCCGTTCGTGATGTGTCCGATGGGAACATCGTCCTCCAGTTTATTGCGGAACAACTTGGTCCACATGGCTCGCGATACCTCGGCGTGCAGCGAAGACACTGCATTGGCGCGCCGCGACAGTCGCAGCGCCAGCACGGTCATACAAAATAGTTCGTCCCCGTTATTGGCGTTCTCCCGGCCGAGTCCCATCAGGCTGTCCTGCGACAGCCCGAGCGCCTCGCGCAGAGGCCCAATATGTTCCTCGACCAGCCCCGCATCGAACCTGTCATGTCCGGCGGGAACCGGCGTGTGCGTGGTGAACACCACTTCGCGAGATACTCGCGGAACGGCCGCGTCAAATGCGATGCCTTCATCCTCCATGCGCATGCGCAGCGCTTCCAGCACCGCAAAAGCGCTGTGGCCTTCGTTGAGATGAAGCACACCCGGAGAAATCCCCAGCGCACGAAGCGCGCGCAGTCCGCCTACCCCCAGCAGTAACTCTTGCCGAATGCGAATACGTAGATCCCCGCCATACAAGCGCGATGTCAGCTCCCGATCCTCGGGAGCATTTCCTTCCACATCCGAATCCAACAGCAGCAGATCGCGCCGCCCCACCTTCACCCGCCAAACCTTGGCTCGAATCCTTCCGCTGCGCGTTTCGATCTCTACCACCACCGGCCTGCCGTCCTTGCCGATGGCGACTTCCATCGGCATTTCGTTGACATCGGTCTTCAAGTACTCTTCCCGTTGCCAGCCGTCCTGATCGAGCCTCTGCCGAAAATATCCTTGGCCATAAAACAGCCCAATGCCTACCAGCGGGATATCCAGATCCGACGCACTCTTAATGTGATCTCCGGCCAACACTCCCAACCCCCCGGAATAAACCGGAAGTGATTCGTGCAAGCCGAACTCTGCCGAAAAATACGCCACCGGGTGCGGCCGCAGCACTCCCGCATGCCGCGTTCCCCACGTCCGATCCGCCTCCCGGTACTCCAGCATCCGCCGGTACGCATAATTCACGCGGCTGTGCAGCATCAGCTCCGCGGCCCGAGTTTCCAGCTTGGCCAGCGGTAGTTCCGACAACAGCGCCACCGGATTATGGTTCAGTTCGCTCCAACGCGCCGGATCCAGATCAAGAAACAGACTCGACGAGTTATGGTCCCAACTCCACCATAGATTGCGCGCCAGCGCCCACAGCCGCTCCTGCAGCGGGGCGATGAAGCGATCGAGCGTTCGCGCTTCGCTTACGACCGGAGCGACCTGCGTGGCCGCCTCCGTCAGCATGCGAATTTCTTCCTCGCTGAACACGCGGGCTTCGATAGTCTGCACCACCAGAACTCCCTGCAAAACGCCCCGTTCAATCAAAGGAACGCCGAGAAACGATTGGTAAGCATCCTCGCCCGCATCCCGAAAATACTTAAACCGGGGATGGTTCTTCACCTGTTCCACCGCAACCGGCCGAACCAATTCCGCGACCAGTCCGGTCAGCCCCTCATGCACCGCCATCCGCAGGCTGCCAATGCACTCCCGGCGAAGTCCAACGGTCGCCGCCAACACCAGGTTGGCGCGATCCGGTTCCAGCAAATATGCCGAGCAGACGTCGGTGTGGAACCGCTTGGCAATGAGGGCAACCACATTCATCAGCGTTTCGGCGGGTTGCCCGCCCTCCGCCGCCAGGTTCGCAATTTCATCCAGCGTCAGCACGCTGACCTTGCTCTCATGCACGGCTTGCTCCGTGTCTTCAGCTACGTTCTCGTATCCGTCCAATCTGATTCGTTCGCCTCCGTCTAAGTCTGGACCTCATTTGCCGAGCGACTTCGATAAGATGCTCTCGGCAGAGGTTCCACTGATTCTATTGTACGGGCTGTGACTGAAATCACGAACGATACTGAGAGCTCGATTCACTTCCGAGGCCACAACCTGGAGTTTTCCGCTTCTCGAAGGGATCTCGCGCGCATCAAAAATGCAAGCTCAATCGGTTTCTTCGGAAACCCATTGTTTGCATCTTCGAGAAAGAGTAAAATCACCGCCAATCCAGCCAACGATGGGAGGTCTGCGTCCGCTTCCATTGGTAATTCGAGCATGCAAGTCTGGAAAATGCCAGAGCGAAGATTCGATTTCGTTGATCCAGATTTTGGCTCCGCTGAATAACAAGGACGCATTGCACGACGGGATATTCGTAGGCACCGCCCGAAACTCGATTGCTTATCGCGCTACCCATGGAGTGAGGATAATGAACGGTTCTGCCGCACGGTTTCTCCGGTTGGGTGTGAGTTTGTCTGGACTGCTAGTCCTCGGTTGGGTCTTGACCGGGCAGGCCGCCAAGCCCGCTGCTCAGGGTCTCCCCACGGACTGGACTCATCGGCACGTCATCTTTTCCGAGCCCGCCACCTACGAGCAAGTCGACCAGGTGACCCGTGATCCTCGCTACTGGCAACAGTTCTACCGGCAACATGTAAGCCGAGTCCTGTCCGACCCGATGCCGAGTGATGATCCCTCCATGAATCTTGGCTTGCAGGCGCCCGGCGGTCGTAAGGTCCATCGCGATTGGTCGCAAGACATGGGCCTCGGCGCTTCTTCTGGAGCCGGCAACTATCCCGCCAAATTTGCGTTTCGAACCGACACCGCGAACTGCGGCAGCGCAACCACTCCCGATTATGTCGTATTCAATACCGGACTCTTGGGCTCCGGAACCCAGGCCAGCGTGGTGGCCTACGACAATCTCTATGCCGGCTGCTCGGGAACGAAGCCGTCCGTCTACTGGGCCTACAACACCGGCGGCAGATCCTGACATCCCCGGTCATCTCTGCCGACGGCAAGCAAGTCGCATTCGTCGAGACAAACGGCGGTTTCGGCATCTTGATCCTCCTCAAATGGAAAGCTGGCACGGGCACTGTCAGCAGCGCCCGTGACTCCAACCGCGGTTCCCGCCGCCTCCTACCGCACCTGCGTCGCTCCCTGCATGACATCTATCTTTTTGCGCGATGGCGCGGGCGTTGGGACCGATGACACAACCTCTTCCGCCTTCCCCGATTACTCCCATGACACAATTTGGGTCGGCGGCGCGCTCGGCTGGCTTCACAAGATCACTGGCGGCTTTGCCGGCACCCCCGCCGAAGTCCGGACCGGCGGTTTCCCCGTTCAGGTCAACCCCGGCAACCCCACTCGCCTCTCCAGTCCCGTCTACGATCAGCACCTCCACCAACGTCTTCGTGGGTGACTACGGCGGATTCCTCTATCGTGTCAGCTCCACCGCAGCCGTCACCAAGTCCGCACAGATCGATTTCGGCGCCGGTCTGGTTGCGGGCCCCGTCGTCGACTCGACCGCCGGGAAGGTTTACGTTTTTTCCTCCAGCGATGGCAGCACGTCCTGCACGGGATTTATCCCTTGTTCCGCCGTGTACCTATTCGCTACTAATTTCGGGTCCGGTACCAGCGGTACGGAAGCGAGGGTCGGAAGCAGCCAGGTTGCCCCTCCCAATCCCAATCCGCTTTTCGAAGGCAGCTTCGACAGCACGTACCGGGCTTCCGTCAATGCCACCGGCAACCTCTACGTCTGCGGAAATACCGGCGGCAAACCCGACCATGTATCAGGTTCCAATTACTGCAGGCGTAATGGGCACTGTCGTTGCCGGACCGGCCTTGGCCAATGTCACGACCGGTTGCTCTCCCGTGACCGACATTCCCAACCCAAACGCCACTCGGCGGAGCGACCGAATGGATCTACGCCGGCGTGCAAACGGCCGGATTGGGGAACAGCTGCGCGTCCGGCGGATGCATCCTGAATCTCAAGGTTCAACCTTGGACGCCGTCCACACCCTACGCCATCGGCCAGCAGGTGCTGGATACAAACTTTCAGGTTCAGGTCGTCCGATGTGGCAGGAACGTCGAGAACCGTTGCCCAAGGCCATCCCAATTGGAACACCACCGTGGATACAAGCACGACGGATGCCTCGGTGCGATGGACCAATCAGGGTCCTTACCAAACGGTCCATCAGGGCTGGCTAGCCAGCCACGCATACGCCTGTAGGCACTCAGATTGTCGACAGTAACGGCAACATTGAATGGGTGGCGAACGGCGGGCACATCGAAAGACGGGGCTCACCCAGTCTGGAGCCTCACCGTTCAAGGAGCCAGACCGCGGACAACACCGTAAGGTGGCGGAACATCGGAGCCCTCGCCACCTTCAGCCTCGCCGCTACCGGAGGCACCAGTGGGATTATCATGGACAACACCGTTGGCTCGGGCACGTTGGCTGGAGCTTCCGAAGTCTATTTTTCGACCCAGGGCAACCAGGCCTGCGGAACGACCGGCACCGGCGGCTGCGCCGTTCAGGCATCGCAATCGGCATTACAATAGGCACACACAGTTAGGGTTTCCCTTATGACTATGAACAGCTCGTCGAACGATAATTCAACCACTCCGGTCACCAAGCAGCCCTACGAGAAGCCGGCCTTCCGGTATGAAAAGGTGTTTGTGACGACGGCCCTGTCCTGCGGAAAGATTGGAGCCACCTCGGCAGCGTGTGCCGCAAGTCCGAAGGTGTCATGAAGCTTTCCGGACCAGACACCGCGCGACGCTCCACGCTCTTAAATGTGGCCTGGCAGTCGAGGTATTACGCTCATCCGGCACGCTGCATCTACGCGTCTTGGGGTGGAGCATGCTCCCCACCGTCTGGCCCGGAGACACACTGTTGGTGGAACGCCTGGCCAGCAACGAAGTCTTCGACGGCGACATTGTTCTGTTCAGCAACGGTCGGCGTTTCGTTGCCCATCGTGTGGTGGCAGGAACGCGCCGCTCGGGCCGCTCAAATGTTCAGACGCAAGGGAGATGCGGTGCCTCACCTCGATTCCCCCGTTCCCGGCGGAAACCTCCTCGGCAAGGTCTCGTTCATCGTGCGCAACGGCAAGCGGATCCCTCCGAGAAAGAGTCTCCGCTTCTCCGAGCGTGCCGTCGCAGCTGTCTTTCGGCGTTCTCCCTTGGCCGCCCGTGTCTTCGTGGGAGTTCACGGCCTCCGTCAGACCTCTCAGGGTCCATCACAAATTCAAACTCCTTAGAATCGAGTCGCCCTTTGCCCGAGCTAACCACCGAAGTCGATCGTCTCAGCCTCGTCATTGAAATCGGGGGCATCCCGGTGCGCGTGCATACGACGGATCCTCAATTCCTCGCCATGTTGCAAGACCGCTATGCCGGTTTTGTGTCGTCATCGCAGCAGCCAGAGATTGAATTCGACGTCGACCTCACTCCGCCCCGCATCGCCGATCCAAATATCCCTGGTGCGCGTGACCCAACGTGCGCGGCCGTTGGACCTTCGAGCGCGGAGACTTTCACGCCGAGTGGGAGCCTGCCGCCCGCGTCGGCTGCATCCGCCAGACCGCTAATCCCTACTCCATCGACGCCGTGCTGCGCATCGTTCACACGCTCGTCCTGGCCCGCCAGGGAGGCTTCCTCTTGCACTCCGCCAGTGCCATCCGCAACGGCAAAGCCTTCCTGTTCGCCGGAGTCTCCGAAGCCGGCAAGACCACGATCTCCCGCCTGGCTCCTCCCGATGCCACGCTCCTGACTGACGAAATTTCCTACGTGCGCAAGCACGACTCTGGCTACACAGCCTACGGCACTCCATTTACCGGAGAGCTAGCCAAGCTCGGAGAGAATGTCTCCGCCCCGATCGCCGCGCTCTATCTGCTGGCCAAGGGCTCAGAAAATCGCATCGACCCGATCGCCCCTGCCGAAGCCATTCGCTCTCTGCTTGCCAATCTCCTCTTTTTCGCGGAGGATGAGGACCTGGTGCAATCCATCTTTCATTCTGCCTTCGACTTCGTGAGCCGGGTTCCGGTTTCCCGTCTTACTTTTGTTCCCGATGCCCGCGTCTGGGAGTTGATCGGATGAGCCGCCTTTATGTGGCACGCAATCCGCGAGTGGCAGCCCGCAGTCTCGATGGCGAGATGATGATCATGTCCGCGCACGATTCCACTCTCTTCACCCTGAACAAGACGGCCACCATCCTGTGGCAGGCCGCCGACGGGACCACTCCACTCGACCAGATCGTCGAGCAGCGCATCTGTCCCCAGTTCGAGGTTGAGCCCGCCGAAGCCCTTCAGGATGCTGAGACCGTGGCGCGGGAATTGGCCGGCCATGAGATCCTGCAAATCTCTGAAGAACCAATTCCCACGCCCAATCCCGCTGGAGAACACGATGAGCGCCCTGCTGCTGGAAATGTCCGCCAGGGCCCAGAAGCTGAACATCCCGCTCAGCGTGCAACTCGACTTGACCTACCGCTGCAATGAGCGCTGCGTTCACTGCTATCTCGATCATGACGATCATGGCGAGATGACCACCGCCGAAATCAAACACCTGCTCGACGAGATGGCCGATGCCGGTGTCTTCATCCTGACCCTCAGCGGCGGCGAGATTTTTCTGCGCAAAGACTTCTTCGAAATTCTTGAGCACGCCCGCCGCCTGATGTTCTGCGTCAAGCTCAAATCCAACGCAGTCCTGGTTCGCGAGCGCGAGGCGGCCCGCCTCCGCGACCTCAACATCGAATCCATCCAGGTTAGCATCTACTCCCACCGTCCCGAAGTTCACGACGCGATCACGCTGATCCCCGGATCACTCAAACGCTCCGTCGATGCGATCCGCTTTCTAAAATCTCAGGGTCTGAAAGTCATCATCGCCAATGTTCTGATGACCCAGAACATGCAGGACTATCCCGGCGTTCGCGCCCTCGCGAAAGAACTCGGCGTCGAATGTACCCTCGATCCTACGGTTACGCCTATGATGGACGGTAACCGCTCGACGGTTGGCCTCGGCGTCGGCCACAACGTGCTGCACCAGGTTTTCCGTGACACAGCATTGGTCGGTGATATCGACGAGTTCTGCGCCATTCCCCCGGCAGCTGGCGAGGACGATCTGGAATCCACGCCCTGCAGCGCCGGACACTACCGCCTGCTACGTCTCGCCCTATGGCGACGTTTTCCCCTGCGTTCAGTTTCCCCTTCCCACCGGAAACGTCCGGACACAGCGCTTCATTGACATCTGGCGTCATTCCGACCAGATGAATGAGGTTCGCTCCATCCGCCTCAAAGATCTGACGACCTGCACCTCGTGTACCCACGTTTCCAACTGCACCCGCTGTCCCGGTCTGGCGTTTATGGAAGGCAACATGCGCGGCCCTTCCACCCAGGACTGCGAAAAGTCCTTCGCCCGAACGGGAGTTCCCTCGGCCAACATGCTGGCCAAGAAACTCGCCGGGGCGAACTCGCGGCCCTCGAATCTAGTGCAGATTCGTACTCTTCCCACCGCCGTTGGTAATTCTTCGTCGGCCGCGATAGCCTGAGTGGGACTCGCGTAAGCGCGTCCAACCTAAAACATGCCCGAGCCTAACGCCACGCTCGAAGCCGAGTGGTCCATCCTCCTCGCTGCATGTTCCCAAATTTCCCGCCAGGAAAAGACCGACCGCATCCGCCCTTTGTTACGCCAACCGGTCACCTGGAAGTCTCTTCTCGATCTCGCTGGTCGCCATGGCGTTCAGCCCCTTCTCTATCAGGTCTTGGTTGAGAGCAAAAATGCGATTCCCGCCGAGCAAACACCCCGGCTCGAGCAGTGCTACCAAATCAACCTGCACAAAGCCCTGCTTCTGTCGCGCGAGTTGATTCGCATCGTCGATCACCTTCGCGATCTCGGCCTCGAAGTCATGCCTTACAAAGGATTAGCCCTCGCGGAATTGCTCTACGGAGACATTGCCCTGCGGCAAGCCGGCGACCTCGATCTCCTGATCCGTCCTGCAGATTGGCCGCGCATCCGCGATGCTGTCCGCGAACTCGGCTACACGCCACACCTGGCTCTTTCTCATGCCGAAGAACGCGCCTATCTGAAATCAGGATACGAGTGCGCCTTCGACAGCGCCGCCGGCCCCAATCTGCTCGAGGTCCAATGGGCGATCCAGCCTCGCTTCTACGCCGTTGACTTCGAAATGGACGGATTATTCCAACGATCCACCATCGTCAAAGTTGCCGGCCATCCCATGAAGACGCCTTCCCCCGAAGACTTATTTCTGGTTCTCTCCGTCCACGCTGCCAAGCACGTTTGGGGACGCCTCGTCTGGCTCTGCGACCTGGCCCGCATCATGAGCCTCCCCACTCTGGACTGGAACTGGATCGCCTCTCAAGCACAGGCCTTAGGAATTGTGCGCATGCTGCGCGTCACCATGCTCCTCGCAGACCGCCTTCTAAATGCGCCCATCCCCGCCGCCCCGAAGACATTTTTCAAAGATGATTCTGAAACGCTTGCTCTGGCGAATGAGATTCAAGCCCACATCGTCAGCGAGCATGTCTTCAACGTGGAATCCCCAGCATACTTCCGCCTCATGATGCGCCTTCGCGAACGCCCCGCCGACCGCCGTCGCTTCCTGCAGCGCCTCGTCTTCACCCCCGGCCCCAGCGAGTGGCAACTCGTTCATCTGCCCGCACCCTTGTTTCCCTTGTATCGACTAGTCCGCCTCTCCCGCCTGGCCGCCAGACTCGTCCGCAGATAGTCCCTCCCATGGTTTCTCGGTATTTTGCCCGGGAGATTGCGATGAATGTTTGTCGAGGCGAAGATTTTTTGACTGGGATCTTAGTATCGGATTTTGGTTGAGGATTTTCTATGAGCATTTTGTCTGAGGACTTTGTGCTGAGGATTTTGTTGAGGATCTTGTGAGATTTTGTGAGGATTTTGGGTGACGATTTTGGGTGGCGCAGCGCTTCCAGCGCTGCGATAGAGACATCCCATTTGTGAGGGCTTTAGCCCCGAGGTGGTCTGTGGAAGGGTACGGCTTTAGCCGTACCGTAAACCGCCAAAACGAAATGGGGCTTTAGCCCCTGAGGTACTATCCCAACCGCTCCGCCGCCTTCCACTCCCGCAAATACAACCCATACATCGTCGCGCACCCAATCAACGGCACAGCCAGCCCAGCCTTCAGGCTATTGAAATGGTTCGACGATAACCCCACAACCCACGGCAGCAGCCCTCCCCCAATATTCGACAAAAAGAACATGAGCGATCCAATCCGCGCTGCCCCCGCCCCAAACTCCCGCGACAAAAGTGAAATCGTAATCGGATACACGCAAGCCAGTCCCAGCCCCGCCACACTCGCGCTCAAAATCACTCCCCACCATTCGTGCGACAAAACGAGCCCGCCCATCCCCGCGCACGCAACCAGCAATCCTCCCTGCACCAACCGAACCTCATCGATCGATCGCAGCGCCAGCGGCGCCACCCATCTCCCCAACATCAGCGCCGCATAGAAAAATGACGGACTCATCACCGCCTGCGACGGCGTCAGATTCCCCAAGCTCTTCGCATACGACGCGATCCATCCTCCGAACCCGTTCTCCACCCCAACATAGAGAAAGAAAAGCGCCCCGAGCATAACCACCGCATTCTGCATGAACCGAATCGCCGGGTCCCGCCTTCCGTGAAGCATCCGTTCGACGATGGCTCCACAATCGACGCAGGCATCACCGCGATCCCCACCGCCACCACGAGCGCAAACCCCGCCACCGCTCCGAGAAAGACCGGTATCCGGTGACTCTTCGCCGCTGCCGCCACCAGAAATGGACAAGCCACCGCCCCCGCGCTCCAGCAAAAATTGAGCAGATTCAACGTCGCGCTCCGCCGCCCCGGATTCACCTCCGCCACCAACAAGTTCGCCGCCGGAACCGCCAGTCCCAGCCCTCCTCCATAGGCTCCAATGCAAAAAATCCCCAGCATCTTCGGCCCCGCCAATAGCAGACCCACTCCGACACTCATCAGCACGAGCCCGGTCTTGATCGCGAATCGAAATCCCCAGCGCGACACCAGCACTCCCGAGAGTGCGACGGCCACCGTCGAAACCATATACTGCGCCGTGAACAGCGCTCCTGCCTGCGAGTAGTTCAGGCTCCATCGCGCCGACAAGATCGGCAACATGGGCCCCAGCAGCACCGTTGCAATCCCAATGGGAACAAACGACGCGTACGCCGCGAAGGTAAGTGCTTTGGCAGACTTTGAATCGTAGGTTGGGTCAGGCGCGGCCATGAATGGAGCGGTACGCTCAGCGCCTACTATATCGGAACCGTGATCTTACGAGGCCCCCGGAGCTTTCGCCGTCGATTCCCGCACGATCAGTTCCGGTTCAATCGCGATGTCAGAGGGATATTCCTTCTTCCCTTCAATTCGTTCCAATAACACTTGCGCAGCCACGTCCCCCATCCGGTGCAATGGCTGTTGCACCGTGGTCAAGCTCGGAGTGTAAAACGCTGCGCCGGGAATGTCGTCGAACCCGATCACGGAAACATCCTGCGGAACGCGCAACCCCTCTTCTCGCAGTGCGCGAATCGCGCCGATGGCCGACATGTCGTTATAGGCGAACAGCGCCGTGAACGGCTTATTGCGCGCCAGCAGTTGCTTGGTAAACGGATACCCCAGCATTGGTGTCGGATCGTCCGTGTCGATCTGCACCGTCAGCTCAGGATCGATCTTCATCCCGATCTCTCCCGCAACCCGGCAGATCGCATCCCATCGGTCTTTCGCATCCGCACTCAGCGGATTCCCTCTCATAAAAGCTACTCGCTCGTGTGAGAGCGACTTCAAATGGTTCAACGCCAGAACGGCCGCCCGCTCGTGATCAAGCGTGATGTTGGTGACGCCTTTCAATTTCTTGTGTCCGGCAACCGCCACGGTTGGCAAGGCAGGCGCCTCGTTCACCGTAGTATCCACCGTGATGATTCCCTCGACTCCGCGCTCCGACAACAATTGCGAGTACCGCGACAGCAACACCGGATCATGCCGGTGCACCACTGTCAGAAAGAAGTACTCTCGCTGTCTCAAGTACTGCTCAATCCCGCTGATGATCGGGGAACTGTACGAGTCGCCAATCTCCTCGGCAATCACCCCGATCGTATACGTGCGCTTGTTGCGCAGCGTGCGCGCAAAAAAATTGGGTCGGTAGTTGAGTTCCTTGGCCGCCGCGTGGATCCGGTTCTTCGTCTCCTGCGGAATTGAACGAGCCGATGGCGAATCGTTCAGAACTGCAGATACCGTCCCCGGAGTCAGTCCTATATGTTGGGCGACGGCCTTGAGCGTGATAACTTCTGATTTTTGGCCAGGCTTCTTGATTTGCACCATGGTCAGTTAAAACGATTTAGTCAACGATGTTCTAACTCTGCTCAAGGTATCTTACCAAACGCGCGAGTCGTGTCAGTGATCGTGCATACTTTCCGCGCCTGTGTACGATGCCGTACTCTCTATGCCTTGGCGTATCGCTGGCTATTCGGCTTCGATCCGCTCAACGCAAAGAACAAAATGTACAGGTAGCAAAGCACCGGAAGGAAGAACGCGTGATGAATGCCGATCCGATCGGCAATCGCTCCCTGCGCCACCGGAATAATCGCTCCTCCAACAATCGCCATGATCATTACTCCGGATCCATCACCCGTCAGCGGCCCCAGTTCCGCCACTCCCAACGTGAAGATGCTCGGGAACATGATCGAATTGAAGAATCCCACCAGGATGATGCTGTACATCGCGAAGTGCCCGGTCGTCAGCATCGAGATCGCCACCAAGGCAGCCGCGCACACCGCGCAGAGGCCAAGCAGCCCTCGTGTACTGACTTTTTGCAGGATCGCCGATCCGATGAAGCGGCCGACCATCGCGCCGCCCCAGTAGAAGGTAACAAAGCTGGCCGCAACTTTCGCCGTCAAGCCACCAATCTCGGGCTGCGTGAAGTAGTTGACGAGGAAACTTCCGATGGAAACTTCGCCGCCGACATATACGAAAATGGCGATCGCACCGAAAATCAAACTCGGATGCTTCCAGATGGAGTCGTTCACTTTTTCGCCGACCCTGTGCTGAGCGTGCGCGATGGTAGGCAACTTGAAACTGGCGATGGCGGCCGCAAGCACGACCAGCGCAATCCCCAGACCAACATACGGTGCCTTCACCGACGCGGCTTCGTGCAGTCGGTAGGCCTGCAGGGCACCGGGCGCCATCGCCCGAATCTCGTCCATTGCCTTCGGAGCCGCGCTCAGAATCAACGCTCCACCGAAATAAGGCGCCAAGGTCGTGCCGAGTGAGTTGAACGCTTGAGTCAGATTCAGCCTGCTCGAAGCCGTCTCCGGCTTGCCCAATACCGTGACATAAGGATTCGCCGCTACCTGCAGGCAAGTGATCCCGGCCGCAAGCACGATAAGCGCGCCCAGAAATAACGGATACGACGGCACACTCGCTGCCGGCACGAACAGGAACGCTCCGAGTCCCATGGTCAGCAGGCCCGCTACCATCGACTTCTGGTAGCCCATCCAGTCGACGAGTTTGGCGGAAGGCAGAGAGAAGACGAAATAGGCACCAAAAAAGGCGAACTGGATCAGCTGCGACTGGGTGTAGTTCAGATCAAAAATCGACTTCAGATGCGGAACCAGAATGTCATTCAGGCAGGTTAGAAATCCCCACATGAAGAAAAGCGTAGTCACCGTAGCCAGCGGAGCGCCGTAACTTTGCTCCGGGCCCGGCGCCTTAACCGTAGTCGTGGAAGTATTGGGGGCCGCGATTGCCATGAGTGCAATAGTCCACCCTTCAGAGATGTCTAAACCAGATAACGCGGCCATCATAGCATCGCCGGACCGCGCTCTTGCGCATTTTTCTTCACCCCAGATCGAATTGGTACTCTAGAAAATCGTTTCTCTAGCTTGACATTCCATTACACTTGCCAGAGACTGCAATCGTTTCCGCCGCGCAAAATTCTCATCAGGCCTACTCATGCGTAAATCCGTACTCATCGCAGCTGCGACTATCTTTCTTCTATTCGTCCAAACCGCACTCGCCCAGGGCGCCGCACCGGCCTCGGTCGTATTCATCGAACCCGGATTTCCCATCGCCGATTCCTCCGCGCTCCCGCAGGCCGCAAAGTTCCCCACCGCGCAGCCCGCTGACGGCGACCACCTCCGCGATGCTCTCGCCGCACCCGCAACCCGACTCCTCATCCTTCCCTACGCCTCAGCCTTTCCCGAAGAAGCCTGGTCAGCCATCAAGCAGTTCTTAGACCGCGGCGGCAATCTCCTCGTCCTCGGAGGAAGGCCCTTCACCCGCGCCGCCTATCGCGATTCTTCCGGCTGGCATCTTCGCGACTATAGCGTCCGCTTCATCCGTCCGCTCATGATCGACCAGTACCAGGAAACTCCTGGCTCCGACGGCCTGCAGTTCCAGCCCAATCCCGAAATCCCGTTGCAACTTCCCGCCTTCCACTGGACGCGCGCCTTCAGCCCCGTCATCCGCCTCAGTGCAGTCGACCTCTACCACCGCGGCGGCGCCGCCGGATCAATCGATGCCCGCCTGGACACTCTCGCTTGGGGCGTCAAGAGTGGCCGCAAGCTCTCAGCTCCCGTGATTCAAGTCGATCACTACCGCAACGGTTTCGAACGCGGCCGCTGGATTTTCGTCAACGCCGATCTATCCAAAGATTTCTTTGACAATGCCGATGTTCAATCCCTTGCCGACCGTGCCCTGCAAGGCGCCGAAGAATTCACCGTTCGCCCAGCGCTGCCTCTCTATCTCCAGGGAGAGCCCGTAGAACTGCAAGTGCAATGGCACGCGGCAGTCCAGCCGAAGAGCCAACTTTCTCTCAAGATCACGACCTTCCCCGAAGCGCAGCCCTCGAATCGCTCCACCGTCACAGCCGCACCGAATGCTCCCGTTGTCCTGCCCTCCCCCAGCGCCAAGGGACTCCACATCATCGAAGCGCAGCTCATAGAAGGGGACCGCATCCGTGCCATCTACCACTCTGCGTTCTGGATCCGGGACGAATCCTTCCTCCGCTCCGGCCCGCATCTCGGCGTCAATCACGACTACTTCGAACTCGATGGACATCCCCTCGCCGTAATCGGCACCACCTACATGTCGAGCGAAGTCCAGCGCCTCTACTTCGAGCATCCCAACGTCTACGTCTGGAATCAGGATCTCGCCCAAATTCACGATGCCGGACTCAACATGATCCGCACCGGATGGTGGACCGGGTGGGACAAATTTTCCGACGAGAATGGCCAGCCCTACGAGCGCACGCTGCGCACCCTCGAGGCCTATCTAATGACCGCCCGTAAATACGGCCTCCCGGTCCAGTTCAACTTCTTCGCCTTTCTTCCCGACGTTCTCGGAGGCGCCAATGCCTACCTCGATCCCCAAGCCGTTCGCCGCCAGCAAACGCTGATCTCCTCCGTGGTCACTCGTTTCCACGACGTGCCCTATCTCGCATGGGATCTCATCAACGAGCCCAGCATCTCACAGCACCTCTGGAAAACGCGCCCTAACGGCGATCCCATCGAACTCGCTGCTTGGAACAAATTTCTGACCGAGCGCTATCCCGACCGCGCTAAACTCGCTGCCCTCTGGAATGTTTCCCCCGGCTCCGTCGCCGGCACAATTTCTCTTCCCACAGAAGACGAATTCGCTCCCCGCGGCATGTACACCGGAACCAGTTCACTTCGCCTGTATGACTATTTCCTCTTCGCACAGGAATCGTTCGCCCATTGGGCCAGCACTATGCGCGACACCATCCGTGCCTCCGGATCGCGACAACTCGTCACCGTTGGCCAGGATGAAGGTGGCATTCAAGACCGCCTCTCTCCCGCTTTCTGGGGACAGTCCGTCGACTTCACCACCAATCACTCCTGGTGGCTGAACGACTACATCCTCTGGGATTCCCTCGCCGCCAAGCAGCCCGGTAAAGCCATGCTCATCCAGGAAACCGGACTGCAACGCGAACTGAATCTCGACGAGATTGCCCGCCGCACTCCTGAGAACGAAGCCGCTCTTCTCGAACGCAAAATCGCCGCATCTTTTATCCAAGGTTCCGGCGCCATCGAATGGCTCTGGAATACCAACTCCGATATGACGGAGAGCAACGAAACTCCCATCGGCGCCGTCCGCACCGATTACACCGAGAAGCCTGAGGCCACACTCCTCCGCGCCTTTGCACAGTTCGCCCCGTCCTTGCACGAGCATCTCCGTGACCCGCAGCTACCCGGCATCGCGATCGTCACCTCGCAGGCCGCGCAATATTCCGTGCTCGCCGAATTTCAGTTGGCGGCCCAGCAGAATGCCGTTCGCGCCCTCGCTTACGATGTCCACCTGCCCGCCTATGTCATCGCCGAAAATCAAATCGAGAAGTTATTCGAAAAGCCAGGCACCCCGAAACTCGCCATCCTGCCCTCCCCGCAATCCCTGACTGAAAGAGCATGGCAAGCTCTCCTAACCTACGTCGATGCCGGAGGCAACCTCCTCATCACCGGACCCGTCGACCGCGACGAACACTGGCAAATCGTCCATCGCGCCACCGCTCTCGGGCTCGGCGCCAATGTCGAACCGCTCACCTATCACAACGCCACCATCGCCCTCGGAACCCGTTCGATCGCACTAGCCTTCGCGCAGCCCGCACAAAACTGGCTCGAATCGCTGCGCTTCGACGACGCCTCCACGCTGAAAGAGATCCCCCACGGCAAAGGCCGCATCTTCTGGACGTCCTTTCCGGTCGAACTCGCCGAAGGCTCCCACGCAACCGCCGACCTCTACGCTTACATCGCCACTCGCCTGAACCTCGCCCCGATGTTCACCCAGCAATCCCCGCTCCCGCCCGGAGTTCTAGTATTTCCCACAGTGCTCGCCGACTCGGTCCTGTACGTTATGATTTCCGACGCCGCCACAGACACCAACATCAACCTGCGAGACCAGTTCACCGGCGCCTCCCTGGAGTTCACGTTGCCCGCCGAGCACGCCGCAATCGCAATTGTTGGCAAAAAAGAAAAGAGAGTGATCGCCAAATACGGCTTCTAAGAAAACTAAATGAAGAAAAGTGATTGATATGGGGACAGCCGCCATCGGCTGTCCTTCGAGCGCAGCTCGAATGTTTCGCCAAGCCGGCCAGACAATTTCCACAGCCTCCTTGTGACATCCGACCTTGCCTTCCACAGCCGAAACGAAGGATCATAGATCCAGCCGAAAGGCGAAAACGCAGTTCCGAGCCGCACAGCTAAGTCCTTATTCCGCAATATTTTGCGTATAAGTCCAAGCGGCTCAAGATTTTGCGAGGGTGCGGCCAGTCCGACCTCTCTTAAGTTCTTTGAAAACAATATTTTAGGAAGGTTGCCTCAAAAAAAACGAGGGAAGCGCAGACCGTAACTTGTTCAATATCAATATTTTGCCCGCAAAGTATTGACCCCATGAGACTTTTCGGAGATTTCCCCCTAAATGAATGATTTCAATAGATCGACAGGGGAGGGGGGTGGGGTGTTTTTTCCTCTGTGGTTCCTCCGTGTCCCCAGTGGTGAAAGCCGTTGGGTCGCTAAGGTTGCATAACGGCCCGTTGCAGCTCCAATTGACGCGAGAGGAACGTCAAGTACTCGTCCATTCCCTGACCAGTCTTCGCCGAGAGGCGAAAGATCTGCATTCCAGGTCGCACAGACTCGATGCTCGTCCGAGCCGCGTCCCAATCGAACTCCACCGCATCCGCCAGTTCGTTCTTGCTGATCACGGCAACGTCCGCGCTATTGAAGATTGTTGGATACTTCAGCGGCTTGTCTTCCCCCTCGGTCACCGACATCAGCACCAGTCGCAGGTTCTCCCCGAGATCATACGAAGACGGACAAACCAGATTCCCCACGTTCTCGATAAACAGAAAATCCAGTTGATGCAGGTCCCACTCCTGCAGCGCACTCTGCACCATCGCTGCTTCCAGATGACACAACGTCCCCGTAGTGATCTGCTTCACTGGAGCCTTGCTGCGCGCCAATCGCACCGCATCATTCTCTGTCGCCAGATCTCCCACCAGCGCCGCAACTCGATAGCGAGGCTGCAACTGCGTGAGCGTCTTCTCGAGGAAGGTCGTCTTGCCCGACCCCGGACTCGAAACCAGGCTCACCACAAACACTCCCGCCGCGCGAAACTGCTCGCGCAACGCCCGTGCGATCACGTCGTTCTGCTTCAATACATTCCTGCGGACTTCCACCAGACGTGGTTCGCTCATTCCTGCACCTCCAAAGCAAACACCTCGAGCTCCTTGCCCTGTCGAATGTCCATCGTCGGCGTACCGCATTCCGGACACTGAAACAACTGCACCGACTCCAGTGTTCGTTCCTTCTGGCATTGCGAGCAGTACACGATGACCGGAACATCCTCCACGATCAGCTGCGATCCCTGCAGTGCCGTATCCTGGCATGCAACTTCGTACGAGAACATCAATGCATCCTTCACCACGCCAGAAAGCGCGCCCAGCCTCAGATGCACCGCGCTGACCTGCACACCTCGCCGCTGCGCTTCTTCCATCGCAGCATCCACAATGCTCATCGCAATCGACAGTTCGTGCATCCCGCGCCGTGCGTATTCTATACCCGATCCCACAGTGTGCGTCCGCTCATAGACGACTCGATCCCTCTAGCGTATGATCCCTCGTTCTCTCAATGCCAGAGAACCCGCGGTAGCCGTTTT
The DNA here is from genome assembly GCA_963731405.1 of uncultured Acidobacteriaceae bacterium. Lineage (GTDB taxonomy): Bacteria > Acidobacteriota > Terriglobia > Terriglobales > Acidobacteriaceae > Sulfotelmatobacter. The sequence goes on along the minus strand of CAVSVS010000029.1, from coordinate 371,469 downwards.
ACCCGCAGAGAATCAGATCTCCACAAGGACGCTATGCCCGATCTCTCCACTACTTATCTCGGCCTCAAACTTCGAACTCCGCTGGTTTCGTCATCCTCCCCGCTCACGCAGGACATCGACAGCATTCGCCATCTCGAAGACGCGGGAGCTTCCGCCATCGTCTTTCATTCCCTGTTCGAAGAGGCCGCGGAAGGCTCTACACTCCCTCAATCCGCTCTCGATCGTTACTTGACCCTGCTGCACGATGCGAAAGCCGCCGTCAGCGTGCCGGTGATCGGCAGTCTGTGCGCCACGACCCTGAAAGGGTGGATCGACTATGCGACGCAGATTGAGCAAGCCGGCGCGAACGCGCTCGAACTCAACCTCTACCAGGTTCCCAGTCAGAAGGACGTAAGCGGATCGACTCTCGAAGACCGGTACGTGGAGTTTGTGAAGGCGGCCAAGTCGGCCGTGAAGATTCCCGTCGCGGCCAAGCTCACCCCGTTCTTCACCAGCCTGACCAATGTCGCCAAGCGCATCGACGCACTGGGCGTGAATGGCCTGGTCTTGTTCAACCGATTCTACCAACCTGACTTGAACCTCGATGCTCTCGACATTCAGCCCAACGTCCTGCTCAGTACCTCCGAGGCGCTACGTCTCCCCCTCACCTGGATCGGTATGCTGTACGGCCGCATCAAGGCGGATCTCGCCGGGTCGAGCGGCGTCCACGTTCCCGACGATGTCGTGAAACTGTTATTGGTCGGCGCGGATGTGACCATGGTCTGTTCCGCACTGTTGCGTCACGGGATCGGCCATCTCCGCGATCTCGAAGCTGGTTTGATTCATTGGATGGACAAGCACGAATACAAGTCGGTCAACAATCTGAAAGGTACTCTGAGTCAATTACGATGTCCGGACCCTGCAGCTTTCGAGCGTGCCCAATATCAGAATGCGGTGAAAAGCGTCCAGAAAGTCGTCCTCACGGGTCGCGAAGCCTGGAGGATCCTCAGCGGCGAATGAACTCCTACTTCGAAAGCTGGCCGATGAAGACTCCGTAAGGCTCGAGCGTCACGACATCCCCCTTCATCGATGACTTTCCGGTGGTGACCAGACTATTGGCCGAAGAGAAGCCATGCTGGCTCATTCCGATGTTCAGGGTCTGTTCCGCGTCCGACATGTTCAATGCAACGATTACGGTCTGGTCCTTGTAGGTTCGCAAGTAGGAGAGCACGTTCTGATCGCTCTCGTTGATCGGAATATAACTTCCGTCCAACAAAGCAGGGTTCGAGTGGCGCAGCTTGAGCACCTGCCTGTAGAACTCGAGCACTGACTCCGGATCCTTCGACTCATCGGCGACGTTGTGCGTCTTCGCGGTTTCCGGCACAGGAAGCCAAGGCGCAGCGTTTGAGAATCCTCCATTGACACTCGCGTCCCACTGCATCGGTGTCCGCTCGCCGTCACGACCCTTCTCCTTAGGCCATCCTCTTTTCCCGATCGGATCTTTCACATCTTCCTTTCGCATCGGCGGCGTTGTCTTCATTCCAATCTCTTCGCCGTAGTACATGATCGGCGTGCCGCGCAGTGTCAGGTAAAGACCCGCCATCAACTTTGCGATCTGATCGTTATGCTGCCCATCGCCGTAGCGATCGTAGGACCGCACGATGTCGTGATTGCTGATGACGAATGTCGGCCATCCGGAAGCAGAATCGATGGCCGCAATTTGCTTGCGAAACTCCGCAGGCGAAAGCTTGTTGACCGTGGTGAACAGAAAGTCCATCGGCATCTGTAATTCGTTGTTGCGTTCGCCGTAATACTTGTTGAGCTCTGCAATGTTGGCGGTCCAAGTTTCCCCGATCAGCACACCGTTGTATGCGTCCGTCACCTTGCGCAAGCCGCGCAGAGCGTCGTGCACCTCAGGCAACTTGGTCGTGTAGATCTTCTCTTCGTAAGGATCGCCATAGGGATTGATGCCGCCTGACAAGGGATTGTCGCGCAAGTTGGGATCTTCGAACAGAGTATCCACGGCATCAAGACGGAAACCCGATACGCCGCGCTTGTACCACCAGCGCGTCACGTCAAACATCGCATCCTTCACGGCCGGATTACGCCAGTTGAGGTCAGGCTGTTCCGTATAGAAGTAGTGATAGTAATACTGATTGGTCGTGGGATCGAACTTCCATGCCGAGCCTCCGAAGTCGGAGTTCCAGTTGTTCGGAGGTTGTCCTGGTCCCTTGCCGTCGCGCCAGATGTACCAGTCGCGATGCTCTGCCGTGCGCGAGGACTTCGAGTCGAGGAACCACTTGTGCTGGTCGGAAGTATGGTTCACGACGAAGTCGAGAATGATGTGGATACCACGCTTTTTGGCTTCACTGGAGAGCACATCGAAATCCGCCAACGTCCCGTACATCGGATCGATATCTTCGTAGTCGGATACGTCGTAGCCAAAGTCCACTTGCGGAGAAGGGAAGCAGGGCGAGATCCAGATCGCGTCCACGCCAAGATCTTTCAAGTAATCGAGTTTAGAGGTGATGCCCTTGAGGTCGCCTACCCCGTCGTTGTTGCTATCGGCGAAGCTGCGCGGATAGATCTCGTAGAACACCGCGTGCTGCCACCATTGGTGTCCCTCGGTATCAATGGCATGTTTTGACTTCTGAGAGCATGTCGTAAGGAGCGAAAGTGAGAGCAACGCAACTGCACAAAGCTGCCAGGGCTCACGCTGCATGGGAGTACTCCTCGCCTACGTGTTGAAACTCCGCAACCTAGAGTGGATGCGACAATCCATTGCTACAGTTGCTGTCCCCAGTTCGAAGAGCGAAGAGAGCGTTGGTTGAGTTTAGCCCTTCGAGCTTAGGACTTGCCAAACCGGATTACGACCTTCTGGCGTGAGTAAGCGTCGGCTGTTCCGTGCGGCATCTGGATTTCCAGTTTCCCGAGCTTGCCAAGAACTGCGCCAGTCACGGACGAGATCCGGCCTGGATTCCAGACGTTCAAGGCATACCCATCACCGGATCGTCCAGAAACTTCCAGGGTCAACTCGGTCTTTAGAGTGTTCCACGATTCCGACAGCACGCGCAGGCCGCGGCTAGCGCTCCCCAACGCGGGCAATTCATTCGACAATGACAATCCGAAATCATTCCTGACTCGAATCACGAGGCTGTTCGCGGCGGCGTTCACAGGGAATCGCACGTACACATGCTGATCGATCCTGTTGGGCTGAAGTTTGAACGGCAACGGCTTGCCGTTGAACAGGACTCCGACGATCTGCGTGCGCAGACTGAAGGCCGGAGAGAATTCCACCCAGCACTGTTCGCTTCCATTGCGTTTGACCTCGAGAACGACGCTGTCGGGAGTCTTGCGATATTGGAAGTCGATGCCGACTCCCGCGACGCGGACGTCGCGAATGGCAAACGTGGTCCAATCCGCGGGAACGTGCGGTGCGAGCGTGATCTGGCGTTTTTCCGCATCCGTCTGCAGACCAAACAAGCCGCGCAGAATCGGACTGACGACCATCGCGGCAGACCAGATCTGGTGTGGCGAACTGGTAGCGAACGATTGGTAGTAATCACCCGACAAGACTTCCGTAAAGTGTCCGAGCGCTCCGTCCGCACCGAGTAGCGCGTTTGAACGAAGGTTCAGGTAAGCGGGGAAGGCGCGATGATAGCGGTATTCGCCCACGGAAGCCCATCCCGTAAACAGCGGCCAGACCGAACCGAAGTGATAGCCAGAGCCGTCGTAGACTTTCGAGTGCTGCGAGATGATACGCATGCCCCAGTCAGTCTGATGATCGTCAGCCGCGAGTTGGGTGATGGTCTGGTCTGCGTGACTCGCGTCGGCCAGGCCAAACCACATGGGAACGGTTGAGAGCACAGTGGCCTCATTCACGCGCTCGTTATCCTGCTTCAGGGCGAACGCGTAGGCTTTCATTTCGGGCGACCAGAAAGCCTGATCAAGCGCTGGCTTACTGTGATCGAACTCGGCCGCAAGTTGCTTGCTGACGTCGTCTTTGCCGACGAGGCGAGCGAGATTGGAGAGCGCGTGCAGCGCTTCAACGGCAAGCCCTGCCTGGTAGTACTCGTTCTTGACCGGAAGCAGCGGTCCTCCTTCGACCCAGCCGTGTCCAATGCCTGCATTCTGCGCGAAGCCTTGCGCGTCGTAGGTGGAGTGCATGAACTGGTAGGCGCGCCAGACGTTGTCCCATTTTTCACGGGCGAAAGCGATGTCACCGCTCTGCACTGCATAATCATTCATCGCGATGATGAATAGTGGGGTCGCATCGGCAGAAACGTACGCGTAGGGATAGTCCTTGAACCAGGGAACGAGACTCGCGCTCTGCGAGATCTCATGCGGAACCTTGCCGTCTTCGCGTTGATATTTACTTATGAAATCGAGCGCGGTGTGAGTAGTCCAGTAGTCGCCTTCGGCGTTGAGAGCGAACGAAGTCCACAGGGAATCGCGGCCAAAGAACCATGCGAACCCTGGCCGCTGTCCGACTCCGGATGTCCGGTATCCTGCAACCAGGCCAGTTCCCAGGAAGGGGTTGTTCACGATGCCTTGAATCGTGCTGATGCGCGCCCAATCGTAGGCCTGCTGCAGAGCCGTGTCGGGGAGTTCGAGGCTGACCGTTTTGTCGAGGTAAGCGCGGTAATAGGCCGACGCTTCGTGAATGGAGTCTGCGTAGGAAGTCAGCAGATGCTGATATGTTTTCTCGGCGTCGGCCTGGCCTGAAGCTGAACCCGCAACGACAAGGACTTTGGTCTCCTTGCCTTTTTGAGTCACGCCCAAATGAAGCGAGTTCTGATCCGATGCAGAGTAATTGGTTTGATACGCCACTCGGGCATCGGCGCCAGTTGGAGATCCAACCAAGGCTGCGTATTTCTTCGCTTCTTCACCGAAGACGAAGGCGCGTTGCTTGTCGTCCCAATTGACATAGGTTCCGCCCAAGGCTGCGGGCCATTCCAGTTGAAAGTCTCCGGTAAATGCGGCTTCCACTTCCAAGGGTTGCTCGGTTTCGACGTCGAGCAGAATGATCGCTCCCGCTTCGTTGACCGGGACACAAAGAGTCTCGCGAACACGGAAAGAATCTCCCACATACAAAATCGAAGCTGACTCAGGACGGACGGTCAGGGTGCGAGCCAGACTCTCGGCAGGCAGTGCGCGATCGCCAACGAGAAAGGTCAGGTGAAAGTCGCGAAAGATTTTCAAGGGATAGACCCAGGCTTCGAATTGTCCGGTCTCGTTGCCAAACAATCCGGCGCGCGTGCCGACGACAGGAAGAAATTCCCAAGTGCGAATCGTCCGGGTCAATTCCGGGGTCTGGGCGGATAGCTGTGCGGGGCACAGACCGAGGCTCAACACCACAAATAAAAACAGGCAACAGCCGTGCGAAATGGCGCAGGAAAGCGCAGAACGACGATCAGGAACTGGGTAAGAATTCATTGAGGCCTTCTTGGGAGCGGGGATTTGGCCCGACTGGCTTGCAAAGTGGCGGTTCCGTGAATATAAGGAATAGGGGCGAATTTTAGCACGAGCCGAGTGGGCCAGGTAGCGACCTCTTGTTCCCTTCACGCCGCGATTTTCTGAAAAGTTTGAGCCGTTCATCGCTGGTGCTCTCGCTGGAAAGCGTGCTGGCGATGGCGCGTCCAGGCTGGTTACGGGCGAGCGGGCAGCAGAGCGCTCCGGCTACAAAAGAAGCGCAAGCTGAGACGCGGCGATCTGGGCGTCAGCTTTCTCAACGTCGCGCGCGAATCAGGACTCAACGCAAAGACTATTTTCGGCGGTGAGCACAAGAATAAATACCTGCTCGAAACCACCGGCTGCGGCGTTGCTTTCTACGATTACGACAACGACGGGTGGCTCGACATTTTCCTGGTGAACGGCACGCGGCTGGAAGGTTTCCCCGCCGGCAGTGAGCCCACCTCACATCTGTTTCGCAACAATCGCGACGGCACATTCACGGATGTGACGACCAAAGCCGGCGTCGCTCACTCGGGCTGGGGACAAGGCGTGTGTGTTGGAGACTATGACAATGATGGTTGGGATGATCTGTTCGTCACTTACTTTGGCCAGAATGTGATGTATCACAACAACGGCGACGGCACGTTCACCGATGTGAGCCAGAAGGCAGGCGTTGCGGGCAAGGGCACACGCTGGAGTACAGGGTGTGCTTTCGTCGACTACGATCGCGACGGCAAACTCGATCTCTTCGTCGCCAACTACATCGCTCTCGACCTGGCGACTGCGCCTGTGCCTGAATCGGGGCCGTGTCTTTATAAGAGTGTGATGGTCGCGTGCGGGCCGCCGGGCATGGAAAACGGCAAGAACATTCTCTACCACAACAATGGCGACGGAACTTTCTCCGACGTTTCCGAGGCGGCGGGGATTCTCGGCGCGAATGGCACTTATGGCTTGGGAGTTCTGACGGCGGACTTGGACAACGATGGCTGGCCTGACATTTATGTGGCTAACGATTCGACCGCGAGCGCTCTCTACCAGAACAAGAAGAATGGAAAGTTCCAGGATATTGCGGTTGAAGCGGGATGCGCTTTGAGTCCGGATGGAAAGCCTCAGGCGGGTATGGGTATCTCGGCCGCAGATTACGATCTGGACGGCAATCTCGATCTCATCAAAACTAACTTCGCCGGCGACACGCCTTCGCTCTACCACAATCAGGGCGGCGCCAATTTCGAAGATGCCACGTTCACCGCGGGGCTCGGCGCGCACACGCAATATTTAGGTTGGGGTTGCGGGTTCTTCGACATGGATAACGACGGCTGGGCAGACATATTGATCTGCAACGGCCACGTGTATCCGGAAGTTGAGCAATTGAAGACCGAAGCTGGTTACGCGCAGCGCAAGCTGCTGTATCAAAACTTGCATAACGGGCACTTTGCCGATGTGTCACTGCAAGCGGGGCCGGGCATCTCGGAGCCGAGTCCATCGCGGGGTGCGGCTTTTGGAGACTTCGACAATGATGGCGATATCGATGTCGTGATTAATACAGTCAACGATTATCCGCAGCTTTTGCGGTGCGACTCGAAGCTTAATAACAACTGGATCAAGGTGCGGACGATTGGGACGAAATCGAATCGCAGTGGAATTGGAGCGCGGCTGAAATGCGTGACTCATCTGCCGGGGGACACGAAGCCTCACCAGCAGATTGACGAAGTGCGCAGCGGCGGCGGGTACCTCTCGCAGAATGATTTGCGGGTGCACTTCGGCGTGGGGAAGGCGACGAAAGTCGATCTGCTGGAGGTTCACTGGCCCAGCGGGCAAGTCGATACGGTGAAGGACGTCGCGGTTAATCAGGTAGTCTTTGTTAAGGAAGGCGAGGGGATTACTCGCACCCAGCAGTTTTCGAAGAATCCCAAGTCGAGATAGGTCGCCGCCGAAAACCTGTAAACCACGAAGGACACGAAGGATCACGAAGGAGTTCGGGGAACCTGTGACTACGGTTTCTTCGCCTCGGGCTCGGCAGTGCCCGTGCTTTCTTTGAGAGTGTGAATCCGGTCCACCGTTAGATTCGCAAATCTCTCAGTCAATCCGCTGGGCCAGCGGATTTCGATCCATTCAACTTTGGTGGCGGCGCCCAGACCGAAGTGGACGCGCATGTCGCTATTGGAATCGAAGGAAGAGCCGCTGCGGACTTCGTCAACGAGGGTGCGTGCGGCAGTCTTCACTCGAATGCGGGCACCGATGCCATCACGATTCGATTTGGTGCCCACGGTGTGAACGGCGATCCAGTGATTCGCGTTCTTCACTTGATTTGCGAGTAGACTTGGCTCGTCATTCATGTTGCTGATGACAATCGAAATCTTACCGTCGTTCCACAGATCACCGACTGCCAGTCCGCGCGACGATGCTGCGGTGGTGATGCCTGCTCCGGCGGAAGCGGAGATGTCGGTGAACGTTCCATCGCCATTGTTGTGAAAGAGAATGCGCGGCTCTTTGTAACTACTGCCAAGGTGCTGGCTATCGACCTCGGGATAAACGTGGCCGTTCACCAGAATCAGGTCGGGCCAGCCGTCGTTGTCCATGTCGAAGAACATCGTCCCCCAGCCTAAATATTGCGTGTACAGGCCGAGCCCGGCGGCGGGAGTGGCGTCGGTGAAGGTGCCGTCACCGTTGTTCTTGTAGAGCGTAGAAGTGTCGTCGGAGAAATTTGTTTTGAAAATGTCGAGGTGGCCATCTCCGTTATAGTCAGCGATCGTGGATCCCATGCCGGCCTGCTCGCGCCCGTCTTCGTTGAAGGCGGCGCCTGAGGTCACCGCTACATCGGTGAAAGTTCCATCGTGATTGTTGCGGTAGAGGATGCTGGGCGTACTGTCGCAGGCGATGAAAATGTCGGGCCAGCCGTCTTCATCGAAATCGATCGTCGAGACGCTGAAGGCATAGTGGCCGTCGGTGTGATCGATGTGTGCTTTGGTGGTAACGTCTTCAAAGGTGCCGTCGCCGCGGTTGTGGTAAAGGATGTTCTTCGCCCCAGGCAAGCCACGCGGGCCGCACATGACGGGAACGCCTTTCCAGATGCAGGTCGGACGCTCGCCGGGCGCGGGCGCGGTGGCGAGATCGAAGTCGACGTAGTTCGCTACGACGAGATCGAGGCGGCCGTCGCGATCGTAATCGACGAAGGCGCACCCGGTGCCCCAGGCCTTGCCGGATCCCGCGACGCCGGACTTCTCAGCGACTTCAGTGAAGACTCCGTTCTGGTTGCGGTAGAGGCGGTTCTTGCCGTAGTAGGTGACGTAGAGGTCTTCCCATCCGTCGTTGTCGTAGTCGCCGACGCACACGCCCTGGCCCCAACCGGTTGCCGTAAGACCGGCTTTGGCGGTGACGTCGGTGAACGTGCCGTCGTGATTGTTGCGGTACAGGTGGTTGGTGGGAGCTTGTCCGGCGGGAGATCCTTCAAGTTTGGTGCCGTTGACCAGGAAGATGTCGGGCCATCCGTCGTTGTCGTAGTCGAAGATAGCGACGCCGGTGCCGGTGGTTTCGATGATGTACTTCTTTGTATTCAGGCCGCCGAAGACATTCTGCGCGGTGAGGCCGGCTTTTTCGGCGATGTCGGTGAAGGTCGCTATAGGGGCGGGAAGTGGCGCGGGGGGCTTGGCTTGCTCCGCGGTTGCAGTCGCCGCGAGAAGCAGGAAACACAACTTAACGGCGCGATGCTTCGCCAACAAAGAAGGAATTTGAAATCGCATGGGCCCCAGTCGATGTTAGGGTGAGGCTCGACTGGGGTCAAGCTGAGCGCGAACTACTAGCGACCGATCGGGGCTTCGGCGACGCCGACGTTTGTGTCGGCACCGCCGTAGTAGAACAAGTATCGGTTGTCCTGTTTCACCATGCCTTCTACGAAGACTACGTTTGGGACTTGGCCTGCTTTCTCCCAATCTTTTTCGGGGGAGAAGATTGGCTCGTCGCTCCGCCAAAGCAGTTTGCGGGGATCGTGGCGATCGAAGATCGCGATTCCGGTGCGATACACGAGTTTGTCGTCGGCACCGTTGTAGATCAGCACGATTCCATTCGGAGTCACGATCGGCGCCGGGCCGGGCTCGGCAACTCTGGAATCGAAATGGCCGGATCTGACTGGCAACGCCGGGGTTGGCGTGGCTTCGGTCCAGTGAAGGAGATCGGTGGAGGTCGCGAGGCCAGCTTGGTCTTTGTTGTCGGCGCTGGTGCCGAGGAAATACATCCAATACTTGCCGTCGATTTTTTCGGGGACGATGGCGCCGGACTTCGTCCACTTCACATTCCAGTTTCCTTTGTTGGCGGGAATGATGACGCCTTTACGGTCCCAATGAATCAGGTCTTTGGAAGTGGCCAGGCAGAGCTGCGCGTCTTTTTTGTTGTAGCCGGTGTAGGTCAGGTAGTAGGTGTCGCCGAATTGTACGAGTCGGGGATCTTCCACGCCGCCGTCTTTCTCATAATCCTCTGTGGGAGTTAGAACCGGGTCGTTGCGGCGCGTGAAATGGATTCCGTCGGAGCTCTCGGCATATCCGATGCGTGATGTGCCTTGCTTGTCTTGGGCGCGATAGAGCATCACGATTTCGCCTTCGCGCACGGCCACCGCGGGATTGAACGTACCGGCAGATTCCCAAGTGTTGCCGCGCGGAGCAATCACGGGCGTCTCTGACAAGCGGTGCCAGGAGCCGAATGGCAGGCCGTTGCTGTCTTGCGCGGCGAGCGCGGCCAGCAGTGCAAATAGGGTGAATATTCTGGGCGAGAGGAATCGGGACATATGAGTGTGCGGTCGTACCGCTGACAGCAAGAAGCGGCAGGGCCGACCCCCTGCCGCTCTGTAATTCGCGTGATTCCCGTGATTCCCGACTACTTCTTATTGACAGATTTCTTGAGTTCGGCCCCAGGGCTAAATTTCGCAACTTTGCGGGCAGCGATCTTGATCGTGGCGCCGGTTTGCGGGTTGCGTCCGTTGCGTGCTTTTCTTTGGGACACCGAGAAGGTGCCGAAGCCTATCAGTGCTACGCGATCTCCTTTGCGGAGGGCCGAGGTAATGCTGTCTACAGCGGTGTCAATGGCGGTTGTGGCCTGGGCTTTGCTGATTTCGCAAGCGCCTGCAATTTTGTCAACCAGATCGGCCTTGTTCATAGATTCTCCTCGCAGGTCTCTTTGCATACGCAGCCTATAACGGCAGAAAACTGGCTATGGCTGAGTTGGGAAACCCGACGGCTCGTATTCTCCTCCGTCTGTGGCGAAAGTCAACTGTGAAAATCCGCGCCGGAAGCCTGTTTTGCACTCCTGGGGTCCGGATTGGGGCTACCCTTGCGGCTTTCCGGTCTGCGTGGGAGGGTTTTCCTACGCCCTCCACAGGGCAGCGCGGTGGTTCACAGGATGTACACAGGGAGGCAGGGTTTCCGGCTTGCGCGGAAGCCGCCCGCGGGTGCAAAGTCGAAAGAGAGGATTTGTTTGACGATGGAAGGGTCCAAGGTGATCAAGGCTCCGGTGGAAGTTTGTCCGTTGTGTGAAGGGACTGGATGGAAGACCGTAGGCGGCGACCGCGGCAAGAGTGCAAATGATCGCCGGGTCGCGCGTTGCGATTGCCGTTTGCGGACGCGGGGACAATCGCTGCTGGCGGCGGCTCGGATTCCGCGGCGATATGAGCACTGCGAGCTGTCGAATTACGACACGGACTTTCCGGGCGCGAATCCATCGCTGGAGGAAGGTCACTTTATTGCATCGGGCTTTGCGAAGAAGTGTGATCCACGCGGCGACAAGGGGCTGTTGATCATCGGCAAGATCGGGACAGGCAAGACTCATCTGGCCGTGGGAATCATCAAGGAATTGATCGTCAACCGCGGCATTCCGTGCCTCTTCTACGACTATCGGGAGCTGTTGAAGGAGATTCAGAACTCGTACAACTCAACGGTGCAGACCACGGAGCTGGATGTGCTGCGTCCTGTGTTCGAGACGGATGTTTTAGTGCTCGACGAATTGGGCGCCGTGAAACCGACGGAGTGGGTGTGGGACACGGTCAGCCTGATTCTGAACACGCGTTATAACGACAACCGCACGACGATTATCACCACGAATTTCGATGATCAGCCGGCAGCAGGCGCTGCGGGCTCGATTTCACCCGCTCGGGCGGCCAGCCGTGGAGAAACCTTAGGAGATCGCATCGGGGAGCGCATGCGCTCGCGACTGCACGAGATGTGCCGGATCGTTACCCTCGATGGGACGGATTTTCGGCAGAAGTTCCGGAGCGCCAGCTTCCGGTAGGAACGGGCTCACCACGGAGACACTGAGGCACGGAGCAAAACTATAGAAGAAAGAGGTTCTCTGTGACTCTGTGTTTCCGTGGTGAAGACTTGCTTACAATGAATTCGTGTTAACTGAGCGGCTGGAATTCGCGCCCGGGCGAGATGCGGAAATCTTTGCCGCGGTTCCGGCGGCCCCGGCTGTGTTCCTCTTGCGGGCCGCTGATGCACAGGCCGAGCCTTACATCAGCAAGACGGCGAATCTGCGGCGACGGCTGCAGCGACTGCTCGGGCCGGTCGAAGAGCGCACGAAAAAACTCAATCTGCGCGACCGTGTGCGCGAGATCGAGTATGCGCCGACTGGATCGGATTTCGAATCCGGTTTCCTTCTTTACAGCGTTCTCCGGTCTGCCTTCCCCAAGACCTACTCTGACCGCATGCGCTTCCGCTTTGCGCCGCTGGTGAAGTTGCATCTGGAGAACGAGTATCCGCGGGCCTCGATCACGACGCGGCTGGGACGGTTGGGCGGGCGTTCGATTTATTACGGGCCGTTCCTGTCGCGGGTTGCGGCCGAGAAGTTCATGAACGACTCGCTGGACTTCTTCAAGATGCGGCGGTGCGTGGACGATCTGCATCCTGACCCGAAATTTCCCGGATGCATTTATTCCGAGATGAAGATGTGCCTGGCTCCGTGCTTCAAGGGATGCACGGATGAAGAATACGCTGCTGAAGTGAAACGGGTGCAGGCCTACTTCGACTCTTCGGGAGAATCTTTTCACCGCGAACTTTCGGCGGAGCGGGAAACTGCGTCTACCAGGCTTGCCTTTGAGGATGCGGCAGCGATTCATGCGCGGCTGGAAAAGCTGAAGCCCATCCTGAGTCAGCTTCCCGAGATTGTGCAACGGCTCGATCATCTCTCGGCGCTCATGATTCAACCGAGTTCGGCGACGGGATCAGTGGCGTTTTTCCGGGTGGAGTCCGGGCGAATCGCGGGGCCGGTTGCGTTCAGCATTCAGCCAACGGATCACGCCAAGTCGCAATCGATGGAGGCGCGGGTGCAGGAAGTGCTGCAGTCATTCGCGCCCTCGAAAGCGAAGTCGGCGCTGGAGAATATGGAGCACCTGGCGTTGCTTAAGCGCTGGTATTACCGCGGGAGCCGGATCGGGGAAATCTTCTTCGCCGATGCAAAAGGTGAATTGCCGATGCGGCGGATCGTTCGCGGCATTTCACGGGTGTTTCGTGGAGAGAAGGCGGAGACGGAGGCGAACCAATCGCCGCAGGGCATAGAGAAAGCTTAGACCCCGGAGTTCCAGAGCAGTGTCTTCAGTTTCGAACCGGCTTGCCTGACTTAGAAAGTCTCTATTTCGCCCACGCCCCGGCCAGGAATAAATATCTGTCCCGCAGATCATCTTTATGCGCGGCAGACTGCGCGTCCAGAAACATCACGGGCCATCCGTCAGCGGCGGAATACGCCGGCCATTTCGGCAAGTCGGGGCCGTTGGGATCGCCGCTGCGCGCGAAGTTGGCCCAGTATTTTTGCATTGTGGCGCTGAGTTGGCGGTCCTCCGGTCTCCAGTTGATTCCGGCTTTGGAGTCGAGCTGCCCGAATACGTATTCGATTTCCGCCGAGTGATACGCTCCCAGTTGCGGGGCCTTCGGATCGGATGGCGGGCCTAGATCGAAGCGGTAGCGGTAGACCGGATGTTTGCCAGTTTTGGACTGGGACTCCAGCCACTGCCAGGTCGAGAAAGCGATGAAGCTATCTCCGGCAAAATCCTGGGCTGAGCGTAGGGCTTGTTGATCGCTGTCGGCCGGATAAAGTTTCAAGAACTCAGGCGCCTTGGCGCCGAATTCTTTTTGTGCCGTGGCTTTCAGGCTTTCGGCTGACGGCTTCTGCGGCGAGAAGGCAATTTCAAAGCTGCCTTCGTCGTGGTTCCAGCCCGCCAGCAGGGGTACGTCATTTTGCTTGCCCGCTGCAAAGATTGCGGGGACCGGCTCCGGCAGAAAATATCCGTCGACGTCGGGGCCGAAATCGAAGCCACGCGATTGCGGCGGGATGAAGGGATCGAGAAGCTTCTCCGCAGGGAGCGCGCGCAAATCGGCAAGCTTGCTCACTCCCAGTTTCGCGCTGACGGCTTTTACATCCTTCTCTTCGCGCACCGAGCGGGTCTCGAATGAGAGGCCGCCGCTGTAGAAGGCTCCGCCGCTTTCTCCGATTGCCTTTTGGAACAGTCCCTTGGCAAGGGGCGAGGCCATCTGCGCGCTGACGGAAAACGATCCCGCACTCTCTCCGAAGATGGTCACGTTCTCCGGATCTCCGCCAAACGCCGCGATGTTGTCGTGCACCCAGTGTAACGCGGCTAACTGGTCGAGCAATCCATAGTTGCCGGCGGCGTTGTGCCCGGATTCTTTCGCGAGTTCTGGATGAACGAAGAAGCCGAAGATTCCCAGCCGGTAGTTCATGGAGACCACGACCACGCCCTGTTGCGCCAGATTAGTGCCATCCTGCCTTGTTTCCGACGTGGAGCCTGCAACGAATCCTCCACCATAGATCCAAACCATTACAGGCAACTTCGCACTCGGAGGCTTTGCGGGAACCCATACATTCAGGGACAGGCAGTCTTCGCTCCCGGCGGGATCACGAAAAGTCATGTCGCCGAAAACGTTGCCCTGCAGGCAGTGCGGGCCGAAGTCTGTGGCCTTGCGGACGCCGGTCCATTTCGCGGCAGCCACAGGAGGCTTCCAGCGCAGATCGCCGACTGGCGGCACGGCGTACGGAATTCCAAGGAACGCGCGGACCGCGCCGTCCTCCTTGCCCTCGACCACTCCCGACTTTGTTTTCACTTGCGGAGCCGACGCGGCGAAAAGGGCCAATGGCACGATAAGCATCGCGGAAAAAACCAATAGTGCTCGGATGGTCTTTGCGTTCATGGAATCTCCTGACCCGAGAATGAGAACCCCGAATTGTAAACGAAATAATTGGTGCAGCGAGATTCGCGCTCCCTCGCAAAACCTTGATCAAGAATCTACAATCGGAGAGATGACATCCGTACCTCTCCGCCCGCCCAATGCCTTCATCCGTCAACTTCCTAAGGCGGAGCTGCACCTGCACCTCGAAGGATCGGTTGAACCCGCGACGCTGCTCGAACTGCGCAAACTTCACGGGGATCGAACTACGCTGGCGGAGGTCGAATCGCTTTATGGCTATACGGATTTTCAGAGTTTTCTGATGGCGTTTAAGGCTGTCAGCGCGCACCTGCGCGGGCCCGACGACTATGAACTCATCACTTACCGGCTGATGCAGAGATTGAAAGAAGAGAACGTGCTGCACGCGGAGGTGTATGTTGCCGTCGGTGTCTGCCTGTTCCGTAAGCAGGACTTTCCGGCGATTTTCGAGGGACTGGAACGCGGACGAGCGCGGGGAGCACGCGATTTCGGAGTATCGTTGCTGTGGATTTTCGATGCGACGCGGCATTTCGGAGTAGAAGAAGCACAAAAGGTTTTTGAGCTCGCGGCGCGATTCCGCGACCGCCACGTAATCGGCGTCGGGTTGGGCGGTGACGAAGTGAAGGCTCCGCCGGAGCTGTTTCGCGGCGTTTATGCCTATGCCGCCGACCAGGGATTGCGGTTGACGGCGCATGCGGGGGAGACGGGGCCACCGGAATCCATCTGGGGTGCGCTCAACCTTCACGCAGAACGCATCGGGCACGGATTTACGGCCAGCCAGGATGCCGACCTGATCGAAGAGCTTGCGCAACGGCAGATTCCGGTCGAACTCTGCATTACCAGTAACCTTCGCACGGGAGTGTGCAAGGCGATTGCTGAACATCCGGCCAAGAACTACTTCGACCAGGGAGTGATGATCATTCTGAACACGGATGATCCGGCGCTGTTCGGCACAACGCTCTCGCATGAATACCAGCTCGCGCAGGAGACGTTTGGATTTACGGACGAGCATTTGCGCGAGTTAGCCCGCAATTCGTTCGAGGCGTCGTTTCTGCCCGCGGAGAAGAAACTGGAACTGCTGAGCTTGTTTGATGCTGCGGCAGCGCGCTGAGACTGAGAATGCACTATGCCCGTCCGTCCTGTTCTTCAACTTGGTGATCCGGTGTTGCGGGAAAAGGCTGTCGCCGTGGACGACCCATCGGCGCTAGAGATCCAAGAACTGGTGCGTGATCTCGCCGACACGCTGGCTCATTGGCGCTCCGTGACCGGCTATGGGCGGGGCATCGCGGCTCCGCAACTTGGAGTTTTGCGGCGAGTCATCTTTCTGAAACTCCCAGGTGCCGAGCCGTGGCCGCTGATCAATCCGGAGATCATCCAACGCAGCGACGAAACAATTGTCGTCTGGGATGCGTGTCTGAGTTTTCTTTCGATCTTCATGCAGGTGGAGCGACACCGTGAGATCACCGTCCGCTACCAGAATCTCAAAGGCGAAGTGCTCGAGTTTCAAGCCGGAGACGATCGCAACCTCTCTGAACTATTGCAGCATGAAATTGATCACCTGGACGGAATCCTTGCTATCGATCGAGTGGTGGATGTGAAAACGATTTGCACTCGCGAAGAATTCGAAAAGCGGCATCGCGATGCGAGCCCATATGCGGTCGCTCCGACTACAATCAGCGGCTGAGTCTTGAGTTGTTTTACCCGGGATTTAACGAAGAACAGTGCCACTTCACATCGGCATCGTCGCTTGCAGCACCGAGGGGGCCGCGCTCTGCTATCGCACGATCTCGCTTGAGGGATCGCAGGTGCTCGGCCGCCACGACCATCCAGAGGTCTCGCTGCACTCACATTCCTCTGGCGCAATACATGAAGTGCATCGATCGCGACGACTGGGCAGGTGTGGCTGAGCTGATGTTGTCCTCGGCTGAAAAGCTGGCCAAAGCGGGAGCCGATTTCCTGATCTGTCCCGACAACACCATTCACCAGGCCTTCGATCTGGTGGAGCATCGTTCGCCGCGTCCGTGGCTGCACATTGCGCGCGAAGTGGCCCGAGAGGCCCAACGGTCGAATTACAAGCGTCTGGCCGTGCTGGGCACGCGCTACCTGATGGAAGGGCCGGTTTATCGTGAGGCGCTGAAGGCAGCCGGCATTGAGCGCAACGTTCCGGGCCAGGAGCAGCGCGAGCGCATCAACCAGATCATTTTCGACGAACTCGTTAACGGACAGTTCCTGCCGCGATCACTGGCCTACCATGTGGAAGTGATTCGCGCACTCAAGGACAATGGCTGCGATGCGGTCGTCCTCGGCTGCACTGAGATCCCGCTGCTGGTCGCGCCGGAAGCTTCTCCACTTCCGACGCTCGATTCCACTCGCATCCTCGCGAAAGCCGCGGTGCGCAAGGCCGTGGAAGGCTAAGTGCTCTTCGTGCCATCCTCTGTAAAATGCTTCGCGTAGAATATCGGCTCTGGAGGGGGATGCCTTCTGCCGTCTTCGCTATACCGAATCGACGTTTGGTCTTGGCCGGTTGAAATCAAGGACGCGCTGTAATGGAACGCCACAAACTCAAATTTCGCTGGCTGACGGGTGCCTACGCGATTGTGCGTCTTGCTCCCGATGTGGTTGTGCCTGACTGGGCAACGAGGGGCGAGTTCACTTCAATCACCCGCAGTGCCGATGAGTTATCGATCGTGTGTCCGGTAGATGATCTTCCGAAACACGTTGACTCCCCGCAGCACTGGATCTGCCTGAAACTCGAGGGACCATTCCCATTCTCGCAAACTGGGGTTCTGCTTTCGTTCATCGAGCCGCTGTCGAAGAAGGACATCCCAATCTTCGCCATCTCCACCTACGACACGGATTATGTGCTGATCCAGGAAGAATTTGGCTGGGCGATCGATGTGCTGCGCGAGGCGGGTCACGAATTAGTCTGACAAAACAACCTGTTAGGCTGCCGTTCGACCCCGTGAATCTACCGAACACTGGAGCCCCCGCGCAGTTCGGGCCCTGATTGTGCTGTAATAGAAATACAAACCCTCATGCCATCTGTTCTAACAACTTTGCGACGTCGCGCTAAAGGCCTGCACCGCAATCTGCGCGGGGCAAATATGGCGGTGCGCGCGCTGGCTTCGACCGATCACCCTCTGCTGGCGCACATTATTCCGATGCGCCGCTGCAATCTGGCGTGTACCTACTGCAACGAGTTTGATGACTTCTCAAAGCCGGTTCCGATCGAGGAGATGTATCGCCGGATCGACAAGTTGGGCTCGTTGGGGACGGCCGTCGTGACGATCTCTGGCGGCGAGCCGCTTATGCATCCGGAACTGGATGACGTGATCCGCCGCATTCGTGCCAATGGCATGATCGCGGGACTGATCACCAATGGATATCTGTTGGTCGCCGAACGCATTCAGCGGCTCAACCGGGCGGGACTCGAGTGGCTGCAGATCTCCATTGATAACGTGAATCCGGATGAGGTGTCGAAGAAGAGCCTGAAGGTGCTCGACAAGAAACTGCAATTGCTTGCCGAACACGCCGACTTTCACGTGAACATCAATTCGGTGGTAGGCGGAGGTATTGCGCACCCACAGGACGCGCTGGTGATCGGCAAGCGCGCGATTGAGCTGGGCTTCACTTCGACGATCGGGATTATTCACGATGGCAGCGGGCAGCTGCAGCCTCTGGGAGATGAGGAGCGCCGCATTTATCACGAGATGCAGGCGCTGGAAAAAAGCAGTTTCACTCGCATTAATTCATTTCAGGACAACATTGCCAAGGGCCAGCCCAATGATTGGCGATGTCGTGCGGGTGGACGCTATCTCTACATCTGCGAAGATGGGCTGGTGCACTATTGCTCGCAGCAGCGCGGATATCCCGGCGTGCCGCTTGCGACGTATACGCGCGACGACTTACGCCGCGAATATCTGAACGAGAAATCCTGCGCGCCGCACTGCACGGTTTCGTGCGTGCACCAGGTTTCGATCTTCGATTCCTGGCGCGCCCCGCAGCATCCCGCCCCGGCAATGCCGGAGCCGGGCGCGACGAACGAACTTGTGCAGATCAAGTAGCAGTTGGCTCGGCGTGACCTCTGCGAACCATCGGTGCGAGGGCCCGAAATTGTCAACGCAGGAAACGGCGTGCTTACGACAGTAATACAGTTCTTCCGGCGATTGGCCCTACAATCAGAACGCATGGCGATGCTTTCTTCGCCTTGTGATGCTCACGACTTCCGGCTCTTGCTTGTGCTTGGCAGCGAGCAGATGAATCGTCGACAGCGGTGATTTGGATCGTTCTTCTTCATTCACACTGCCGCTGCTAGAAAGCGCACGGCATTAGAAGCAGTACTGAACACCCTCAACTTCCGTTCCACGATTTCAGCGATGCCTGCGGATTATCGCGACTGCTGCGCGGACCGTCAGGCCTGCGAACGAGCGTTTATCTCGCGGCATTATGCGCGATCCCTCTTCCCGCGCCTGTCTAGTCAGATGCTGGAGCGATGCAAAGTGCTTATGATGAATGTATGGATGTCCGAAGTGGAACGATAGCCCTCGCGTGCACCCAGTTTGCCGGACTGAAAATCCCCATCACGTTAATTCGCAACTGGCACTGGCACCGACCTGCGGTCCAGTTCGCCAATGTGTCGAAGCTGACTGTTTGGTTGAACCGCTTGACGACGTTATACAAGGGCCTGCACTTGAGAACGCATGAAAGGAAAGTTCCAAGTGCAAGAACGAAGACAATACTCATACACATGGCAGGTCCGACGAGCGGTTCCATTGATTCCTGGATTGAAGCAGCCTATCGACTTGAGCCACTAGTACACAATTGGCGAAATTGCAGTCGAACGATATCGTTTGGCATTCAATGGAGTCGGGACGATTCAGGCGAGTACCGGGAAGCCGTCTGCCGAGAGATTTACACGGGCTGACTCGGCGAAGGGCGGGGAGTTCGGTCGCACCGACACGATTTTGACCTTGTCAAGTTTGTGAGAATGGCGATGCACTCGCTACCCTAAATCAACAGAGCAAGACGCTACCAACCTAGCGCGGCCCCTTCTCGGCACTGCCACGATACGACCCGGTTTCTCCTGCTACTTCTTCGGCTGTGCGGTGGGCGGCAGCAATCCGTTGAGGCGAAGATACATGGCGGCTGAGCTGTAGTGGTCGGCCCAATCGTTGGTCAAGGCGAATAGCGCGAAGGCGCGGGGGCCTTTGTGTCCGCCGAATAATTCAACTTCATCGCCGAGCTTGGAGTCATCAACTTTGCTCAGAGCGGTGGAGCAGAATTCGAAGCTCGCCTTCAAGGCCGCGACCAGCTTGTCTTTGCCGTCGGATTCCTTCAACGGCGCTGGCGCCTTGACTTCGGGGATGTCACCAATGATCAAGCAGAGGTGATTGTTTGATCCGATGATGTGCACCACGAGTTGGCTGAAGGTCATCTGCTGTTCCGTGGGCTTGTAGGCAAACTTATCCGCGGGCATCTCTTCCACCGCTGCTACCAGGTTTTTTTCCTGGCGCGGCAGAATTTCTCTTGCCACCGAAGTGACCGGATTCTTGTCTTGGGCGAGAACTGCTGTCGCCGAAAAAAGCAGAAGAATGCAGAGCGTACGTCGCATAATGTCCTCCCGCATTCGTGTTATAGCAATGAAGAACTTGTTCTGCTCCCATTCTACTCGTCGCGGAAAGACACAGCGACCCTGACCCAGGCAGCCCAGGGTCGAGTGTCGAATCGCCGAGTGAGTTGAAGCTATTTCTTCGGCTGCGCCGATGGCGGCAGAATACCATTTAACCGCAAATACATCGCCGCCGCGCTATAGTGGTCGGCCCAGCCGCTGGACAAGATCAATGCGGCCATGGCGCGCGGAGCCTGTCGGCCTCCGAATAGCTCAATGGTGTCGCCCAGCTTTGAGTCGTCCATTTTGCTCAAAGCATCGCTGCAGAAGGCGTACGACGCTTTGACCGCCGCCACCAACTTGTCTTTGGAATCGCTCTCTTTGAGTTCGTCGACTTTCGGGGCGGCAACGTCTGCCGCCTTGGAACAGAAAGAGTTGTTGAACTCGACGACGTGCACGGCCAGGTGCGCAAACGGCATTTGGTCGGGAGTGGGCTTGTAGGAGAACTTGTCCGCGGGCATCGCCTCAATAGCGCCGACTGTGTTGTTCTGCGAGCGCTGCAGCAACGTACGCAACGAACTTGCGACTGGATCTTTTGTCGATCCCTGGGCTGCGGGTGAAGCCGCCGTCTTAGCGGCTGGAGTGGAAGACTGCGCAAGGGCAAACGCGGCATAGATGACAAGACAGGCAACGGCAAAAGTACGTTTCACGGGGAAGCCTCCTGGGCCTTTCAGCATATACCGGGACTGACTGTCGGGTCATCTCCACCCTGCGCCTCGACCACAGAGGACACGGAGGACACAGGAGAGAAATTCCAGATCCGTCCGCGTTCTCTGTGTCCTCTGTGGTTCAATGCTTTTCATGCCACAATAACGGATGCCCGCCGACCCCTCACTTGTTCCTAATTTTCTTTACGGCACCGCGTGGAAGGAAGACCGTACCGCAGCCCTCACAGAGACCGCGATCCGCGCGGGTTTTCGTGGAATCGATACGGCCAACCAACGGAAGCATTATTTCGAGGCCGGTGTGGGAGAAGGCCTGGCAGCGGCTTACCGCGAGGGCATCGTGGCGCGAGACGATCTCTTTCTGCAAACAAAATTTACCTACCAGCGTGGTCAGGATCATCGTTTGCCATACGATCCACAGGCGAGCCTCTCGGTTCAAGTCGTGCAGTCTCTGGCCAGTTCGCTCGAACATCTTGGTACCGATCATGTGGATAGCTTTCTGCTTCACGGGCCATCGGATCACGACTGGACCGATGACGATGCAGAAGTCTGGGAGACGATGCGGAAGGAGCGCGATGCTGCACGCACTCGGCTGATCGGCGTCAGCAACGTCTCGCTGAAGCACCTCGTGCAACTGGAATCAATTCACACCGAGCTGCCGTCATTCGTACAGAATCGTTGCTTCGCTCGTCTCGGATGGGATCGCGAGGTTCGATCATTTTGCAGCGAACGCGAGATTGTGTATCAGGGCTTCTCGCTGCTTACTGCGAATAAGGCAGTATTGCAATTGTCTTCGCTGGCAGATCTCGCGGCGCTTCTAAACGCAACTCCTGCGCAGGTGGTCTTCCGCTTCGCGCGGGCGGTCGGAATTCTGCCGATGACCGGCACTTCTGACCTCCAGCACATGAAAGAGGATCTCGCCACTGAAAAGCTGACTCTACCGCCAAAGGCAGTGGAGGCAATCGAATCGCTTGCAGGTTGAGGCCCGGGAGTTGAAGCCCGTTCTACGACAGGGCAAGCTTCAGGCAGCGCAGCAAGTACCTCGATCTCTTAGAATTTCTGTATCGGTTCTAACTACATCGATCCGAGACCGGAAGTAATGAGCTTGAACACGAGGAACCAGACTGCGACGATGATGATTGCGGTCGACCGTTTCACCTTGCTGTTACATGCAAAGCCAATGCCGAGGAGAATGATCGTCCAGATGCTGATCACATCGAGCGATGACGACATTCCACGCACAAACTTATTGGTGGTTTCCGGGTCCAGGTAATACGCGACGTTCGTTCCCACGGGATTGTTGATGTCGAAGCCCTCTGGACTAATCCCGGCGAACATCGAGATGGTGCCGAGGATTGCGCCAATGATGCCAGGCAGGCCGGCATACATGACGATGGCGTAAGCCCGCTTGAAAGTTGTTTCGGCTCCTACCGCCAGCTTGAAGGTGAGCCAAAGAGCCAAGGTTTCGATTAACGCGTAGAACAGAATCAGAATCGGGCTACCCCAGGCGAAAAATCCAATAATCTTGCTGGAAATCTGAATCTGTTTAGTCTGCTGATCCGCCGGGAGCTTGTCGAATTGATCAGCGCGCGAGGAGTGCGCAATCTGGTTCTTGCTGATCTGTTCAAAACCAACCTGCTTTCCAATTGCGTAAATGAAGAGCAATGAAAAGATGGCGATGAGAATCCAGGGGCCCCACCAGCTGGCATTGCGGCGCAGGTCTGTGAATGTCTTCGACGGTGCGATGAAGGTGTTGACAATGCGCGCGCCTTCGGAGAGCGGCGCGGGTTCGGGGGTAGCGAGCGAAGTGGGCGGGAGCGGAGCGGCAGCCATCGGTGCCTCCTTGCTGAGATTCGAGGGCATTCTAGTCGGGAGCTGGCGTCGACACAAGCGGTTCGGCAAGTTTGCCGATCACACACAGGCGGTGTAACGAAGCCTCCTCCAGTCTCACTATGCAATTTGAAGTTGCCTCTTGGGGTTGGAGGGGGCTCCGGCGTTGCATCGTCATGACGCGGTTGCCGGGCGGTAGCACAGCCCGGATAAGATAGGCGAATGTCGAGTGCGACGCCGGTTGTGATTGCCGTGCTGGTGGCCGAGCTGATTCCGGCGGCAGCCTTTGGCTTTGCGGCAGAAAGAATAGCAGGCGCAATCGGCCGCTTGCCATTCGTCGCGCGCATTGTGCTTCCGGTTGTCCTGGTGCTGCCTTACGTGGTTATCGCCACAACGCATCGTATTTTTCGGTGGGAATGGTGTGTGCTCTACGCATTGTTGCCCGTTGCGATGGCGTGGCTGCTGGCGCGGGCGGCGCAGGCGGATCCGGAACAACGCGGTAACTGGCGCGACGCGCTTATTCTGCTCATGCTGGGCCTGGCCGTCGATTTACGCTGGTTCGATGATGCCTGGCCAGCAGGCGCGCGCGGGTTGGCCAATCTGCTCCTGGTGGATGCGGGATTGTACGGATTCCTTGGGATTCGCCGTCTTAGCGGCACGGGGTTCGACTTCCATTTGCGTTGGAGCGACTGGAAGAGCGGCTTGCGCGAGCTTGTGCTTCTTCGCTCCCGTGGTGATTGTGGGCGGCCTGGCGCTGGGTTTCCTTCATCCTCATACAAACGTACCAGCGGCCAGCAAGGCTGCGCTCACGTGGGCGGGAATATTTGTTTTTGTCGCGGTGCCGGAAGAACTTTTCTTTCGTGCCTGGGTGCAGAACCTGCTCGAGCGGCGAGTCGGCAGATTCGCCGCGTTAATGATTGCGTCGATTTTGTTCGGCCTGTCGCATTTCAATAAACGATCAGCACACTTCAACTGGCGCTATGTTCTGCTGGCCACGATCGCGGGAATCTTTTACGGCCGAGCATGGCGTGAGAATCGTCGCGTACCTGCGTCCACGATCACGCATACATTTGTGGATTGGCTGTGGTCGTGGTGGTTCTAAAGCTAGTTGTCGCCGGCAAGAAAATTTATTCATCTCACGGCCTGGGAGCTTTGTTGCCTGAATATGGAATCGGCCCGGAGAAGTGATTCAGGATCGAAGCCTTGCCGACGGCCTCTACGCACAACGCGCTCGTTCCTGGCGGCGCGGAAAGCTTGCTTAGCGAGATCGATCGGGCGTCCGAGGGCAGTTCAGCCGAGAGTGCCCATTGAGAGCCACGCTGCGTGAGAACAGCATAGTGATCGATCGTGTCTTTAGGTCCAGAGACGGTCCACGTCAACCCTTCATCACTCACTGACGCTTGCAGGTTCACGCAATTGTCGATTCCAGTCTCGATCTCCGTGCCCTCGTCGTAATCGTTCCAGGTAGGAATGATGAGCGCGGGCAATTGGTGAGACGACGAGTAAAAATGTCCCGCCTCGGCAAAGGTCGCGAGCCAGGTCTTGCCGCACTGCTGATCGATGACGCGGCCCTTTCCCCAACCAGCCTCGGAGTCGTCAAAACCTTTATACGCGGATCCCATGGCGAGCTTGTTGGAGTTCTGTGCCTTGGAATAGAAGCGATCGAGATACTGCATCGCCATCGGATCACCCGGACCGGCGGTTTCAGGGGCTATCCATGCGTATCCGCCGTCGCTGTCAGGATTACTAAATGCGCCGGAATTGCGGAAGAATAATAGCGGGTTGAGAGGAAGCGCGTGGCGTACCCGCCGCCAGTCGATGGAATATTTCTCAAGGCCGAAGACAGAAAACCGCCGGCCGGTTGTCGAATCGCAGATAAGCGGGTGATGCTTCAAAATGTTCCGCTGCGTACCGAAGGTCCGAGGTCAGCTGTTCGGTTACATCGCAGCCGCGCTTCTGGCACTCGGCAAGGGATCCGGCATCCTCGGAAACGGCAAATTCGAACTTCTGGCGCTCGGCCTCGTGCATCAGCAGGACCGTGCTCTCGTTCTTGGAACCGGAGTTGGGTCCGTACCAGTCGACGATTGCGCCTGAGATTCCGCGGCTGATCATGTCGGCGACTTGTTGCGCCACTTGCTGGCGGTCATCCGAGCGGTATCCGACGTCGCGATGGTGGGGGTCCCCGAACCAAGGCATGTATCGGGCGTAGATACGAGTCTGCGAACCGGGATAGAGAAGCGAACGAACCGGCAACTTGCTGACGTTCCCCGGAGGCGCATTCGCCTTGCTGCCCCGATAGCGCGGGCTGGCGCTGGTATTCCTGACGCCTTCACAGCTGAGGGTGCTTGTGGGTTCAGATTGCGCGCTGCAGATCGAAACGCTCAGAACGATCGCAGCAATAAACGGGCGAATCATTACTGGGTTGGATGCATTTGTCGTTATTCGGGATTACAGGCTTTGATCGAGATCAGAAAAATGGCTCCGAGCAACGCGCTGTTCAACGCGTTGCCCGGAGCGGAGGGCTCTCGGTGAGTTGGAGGACTATCAGTAATAGGTAAAGTTGAATTTATCCAGGTATACGGAGTAGTCAGACTGGTTGTAGTTTCCGTCGAGCTGGAAGTTTACGACCACGCCCCACCAACCCGGCGCCGAGAAAGGCGAATAGGTCTTGTTGAGCGTGGTGGTCACACCGTTTAGCGTGATCGACTGGTAAAGCAGTTGATCGCTGGAGGTGCGTTGAACCTTGATCGTCACATGGTTCCATGTGTTGCTCGTCGGTTTGCAGGGAGCACTTGTAGCCACCCATTTTCCATGGAGCGGGTCCCAGACGCTCCATATCGATCCGTTCTCCTGCAACTGGCATTGCGTGCCAAACATAAAGCCCTTATCGTCGACGAACTGCGCGATATCGAACTCGATGTTTTCCGCAAGACTTAAATTCGTGCCATAGAAGTAGGCGTCGTACGTAAAGTTGTGAAGCGTCGGCACCAGGGTGTGATCACCATCCAGCAGACCTTGCGAGGAACCGTCGCCGATCAGATGGTTGTTCCACAAAACGTCAGCGTAGGGCGTGGTTCCACCGATAAAAAATTTCGTCGCCTTGCTGTCCATCGAAGGAGACGAAATGTTCTGGGTCATGGACCAGGTGACGCCGGAGCACACGCTGCAAATGTCGTACTTCGGAGGCAATTCACCGTATCCCGCCCAGCCCTTGCTGGCCTGCAGGCTGGTGAACGTCTTGCCGGTTGTTCCACCGGTCACCGTGATGGTTACAGGTGTACTGGAAGCGCCTCCGCACTTGTCCCACTCCTCGACGGTCGTGTTGTAGGTGCCGGGGCTGAGGGTTAGATCTGTGCTCAGGCTGGCTCCATTGACGGTGTAGGCCTTCTGGTACGGGGCCGTGTAGATGCCCATCGAAGCAATGCCTTTGGAGCAGGTCGTGGTGGCGGTCGCAGCGTAGTGCACCGGCGAGGTTACGTTGCTGTTATTAGCCGGAGAAGTCACGAATACGCCACTGCTGCCGGTTACGGTAATGGTGACCGGAGTCGTGGAAGCGCCGCCGCAGTAGTCCCACTGTTCCACGGTCGTGTTGTAGGTTCCGGCGCTCAGGGGAATATCAGTATTAATGCTGCTGCCGTTTGTTACATAGGCCAGGACTCCGGGGGCGCTGTAAACGCCCATCGAGGCCACGCCTTTGGAACAAGATGTAGAGCCAGCGGTGGCGGCGTAGTGTACGGGCGACTGCACCGTTGCACCGTTGCTGGGCGCGGTAACCTTGATCCCCGCAAATGCGGCCGGGCTCAAAGTAGCCAGAATTGATAGGAATGCGAGGGCACACTTGTACATGCAACACTTCTCCCGTTTTTTATTTACTTGCGACGTGCCAAACGATTTTTGCGCGCGAGACTATCCCTGCGCGTGAGCGGACACGCGGGCACTGCGTAAAGTGGCTGGCAGCGGATCCTGCTGGATGCCGCCAAACTCCGCGGGTAAATCCGGATTAAATGCCGGACTGGGATCCGCGTCTAGAATTCAAGGTGAATCGATTGCCCGGAGGATACCAGAATCGCTGTATTGCCTCCAAGGGAAGAATGTAGGTTTCGCGTAGTGGGAAGTTCTAATCCTAAAGTTATTCGACCGGGAAAAATCGTAGAGAAATTCTAGATTTCATCGGAATTCTGCGGCGAACGATAAGTTGCTGCCACAGAGGCACTTGCTGGCCCGCCCCGGCTTCTGTCCGAAGTTGGCTAAGGTGCAGCCTCGCAAGGTGTACAACCAAGTACTGATCTTCTACATCGAAAACCCGCCCCTACGTCCGGGATGCGGAGAGGTTACGATGAAGAAGAACCCCCTGCCTCGAGTTATCACTTCACTTTTCTTGCTTGCTGCCACTGCTTATTTGGTCAATTGTCAGGGAGTTTCGAGCATCCCGACTGCGCCCAACGTGCCTCCGCCGGTCGCCGGCTTCACTGGTGTGTTCATGTGGAAGGGTGATTCCTCCGAGACCGGGCTGTACGCCAATGAAACTACGCTGACGCCATCGAATGTAAACGCTACCCAATTCGGCAAGTGGGGGGCCTTTCAAGCCGACGGGCTGATCCTAGCCCAGCCGCTCTATATCTCGCAGCTAGACATGGGTGCCGCCGGTACCCATAACGTGGTCATCGTGGCGACGGAACACGACAGCATCTACGCGATCGACGCCGACAATCCCGGCTCCGCTTCGCTCTGGGAACGTCATTACCTGGACGCCGCAAACGGCGTCACCACACTGCCGGATAATTTTGGGGGTCGCACCACCTTAGGAGGCGAGGTCGGGATCACGGGCACGCCTTATATCGACATTTCAACCGGGGCCATGTACTTCGTAACCGTGCTGTCGCGAAACGGTGTGGCAGAACAGTGGCTGCGGGCGATCGATATACACACGGGGAACGACTTCGGTCCTGGAAGTGTGAAGATTCAGGCCAGTGTTGCGGGCGACGGCAAGGGTAGCGTGAACGGGCAGCTTGCTTTCGACCCATCCAATCAGAACCAGCGCTCGGGGATTATCAAAGTGAACGGCCAGATTGTCATGGCATGGGGATCGTTTTCCGACTGGGGCGTTTACCACGGGTGGTTGATGTCTTTCGACCCGGCAACTCTGGTAATGAACGCGGTTTTCAATCCCACCCCGGACTTCCAATCCGTCGATGCCGCCAACGGTCCGTCTGACCATGGCGGAGGTGGAGCTTTCTGGCAAGGCGGCGCGGCGCCCGCCGTCGATGCCGATGGCAACATCTACATCAGTGCCGCCGATGGCAGCTTTAACGCCGATCAGGGTGGAAGAAATTACGGCGACACCATGCTGAAACTGCAATTGACCGGCAATAGTTTTCAGGTTATGGACTGGTTCACTCCGTCGGATGCGGCCTGCATCGATCTGCATGATTTGGAACTGGGCTCTGCGGGTGTCGCACTGCTGCCCACTGACTTTACCAATGGTGCGAAATTCGCCGTCAGTTACAGCAAGGAGGGACGGTTCTTCGTGGTCGATACCGACACGATGGGACACTTCAATGGTGGCGGCGACAATCAGATTCCTCAAGAATTCATGATTGGCAATAACACCTGCTCCGATGCCATCACCGGCGATGTCGCCGAAGGACCGAACTGGAACCGCCTGTATGGTACGCCCTCGTATTTCAACGGCAATCTCTACGCCGCAGCTTCCAATCTCCAGTTGAAGCAGTACCAATTTCAGAATGGATTGCTGAATCCTACGCCGATCGCAATTTCCCCGACTTCGTTCGGTCTGCGCGGCGCTAATACAGTCGTTTCCGCCAATGGCACGCAGAACGCAATTGTCTGGGCTAACGAGAAGAGCGCCGCCGGTGCTGGTATCTTGCACGCTTATGACGCCACCGACGTCTCGAAAGAGCTTTGGAACAGCAACATGAACAGCGTCCGCGACGCCTTGGGCGAGGGAATTGGTTTTGCTGTCCCCGTCGTCGCGGAGGGCCGAGTCATTGTCGCTTACGACAAAACGGTAGGAATTTTTGGGTTGCTGCAGTAAACGCGAGAGCGCGTAGAAGATTCGCTGCGGGCCCGCTCAGCGAGTCGGTTGAACTGTTCGATAACGCAAATATCCCAATCCGACGCGCAAATGGTGGTGCAGCGCGTCCGGGACGCAAACCGCGAAGCAGAGTCCGAGTAACCCCTGCGCGAGACCGAGGGCGTAGAGATTGTGGTGCCGTCGGAATATTAAGCACGAGATCGCGCCCCAAACTAACGTCGCGGCAGTAAGCACGAGATTCGGCAGATGGGCCGCGGCGAACAGCACTGCCGCCACTCCGATCGCAAAGCCTTCGCTCGCAAACATCCGTGTCAGACGCGGCATAAAGTAGTCGTTCAGAAGGAACTGCTGATAGAGCGTCCATAGAATGTACCCGGTGATGTGTTTCAGGTCGCCGCGGTACAGAGGATGCAGCGTGCCAATTTGATCGGCGGCCAGTAGGCTGATGATGGCGACGAGCAGTGCGGTCGGAAGAATCCAAAATGATGGCGCCAATCCACTGCGGCCCAGTCCAAGATCGTTCAAGCTTGGGCGTCGAGCCAGTACGATTCCCAGCGTGACCAACAACGCAACGGGAGTCAGGATGCGCTGCGGAAAATCGGGCATCCACAGAACAAACAGAATCAGCCCGTATCCGAAGATCAATTCGAGCGCATCGCGAGTGAATCCCGACGCCCGG
This sequence comes from uncultured Acidobacteriaceae bacterium, assembly GCA_963731405.1. Taxonomy (GTDB): domain Bacteria; phylum Acidobacteriota; class Terriglobia; order Terriglobales; family Acidobacteriaceae; genus Sulfotelmatobacter. The sequence goes on along the minus strand of CAVSVS010000029.1, from coordinate 341,942 downwards.
GGCGACATGGGAAGAGTATGGCACGCCCGCTCAAAATCTAAGCCAATAATTGCGGTGTAGCCTCAAGCAGGTTGCGCGTATAGGAATGGCCCGGGCGCTCGGTGATCTGTGCAGTCTCGCCGACCTCGACGATCTTCCCGCGATACATCACGGCGATGCGCGTCGCGAGATAGCGGACGACCGGCATGGAATGCGAGATAAAGAGGTAGGTGAGTCCGAAGTCGCGTTGCAGTTGCGCCAGCAAATTGACGATCTGAGCGCCGACGCTGACGTCGAGCGCGGACACGGGTTCGTCGCACACCACGAACTTGGGACGGAGCGCGAGGGCTCGAGCGATTCCGATGCGCTGGCGTTGTCCTCCAGAAAATTCGTGCGGGTAGCGCGTTCGCACAGATTCATCAAGGCCCACGGCGCGCAGCAATTCCGCAACGCGCCGGCGAATCTCTAGTTTCGGGCGACCGGACTCGCGGGCGCCGTTCACGGAGGCCCCGTGAATTATGAGAGGCTCAGCGATCACGTCTTCGACCCTGAAACGCGGATCGAGCGAGGCGAAGGGATCCTGAAAAATAATTTGCAAGTCCCGGCGCAATCCTCGCATGTCCCCGCGGCCAGCCGCCAACAGATCGCGGCCCTCGAATCGCACCTCACCCGAAGTCGGCTCGATCAGTCGGAGGATCAGCCGTCCGAGCGTGCTTTTGCCCGAACCAGATTCTCCCACGAGGCCCAGCGTTTCTCCGGCGTGAATGTCGAGAGAGATGTCGTCGACTGCGCGTACTTCTCCCCGTGCTTTTCCTCCAAAAGGCGACTCGCCGTGGGGAAAGACCTTCGTCAGATTGCGGACTTCAAGCAGAGGCATCGCTTATCCTTCAATGACGAATTGCTGCATTCGTTTGACCACCAGACCCAGACGTTGTTGACTCGATACATCGGGCAACAAGTGCCCAGGTAGCGCCTCCATGAAGGTGCGATTCGACAATAGCGCACCAAACTCACGGCTTAAATATTCTTGCAGGTCCGCCGAAGCAGCGCGAATTTCGCGGGCGAGTTCGGTGCGGCCATCGACGACTGTGACAACGTCTTCCAGATCATGGCTCATCCGGAAATCGTTCGCGCCGCGTCCGTGAAACGCTTCCAGCTTGGTCGCAACAAAGTAGGGCGCGGTAATCAGACGGACTTCATCTTCGCCGATTCTGATTCTCTGGGTGTTCTCCAGAGCAGGACCATACCAGATGTTGCTGAACCCGAGAATGGAAGGGTCGGTTGGCATTAAATCGAGAACTAGATCCCCGTTCAGCCAGCGACAAATCGGAGCGCCCTCTTCGAGAGAGTGGCGGAAACCGAGATCTCGAAGACGGATCTCCAACTGCGTGAACTCCGCGTACGACACGATGGCAACGATTGCGTCCACATCCAGGGTTGGTCGAACCGGAGCCGCCGCCGGATCGGTCAACAGCAATCCGGTGACGCAGCCGCCGACGAACGCAATCTGATCGAGTAACGGGGTTAGTTTCTTCGTAGCGTGGGCGAGGCGTGCCAGATTCGGATTCGAGATAGGACTGTTCATCGAGAATCAATCCGGGCGGTCAGTTCGCGGATCGCAATCTCCCGTTCGCGTGCGCGGCCTTCACGAATGGCATCTACGAGGGCAAGGAGTTCGTAAAGCTGCGGATCGTCCGACGCGGCCTGCGGGACACTCTTATAGAGCGGAGAAAAGGCAAGACCGCGAACGGGACCTGTCGCGTGCGGCCAGACCGGCGGAAGGGGAAAGTCCTTCGGAAAGTGCTGATTGAGCGGGGAGGCAGCTTCGGCAGTCGGAAATCCTCGAGTGGGGCCACCACGCTCCACCGGGAAGGCGTACTTTACGCCATGGATTAGAAATTCCGTGAGGTTGCTGTTATTGGGCCACAGCGACATCCTCGACAGCTCATCACCTGAGCCGGGCGGAGGAGGAACAGTGGGCGCGTTCAGCAGGCGCGACGCCTCTCCTCGTTCAACCGAGCGGAAAACCTGCGAAGTGCTCATCCGCAGATTCTTGCTCAGGTCTGCATAAGTCCATCGCTTGCTGCGGTTCGCGACAAGCTTTAGGATTACGAGCACGTCTTGCGGATGAAGAGACATCGCTGCTCCATATTTCAGAATATGGAATTTATTTATTAATGTCAAATAAACTATTAATAATCAATGTATTCCATATTCTAGAATATGGAATGCACTACCCCGCCGCAATCATCGGTACCGCCGCCAGCGCGGCCAGCAGGCCCACGAACTTCCAGCGACTGAAGTGTTCCTTCAAAACAAGCCGAGCCAGCAGTACTGTGATCGCTGGATACAGCGAGGTGATCACGACAGCTTCGTCGAGCCGCCCGTGCTGGCTGGCGAATATGAAGAGGGCGCTGGCGCTGATGTCGAGAAATCCGGCTAGCATGCCCAGCGTAACCAGATTTCGATTCAGTTTGAGCGGCGCGCCCGTGGCAATCACTGCGAAGGAAGTGGCCGTGAACGAACCAATCCGTGAGAGGGCTGCGATCCATACCGGCGAGCCGCTTGCCTGATGGATGCACAGGTAGAATCCCGCGAATCCGACTCCAGCGAGCGCGGCCATGCCTACCCCTGCCGGACGACCGGCCGTATCCTTCTTGCCGGACGGCTCAGGACGCGTGATCAGCCAGATCGCGAGGATGGCAAGGGAAAAGCCGCCGATCATCCAACGGCTGGGTGTTCCCTCCAGGGCGACGTCCACCATCGTGGGGATGGCCGCGCCTACCAACGCCGCGACCGGTGCGGCCAAGCCCATTTGGCCAGAGGCCAGCGCCTTATAAAAGATGGCGAGCGAGAAGCCTCCCGACGCCCCGGCGATTACCGCCCAGACGATGCTTGCTCGGGAAGGGAATACTCCATGCTCTCCCAGGGCAATGCTGAACATCAGAACGAACGCGCAGACGTGCGAGAACGCGGTGAGCACGAAGGCGTTGGCGCGGCGAGACCCATATCCTCCAGCGAAATCAGCTGCGCCCCAGAGAAATACCGCGATCACGCTGTAGACTGCGGGCGCGAATTGGGACATGGAAGGCATGCCGGACGAGGGTAACATGCGAGGAACTTGGAAACCTGATCATCGGTTGCATTTGGCCAGTCAAAAGTGAACCACGCACATCTGCGACCGAATGGGCTTGGTACTCACAACTCGCCTCACAGGACTGCGTTTCCACGTGTTAGAATTTTCATACGCTATTCCGAGCAAGAATGCTGCTTCTCAGAAACCAGGGACTGAGAGTTCACATTTGATCGAACTGGCACCGTCGATTCTTTCGGCTGACTTCGCCCGGCTGGGCGAGCAGGTACGCGCCGCAGGCGAAGGCGGCGGAAGCGTCATCCATGTGGACATCATGGACGGGCACTTCGTTCCCAACCTCACCATCGGCCCGCCGGTAGTGAAGTCGCTGCGCAAGGCGACGAAGTTGCCGCTCGACTGTCACATGATGGTCGAAAATCCGGACGAATTTATTCCCGTGTTCGCCGACGCGGGCGCGGACTGGATCTCGGTGCATCAGGAAGCGTGCCGCCATCTGGACCGCACACTGCACCTCATCAAGAACCATGATTGCCTGGCCGGCGTGGTGATTAATCCGGCAACGCCGGTGGACCTGCTCTCGGAAGTGCTCGAAATCGTCGACTACGTTCTCGTCATGTCGGTGAATCCGGGATTCGGAGCACAGAAGTTCATTCCGTCTACACTGCACAAAATGCGGCGTTTGGCTGAAATTCGTAGTGAACGTCGGCTCCGCTACCGCATCGAAGTAGATGGTGGAGTGGCGCTTGACACCGTCGCCGATGTGGTTCGGGCGGGCGCAGAAATTCTGGTGGCGGGCAACGCCGTCTTCGGCAATGGTGATCCAAGCAAGAATGCGCAGGAGTTGCTGAAAGTGGCGACCGAAGCTGCGATGCTGAAAGTGTAGTGCCTGCGGGACGGGTTGCGAACCGTGATTCCAGTGCGGACGAATCGCAAGTCTGTGTTCGCCTCGCCGCAGAAGGGAACGCTCCGAGCGTCCCTGGACCGGACAGCTGTTGGCGGCTGTCCTCACACAAGGAACATTAGGGGTCTTATGTCACGTCGAATTCCGTTGATTGTCGTGTTGGGAATGCTGCTGGTTTTAACTATTGGTTGCACCAACAAGAAGTCGGTGAACCCGCTGGCGGGTGTTGGTTCTAAACAGCCCGATAAGGTTCTGTTCGACAAAGCTATGGACGCCATGCGGCACAACCGTTTCGACGTTGCACGCCTGACGTTGCAAACCCTGATCAATACCTATCCTGATTCCGAATACATCGCGCGCGCCAAACTGGCAGTCGGCGATTCCTGGTACGCGGAGGGAGGTACGGCCGCCCTGGCGCAAGCCGAGCAGGAATACAACGACTTCGAAATTTTCTTTCCGAATATGCCGGAAGCGGCCGAAGCGCAGCTGAAGATTGCCAACATCCATTATCAGCAGATGGAAAAGCCCGACCGCGATTACACCAACGCCAAGCGCGCCGAAGATGAGTATCGGAAATTGATTCTGCAGTATCCCGATAGCAAATTGATTCCTGAAGCGAAGCAGCGTTTGCTGGAGGTGCAGGAAGTTCTTGCCGAACGCGAATTTGAAATTGGACGTTTCTACTACCTGCGGCAGTCCTACCCGGCATCGATCGCCCGGTTGCAGTCGCTGGTGGAAAAGTATCCGCTGTACAGCCGCGCGGATGAAGCGGAGTATTTGCTTGGACAAAACTATGAAGGGCAGATCGCGCGTATCCGTCTGGCGCCTACCTGCGACGTTCACAACCTTCCCAGAGGTTGCACTACGGAAGCGGTGAAGGCGCGCTACATTGGCGAACTCACCAAGAACGCCTCGGCGGCATACGACAAGATCCTGACGCGCTATCCGCTCATGGATCGCTCCGAAGATGCCAAGAAGCGTTTGGCCGCGTTGCACCAGCCGATACCGCGAGCAACCAAGGCGGAGGTCGCGCAGAACCGGGCCGAGATGGCGAGCCGCAGCGAAGCCACAACCGTCCAGAAATTGATGGGGTTGGTGAAGAAGGGGCCGGATGTAGCGTCCGCTTCTAAAGTCGGCGATCCCTCACTCGCCGATCCGGAGCCAATCAGTGCGCGTGATTTGATATCGAAAGAAGTCCAGTCGGTGTCAGATCCCGGTCCGTCCGGCAAAGTGGGCGTAGAAATCATCAATCCGAATCAGCCGAGCGGTGATCCTGCTTCGGGGTCGACTCCAACGCCACCGGGCGGTTCGCCTTTCGGGGCCGCGCCTGTCGCAGCGACTCCTCCAGCCGCCACGCCTGATCCCAACGAGTTGAAACCGAATGCAGCTCCGGATCCAAACGAACTGAAACCCACCGACGCCGCTGGTGATCAAGCTCTGCCTCCACCGACACAGGTCAACGAAATCCAGCAGGGGCAAGGGCAGTCTTCGTCCTCTGCGACTGCGAACGCCGACAATTCGACTCCCGCCAGCGATGAAGATCTTTCCAGCAGTAAAAAGAAGAAAAAGACGGGACTCAAGAAGATCATCCCGTTCTGATGAATGGCTGTCAGTGAAAGCGTTCAGCTTTCAGTCGAGTGTTTTTCAATCAGAAGTCTTAAATTCAGTGTCTTAGCCGTCGTGACGCACTAGGTGCTGACCACTAGTAACCGGTTACTACCCTTTTGCGTCATTGACTTAGGTGGTGGCTCGGGTTACCTTCGCGTTATCTCCCCTCATCAGAGGACCACTTGGCTAGGAAGATACTGCTCGCCGATGACAGCGTAACCGCTCAGAACATGGGGCGGAAGATCCTCGCGGATGCGGGATACGAAGTAATCACCGTGAATAACGGCTCCGCGGCGCTGAAAAAGATTGCCGAGCATAAACCCGACCTGATTGTGTTGGACGTTTATATGCCCGGCTACAGCGGGCTTGAGGTGTGCCAGCGCCTCAAGGAAGCAGGGGAAACGTCGCGGGTTCCAGTCCTGCTGACCGTCGGCAAACTGGAGCCGTTCAAGCCGGAAGAGGCCAAGCGCGTCCGCGCCGATGCCTTCATCGTCAAACCTTTTGAAGCCAGCGAGTTGCTCAGCGCCCTGAGCAAGCTGGAAGACAAGATCGTGCCTCGCAGCGAAGCCTCGAAACCCGGACGATTTGCCCGGGCGACCCAGGCAATTGAAGAAGGTCGCTACGACAAGACCGTCGCCGTGGACGAAGATTCCGGGTGGCGAAATAGAATCGCGTTTCCCTCGAAAAAGAAGGAAAAGGAAAAAGCTGCGCAGGAACAGGAAAATGGCGACGAAGCCGGAATTTACAACGCCATGAACAAAGACTTGCGCACCGTGGTTGAACACAAGCTGGCGGAGCATCCGCAAGAGGCCAAGGTAGATGAAGAGCGGGTCGATCTGGGTGCGCTGGCGCCAGAAGGTTTGCCCAAAGATGTAACTCCCGAGGAGATTGCCGCCCTGGCAGCGGCCGCAGCCCAGGTCAAGGGCAAGATCGCTGAAAGTCATACGGCAGAACCTGTCGCAGAAGCCAAGGCAGAACACAAAAGTGAAGTAGAAGAACAAGCTCAATCGCAGGCCCCGCAACCGACCCCGGAGGTCGTGTCTCAGGCCGCAACATTTGCTGAGCAGAAATCCGAAGAGAAATCCGAAGAAAAGGTCGAGAGCAAGATCGAAGCATCGGCGGAGAAGTCGGGCGACGCGGTCCAGGAACCGGCCAGCATCCCCACGCCAAGTTCGAGCGATGTGATGGCTGCAATTATCCGGCTGGAATCGGATGCGGCCGAGTCCGCCAATTCGGGGAACGGGTCTTGGTCACACAGTTCGGCGAACCACACTGCGGATGAACCAATCACCATGGCCGCTGCGGCCGGAGCCGGAAACGTCGGCGCGACATCACGCTGGACCGCAGTTTCAGTCGCCCTGGCCCCTGAAGAAGCCGCCATCTCTCTCGAACAAGAGATGCGCCAGGCGTACGCGGCCTTCGCCGCTGCCGAGACGGCTCATGTGGGACAGGCCGTCGCGTCCACCGAAACCCAGAGTTCATCAGCTACGCCCGCGGTTCCTACCGAGACTGCCTCCGAGGTAGGAGAGGTGACGCAAGACTCCATCGCTCCTGTCCCTGCGAGTCCGGCGCCCGAAGCTGTGCAGACCTTAAGCGCGGTTGCCAGCGCTGCGACCGAAGCCATCAGCGCGGCGGTACAAGAACTGGAAGCGGTAGCGGCTTCGTACGTTGCCGAGACGCCCAAGTCGGATCCCGAGCCTGCGGCAGCCGAGTCGGCCGCTCCAGTCTCGTCCGAAGCTCCGAAAACTGAAGCGCCACATCTGGATGTCCCAGAAGTTGCTCCCGCGGAGCCCCCTCAGCAGTCAACCCACATTCAAGAGGAGCCATCAGCCGAGACGCCCGTGCCGGTTGCAGCAGCGGAGCCCGAACCCGCGACGATTGCAGACCCGGCTGCGGCCGTGGCGAGTTCTGCTCAAGAAAGTTCACCAGATCAGCCGAGCGAAGATTCCGTTCCCGAGGTTGCAACCTCTGCGCCTGATCACTTGGCTGCAGAAGGCTCTCATCCATTGCCTCCAGCAGAACCCGACGTTGCGGAGACTACTGCGGCTGCCTGGGCCAACTGGCGTCGTATTCGCGAGTCTGGAGATTCCAAGGCCGCACCGGTCGAGCCTTCACAGCAAGAAAAGGAAGCAGTCGCTGCTGGCATTCAAGCAGCCGCGATGGCTGTTGCCGCCGGCGCGGAAAAGCATTCCGACGAGCCCTCAGCGGCACCCGGATCCGATGCCGACGGCATCGCCAGCATTGTCGACAGTGTACTTGCCGATTTGCGCCCCAAGATTTTCGAAGAGATCACGCGCAAAATGGGCAAGAAAAAGTAGGCACCTTCTCGCCTGCGTCCTACATCCCTCAAGCATCCGTCTAGCCGATGATGTGCCGGGGTGATACTCTTGCTCACCCATGAATCTGGCCTCTGGCACCAAACTTGGACCGTACGAAATTGTTTCTCTTCTAGGCGCGGGCGGCATGGGCGAGGTCTATCGCGCCCGTGACTCGCGCCTCAAACGTGAAGTAGCCGTCAAAGTCTTGCCGCAAGCGCTCTCTCTGGACTCCGATCGGTTGCGTCGCTTTGAGCAAGAGGCATTGGCCACCGCCGCCCTGAACCATCCCAATATTCTTGCGGTATTCGATATCGGAACTCACGAGGGATCGCCCTACGTCGTATCGGAATTGCTCGAGGGAGAAACTCTTCGCGAGCGGTTGCGGGGCGGATCGATCGCGGTGCGCAAGACTCTGGACTATGCTCTGCAAATTGCCAACGGACTGGCCGCAGCCCACGAAAAGGGAATCATTCATCGCGATCTGAAGCCGGAAAATCTTTTCATCACCAAAGATGGCCGCGTCAAGATTCTGGACTTCGGACTTGCCAAATTGACGCAGCCCGAAGGTGGCACTCATACTTCGCTGCCCACCTTGACCCACGCCACCGAAGCGGGCGCTGTGATGGGAACCGCCGGTTATATGTCACCCGAGCAGGTGCGCGGCACTTCCGTAGATCCACGCTCCGACCTCTTCAGCTTCGGTGCAATTTTTTACGAGATGCTCTCGGGAAAGCGCGCATTCCATCGCGATACCGCTGCCGACACGATGAGCGCCATCCTGAAGGAAGATCCGCCAGACTTCAGCGAAACGAATCGCAATGTCTCTCCGGCGCTCGAGCGAATCGTGCAGCATTGCTTGGAGAAGAATCCCGAGTCTCGCTTCCATTCCGCCAGCGATCTCGCTTTCGATCTCGAACATCTCAGTGGGACCTCAGGGTCCTCCGCCAGAGTGACATCGGTTACAGCAGCGCAACCGCGAGGCAAGTTGCTGCTCACAACCGCAGCGGTATTTCTAGTTGCAGCAGCAATGCTCGGCCTAGGATGGTGGCTGGGGCATGCCAGTGGTACTACGCCACTTGCCGAATACAAACAAATCACCTTCCGTACGGGATCGATCGGGAACGCGCGCTTCACTCCAGATGGCAGCGTGGTCTACAGCGCGTCTTGGGATGGCGGAGAAGATCAGCTCTACATGTCGCGGTTGGACGATCCGGGCGCCCGCGAACTAGGCCTCAAAGATGCAGAACTGCTTTCGATTTCGAAGAGCGGTGAACTGGCGATTCGCCTCAAGACGGTCCGCTACGGAGGATATGCGCGTAGCGGAACACTGGCGCGCGTACCGCTGAGCGGAGGAACCCCGCGAGAGGTGCTGGACTCTGTCCAAGATGCTGATTGGTCGCCGAATGGCGATGCCATGGCGGTCGTGCGATACGTTCCGGAGAACAGCCATTGGCGGCTGGAGTATCCCGTCGGCAAGGTGCTGTTCGACAGCATCAACTGGATCAGCAACCCCAAGATTTCGCCGGACGGAAAGTGGATCGCCTTCGCCGATCATGAAAACACCGGAGGAGACGACGAGGGTTCCGTGGCCGTCATCGGCGCGGATGGCAAGGAAAAGGAGAAGAAACTTTCTTCGGGCTGGGAGTCCATGGAGGGAATTCTCTGGTCGCCAGCGGGCGATGAGATCTGGTTCACCGCCGCCGACAATGGCGCCGCCCTGAACCCTCGCGCTGTAACCTTGGCGGGCAAGATTCGGCCAATTACCAACGTACCCGGCGGCGTGTGGCTGCAGGACATGCGCAACGGAGCCGCGCTGGTGGTGACGCATCAGCAGCGGATTGGAATCCGAGGCATCGCCCCTGGGGGAAAAGAAGAGCATGAACTAGGATGGTTCGGCTGGTCGCTCGTGCGCGATATCAGCCGTGACGGCCATAAGATCGTGTTCGAGGAAGAGGGCAACGGCGGCGGACCGAACTACACAGTGTTCCTGCGTGATACCGATGGATCGCCGCCAGCTCGCATTGGCGAGGGAAACGCCGAGGCTATCTCGCCCGACTCAAAATGGGTCATCACCCGGGCGGCGAAAGGTGGCCCGTTGCTTCTGGTGCCAACCGGGGCTGGCGAGTCCAGGCAACTTACGCATGACACCGTCAGCTACAACGGTGTGCGCTTTCTGCCGGACGGCAAGCGTTTGCTAGCCTCAGGGATTGAAGCAGGACACGGCCGACGCGATTATCTGATCGATCTAAGCAATGGCGATTCCAAGCCTCTTACTCCGGAGGGCGTTGCGGGTCTGCGGCTTTCGCCCGACGGAAGAACCGCTGCCGTGCTCGGGCCTGACGGGAAATGGGGAGTTTGGCCGATCGACAGCGGTGGCGGCATGCGTAACATCCCGGGACTTGATTCCAGCCTCCGCGTCACTGGATGGTCAACCGATGGCAAATCGGTCTACGTCTCCTCCAGTAGAAGTGAGCAAACCGCCAAGGTCTACAAGGTGGACATTGCAACCGGGAAGATGGAGCCATGGAGAACCTTCGGTGCGGGCGTTGGCGCAGGCATCACTGAAACCGGCGCCCCTATGTTCTCTGCCGACGGAACGGCCTACGCCTACGTATACGTGCAAATCTTATCGAATGCCTACGTGGTCACTGGGTTGAAATAGCAGTTCCACCAACAACCCGCCAAGTGCTATTGCACCCCTCTGGTTGGTTGAGTACCATGCGTGCTATCGGGGTCCTGTTAGAGCCGCGCGCCAATGAATGAACAAATTATTTCGCACTATCGCCTTGGGGAAAAACTCGGTGCGGGCGGAATGGGTGTCGTCTATAAAGCCGAAGACATGCGCCTCGGCCGTCTGGTTGCCCTGAAATTCCTTCCGGATCATTCTGTGCGCGATCCGCGTGCCTTGGAGCGTTTCAAGCGCGAGGCGCGCACCGCGTCGGCTCTTGATCATCCCAACATCTGCACCATTTACGAGATCGATGACGATCAGGGGCGCCCCTTCATCGCCATGCAGTTGCTCGAGGGACACACGCTCCGCGACCGCATCGGCGATCAGCCCGTTCCCCTGGGCACGCTGCTCGATTGGGCGCTGCAGATCAGCGATGCATTGCAGGCCGCGCACGCCAAGGGCATCATGCATCGCGACATCAAGCCTGCGAATATTTTCATCACCGAGCGCGGGCAAGCCAAAGTGATGGATTTCGGCTTGGCCAAACTGACGTCTGTCGATCTCACGGGCTCGGGAGAAAGGACGTTGTCGTCGACCGGGCCTCTTACCCACACCGGCGCAGCCATTGGCACAGTTGCATACATGTCGCCGGAACAAGCCCGCGGCGAACCGCTCGATGCCCGTACCGATCTGTTTTCCTTCGGTGTGATCCTTTACGAGATGGCTACGGGCAAACAGGCATTCTCGGGACCCACCTGGGCTGTAACCGTTCACGCGATTCTGGGGCAAGCGCCGGTGTCATTGAATGAATCTGTCCCGGGGCTTCCACAGCGCTTGCAGGAAATCATCGACAAGTGCCTGATCAAAAACCGCGACCTGCGCTACCAGAGCGCGGCAGACGTTCATCGCGACCTCCTCCATTTAAAGAAGGATTACGAGTCAGGCAAGTCGCTGAAGTCGGTGCGCGTGGCCACCACGTGGTCGCTGAAAAGGAAGCTACGTCTGGCGGCCGCTGCTGCAGCTGTGCTCGTGCTGGCTGCAGTGGCTGTCTGGGGTCCGCGAGTCTTGCGTCGTCTGGCATCTTCCGGCAGCGCGATCGGACAATCCATTTCCCTCGTGCCGCAGAGAAAAAGCATTGCCGTTCTTCCTTTCGCCGAGGTCGCCGGCGATCCCAAGATGACCGCCTTCGGCAAAGGTTTGCTGGAGAACGTGACCGCAAAACTTTCCCAGTTGAGCGCCAATCATGATCTTGAGGTAATCTCTGCTCGCACGCTCGAAGACAAGAAAGTTACAACTCTCGCGGATGCGAAGAGGGAGTTCGGCGTCAGTTTAGGTCTCACGATGTCTCTTGAGCAGGCAGGCGACTTGGTACGCGCGGCCTACAGCCTGACCGACGCCAGGAGCGGAAAGAATCTCGCGGGAGCACAGATCACGGCTCCCGTGTCGGACCTGTTCACGATTGAAGATCAAGTCGCAAATGGCGTAGCCGCAGCGCTTCAGATTTCGCTGCGCAGCGACGAGAAGCAGGCGTTCGGCGTTCACTTCACCAGTCAACCCGAAGCCTACCAATATTTTGTGCAGGGACGTGGCTATTTGCAGAACTGGCTGAAGCCTGAGAACTTGACGAGTGCGGAGATTGTTTTCAAACAAGCCTTGAAACTCGATCCCAATTTCGGGCAGGCACAGGCGGGCTTGGGCCAGACCTACTGGTTGAAGTATCGGTTGGGCAAGCAGAAACAATGGATCGCCCCTGCCCAGCAGGCGTGCACCAAGGCGGTTGATTTGGGCAACGCTGGCGCCGAAGGCCACATGTGCCTGGGTCTGCTGGAAGATGGTACGGGCCAGTACGAAAAGGCGGCGGAGCAGTTCCAGCAGGCGGTGCAACTCGATCCCACCAATGACCGCGCCTATACCAGCCTCGCGGGAGCGTACCAGCATCTCAATCAACCAGATAAAGCAGAGGAGACTTATAAGCGCGCAATAGCAGTGCGTCCGCAGTATTGGCGGGTCTATTCGTTTCTCGGCAGCTTTTATATCGCGCAGGCGGAATATGAAAAGGCAGCAACCATGTTTGCCCGCGCGGCCGAACTTGATCCGGAGAGTTACCTCGCCTTCAACAACGTGGGCGCGGCCCTGCTTTATGCCGGCAAGGATGACGAGGCGCGGCAGGCGTTCGAGAAGTCGATTGCCTTACGCCCCTCCCACGATGCTTATAGCAACATCGCGGTCGCGCAATTCCGGCTGCGACGCTTTCAGAATTCGGTTTCGAACTTTAAGGAGGCGCTGAAGTTCGACGATAACAACTATCAAACATGGGGCAGCATGGGCGATGCAGCGTATTACGGCGGCGATACCCCTACGGCTATGGAGTCGTACCGGAAAGCGATCGCCCTGGCTGAGCAGCAACTCAAGGTCAATCCGCGTGACGCGACTGTCCTCGGAGACTTGGCCAGCTACTACTCCATGCTGGGTGATCGCAAGCAGGCTTTGAGTTATCTGGATCGCTCTCTGCAATTGGGACCGGGAGACAAAGATTTGCTTTTGAATGCAGCCGTGGTATACAACCAGTTGCGCGAAACAGGGACTGCTTTAGAGTGGTTGAGCAAAGCCTTGGCGGCAGGCTACTCGCGCTCGGTCGTCGCAACCGGTGCTCCCTTCGACAATCTCCACGATAACCCGCGATACCAGGCCCTGATGCAACAGAAATAGCTGCTTCATTTACAACTCAGGAGGAGGATCGGAATGCCAATACAAATCAATGTTACGAACGGGAGTATCACGCCAGCCGGCAGTTCGCTCAGACCCAGTGTCGCTTTCCAGTGGTATAACCCAACCGCTGTCGATGTACAGATCAAAGATGCCGGTAACTGGTCTACCCCGGACAACTGCATCGTGCCCGCGAACGGCGGGACTGTAAACGCACAGGTGCTAGCTGTTCCTAATCTTGCTAGCTGTGCCTTCCGTGACACTGGCTGGAACACGCCGGGCCTACCCCATATCACAGTGAGTCCTCTGGCGGCTGCGATGGACGAACAAAAGGAAGTCGCGTAAGTTAGTGCTCAGCTTAAAATAAGAGACGTCCCAGAAGCGCGTTGGCATTGGCGAGTCGTTTGGTCAGCGTGCCGGTAAGAACTGCTTCCCCCTCCTTCGGCGACGTCCCTTATCAAGAATTGCAAGAGGGCGGGAAAGTCTCCCGCCCTTTTGTCTTGGCCCATCTTCCGGCAGCGGATTCTTTTGTGCCGAGTGCTGTCATCGCAGACGAAGATGCTCTGGCTAAGTCGCGCTACTTCACAGGCTCGTGGCGATAGATCGTCCACGCCTGCCCGGAAAGCTCACACGCGCCGAAATATGCCACGCGATACCATGTTGGCTGGTCCCGCACACTCAGTTCAGCAGGTCCGGGCGCCTCGTAGCCTTCCTTGTGAACAATGTACCAATCCGGTTCAATCGATGCCTGGCTGTCCCGTGTTACGTAAAGGAGTTGCTGGTTGCTTAGAACCTTTGGCGCAAAATAAGCGAGTTCCACATTCGACCGAAAATCCTGATCAGAGGCCAGTTTGAGCTGCGACGACTGCGTGTGCGCAGTCATGTATTGCAGCGCGGCAGTGAACTGTCCGCGTCCTACCTGCAGGAATTGCGTGTAGAGATGAGTTTGGCCCGCCAGAAAAAGCGCTAACAACGCAACGACTGCGATGCGTCCACTTTGCGTAGTTACGAGCCGCGCGAGCAACATCGCCGCAGGCACATAGAGAAATGGCAAGATAACAAGGAAGTATCGAGGAGAAAAGAAACTAGGCTGCATGATCACTACGCACAGGATCGGAACCAGGTAGATCATCGCCAGCAAAACCGCTAACGGTTCCTCTGATTTCCGTTCAGCCGCCAACTGCCAAACAATTAGACCCATCAGGGGTACAGCCACAATCCACACACTTGCAGCATCCTTGGCAGGCCAGCCGAGACCCAGAGCCAGTAAACGCCCGAGTGCATGCCACACCGTCATCGGTGGCCCGCCTAGTTCCGTTAAGAACCGAAGATCGAAAAAATAGAGAGCGAAAAAAATGCTCGCGGGAAGGAGATTGAGTGCCACCCATCGAGATATCCATCTCGTCCGGTCGGGACGCTGCGCCAGCGTGATAAGCGATCCCGCGGCCAGCGAGAACCAGATCACGCAAGCGGTCAAATGCGAGAGAATCGCCAGCACTAAGGCCAATCCGTAGACCAATCCCAAGAAGAACGACTCTCGACCTCTATCCGTCCACGCCATCCACCGCGCGAGCGCCGCGCACGCCAGCACCGACCCGAGCAGTGCTCCTGAATATCCTCGCGCCTCGGACGAAAAATGGATGAGCGGATACGAACATGCCAGTAACCCCGCCAGAATCACGGCCTCCACGCGAGACCGCCGAACCAGGAGCCAGTAGCCCGCAGGAACCAGCAGCACTCCCCACAACACGGACAACCAGCGATAGGCATGCGCGCAACTCTGCTTTTTGGCGAAGTAGAGAAATAGCGTATTCAGGTAATGATTGTTGTCGCTATGAACATTGCTGAAGATCTGCCATGGCGTTTTCACGGCATTGGCGATGCGCAACGAGATAAGTTCGTCGAGCCAAAGATCGTTGTGGGTCGCAATCACGCGCACAACGGCCGCGAGAACAACCAAAACGGCGAGGAGCAAGATGGGGATGACCGAGCTTCCGCGAGCTAGTCGCGCTGTCGTTCCTGGAACGACTTCTGAGGGATCTGCCGCGTTGATCGTCGCGTTCACCGGGTCTGCGGTAGCGCCGGATTTTCACTCTTTTCCGGATGCACTGCTTCGAACAGCACCGCAGTGTCATCTTCGTAGGCAATCCGGAAGCGCGGATCGCTTCGCAGCAGAAACGCAAGCGGCCATTGATGATCGCTGATGATCAAATTGGCATTCTGAACTTCCGGGCGATCATGCCATCCCGCTGTTCCATTCCACAGAGGAAATGTGCGAAAGATTTCGTCTTGCGAGTGAACGTTGGTGCGTCCATCCATCGCAACCGGTATGTCGGGTACCGAGTAAATCAGGAACCCTCCCCAGGTCAGTTCGTTCAGCATCGGCCCCTTCAAATGATTGCGCTGGATAAAATTCGCCGCGCCCAGGGGATAATTCTGCGCCACCTGCCGCAATAGCTTCTGCGAAGATAAAGGCCAGACTGTAGCGCCCGCCATCAGGATAAGAAGCACTGTGGCGGCAACCGCGAGCCGCGTCGACATACCGATCCCGACGTTCGTCTCACTCGCTTGCTCTTCTTCCGCCTGCGAGCTACAAATCACCACGACCGACAGAATTGCAATCAGCCACACTTCCCGCAGAGATCGGAACCCCATCCATGCTGACCAACCCAGCAGCAGCGCCCACACGGGGCGAAATGGGCGAATCTTTCCCAGCGCAAAACAACCCACCATGACAAGAGTGAGCACGGCCCAGTCGTTCACTGTGCGAAACATCATCGCGTGGAATTCAATGATGACGTCGTAGATCTTCGTATCTCTGGCGTAGTGAAAGACGTCGCCCAACAACTTGGGCCCGTAGGGATTCACCATCACCGCCACGCACGAGGCCATGAACACGAACCACAGTTGGTGCTGGAAGAAATCAAGCCGAGTACTCGGCTCGCGACGCATCCCCAAAAACATGTCCAGCACGGGCTCAAGACAGATCAACCCGAGTAGAAACAGCCCGGTGACAAACTCCACATGGATATTGGCCCACAGCGCAAATAGCACAGGCAGAATCCACAACAACCGTGGATTCGATTTGCGTTTTGCCGAAACCAGCACGTGAAGCTCGAGCACAAAGAACAAAACCGAAAACGCTCCAGGACGTGGCGGCAACGTCCAGGCCATCGCAACCATAGCGAGACCGGTTACACCGACTGCCTGCCAGAAGCGCGACATCAGGCTTCGAGCCAAACTGAAAATGGCGACGCCCACGGCCAGCCGCATCAGCGTCTCGAACCAAATCACACTCACGAGGTCAAAGTGCGAGACCACCCAATAGGATCCAATATCGAAAATCCAGCTGTAGTCAACCCAAGGCCTGCCCAATGTCGCGGCGGAGAACGGGTCCACACGCGGAATCTGATGGTGCTGCAAAATCCATTCCCCGGCGCGCATGTGCCACCAGATGTCCGGATCACCCAACCTCGCATTTTGGATGTAGTACAGCGGCAGAGCAGCAAAAAGACAACTCAATCCTACCCACGCCAGTAGCTTCGACGAGGCCACCGTCTGTAGCTTGCGCCTCCAGGAACTGGAGACGGTTCCTGAACGAGCATCCTCGAGCGGATTGGGTGCGTCGACTGTCATAAACAAACCTCAAGCGCAGGCGTGGAGGAAACATCCTCCGTCCACCGAACTCGACTAATCCTCTTATACCAAAGGAAATCGGCGCTCAAGCCCTGACCGAGGGGTCGACAGATGACCGTCGTAACCTGCTCGCCTGGTTATGAATATGAAAGCACGGCGTCATAAGACAAAACATGCTGTCTCCCGCTGTTAGAGTTTAGCCGTCCGTCATTGCGATACGCGCGATCGCCTGGCTGGCCGCTGCCTATGCTACGATGCCTCCCAATGAACACCTGGATGCAGGACGTTCGATTCGCTCTTCGTTCTTTCGCCAAGAACCCGGGCTTCACGCTGGCCGCGGTATTGTCGCTGGCGATTGGGATCGGTGCGAACACCTCCATCTTCAGTGTTGCAAACGCATTGCTGTTCCGTCCTCTGTCGTACGACAGCCCCGACCGGTTGGTGATTCTGTGGAATCGTTCCCCCGGACTAAACATCACCCAGGATTGGTTTTCCACGGCGCAGTATTTCGACATCAAGGCAGGGCACCATGGATTTGAGCAGGTCGCCATCGCGATTGGCGGCAACTACAACTTGACCGGTCAGGGTGACCCGGAACGAGTCGGCGTCATTCGCGTCTCGTCGAATCTTCTTCCCATGCTCGGTGCTCGTCCAGCATTCGGCCGGCTGCTGACACCCGACGAAGATTCGCCCGGAGGACGGTCTACGGCCATCCTGACTGACGGCATGTGGTCACGACGCTTCGGCCGTGACCCGCACATCATCGGTAAGTCCGTCACTATCAATGGACAGCCTTACGAAATCGTCGGCATCCTTCCGCAGAAGTTTTCTTTGCCGCAGGAAGTCTTGCCTTTGCTCGACGGGACCGAGCAGGCCGAAATTTTTCTACCGTTGCCGCTCGCGCTCGCCGCGGCTTCGCAAGTCAGGGACCACGAAGACTACAACATCATCGGAAAGCTGAAGCCGGGAGTGTCACTGCCGCAAGCCCAGGCTGAGATGGATACCATCACCGCCACGTTACGTCGCGAATTTCCGGAGAACTATCCTCCCAATGGCGGGCTGACCTTCAGCATCGTGCCGCTTCTTGAACAAGTTGTCGGCAATGTGCGTCGCTCTTTGTGGGTGCTGCTTGGGGCAGTGGGCTTTGTACTGCTGATCGCATGTGCCAATGTTGCCAACCTCATGCTGTCGCGGGCCATGGCGCGCCAGCAGGAAATCGCCGTGCGCACAGCCTTGGGAGCAAGCCGATGGCACATCGTTCGTCAATTACTGACGGAGAGCCTGCTGCTTTCGCTCTGCGGCGGTGCGCTCGGAATCTTGATCTGCCTCGTCAGCATGAGGTGGATCCACATCTTGGGAACGAAAAGCATTCCGCGGCTGCAGGACGTCGGAATTGATGGCCGCGTGCTCCTGTTCACTCTGCTGCTCTCCGTTTCCTGCGGGATTCTCTTCGGCATTGTCCCGGCTCTGCG
The DNA here is from genome assembly GCA_963731405.1 of uncultured Acidobacteriaceae bacterium. Taxonomy (GTDB): domain Bacteria; phylum Acidobacteriota; class Terriglobia; order Terriglobales; family Acidobacteriaceae; genus Sulfotelmatobacter. The sequence goes on along the minus strand of CAVSVS010000029.1, from coordinate 323,557 downwards.
CGTTTCACGGCTGGATGTCAACTCGACTCTCAAAGATGCGAGCCGTGGTTCGGCCGGAACGAGCGCGGTCTGGGGTCGCGGCAATAATGTTCGCCGGCTGCTCGTGGTTGCGGAGCTGGCGCTCTCGGTCGTCCTGTTGATCGGTGCAGGACTTCTCATTCGAAGTTTCGGTCGCCTGCAAGATGTATCGCCCGGCTTCAACCCGCGCGGCGTTCTCACCTTCGACCTGACCATGACCGGCCGGAAATACAACGACAAACCAACCATCCTGAATTCGTATCGTCAGCTCTGGGAGAGGCTTGAACATTCGCCCGGAGCGATCGCCGCAGGCGGAGTTACGTCTCTGCCCTTGAGCGAGGCCTTTGCCTGGACGCCGATCACCGTCGAAGGTCGTACGCCGCTTCCCGGCGAGAAATTTCTGAATGCAGACGAGCGCATCGTTGGCGGGCATTATTTTGAAGCCATGGAAATCCCGTTGCGGCGTGGACGACTCTTCAATGAGCAGGACGACTCCACGAAGCCGACTGCCGTCATCGTCGACGAATACATGGCCGACCAACTCTGGCCTGGCCAAGACCCGATTGGCAAGCGCATTCATATTGTCGAACTCCCGTCGAAAGATCCATGGCAGTCGGTGGTTGGCGTCGTCGGACGCGTGAAGCAAGATGCTCTCGACTCCGATCCGCGCATCGCTTTCTACCTCGCCCAGACGCAATTCCCCACGCGGGCCATGACGGTAGCTTTCCGCGGCCGCACGGATTCGGCTGCCATGCTGTCGGCTGCAAAGAAGGAGTTGCGGGACCTCGATCCGGATCTTCCGATGTACTACGTGCGAACGATGGAGCAGCGGGTGAACGAGTCACTGGCACGACGACGCTTCTCGATGCTGCTCCTGGGAGTTTTCGCAAGCGTCGCGCTGGTTCTCGCCACCATTGGTATCTACGGTGTGATGGCGTACCTGGTCAATCAGGGAACTCGAGAATTAGGGATACGCATCGCGCTGGGCGCTTCGCAACGCAACATCCTGAGTCTGGTTGTCCGGCAGGGAATGGCGCTCGCCTTTTCCGGCGTGACGATTGGTTTGGCTGCGGCTTTCCTGTTCACGCGGCTGATGCGAAGCCTGCTGTTCGGCGTGGAAGCGACGGACCCAATTACTTTCGCCGGGATTTCCTTGTTGCTCGCGATGATCGCGATGCTCGCCAGCTACATTCCAGCGCAACGCGCCGCTCGCATCGATCCCCTGAGCTCGCTGCGCTGCGACTAGCCGAGGCGCAAATACGGCCCACTTCTCCTGGTTTTCCGACACCAGTCAACTGATCCGATTCCTGTTTTGGGATGGGGGGGGGTTACTACTTGGTTATATAGGGTACCCCCCCTCCCCCCTCGATCTTTGGAATCATGGAGTTAGGGGGAAATCTCAAAATAATCTATGGGGCTCAGCGAGTTACGGACAAAATCTTGAGCCCAAAGGGGTTAGTGGGATTTCTGATTGTCAAGGAGCTAAGGTCTAGTTCTTAGCATTCGCTCAGGGACGTTGGGAGTCAAGCCGAAAGGCAAGAGAATGTAGTTCGCGTTCCTGTTTTGGGAAGTTCAGATTGAAGTCCCGCGAACGGCTTGTGTTGCATGAGACGTCGGTGAAGCAAGTATGAGAAATGCTACCGGCTTCGTCGGGGGGCTAAAGCCCAGTTCGGGGTACGTCCCGTCTGTTCCCCATGTTTTCAGCCGCTTAGACCGAACGCAACTGTTGTAGACTTCCCACTTTGTAAAAGAACGGATCTGTTGGTCTAACGGGGGAAAAGCCTTGGTTATGCAGAGGTGTCTGTCTCTTGCGTTCGTCGTGGCTTCGTGTGGTCTATCGTTTGTCGGCCTAAGCGCCCAAGTATCCCCGGCAGCTTCGGTGGCAAATGGTCCGAACAATGCCGATACGGCCGCAGTTGACTACTCGAAGGAACCCTTTGTTGAAGAGGAAGATTCAACGAAGGTTAATTTCTTAAATGATGGTACCTACACACGCGAGGCCTCAGCGCGTATCCGTATCCAATCCGACGCAGGTGTCCACCGGTTCGGGACACTCACATTTTCGTACCAAAGCGCGACGGAAAGTATTGAGGTTGCGTACGTTCGCGTGCTGAAAGCCGATGGGTCCATAATCGCGACACCTAACGACAATATTCAGGACATGCCAGCCGAAATCACTCGTGAGGCACCTTTTTACAGTGACCTGCGAGAAAAGCACGTCGCTGTGAAAGGGTTGGGTGTGGGCGATGTTCTCGAAATGCGGGTTCAATGGCAATGCACGAAACCCCTTGTGCCCGGACAGTTCTGGTATTCATTCAACTTCTCACGAGATTTCATTATTCTGCATCAGCAGGTCTTAATCACCACACCACGAGACCGCGTCATCAAGTGGAAAAGTCCCGAGTTGAAACCAGTTATAACGGAGGAAGGACAACGTCGTACTTATGCATGGACGTACTCTACTCTTGAGCACAAGTCGGCCGACGCGCAGAAGAAACAGGAAGAGCAACAAACGTATCAGCTTGCTCGGGGGAAATTGCCTTCGCCTGACGTTCAGATCTCCACATTCCAGAGTTGGGCTGAGATTGGAGCCTGGTACAGCAAACTGCAGTCGGAGCGTGTGATCCCCAGTGGCGGCATTCAAGCGAAGGCGCTTGAACTAACCAAAGGAGCGAAAGGCGACGATAAACTCCGAACCACTTACACGTTCGTAAGCACGCAGTTTCGTTACATTGGAGTGGCGTTCGGAATCGGACGTTATCAGCCGCATTCAGCATCGGAAGTTTTGGCTAATCAGTACGGTGATTGCAAGGACAAGCACACCCTTCTGGCATCTCTTCTCGCAGTTGCTGGGATTCAGGCGTATCCCGCGTTGATCAATTCAACGCACGCACTTGACCCTGATGTTCCTACGCCTTCGCAGTTTGATCACGTAATCACTGCCGTCCCGCAAGGCAACGGATTTGTTTGGCTCGATACGACAGCGGAGGTGGCACCTTACGGCTACTTGCTCAGTCCGCTTTGGGATAAGCAAGCCCTGGTAATTCCGACCGACAAAGATGCTGTACTCGTCACTACGCCAGCAGAACCCTCTACAAGACCATCGGAGAGATTCCGCATTGACGCGAAGCTCCAGGATGATGGAACTCTGAAGGGCAAAATCGAGCGGACGGTGAGCGGCAGCGATACTGAAGTGCTGCTACGAACTGTATTTCGACGCACACCTATGCAGCAATGGAAAGACGTCGTGCAGCGGATTTCCTATGCGTCGGGGTTTTCCGGTGATGTCAGCGACGTGACTGCGAGCCAGCCGGACAAGACTGATGAACCTTTCAAATTCAGTTATTCATACACTCGCAAGGACTATCCTCAATGGTCCGAGAGACGAATCAGTTCTCCGCTACCTCCCATGACTGGGGTCATTCCGGACGAGCAGCCTGAACATCCGACGCCAATCTCAATCGGTGAATTCAGATATGAATCCAGCGTGGAGGTTCCAAAGGGCTACATTCCTCGGCTCCCGGCGCGGGTCGATCTAATGGAAAAGTTTGGTGAGTACCATGCTACCTATGCTGTTGAGGCGGAAGCCCTTCACACGGAGCGCACACTTATCGTGAAGGTGAGAGAAGTACCAGTGGATCAATACGAGAATTTCAAAAAGTTTTTCCGAGCCGTTTCAGACGATCACGATGTGTACGTTAGCCTCGGCCAACAGCACATAACCGCCGCTTCGTATCAAGACGCGATTTGGACTCTCCCCTACAGCAAAAACGAGGAGGCTGCGAAAGATTACGAGAATGCGCGAGAGCAATATAAAAGCGGAAATACAATTGGCGAAATCGAATCACTGAAGCAAGCAGTTCAGACAGACCCCAAATTCACTCGCGCCTGGCTGTGGCTGGCCGACATCTATAAGTCCCGACGCCAGCTGAACAATGCGCTTGATGCATTGCGCTCCGCGATTGCAAATGATCCACAGGAAACACTCAGCTACAAAGGGTTGGGGTTTGCGTTGGTAACGGCGCAGAGATTCGACGAGGCAATCTTGGCATGGCAGCAGCTCATCGCGACGGCGCCAAATGATACCGATGGTTACGAAAATCTGGGAGAATCAATGTTCGATGCGAAGCGATATGGTGATGCAGTTCCGGTTTTCGAATCTGCAATCAAACTGAACCCCGATCAAGGATCACTGTATCAGGCATTGGGAACGGCTTACCTGCGATCCGGAGATGAAGATAAAGCGCTGGAGGCCTACAAAAAGGCGCTGGAGAGAGATTCTACGCCGACGATGTTCAACTTCATTGCATATGAACTCGCGGCTGCTGACAAACAGCTGCCACTCGCGTTGCAGTATGCACAAAAATCAGTTTACGAGGAGGAGGACGCCTCTACCAAGGTGAACTTGTCCGAGTTGAAAGACCTCTTGCTCTCGGCTCCTCTCATGGGCTACTGGGACGCCTTAGGTTGGGTGTACTTTCGCATGGGTGAATATGAAAAGGCTGAGAGCTACCTCCGGTCAGCCTGGGAAGCAAAACAGGATGGGTTTACAGCTGATCGCCTCGGTCAGGTGTATGAGAAAGAACAGAAGCTGGCGATGGCCCTTCATATGTATAACCTAGCGTTGGAGGTGGAGCCCGGGTTGGAATACAGTCCCGCTCGAATGCGCCGCCTGGCGCAGGTTCCTTTGCCCAAGAACCGGATGAGTGCCCGGGACGAGTTGAACCAGATGCGAACAATCAACCTTCCCGGTGTCACAAAGAAACAGGGGAATGCATATTTTGATGTCCTGATCGTTCGTGGCAGGATTGCTACCGCACGTTTTGTCAGCGGTACTGATGCCCTCAGCGATGTTGGTAGCGAGCTAGAGAAAAGTTCCTTTAGAGAATCATTTCCGCCAAACTCAACGGCGCACCTGTTTAGGAGAGGTGTACTCTCTTGTTCTGAGATCGGGTGCAATTTCGTTTTTTATCCGCTTTCGTACGCCGCTAGAACGAATTAAGACGATCGATCCTGAGCCTCTTTGCGCTTGTCGCATGAGCACACCCAACTCCTTCCAGCAATCGTCTTTGCCGGGGTGTGGCAGTTTTGCCGCTCCTTCCTTCCACCCCCTCCCCCGTTTGACCCCTCTTTTCTCCGACCTGTAAGATCAAAAGCTCCTCCTTCTGCTGCGGAAAACGCCGGGCGGTGCTTCATCAGGACAACCGGGGCTAGTCCTGGGCGAAGTCGGAGGAGTGGCTTTGCCCACGCACGTTCGATAACACACACTCATGCCGCACGAATTGCCTAAGTCGTACGAGCCGGGCGCGATTGAAGCGCGTTGGGCCGAATACTGGGTCAAAGAAAAGCTCTTCTCGGTGAAGACGCCGCCACCCGGCTCCCTTCCGAGAAAATGACGCGCCCCGTGTTCACTCTCCTCCTGCCGCCGCCGAACGTGACCGGGCGCCTGCACATGGGGCACATGCTCAACCAGACGCAGATGGACATCATTGTGCGCTGGCATCGCATGCGCGGATTCATCACGCTGTGGCTGCCCGGTACCGACCACGCCGGCATCGCCACGCAGATGATGGTGGAAAAGCAACTCACCAAAGAGGGCAAGAAGCGCCGCGACCTGGGCCGTGAAAAATTCATCGAGCGCGTGTGGGAATGGAAGAAGCTCTACGGCGGCGCGATTCTCGACCAGATGAAGCGCCTCGGCGCCTCCGTCGACTGGGACCGCGAATACTTCACCATGGACGACAATCTTTCGCACGCCGTGCGCGAGGTGTTTGTCCGCCTCTACGAACAGGGCCTGATCTATCGCGGGCTCTACATTGTGAATTGGTGTCCGTGGCACGAGACGGCGATCTCCGACCTCGAAGTGAAACATGAGGACGTGCCCGGAAAGTTGTGGGAGATTCGCTATCCGGTCGTTGAATCGAAGTCCGGCGCCAAAGAATTCATCACCGTGGCGACCACGCGTCCAGAGACCATGCTGGGCGATACCGCGATCGCCGTGAATGCCAAGGATGAACGCTATACGCATCTGCACGGCAAGCATGTTCTCGTTCCGCTGATGGATCGCGAGATTCCGATCATCACCGACGAACTCGCGCAGCCGGAGTTCGGCACCGGCGCGGTGAAGGTGACGCCGGCGCACGATCCCAACGATTTTCAGGCCGGACTGCGACACAACCTGCCGCAGATCGACGTGATGGACGAGCACGCGCACATGAACCAGAACGCCGGCGTGTACGCGGGCCTCGATCGCTTCGAAGCGCGCAAGCGCGTGTTGGCTGATCTGCAGGAACAAGGTTTCCTGGTTTCTGAAACAAATTACGCGCTCTCTCTCGGCAAGTGCGACCGCTGCGGGACCGTGGTCGAGCCTCGCCTGTCCGAGCAATGGTTCATCAAGATCAAGCCGCTGGCCGACCGCGCCATAGAAGCGGTGGAGAGTGGCGAGATCACAATCGTTCCGGAAAATTATCGACAGATTTATCTGAATTGGATGAAGAACATCTACGACTGGTGCATCTCGCGCCAATTGTGGTGGGGACATCGCATTCCCGCGTGGACGTGCGGCGACTGTAAGGAATTCATAGTCGCGCGGACGGCTCCAACCACGTGTACGAAATGCGGCAGTGGCAATCTGGAGCAAGTGTCTGACGTGCTCGATACCTGGTTTTCGTCAGGCCTGCTGCCGTTTACGACCCTGGGCTGGCCCGAAAAGACGCGCGATCTCGACGTGTTCTATCCCAACACGCTGATGATCACCGGCTTCGACATTCTCTTTTTCTGGCTGGCACGCATGATCATGTTTGGCTGCCACTTCATGCAAGGGCACCAGCAGGATGCTGCCATCAAGAAAGCCAACGGCGAGGCTGACAAGAAAGACGACAGCGTGCCCTTTCGCCATGTCTACATTCACGCGCTGGTGCGCGATGCCGACCGCCAGAAGATGTCGAAGACCAAGGGCAACGTAATCGATCCGCTGGAAATCATCGAACGCTTTGGCACCGATGCAACGCGGTTCACGCTGGCGGCCATGGCCGCGCCGGGCACCGACATTGCGTTCAACGAAAGCCGTACCGACGGCTATCGCGCCTTCGCCAATAAGATCTGGAATGCTGCGCGTTTCATGTTCATGAACGTGGATCGCATCGGCTTCGTGTGGGATGGGGCGCGGGCGCCCTCGCCCGCGCCGCCCACGGCTCAAACGGGCGTCCCAGCATTTCTCCCTCTCACTCTCGAAGACCGCTGGATTCTCTCGCGCTTCAACCGCGTCACCGCCGACGTGAATGACGCGCTGAAAACCTACCGCTTTCACGAGGCGGCCAATCGCATCTACGACTTCTTCTGGGGAGAGTTCTGCGACTGGTACCTGGAGTTGATCAAGCCGCGTTTGAATTTCGAAGAGGGCGCCGACAAGAGCGCGGCGCAGGCGGCCTGTGCGAACCTGGTGAATTTGTTCGAGTCCGCGCTACGCCTTCTGCACCCGGTCATGCCGTTTATCACGGAAGAAATCTGGCAGGCGATGTACGAGGGCAAGCCTCCGTTGAAGTCGATTGCCCTGGCGGCGTATCCGCAGGCGGATGAGAAGCAGTTCGATCTCGCGGCCGAGACCGAGATGGCGATCCTGCAGGACTTGATCGTGAGCGTACGCAACGTTCGCGCCGAACTGAAAGTCGAGCCCAAGGTGAAGGTGCCCATCGAGGTCTTCGCCCATGAACCCGCAATCCGCAGGATGATCGAGCAGAATCAGTCTGCTGTCGAACGTCTCGGCAACGTTGAGAAGATCTCATTCGTGGAGGGTTCGCTCGCGAATCGAGCCGGTGCCCGCGGTACCGCACGTTTCGACGTGCATGTAATCTATGAGAGGAAGATCGACGTCGCCGCCGAGTGCGACCGTCTCAAGAAAGAACTGGAAAAGATCGAGCGGGAGTTGGGAAACAATCAGAAGCAACTGGGTAACGAACAGTTCTTAGCGAAGGCTCCGGAAAAAGTAGTGGAAGGCCTGCGCCGCCGCGGACAGGAATTATTGGTTCTGCAGGAGAAGGCCAACAGCAAGCTAAAAGAATTAGGATGTTGATGTAGCCCCGGACGCATTCGTCCGGGATCGAACGCAGTTCGATGATTCTTGCCACGGCGCATAATGGATCGCGCCTCGTGGGTAGCACGGACGGACGAAGTGCGTCCCTACACGATATGGACTGGAACTCAAGACGCATCACCGGAATCCTCGAGAACGCGCTGGTCGAAGACCGGGCGACGCGCGATGCGACCAGCTACGCCTGCATCGATCCCAACCAGCGCGCGACCGCGACCATCATCTCCAAGCAGGATTGCATCCTCGCCGGAATCGGCTGCATCGCGCGCATTCTCGATGTCTACGCCGCGCTCGACGGAGCTGTGACTGCCCACTACGAAGTCACCACGCATCCCGAAATCTTCGATGGCGTGCGCCTGCACAAGGGACAATCCGTCGCGGTCATCCGCCACAATGCGCGCGTGATTCTTTCCTGCGAGCGAGTCATCCTCAATTTTCTTCAGCGCATGAGCGGCATTGCCACCCTGACTCGCAAATTCGTGGAGGCCGTGTCAGGCACCAAGGCACGCATTCTCGATACGCGCAAGACTGCACCCGGCCTGCGAGTCATCGACAAAAACGCGGTGCGATGCGGTGGAGGACAGAATCACCGTCTCGATCTTTCCGATGGCGTGCTCATCAAGAACAATCACATCGCCCTCGCGGGTGGAATCGTCCCCGCGTTGGAACGCGCCATTCGCAACCGCCGTGGTTCGCAGATTATTGAAGTAGAGGTCCGCACGCTCGAGGAACTCGACTTGGCGCTCGCTCATGGCGGCGAGGCAATTCTTCTCGACAACATGTCCGTCGATGATGTGCGGCGCGCGGTTGAGCGATGTGCGCAGCCGGAATTTCAGAAGGAAGGCCGGCGCATCCCGGTCGAATGTTCGGGCGGAATCCGTCTTGAGGATGTTCGGGCCTACGCCGACACCGGCGTCGACTTCATCTCAATTGGCCTGCTGACCCACTCCGTGCAAGCCGCGGATATGAGTATGCGTGTCGTCCCCGCCTGACAGCCGCAACGGTTTGCAGCCCTAAGGTTCCCTCTTCTATGCTGTTCCGGTTTCTGGAACAGATGTACTTCTGTGCGCCCGTTGCGCCTGGTCGGCGCTAGACTAGCCGCAACGGAGGCCTCCCCCATGTACTCCTTCGCTCGTTCCGTCGCAGCCCTATGCCTGGTGGTCTTCGTCGTGAGCGCCTCGTATGCTGGCGCACCTGAATCCAAGCCCCAACCTTCCAGCGCGAATATTTCTGCGCCATCGTCCCCTCAATCTGACGACACTCCGGCGACCACGAACATCAATGTGACGGTCGATGCGCTCAGTAACCGTCATGCGATTAGTCCTTACGTTTACGGCGGAGCCTATCCGCAAGACGCGGCGACGATCACCGATAGTGGACTCACCGTGGTCCGCTGGGGTGGCAATGCAACCTCGCGCTACAACTGGAAACTCTTCACGTATAACGCCGCCAATGACTGGTACTTTGAGGACTTCAACTATTCCGAGATCGGCGACGCAGATTCCGCCAAGTTCATCACCGACGTGAAAAATGCTGGCAGCCATCCGCTGATGACAATGGTCATGTTGCCTTGGGTCGCGCAAAGCGCAGAGAACGGATCCAACGGCCACTGGAGCTTCTCCGTCGCGAAATATGGTTCGCAATGCGGCGTCGATCCATTCAATACCGACGCCGGCGACGGCCTGAAAACCGATTGCAGCACGACACTCACCGCCAATCCAAACGACGCCAATGTCCCTCTCCTCGATCAGCCGGGCAAGAACGATCCACAAGGCAGCGTCTACCGCAACCAGTGGGCCGCCGCGCTGGCCACGGCGTTCGGCAACTCTCCCCACTTCTACAACATGGATAACGAGATCGACATTTGGGGAGGCACTCACCGCGACGTTCATCCCAACCCCACCGCATACAACGAAATGCGCGATACGTTTGTCACCGAAGCGCGCAACCTTAAGAGTTGGGACCCGAAGGCAATCCGCTTCGGTCCGGTGAGTTGCTGCTGGTGGTTCTACTGGAATGGCGCGAACGGATCTGACAAAGGCGCGCACGCCGGCGTCGATCTCCTGCCATGGTGGTTGAACGAAGTCTATTGGGAAGACAAAGTTGCTGGAACACGTTCTGTCGAAGTGTTCGATGTCCATGCTTATCCCGACAGCCCCGACACTTCCACATGGACGCAGGCGCAGAAACAGGCTCTCGCCGCGCGCATTTATCGCGACTATTGGGATCCCACCTACGTCAGTGAGTCCGGATCGATCAATCAAAACTGGGCAACGTTTATCCAGCCCAACAAGACCATTCCATTCCGCATCCCACGCATTCGGGCGACGGCCAACATGATTTATCCGGGAACTCCCGTGGCCTTCACCGAATGGAGCGCAGCCTTTGCCGGCGAGTCAGATTTTTCGACCGCTCTGGGAGACACCGACGCTTACGGAATCATGGGCCGCGAGCGCATGTATCTCGCCTCGCGCTGGACCGCACCGACCCCAGGCAATCCAAACTATCTCGCGCTGAAGCTGTTTACCAACTACGACGGCCATCACCACGGGTTCGCCATGACCTCGGTCTCCGACACCAATAATGGAGATCCCAACCTGTTCAGCAGCTACGCGGCTCTCGACCCAAATGGAAAGAGAATGACCGTGCTGGTGCTGAATAAAGATCCATCCAACGCCGTGCAGGCCCACTTCACGACCAACGGCTTCACGCCTTCGCAGGTGACGTCATACACACTGGCGGTTACGAATCCCACTCAAATCGTTGCTTCCAACACGACCGCGTGGTCTTCCACTGTGACGGTTGCGCCTTACACCGCCACCCTTCTCGTAGTAACGGGCACAACCCAATTGCCGGGAGCCGAGTGGGATCTGAACCCGGACACGACCATGGTGCCTGCGGGCGGCACCGTGATCCTTCAGCCGAAAGCCACATCGGGCACGGCCACAGTAACCTTGGGCACTCCGACGTCTGATAGCGGTATCTCCGCTGTTGTGTCGCAACCCACTCTCAGCAAAGGCCACAATGGCAGGATCTCTGTAACCGCCGGAACTACGCCCGGCTTCTACCATTACAGCGTGCCGAGCACCGATACCACCGGCGTCGCGCAACAACAGGGAGGCTACATTCTCGTTGGCAATCCGCCGGCAACGTTGACCAAGACCGGCGACAAACAGAGAGGAACAAAAGGAAGTCAGTTGACACTCTCCGTGACGTTGGTCCCCGGACAATCCGGTGGAAGCGCCGCTGGCGGAACGGTTCTATTCACCACAAACGGCGGATCACTTTCAAATCGCATCGTCACCACGGACTCAACGGGAAAGGCATCGGTCGTGCTCAGCTTACCCTTGACGGCGGGAACGGTACGCGTTACCGCGGAAGGCCAATATGCGCTGGGCCATCCGGTGGCGACGTTCACCGAGATGGCGCAATAGCCTGCACGTTTGTTGTTTTGCGGCGATTCGCGCATAATCTCCGCATCAGCAAGACCGGCACAACTCGCGCCCGCGCGTCTCGGGTCAAGACACCCGCGTCGCACCAACCGCAGGCCACTGATGTGCGGCTCGGTCGCATTGTGCGTCTGCTCATGGAGCACGCCACCGTTGTTGTCAGCGGCACCAAGATCGCACAGGAAATCTCCACCAACCGCTCCGAAGTGTGGCGGATGATTCAGCAGTTGCGCGGCCTCGGCGTGGACGTGGCCGGACACCCTGCCACTGGATATCAGTTGCGCTCGGTTCCTGATCTGCTCCTGCCGGAGATACTGCGTCCGCTTCTGCGCGGCACGATCTTCGACAATCACGTTCAACACTTTTATAAAATCGGCTCGACCAATACGGCAGCCATGGCCGCCGCAGCCGAGGGCGCCGCGGAAGGTACCGTTTTTCTTGCCGAAGAACAAACCGCCGGCCGCGGCCGTGGCGCCAATACGTGGCAGTCGCAGCGATCCACCGGGATCTATTGCTCGGTAATCCTGCGGCCCGAGTTGCCGCCGTCGGAAGTGTTGGTTCTTTCGCTTGCCGCCGGACTCGCGGTTCGCGCCGCCATGGAACAAGTCGACTCACGGGTCACAGCTGATTTGAAGTGGCCTAACGACGTATTGATTGATGGCAAGAAAGTCTGTGGAATACTCACCGAGATGAATGCCGAGGCCACTCGCGTTCGTTATATTGTCGTGGGCATCGGCCTCAATGTGAATCAATCGAGCTTTCCCAAAGAGTTAGGTGCAACCTCGTTACATCTCGTAACTGGGAGCGAGTGGTCACGAGTCGAGCTGGTAGCCGCTTTGTTAAAATCACTCGACCGCGAATATAGCCAATTGCTGGAAGACCCGGACGCTCGCCAGTCGATTCTCCTGCGTTTCGCTAAGAGTTCGACTTGGGTGCAAGGAAAGAAGGTCCGCATCGAGGAGAACGGATCCGCGTTCGAAGGAACATCCGAAGGCCTGGACTCTCGAGGATTTTTGCAAGTGCGAACCGCGCAAGGTCTACAAACCGTGTTAAGCGGAACAGTAAGAGAAAAGTAGCGGAATTCAAGAGCGACAGCATGCTCCTAGTCATCGACGTCGGCAACACGAACACGGTCCTGGGCGTCTTCGCCCGCGTCGCCAAAGTGCACGCCGCCGGCGAGCAGGACGAAGCTCCGCATTACGAGCGTCTGGTTGCCAACTGGCGCGTCGCCACCTCCCGCACCAGCACGGTGGACGAGTACGGAGTCCTGTTTCGTAACTTGTTTTCGATGGCAGGCCTGGAGTCCAAAGGCATTCACGGCATCGTGATCTCTTCCGTCGTGCCGCCGCTCGATCCAGTGCTGCGGCAGGTCTGCGAGCGCTACTTCAATCTGCGTCCTCTTTACATCGAGCCCGGAGTGAAAACCGGAATGTCAGTCCACTACGACAATCCAGCGGAAGTGGGCGCCGACCGCATCGTCAATGGCGTAGCCGCCTTCGAGAAGTATGGTGGACCGTGCGTGATTGTCGATTTCGGGACGGCCACCACCTTCGACTGCGTTTCGGCGAAAGGGGAATATCTGGGTGGCGTGATTTGTCCCGGCATCGGCATCTCCGCCGACGCTCTCTTCGAGCGGACCGCACGTTTGCCTCGAGTGGAAATCCGCAAGCCCGCCCGTGTGATCGGCTCCAACACGGTCGGCAGCCTGCAGTCGGGTCTCTACTACGGGTATCTCGGCCTGGTGGACGGCATCCTCGAACTTCTGCTTGCAGAATTGGGCCCGGACACGCACGTGATCGCCACCGGTGGCCTCGGCCAGATGATCGGCACCGGCTCGAAATACATCAAGAACGTAGATGACTTCCTGACCCTCGAAGGCCTGCGCATCATCTGGGAGCGCAACAGTGCAACGCGAAAAGATTCACCCACGGCGAAATCTGAGTCCCAGGCTGAGCCTAAAGCGTCGTCCAAATCGGCACAGCCTAAATCCGCACAGCCTAGACCAAAGAATGGCGATGGCGCACCCGCCTCCTCGCCTTCGCGTTCTGCCCGCTAACCTGCCGTGGAAAATTATTTCAATTACTTTACTGAGATTGAAGACCGCTACCTGCAGCGTCGCGGAGGTGGCCTGCTCCTCTCCACTCTCGACTGGGCCCTCATTGAAACCTGGAAAGATGCCGGCATTCCCCTCGAAGCCGTGCTGCGCGGTATCGACGAAGCATTTGACCAATACGACCAGCGCCCTTCGAAGACGAAAAAAGTGAACAGCCTTGCCTACTGTTCTCAGTTGGTGTTGGCCGCCGCCGAAGACATGAAAGAAGCCGCAGTGGGCGCCGCCTCGGGCGAACAGTCCTCTGTGAAATCGAGAGCGAGTCAAGGATTCGAGCCGGATGTGGTCGTGCCCTTCCTGCGCCGCAATGCCGAAGCCCTCGCAGCCGCGACCTTGCCCGACGCGGGTGGAATCTCCGCCAGGTCCGTAGCGCTCGATACCGCAAGAACCCTTCGCGGACTCGCCGAGGAAATCGAAAAGAAGCCTGCTGCCCGCCTGGAAGATCTGGAGCGCCGCCTTACCGTGCTCGAAGAAAAACTGTTCGCCGTCTTGCTCACTTCGACTCGCGATGAAGATCTGGTCACCGTCCGCGCCGAAGCCGACCGCGATCTCGCCCCGTACCGCCGTAAAATGTCCGGCGCCCAGATTGACCAACTACACAAGCAATATGTTCACAAGCGTCTGCTGGAAAAATACCGTCTCCCGCGCCTCAGTTTGTTTTACATGTAATTCGCATCTTGAATGTCTCAGGATTGCCGAGGCAACGGTGGTGACAATGTCGTAAATGGAAGCCCGGGCATATCGTAACGGGCATGTCGTAATTGGACACCAGGTGTGTCCTGGCGATTAAGAACGGGAAGGGCGCGACTTCACTCGTGCCGTTAGCGCCCCAAATCCGTCCGGCTTTAGCCGCTGAGGCCATTGTGACCCATCATTTCGACGCAGTGATTCTCGGTGGCGGCGCGGCAGGTCTGATGTGTGCCATTGAAGCCGGCAAGCGCGGACGCCGCGTCGCCATCCTCGAACACGCCGACCGTCTCGGCAAGAAGATCCTCATCTCCGGCGGAGGCCGCTGCAATTTCACCAACCTCCACTGTCAACCCGAAAATTTCCTCTCGTCCAATCCCCATTTTGCCAAGTCAGCCCTGGCTCGCTACACTCCCGCAGATTTCATCGCGCTCGTTGAGAAGCACCGCATTCCATATCACGAAAAAACTCTGGGACAACTCTTCTGCGATCGCTCAGCTCGCGACATTCTCGCCATGCTCGAAGAAGAATGCCGTTCCGCCGGCGTGAACATTTTCCTAAACACAAGAATTCAAGAGATCACTCGCACCACAGACTTCGCCGCGCGCACTTCCAGTGCCGAGTTCCGCGCTCCCAAATTGGTCGTCGCGACCGGAGGCCTTTCCATTCCGAAGATCGGGGCAACTTCATTCGGCTACGACCTCGCCCGGCAATTCGGCCTGAAGATCGTTGATCCCTGGCCCGGTCTCGTACCGCTCGTGCTCGACGCCGAAGATCGTTCTCGTTACTGCGATCTCACCGGAGTCTCCGCCGAAGTTGTCGCCTCGTGCGACGGTCAACAGTTCCGCGAAAAAATGTTGCTCACCCATCGCGGCCTGAGCGGGCCCGCGATCCTCCAAATCTCGTCATACTGGAAGAAGCCTCGCGAGATCACAATCGACCTCACTCCCGGCGGCGAGCCCACTGCAATCTTCCGGGATCCCAAGACTACGAGAACATTAACAGCCTTGCGATCCGAATTCCGCAAGACTCTACCGGCCCGCTTGGCCGACCGCTGGCTCGAACATCACGCGCCCTCCTCGTGGACGAACAGTGCACTGGCCGATATCGAGCATCAAGCGCACGCCTGGACGATCGTCCCCGCGGGCACAGAAGGCTACGAGAAAGCCGAAGTGACCGCTGGAGGCGTTGACACCAACGAACTTTCAGCCAAGACGATGGAAAGCCGCAATGTGCCCGGACTCTACTTCATCGGCGAGGTCGTCGACGTTACCGGCCATCTCGGCGGCTTCAATTTTCAATGGGCCTGGGCCTCCGGCGCAGCCGCCGGCAGAGCGTTGTAAACTAGCTCTCCGGGTCAGGAGAACAGGAATGACGAGACTCAGAATCTCCTTGCGATGTTTTTACCTTCTAACGGCTGTCGCAATCCTTGCGAGTTTCGCATTGGCGCAGACTCCGTCATTGCTGGTGCTATCGAAGACCGATCACACCGTATCGATCGTTGATCCTGCGAGCCTGCAGGTCGTGGCGCGTCTTCCCTCCGGTCCCGATCCGCACGAAATCATCGCTTCCGACGACGGCAAACTCGCCTACATTTCAAACTACGGCGGACTCGACAGCACTCTCAACACCATCTCAGTCGTCGATCTCGTCGCGCGGAAGGCGCTGCCGCCCATCGACCTTGGCGCAATCCGCTCCACGCACGGCCTTGCGTTCGCCGGCGGGAAGCTCTACTTCACCGCCGAAACCAACAAGATCATCGGCCGTTACGATCCCGCAACGCAGCGCGTAGATTGGATCCTCGGCACCGGGCAGGATCGCACCCATATGGTCGAAGTCTCCAAGAACCTCGACAAGATTTTCACCTCCAACGTCAACTCCGCCACTATCAGCATCATTGAACAAGTCTCTCCGCCCGCTGGAGGCTTTGGCCCACCACCGGGCGCGCCGCCCGGATCAGGACCGCCCGCTGGCCCACCGCCCCAAGGACCTGGCGGACCAGAAGGGCAACCGCGTCTCACCTGGGAAATCACGAACGTGCCGGCTGGCAAGGGTGTTGAAGGCTTCGACATCTCGCCCGACGGAAAAGAAATCTGGGCAGCCAACGCACGCGACGCAACCGTTACCATCATTGACGTCCCCGCGAAAAAGGTCATTCAAACTCTGCCCATCCCCGTGAAAGGCGCCAATCGTTTGAAGTTCACGCCCGATGGCAAGCGCGTCCTCATCTCCGGCCTGGGCGCGAGAGCCGGCGATAGCAGCTTAGTCGTCATAGACGCGACGACTCGGAAAGATGTAAAGCAACTGAACCTCGGAGGCGGAGCAGCGGGAATTCTGATCGCCGCCGATGGCGCTCGCGCTTACGTTGCCGTTAGCATGGCCGACAAAGTTGCCGTCGTAGATTTGAAGACCCTGGAAGTAGTCGGGCAGATCGACGCCGGCAAACAGCCCGATGGATTAGCGTGGGCAGGACGAGAATAGGTTTCGACTCAATCCTTCGGGTGATTCATGAAATTGCTTCGGGTCAGCGCAGCACTTGCGGTTGTGATAGCCGCCGTTGGTATCGCATGCGACGGTGGAACGCATGTGCAGGGACACATTTATGATCCTGCCGGAAAGCCGGTTGAAGACGTAAGAGTCACCCTTACCCAAGCCAGCAGGAGCATGTACGTCACAACAGCCAAAGACGGTCGGTTTGTGGTCGGAATGCTACATTCTCCATTCAGGGTTAGCCTGAGCCTCACTGCGGAAAAGCCAGGATACGAGAAATTTGAAAGAAGATTTTCTTCTGCTGATCATCTGCAAACTCTCGACATCATCTTGTCCGTAATGCATTGAAGAGACCTGATTCAAGGACGCATGCCGTAGAATCAACTCTTGCTCCTCACAATCGAAAAGCTGATCTACGGCGGCGACGGCCTCGCCCGTCTGCCCGCCGCTCCTAACGCCGATGACGCCCACGGACGCGGCAAAGCCGTGTTCATCCCCTTCGTCCTGGCCCAGGAGAAAATCGAAGCGTCCCTCACCGAGCAGAAGTCCGGCTTCGCGCGAGCCAATGCCGACGCGATCATCGAGCCTTCCGCGCAGCGCATCCAGCCCGGCTGTCAGTACTACACCCGCTGCGGTGGATGCCACTACCAACACACGAGCTACGAGCACCAACTCGAGATCAAGAAAGAAATCCTGCGCGAGAGCCTCCGTCGCACCGCCAAGCTGGACCTCCCATTCGACATCGAGGTGCATCCTTCGCCGCCGTGGAACTATCGCAATCGCTCGCGTCTGCAAGTGCGAACCCGACCGACCTTCGCCGCAGGATATTTCAAGATGTCATCGCATGACCTGCTCGCGGTGGAAGAGTGCCCCATCAGTTCTCCGCTCATCAACCGCGGAATCGCTGCTTTGTGGCAGATCGGCCGCGCAGGCAAAGTTCCCGATGGCGTGCGCGAAGTCGAGTTCTTCGCCAATGCCGACGACACGCAAGTTTTGATCGATGTCGGTTGCGCCCGCGAGGCCCGTCGAGCCGCCATTCGCGAGTGGGCCGAGGAACTGCGCGCCAGCATGCCCGAGATCGCGGGCGTCGTCGCTTTCCGCGAAGCGAATCCCGGTGACCGCAAGGCCGCCGCGCCCGACATTCTCGTCACCGTTGGCGCACCGTCATTGACTTATAAGACGCAGCGAGCGGACTACCGCGTCAGTGCCGGATCCTTCTTTCAAACCAATCGCCACCTCACCGATGAACTGGTCAAGATCGTAACCGCAGGCCAATCCGGCAAATTGGCGCTTGACCTGTACGCGGGCGTCGGGCTGTTTTCCACAGCTCTGGCCGGTGACTTTCATCACATCTTTTCTGTAGAGCCGTCACAGACTTCCTTTGCTGATCTTGCCTACAATCAGTCCTCGAATGGAGAGGCAGTGCAGGCCACCACGGAGCAGTACCTGGCCCGTGGGGCACATTCGGGACGAGTCGGGAAGGGCGCAGTCCTCCCTCATATCCTTAATAAGCCCGACCTAGCGGTGGTGGACCCGCCTCGAAGTGGCCTGGGAGAACGCGTGGCGCGGTTGTTGACGACCTTGGGCGCGCCACGCGTTGTTTATGTTTCCTGCGATCCAGCAACCTTGGCTCGCGATCTCGTGCCCCTGCTGGCCGACGGCTACCGCGTCGAGCAAGTACATCTGGTGGATTTGTTCCCGCAAACCTACCACCTGGAAAGTGTTGTGCACCTGATTCGGTGATGAGTCGCGAGGGTTTTGCGGCGCGCCACATTTCGGTGGCGCACTTGGTTTGGGTGACGCAGCGCTTTCAGCGCTGCGATCAAGGCCGCCGTTTCGGGATGCGCTTCAGCGCCTGAGGTACTTTCACAGTTAGGCCCAACTCTTGAATCAGAAGTCATCGCCGCGCGCCTCCCTCCGATTACCACTTCAGTCGTCCCCAGTTGCATCGCTTCCTGTCTTCCGCTTCAAGGCGCCCCGTCAGCCCATGCTATGGGCAGCTCTGGCGTACTCTCTCGGAATAACCGCCGGCGTATACCTATGGCGGCCGGCACTATGGTGGGTGATCGCCGGAGCAGCTTTCATAGTCTTCGCCGCATACTTTACCCGCCGGCGCTCGCTCTTCGGCTGGGGACTCGCCCTGGCCGCAATCTTTCTCGTGGGTGCTCTGCACATTCAATTGCGCCGCTCCACCACTGGCGTCGACACCAGTATTGATGCGTATGCCGATCGGCAGGAACTTCAGATCACCGCTCATGTCACGCGCGACGGCCGCCTCCAGCCCGGTGGATTCAACGAGCTCAAACAAACCGTCGACGTGGAAACAGAGGAAATTGAGGCTTCGGTCGGACACACTGAACCCGTTCATTCCGACATCCGCCTTGGCATCTACGGTCCGCGATCCAACGACGCGGCGGCGGACGACAGCTCCGCAGCAGTGAGCGCCAACGCTGCCATGCCTGTCTTCCACTACGGTGACCGCATCCTTTTCACGGCCAAGCTTCGACTGCCGCGCAACTTTCGCAATCCCGGCGCCTTCGACTATCAGGGATATCTCGCCGATCGCGGCATCGCTGCCCTCGGCTCAACCAAACTCGAGAGCGTCGAACGGCTCCCCGGCTTTGCGGGAAGCCCCATCGCCTGGTGGCGCAGCCGCCTGCATCGCGGCGTCGTCGCCAAGGTTCACCAACTCTGGCCCCCGCGTGAGGCCGCCCTCATCGATGCGATGGTCATTGGCGAAGAAGCCTTCATCGACCGCGACACGCGCGTCGATTTTCAGCGCTCGGGCACGTACCACGTCCTCGTCGTTTCAGGGATGAACGTCAGCATCCTGGCCTTCGTTGTGTTCTGGATTTTGCGCCGCCTTCGGCTGGCAGATGTTCCCGCCACGCTCCTGACCGTGGGTTTTTGTGTCGCCTACGCTTTCAGCACCGAAGTCGGCGCTCCCGTATGGCGCGCCACCTTGATGTGCGCGATCTATCTGATGACGCGTCTTCTCTACCGCGATCGTGCGATGCTCAACGCGCTCGCCGCTGCGGCCATGGGACTGCTCGTCCTCGATCCCGCCCAGCTCTTTACTGCGAGCTTCCAGATGACCTTCATCTGCGTGCTCATCGTCGCCGCCATCGGCATCCCCATCTTGCAGCGCACCTCCCAACTTCAAAAAGAGGCGCTGGCCAATTGGGACTCAATCGACTACGCCGCATTCCTTCCCCCCGGCGTTGCGCAGCTTCGCGTGGACCTGCAGTTCATCGCGGCACGGATTGCACTCTTCATCGGTGCCGTATGGGCTCGCCGCGTGGTTCGTACCACGACGGCATTTTGTCTGGCGGGCTGGGAATTGCTCTTCATCTCCGCTGTCATGCAGACGGGCCTTGCTCTGCCCATGGCGTACTACTTTCACCGCGCCACCACTCTTGGCTTGCCGTCCAACGCGATCGTGGTTCCCTTGACCGAACTGATGATGCCCGCGGCCGTCTCTGCTCTCGCCATCGGGTATGTCTCGCCCTGGTTGGCCAAAGTTCCCGTACTTCTCACCACGTTTGCCGTGGATGGAATCACGGGCACCGTACGCGGCTTTGGATCTCTACGCGTCGCCGACCTGCGTGTCGCGATGCCGTCCATCGCAGTCATCGTAATAGCAGTCGTTGCGTTGATTTTGGCGATGTGGTCGGCACGCCGTCGATCCCTCATTGCTGTTGTCGGACTCGCCGCCATACTTCTCGCTTCCCTCGTGCTCGCTTTCATACCACCGTCACCGCATCTTCGTCCTGGAATCCTGGAGATGACTTCAATCGATGTCGGCGAAGGCGACTCCACGCTGATCGTAACACCGCAAGGCCGCACGCTGCTGATCGACGCCGGAGGTCCCATCGGGCCCGGCGGTTCGCAACTCGACTTCGGCGAAGATGTAGTCTCTCCTTATCTCTGGACGCGCGGCATCTCTCGCCTTGACGTTGTCGCCATCACACACGGTCATTCCGACCACATCGGCGGGATCCTCGCAGTACTGAAGAATTTCAAGCCGAGAGAATTGTGGATTGGCGTGCTACCGCCCAGTCAGGCTTTGGCGAATATCGTTGCCTCAGCGGAATCACTCGGGGTTAAAGTCGTCCGTCACTGGGAAGGAGATAACTTCGACCTGGGAGGAGCCACAGTGGAAGTTCTATTTCCGCCGCGGGACTGGCGCGTCGGCCCCAGGCCCCAAAACAACGACTCGATGGTCCTGCGCGTGAGCTTCGGAGATTCTTCGGTTTTGTTGGAGGGAGACGCAGAAAAGCAGGTAGAACGTTACGTTGCCTCGCGCTCGCATCCGGTTGCGAACCTGATCAAGATAGGCCATCACGGAAGCGCCAATGCCACAACACCGGATTTAATGGCCGAGGCCAAGCCACAATTTGCGAGCATCTCGGTCGGATTAGGAAATTCCTTCGGCCTGCCCCGCTTTGAAACCCTCGATCGTCTAGCCAACGCGGGAACCCGAGTCTACCGCACCGATCTCGATGGAGCCGTTACCTTCTACCTCGACGGACACTCCGTCACGCCTTCGGTGGCGTGTCTTCAATAATCGCTATCTCGGCCGTCTCATCGTCGTCCGGGGCGGCCCGCCGACCCTCTGCGATTACGCGTTGCGCCGCCTCTGCATCTTCTTCCCGCACCAGGATCAGCATCCCGCCCAAGCCTGGAAACGCGTCCTGCACTAGCGACGCGGAAGTCAGGTCACTGTCGATGCCGGCCGAATCCAGCAATCCCTTCACCACCAGCGCCTCAGACTCCTGCTCCGAGTCAAACACTTTCACCAGCTTCTCGTTGGGATCAGGACGCGGCTGCGCGTCGGCTGCCGGATTGCCAGCTTCTGCCATGACATCTCCATTCTGGAATCGGACCGGGCGGTCCAATCCCGCACACCAGCGATTTTACTCCCGAATCACCTCATAACATGTAGGGGCGGACGCATTCGTCCGCCCCGCGCAGCGAAGCGAGCGTCATTGAACGAATGGCACCGGCCCACGTGTTTTAACGCCTTGACCCATCCATGCTACCGTTTCTCGCTCGCCACGAATCTACAGCAATGACCCCAGAACGACACCTTTGTGTAGTTGCTTTCCTCCGCAAATGGGGCAGAATGGCAGGAACCACCGGCGCAACGCCGGGCTACACCGAGTCATCCAATGTTGTGGGACGGATTTATCGGGGCAGAAAAAGGGGACACCATGAACGTTCACCGACAGGAAGGGCGAGACACCAGCTTTCCAATTCCAGACAAGGAAGCCCTTCGCGAGCGCGAAGAAGAAGCCAAGAAGATCCGCCGCCTGCAAGTGATGATTAGCATGGTCATGTCCGTCATCGGACAAGATCCTAACCTCACCGTGGAAGAAGCCTCCGAACTGGCCGCTGGAGCCAAGCGCGCCGCGCTCGCCATGTTTCCTGACAAGGAACTCGCCTATGACCTGCTCTATCGCCCGCGCTTGCAGCGGCTGATCGGCGAACGCTTCCGGCTGCACTAGACGAATGTGCGAAGCCTCCTCGATGCAGTATCCAAACGCGCGATAATGCCCGAGAGAGTACCATTGGGCTCATATCGCCGCGAGCGCAGCGGTTCAGCCGCCCACATTTATGATGACCTCCGCGATTGACTCAACCTCAAGGTGGTGCCGACGCCTTAGCCCTCTATGGGTTCTTGCCCTTGGCATTTCCTTGCAAGCCCAGAATCCACCTCCTGGATCTGCCGGTAGTGTTCCCACCTTTCAGTCAAAAGTGGACGTTGTGCTGGTGGATGTGGTGGTGACAGACAGTAAGGACGAGCCTGTTACCGGTCTCGACAAGAAAGATTTCGAGATTTCGGAAGACGGTAAGCCGCAGACAATCTCGGTGTTTGATGAGCACAAGGCTGTCCGCATCAAGGCGCCGAAACTGCCCCCGATGCCGCCCGATGTTTACACCAACTTTCCTCCCATCAAGACGACGGACTCCGTGAACGTGCTACTGCTGGACGCACTGAACACGCAGGTGGCGGATCAATCCTATGTGCGTGCCCAGCTAACCCGGTATCTCACGACCGTGCAGCCTGGCACGCATCTCGCGGTCTTCGTTCTGACTTCGCGGTTGCGCATGATTCAATCCCTGACTACCGATTCTGGATTGCTATTAGCGGCGCTAAAAAACGAGAAACTGGAAAGCGGCCCGCAGCAGTCCGCCATGCTGCTGTCGCCCGCAGAAATCGATATGGACACGACCGCAGCCGCCTCGGTGATGGCAAACCTGGCGGGGGAAACCGACCTTGCGCTCTCCGCGATGGCGCCCCGGGGCGTTGCGTACATGATGCAAGACAAGCTCGACACGCGGATTGAGACCACACTACAGGCCCTGCAGCAGCTCGCCCGCTATCTTACGGGCATTCCGGGCCGCAAGAATCTGATCTGGTTTTCGGGCTCATTCCCCATTAGCGTCTTCCCCGACCTCAATGCGGCGGAGCCATTCCAGTCGGTGCGCCAGTATGGCGGAGAGGTGCAGAGAACTGCCACGCTCCTTACCATGGCGCAGGTTGCCATCTATCCCATCGCGGCCGAGGGCTTGGTCAACGATGCCATGTATGAAGCGAACGCCAACCGGCTTGGCCAAACCCGTGCGTTGGGATCCGGTCCAAGTTTCGGAGATAGCGGAAGCCGGAATGCCAACTATGCGAGCATGGAGACCTTGGCGGAAGACACCGGCGGAAAAGCCTTCTACAACACGAACGGGTTGAACGACGCGTTGGCTCGCGCCGTCAATTACGGTTCCCACTACTACACGTTGGCTTACACACCTACCGATAAAAAGATGGACGGAAGGTATCGGCGCATCCAGGTCAAGCTTTCTGGTAAGTACAAGTTCTACTATCGCCGCGGCTACTACGCCGACAATGCAAAGCACGACAAGGGGAAGGAACAACCGAGCGATCCCTTGAAGCCGCTGATGACGCGTGGCCTGCCGGACTTCGCTCAGATCCTTTACAAAGTGCGCGTGACTCGGTCCACTCCGCAGCCCGGGCCTGAGACGGCGCGAATCGGAGACAACACAGAGCTGAAGGCCCCCTTCACGCGCTACTCCGCGGAGTTCGCCATCGCGATCGACGATCTCGCGTTTGAAACCACGAGTGATGGCCTGCGTCGGGGCAACATCGAAGTGATGCTGGTCGCGTATGATCGCGAGGGAACGGCTCTAAATTGGCTGGTGAGGAAGCAGGAGATGTCGTTCAAGGGCCAGAGTTACGCGGCGGCGCAGGCCGCGGGTCTTCAGATGCATTACGAAATCGACGTTCCCAGCGATCTGCTCAGCAAAGATACTGTCTATCTCCGCACCGGAGTCTATGATCTCCGTTCGAGAAATGCGGGCACGTTGGAAGTTTCGTTACACCCTATAGCCGCCCAGGCGGTCTCGGCAAAATAAATGGAATGAGATCTACAGTTGGTCGCCCGGTCCGGGTGAACTGTTGTGTTTATTCATCGACAACTGAGTTCTTCAGGGTTCCCACGCCTTCTACGCTGACTTCGACTACATCGCCCGCCGCCAGCGGGCCCACGCCCGCAGGCGTCCCGCTCGGAATCAGGTCCCCGGGAAATAGTGTCATGGCCTGCGCGATGTGCCGGATCACGACGTCGAGATTGAAGATGAAATCGCGCGTGTTGCCCTGCTGCCGAATTTCGCCGTTGACGCGGGTTTCAACGCCCACGCCCGCCCCTGCTCCGAAACATGGATCGATCTCATCCGTCACCAGCGGACCCACCGGGCAGAATGTGTCGAAGCCCTTGGCCCGGCTCCACTGCCCGTCTTTGTTTTGCAGGTCGCGCGCCGTGACGTCGTTAACGCACGTGTATCCCAAAATGTATTGCCGGATGTCGGCATCCGCCGCGGGCTGGTAGCAGGTCTTGCCAATCACAACGCCCAGTTCGCCCTCGTGATCGACGCGCTGCGAGATCCTCGGCCGCCTCACGACGCCGCCGGGCGGCAGCAGCGCCGACGTGGCTTTCAGGAAGATCAGTGGCTCTTTGGGAACATCGTGTCCCAACTCCGCTGCATGCTCGCGATAGTTGCGTCCGATGCACACGATCTTCGACGGCCGCACGGGCGGTAGCAACGCAGCTTCCTCGAGCGGAATCGCCTCGATCCGCCGCGTGCGCAGGCTTTCCATATCCCCGTCGGCTTCTTCAGGGGCAGTGAGCAGGACGCGCACAATCGCGTCGTGTCCGCCAACGGACTCGACCAGCCCGTACTGGGCCTGGCCATTGAATTGAAATCGGCAGTATTTCATCGCCATCTATCTAACCATATCTGTGGAAATAGAGGCGCAAACCGGGCAAAAATATTCTGCTCAAGTTCCTTTCGCGGCGACTGGCTGAGATGGGGTCGAAGGGCACTCACGCCTGACGTAAATCCTCACGGAACGGCCTCACTGGTTTCTTCGGAATGTGCGCTCTCGTTGCCGCGCACGTCTAGGGCAGAGACCGAATAGAAATACGTCTTGCCCGAGGCGACGGAAGAGTCGCGGTACGCGGGCGTCTTCAGCGGCTGGTCATTCACTTTCACTGCGGGCGTGCCGTCTTCGTGGCGATAGACGTTGTAGCCCTCGAGATCGACATCACTCACCGGGGCCCATACCAGATCGATGAACGTTTTCTGACCCGGACCGGACGATACCGCCTGCAGGCCGGAGGGAACGGTTGGGGGGAAGACGTCGTGCGTGAAGACCTGGACCTCAGGAGTGTCGTCGCCTTCGACCTGTAGCTCAGGCTTGTTGTCTCGCGCGACCACAGTCACGGTCTCCGCATGGTACATGTAGGTCTTTTCCCACTCGAAGCTCGAGTCGGTGAGCGTGTAGCTGTGGTCCGCGCCCGCGGGAATTTGGCCAGCAAGGAGCTGCTCACGGGCTCCGTCTACACGCCGGTAGACACGATAGACGTAGTGCTGCGACTGGGAAGAATCGAGAGGCGGAGCGGTAGCCGTCCAGGTCACCACGACGCCTTGTCCCGTAACGCGCGCTGTGAAGTCGCGGGGCGGCGGAAGAGTATGGGCCAACGGAACGCGAACCTGGTTAGAAAGTCCCGCGCTGCGGCCAGCCGCGTTCAAGGCCTCGGCCGCGTAGGTTGCGAAGTGTGTGGGGTCGTCGCTCTCAAGCGTTGCGGGGAGCGTATCGACAAACGAGCGTAGAGCCGTCTGCTTGGAAGACTGTGCAGTGGCGCTACTCGGCTCCGCGGGGGCTTCACCCACCGGAGTTCCGCACTGCGTCAGAGTTGGTTCCAGCCCGCGGCAGATTCGCGTCGGGCCAATGCTGCGCGGTGTTTGACGATCGGTCGTAACCTTGGGAGCAGTCCAGGTGAGGGTCACGCGATTGCCTTTGCGCGCGGCCCGCAGATCAGAAGGCGGCTTCAACAGTTCGAGTGATGGAGGAAGCGGCGGACCGATCGTGGCGCACGCCGTGAACAGCAGCGGCGCACACAGAGCCAGCAAGCACTTCGGAGGGTGGCTTCTCATGCGGAAGGAAACAGACTACCAGACCACAGCGGCTGAAGCCGGAAAGTGATGCGAACGGCGAATACGGCATCGCTGAAGCGATGCCCTGATACGAATCGCGGATCCCTCAGGGAAACTGTCTTAGTCCAATGCCGTTCAAGAGATCAGCTATGTTGCTCCAGCGGTGGAGTGTCATCCTAGCCAACCAACGCCTTCACGGCTTCGCGGAAGACTTTCGTGTGGCGATCGATATCGTCGGCTTCGGTCTGCGGCGACATGAGCGCCATGTTGTGAAACGGGGTGAGCAGGATGCCGCGGTTCATGGCATAGAGATGCATGAAGCGCTCGAGTTCGAAATCCATGGCGTCGTGGGCTTGCGCGCCGTTCGCGGGCTCCGGACCAAACATGTATTCGGCGCGACAGCCGAGTCGCGTGACGTGCCAGGGAAGATCGGCTTCGGCAATCGACTTCGCCACGCCTGCGCTCCAGCGTTCGGCCATGGGAATCATGCGATCGAAGGCTTCCTTGGTGAGAACCTTGGTCAGCGTGGCGCGCATCGCGGCCAGCGAGAGAGCGTTGCCGGCGAGCGTTCCTCCGATGCCGCCTACATCGCAGTTCTCGAGCTCCTGCTTGGCAACGATGCGGTCGGCGACTTCCTGCGAGAAGCCGTAGGCCGCGCCCGGAATGCCCGCGCCAATCGCCTTGCCGAAGACGAGAATGTCGGGTTCGAGATTCTCGGCGCGCGTAAAGCCTCCGGGCCCGGCGCAGATGGTGTGGGTCTCATCGATGATTAGCAACGTCCCGTACTCACGCGTGAGTTCGCGGAGAGCCTTGTGATATCCCGGCTGGGGATGCACGATGCCGACATTGGTCATCGCGGGCTCGGCCAACACACATGCCACATCTCCCGAGACCAGAGCCGCCTCGAGCCCGTCCACGTCGTTGAACTCAACCACCTTGGTGGTGACCGCCGGGTTCACCGGCGGGCCGATGTTGCCGGGCCGTGGGCCGGCTGTTCCATTGGCGTCGAGCGTGATGAAGGTCTCATCCACGGTGCCGTGATAGCACCAGTTGTAGACGAGGATCTTGGGACGCCCGGTGATCTGGCGCGCCAGGCGAATGGAGAATCGGTTTGCGTCGGTGGCGGTGAGCGCGAACTGCCAGTACGGCAAGTTGAATCGCTTCTGCAACTCTTCGGCGACAAAAATCGAATCTTCGCCCGGAAGCATCAGCGTGATGCCGCGGCGCGCTTGCTCTTCGACGGCTTTGACGGTGGCGTGCGGGGAGTGTCCGGTCATGGCGCCGGTGTCGCCGAGACAGAAGTCGATGTAGCGATGTCCGTCGACGTCGAAGAAATGTGCGCCTTGCGCTTCGCGCACGAACGGCGGAAAGGCTCCGGCCCATTTCACCATCCAGTTCATGGGCACGCCGGCGACGAGCGACTTCCGGGCGCGCTCGAACAACGCCTTCGACTTGGGACGCTCGTCGACGAACCTCTTCTGTTCACGTTGCATCAGGGACTGCAGGCGAGTTCGGTCAATGGATTTCATTGGCTAGTAGAGATAGAGATAAAAGATAAACCACGGAGGATACAGGGGACACTGAGGGGTCCCTGGGATGCAGAGAGCGGCGAGGGGTATCTCACATTTTTTTTCACGCGAATTCGTAAAATATTGGATTCATTGGAGTTACGCAGGCCGGATACCGGTTTAACCTCCCAAAATCTTGGATCTAAAGGAGTTACAGGTAAAATATTCAAAAATAAGGAGTTAGCTTTGCGGACCGAATCGCGCAGGATTGCAGCGGCCCGGTCACCGAAGATCAGTTGGGGGAAGTTCGCGCTCACTCCAATAGTGTGCACGCTTCAAAATCGTGGGTAAAGGTTGTTCGTCACATTTTGGAGGTTTATTGCTGTGGAAAAAATCCAGGTTCGCGACGTCGCTCGGGGGCTCGGATTTGTCAGAGACGGTATCTGACGTGTCGAGCATAGAACTGGCACGCACGGGTATCAGTACGGTGACTGTGGGTAAGGGCAAGTGAGTGCTATCGCGATGTTAGAACGATTACTGCAGCCTCGCGTACTCCGCTTTCGCTTGCTTCAGGATGGGGACGTCGGGGTCGGCGTCTTTCCAGAGCAGGAGGAAGTCTTTATATGCAGCACGAGCTTTTACGGTGTCCCCTTGCACGGCGTGAGCGCGCGCCAAACCGAGACGAGCCAGCGCTCCCCATGGAAAGGTCATCACCACTCCCCTGTGGTCAATGAATTTCTGAAATTCCCCTGCCGCCCGGTTGCCGTCGTGAAGCATGAGATACGCCTCCCCACGCAAATAAACTGGGCAAAGGGATACGAACGTGTGAAGGCTGAGTTCGATCGTGCTCGTCGCCTTCAATAGTTCGATTGCCCGGTTCGGGTCTTTGCGCTCCAGCGCAACTGCTGCCCGGATCGAGGGCAGCCAGTATCGCTGGACCAACGTGTTGGGAGGCGGGAAGCTCTTGTCGAGTTCGGCCGCCAGCTTCTCTGCCCCTGCCGTGTCGCCTGCCCGCGCCAGGGCCAGCGCCGCCAAGGGCCAGTCGGCTTTCGCAGCCAGCTTCACGTCTGCAGCGGCATCAGCGCGTGCCTGCTTTGCGTTTCCCGATTCCACCTCGCGCAGCGCTGCCGCCCCCAAGTAGATTCCAGCAGTCTCTCTGGCATCGTTATGCAGGGCTGACTGCATCGCCCATCGCGTCAGCTCGCGAGCGTTCTTGAGCTTCCCGTACCAGGCTTCCGTGTCCGCTTGCGTGGCCAGCAACAGGTCTTCCACGCCCAGCTTGCCCACGGCAGCCCCTGCGGACTTCGCCATCTGCGGCGCATCGCCCTTCAGAAAAGCCAACGCGTAGCCCTGCTGGAGCAGCCACTCGCTCTCCAGTTTGTGCTCCTCCGCCTGCTTGTACACCGCCTCTGCTTCATCTAGGCGGTTGAGGGTCATGTAGGCGACGCCGAGGTAGAGATAGTTGTCCCCACGATTTGGCTCTCTGGGCAGCGCCTCTCGCCGTTCCTCCAATGCTTTTTCGTGATTGCCTAGGTTCATAGAAACAAGTCCCAAGCCCGAGTAAGGCGAAACGTCTTTTGGGTAAGTCTGCTGCCACAGCTCGTATACTTGGGCCGCCTTCTCCAGATCTCCCACGTCCTGGTAGTAGTAGTTTGCCTCGATGAGGAACCGCTCCCGCTCACTGACCTTCTCCCGCAGGTGGTAAGCCTTGCGTACGTTTTCGGCTGCACGCCCAACTTGATTGAGGTTGAAGTAGGCTGTCGACATGGCCAGGTAGGCCATGGCAAAATTCGGGTCCAGTTCTACCGCCCGCTTATAGAAAGGCAGAGCGGCGCTGAGTTCTTTCGCGGACTCCGCTTTCACTCCCAGGCTGTATGCTCTAAGCGCCTCTAGTGAGGTTGTGGTTGCGTTCGACAGCGGCGTGTCATACCTCTGCAACGAATTGAGCGACTCGCCCAGCCTGCTCCGTAGACTGCCCGCCGCACGATCCAGAGCCTTGAGTACCGCTTCTTTGTTTTCCGCCTGTTCCTGCGCTTCGGCCAGTACATCTCCGGTGTTGCAGTTCACAGCTTTCAGGCCAACCACGTAATGGCCGCCCAGCCCTGCAATCGAACCGGTCAGCATGGCCTTGCTGCCTGCGCGCTGGCAGACCTCCTGTGTGACGTCCGGCGTCAACCGGTCACCCGGCGGACGTCCCATCAGCTTCAATGTATCGTTCACCCTGCGTTCGGAAATCAACTCGAGAAAAGGCGATTGCTCAAGCTGTACCGAAAGTCCCTGCTTCAGCGTGTCGTCGAATACCCGGTCACCGGTCTTGTTGTCGAAATCAGAAAGAACGATGGTGTCCTTGTCGGTCAGGCGGTGGTTCTGGCGCGTGCGGAAGTGCCACGTTCCGCCAATGGCTGTAGTTACGAGTAGCAGGGCGGCGGGAACGAGAATCCTCCGAAGTTTCCTGTGGGGGTGAGGATCTTTGGCCGCTTCTCCGGTGGTGATCTCGGGACTCTCCACCGGGCAGATAAAGCGGTAGCCGTGGCGGGGCAAGGTCTCGATGAACCGTGGGTTGTCCGCCGAGTCCTCCAGCACTTCGCGCAACCGCTTTACTGCCCCATTTACGCCGTGCTCAAAATCAACAAAGGTGTCGGCTGGCCAGAGCTGTTGCCGTAATTCCTGGCGTTCCACTACTTCCCCGGGGTGGTGCAACAAGATAGTAAGCAGATGAAATGGCTGTTCCGAGAGCTTGAGTTTCACACCGTTTTTGCGCAGCTCTCCGTTGCGCAGATCAGCCTCGAAAGCGCCAAATCGCACGGAATTGTTCGTGGGAGACATCTTCGGTCCGGGGAGCACACGTTACGCAGTGTGATTTGGGATGGCGCAAGAGATTTGCCTCTCCCGTACCTCTCTCTTCCGTGATTATAAGCGCCGTGGCAAGAATTCAAAATGGAGAAAGCCAGGTCGGTCGAGCGTGGTCATATTCCTGCCGTCTCTCACCTGCGACGCTAACCTCCGCGAGCTCTGTGACTTGCTCGCCTACCTGTATCTCACCTAAATCTTATCTGCTAAGTATTGCCCCGAACGACTGGCCAGGATCATATTGGCACTCAAAGTGGAAGAGTTTTTGGAAGGAGGAGCCCATGAAACCCCATTGGTTAGTATTGACGGCACTGTGCCTGCTTCTTGTAGGAACAGTGGTTGCACAGAGCTCATCAAGTGTGAAAATGACAACCAATGTGCCCTTTGATTTCGTCGTGAACGGCACAACGCTTCCTGCTGGGGACTATGTGGTAAGCACATACACCAGCGGACATTTGCTGATGATTCAGAACAAAGATATGCCAGAGTACGTCAAGGTAGTGTCTAACACCAATGTAGCGCTTCATGACCCAAATGCGATCCACAGGAGCTCGAAGCTGGTCTTTCGTCTAAACAACGGCCAACATGTGTTGCATCAAATCTACATTACCGGTGACGACCACGCTCATGACATTGTCCATGGAAACGATGTGGCTGAACTGGTCGCAACCTGGTGAAAGATGCAAGTACTAAAACGCGAGGGGAAACTGAAAACAGAGCACTTTCAGTTCCCCTCTCTGCTCGGTGCGCTACAAGATTACGAGAAAACCGTGGGATTGGCTGCTCTATCAATTTGGCATCATAAGTTTACGAAACCAAGCCATTGCACAAGTGGAGAAGTTGGCAATTTCACTCACGCCAAAATGCAGGAATCGTGTTGCCCAGAACGCGGCCGGGTGGTTAAGAGTCTCTACAGAATGTAGCGCGACAAGTCCTGATCCTTCACGATGTCGGTCAGCATTTTGCGGACATAGTCCGCGTCTATTGTCACTGACTGACCCTTCTTCTCTGGGGCCTCGAAGCTGAGTTCATCGAGGACGCGTTCCATGATGGTGTGAAGGCGGCGGGCTCCGATGTTTTCGGTACTCTCGTTGACGCGGAAGGCGAAGTGCGCGATCTCGTCGAGCGCTTCGGGGGTGAACTCGAGTTTCACGCCTTCGGTGTCGAGCAAGGCCGTGTACTGCTTGACCAGCGACGACTTCGGCTCGGTGAGTATGCGGACGAAGTCTTCCATGGTCAGCGACTGCAACTCGACGCGAATGGGAAAGCGGCCTTGCAGTTCGGGAATCAGGTCGCTGGGCTTGGACACGTGGAAGGCGCCCGCGGCGATGAACAGGATGTGGTCGGTGCGCACCATGCCGTAGCGCGTGTTGACCGTGGTGCCTTCGACGATGGGGAGAATGTCGCGCTGCACGCCTTCGCGGGAGACGTCGGGGCCGTGGCCGCCTTCGCGTCCAGCGATTTTGTCGATCTCGTCGAGGAAGACGATGCCGGAATTTTCGACGCGGTCGATCGCCATACGCGTGACCTGGTCCATGTCGATGAGGCGCTGCTCTTCTTCCTGAATCAGGTATTCGAAGGCCTCGTTGACTTTCATCTTCCGCTTCTTGGTGCGCTGGCCGAAGATGTTTGGCAACATGTCTTTAATGTTGACGTCCATCTCTTCGACGCCCTGGTTGGTGAGAATTTCAAACGAGGGGAAGTTGCGCTCGCGGACGTCGATTTCGACGGTGCGGTCGTCGAGCTTGCCTTCACGAAGTTGCTGGCGCAGCTTGTCGCGCGTGCGACTGGAAGATTCCGTCAACGACGTATTGCCATCGATGACGACGCCCCCTGCGGTGGTCGAACTGCCGTCGGAACGCGGTGGAGGCGAGGGCGGCAGCAGAATGTCGAGCAGACGTTCTTCGGCATTGAGTTCGGCCTTGTCGGCGACATCCTCGAGCTTCTCTTCGCGCACGTTGTCGATGGCGATTTCCACCAGATCGCGGACCATGGATTCGACATCGCGTCCCACGTATCCGACCTCGGTAAACTTCGAGGCTTCCACTTTCAGGAAGGGCGAGTTCGCCAGCTTGGCCAGGCGGCGCGCAATCTCGGTTTTACCCACGCCCGTGGGGCCGATCATGATGATGTTCTTGGGAATGATTTCTTCAGCGAGTTCAGGAGTGAGCTTCTGGCGGCGCATGCGGTTGCGCAGCGCGATGGCGACGGCACGCTTGGCGTCTTTCTGGCCAATCACGTGCTTGTCGAGTTCAACAACGATTTCGCGCGGAGTGAGTTCGTCCAGCGCAAGCTGTTCTTCTTCGGCGGAGGAGGGTAGATAAATAGCCATAAGAATCGGTGGTTCGTGATCAGTAGCCAGTAGTCAGGGGTCAGGAGTCAGTAATCTGTTGATTACTGACCCCTGGCCACTGACTACTGCTTTTTACAGTTCTTCGATCGTCACTTTGTCATTCGTATAGATACACATTTTGCCGGCAATCTTCATGGCTTCTTCGGCGATTTGGCGGGCCGAGAGTTCCGTGTGCTCCGAAAGCGCCTGAGCCGCTGCCTGGGCGTACGGGCCACCGCTGCCGATAGCCGCGACTGGGCCGTCGGGCTCGATGACGTCGCCCTGTCCGCTGAGAAGGTAGGTCTGCTCCTTGTCGCTGACCAGCAACAAGGCTTCCAGGTGGCGCAGGAATTTGTCGGTGCGCCAGTCTTTGGCTAATTCGACGGCGCCGCGTCCAAGGTTGCCGTGATACTGCTCAAGCTTGGCTTCGAAGCGGCTGAACAGGGTGAAGGCGTCGGCGGTGGAGCCGGCGAATCCGGCGACGATCTTGTCGTTGTAAAGGCGTCGAATCTTTCGAGCCGAATGCTTGATGACCGACTCGCCCAGCGTGACCTGGCCGTCGCCGGCCAGAACGACCTTGCCGTCGCGGCGAACGGATAAAACTGTCGTGGAACGAATCAGTCGTTTCGTAGGCATGAGCGCAATTTCTGATTATAACAGCGCGGGGAAGTGAGCGAAATTCAACGAGCTCATCGGTCGTGTATCAGTTTGAAATCTCATAGGCTGTAAAGGCGGAGAGGAGTGTGGCATCCTCGTTTCGTGGCCAAACGTCCGCGCGATCCCGTTCAGCTTGCCAAGCAGGTATTCGACATCGCCATTGGCGAAGCCGAGGATACCATCAGCGAGTCGAAGCGAGTTCCCCCTCCGCAACGTGCGGGCATCCAATGAAGAGACTCGGCGCTATTCGCCAGCAATCTGCATTGGCTGCGAGATGAAAACCGTTAGCGGCGATCCCGATGCTAAGCACGTAAGCACGTCATACGTGGAACGCCACAACCTGAGCATGAGAATGGGTATGAGGCGCTTTACCAGACTAACCAATGCCTTCTCCAAGAAAATTCAGAATCACGCGGCCATGGTTGCGATTTACGCCGTGCACTACAATTTTGCCAGAATCCATAAGACGCTGCGGATCACCCCGGCAATGGCGGTGGGCCTCAGCGACCACGTTTGGACTCTTGAAGAGATTGTCCAGATGGCAGACAATTACCTGCCGCAACCGGGAAAGCGCGGCCCGTATAAAAAGCAAGTCGCATGAAGACCCTTAAGCGGATTATCCGAGTTGCGAGCAAAGCTATAGGCTACGTCGCTGGATTCGTACTCGTTTTCTCTCCGTTTACGAATACAGGATTGGCGCTGATGGCTGTTTCCGGTGTGGTTGCCCTGATTTGCTTTGCGGCTTATATGTGGTCAGAGCCAGAAGAAGACTATCCCCCAAATTCAAACTGATACATTACCAGCTCGTCGACTTGTCGTTTACTACTCGCGGGATTCCCTTCGGCTTCGCTCAGGGCAGGCTCTCGCTCGGCCGGAAAAGCGGCTGCGCTCGGAATGACGCAGCCCGGGAGCATTGCACGGACCATATTCTCCAACCCGTGATCTAACATCTGTATTTACCGCGATTTACAGGGTGCTTTGGTAACCAGTTTGCGGATTACTGCTGTGACATTTACCCATGCAGAGACAGGCTCTACTTTGTAGCTCATGCGACAGTCTGCTGCGGTGTGGTGTGACGATAACCGATCCCTTCAGATGTTGGGGACCAGCCTCGAAGAGCTTGAAATGCAGCTGGTCCACTGCTCGTCGGGGCAGGAGGCTCTGGAGTTAGTCATGAACGGCCGCTGCTCTACACTCATTGTGGATTTTGACCTGCCGGGGGCGCAGGAGGTAATCCGGATGGCGGCGCTATTGCCGCCCGGCCAGAAGCCTGCCCTGCTGGCGGTGGCGAGCCGCGCGTGGCCGGGCACCGGGCAGGCCTTCCAATCAGGCGCGAGCCGCATTTTGTACCGGCCGCTGGATAGCGAGCAACTGAAAGACGCGCTGAAGGCCGACCGGAAAGTTGGGAAAGCGACCCGGCGCAAGGCTCCTCGTTACGAGGTCAAGACGCTCGTGTATCTCGAGTGCGAAAGCGGAACTCTTTCTGGAGTGAGCATCGATATTGGCGAGCACGGGTTGGCATTGCAGACGACGGAATCGGTGCCGATGAGTTCAAACCTGGCATTTCGGTGCATGCTGCCGGGGACGGACATTACCCTGCAGGGACATGCGGATGTGATGTGGGCCAGCGACCAGGGACGGGCGGGATTGTTTTTCACGAAGCTGAGTCCGGCGGCGCGCAAACATCTCAAGCAGTGGCTGCACAAGCGGGCTCACGGCAAAGCGAAAGAAGAGCACGGGGTGCGCGAGGTAATGCTATCGGAAGACGACCACGTCTCGTATGCGCTATCGGAATAGGCGGCAGCGGCTAAAAGCCAGCATTGACTTCGTTCCCCTTGCAGCACCGCTGAAGCGATGCCCTGATACGAATCCTGAGTTCTCCAATAAGCTCTAGATCCGCGCCTTGGAACTGCGCCGGGTTAAAATCATCCGGATATTCTTTGCGGTTCAAGGGAGGCGCATCCTGCCGACATCTTCTGAAGTTCGAATCGCTTTCAATGGCCACTCCATGGTGGGGCCGCTGCAACGCGTGCTGGTGTGTTCGCCGCGAACCGCGGGATGGAACCAGGCCGAGCGAGTATCCGCGTGGCGGGATCTTGGATTTCATCACGCGCCTGCGTTTGAGACGGCGTTGGCGCAGCATGCCGTGCTGGTGAAGGAACTTCAGAACGCCGGAGCTGAAATTATCGAATTGCCCGCGAGGAATACGCTGTCGCTCGACGCGGTCTATACGCATGATGCGTCGTTAGCCACGGATTTCGGATTGATCCTGATGCGTCCGGGAAAAACGAACCGGGTGGCGGAGGCCGAGCATCATGGCGCGTCGTGCGCTGCACAAGGGGTTCCGACGTTTGGTGAGATCAGCGCGCCGGGGACCACCGAGGCTGGAGACATTCTGTGGCTCGACTCGAAGACTTTGCTCATCGGGCATGGGTATCGGACGAATGCTGCCGGGATCGCGCAGATGCGGACGCTGCTGGCGCCAAAGGGCGTCGAGGTGCTCTCGGCGCCGTTGCCGTACGGGCCGGGACCGGCGGCGTGTCTGCATTTGATGTCGCTGATCAGTTTGCTGGATGAGCGGACTGCGCTGGTGGATTTGCCCTGGCTTGCGGTGGAAACGGTGGAAATGCTCAAGGGGCGCGGGTTTTCATTTGTGGAGATTGATTCTTCCGAGCGCGACACGCTGGCGTGTAATGTTTTGGCGCTGGGAGGAAAGCGGTTGCTGGCGATTGAAGAGAATCGCAAGACGAACGAACGGCTTCGTCAGGCGGGATTCGATGTGCGCACATTTCCGGGCAGCGAGATTTGCATCAATGGGAGCGGCGGGCCTACCTGCTTGACGCGGCCGCTCTTGCGCGGCTGATTGCTACGGCGCGCTCGCTGCGCTCGGCCGGACAGCCCCTTCGGCTTCGCTCAGGGCAGGCGAAGGCGGCTGCCCACACATATGCACTTTCCTGTCAGCCTCAGGAAAGGTTCCTTCGCACCGGAATCAACGCACGCAGCCGAACATGTCTTCAGTGCAGGCCGCTCCAGGCCATCATTCCGATGAGGAAGGGAGACGGGGACGGTTTTCGTTGGGGATTGCCTTTCAGGTTAGTATTGATGACTGCACAAAGAAGATCGTTTTGGAAAAGAGTTTCAGGATGCCCGTTCGCTGCCAGCGACTCCTTATTTTACTTTTAGCCATCATCGTTATCGCGACGAGTTCGTCGCTCGCTCAGGCCGCACCTGAGGTCACAGTTGGGGTAGTCACCGGTTCTCAGTCGCTCCGGGATGGCGTTGAAGTTCAAGCTGGCTCGGTCACTCTTCGCATTACCGCACTGCACGATGACATTATCCGAGTGCGCATTTCTCCAGGGGCGCTTCCTGAGGATGCTTCGTGGGCAGTTCTTTCTGGGCCGCGTGGAAAATCGGTCGACGTGAAAGCCACACAAGATGACAAGTCCATCGGCTTCCGCACAGCGGTACTTGACGTTCGGCTGGAGCGCGATCCGCTGCGACTTGTGATTCGCGATCTTGCAGGAAATGTAATTTCAGCCGACGCAGTGGGCCGGCCCATCCGCTTCCAGTTGGGTGGATTCACCATCGCGAAGGAGATGCCGGATGGCGAGCGTTATTTCGGGCTCGGCGACAAGACAGGAACGTTCGATCGCAGAGGGCAGGCTTACACGTTGTGGAATACCGATGTTGGTCCGCAGGAATCGGTCGATCCGCTTTACAAGGCGATTCCTTTCTTCATTGGCATTAAAGACACCCGCAGTTATGGATTATTCCTCGACAACACGTGGCGCACCTGGTTTGATTTCGGCAAGCAGGCGCGCGACGCGGTGGTGTTTGGCTCGGAAGGCGGGCCGCTCGATTACTACTTTATTTATGGACCGACTCCCAAGCAGGTGGTCGAGAACTACGCTTACCTGACGGGGACGCCGCCGCTGCCTCCGCTGTGGGCGTTTGGTTTCCAGCAGTCGCGCTACAGCTATACGCCGGAATCGCAGGTGCGGGAGATTGCGACTCGACTGCGCAACGACCGGATTCCGTCAGACGTGCTGTATCTCGATATCGATTACCAATTCAAGAATCGTCCGTTCACCGTTGATCCCACGACGTTCCCGAATTTTCCTGGTCTGATTTCCGACCTGCGCAAGGAACATTTTCGCGTGGTCACCATAACCGATTTACACATCGTACACGCTCCCAACCAGGGCTACATGCCGTATGACACGGGTCACGCCGGAGACCACTTCGTAAAGAATCCGGATGGCAGCGAGTTTGTTGGCATTGTGTGGCCGGGGCCGGCGGTGTTTCCGGATTTCACGCGCGCCCAGACGCGAGAATGGTGGGGCGGCCTCTACAAGCAGTTCGTGCAGGATGGCGTTGCCGGATTCTGGAACGACATGAATGAGCCGTCGGTGTTCGACGGACCCGACAAGACAATGCCGCTGAATACGGTTCACCGCATTGAAGAGCCCGGCTTTGCGACCCGGACGGCGACGCACGCGGAGATTCACAACATCGTCGGGCTGGAGAATCCGCGGGCCACTTATGAAGGCCTTCTGAAGCTCAGACCGGACGAGCGCCCGTTCGTTCTGACGCGCGCCACTTACGCGGGCGGGCAGCGCTACGGCTTTACCTGGACGGGAGACAATTCCGCGACATGGAATCACCTGCGCCTGGCCACACAGATGGTGCTGAATCTCGGCGTCAGTGGCATTTCGATGGTGGGCGCGGACATTGGCGGATTCGGCAGTTCGCCTGCGCCTGAGTTGCTCACGCGGTGGGTGGAACTGGCTGCTTTCTCGCCGCTGTGCCGCGATCATGCCGCGAAAGGAACTCAGCCCCATGAAGTTTGGGCGAACGGTCCACAGCAAGAAATCATTCGCCGCCGCTACATTGAAACGCGCTACCGGCTACTGCCCTATATTTACTCGCTCGCGGATGAGTCGTCGCGCACCGGGCTGCCGATGATGCGGCCGGTGTTTCTCGACTTCCCGGAAATTTTCGCGCCGAATTCTGGAGGTTTCGACCATCTGGATACAGAATTTCTGCTCGGTCCGAGTTTGTTGATCGCGCCGCCGCCGTACGCCGAGACTCTCGACGAGTACGCGGTCTCATTCCCCAAAGGGCACGACTGGTACGACTTCTGGACGGGACTCAAGGCGCCGGCTTCCCCGCAACCGCCGAATATTACTGATATCGTTACCGCTGGTACGACGGCTCTCCCGGCGCCACGCACGATTCATCCGCCGCTCGAGACGATGCCGGTGTACGTGCGAGGCGGAAGCATTCTGCCGCTTCAGCCTCTGGTTCAGAATACGGACGAGACTCCCGTGGGTCCGCTGGAGCTGCGAGTGTACCCGGGATCGGACTGCAGCGGCTCGCTCTATCTCGATGATGGACACACCTTCCGCTACCAGCAAGGCGAGTTCCTGCGGCAAGAGTTGACCTGCAAGTCAGACGGCAAATCGGTGAGCGTGAATTTCGGCGCGCGCCAGGGATCGTTCGCGCCGTGGTGGAAGATGCTTGAAGTTGTGATCTATGACTGGCCGTCGGCGCATGCCGAGGCGAAGGTTTCGGGCAGCACCTATCCCTTGAAGACGTCGTATGACCCGAAGCAGAAGGCGCTGCACGTCACGATGTCGGACGTGGCGGCTTCGGCCGAGCTGAGCGTGCGCGGGAGAGCGAGTCACTGAACTTAGCGCCTTTGGGGCAGCGTGGCGTTCGGACGCGTGAATGAGCCAACCTTCATCCCGTCTGTTTCGTCAACCACTGGCACCATTTTCCAGCCTGAATATCTGCACGTGGAAACAACCCTGAGTGTCGGCGTTTGCATGGGGCTCTGAGCGTAAGGCCTAGTAGCAGAAGTTACGCTCGTAATCGTGATCCGCGACTCTGCGCGGTGTCCAATATAGATATGCGATTCGTTTTAGCCGTCGTACTCTGCCTCGCCACTCTCTTGATTGCGACGGTCGCACAGGAAACGCCGCAGAGCGCAATTCAGGTCGAACTGAATCCACATAAACCTCTGCGCCTACACGTGAAACTACGGTCTCGTTCCGCGTCCGCGGCGACTATCTTTCGTTCACAGTTGCCTTGGGAAAACAGATATAGCATGGTTCTCACCGCCGTGAAATCAAACGGCGAGCGTGTCGAGCTGATTTACCCTGAGGACGACCCCAGCCCAGAAGAAATCACCATTGCTCCGGGAGCGATCATCGAGGGAGACCTCGACCTGTCAGACGTATTCGCTGATTTGAGCGTGATCAAGAAATCAGACGTGCATTTGTTCTGGGCTTACAAGTCACCCGAAGAATTGCATATTCCTCGCTGGTCGGGCGGCTGGGTTCTCATTCCTCGGCAGCAATAACACCGGGCGAAACCCCTCAACTCGTGAAACATCCCCCATATCACTCATAACTGGCCCCGCCAATTTCCAGCGGAGTTAGGCTCGTGTCCTGAGGCGGCTCCGCGCCAGTTCCTGCTAAAATTGAATCCGCATGCTGCTTCCCTTCGTTCGCGAACTCTTCGCGGACGTAGAAATGCTTCCCGCCTTCACGCGTGTTGCCTCCCACTTGCGGGAGGGCACGGGGCGTATCGGTGTGTCCGGGTTGTCGCCGACGGCGAAAGCACTCCTGTTCGTGCTTTTACGGCGCAATGCCGACCGGCCTCTGGTCGTCGTGGTCAACGATAATCGCGCGGTTGAGGATTTTGTTCCCATCCTGCAGGGATTTTGCGAACTGACCAGCGCTTGCGATCCCGCGGACGTGGTCGCCCTTCCGGCCCGCGACGTGCTTCCTTTTCAAAATCTTTCTCCGCATCCGGAGTTGCAGGAAGAGCGTGCGACTGCGCTGTGGAAGATTGCTACGGGCAAAGCGTCGATCGTGGTAACGCCGGTCGCGGCGACGGCGATCCTGCTGCGCTCGGCCGATTACTATACCGACCTTGCCCGAGTCTTGCGGCGCGGAGAATCCTTCGATATCGAAAATCTTCTCGCCCATTTGAATACCGTGGGCTACTCCTCGGCTGATGTGGTGGAGATGCCGGGAGAGTACGCCTTGCGCGGCGGAATTCTTGATGTGTATTCGCCGGAGGCGGAGCGCCCGGTGCGCATCGAATTTTTCGGCGATGAAGTGGAGTCGATCCGGCGCTTTGATCCGACGTCGCAGCGCTCGTCGAATCCCATGGATGAAGCGCTGTTATTGCCCTTGACCGAGACTCCGGTCAGCGATCAATTGCTGGGCGCGATTCACACGCGGCTTTCGGGCAAGCGCATTACAGGAGCGGAAGAGATTGTGGAAGCGGCGGTGCGTTCGGGTGGGGTGACTGTGTTTCCCGGTTGGGAATTTTATGCTCCCGTCGCCGGGGCCGATCGCACGGTATTCGATCTGCTTCCACATGCGGCTGTATTGCTCGACGAACCTGATTTGCTACGCAGCGAATTCGATCGCTTCTGGACGCGCGTCGAAGAGGCCCATGAGCGCAGCGGTGTCGGCAACCTGGTGCGGCCGGTGGATCTGTATCTGCCGCCTGATGATTGGTGGAAAAAGGTCGAGGCGCTGACTGGGGCAAATGTGGAGCATCTCGGCATCACTCGCAGCGAAGACGTGGACTCGTCTGTCGCGTTTCTGACCCAACCGACTCCGCGCTTCCATGGCGCCGTTCCGACGATGCTAGAAGAAGTGCAGAAGCTGACCGGGCAGGGGAACCAGGTTTTGTTTTCGGTGCCGAATACTGGCGAAGTCGAGCGACTGGCCGACATCTTTACGGAATACAACGTTTCGTTCCGGTTGGGAAGCCGAACGCGCGGCGGCGAGAGCTATGCGGACGAGACCAGTTACTTCGCCGGCGAAGTGCTGACGACGACGCTGGCCAAGGCTTACGTCCCCGATGGAGTGTTGTTTCCGGATGCGCATCTTGCGATTTTCGGGGCGCGGGACTTGTTTGACGAGTCCGACACTGTCGCGTCGCGACCGCAGCGGCAGAAGTCGAAGGTGTCGGCGTTTCTTTCCGACTTTCGAGATCTGCAGGTCGGCGACTACGTGGTACACGTGGAGCACGGAATTGGGCAGTATCAGGGACTGAAGGAAATCAATCAGGGCGACGGTAACGCGGAGTTTATGTTGCTCGAATACGCGGAGGGCGCACGGCTTTACGTGCCTCTCACGCGGTTGGACCTGATTCAGAAATACCGCTCGTCCGAGGGCGCGAAGCCGGCGCTCAGCCACCTGGGCACGCAGGCTTGGTCGAAAACCAAGGCACGTGTGCGCAAGGCCATGAAAGACATGGCCGACGAACTGCTGAAACTGTATGCCGAACGGAAGATGGCCAAGGGGCATGCGTTCCCGGAGGGCAACGAGTTCGTACGCGAGTTCGAAGATGCGTTTGAGTTCAGCGAGACCGAAGACCAGGCGCAGGCCATCGCCGACGTTACGCGTGACATGGAATCGTCGCAGCCCATGGACCGGTTGCTGTGCGGCGACGTCGGATATGGCAAGACGGAAGTCGCGATGCGCGCGGCGTTCAAGGCCATTGGCGATAACAAGCAGGTGGCGCTGCTCGCTCCGACGACCGTGCTGGCCTTTCAGCACTACGAGACCTTCAAGCAGCGCTTCGGTCCGTTCCCGGTCACGATCGAGATGATCAGCCGCTTCCGCAATCCGAAGCAGCAAAAAGAAATTCTGCAGAAAACGGAAGCTGGCAAGATCGACATTCTGATCGGGACGCACCGCATTCTTTCGAAGGACCTGAAGTTCGCCGATCTCGGATTGCTGATTGTCGACGAGGAACAACGATTCGGCGTGCGGCACAAGGAACGCATCAAGCAGATGCGCAAACAAGTCGACGTGCTGACTATGTCCGCGACGCCGATTCCGCGGACGCTGCACATGTCGCTGGTGGGACTGCGCGATATGAGCGTGATTGAGACTCCTCCGAAAGACCGCATGGCGATTCAGACGGTGGTCGCGAGCTGGGACGACAAACTGATTCAGTCGTCGATTGAGCAGGAAATGGAGCGCGGCGGGCAGATCTATTTCGTGCACAACCGCGTGGACAGCATCTGGGAGATCGCGGCGAAGCTGCAGGAATTGGTTCCAAAGGCGCGCATCATCGTCGGCCACGGGCAGATGGGTGAAACGGAACTCGAGAAGGTAATGCTCGGCTTCATGCATCACGAGGCCGACATTCTGGTTGCGACTACGATCATCGAGAACGGGCTCGACATTCCGCTGTGCAACACAATTCTGATCAATCGGGCCGACCGGCTGGGGCTCTCGGAGCTGTACCAGCTGCGCGGGCGCGTCGGACGCTCAAACCGGCGGGCCTACGCGTATCTGCTGATCCCGAAAGAAGTCGAGCTCACGCCGATTGCGCGGCGGCGGTTGGCGGCGCTGAAGGAATTTTCCGACCTTGGCGCGGGATTCAAGATCGCTGCTTTGGATTTGGAATTGCGCGGCGCGGGCAATCTTCTAGGCGGCGAGCAGAGCGGGCACATTGAGGCGATCGGCTTCGAACTCTATACGCAGATGCTGGAACGGGCTGTTCGCGAGATGAAGGGCGAGGCTGCGCCGGATGAGGCGGAGACGCAGCTTAATCTCGGACTCAACATCCGCATCAATGCGGATTACATTCCGGAAGAAAATCAGCGGCTGCAGATGTACAAGCGGGTGGCGAGGGTAGAGACCGAGTCGCAGCTGAACGATGTTGGCGCCGAGTTGCAGGATCGTTATGGTCCGCCGCCGCCACCGGTGCGCAACTTGCTGGATTACGCATCGCTCAAGCTGCTGTGCATGCGGGTGGGCGTGAATGCGATCGAACGCAAGCGGGATTCGGTGACACTCAAGTTCCGGCAGAATGCCGCCGTCGATCCCGAGCAGTTGGCGCGTTTCGTCTCGGCGCAACGCGGGGCGCAGTTCACGCCAGACGGCATGTTGAAATTCGTTTTGAAGGCAACCGCGGCGGATGAAGTGCTGCGTGCGCTGCGTACAATTTTAGAGCAACTGGCCGCGGAGGAATCGGCATCTGAAGTTCGATCCGCCGCGAGCCAGGAACGTTCCCAGTAACGATGTTAATGCTGGAACCGCCGGGTCGCCAGCCACAAAGGCGACAAGTTACAATTGTGCGGCCCTGCCAACAGCATGGCGCACGACCCTGAAACCAAAGACATCGAAGACGTAAAAGACCCCATGAAGATGAAAGTTCGTAAAGCCGTTTTCCCCGCTGCCGGACTGGGCACGCGTTTCCTGCCCGCTACCAAAGCTCAGCCGAAGGAAATGCTGCCTCTGGTCGACAAGCCGATCATTCAATACGGCGTGGAAGAGGCCATGGCCTCGGGGTGTGACCAGATCCTGATCATCACCGGACGCGGCAAGCAGGCGATCGAAGACCATTTCGATGTCAGCTACGAACTCGAGAAGATGCTCGAGGAGCGGCGCAAGACCGACCTGCTCAAGATCGTGCGCAACATTTCCGACATGATGCACGTGGCCTACGTCCGGCAGAAGGAAGCGCTTGGCCTGGGTCACGCCGTGCTGATGGCGCGAGAACTTGTAGGCAACGAGCCGTTTGCCGTGCTGCTGGCGGATGACGTCATCGACAATCCCGTGCCTTGCTTGAAGCAGATGGTGGATGTGTTCGACGAGAAGCAATGCTCGGTGATTGCTGCGCAGGTGGTTGAGGGAAAGATGATCTCGTCGTATGGCGTGTTCGATGCGCAGCCGGCGGAAGGATTCAATGGACGCTTGTTCGAGATCCGCAACATGGTGGAGAAGCCGAAGCCCGAAGAAGCTCCGTCGAACCTTGCCATTATCGGCCGGTACATTCTGACCCCAGCGATTTTTGATTGCCTGGCCAGGACCTCAACCGGCGCCGGCGGGGAACTGCAACTCACCGACGGGATGCGCATGTTGCTCAAGCAGGAAAAAATGTACGCGTACGTCTACGAGGGACAACGCTACGATACCGGCGACAAACTGGGATTTCTGAAGGCCACCGTGGAATTCGCCCTGAAGCGCAACGACCTGGGTGGGCCGTTTCGTGAGTACCTGAAAGGGCTCGAACTGTAAAAAGAAGAAA
Source organism: uncultured Acidobacteriaceae bacterium (assembly GCA_963731405.1). Classification (GTDB taxonomy): domain Bacteria; phylum Acidobacteriota; class Terriglobia; order Terriglobales; family Acidobacteriaceae; genus Sulfotelmatobacter. The sequence continues at coordinate 278,787 of CAVSVS010000029.1, read as the reverse complement.
GTCAGAAGGCAGATTGCAGATTTCAGATTGCAGAAGTCAGATTTCAGAAGTCAGATTGCAGATTCTCACCCAGCTGCTGCATTCATTTTTCTTTAATCTGAAAATCTGAAATCTAAAATCTGAACTCTGAAATCTAAAATCTGAACTCTGAAATCTAAACTCGAAACCCTACTCTCCTTTCAGCTTCTTCGATTTCTCTTCCACTCCACGCGCCAGCTTCTCTTTGTGGGCGTCAAGTTTCTTCCCCATGGAGGCGTCGCCCAAAGCAATCATCTGTGCGGCAAGAATGCCTGCGTTGGTGGCGCCGGGCTTTCCGATAGCGACCGTTGCCACCGGGATTCCGGCAGGCATTTGCACTGTGGCCAGCAGAGAATCCATGCCTTGCAGGGATGTCGAAGGAATGGGCACGCCGATTACCGGCAAAGTTGTGTGCGCGGCAATTACTCCTGCCAGGTGGGCAGCGCCGCCGGCTCCGGCGATAATCACCTGAATGCCGCGGCCCGCCGCTTTGCGCGCAAAATCGGCGGTGCGATCGGGTGAGCGGTGCGCCGAGGTTACGTCGATCTCGTATCCGATGCCGAAGTCGTCAAGAGCCTTGCCCGCCTCGCGCATGATCTCCAGATCAGAATCACTGCCCATCACGATTGAAACTAGTGTCTTGCTCATTGCAACTTTTCTCCGTGGTTGAAATTCCTTTTGCAGTCACACACTGCGCCGGTGTGAAAGGGATCCTTCGACTACGGATTTCCTTCGCATTCGCGAAGCAAATCCTCCGCTCAGGATGACAAGGCCTTATCGTCTATTTCTTTAACGCGCGGCCCGCTATGTCTTTGCGGTAGTGTGCTCCATCAAAACTGATCTTCTCGCAGGCGTCGTACGCGCGGCCCACAGCCATCTCAAGGTCGGCCGCCCGCGCCGTCACGCCCAGCACGCGTCCGCCAGCAGTGTAGTAGTTGCCATCGCGCTTCGAAGTTCCGGCGTGAAATACTTTCACGCCTTCGACTGCCGCGGCTTCTTCGAGGCCGTCGATGCGCTTGCCCACTTCGTAGGTGCCGGGATATCCTCCCGCGGACATCACCACGCAAACTGATGCGTCGCTCGCCCACTTGAAATCGCCATCACTCACGCGGCCCTGAATCGAAGCCTCCAGCGCCTCGGTCAAGTCACTCTCCAGGCGCATCAGGATTGGCTGGGTTTCTGGATCGCCGAAGCGGCAATTGAATTCCAGCACCATGGGACCGCGGGCCGTCATCATGAGCCCGCAGTAAAGAACGCCTTTGAACTCCGCGCCCTCGGCTTTCATTCCGGCCACCACGGGTCGCGCAATATGATGGACCAACCAGTCCCGCATCTGGTCGTCGACAATGTCTGCCGTTGAGTACGCGCCCATGCCTCCGGTGTTGGGGCCGGTATCGCCGTCGCCTACGCGTTTATGGTCCTGCGCGCCGACCAGCGGCGCGACACGCTCGCCGTCACTGAATACCAGGAAGGAAAGCTCGTCGCCCTGCAAACATTCTTCCAGCACCACGCGGGCTCCGGCCTCTCCCAGCATCTTTCCGCTGAGCATTTCGGCGGCGACGCTGGCCGCTTCTTCCTTGCTCTTGGCGATGACGACGCCCTTGCCTGCGGCGAGTCCGTCGGCCTTGACCACGACCGGGACATGAAAATGTCCGAGAGCGGAACGCACCTGCTCGATGGAATCACAGATGGCAAAGGGAGCGGTCGGAATATGGTGCCGCTGGAGGAATTCTTTGGCAAAACTCTTGCTGGATTCCAGTTGTGCGGCGGCGCGCGTGGGTCCAAACGCGGGCCAACCGCGCCGAGTAAATTCGTCGACCACTCCTAAAGTGAGAGGCAGTTCAGGGCCGACGACGGTCAGATCCGGTTGCATCCGGTTCGCCAGGGCCGTGATGGAGTCAAGGTTCTTCAGGTCGACGGCCAGGCACTCTGCCTCGTCGGCAATGCCGCCGTTCCCCGGCGCGCAATAAAGCTGCGAAATGCGCGGAGATTGCCGCAACTTCCATACCAGCGCGTGCTCGCGCCCACCGCTTCCAAGGACCAGAACTCTCATAAGCCAGAAGAAAAAGGTTAGGGGTTGCAAGGGAAGGCTGTCAAACGCCGAAAGGTGAAGGTCGAATGCAGCGGTCTTATTTTAAGTATGCGCGAACCAGAGAAATCAGATCTTCCGTCAGTTCTTCAGGGGAGTCCGGGCCGCGCTGGGGATGCGTAATGTGCAACCGGATGTGATCTTCCAGGATCTCGGCCATCAGGCTGTTGACCCCGCCGCGAATCGCCGCCAGCAGCATCAGGATGTCGGCGCACTCATCGCCGTCGGCGACGGCGCGTTCCACAGCCCCGATCTGGCCGGCCATGCGTTTGATACGCGAGAACAATTTCTGTTTCTCTTTTGAGATTTCCGGCAGCTTTTCTTTCATAGTCTTGAGCGTCCTGATTATCAATATTTCCTGCCATTTTGCTCATATATACCATAGGGGGGTATGATATAACAATTTTCATCGAGGAATGAATGTCGTGAATTGTAACCTTCCGTTAACTAGCCCTGCGTAGGCTCGACTGTGGAGAAGATCAGTCAGATTTGGGAACGAAATCGGATGACCTGCAAGTGGCGTGCACTCATTTTGTTGGCGATGCTGTCGCTGGTTGTCACGGCGACAAGCGCACAGCAGAACGAACCGTCCGCCCCATCGTCGCAAACACCCGTATCTGCAAAGGCAACCGATTCAAGTGGGGCGGAAGATCCCGCCGATGACGGCCCGGAGACGATGTTCCCGCATTTCAAGGACACGCGTTTCTGGCTCTCGGGACAAGCTAACTTCGTGTTTCAAACGCATCCGGAGTTCCCCGCACCGTACAGTGGACCTCACAGCCTCATGCCGCATTACGAGAAGGCGACCTCACGCGTCCTTACACTTTATACCGGCGTCCGCTTGAACAACTCCACTGAAATTCTGGTCGACATTGAAGAAGCCGGAGGCGACGCTCTCAGTGCCGGCTTCGGACTTGCCGGAAACACAGATCTCGATATCGTGCGCAATCCGTCGCTGAGCAAGGCCCCGTATGTAGGGCGCGCGATGATTCACAAAGTCTTTGCCCTGAGCAAAGACAAAGTTGAGAATCAGCGCAACTTTCTTTCTCTGTTCGAAGAATTTCCACGGCGGCGCCTCGAGATTCGTTTCGGCAAATTCAGCATGCCCGATTTCTTCGACATCAATTCTGTCGGCTCCGACACCCACTTGCAGTTTCTCAACTGGACGACCGACAACAACGGCGCCTGGGACTATGCCGCCGATACGCGCGGCTACACCGTAGGATTCACCGCCGATTACGAGGACCGCAACTGGGGGTTGCGCTTCGCCGAAGCTCTCATGCCCAAGGTCGCCAACGGGATCGATCTTGTCTGGAAACCGTGGCAAGTCCATGCAGAAAATGTCGAATACGAACTGCGTCGTGGCCTGATCCCGAAGAAAGCAGGCATCGTCCGCCTGCTGGCCTACACTAACTCCGCCAACATGGGGATCTACCGCGATCAGGTGATTCAGGCTGCTGAGCAGGATGCGACGCCCGACATTACTGCCCACCCGTGGCACATTACGCAGAAGTATGGTTTCGGAGTCAACCTTGAGCAGGATCTCACGCACTACCTCACCGCTTTTGCGCGCTTCGGATGGGACAATGGCCGGACGGAATCCTTCGCCTACACCGAAGTCGATCAGACGTTTGCCGAGGGCGTGGGAGCGAAGGGCGCGTGGTGGCGTCGCAAGCAGGATCGAGCCGGCGTAGCTTTCATCAGCAACGCCATTAAGAAGGATCACCAGAACTACCTTGCGGCGGGTGGACTTGGTTTTCTTCTCGGCGACGGCCGCCTTACCTACGGTCGTGAAAATATTGTGGAGTCCTATTACACAGCGCACGTATGGCGGGGAATTTATCTTGCGCCCGGCCTCCAACACATCAACGACCCTGGCTACAATCGCGACCGCGGCCCGGTTGTCGTGCCCACTTTCCGGGCGCATGTCGAGTTCTAAAGCTACAGCCTTTACCGCAAGGCCAACTCACCATTGAACTGCTGAATGAGCGAATAGCATTCGCACGCCGAGGTCTCCAGTTTTTTCCGATTGAGAATTCTCACCGAACCGTGCCCATATTCGATGATCCGTTTTCGTTGCAGCACTCCTGCCGCCAGGCTCACGCTGGGACGATCGGTGCCCAGCATGGTCGCAAGAAAATCGTGAGTAATGCGCAGCAAGCCCGACCCGACACGGTCTTGCGTGAGCAGCAACCATCGGCTCAGCCGTTGTTCGAGATCATGCAAACGGTTGCAGCCCGCGGTTTGCGCTACCTGCAAGCCATGAACGGCGGCATAGCGGTGCAACAGGGCATGCAATCCCGGGCTCGACGCCAGCACTATTTCCAGCGTATCGACGTTGACGCGAAAGCCTTCTCCACCAATCTGCATCACCGCGCAGTGCGGGCTTCGGCGGAATCCCGCTGCAACCGGGATAGGCGTAAAGCCTTCGTTCCCCACCACGCCGACTTCCACGCTTTCGCCGCTGCGCGTGGTGAACACCAGTGAAACCATGCCGGTATTCAGAAAATACACGTCCACCTGCTTCTGGTGGGCCTGGTAAAGGCTCTTGCGTTGCGGCAAGCAGACAAACTCCAGATGCGGACGGAGGTTGCCGAATTCGTGATCGGGAATGGAGAGCAAGATGGAATTGGCTACGGACTTTCCGTCCGGACTCGTCCGTTCGCCGGCTTGCACAGATGAATTTGTCGGGGATGGCCCCAGACTCTTGTTCGCTTTCGGCAAGGGTACCCTCCGTATTGTCATCACTTCAAATGACCGGGAGTTAGATGCGGTCCGAGAGACCCGCCCCCCTCAGGCTCTTGCTGCAGGTTGCGCCGGACTGACCGTTAGGGGCTACAGGCTTTCCTGTATTTCGAGAATCCTAGCGACCGCTGTAGCTTTGTAGGGCATCACACAGTGGTGGAAGGCACGCTCTCGGCTTGCCCGCTTTGAGATGCTTCCCGGGATACATGCCGACTCAAATCCTGATTGCCGACGACAATCCGGCAGTTCGAACCGCATTGCGCCAGTTGCTGGAGAGCGCGCAATTCGGTGAAGTCATGGAGGCGGAGAATGGCCGCGACGCCATTGACAAAGCCCAGGATCGCAAGCCCGATATCGTCATTCTTGATCTGGTCATGCCCGTGATGGACGGGCTGGTCGCCGCCCGCGAACTTTCCCGGATCATGCCCGGCGTTCCTCTGTTAATGCACACTTTGCACTGGTCGCCACAGGTGGAAATCGAAGCGCAAAAAGTTGGCGTGCGAAAAGTGATTGCGAAAGCGGACAGCAAGGGTCTGATTTCCGCGATCCAGGAAATACTTACCTCGGATTCTCCCGTCGCAACGACCGGAGGGCCGGAGACGGCGGTCCTAGCGAATCTTCTTCCCGCTGAGACCGCCGTCCTGCCTCCGGCGTCTGACAGTGCTCAGGTGGCCGTGGCAGAAAATTCGGAAGCGCCGGCAGTTGCGCCGTCCGAGGACGGTCCAGGGAATGGCTCGGCGAATTAGTTCCCGCGCTGTCAGCAAGAGATTCACGTCGTCATCCCGTGTTTCGCGCGGTTATCGAGCATTTCACGCCCTCATCGTACGGTTGTCATCCTGAATTTGAATTTGTCATGCTGAGCGAAGCGAATGACCCATGCATCTGCATTACGCCTCCGCGGCCTGAAACCTCATTCGCCAAAAATCTTGTCAATAGGCAGAAACTACACGATCGGCGTTATCTCGATGAAAGCATTCCAAATATAAAGATCCTCCACATGTCCACTTTGCCCCCAGCGAATTGATAAACTAGATATAGAGAGTAAAAAAGAAAAGGCGCGGCCCCACGGTCGCGCCTTTCGTGTTTTCGGGATGAGTCAGGGGCGGGAGAGAATGAAGCGTTGGGGAAATTTCAGCACACTCAAAGAACGCGGCGAGTGGGTCGAACTGCAATTCATGGCGGCCGCCGCCTCGCGCGGATATCACGTGCTCAAACCCTACGGAGACTCTCTCGCCTACGACGTCGGCATCGACCACGGCGGCCGCCTCATGCGCGTCCAGGTGAAGTCCACCAGCGTGCGAAATGGCACCGGATACTTCTGCCAATTTCGCCGTAACTACCTCACCAAGCACCTTTACATGGTCGAAGACGTCGACCTCTTCGCCGCCTACATCATCCCGGTGCGCACCTGGTACCTGATCCCCGCAGCCGTGATCCTGAGGCCCACCCGCAAAGTTGCGCTCACTCTGTACCCCGTAACCACGCTGAAGAAAAATCGCTACCGCTACGAACACTACCGTGAGGCCTGGAGCCTGTTGGATAAAAGCAGGCGCGAACTGTCCCACTGCTGCAAGTCCCGTTAGCTCCAGCCGCGAAGGGGCAAAAGAATGCAGCCCAGGACGTAAGTCCTGGGTAAGGCCCCAAATCATGGAGCAAGTTCCGGAGGGCCGACAGAAAAGATCCGGGGGTAAAGTGAGGCATGCTGGTGATTTACCTACGTCCTGAAAGACGAATGGAATCAACTGTTTAGCGTAATTCTAGAATAATCTAGATATTGCTGGAATTTACAAGAAACAGAGATACAATTTGATAGCGAATGGGGAAACCAAATATGCCAGCCGCACGGACTAAGACTAAGAAGATTGCTCCCGAGATCGATGCCAAGCTTTGGGACGAGTTTGTCGCCATTGCGAAACAGAATGGGCAATCGCAGCGCTATGTCTTGGAGCAAGCCCTGACGCACTATCTGCGCAACGTGGTTCCCTCGCAGCACCTGGTGCGCCCGAACGTGATGTCGGCATTTGAACGGGTCGTCGAGCGCAACCGCGATCTTCTCGATCGTCTCGCCAAGTAAATGGCGGACATTTATCTGACGGTCGCCGAAACTTATCAGATGCAGCACATTCTGGTTGAAACTTTCGGCGGCCTGCACGGAGTTCGCGACAAGAACGCCGTCGAGGCCGCCGTCTTTCGTCCACAGACGGGATACTACAATTCCATCGAAGAAGAAGCTGCGGCGTTGATGGAATCGCTCGCCAACAACCACGGCTTTATCGATGGCAACAAGCGAATCGCGTTTGCGGCTGCAGCCACCTTTCTTGCGCTGAACGGAATTCTTCTGGAAGTCGATGCATCGGAGGCCTACGAATTCATCGACGGTTCCTTGCGGCGCCACGAATTCCGCTTCCCACAGATCCTCGACTGGATCCGTCAGAACACGAAACCGATCGCCCCGAACGCCGGAAACAACTGACGTTTCGTTTCGGGAATCGAGGTTGCCCCATCCTGGTCTCCGCGATTTGTGCGGAGACAGGATGGGCTTACACTGTCGTCAATGTATGTGAAACCCAAGCGCTATCAGAATCAACGGTGTCTTCACTTCATTACATTTAGTTGTTATGAGCGCAGGCAATTGCTTGACTCGGTCGCGGCGCGGGAAACATTCGAGCATGAACTCGAGCGAGTCCGACAGTGGTATGGATGCTTCATCAGCGGTTATGTAGTCATGCCGGAACATGTACATCTGCTGATCAGCGAACCGGAGCGGGGCAAGATCTCCGTTGTCATGCAGATGCTCAAGCAGATCACTTCGCAGAAGTTGCGACGTGCCGGGCTACGTCGGTTTTGGCAGGTTCGCTATTACGATTTTCCAGTGTGGACGGAAAAGAAGCGGATCGAGAAACTGCGCTATATCCATCGAAATCCGGTACACCGTGGATTGGTGTTGCGTCCTCAGGACTGGAAGTGGAGCAGTTTTCTGCAGTGGGCGACCGGGGCGGAAGGGCGGGTTGAGATCGAGTCTCCGGCCACCGCACAGCGGCGAGAACACCTTGGGGTCGTGCCGACGTGCGGCGTGGCCCATCCTCCCGCACAGAACGCGGGAACGATGGGGCAACCAGATTGAAGTCTTGATCAGAAAGCATGGGCCAGCCCCCCGCTAATCTGTTCATTACCGGCGTAACTTTGTCCCACTGCACAAGTCGTCGACAATTGAGAGGAAACCAAACAGTAACGCCAGCCAACTGATTTCGAAGTTCGATGTTAAGAAACTGGAATTAAAATCCCCCTGTGTTTAGTGAGGTTTGCAGTGACAATTGAAACGCTGTCGGAGTTAGAATCACAAATCATCCGTTTTGTAGCCAACACCGAGCGTACGCACGAACTCCCCGAGATCGTGAAAGCATTCCGCGGTGTCGCAGATGACGCCTCCATAAAAGCGGCGCTCCATCGGCTCAGCGCGGAAGGACTGATACAAATAACACCAGAGTGGCAGTTTCGGACTGCGGGAGCCGGTACCCGCTGAAGCCCGCAAAAACTTTCACCGCAAAAACTTTCACTTGCGCGATCCTTGCATTGCTGACAAAATAGCCGTTCCCCCGAATCAAACCTTTGGTCCCTCAACGGAATCAAATCTAATATGGCTGGCGACGAAATGAATAAGGCTCTGGAAACGACGTTGAGCATCTTGCAAGGCCACGCTCAAGGATTAAGCTTCTCGGATCTGACGCGAAGAGTTATCGGCCAGGCACACGTCGATGAGGCGACCGCAAAAGCAGCAATTCTGCGGCTCAATTCCGAGGGCCAACTCGAAATTACGTCCGATTGGTCAATACGCCTGCTTCATCGCGGGCTGGGAGTCGTCGCCGCGTAGAAAAAGTCTAGGCTTTGTCGCAGAGCTCGATCCAACCACCATCGCGCGAGGACCGTCTTACAGCCGAAACCAATAAGGCAAACGACTGTCGCGAGCCCGCCCAGCGAGACTACGACAGAATCCTGTACTCCTCTGCTCTTCGGAGGCTAGGTGGAGTAACGCAGGTAGCCGCTTCCCACGAAGGGCACGTCTTCCACAATCGCCTAACACATTCGATGCGCGTAGCACAAATCGCGCGACGACTTGCGCAAAGGTTTCTCAAGAAATCCCCGGAAGAATCGGAGCGTGTTGGCGGCATCGATCCTGATGTCGTTGAGGCTGCAGCGCTCGCGCATGACTTGGGTCATCCTCCCTTCGGCCACATCGCGGAGGAAGAACTCCGCACCTGCGTTGTTAAGCGAGATGTGCTTGATGGGTTTGAAGGAAATGCACAGTCCTTTCGAATCGTGACAAAGCTTGCCCTTCGTTCCAAGGAGCCAGGCCTAAATCTAACGCGGGCAACGCTAAATGCGCTTCTAAAATACCCATGGACACGGCAGGCGGAAGGCTACGAGAAGGAGAAATACGGGCTCTACAATTCTGAAATACCGCATTTCAAGTTCGCACGTGAGCTCCAAGCTCCAGGTGACAAGCGCAAAAGCCCCGAGGCAGAAATAATGGATTGGGCGGACGACGTCACCTATGCTGTGCACGACGCGGAAGATTTTTATAGAGCCGGGCTGATCCCCTTGGATAGGCTTGCCTCGCTCGACGACCAATCAGAGCGGCAGCGTTTCTTTGACGGGATGTACAAACGCCCGGAGCTAGCAAAACAGATGGGGAAGACTCCTCGCTCAGAACTCGAAGAAGCATTTGAGAAGGTCGGTACAGCTTTCCCCATATCCGAACCATACACGGGAAGTCGTGACCACCGTTCGAGGCTCAGGGATTTTTCTTCAAATTTGATCGGACTCTTCGTAAACGCGATCGAACTCCACGTACCTGCGGGCGACGAGCCCTTTGTTGAGATAAAGCCACTGCAGAAGATGCAGGTCCGAATCCTGAAAGCCTTGACCTGGTTCTACGTCATTTACAATCCGGCCCTGGCAACTCAACAGTTTGGGCAGAGAAAGATGATTCGAGAACTCTTTGATATATTCGGCAATGCCGCATCAGCGAACGACGAACAAGAGCGCAACATTATCCCATTCGCTTTCCGAGACGAGATTTACGACAACAAACAAGATTCGTCAGCCCTCACTCGAATAGTGACGGACATGATCTCGGGCATGACGGAACAAGGCCTCGCGAAGCTCTACCTCAGACTGACGGGCATCCACATGGGGTCAATTCTCGACTATAGGCACGGGAGCTAAATCCCATTCGGTTGGATGCTACGTTCGCCTTCAGATGCGGGGATTCCCGACTGCGTGAAACTACACGCCCACTGACTCCTTCTTCGTAGCTAGCAACTGCCGCAGTACGTACTGCAAGATTCCGCCGTTGGCGTAGTAGAGAGCTTCTTGTGGCGTGTCGATGCGGACTACTGCGCTGAATTCGATATCGGGCTGGCCTTTTGACGTGGCGCGGACTTTTACTTCGCGTCCGGCGGCGAAGTGGTCGACCAGGTCGCGGATGCCGCTGATCTCGAATACTTCTTCTCCGGTCAGCTTGAGTGATTCGGCGTTCTGGCCCACGGGGAACTGCAATGGTAGAACTCCCATGCCGACCAGGTTCGAGCGGTGGATGCGTTCGTAGCTTTCGGCGATCACGGCGCGCACGCCCAGCAGGGCTGGACCCTTCGCGGCCCAATCACGCGACGAGCCTGAGCCGTATTCTTTGCCAGCCAGGATGATGAGCGGCGTGCCCGCTTCGCGATATTTTGCGGACGCGTCGAAGATCGACATTTCAGTGTTGGTCGGAAGATGGCGGGTGAATCCGCCCTCGGTCGAGACCAATTTGTTGCGCAGGCGCACGTTGGCGAAGGTGCCGCGCACCATCACTTCATGGTTGCCGCGGCGCGATCCGTAGGAGTTGAAGTCCCCGGGCTTCACGCCATGCTCTTGCAGATACTTCCCGGCAGGGCTGTCTTTCTTGATCGATCCAGCGGGGGAGATGTGATCGGTAGTGACGCTATCACCGAGAACTGCGAGCACGCGCGCCTTCTTGATCTCCTGCACGGGCGAGGGCTTCACCGACATGTGGTCGAAGTAGGGAGCTTGGCGAATGTACGTGGAGTCGTCGGCCCACGCATAGGTTTCTCCCTTGGGGACCGACAATCCGCGCCAGCGTTCGTCGCCTGCGAACACGTCCGCGTATGACTTGGCGAACATTTCTGACGTGATCGACTGCGCCATGGTCTCTTCGATCTCGCGCGAAGATGGCCAGATGTCTGCCATGTAGATGGGCTGTCCATCGCGGCCTTTGCCGATGGCGTCTTTCCGCAAGTCGATGTCGATGCGGCCAGCGAGCGCAAAGGCGACAACCAGCGGCGGAGACATCAAGTAATTGGCGCGGACTTCGGAGTTGATCCGGCCTTCGAAGTTGCGGTTCCCGGAGAGAACCGATGCGACCACCAGCTCTTTCTCATCGATAGCCTTCGAGACTTCATCGGGCAGCGGTCCGGAGTTGCCGATGCAGGTGGTGCATCCGTAACCGACAAGATGGAATTTTAGTTTCTCGAGATAGGGCGTCAGGCCGGCCTTCGCGAGATAGTCGGTCACGGTTTTCGATCCCGGCGCCAGCGAGGTTTTGACCCAGGCGGGAACAGAGAGTCCCTTCTCGACCGCTTTTTTCGCAAGAAGTCCTGCACCGATGAGCACCGAAGGATTCGATGTGTTGGTGCAAGAAGTGATGGCAGCGATGACGACGCTGCCGTGCTTCAGAGAATCTTTCACAGAGGCGGGAACATGTTCATGAACTTGAGGATCTTCGACGCCGATCGCCGCCGGACTGCCACCTTCCTGCTCCCACTTCGCACTGTTCGCAGCAGTGGCCGTCGTGGCCGCAGTCTTGGCAGACTTCGGCTTGATCAGCGACGGCAGTGCCTTGTTGAACGACTCGCCCGCCTGCGACAAAACAACGCGATCCTGCGGACGCTTCGGTCCAGCCAGGCTCGGCTCAACGGTCGCAAGATCAAGTGTGAGCAACTCGGAGTATTCCGCTTCAGGAGTCTTGTCGTCGTGAAATATCCCTTGCTCGCGGCTGTAAGCTTCGACCAGCGCAATCTGTTCTTCACTGCGTCCCGTGAGGCGCAAGTAGCGAAGTGTCTCTTTATCAATCGGAAAAATCCCGCAAGTAGCTCCGTACTCGGGAGACATATTTGCAATCGTTGCGCGATCGGCGAGCGGCAAATCCCGAAGACCAGGCCCGAAGTACTCCACAAACTTTCCAACCACACCGTGCTTCCGCAACATCTCTGTGACAGTGAGAACGAAATCCGTAGCAGTAGCGCCTTCGCGCAACCGCCCCGTAAGCTTCACCCCCACCACCAACGGAATCAGCATAGAAACAGGCTGCCCGAGCATCGCAGCCTCCGCTTCAATCCCCCCCACTCCCCAACCCAACACTCCCAAACCATTCACCATTGTCGTGTGACTGTCTGTGCCTACCAGGGTGTCGGGGTAGGCGGTGCGTTTGCCGGGGGATTCGTGGACGAAGACTACGCGGGCGAGGTATTCGAGGTTGACCTGGTGGACGATGCCGGTGTCGGGGGGGACGATGGCGAGGTTGCGGAAGCCGGTTTGTCCCCAGCGGAGGAAGGAGTAGCGTTCTTTGTTGCGCTGGAATTCGAGCAGGGCGTTCATATCGAACGCTTGCGGCGTGCCGAATTCGTCGACTTGCACGGAGTGATCGATGACTAACTCAACGGGCTGCAGCGGATTGATGAGCGTGGGATCGCCGCCGAGTTGCTGCATGGCGTCGCGCATGGCGGCGAGATCGACGACGCAGGGAACGCCGGTGAAATCCTGGAGGAGAACGCGGCTGGGAGTGAAGGCGATTTCTTTTTCTGGCTTCGACTTGCTGTTCCAGTTTGCGAGCGCGCGCACTTCTTCTTTGGTGACATTGCGTCCGTCTTCGGTGCGCAGGAGATTCTCGAGAAGGATCCGGAGGGAAAACGGCAGGTGAGTGGTGGAGATTCCTTGTTTGTCGAGGGCGTCGAGGCGGTAGATTTCGTATTCTTTTTTGCCGACTTTGAGGGTGGAGCGACTGTTGAAACTATTCACGGACATGATGGCTTCCTCGAGGAATGACTTAGCGCGCAGGCGGATGTCGCCGCGCAGATTGCAACCTATTAGTGTAATTCGTTTGGGTGGGAATTGCGTAGTAGGAGGGAGGAACGGTTTTTCAGATAGCTTGCATTTCCGAGATCGTGGTTTCCGAATCAGCGTGAAGCAGCCGGAGATGAGGGTATCTCCGGCTTACAGCACGTTGAGAGCGGCGCGCCGGGGGAAGGCCGTGCGCGAAGACGCGCCGCTCAGAACATCAATCGCCGGCGTGAGTCAGTTCTGGTTGTTTCTCGTCGCGAACGGTCCATTCACCTTCGGAGACGAAGCCTTTGGAGTCATAGGAATGTCCTGTGACTAAGCCGAGGACAAACCATCCAAGGACGACGGCTCCGATGGCGAAGATGCTGTCTCCGATCATGCGCAGCCAGCGCAGGTGGTTCATGAGAGGAGTCTGCATGAATTCGGAGGAGCGTGCGTACCAGGTTCCGTATTCGACCGACGCCCAGGTTTGCATCAGTCCGATGGGCAGAACGCTGATTAGCACCATGGCCGCGAGGCCGATGTTGATGGCCCAGAAGGAAAACGCCAGAGGCCAGTTCTTCCACGCTTTACCTGGCCGCAAGGCGCGCATGCAGAAGAGCATCAGGCCGAGACCGAGCATGCCATACACGCCGAAAAGAGCGGTGTGGCCGTGTACGGGAGTCGTATTGAGTCCCTGCATGTAGTAGAGAGCAATGGGTGGATTGATGAGGAATCCGAAGAGGCCTGCGCCGACGAAATTCCAAAAGGCGACGGCGACGAAGAAATAGATCGGCCATTTGTAGGCTGCGAGCCAGATGTGTTGTTGCCGAGACCGGGCCAGGCGGATGTTCTCCCAGGCTTCGAAGCCGATCAGGACCAGCGGGACCACTTCGAGAGCGCTGAAGACGGCACCGAGTCCGAGGACGACATCGGGAGTGCCGGCAAAGTAGAGATGGTGGAAGGTGCCAATGATTCCGCCGGACAAGAAGACCACCGTCGAGAACAAGACACCTCGCGTTGCAGTCAGGATGGAGAGCAGTTTGAGGCGGGTGAGCAGAAACGCAATGACGACGGTGGCGAATACTTCAAAGAAGCCTTCGACCCACAGGTGAACAACCCACCAGCGCCAATATTCGGCGGTGACCAGATTGCTGCGCTGGCCGTACATCAGGCCGGCGGCATAGAAAAGCGGGATCGCGATGCTGGAGATGATGAACATCACCAAGAGCGCGCGGTTGTTATCTTTCTTGGCCAAGGCGGGTTTGAGGCCGCGCCACATCAGCCACAGCCAGAAGACCAGGCCAACGAATAGCAAGATTTGCCAGAGGCGGCCCAGGTCGACGTATTCATAGCCTTGGGTTCCGAGCCAGAACCAGAGATTGCCGAGCTTGTGCTGAATGCTGAGCCACTCTCCGGCGAGTGATCCGACGACAACGAGCAGGAGAGCACCAAACAGGGCATTCACGCCGAGACGTTGCCCTTTGGGTTCGACTCCGCTGACGGCGGGCGCGACATAGAGTCCGGTCGCCAGCCAGGAAGTGGCAATCCAGAAGATTCCGATCTGCAAGTGCCAAGTGCGAGTGACAGCGTACGGGAGCCACCGATCCAAGGGGATGCCGTAGAAGCCGGAGCCTTCGACACCGTAGTGTGCGGTGATGGCTCCTAAAGCCACTTGAACGACCCAGAGGGCGGCGACGACGAAGAAATATTTGAGCGTGGCGCGCTGCGATGGCGTGGGCTGCAGGCCAAGAAGTGGATCGCGCTCGGGCAAAAGTTCCTCGGCGACGGTTCGAGGTTGCGAAGCGAAATACCAGACCATGCCGCCGATTCCGGCCAGCAAAAGGACGAAGCTGATGACGCTCCACACGACGGTGCCGCCCGTAGGTTGATTGCCGATGAGCGGCTCGTGCGGCCAGTTCTGGGTGTAGGTGACGTCGCTGCCGGGACGGTTGGTTGAAGCGGCCCATGCCGTCCACCAGAAGAATGCGCTCATGGCGCGGAGCTTTTCGGGATCGGTGAGAGCGCCTTTCTGGATGGCGTATTGCGGGCGGCCGTTGGCGAAAACATCTGCGTAGTAATGACTCAGATCGGCGAAGGCCGCGACACGAGCCGGGTCGACGGTGATGGTTTGGTTGGCGGGGTTATAGGTGTTACGGCGTATGGTCGTTTGCAGGCGCTGGCGGAGCGCAGCCTGCTGTTCAGCGGGAAGCGTTTCGTAGCTGGCCGCGCCCAATTCTTTGGCCCAGTGGTCGAGGAGAAATACGCATTCGCGATGCAGCCAGTCGGCACTCCAGTCGGGTGCGACGTAGGAGCCATGACCCCAGATGGTGCCGACTTCCTGGCCTCCAATGGACTGCCAGGCGTTCTGTCCATCCTGAATGACAGAGCCGGAGAATAGGATCTGACCGTTAGAGGCGACTACCTGGGAAGGGATGGGCGGGGCGTTGTGCATGATCTTTATGCCAACCCCGCCCAGAACGCTGAAAGAAATGATCAGTACGAGTGCGAGTGCAATCCACAGTTTTTTGTAGGACATCGGCGGCGCGCTCTCTTTCTGGTTGTATCGGCTATTTGTATCGGGTCACGATATAGTTCAGCGATCATGACCCTCCCGAACTACAAATGCAACCTGTTTTATCTGGCGGTTGTGAGTGCGTTCTCTTCCATAGCAATGGAGCGGGGGAAGAGGATGTTGTTTTCGAGGTGAATGTGCTGATGCAAATCGGCCTCGAAACCTTCCAAGGCCTCATACAAGGCTTGGTAGCTGACGCAGGCGTCGGGAGGCGCAGCGAAATTGCCGCTGGCGGCACGGATCTGGCGGAGGGCTTCACCGGCACCATCATGTTCTTGCGCCATCATGCGTACCGGATTTTGCACGCTGCCGAAGGGCGGAGGCAGCACCGGGTCATGCTGCAAGACGGCTTCTTCCATGCGGATGATGTAGGGAAACAGTACGTTCTCCTCTTTCATGAGGTGCATGGTGAGTTCCTGCGCAAGATTCTGGAAGGTGCTTTGAATCGCGATGAGTTCGGGGTGGTTCTGTCCGTGGACGGAGCAGACCTTGGCGAGAAGTTTCTGGAGCCGGGAGATTTCTTCGCGGGTGAACTTGTGATGGGTCTTTACGATGTGATCGACGAGTTCGGCCAGCGAGCCAGAGATCTGGTCATAGGCTGGGGAGCCAGTGGGGCTGGCGGCGGTTTCCAGGGCTTCGATCACATCATGGATGGGCAGGTTGGCAGCGCGGCAGGCCTCGTCCAAGGGCTTCTTGCCGCCGCAGCAATAGTCGATGCCAAATTTTTCGAAAATGCGGGTGGCGTTGGGGATTTCCACTGCCAGTTCGCGAACGGTCTTGGCCGAATTCAGATTCATGATTTCTCTCCCAGCGGCCTGAGTGTCTCGATCGCCGCGTGCAGTTCCACCATACGGTTGGGAGAGAGGCTTGCCTGTGACATATGTCACGGCCAGTGAAAATAAAGTCGGAAGGGGAGTCTACTCGGCGCCTTCGAGTTCGGCCTCGAGGGCTTTGAGGTTTGAAATGAGAACGTTGCGGCCGTCCATTTGAATGAGGCCGGCGGCCTGCAAGCGGCTGAGGTTGCGGGAGACCAGTTCCCGGACCGTGCCAATTTGCGACGCTAATTCCTGGTTGTTGGTGGGCAGCAGGATTTCGGTGCCCGCTGGCGTCTGCCTGCCCTCGCGTTGCGCGGAACGCAACAGGAATGCGGCGAGGCGGTGTCGCACCGTGGTGAAGGAAAGCTCCTCGATAATGCCAACCAGGCGGCGCAAGCGCGCACCGACGACGCGCAGGACTTTCAGAGCGACTTGCGGATGGGTAAGGCACAACGATTGGAAGTCCTGCTTGCTGACGAAGAGCAAGGTGGCTTCGTCGACTGCAGCGACGGATGCAGGGTAGGCGCCGCCGTCGAACACTGGCAATTCCGCCACCGAGCTTCCGGGACCGTCGATGTTCAAGACCTGCTCACGGCCATTCACGGAAGTTTTAAAGATGCGCACGTGTCCGGACTGGACTACGTAGAGGCCAGTGCAGGGTTGACCTTCGCTAAAAACAATTTCACCTGATTGGAAGCCGCGCAGCACGGCACGCTGCGAAAGAAAAGTCAGTTCGTTGTCGCTGAGCCCACTGAAGATGGGGACGCGAGACAGGGTCGCGCTGACGCTGTTCCTGGCATCGGCCATGCGGGTATTGTACTGGTGCGCTCGCGATAGAGGCTGCGAGGACGGCGAACGGCGAAGTCTCAGGCCGTCAACACGCGTTCGATGGTGGGGATGAGGTCGAGGGCGAGGCGACCCTTGTCGACACAAGCGTGGGCTCCCGCCTCGAGTGCGCGTGGCAAAAGCACAGCCGGATCATGCTGGCTCATCACTACGATCTTTGACGCCGGGACTTTATGGCGAAGCAGCTTGGCGACGTCGAGTCCGCTCATGCCGGGCATACTGATATCGAGAAGAACGCAGTCGGGCGCGGACACTGCCGCGATCTGGAGTGCCTCAGCGCCATCTTTGGCTTCGCCGCAGACTTCCCATTGGGTCACAGATGCGAGGATATTTCTCACACCGCGACGGACGCTTTCATTGTCATCGGCGATCAGGATCCGCACAGGCGTTGGCTTAACCCTCTCGATAGACAGAGAGGTTACCACGCAAGCGTCTAGGCCGGCAGAACTGTATTTTCGCGGGGGATAGGGCTGTCTTGTTCCGAGCCGGGATGCTTGGGAAGAGAGAACTTGAATGTGATTTTTGTGCCCCTCTGATTCGATTCGATCATCATGTGGCCGCCAAAGTGGCGGGTCCTCTCGCGCATGCCCCTGATGCCAACGCCGGAGCCGTGCGATTGCAGGTGGGAGAGCTTCTCGGCCGAGATTCCCTTGCCCTTGTCCTGCACTTCGAGAGAGACGCTGTCGATGTCGCGGGCGATACGGATTGTGGCGCTGGCGCTTCCGCTGTGACGATGGATGTTGGTGAGACATTCCTGCACCAGACGGAACATCACGAGCTCCATCTCACGGGAGAGACGCTGGAAATCATCAGAGACCTCAAGCGTAATCTCCAGCCCACTGCGTTCGGCGAGGCCTTGGATGTACCAGCGAAGAGCTTCGATGAGGCCAGTTTCATCGAGCAGAGGCGGGTGCAACAGGTACGACATGGTGCGAATTTCCTGGCTGAGTTGCTGCACCAACTTCAGGCTGTCTTCCATGGGCTTGGCCAGATGCGGATTTTCTTGCGGAGTGAGCCGAGCGGCTTGGCCCAGAGTCATGCCGAGCGCAGTGAGGATTTGGCCAGCGCTATCGTGAAGTTCTCGGGCGATATGGCGGCGCTCTTCGTCCTGAGCCTGCAGCAAGCGACTGGACAAGTCACGGAGCTGTTCGGATTGCTGGACGACTTCGCTGGTGCGGACGCGCACCTCGGCATCGAGGGACTCCGCCAAATCGCGGTACTTTTCTTCGGCGCGCTTGATGTCGGTGATGTCCACACCGGTAGGGTGCAGGAAAAGGATCTTCGACTCGTGGTCGCGGATGGGGTAGAGAGCGAAGTCGACCACGCGCTCGGTGCCATCTGCCCAGGAGTAACGCAGGTTTTCCCGGTAAGGAATTCCTTGAGCGGCGAGTGGAGTGGCGACGCGAATTTTTTCCTGCGACTCCGGAAAGTTGCGCCACCAGCCACAATCCCAAAAGTGCTTGCCCAGGACATCCTGGGAATGGAAGCCGCAGGCATCGAGGGACATACGATTAGCTTCAATGATGATTCCGTCGAGAGCCATGATTCCAGCGAAGACGGTAGTTTGCTCGAACACAGCCTGGAACTTGGCGGTGGCGGCGATGGCCTCCGCGGTTATTTGGCGTTCGCGTTCGCGGGCGGCAACCTGATGGGTGATGTTCCGGAAATAGCAGACGACACCATAGCCGCTTTCCGGGAGGGGGATACGGCAGATCTGCCATTCGTAGGTCTCACGCGTTCCGGTTTCCGGGCGTTCCACGGTACGCTCGGCGACCACATAGGGCTCCCCGGTTTCGAGCGTGTGGCGAAACCGCTGGATAACTTCATCTGCCTGGGGTTTGGGCCGGAGAAGGTGCAAGACCTCGGCGAAATCGCGGCCGACCGGATCGCCAATACCAGCGAAAAACTCGAATGCGAGGGGATTCATCGAGCGAATGCGCAAGTCGCTATCGACGAGGTAGACGCCAAGGGGAGCCTGGTTGAGGAGCGTTTCGAATTGCTCGGTGCGGCGGCGCAGGGCCTCTTCCGACTGCTTGCGCACGCGAGCCATTTCCAGGTGAGTTTGTACTCGGGCGAGCAGTTCGCGGGCGCTGAAGGGCTTGATGAGGTAGTCGTCGGCGCCGTGCTCCATGCCTTCGACGCGGGACTCTTCGCCGGCGCGAGCCGAGAGCAGAATGATGGGAATCGTTCTGGTCTTGGGGTCGGAACGCAATTCATGCAGGAGGCCAAAGCCGTCGAGGTTGGGCATCATCACGTCAGAGAGAATTAATTCAGGAGTGCGTTCCGTCACGGCAGTTACAGCGGCTTGCCCGTCGGGAACAGCCTGCACTTCGTAGCGCTCGCCTAAGAGGCGGATGAGGTACTGGCGCATGTCGGCGTTGTCATCGGCGACGAGAATGAGTGGACGCTTCTCAGCGCTGCTTTTAACGCCCGGCATGGGAGGGCACGGGACGGGGAGAAGTTCGTGAGAGGGAAGAATCTCTTCGTCAGTTGCGGGCGCATCCGGAAGCCAGCGGAGAGCCTCTTCCACGAAGGGCGCGGCACCCATCGCGGTGGAAGCTAAGGTACGGTTTCCGCCAATGCGGTCGGGAGGAAGATGCGCGGCTCCGAGGGGCACGCTGACGATGAAAGTGCTGCCTTCGCCGATGGTGCTCTCGACGCGAACCGATCCGCCGTGAAGTTTAACGAGCTCCTGCACCAGGGCCAGGCCGATACCGCTGCCTTCGTGAGTGCGGCTGCGACTGTTTTCGATGCGATGAAAGCGGTCGAATAAACGAGATAATTCCTTGGCGGGAATGCCGACGCCGGTGTCACGCACGCGCAATTCGGCGTTGTTGCTGGACTTCGTCAGGGAGACCGCAATGCTGCCCTCGAAGGTGAACTTAAAGGCGTTGGAGATGAGATTGAGGACAATCTTTTCCCACATGCCGCGGTCGACAAAGACTGGCTCAGCGAATTTCTGACAATCCAGTTCGAGTTGCAGTCCGGCTTTCTCGGTGGCTGAGCGGAAGACGCTGGCGAGCTCAGTAGTGAAGGCGGACAGGTCGGTGGGCTGATAGATGGCCTGCATCCGGCCGGCTTCGATCCGGGAGAAATCCAAAAGAGTGTTGACGAGGCGAAGGAGGCGAGAGCCGTTTCGGTTGACGAGTTCAAGCTGGCTCTTGGCCGCTGGCGAAAGGCCGGTGTAACTCTGAGCCAGAAGATCTTCAACAGGGCCGAGCATGAGAGTCAGCGGCGTACGGAATTCGTGGCTGACATTGCTGAAGAAGGTGGTCTTGGCGCGATCAATTTCGGCCAAGGCTTCGAGACGATTGCGCTCTTCTTCTACACTGCGAACATTCTGGATGGCGGTGGCGATCTGTCCGGCGATCAGTTCGTAGAAGGTGCGGTACTCGGGATCGAGCTTACGGGTGGGATTGACGCCGGCGACAAGAACTCCGACGGTGCCACCTTCGCCGCGGGAAGTCACAGGGAGGACCATCGCCTGAGAGAGATGTTGGTGGGCCAAGCCGCGCGGAAGGCCTTCGACATTTTCGACGGAGACAACTTGCGCGAGGCCTTTGTTGACGACATCAGCTAAGGGCCATAGGCAGTCCTGAGTGGGCTGGGTGAGATTCAACGACTGAGGCGCCACGGCAAGTGAGGCTGGAGGCAGTCCGCAAACTTGTTCGAGGATGGCGTTCTGGCCATCGCTATCGAGCAGGTAGAGGATGGCGAAGGGGACATCGTCGGGGTTCGCGGCCAGGGTGGCCATGGCAGAGTCGCAGGCCGCCTTGGTGGTCTTTTGAACGAGAGCGTGGGCGGAGAGTTCTGAGAGCGTGCGCAGCCGTCGCGCATTGATGACCTTGTGGGTGACCTCGGTAGATGGACAGAAGAGTCCGGCGACGGTGCCGGCTTCGTCACGAATCGGGCTGTAGGAATAGGAGTAGTAGGTTTCCTCGACGAAATTTCCGCGATTCATGAAGAGGCGCATTTCGTCGACGAAGGAAGCTTCGCCTTTTTGGAAAACTTTGTCGGCCAGCGGACCACAGATATCCCAAATTTCGGCCCAGACTTCGGAGGCGGGGCGGCCCATGGCCCAGGGGTGCTTGGCGGAACTTAAGACTTGGATGTAGGCCTCGTTATAAAGGAAGGTGGCGGCCGGACCCCATCCCAGCCACATCGGGTGGTGGGAGTTGAGGATGAGGTTCACGGAAGTTTTGAGGCTTTGCGGCCAGCTGGCGATCGGTCCGAGAGGAGTCTGCGACCAGTCGTATTCCTGGATGAGGCGGGTCAGCGTGCCGCCACCGGCTAGCCAGTCGAGCGAGGATGCGTTCGCAGGCTGCGGGGCGGGCGGTATTGGGGCGTTGCCGTCGCCGAGCAACCTGGAGATGGTGGGGAGCAGGTCGCGGGAGAGATCGGCCTTGGCTACGTAAGCGGCCGCATCGACCTCTTTCGCTTGGTGGCGGGCAACCTCGGGATCGTTCTGGCTGATGATGACGACAGTGGTTTCGGGAAGTTCTTTGCGGATAATGCGTGTGGCCTCGAGGCCGTTCATGCGAGGCATGGAGATGTCCATGAGGACGAGAGCGGGGCGCAGGGCTTTGGCCTTTTCAACACCCTGGACGCCGTCGATGGCCTCGCCGCAGATCTGCCAGTCTGGGCGAGAGGAGAGCAGCGAACGAAGGCCCCGTCGCACAATCTCGTGGTCGTCAACGATGAGTATGTTCGCCGCCATTGAGTGTCTCTGGAGCTTTTCGTGTTCAATGACAGGTGTGATCGGCCGGGCCCCCAATTGGCGCAGACCGTGGCCCACGCCTCCCCCTATCTACGGTCCGATGATGGTAGCCGGGCAATGAAGGCGGGATGTATAAGGTGTTTCCTGTATGAATTGGGAGAAGAGGTGGCGGGACGAAAAGATGGAGGGTGTCTCGCTCGATTTGGCGTGCAAAAAGCAAAAAGGACAGTCCGGAGCCCCCGAGACTGTCCTCTAAACCCTCCCGGTTAGAAGGGCAGCTTGATGACCCTTAAGGTACTGTAGGCATGTTGCAAGGGGATTAGAGAGGGATGAATATCTGATGAATTCGGGATTGTGGGGCGCTGCTATAGTATTCGGTTGATTTGTTCGATTCGGTTGACATCCTTTTTCTCTTTAATTCCTGGATTCTGGTCGAGAGGATTTGATGCCGTCCACTACGTCACGCAAGACTGAGCAGTCGCGTCGCCTGCAGCAGCGGGCGGAGAGCATGATTCCGGGAGGCGTGAACTCTCCGGTGCGGGCATTCCGCTCCGTGGGGGGAGATCCGCCATTCATTGTGCGAGGCAAGGGGTCGCACATCTGGGACGCCGACGAAAACGAATTCATCGATTACATCGGATCGTGGGGGCCGCTGATTCTAGGGCACGCTGAGCCTAGCGTGCTGGATGCGATTGTGGGTGCGGCCTGCAACGGCACGAGCTTTGGAGCCTCGACACCCTCAGAGGCCGATCTGGCAGAGTTGGTGCTGGGGGCGTTTCCGCACATTCAGAAAGTACGCTTCGTCAGTTCAGGGACGGAAGCGACGATGTCGGCAATCCGGCTGGCGCGCGCGTATACCAAGCGCAAATATATCGTGAAGTTCGAGGGGTGCTATCACGGGCATGCGGATGCGCTGCTGGTGAAGGCGGGGTCGGGCGTAGCGACGCTGGGGATTCCGGGATCGGCGGGGGTGCCGGAAGAGTTCACGCAGTTTACGTTGGCGCTGCCGTTCAACAATCTTTCGGTCGTCGAACATGCTTTTCAAAAATATAAGCACCAGATTGCATGCGTGATCGTGGAGCCCGTTGTCGGGAACATGGGATGTGTTCCGGCGGCGGATGATTATCTGGTGGGGCTGCGGCTGCTAACGGAGCGCGAACATTCGGTGCTGATTTTCGACGAGGTGATGACCGGATTTCGCGTGGCTTATGGGGGAGCGCAGGAACTGTACAACATTCGTCCGGACCTGACGACGATGGGGAAGATTATCGGCGGAGGATTGCCGGTGGGCGCGTACGGCGGGCCCAAAGAGATTATGGACCTGGTGGCGCCGCTGGGACCGATGTACCAAGCGGGGACATTGTCGGGGAATCCACTGGCGATGGCTGCGGGATGCGCGATGTTGAAGCAGTTGCGCGATCGGAAAGGCGAGATTTATCCGCAGTTGGAGAAGATGAGCGCCAGCCTGGTCGAGGGAGTGGCGGCGGCTGCGAAGGACGCCGGTGTCGCGCTTTGCTATAACCGCGTGGGATCGATGTTTACCTGGTTCTTCCAGAAGGGGCCGGTAACGGATTGGGATTCGGCATCGAAGTCGAATACCGAAGCGTTTGGGAAATTTTTCCGCAGCATGCTCGATAGCGGCGTGTATCTGCCGCCTTCGCAGTATGAGGCTGCATTTCTGGGGGCGAAACATACTGAGGAAGATGTGCAGCGGACGGTGGCGGCGGCGAAGCAGGCGTTTGTGACGGCGCGGGGATGAGTTTTCACCACGGAGACACTGAGGCACGGAGATTCTTGCTCGCCTTGTCTCTCCCGTCGGCTAGCGGACCGCGGACTGGCGGCTAGTCGACTTTTCCATCATCATCTCTTGAATGGTGACGAATCTGTAGCGTTCCGCTTGGTATTTCGCAATCAAGCTATCTGTGGCCAGGACCGTTTGAGAGCGGTCGGCTCCGATCTGTTTGTGGCCGCCATCGTGGAGGAGGATGACGTCACCGCCGCGGATTTGCTTGGCGACCTTCTGTTCGATCATGGCGGAGGGTGGCGCGTTCCAGTCGTATCCGGTCACATTCCACATCACAGGTTCAAGGCCCAGTTCGCGCGCGATGCGCAGGGTGGCGGGGCGGCGTCCGCCGAATGGAGGGCGGAAGAGATTCGAGTGATCTCCGATCGCATCCTGCAATGCGGAGTGGCAATTGGAAAGTTCCTGGCGAATTTGTGCCGCGCTCTGGAGGGTCAGTAGTGGATGCGTGAAGGTGTGGTTGCCGATTACGTGGCCCGCCTCGACGACTTCGCGGACGATTTCGGGGCGCTGCCGGACGTAGCGTCCGATCATAAAAAAGGTTGCGTGTACGTTGTGCTTCGCGAGGACTTCGAGAAGGCGCAGCGTGTGCGGATCGTTGGGGCCGTCGTCGTATGTTAGTGCGATCTGCCTGGCGCCACGGGGGAGGCTGGTGAACGTGCGGCCGTACCACTGGCCGGTGGGCGCCATGGACTGGTATCCCGCGGCGGTCAATGCGGCTGCAGCGGCGGTTCCGGCGAGCACGGCTCCGAGCATGGGAGGATTCTAAAACATTGCAGATTTCAGATTGGAGATTTCAGATTTCGGAAGCGAGAGTATCCGCGCTGGCGGCTCTGTTCCAATCAGCAATCTGAAATCTGCAATCTCCAATCTCCAGTCTGAAATGGCTTTTCCTGCTGTTAACTCTTCCCGCAATTGCCACTCGGCGTTATCCGAGATATCCTCTGAATTCCGAAACATCGCAACTCGTCCTACGAAAACATGGCCAATCTTTTCGAATCTCCCCGGTACATTGCTGTGGAAGGACCCATTCGCGTGGGCAAGAGCACGCTGGCGCGCATTTTGGCAGAGCGTTTGAATGCGCAGCGGGTGATGGAGCCGGAGGCGAATCCGTTTCTCGATTCGTTTTACGAGGGGGAGCGCGGGGCGGCGTTTCAGGCGCAGTTCACATTTCTGGTGCGACGGTTCGAACAATTGCAGGCACTCGATCTGGGGCCGAGTTCGCAGAAAGTTGTGGTATCAGATTTCATCTTCGAAAAAGACAAGCTGTTTGCCTGCCTGAATCTCACCGACCACGAACTCGATACTTACAACCGTTATTACAACCATTTCCGCGAGCAGTTGCCGACACCGGATCTTGTCATTTATTTGCAGGCGACGCCCGAGGTGCTGAAGAAGCGGCTGAAGAAAAAGAATTCTCCGGCCGAACGGGCGGTGAGCGATGAGTATCTGGAGGAAGTGGTGAAGGCTTACGAGCACTTCTTCTTTCACTACACGTCGTCGGATCTGCTGATTGTGAATACGTCCGAGATTGATTTCGTCGACCGTAATGAAGATTTGCAGGAACTGCTACGCAAGGTCACCGAGCCGATCAAGGGGACGCAGTACTTCTTGCCGCTGGGTGGTCAGGATGCTGTGGGAGCCTAGGGGCGGTCAGCGCTTAAGCGTCAAAGGTGCGGCGTCATGTACCGCGCGCTGGCGTGACTTGCGACTTGAATTGATCAAGGAGGTCAAAAGCGCCAGATCCCCAACAGCGACAAATAGCAGCGCCATTTGATTAGGTTCTTTCGAGAGAAACTCCAGCATCGCCGCCAGCAGGCACGCTGCGGCGACAAGGAGAGTGGCGCGATCGAACGCGCGGAGCTTTTGCGACTCCCTCAGTCGAAAGCTCATCGCAGACATAACAAACATCAAGATGGGAAAGCCCACATAGAAGAAGCCTCTCGGAGAAAACCAACCCAGCAGTAGAAATAGAGATGAACGCATTCCCAAGTAACAAGGTATGAAGAAAAACCAGCGACGCCAGTACTGAACTGTGAGGCCCAGAGTAATCGTGAGAGCGGTTATCAGGAGCCATCCCGTCAACGGATGTCGCGCATGGTCCGCATTCGCGATTTGGGTGTACCCGAGCGCGAAAAGCGAAATCGTAGCCAAGGTGGCGACAATCGCCCCGGCGATTCTCAGGCCTGACTTGACTTGCTCCAGCGCGGGGCGTCGGTCACGAGTGAGGCGCATGGCTGTACTTGTACGCCAAGTTTATAAATTTTGAAACACCGTCTTGCACCAAATCTCCTTGTCTAATTGGTTAGAAGTTATTACAATTGTAATAACATGGAGGAGCCACTCATGGTTCAGCTCAAGATCCGCAGGTTCGGCAACTCGCTCGGGGTTGTTCTGCCCAAGGAAGTGATTCAGCGCCTGCAGACGGGGGATGGGGAGCGGGTTTTCTTGATTGAGTCGGGCGGCGGAGACTACCGGCTTACTCCTTATGATCCTGCGTTCGAGGAGAAAATGACCAAGGCGGAAGAGATCATGGGCCGTTATCGCAACACGCTGCACGCTCTGGCGAAGTGAAGCGTGGCTAAGAAACGGAAAGAGCCGCTCTGGATCGAGGTTCGCGATGTCCTGGCGATCCACGATCGGAGTCTGGCATTGCACGGGGGCGCGCCAGGCGTTCGGGATCAAGGGCTGCTGGAGTCCGCTCTGGCGCGGCCCCGCCAACACTACGCTTACGCTAGTTCTCCCAGCGTTATCGAAATGGCGGCCCTCTACACGGCGGGTATTGTCCGCAACCATCCCTTTGTCGATGGCAATAAGCGAACTGGTTTCGTGGTCGGTGTTCTCTTCCTGGAACTCAATGGCTTCGATTTCAAGGCCAGCGAAGTGGATGCCACGCAGGCCGTGATGGGGCTGGCAGCAGCCACGCTCGACGAGGCAGGCTACGTTGCCTGGCTCCGGGAAAACAGCAGGCAGAAACGCGGAAAATAGCGAATGTGACAAGGCCTCCTGCGCTATTTTTCGTGACGAGGTAGCGCGTACACTGAAAGCGTGTTCCCCAGCCTCGCAAATTCCGAGTCGGCGGTGACCAGCGAGGCCTTTTTTTCGATCGCTAGTTCGGCAGCGAAAGAATCGGCGTAGCCGAGGTTGTGTTTTTGCTTCAAAGTGGCCGCTCGCGTCGCGCGGTCGCGGTCGATGGGAATGATTGCGATCGGAAGTTGCTGGATTTGGCGTTCTGCTGCTAATGCCGCTTCCTCCCCATGCAAGCGCCAGGTAATGGAGAAAACTTCTCCCCAGTTAATCGAAGAGAGCAACAGAAGGTGCTCATTCGGGGACGCTTCTTCGAGTAGATGGCGTACGCGAGAAGCCGCCACAGGCCGATTCTCGAGTAAGCTAACCAGCGCATTCGCATCGAGAACATAGAGCCGCAGGTGGCCTCTCATTTGTCACAATTCCGCTTTCTTTTTCTCACGCTCCCGTTCTCTTGCGCGCTCCTTGAAGAGTTCTTCAAACATGGAGGGTTGACCAGGTCTTGGTTTTAGCGACCCTTGAATTTCATCAAGAATGCGGTCGATCGTGGTGAGGACGAGATGGCCCCTATCTTCCCTCCACACGGCCCGCACTCCTTTTCTCAATCCCAGCCTTTTTCGAAGTTCGGCAGGAATGATGACCTGTCCTTTGGAACTGATGGTAGTCCGGTAAGTCGTCATAAATTGAATCTTACCATTTCGTAAAGGTAAGGCATATACATTTGTGTCTTACATTGGTAATCTCTTTTACTCGAATCCCCGTAAGTACCCGGAAAAGCAACGTTTGGCTTTCGCGTTCGCAGTGGAATCTTTGCGGTAGCCCATTCCCTTTCTTCAGGTTAAAATATCCCCAGCGTCATCCAAAAGTTGTAGACGCTACGATGAGTACAGGCTCTATCCGCCAGAGGCGGAGGGGCACTGGAGGACATCATGAGCATCACGCCGATTGGCGGGCGTCTGTTCGACGGTTCCGGCCAAAAGATCACGACCGCGACTCTGCGGGAGCAAAAACTCCGACACGAACCCATTACCTGCCTTACCGCCTACGACTACGCGTCTGCGCGCCTGGTGGATGCGGCCGGCATCGATATGGTGCTGGTGGGCGATTCGCTGGCGCAGACCATGCTGGGCTATGAGAACACGCTTTCAGTCACGATGGACGAGATGCTGCACCACGTGAAGGCGGTGCGGCGCGGACTGAAGAATGCGTTGCTGATCGCCGACATGCCTTACGGCTCGTATCAGATTGACTCGAAAACCGCCGTCAGCAATGCAGCCCGCTTCGTGAAGGAAGGCGGCGCTGAGGTGGTGAAGATTGAAGGCGGAGCGAAACGGGCCGATCTGATCCGCGAAATTATCGATGCTGAGATTCCCGTTGCCGGCCACATTGGACTGACGCCGCAGTCGGTGAATGTGATGGGCGGCTACAAGGTGCAGGGCAAGAGCCTGAGCGGGATTGAGCAGCTCATGCGCGATGCCATTGCGCTGGATCGGGCGGGCGTGGCGTGTCTGTATCTTGAGGGCATTCCGCGCGAAGTCGCCGCGATGATTACCGAGGAGGTCGGCACGCCGACGATCGGCATCGGAGCCGGGCCGGAGTGTGACGGGCAGGTGCTGGTGTTCCACGACATCTTGAATTTGACGTTTGGACCTCCAGCAAAATTTGTGCGTCGCTATGGCGATGCCGCGGCTCTGATCACGAATGCAGTACAGGCGTTTCGGGCAGACGTGAAGTCACACCAGTATCCGGCGGACGAGGAGTCGTATCATCTGTCGAAAGAAACTGGTGCGGGACTCGACACGGTATTGACGCGGAAGAGGGCAATGGGACGGTAGGGGCCGAACTTCTTTGCCACGGATTTGCACTGATTCACACGGATAGGGCTTGGGAACTCTGGGAACGTTTTCTGCGTATCATCTACCAGTTGGTGGCCCGGTTTTCGAACGGCCACGGCTTTAGCGCTGCCTCTAATGGTGCTACGCTATTGAAGGGAGGGCTGCTATGGTGCTTGCACATTTCTTCTTCTTCCCGTTCTTCGGCTTTGGGTTCGTAATGTATTTTCTACCGTCGATTGTTGCTCTCGCTCGGAGCAAGCGGGACCTGCTGGCGATCTTCCTGCTCAACCTCTTCCTGGGGTGGAGCGTGATTGGATGGTTCGTTGCGCTGATCTGGGCGGCGAAGAATGATGTACCCGCGATGGTGAGGTAACGTCCGCACTGTGATCGGCAAGTCACTTCGCAGAGGTG
Organism: uncultured Acidobacteriaceae bacterium; assembly: GCA_963731405.1. Taxonomy (GTDB): domain Bacteria; phylum Acidobacteriota; class Terriglobia; order Terriglobales; family Acidobacteriaceae; genus Sulfotelmatobacter. Next base: position 249,811 of record CAVSVS010000029.1, on the reverse strand, counting down.
TGTCGGCGATCATTCTGCTGGGGATCTCTCTGGTGGGATGTTCCTCGCAGCAGGATGCGCCGAAACCGCCCGCACCTGAAGTTGTATTGCAGGCCATTCCCGCGGCGGATCCGGCGAAATTCGAGCGCATCCATGACATGAAAACCTGGCGCAACCCTTACCTGATCGTGCGTCGCGATGGGGTAGCGTTGCTCGATGCCGCCGATAATGCGGAAATTATTTTGAAGCCCGCCGAGTTACTGCCGGCGCTGGCGGCGTTGCCGGCTTCGAATTGGCCGTTGGGGCGGGTGGTGGCGGCGACCGAGAGCTCCCGCGCTGTCTCGGAGCAGGATCAGGTGGAGATCCGCCGCAACAAAGGAATTATGGGCGGGATGCTGAAAGCTGCGAATGTTGCCATCAAGTGGGTGCCTTCGGCCTGAAACTCGACGACTCAGATTGATCCATCCTTGAAGATCTGCAACACCATTCACGACATGCAAACGGCTTCTCGCGGGGTTCGGCGCGCGGGCAAGCGGCTGGGATTTGTTCCGACCATGGGTGCATTACACGAGGGACACTTGTCGCTGGTGCGGGCGGCGCGCGCGTCGTCCGATGTGGTGGCGGCATCGATCTTCGTAAATCCAACACAATTTGGTCCGAATGAGGATCTGGCGAAGTATCCGCGATCGTTCGAGCGCGATTGCGAAATGTTGGAGCGCGAGGGCGTGTCGTTGTTGTTCGCGCCATCCGTGGAAGAGATGTATCCGGCGGGAGCGATCACGTGGGTGACGGTGGAAGGACTGAGCGAGAAGTTGGATGGGGGTTCGCGGCCGGGGCACTTTCGCGGTGTTACGACCGTGGTGGCGAAATTATTTCATGCAGTGGAAGCGGACGCGGCGTTCTTCGGGCAGAAGGATGCGGCGCAGGTGGCCATTGTCCGACGCATGGTGCGCGATCTGAATTTTGAGGTGGAGATTGTGGTGTGCCCGATTGTGCGCGAAGCCGATGGGCTGGCCATGAGTTCGCGGAACGCTTATCTGGATCCCGAGCAGAGAAAGCGGGCGCTGGTGCTGCATGGGGCGCTGATGCGAGTGCAGAATCTGGTCAAGGCTGGCGAGCGCGAAGTGGCGAAGTTGCTGGTGGCGGGACGCGAGGAAGTTGCCGCGGAAAATTCAGTCCGTCTGGACTATTTGGAGATCGTTGATCCGAATACGCTGGATCCAGTCAAACATGCGACATCGGGAACACTAGTCGCGATCGCTGCCTATTTGGGCAGCACGCGCTTGATCGACAACATTCTGCTGGCTGTCTGAAGATTGCGCGGCTCCTGGAGTCTCGGGATCAACATAGTTGTAGCTTGCGTCGCCATAGTTCCACCAAGGGTTGTACCAGTAGGACGGCCAATACCAGAAGGGCGCCCAAGCGGGACCCCAGCCGAAGCCGAATCCCCAGCCCCATCCGCAGCCCCAGCATCCGCCACCCCAACCCCAACCGCCGTGCCAACCCCAACCGCCATGCCAACCCCAACCTCCGCCCCATCCCCAACCGCCGTGCCAGGCCGGAGCACCGACGGCAACGATGCTGGTGTGATTGATCGAGGCGAATGTCGAAGTGTGCGCGCTGTGTGCGCCGAAGGAGTGCCATTGGCCATCGGCAATCCGCGCGCCACCGGAGCGACCCATGCCTGCTGCGCCGCCAGAGCCGGCAAAACCATGCCAGCCGGGCGTGGCATTCCGAGAGCCACCGGAGCGTGCGGAAGAGCCCCAGCCGCCGCGTGTCGAAGGAGAGTTTCCGCTCATCCTTCCGTTGCGACCGTAAGAGCCATTCATGCCACCGCGGTAGCCTCCGTATCCGCCGTGGTAGTTTCCGCCGCCGTAAGCAGGGCCGTGGAAGCCGCCGCCATAGCCACCGCCGCCGTGAAATGCGCCACCGCCGTAGCCTCCACCACCGTGAAAGCCGCCGCCGCCATAGCTACCACCGCCGCCGTGAAAACCACCACCACCGCCTCCACCACCGTGGCCGCCATGTTGAGCAAGCGCCGGCACAGACCAGGAAATGAGGAGGAGAGAAGCGATCCCTGCGAGGAATGTTTTCAGCGAGGTGGATCTGTTCATAACAGTTACCTCTACCAAATGGCGGCTCACCCGGCCGGGCGTCCACCTAAGGTTATGGTACGCCAGCCGGGTTCCAGGTTCCAGCTTGGAGTTGCCGAATTGCGAAGCTTCGAATCCCGGGACTGCGTTTACCTCAGAGCAGTTCGAGGAAAATCGACGCCTGAAGGATTAGAGTTTTCGAGGACTTTCGGAGTTGCCCCTGCATCGGGAAGGGAACGGACCTCGGAACTGTACTCTACATCGCGGCGGAGGACCGGGCCCTTGTTTCCATCATCGTCGCCACTGTGGCGGCGGAGCACCGGAGTGCGGGAGGCCAGGAGGTTAGCTTTCACTTCCTGAAATTCGTCGGTATCGAGGATGTAGTCTTTGCGGTTGGGCAGGAAGGCGGCGATCTCCGCCTGCAGGCGTTGAATCCGTTCTTCGGTCAGCGGGTAATTGGAAAGGCCTTTTGCAATCGCGCTGTGGAATGGCAACTTGGTGGCGAAATGGTAGCCGGGAATTTTGGCGAAGGCTGCGTTTCTCTCCGCCTCCATGGCGCGCAATTTTTCGAGAGCATCGAGCAATGCTTGCGGATCGTATCCCGCGGCGTAAATGTACTCGAGACCGAGCAGGTCGGCTTCGTACTCGGCATCGCGCAAAAACTTTTTCTGCGACAGTGGTCCGGCGATGCCGCCCGCATTTTCGAGAGCCACCCCGGCGGGACCGGCCAAAAAGGCCATGGAGCCGGCGATGTTCCACATTTCCTTGCGGGAGAGTGCGCGGGTTGCATGGCGAGCGGCGATGTGAGCGACCTCGCGGGCGATGATGCTAGCCAGTTCCGCCTCGCCGTCAGAAGAGAGGATGAGAGCGCTGTCGATATACAGGAAACCGCCGGGAAGGCCGTAGGCTCGCGGGACGTCGCCGGCATCGATGACCTTAATGGTGAAAGGGATCGCCGCGTCGGAATTGCCCACGATCTTCTGCGTGAGGCGATTGACATAGTCGTTCACCAGAGGATCGGTGATGATCTTCGTATAGTGATCGAAGGACGCGGCCATGCTGCGTCCCAGTTCCAGCTCTCGTCGGATCGAATAGATGTTGAAGCCGTGGCCTACGCCGCGTTGGCCGATACGATCGACGTCGTACTTGTTCGCCTCTTTTTCAGAAATCGGATCGACCTTCCTGGATTCGGATGGTTGTTGCGGGATTTTGTGTTCATCGGATTGCGCATGGGCCGCAGGTCCCAGAGATTGTGCGAGCACTGCGGTGAGGATGCAGGCCAGCAATCGCGCGTGAAAAGTGGACTGTCGGGAAACGGAAAGGCCGAGGGATCGCATGGCTCACCTACCGAAGGCGAGAATCTTACAACGGATCAGCGAAAATGAAACAAGAAAATGAAAGAAAAATGGGTTGGGCCATGAGGCGAAAGTCCGTGGGGGACGCCGGGTTTGGGGCGGCCGGCATCGAAGGACCTTACTTGCAGGCAACCGGCTGAAATCTCAGGTAATTGGCTGGGCACGCTATTGTTGGGGAGCCACCCCGGATGCACCTGGCCGGCCGTCGCACTCTCCCCTAAAGTTCGAAGACTGGCCACAGGGTTCGATTCTTGGGTCTTCGAGTAACTGCTTCGCCTGGCTTGCATACTCGGAATCTGGATAGGTGTTGACGAGCGTCTGGAGGGTAAGGTTCGAAACGTCGTAGCGACCGCGCTCCACGGCAGAGACTGCTTTTTCGTATAGCAGTTTGGGCTGGTCCTTGGAGGAAACTTGACCTGCAGGCCACTGGATACACGCTGTCAACGCGCATGAGCATGCGGCGATCAAGAAGAGGGCCCGCCATCGCTGATGTATTTTTGGCTTCAGAGTGCCAATCCAATTTGGCTGACTATGCCTGCGTTCCAAGAAACAATCCAATGAACGACGTTACTGCAAGGGGAGGGCTGCGACGATGCCGGGCTGAGGCGCCATGAGTTGCAACATCAGTCCTTCGACCTGTGACCACAGGCGGGGGTCGCATTGGCTCTGCAGGTGATCGCGGGTAAAGGTGCGCTGGAGCCAGGATCCGCCCTCACACTGGACGGGGGTCTGATGGTAATCGAAGCGGTAGTTGCCCAGAATCTGCGTCTTGGAATCGTCGGCGGCGATGATGTGAGCGCGCCCGTGAACCGGGCCATGGGGCTGGTAGAAGTTCACGGCCTCGGCGACATTGTCTGGAATCACCTTGTCGTCTTGCCAGGGCTTGGCGACACTGTCAACCTGTACGGTCAGGAGAACGGGAATTCCCACGCGAGCGAGATCTCGCGACAACGAGACTGCGGCCGATGCGCCCCAGCTGTGGCCGAACAGAATGATTCGTGCCTGCGCTTTTTCCAAATCGCTCAGGACGCCATCATGATTGCGGTCGAGCAACCGAAGGATCGTCTTGTATGCGGCCTTCCGGTGCCGGTTCTCGAAGATCTGTACGGAGGAACCGCTCGGTAATTCCGGCTGAATCTTCTGTGCCAGATGCACGGGACCGTGGAGCGGATTGTCGTGCCGTACGAAACCGCCCGCGAAACCAATCAGAATATAAGAGGAAGTTCCAGAAGGAAGGGAAGAAACACTCCCATCGGCGGCGGCCAACAAGGGGATCGCTGCGGCAAGCGTGACCAGGATCACGACAAGAAACCGGAATCGCGCGAAACTTGGCACGCGAACACTCCCAAAGGATCAGATGATTCTCGCCACGGCAGGGTTGCGGAAAAATCTTTTCCCATCGTGGCGGAACGAAAAAGCCGCTTCCAGCAAGGCTTTTCGGTTATTCGACCCGGACGCAAGTCTACACCCGGGTGTCAAGTTGCGTGCGCAGAATCACTGCTCGCTCGATTCGGCGTTAGGGTCTGAAGACCTATGGCGGCGCAATCATCGCTTGGCGGGGATTTTTTTGGAGAGGAATGGGCTTGCAGCCAAGACATAGCGGAGCGGCATTTCCGTAGCTTTCGTGATGCCGATGCGGGGAGTCGTCTGAATGTCTTTTGCGGCGTATCCGTCATCGCCGATCCAGAGGCGGCTTGTTGAGGAAGTGAGGTCAGCCCCGTTGTCACGAGCCCGCGTAATGTCGAATGCCTCGCATAGCCGGCCGGGGCCATTGGTGAGTTTCACCAGGTCTCCAGGGTCATGAATCGCTATGCCGCGCGCCTTCGCCATTTCGGTGATGCCAGCGATCGGTTCCAGGGCGCGGAAGAGCACGCCACCGGCGCGTCCGTCGGGCTCGCAGGAGACGTTCAAGCAGTAGTGATTTCCATAAATGAAGTAGATGTACGCATAGCCCGGCGGGCCAAACAGAACTGCGTTGCGGGCGGTCTTACCAGCGGCGGAGTGCGCGGCGGGATCTTCTTCTCCGAGGTAAGCCTCGACTTCGACGATCCGCCCGACAAGCCGGGAAAGGCCCTCGCGGACCAGAACTTTTCCCAGAAGTGCGCGCGAGACCGGCCGAGGATCACGATTGAAAAAGGCCCGGTCGAGCGGGCGGATGGGTCTGGCTTGTGGCTTCCCCTGCGACATGCGCATGAAGCGCAATCTTAACCGATCAAAGGGCTAGATCGGCTTGGGCTGCGTATTTCGAGCGGGGGTGACGTTGGAGGGAGTGTCCTCGAAGGACTTTCCCGGTCCGTAGGCGAACTTCTCATGCTTGCTTCCGACCTTGCGGATTGCATCATGCCAGCCATCGTCCCAATTGATCCTGGCTTCGCCGTCGACCAAGGTCCAGGTTCCATGAGGACTGCCAAGACTCTTCTTTGCGGAGCCGTCGGCGTCGAGAGTGATAAAGAAGCGGCCGCCATTGCCCTCGCCGACTTCCCACTTGCCTACAAAGTGCGCCCGACCGGGCATTGTGGAGCTGAGCTCCGAGCTGCCGAATTCGATGCGAGCAATGTCTGCGGCAGGTATTTTTTCCTTGTGGCCATCCTTGTAAATCACTTCCGTGGGAGCTTTAAACTCGATGCTGGTTATCTCGCCAACGGCGAAGCTCTGGCGATGACCATCTTTAAAGATGATGACGATGGAGCCATGGTCATCAGCGGGCAAGGGAGCGGGCGTTGCAGCGACGCCAACCACACTCAGCGCTACGGTTCCTAAGATTCCAACTACTTGGATGAGACCGCGCATGATTTCCTCCCGAATTGAGGACGCGTAGGAGACGCTACGCTCTTTCTGATGGTACGAAACATACAAATCAAAAGTTCCGGCAGCGTCTCCTAAAGGCCTTTAAGCCACGCCTTTAGCCGATTCTTTCAGATAGTCCAATACCTCTTCGGCGTGGCCCTCCGGCTTCACTTTTTCGAAAATATGCTGGATCCTGCCGTCGGGGCCGATGATGAATGTGGTTCGCGCAACGCCCCACACCTTCTTGCCGTACATGTTCTTTTCTTTCATGACGCCGAAAGCCTCTGCGACTTTTTTGTCGGCATCGGCCAACAAGGTAAAGGGCAAATCGAATTTTTCCTGAAATTTCTTTTGTGCTTTCGGGGTATCGGGGGAGACGCCGAGCAGCACGGCGCCCGTCTTCTGCATCTTTTTGTATGTGTCGCGGAACCCGCGAGCCTCAATGGTTCAGCCTGGGGTATCGGCGCGCGGGTAGAAATAGAGCACAACGGTCTTGCCGCGCAGATCCTTGAGCGCGAGCTCTTTTCCGTTCTCGTCCTGCAAAGTAAAGTCGGGAGCCTTATCATTGACATTCATGCAAATTTCTCCGGGGAAATCGAAGTCCAACGCCGCGACGCTCAGAAAAGCGGCAGCCCAGCGAATGCTCGTCAAGATTTTACACCGCACGATCTCAGGCCGCGGGTTCCTGGTGGCTGCGCTGTTGGCGGGCGTGGTCTCGCTCCCCATGGCCGCGACGGCCCAAGATGAGCGACCGCAAATCACGCCTGGAGAGCGCAAGGCGCCAAGAAAGAAAGAGGCGGGTCCGCGGGCTTTGGCGGTGTTGCAGCTGGGGGCAAATGGCAAGGCGTCTCTGGTTCCGGTCGCGATTTTGGTGAATGGGAAGTTCTGGGATGCGACGGCCTACAAGGCGGACCCCGTTCCCATGGCACTGGAGTCAGGAACGGTGTACGAGGCCTCGCGCGCGGGAAGTTCGTTGGGGCTATTCACGGTCAACAGCGCTCTGCACAGCAATGCCGCCAACACGCAGAATCCGTGGCTGGGCACAGGCAATTGGGTTCCGACGGGGTCCGAAGTCAAGAGCGACATTCCCAAGGCGGAAAGCGTGCCGGCGGGAATGGACAATGCGGACCAGCCCCCGCGGCTTACACGGAATCCGTCAAAGGAGCCGCCGGCGGCTCCCCCGGCGCAGCCGGCCTCTAATGCGCCACCGTCGACAGCGCCGGCTTCTTCCGGGGATGAACCGCCGCGTCTGACCAAAAGCACTCCTCCGTCATCGGCCCCGCAGAAGGAATCGACGCAATCGGGTCAAGTTCAGCCGGATGCAACCAAGTCCACAACCGGGGACTCGAAGCCCGCCGACAATAAAGCAGCCGATCGGCCGAAGGCACCAGAGTCCGACAGCGGGGCGACAGATGCGAACCGTCCGACGCTACGGCGTGGCAAGCCCGTGGGACCGTTGCCTGAAGACGACGTGCCGGGTTACAGCAAGCCTGGCGCGGTGGCGTCGGCATCGGGCGCGTCGACAGCGAACGGCAACCCGGCTACTGGAGTTGCGGCCGACAAGAGTTCCGTGCAGTTGATTCCGGCGATTTCGGATGCCGCCGCGCCTGAGCTGAAGTCATTCACTTTCGAGTGGCTCAAGGACGAAGAAGGAGAACGCCGGCAGCAGATGCTGACCCTGGCCACGGAACAGGTACGTGCTTATGTGGCAGGGCGAGCCAAGGCTAGCGCGATACCGAAGCCAAAATCGGCTGGTTCGACGGCTGCCGCCCGGCGCACTGCAGCCCCTAAAACGAAGGATCCCATTCTCGAGAACGTGCATATGACGGCATACGATTTGTGGGCCAACAATCAGCCGGTGATGGTGTTGAGCGCCGATGCTCATATGCCGCCGCCGCCCGCGGGTGCTCCTCATTCGGAAATCGATTCCGACCTGCAGTATTCAATCGTACTGGTGGCCTATCCAGATATTTACAACAACCTGCACAAGATTTTCGCTGGAGTCACCGACAAGTACCATCTCGACATGACGCCGCGCCTCGAACTGGTGGACGCGGTGGATGTCGATGGCGACCGGCGAGGAGAGTTGCTCTTCCGCGAAGTTTCGGACGGGGTGAGCGGTTGGATTATTTATCGTCCTACGCCCGACAAGCTGTGGAAGATGTATGACAGCTTGCATCCGGAGTAGAGGCGGGGCCTGCCCAGAACGTAACCGCAGCAATACTTTTCTCTTCCGCAGTTTTCGTTAGAATGTCAGCCGGAACGGGGACGACAAACATGCGCAACGCTTCGTTGATCGCTGCCGGCGTGTTTCTTGCGCTTGGCATTGCGGCGTCACAGGACCAGGATTTCAGCAAGGTTGAGATGAAGGTCACGAAGGTGGCCGGAAGTGTCTACATGCTGCAAGGCGCGGGAGGAAACATCGGTGCCTCTGTCGGCGATGACGGCATTGTGATTGTCGACGATCAGTTCGCTCCACTAGCCGAAAAGATTCAGGCCGCACTCAAGGGCATCACAGACAAGCCGGTACGTTTCGTGATCAATACGCATTATCACGGGGATCACACCGGCGGGAATGCTTACTTCCAGAAGCAGGCTCCGATCATTGCGCAAGACAATGTACGCAAGCGCATGGAGGGCGACGGCCCTGCGGGCAATGGCGGTTCGATTCACATGGACCGCAAGGGCGTCGACAAGGATGCGCTGCCCATCATTACGTTCGATCACGACGTGACCGTACATTTAAATGGCGAGGATATACGCGCGCTCTACTTTCCCGCGGGGCACACCGACGGCGATTCGATCATCTTTTTCCCCAAGTCCAATGTTGTTCACATGGGCGACGATTTCGTGACCTATGGCTTTCCCTTTATCGATGTCGACAGCGGAGGCAGTATCAACGGCATGATTGACGGGGTTGAGAAAGTGATTGCCCAGGTGCCGCCGGATGTGAAGATCATTCCCGGACATGGGGCATTGTCAAATCTTGACGACGTTCGCGCCTACCTGACGATGCTGAAGGGGACGCGCGACGCAGTAGAGAAGGCACTCAAGCAGCATAAGACGCTCGATCAGATGAAGCAGGCGAAGCTGCTGGATCCGTGGAAGAAGTATTCCGGCGACTTCATCAACCAGGATGCGTTTCTGGAGACGCTCTACAACTCTCTGACCGGGCAGAAAAACGGGAAGTTCATCAAACACAATTGATCCGGCCGCGGTTCGAGTCGGGGGAGATCCGTCCAGTTTGCGTCTGACACGCCGCAGGTTTGTGCAATCGATTCTTGGGGCCGGAGCCGCGGCGGGAGTGCCCGCTTTTTTTTCCGGCTGCAACAGTCCTTCGAAGGCGAGTGCTTCACGCGAGGGCGTTCCGGCGCAGCTGCTCGATCTATCTGCCGGCGGCACGTTTCCCAAAGGATTCTTCTGGGGCACAGCTACTGCCTCCTACCAGATTGAAGGTGCGTGGAACGAAGACGGGAAAGGCGAATCCATCTGGGACCGCTTCGCGCATACTCCAGGAAAAATCAAGAACGGCGACACTGGGGACGTGACATGCGATTCCTATCATCGCTGGCGTGAAGATCTCGACCTGATGCGGGCGATGAATCTGAATAGCTACCGTTTTTCGATTGCGTGGCCGCGCATTCAGCCTTCGGGGTCGGGAGCGGTGAATGCGAAAGGGTTTGATTATTACAGTCGTCTCGTTGACGCGTTGCTCGAGGCGCGAATCCGGCCGCTCGTGACGCTCTATCACTGGGACTTGCCGCAAGCGTTGGAGGATGCCGGGGGATGGACCAATCGCGATACCGCGGGCCGCTTTTCCGACTACGTGCAGTTGGTGGCGCAGAAACTGGGCGACCGTGTTTCTGATTGGATGATCTTCAATGAACCCACGGCCTTCGTCGATCTGGGATATCTGGAAGGCACGCATGCTCCGGGGCGAGCGAGCCTGCTCGACTTTCTACGAGCCACGCATGTGGTGAATCTGGCGCAGGGAGCGGGATTCCGAGCGCTGAAGGCGGCGCGCCCGACATCCCGCGTGGGTACAGCGTTCAGTATGTCGTCGTGTGAGCCAGCGACCAATTCCGAGGCGGACAAGCTGGCGGCCGAGCGCGCCCATGCCATCACGAACATCTGGTTTCTGGAGCCGGCGCTGCGCGGGCGATATCCCGAGGCGCTGACATTTCTGCCGGAGAGAGCTATGCGAATCCAATCGGGCGACATGGAGAAGATGCGCGCGCCGCTGGATTTCATCGGCATCAATCTCTATTACCGGATCATCGCTTCGGCCAGCGGAGCGATTGAACGAACGACTCATCCGCAGGAATGGCTGTTCCCTGTGAAGATGGATGGCGGGCAGCAGGGGCCGAAAACCGGCTTTGGCTGGGAGGTCTGGCCGAAAGCGCTCTACGACATGGTCATGCGGATTTCTCGCGACTACAACCGTCCGGTTATCGAGATTACCGAGAGCGGATGTTCGTACAACGATGTTCCCGACGCGAGTGGCGCGATTCACGATACCCGCCGGATTGAATATCACCGCGGCTATTTAGCGGCGCTGGCACGGTCGATTGCCGAGGGCGCCGACGTTCGCGGCTACCACGCGTGGAGCTTGATGGATAACTTCGAGTGGGCGGACGGATACAGCCAGCGCTTCGGACTCGCCTATGTGGATTTCAAAACGCAGCAGAGAACGATCAAGGATTCGGGGCGGTGGTATGGGAAGGTGGCTGCGGCGAATCGGGTGTGACGGGGGCTTTGAGCTAGTCTCGCAGCGCAAGGCCGGCTGCGGGAGTACTGCCTGGAGATCGTTCGCTTCGCTCAGGATGACAGCGCCGGGCTCAAACGTCCGGCAAGCGCAGTTACTTCTGCTGCATCACTAGCTCGCTATGCTCTACTTTCATGGAGCCAACGCCGTCGGGCAATTTGAGACGGTCGCGTTGTTCCGCCAACTTTTTCTGTAGAGCTGGATTGACGAGCGAAACCGGAACGCTGAGATCTCCCACTTTAAATTCGGTTGGTTCGAACGTGGCATAGCCATCTTTGTCTCCAATGTGGCCGGAGATCGTCACCCAGACATCCTTACCGGCAATTTCGGTGAGGAACTGGCCGTGCACGAGATCGCCATCGAAGCTGACCTGCTGGTCTTTGATGGTCGGCGCACCACTGCCGATGTTGGAGTCTGGAGTAAGCGCCGCCCCACCCGCGTTACCCAAAGATTGTGCGAGCACGGCGCTGATCTCGTCGGAATTGATGTGGACTTCCGCCTTGGGGGCCGGAGAGGATACTTGCCCGGCATCTGGTTTTGCGTCGGAAGATCCGTTCGCCGGCGTCGTCTGCTGCGTGGCTTGCGTGAACTCGGCCATCTTCTGGTCAAACGACTGTGCATGTTCGGCGATGGCGGCTGGAGCCTGCGTCGGCGCTACCGGTGCTGGTTTCTTCAACACCAAAACGATGGCCACTAAAGCCGCCACCAAAGTCGCAATGCTGATGATGCGATCAAGTTTCAGTTTCATGGCAACTCCCGATCGGTCAGCCCAAGACAGGCAGGCCCATAGTGATGGTAGAGGGTGTAGAGGAAAAGATCAGGTGACCAAAGTGTTAGTCCCGATAGTTGCCGCTTGTTACTTCAACTTCTTTGCCAGTAGTTCATTCACGATTTGGGGGCTGGCTTGGCCCTTGGATGCTTTCATAACTTGTCCGACGAAGAAGCCGAGCATGGTGGTTTTCCCGGCGCGATATTGCTCGAATTGCTTGGGGTTGGAGGCCAAGACATCATCGATCATCTTTTCCAGTGCCGAGGTATCGGTGGATTGTTGTGGTCGCCCTTCTTCGTCGTAGACTGCGGGGAAATCCTTGCCACGTTCGAAGCTCAGGTCGTAGAGCTCTTTGAGCATTTTGCCGGAGATTGTGCCCGCTTCGACCAGATCGGCTGAGGCGGCGATCCCACTCATGGAAATTGGTGATTGCTCAATGGCGAGACCCTTGGCCTTGAGACGTCCCATCAGTTCGCCTTGCACGAGATTGGCTACGCGCTTCGGATTCTTTGCGGCCTTCGCCGCTTCCTCAAACTGGTCGGCTAGCGGTTTGGAAAATGTCAGCACTTGCGCGTCGTATTCGGTGATGCCGTAATGCTTCACCATGCGCGCGCGGCGCGCTTCGGGCAGTTCAGGCAGAGAGCGCGCGATTTCGGCTTTCCACGTTTCGTCGACGACCAGTGGTAGCAGGTCTGGCTCGGGGAAGTAGCGATAATCGTGCGCCTGCTCCTTCGAACGCATGCTGTAGGTCTTGCCTTCGTTGGAGTTGTAGAGGCGCGTCTCCTGAATGATCTTGCCACCCGATTCGAGTACGTCGATCTGGCGTCCGATTTCGTATTCCAACGCTTCACGAATGAAGCGGAACGAATTCACGTTCTTGATTTCGGCTTTTGTGCCGAATTCCTTTTGTCCGCGCGGGCGCACGCTGACGTTGGCATCGCAACGCAGCGAGCCCTCTTCCATGTTGCAGTCGCTGACGCCGGTGTACAGGATGATTTCCTTGAGCCGCGTCAAGTATTCGTAGGCCTCGTCGGGCGACGCGATGTCGGGCTCGCTGACAATTTCGATCAGCGGAACGCCGGTGCGGTTGAGGTCGATGGCGGTCTTTTCGTCGGAGTCGGGAAAGCCTTCGTGCAGGCTCTTGCCAGCGTCTTCTTCCAGATGCACGCGGGTGATGCCGATTTTCTTCTTGCCGCCGGCAGCGGAGATCTCGATGATCCCAAACTCTGCCAGCGGCTTGTCGTACTGCGAGATCTGGTAGCCCTTGGGCAGGTCAGGATAGAAGTAATTCTTGCGTGCAAAAATTGAAGTCTCGTTGATACGGCATTGCAGGGCCATCGCCGCCAGCGTGGCGAACTCAACGACCTTCTTGTTGAGCACGGGGAGCGCGCCCGGCATGCCAAGGCAGACTGGGCAGACATTCGTATTTGGTGGCGCCCCAAACCGCGTGGAACACGAGCAAAAAATCTTGGTTGCCGTCAGGAGCTGAACGTGGACTTCCAGCCCGATGACTGGCTCATACTTCGTGTGGGCGGCAATGGAATCGGCCGTCGTAGTGACCATAAGCTGTGATTATAAAGGGCGATACGCGTGGAAGTATGCGACGTTTGTCGTCTCGTGCGAATCGCGATTCCTGGCGAGTCGCATAGGTCCTTCAGGCCGCAAAAGGCGCGTCCTTCAGGATGACAATTCTGTAAGGGGAGTACCAGTTACGGGTTCTTCGGAGCGTTCAGATAATTGTCGACGGGTATTTCGAAGTACATCAACTCGCTGCCCTTCGCGTCGGCAATGCCCGTGATGTCGATGTTTGCTCCCGGCAAGGGCGACGCGATTCCTCCCACGTCGAAGAACAGAAATCCCGATTGGGTGCCGTGCGGTTCAACCGCCTTGGCCGCGAATTGCGACGAATCGATTTCCTCCATTTCCTTCTTGCTGATTCCGCCCTTCACCTTGTGGGGAAGAGGAATGGGGCTTGGGCGGGTACTGGACTGCGGATTGGAAAGGCGCCGATAAAGGTCGTCAGTGGTGACGGGGGTGAGCTTTGAGTGATTGGCTGTGATCAGCTTAACTATCATGTTAGCGATGGAGACAGGTTGATCGCCGTCGTTGGTCACGACAAAGAAAATGGGCAGCAGGTCGTGCGCCGCAAAATCGACAGAGAATATCTTGGCCTTCTCCGGCGTGTCGTAAGGGTCGGCGGCGACGGCGGTTTGCTCGTCGCGATGAAAGTCGTGCGCCGGATAGTTGATGGCGGTCTTCGCTGTTGGTTTCACAAAATCTTTGCCCGACAGCGGGACTGGAAAGAGTAATGCAATGCAGAGCGTCGGAATGACCAGGCAACCTATGAGTCGCGAATGCCACATGACACTGATTATAAGGTGGGTGGATCGTCCCTTGGCGGCGCCGGTTTAGAATGGCTCAGCTTGAGTTATCTTCTCTACAGCCTGTTGCTGGCTGCGGGCCTGTTTGTGAGCCTGCCGTTCTGGCTCTATCAGATCGTGCGCCACGGCAAGTACCGCACCGGGTTTGCTGCGCGCATGGGGCAGGTTCCTGCGCGGGTGATCAACTTGACCGGTTCCCAGCCCGGGCGAGTGATTTGGGTTCACGCAGTTTCTGTGGGTGAGGTGCTGGCTATTAGCGGACTCGTAGAGCAGATGCGCCGCAGCCTTCCGATGCATCGCGTGCTGGTCTCGACAACCACTGATACCGGACAGCAGCTTGCCCGCAAGCGCTTTGGCGAAGAGAGCGTCTTCTATTTTCCGATGGATTTTGCGTTCGCGATCCAGCCCTATCTTCGGACTTTGCAGCCAGAGTTGGTCGTGCTTGCGGAAACTGAATTTTGGCCCAACTTCCTGCGGCTTACACATGCGAGCGGGGCGCGCATCGCGGTAGTGAATGCGCGGATTTCCGACCGCTCGTGGCCGCGCTATCGGCGGTTTCGGTGGGCCCTGCGGAGGATGCTGAAGAACGTAGACCTATTTCTTGCGCAGACGCAGGAGGATTGCGCGCGACTGCAATCGATTGGCGCTGAGGCGGATCGATTGCAAGTTACCGGAAATCTTAAGTTCGATGTGAGTTTACCTGCGCCTCCGCCCATTGTGGAGGACGTGCGACGGTCAATGGCGGTGGAGAGGGCCGGGCCTGTCCTAGTTTGCGGCAGTACCGTGGACGACGAAGAGGCACCGCTGTTGAAAGCTTTTGAGAATCTGCGGGTAGCTCATCCGCGTGCGGTGATGATTCTGGCGCCCAGGCATCCCGAGCGCTTCGACCAGGTTGCGATTCTGGTGCGGCAATTGGAGATCCCGCTGGTCCGGCGCTCACAATGGTCGGGGCAACCACTCGCGGGGGGCGTGCTGCTGATCGATACGATTGGGGAACTCGCCGCCCTCTACGCCCTGTCGGATGTGGCCTTCGTGGGCGGAAGCCTGGTGCCGCGTGGCGGACACAATATCATCGAACCCGCGCAGCACGGCGTGGCTATTGTGACGGGCAACCACACGGAGAACTTCCGAGACATCGTCGGCTTGTTTAAGAGCCGAGACGCGGTGCGGATTGTGAGCTTGGCAGAGTTGCCGCTTACACTTATGCAACTGCTGGCAGACGATGCGGAGCGCCTCGCTCTGGGGCGCCGGGCGCTGGAGACCATTCGGTCCCAGATGGGAGCCACGTCGCGAACGCTGGAAGCGCTGAAGACTCTGAGTGCTTCTGATAACAATGTTCAGGCGGTCCCGGCGCAGGCCGCGCATTCAGATTGAATCCCCTCTCAACCATCTACGGCAGCGTAGTCGCGGCGCGCAATACGCTCTACGATCGCGGACTGCTGCGGGCACGTCGCCTGCAGGGTGGCGTCGTCAGCATCGGGAATCTTTCTGCGGGAGGGTCGGGAAAGACTCCATTCGTGCTGCTGCTCGGCGAATTGCTGAAGGTGCGCGGTGTTAAGTTCGATGTGCTGTCACGCGGGTACGGGCGCCAGTCGAAGGGCGTGCGTCTAGTCGATCCCGCAGGACTGCCGCAAGAGTTTGGGGATGAGCCTCTTCTGATTGCGCGTAAACTGCAGGTGCCGGTGATCGTCGGCGAAGATCGCTACGAGGCTGGACAATTCGCCGAATCGAAATTTGGAGCGCAGCTTCATCTGCTCGACGACGGATTCCAGCACCGAGCTCTAGCTCGCGACTTCGACATTGTCCTGATCACGCCGCAGGATGCGACGGACAAGTTGCTTCCGGCTGGACGTCTGCGCGAGCCGTTGCATTCGTTGCGACGTGCGGACGCGGTTGCATTAGCCAGCGGCGCTTCGGCCGAATCGTTCCTCTTAGAAGGGAAAGTTGTTTGGCGCGTGCGCCGCGGCCTCATACCGACGAATGTTCCGCCGCGCCCGATTGTGTTTTGTGGCATTGCTCGTCCGCAGAGCTTCGTGTTGCAGTTGCGGACGGCCAATGTCGAGCCAGTTGCCGAGGCGTTCTATCGCGATCATCATGCGTACACCGAGAAAGATGTTCGTGAATTGCTCGACCTGAAACAGCGCAGCGAGGCTGGTGGCTTCGTCACCACTGAGAAAGATGCCGTGAACCTTGGGGGATATCTTTCTGCTCTGGCCCCGCTCGGCGTCGTGCCCGTGAAGATGGAACTGGCGGATGCAGCTAACGCCATCGATACCATGTTGCACAAGATCAACGAACGAAAGCCCCGCCCGTGAGAGAATCGGTCTCGTAGCGGGGGCGTCCCGCCCGCGCTTAGCAGAACTTGTTGCATGACCAAACACCTCAAAGATGCCGACCGCTTGAAGAAGATCGTCGAGGCGTTTCCCAACCTCACCGTGACGGTATTGGGAGACCTGGTCGCTGACGAGTTTGTGTTTGGGGAGATATCGCGAGTCTCACGTGAAGCTCCGGTGCTGATCCTGAAGCATCGTGAGCGCACGGTGGTGCCGGGCGGCGGAGCCAATGCGGCGAATAATCTGGCGGACCTCGGCGTAAACGTGCTTCCGGTGGGCATTGTTGGCGACGATGAGCAGGGCCGGATGTTGCTGAAGTACTTCCGGCACAAAAGAATTGCAGTCAGTGGAGTCTTGAAGGACAAGAGCTATACGACGGTCACGAAGACGCGCATCCTTGCAGGCATGACGCACACGGCGCGGCAGCAGGTAGTGCGGGTGGACCGCGAACCGCAGGAATTACCGAACGCGCATTTGACGCGAGAGCTGTACCTGGCGGCGAGGAACTACGCGCACGCCTCCGACGCGCTGCTGGTCTCGGACTATGGTTACGGCGCGGCCACTCCGGCGATCGTGAGAGCTTTGCAGGAAAAGGGCAAGCTGGGGTCGCTGCCAATCGTCGCCGATTCACGGTACCGGTTGATGCAGTACTCCGGCGTGACCGCGGCGACTCCGAACGAGCCGGAGGTCGAAGAGGCGCTTGGCATGCGGATTGGGCAGGACTGGAATAAGGTGATCGAAGCCGGCGATCATGTGATGGCGAAGATGAAATTGCAGTCGTTGCTGATCACGCGCGGGCGCGACGGGATGGTCGCGTTCGATCATAAGCATAAGCCGGTGGACATTCCAATCTTCGGTTCCGATCAGGTGGCAGATGTGACCGGAGCTGGCGATACGGTGATCGCGTCGTTTACTGCCGCGTTGGCTGCGGGAGCGACCACGGAAGAAGCAGCGCAACTGGCGAACTACGCCGGCGGAATTGTCGTGATGAAGCGCGGCACGGCGACGGTTTCGCGAGAAGAATTGTTGCATGCGATTGAACAATCGCCCCCGGCGACGCGGCCGCATTGAGCCTACGAGATTGAAAGAACACAACAAAATCCTGAGTCGCGAACAACTGCGCAAACGCGTGGAAGAATGGCGGCGGGCCGGCGAACGCATTACCTTGGCTAATGGCGGCTTCGATCTGTTGCATGTGGGGCACGTGCGCTACCTACGCGGAGCAAAGGCGCTGGGTGGCCGGTTGGTGGTCGCCATCAATTCGGACGATTCGGTGCGGGAACTCAAGGGTGAAGAGCGGCCGGTCATGCCCGCGGAGGAGAGAGCTGAGATCGTCGCGGCGCTCGCCGATGTCGATGCAGTGGTGATCTTCCCGGAACTCGATGTACGGGCGATCATCCGTGAGATTCGGCCTGACATTCAAGCGAAAGGAACTGACTACACAGCGGAATCTGTTCCGGAGCGTGAGGTTGTTATCGAGAACGGAGGGCGCATCGAGATTGTCGGCGATGCGAAAGACCACTCCACCAGCGAGATCATCCGCTCGCGACTCTCGCCGAGGAAAGCTTGATCGTTGCCGAGGGAGGTCAGAAGATCGAGCGATTGCTCATCGTACGGCTGAGTGCGATGGGTGATGTGATTCACACGCTGCCGGCCGCGTTTGCCCTGCGCGAAGCTTTTCCCGAGGCGATGATGGGGTGGGTGATCGAAAAGCGCTGGGCCGAGCTGCTGTGTGCACCGGGAACGGCGCTTCGCGGGCCGCGGTCGGCGCAACGGCCACTGGTGGATTGGGTTCATCCTGTCAGCCTGACGGGATGGAGAAAGTCATTGTTCACGATTCCGACCCTGCAGCAGATTGCGAAGGTGTGGAATGATGTTCGCGCGGCGCGCTATGACGTTGCGGTCGATTTACAGGGGGCGATGCGGTCTGCGATGTTGGCGCGGTGGTCGGGCGCACGCGTGGTGTTGGGTGCGGCGGAGACGAGGGAGTCTCCGGCTAGCTTGTGGTACACGCGGCGGGCGATCGCGCGTGGGGCGCACGTGATCGAGCAGAACCTGTCCGTCGCTGAGGGCGTGGCGCAGAGGAGGTTGAGCATTCCGCGAGTCGAGTTCCCCTCTGACGCTGCGGCTGAGCGGCGCATCGACGAACGAATGGGCGGCGCGGCGGACTTTGCGATTCTGAATCCGGGGGCGGGATGGGGAGCGAAGCGGTGGCCGGCGGAGCGGTACGGGCGCGTGGCTCGTGCTCTGGCTGCAGGTGGATTGCGGTCGATGCTGAATTGTGGTCCGGGGGAAGAGGAGTTGGCGAACGAGGCCGAGGCTGCGAGTGAAGGGGCTGCCCAAGCGATTCAGTGTTCGATCACGGAGTTGATTGCGCTCACGCGGCGGGCGCGGGTGTTCATTGGCGGAGATACCGGGCCGTTGCATCTGGCGGCGGCGTTGCGCGCGCCGGTCGTGGCGATCTTCGGGCCGACCGATCCTGCACGCAATGGGCCTTATGGAACGCGCAGTGTCGTGCTGCGCAATCCGGCGAGCGCCACTTCGCATGCTCGCGTCACCAAGCCCGACGAGGGGATGCTGGAGATCAGCGTCGATGCCGTCGTCGATGCGGCTCGGGCGCTGCTGGCGTTGGCCGTGACGGAGGGCACTCATGGCTGAATGGTCGCGGGTTGCGCGCCGCATTCGAGTGCCGCTGGGATTTGCGTTTGCAGTGCTCTACTTCTGGCTGGCGCGCCCGACGTGGCGGTCGATTGCGCTGGGGGCAGTCGTGTTTGTGCCGGGGCTGCTGGTGCGGGCGCTGGCATCGGGGCATGTGCAAAAGAACGAAGCGCTCGCGACGTCAGGGCCGTATGCTTACACCCGCAATCCGTTGTACCTCGGATCGTTGTTGATTGGAGTGGGCTTTGCAGTGGCAGCGCGCAGTTGGTGGGTGGGCGTGGTTCTGGTGGTGATGTTCTTTGCCATCTATCTTCCGGTGATTCGGGGCGAAGAGGTTTACCTGCGGCAGAGGTTCCCGGAGTTCGAAGAGTATGCGCGACGGGTGCCACGAATGTTTCCGCGGCGTGGGGCGCGACCGGGAGCGGCTTCATTTTCGATGGAGCTTTACCTGAAGCATCGCGAATACAACGCGCTGTTGGGGGCGGCGGCGATGGTCGGGGCGCTGGCGATCAAGATGATGTTCTTTCGCGGCTAGCGGTTGGTCGCGACCGAGACGCGTGAAGCCGTAGCCAAGAACAACAGCAGTAATAGGAACTCCTGTCCGGGGCGCTGCTGGTGCATGTTGGCATGGGGTTCTTCGCTTCGCTCAGAATGACATGGCTATTTTTGCGCGAGCAGTTCCCTAGCTCTCCCGAGTTCGGGGCGGGTGGAAGTTCCTCCGGCGCAGATCTTAATCAGCATGGAGTAGTACTCGGAGGCTTCGCTTTGCTTGCCGGCGTCGCTGGCGGCGCGGGCTGCGCCGTACAGACCGTTGAAGCGGTTGGGATTCAGTTTCAGGTCGATCTGATATTCGGCTAGGGCTTGCTGGGGGCGCTTGGCTTCGAGAAGGAGGTCCGCGAGCATCTCGCGGGCGGGAATGCCTTCGGGTTCGTCGCCGAGCCTGTCGTTCTTGTCTGCCAAGGTACGGAGGAGGGTGGCGGCCTTGTCGTCTTCGCCCTCGGCGTGGAGGATCCAAGCCTCGGCTTCCTGATAGTCCTGAGCAACGGCTTCGGCGGACTCGATCTTCTTTTGTTCCTCCAGCTCTTTGCGCGTGGATTCGATTTGTTCGAGATCTTTGTGGGCTTGTGCGAGGTTATCGCTGCGCGCGGCGCCGATGGCGCGAGCCCAATAGGTCACGGCTTGATCGCCGATGGATGCGCCTTCGACGGGAGTGAGAGCGGCGGCGTCAGCCCAGTGGCGCAGTTCCAGATTGTAGATTGCGGGGAAGGCGCTAAGGGCGAAGGTGCGCGGGTCGTAGCCCATGCCATACATGTCGTGCATGGGAGGCATGGCTTTGACTTCGTCGATGATCTTCTGGGCGTCGGCTTCGCGTCCGCTTTGCAGGTAGGCGTAGACGAGGAAGTCCATGGCGTGGAACTGGTGGCCTTCTCCACCCATGTGCATAGCAGCGGTCTTGCGGGTGGCGGCGACGGAGGCAAGGTTGGAGTTGATGTCGTCTTGCCATAGGCCGACACGGGCGAAGATGTGCGAGGGCATGTGCAGGGCGTGAGGGGCGGCAGGGGCGACTTGGGCGTAACGGCGAGCGGCGGGGATTCCGCGTTGGGCCAACTGCGGCTTGTCGTAGGCGTGGATCAGGTAGTGGGCGACTCCGGGATGATTGGGTTCGGAGGCGAAGAGGGGCTCGAGAATGGCAGCAGCGGCGAGACGGTTGGCGAAAGTATCGTCGTGGTGCGGCTCGGAGGCCAGTAATGACAGAGCGTAGAATGCAGCGGCTTCGTGATCGTCGGGGTTGGCTTCGTATACCTTCTTCATCCCGTCGGAGTAGGCCTTGGCGCGGGCATCGTGGCTGAGCGTCTCGGAGTTACTGTAGAACGCGACGATCGCAGCAATGTACGACTTCTCGCGGGCGGTGGCTTTTTCGGCAAGCTTGCTGGCGGTATTCGTCTCCTCCAAGCCGCGGGCAATGACCTTGGCGTCGGGCTCGTTCCAGAGTTGATGCCAGATGCTCATGGCGACTCCCCAGTGAGCCATGGCACAGTGCGGGTCCTGTTCGGCGATCTGAAGGAATACCTTCTCGGCTTCCTCGTACCAGAACGAGTGCAGCAGGGCGACGCCACGAGCGAAAGGCTGCTGCACCGACTGCGCGCACGAGACCGGGAAGTAGACGGTGCCGAGTTGAGCGTCGGTGAGGTCTTCGTGGTGATGTTCTTTGTCGTCGGCGACGGCTGTAGAAGGTGAGCAGGCTGATGAACACTCAGAAACGCGGCGAGTCGGCTCATAGAACCCCCGGAGAGTGGCGAGGGCATTCTAGCCATGGACGGCGGGAGGGTCAAAGGTATACCCCATATTTTTTTCTATTGAATTTGTAAAATACTTGTTTTCTTAGATTTAGGAGCTCCGCGTGCGCGATTGGTCTGCAAAATCTTGGAAATAAACGGCTTACACGTAAAATATTCCGAAATAAGGACTTAGCGAGATCATTCTGGATCGGTGATGCGGCGGCGATTTTTGTTGACGAGCTTCATTTTGAAGATGTTGCGCACCCTTCCAGTGTGAGCTTTCTATTGCCTCGGTCAAGGTTGTTCGTCACAGGATCGGACTTTTTTTGGGTGAAGGCTGTGGAAAAGTTCTAACTCTTCCCCAAAGCGGGAGTTAGAGCGGGTTGGGACAATGTCTTTCACGAATTTCACAGATGACGTGGCAGGTTGGGAAAGGATGTGTGTAGGCATCAAAGACGACCACCGGGGCTAAAGCCCAAGTTTCGCTCGGCCGTATACGCGGCCCTCAAGGGCCGCTCTTCCACGGGCACCATGGCTGCTCTTCGGGCACCATGGCCTCTTCCACGGGAACCTGGCTGCTCTTCGGGCGCCATGACCTCTTTCACGGGAACCTCGCTGCTCCTCGGGCACCATGACCTCTTCCACGAGAAACATGATGGCGTTCTTCCCCGGGCACCATGACCTCTTCCACGAGAACCATGACGGCCTTCTTCCCGGGAAGCATGGCCTGTTCCACCGGAACGTCAGAGTTGCTCCTGGCGGTTCACGGGCGATACTTCCGACGAAAGGGGTCAAGGGATTCCGAGTCGGGTGACATCCCTGTTTCTGTGGCGTCTACAGGACAATGGCTGGCACTGCGGAGCTGACTGGGGCGCTGGAGCATCGTCGGTTGCGGATGTGGAGGTCCGACGCATTCGAGGGGATTCTGTTTTCTCGGGGCAAGGGGATGACGCATCCGTATCCCCGGCATTGGCATGAAGAACTTCATTTGTGTGCGTACACGTCTGGGGCAGGTTATCTCGGGTACGGGGGGAATTCGTACCTGGTTGCAGAGGGCGACTTCGTGGCGACTCCTCCCGGGGAAGTTCACGAGAACTGGGTCGACGGCGAAGCGGGAATCAGTTTTTTGGGTATGTATGTGGACGCGGATGCTTTCGCTAGAACTTCGAGGCAGATCGCTGGCTGCGAACTGAAAATTCCTGGTCTTCGAGATTTCTTTGTGCGCGACACGACGGCACGGGGAAGTTTTCTGAAATTGCACCAGGCTGCAGAGAGACGAGAATCACAGCTGGAGCAGGATGAACTTCTCTTGAAGTTTCTGCACGTTTTCCTGTCGAGATGTGTGGCGGAAGTTGCAGCAGAGCCGCCCTTGGGGTGCGAACGTGCCGCCGTGCGGCGGGCGCGGGATTATATCGAAGAAAACTTTGATGGGTCGATTTCGCTGGCCCAACTTGGCGAACTCACTGAGTTGAGTCCGTTCTATCTGCATCGCGTGTTCTGTGAGGAGATAGGAATGCCTCCGCATGCCTACCAGACGCAAGTGCGAATCAATCGCGCCAAGCAATTGCTGCGGGAGCGGCACCCGCTGGCCGCGGTTGCTGTGACTACGGGATTCGCGGATCAGAGCCATCTGACGCGGCACTTCCAACGGCTGGTGGGCACGACGCCTGGACGTTTTCTAAGCTGACCGCAAGAACGTTCAAGACGGAAGGCGAGGTGTTTCGCGAGACTTGATGCGCAACGACTTCCAGTGCATCGAGGCCCAATGAAAATTCCATCCGGTGTATTCCATCGTGTCAACTGGTTAGCGCTCTTGATTTTTCTCGCCGCCACCTTCGCGGCTGCGGACTCAGTCGCGACCAAGGAGCGCACGGTTACCAAACTGGCTGAAGGGATTTACGAGATCCGGCACATCGATTCCCCCGACACCTTTCCGCAGAGCAATACGACGGTGATCATCGGCTCGAAGAGCGTGCTGGTGGTGGATTCGTGCCTGCTGCCTTCGACCACACGGGAGGATGTTGAGCAGATCCGGAAGTGGACGAACAAGCCGGTGACTTATGTGCTCAACACGCACTGGCACTTCGACCACACTCTGGGTAACGCGGTTTATGCTGCGGCATTTCCGGCGGTGCAGATCATTGCGCAGACGGCAACGAAAAAGACGATTGCCGACTTCAATCCCGGGGCTGTCTTGCGCTACCCGAATCGCGGCGAACGCTTCCGGAAGATTCTCGCATCGGGGAAGAACCCGGACGGAACGCCGCTGACTGCGGCGGATCGAACGGACTATGAGCGTTCCCTCGCCGGACTGGCGCCAACCGTTGCGGAACTCAAGAACGCGGTGCAGCTTGTGCCCAATGTGTGGTTCGATCACGAACTCAATATCGACCTGGGCGATCGTTTGGTGGAAATCCGGCACCTGGGGCGGGGGAACACTGCGGGAGATACGATCGCATATCTGCCGAAGGAGAAGATTTTAATTACAGGGGACCTGCTGGATCATCCGGTGCCTTATATGTTCGGAGGCTTCCCCGTCGATTTTGTGAAGACGCTGTGGGCGCTGTTGCAATTCGACGCGACGACGGTGGTGCCGGGACATGGAGATGTGCTGCACGACAAGGCGTATATGCAGCAATCGATGGAATTGATGCAGGCGGTGAATACGGAGGTGGAGAAGGAAATCAACGACGGCAAAACGCTGGAGGAGGTGCAGGAGGGGCTTCCCAAAGTGTTCGATGTGAAGGGATGGCGGGAGAAGTTTGCGGGCACGAATAGCGATGATGCGGGATTTTTTGATGAATCATTCGCCGGGCTGGTCAAGGCTTCGTACAACGAGATCAAGGCGCGGTAGGTGCCGTTTCGGGATGTGGGAAGGGCCCACTTCTTGGCAGGAATAGAAATCTTGCGCTTAGGGCGCAGTCAGAATCCCCACTCTAGCCGCAAAGGACGCGGCTAGAATGGGGCACCCGGTCGCACTCCTGTACTCAAGCAAGAAATTTACTTCTCATCAAAGTCAAAAACCCCACCCTCTCGCAAAAGGAGCGAGAGGCACCCGGTTTAGAGGTTCTATTCGGTGCGGAGGGCGTTCATGGGTTCGATGCTGGCGGCGCGTCTTGCCGGGATGAATCCGGCGATGGCGGCAAAGGTAGAAAGGACCAGGACCGCGGCGCAGATCGTCAATGGGTCGTAGATTCGAACGCCGTAAAGTTGGCTCGACATGAGGCGGCCGCCGAGGAGCGCGATCGGGATGCCGAGGGCGAGGCCGAGTCCTACTTGCCAGCAGGCGGCGCGGAGTACGAGCGCTAGGACATTGTTGCGGTTGGCGCCGAGAGCCATGCGCAGGCCGATTTCGCTGGTGCGGCGCGCGACCGAGTAGGCAGTGATGCCGTACAGGCCGACGGAGGCGAGCACGAGAGCGAGCAATCCAAACAGAGAAGTGAGGCGGCTGATGAGGCGTTCCTGATTGAAGTTTCCGGCGACCTGGTAGTCGAGAGTCTTGAAATCGAGGACCGTGAGATTGGGATTGATGTTCGCGAGCGTGTGACGAACGAGGGGTTCGAGGCCGGCAGCGTCTCCGGCATAGCGAAGAGTGATCGAGTTGGGAAACAGGGAACGGGTTTCCGCAGTGATGGCGCTGCGTTCCTTGATCGTGGTGTTCAGTTGCGTCATGGGACGGAAGTACATGGGACGCACGGGCTCGCGGGGGTTGTTGTACTTGGCGTCGGCGACGATCCCGACGATCTCGTAGTTGCTGGCGTACTTCCGGTCGAAGGTTCCGAAGTGATGTCCAAGAGGATCTTCATTGGGAAAGAATTTCTTGACGAAGGCCTGATTGACGACGGCCACCATGCGAGAGGTGGCGGTGTCCTGTTCGGTGAAGCCGCGGCCGCGAATTACGGGCTGGCCAACGGTTTCAAAGAAATGAGGACTGACGCGGTCCCAAGAGGAACCATTTTGTGCTTCTGGGCCCTGATCGGCCCGGCCTTCTATACGGACACCCTCGCCCCAGTTATTGCCTTCGAGCGTGCTGTAGAGGGCAACGCCTACGCTCTGGACGCCGGGAAGAGCTGAGAATTCGCGCTCCACGCGCTCGTTGAATTCGGGAACGGTGGCAATGGTGTAGCCGGCGCCTGCGGGATCGAAGTGGAAGACGTAGCGGTTGGCGGTGGCGATACCGAAGTCCTGATGCTCGAGGTTGCGAAGACTTTTCGTGAGTAATCCGGCACCAACCAGCAGTACGAGCGACAGTGCGGCTTGAAAAACGATGAGCGATTTCTGCGGCAGAGAGGCGCGGTCTTTGGTGGAGCGATTCACGCCGCGGAGGGCTTCGGCGGGATCGGAGTGCGAGGTGATCCATGCGGGGACGACCCCGAAGATGAGTCCTGTGAGTAACGATAATGCAAATGCGAAGGCGAGGACGGCCAGAGAGGGGCTGGCGTGGATTGGCAGGTTCGGCGAGTCGGGGAAGGCGAGGGCCAGAATCATGCGGGCGCCGCCGTAGGCAAGGGCGATGCCGACGAGGCCTCCAGCGCAGCCCAGCAAGAGGCTTTCGACCAACATTTGGCGGATAAGGCGCGAGCGAGCCGCGCCCAAGGCCATGCTGATGGAAGTCTCGGCGCGCCGGGTTGCACCTTTCGCGAGCAGAAGATTTGCGATGTTGGCGCAGGCGACTAGAAGAACGAGACCGGAAATTCCCATCAACAGGTGAAGGCCGCTGCCGGCTTCCTGTTGCAGGTTTTGCACTCCGGCGCCTGCTGGGGTGATGACGACGTGCTGTTTGGGAATCTCGGTTTGAGCTCCATTGAGGGTGTAGGCGGGCTGGGTGGCGAGCCACTGGCGCAGGGTATTGGAGATTTTGGCTTGCAGGCTGCCGGGAGCGACGCCGGGTTTGATGCGACCGAGAACGTAGAGCCAATTGGTATCGGGCTGCTTGAGGATGCTGGTCTCGCCTTCGATGATGGGCTCCATGTTCAGCGGAATCCAGAGCGCGGGCGGATTGCTGTCGATGCGATCACCGAAAAAGCCGGGAGGTGAGATTCCGACAATCGTGAAGGGCTTGTTCTGAATATAGAAAGTCGAGCCAACGACGCTGGGGTCGGAGGCGTGGTTGATTTGCCAAGCCTGATAACTGAGCACCGCGACCGGAGCGGCGCCGGGTTGGTCGTCGGAAGAAAGGAGCGTGCGGCCGGCAAAGGCTCCGAGGCCGAACGTCGAGAAATAGTTTCCGGAGACGTACTCGGCGGTTTCTGCTTTTGCGGGAGCTTGTCCGGTGCGGACGTTGACGCTGCTGTGCCCGGACTGGAAAGCGGCCAGTTGTTCGAACTCGGGCGTCGTGTCCTGGAAATGGCGGTAGAGGTCGTAGGAGAAGAGATCAAAATCTCCATTGTCGTTTTCGTAGCCGCCGTTCACGCAGCAATCGTCCAAGTCGCCAATGCGGTACAGGGTCGCGGGGTTGACGACGGGGAGGGACTGCAAAAGGATCGCGTGGACGAGAGTGAAGATGGCGACGTTAGCTCCGATGCCGAGGGATATGGTGAGGATTACGGTGGCAGCGAAGCCGGGGGACTTGCGGAATTGGCGGAGGGCTAGTTTGAGGTCGTACATAATTGGTATGGACGTCAGGATAGCGGAAGAGTGAGCAGCGTGAGTGGGCGCGCGCGAGATTCCCTTCGGCTTCGCTCGGGGCAGGCTCTCACTTCGCCTGAAAGGCGGCCCCGTTCGGAATGACGCAGGTGATTGTGCGACGGAAATGAAAAAGCCCCTCGATTGCGCGAGGGGCTTTCTCCGGGGGAGGGACTTGAGCTTGGGGCTCCGTCCCAAACTTATTTCGGCTGCTGCGCTTGATCGGCGCTGGTGGCAGGGGCTCCGGTGTTGGCGGAGAGTTGCTCCAGGTCGTTCTTCAGCAAGCTGATTTCGACGCGGCCGCCGCTGACGCGCTTGCCCTTGGCGGTGTCATCCGACGAGGGGGTGGGAGCGTTGCCCATGCCGACGAGATAGATGCGATAGACCGGGATCTCATGGTTGAGGACGAGGTAGCGCACGACCGACTCGGCCATCTTCTGCGAGTTGGTGATAGCGGTCTGGCCCTTGCCGGAGGAGAAGCCCTGCACTTCGATGATGTATCCGCGCTGACCTTTTACGCTGCCGGCCATCTGGTCGAGGGCGTCCTTTGCGTTTTTGCTAAGGGCGGTCTGGCCGGGACGGAAGAGGATTTCGGTCTGGTTCGATGCCTTGTATTGATCGATGTTGCCAACCACAGCTTCAACATTTTGGACGCGGGTGGAGACTTGCTGCGCGCTCTGCTGCGCCGCAGTGGCCTTGTTGCCGGCGTCAAGGGCGTGTTGATCGGCTTCGTTAGCCTTGTCGGAGGCGAGCTTGATGCCAGCCTGCGCGCGCGCGTCGGTGTCTTTAATGGCCTTGCTGTTGGCGGAGGTCAGCTCGTCGAGCTCGTTGACGCGATCGCGAATGGGCTCGGTCTGGCGCTTCACGTAGCTCTTGCGAGCGAAAGGATTCATGCGTCCCCAGAAACCTTCGCGGGACGGAGGGGCCAGAGGTGCCTTGCCGGTTGCATTGGCATCAGTCGAGGTGGACTGAGTGGTGGCAGCAGGCTGGGTCTGATCGGACGACGAGGTGGTCTGCGCGACGGCCGGGAAGGCAAGGACCGCGGCCAGCGGCAGGGCGAAGAGTAGGCGGTTGTTCATAATGACTTCCTCCAAGTTGGGGCGGAGCGTTTGAGCTCCAGCTTGTTGCTCTACCCCGGCACGCCTGGGGCGTGCGTGAAATTTATTGCGTCCCTTGAACCGTAAAGAAAGCCAGCAGAATCGCTGAGCCGGCCCGCGCTGACGCTCGCTTGGCCTGGAACTGTTGGCGCCCACTGCGGTGGCGCCTGCCTGTTCTATTACAGTTCAGATGCCAAATGGCGCTTCAGGGTTACACTGCTAAATGATTGATATCTATGGGCATTGTAGTGGTGAGGGAAGTTTAAAGCCAGCCGCGGTGTGCAAGGCAGGGTAATTTTGGGAAACCTGATATAAAAACTGCGTGGGAAAGTGGGTGCATGTCGAAGAGTTCGTGGGTGCGTGCGAAGTACGTAACCACGGGTAACCATCGAAGGGTAATCATCGAACTTTGGGAGGAGAAATTTGTCCAAGGGAAATGTTTTGCGGAGGTTTGGGCTGGTTCTAGTTGGGTTGGTGGTTGCGTGTCCGTCGATGGGTTGGTCGGAGTCACCGGTGATGGCGTCATCGCGGATTTCAGCAGCGCGATTGCAGCAGTATTCGGATCTGGCGGTGACGTGGATGCAGGAGTACTTGCGGGTGGACACGACGAATCCTCCAGGGAAAGAAATGCAGGCGGTGGAGTTTTACAAGAAGATATTAGATGCGGAAGGGATTGAAACCCGGGCGTTCGAATACGCGCCGGGACGCGGGGATTTGTGGGCGCGGATTCCGCATACAACGGCTGAGGCGAAGCGGCCGCTCATTCTTCTGAACCACATGGATGTGGTGACCAGTGACGCATCGCATTGGAAGGTGCCTCCATTCAGCGGCGAGATTCGGGATGGATACATATGGGGACGCGGGGCGCAGGACATGAAGGATGAAGGCCTGGCGCAACTGGTCGTGATGGTGATGTTGAAGCGCGAGAAGGTGGCGCTCGATCGCGACGTGATTTTTCTGGCGGTGTCGGACGAAGAGGCGGATGGAACGGGGAGCGACTGGTTCATCTCGCACCAGCGCGAGTTGCTGGGAAATGCCGAGTTCCTGATTAATGAAGGTGGGGAGAATCTGCTGCAGGGCGGCAAAGTGAAGTTTGTGGGGGTGGACGTTGGGGAGAAGACTACTTACTGGATGAAAGTTGTGGCGCATGGGAGGCCGGGACACGGGTCGCGTCCGAATCCAGATTCGGCGCCGAACCGGCTGGTGCGCGCGTTGAACCGGATCATTGCGTATCGCACGCCGATGCGCGTGCTGCCGGTAGTGGATGAGTTCTTGCGCGACATGGCTCCGCAGGAAACGGCGGAGCGGGCGGCGGAGTATCGCAATATTCATAAGGCGATTGAGGATCCGAAGTTTCAGGAGGAAGTGGAGAAAGATGAATCGCTGAACTTTCTGCTGAGAGATACGATTTCGCTGACGATGATGGGAGGATCGGAGCAGACGAATGTGATTCCTCCAGAGGCGTGGGCGAATTTGGATGTGAGGATTCTGCCGGGAGGAGATCCGAAGGCATTGTTGGAGGCGGTGCGGAAGGTGGTGAATGATCCGAATGTGAGCGTCGAGCCAATCAATGGCGAGTTTCGCGTGGCGAATTATTCGGGGACGGACAATGCGTTGTATGCGGCGATCAAGGAAGTTTCGGGGAAGTATTTCCCGGGAACGCCGGTGGTGCCGCACATCACCAGTGGGTATACGGAGAATCAGCGGTACCGGCCTCTTGGGATCGCGTCGTATGGGTTCAATCCTTATACGGCGACGGAGGAAGAAGGAAGCACCGAGCACGGGAACGACGAGCGGATTCGAGTGGAGGAGGTGCGGCGGGGGCCGCAGGTTTTGTTTGATGTGGTGGCGGCGGTGGCGGGGAAGTAAGGACTTCCGGGCCACGGATCGCACGGATTTGCACGGATGGATCGGGAGTTTTTCGTCTTCGATCCTCGGGGGAGGTCGGAGTTGCGGGCATGAATAGCTGGTCGAGCGTTGGTCGGCCAGACAGCCGGGCCGGCGGTCTACACATGAACCGGAGATTTGCGATGGCGGGTCCTTTAGTCGCGAAAAGCCTCTTCGTTGCGGCTAAAGCTCTGCTGTCGAGCTTCCCTTAACCGCACAGCGGATGGCGGACGTCCAACATAAAACAAAATCATCGAGAGGCGCAGTGTTTTTCGTATTGCTCGAAGATGAAGTTGTCGGTCATGCCGGCGATGTAGTCGCAGATGACGCGGGGGAGGGAGTCTTTTTTGGCTTTTTCGCGGTAGTTATGGGGGAGAGTTTCGGGGTGGTCCATCCAAAAGGCAAATAGCTCGCCGACCACGCGCTCGGCGTCGTCTTTCTCACCGGCAAGGTCTGAGCTGAAGTAGAGATTTTCGTAGAGGAACTCTTTGTTCTGCTTGCGTTCGGATTCGACTGTGGGACTGAAAGCGGCGAGGCGTTCGGGGTGGTTACGGACCTCGTCGAGAGTTTTGGTTCCCGCTTGGTGCAGGCGGGCGCGCGTGTTGGTGATGAGGTCATCGACGAAGCGGTTGAGCACCTTCTTCAGGGCCTCGTTGAATTTCAGCTTTTCGGGTGCGTCGGGGTAAATCTGCTCGACCTCGCGGTAGAAGCGTTCGAAGATCGGAATGCCGTCGCGGATTTGATCGAGCGAGAGGATGTGAGCTTCGAATCCGTCATCGAGGTCGGCGGTGTTGTAGGCGATTTCGTCGGTCAGGTCGATGAGTTGGGCTTCGAGCGGCGGGCGCTGGCCGAGGAGATATTCAGCGAGTTCCGGATATTGTTTCGGATCGTAGTCGTGGGAGTGCTTGATGATGCCTTCACGGACCTCGAAGGTCAGGTTGAGTCCACGGAAGGCAGCGTAGCGTTGCTCGAAATCTTCGACGATTCGGAGGGCGTGGAGATTGTGGTCGAAGAAGAGTCCGTGGTCGCGCATGGCAGCGTCGAGAGCTTTTTCTCCGGCGTGGCCGAAGGGCGGGTGGCCTATGTCGTGGACCAGGGCTAATGCCTCGGCGAGATCAACGTTGAGGCCGAGAGCTCCAGCGATGGTGCGGGAGACTTGCGAGACTTCGAGCGTATGGGTGAGACGGTTGCGAAAGTGGTCTGAGTAGCGGCGGGTGAAGACTTGCGTCTTGGCTTCCAAGCGGCGGAATGCGCGGGCATGAATGACGCGGTCGCGGTCGCGCTGGTACTCGTTTCGGTAGGGATGCGGCGGCTCGGGAAAGCGGCGTCCGCGGGATTGTTCGACGTGCACCGCGTAGGCGGCGAGCATGGGGAGAGTCTAGCAGAGGAATGTCAGTACTCAGTACTCGGTACTCAGTACTCAGTACTCAGAAAAGCAGACAGACTATCGACTGCTGACTGCATGCTATCGCAGTGTTAGGCGCATTTCGTTGTTGAGTTCGGCCGGTGTTGCTGGGTGGAGATTCACGCGGGGCAAAGCCTGCGCGGTTACGCCAAATCAACCATCGTTTCTACGAATGAAGCCAACGGTTCGCTTTGCTGTCACCACCGAGAGCGAGACGCTCTCGGGACAGCCGGCGGGACGCCGGCGCTACGTTGCAGACGTTACTGTTTGCCGGAATCTTCTTTCGCCAGTTTTACTTTGGCGGCGTCTAGTTTTTGTTGGACCTTGGCGTAGGCTTCGGAGTCTTGTTCGGCGGGAACGGTTCTGGACCATTCCTGGACGGCGCGATCCCAGTGGGCGGCGGCCAATTTCAGGCGGCCGGTCTTCTGGTAGAGATCGCCAAGATGCTCCTGGACGGTGGGGTCGGTGCCCATGTGAGTCTCGGCCTTGGTTAGATTTTCTTCGGCTTGATCGTACTTGCCGAGCTTGAAGTAGGCCCATCCCAGCGAGTCGAGATAAGCGCCATTATTGGGTTCGAGAGTGAGTGCCTGTTTGATGTAGTTCAGCGACTCTTCGAGCTTCACGCCGCGATCAGCATTCATGTATCCGAGATAGTTGAGCGTTGCCGCGCTCTGCGGATCGGTAGGTGAAGTGGTAGCGAGAACCTTCTTGAATTCAGCTTCGGCCTGATCAAACATTTTCTGACGCTGGTAGAGGTCGCCGCGCAGGAATGAAACATAGGCCTTGTCTTCAGACTTGGTAGAAAGTTGTTCTGCTTTGGCGAGGGAGTCAAGGGCGTCGTCCCAACGCTTGGCGCGAGTATAGATGATGCCCAGGCGCAAGTAGACTTCGCGGTCTTCCGGTCCACCTTTCAGCATGGTGCGAATGTCGGCTACGGCTTTGTCGAACTCCCCGGTGTCGGCGAGTTGCGAGTCGAGCACCATGCGGAGGTCGCGATCGTTGGGCATCTTCTGAACGGCTTCCTTGGCGACGGCGGTGGCTTGCGGCCACTGCTTGGCCTCGCGGTAGGTGTCGATGATTTCCTGATAGCCGCTGCGGGCGTTTTCGTCACCGAGCGGCAGCATCTTGCGGAAGGTATCGACCGCGGCAGTGTAGTTTTCCTGCTCGCGATAAACCATGCCGAGGCGCTCAATGAAGATGGCGCGATTGTTGCGGTCGGACTGGCTGGTTCCGGTCTCGCTCTTTTCGGTTTTCTTGACGAGATCCTGCAGGAGCTTGATGGCGTCGTCGTAGCGGCCCTGGGCTTGGTAAACGGCGGCCATGCTGTAGGGAACGTCCATTGTGTCGGGGACGAGGGTGTCGGCGCGCTTGAGATTTTCGAGGGCGAGATCGTACTTGGCCTGGCGGCGATAAATCTCGGCCATGCGGACGTAAGTTTGCGCATCTTCCGGATTCGAGTCGGCGATGACTTTGTACTGTTCGAGAGAGGCGTCGAGTTGGCCGTCGTTCAGCAGGTTCTCGGCGAGGCCGCGAATGGCGTCGAGATTGTCACGGTCGAGGACTATGGCGTGACGATAGGCATCGATGGCATTCTTGTAGTCCTTGCGCTGCTCATAGGCAGCGCCGAGAGCAGCATAAAGTTTGGCAGAACGCGCGGAATCAGGGATGGAACTGAGAACTTTGAGCGCGTGCGCAGTGTCGCCTTCGTCGGTGTAGAGCATGGCCAACGTGGTGACGG
The DNA here is from genome assembly GCA_963731405.1 of uncultured Acidobacteriaceae bacterium. Lineage (GTDB taxonomy): Bacteria > Acidobacteriota > Terriglobia > Terriglobales > Acidobacteriaceae > Sulfotelmatobacter. Next base: position 216,660 of record CAVSVS010000029.1, on the reverse strand, counting down.
CTTCTTCGGAACCGGGATCGAGCTTGATGGCGGTCTTGAGTTCGCCTTCTGCCTTCTGCAGATCATTGTTCAAACGGTAGAGGCGGCCGAGCAGAAGGTGGTCGTCAACGCTGTCGGGATCGAGCTTGGTGATCTGCTCGTACTGATCGATGGCAAGGTGCAGGATGTTGTCGGAACCGGAGCCGCCGGGCATATCGCCGAGCGAACGCAGATAAATGCGGCCGAGAAGCTTGTGGGCTTCGAGATTCTTGGGATCGCGCTTAATGATGTCCTGCGCTTCTTTGACGGCGTCGGCAATGCGTCCGGTTTTCACGTAGAGCTCGGCGAGACCGGAGGTCAGGAACTCAGACGAAGGATCGGCGTCGATGGCGAGACGGTACTCTTCCGTGGCTTTGGTGGCGAGATCGCTGCGACCGTAAGCCGTGACCATCTCCTCATACATGTGCGCGAGGGTGTAATGGTAGTAAGCGGCTGCCTTGTCGACTTTGCGGGGTGAAGACTGCGCGGGCTTGGTATCGGGCTGAGCGGGATCCGGTTGCACGGATGGGCTGGTTTGGCTAACGGCGGCGCAGGACGCCACCGAAATCATCAAAAACAAGCGAAACATTCGATTCATGCTCAACCTAATGCGCTGGCAGCGCGTTTCCGGGACCTTAGCTTATTTGGATGCAAAGCCGTCGGGGGAAAGGTGCTTTTATTCTACCGCGACGAACGCGAGGATCGGGAAAAAAGACTGGAAACGGCGGGAAAGTTGAGAGAACCGGAAGGACAGGGACCGCTGGATGTGGGGAGGGCGTCAAGTTTTGTAAAAACGGACTTTAGTGCAGACCTCAGATCAGAGCATGACGAGTTTTTCGTCTGCGCGCTACGTCGGAGGTCCGCGGTTCCGGCTTAGTGTCGGAAATGGCGGACGCCGGTGAAGAGCATGGCCAGGCCGAGGCGGTCGGCGGCGGCGATGACTTCGGGGTCGCGCTGCGAGCCTCCGGGTTGAATGATGGCGGTGGCTCCGGCCTTCGCGATTTCTTCGACGCCATCGGGGAAGGGGAAGAAGGCGTCAGAGGCGGCGACGGTGCCTTTCAGCGGGAGTTGGGCTTTCATGGCGCCGATCTTGGCGGAATCTACGCGAGACATTTGTCCGGCGCCGACGCCGACGGTTTGGCCGTCTCGCGCATAGACGATCGCGTTGGACTTCACGTGTTTACAAACTTTCCAGGCGAAGAGCAGGGCTCGGGTTTCTTCCGGAGTGGGAGCGCGCTTAGTGACTACTTTGAGATCGGCGTCTTGCAGGGGGCGGACGTCGGTGTCTTGTACTAGCATTCCACCGGAAACATTCTTTAAGACCCAACTCTGATTAGCAGGCGCGACTTGCACCAGGCGGAGATTTTTCTTGGAGGCGAATTTGGCCTTGGCGACCTCGTCGAAGCCGGGCGCGGCGATGACTTCGAGGAAGAGTTTGTGCATTTCTTCCGCAGCTTCAGCGTCGATCGGGCGATTGACGCCAATAACGCCACCGAACGCTGAGACCGGATCACATTCGAGGGCGCGCTTGTAGGCTTCGGCTAGCGTTTTTCCGGTAGCCGTGCCGCAGGGGTTGGTGTGCTTGATGATGGCGCAGACGGGTTCGTCAAATTCCTGGGCGAGATCCCATGCAGCTTGCAGATCGACGATGTTGTTGTAGGAGAGTTCTTTGCCTTGCAGTTGCTCGGCGTTCGCGACGCCGACTCCAGAGCCGTCGGAATACATGGCGGCTTTCTGGTGCGGATTTTCACCGTAGCGCAGGTCGAGAGTTTTGTGGAAGGTGAAGCGCAGGGTGGGCGGGAATGTGCCGGTTTCAGGCGGTAGCTGGGCGGAATCGGCGGGGATACGTTCGAGTGTAGAGGCGATGGCGGAATCGTAGGCAGCCGTAGTGGCGAAGGCTTTCTGCGCCAGGCGCCACTTAGTTTCATGCGAGAGCGTGCCGCCGGAGCGGGAGAGTTCGTCGGCGATGGTGGTGTAGTCGGAGGGAGACGTGACGATGGCGACGTCGTGAAAATTCTTGGCGGCAGAGCGAATCATGGATGGCCCGCCGATGTCGATGTTCTCGATCAATTCATCGAAGGCCACCCCGGGCTTAGCCGCAGTTTTTTCGAAGGCGTAGAGATTCACCACCACCATGTCGATGGGAGCGATGCCGTGTTCGGCGACAGCCGCTACGTGTTTGGGATCTTCGCGGCGATGCAGGATGCCGCCGTGAACTTTGGGGTGAAGAGTCTTGACTCGGCCGTCGAGCATCTCGGGGAATCCGGTGAGGTCGGAGATGTCTTTCACTGTTATGCCGGAGTCGCGCAGGAGTTTGGCGGTGCCTCCAGTGGAGATGAGTTCGACGCCGAGAGTGGAGAGTTTGCGGGCGAAATCTACGAGTCCGGTTTTGTCGGTGACACTGAGAATGGCGCGCTGGATGCGGGCTGACATGCTGAGCCTCGGATGAGAAGTGGAATGACGACGGGCGAACCGAAAATTCTATCAGTAAAGAGTAAATAGTTGGGGCGGTTCGTGCTTGTAGACTTTCGGCATGGAATCTTTCGTTCGGTCTATGCGTGGGTACTCGTGGGCGTGTGTCTTTTTTGTGATGTCGGCCGGGGTGTGTGGGGGGCAGAAGGTTGCGATCACCTTTGACGATCTGCCGTTGAATGGAGATCTGCCGCCGGGAATGACGCGGGTGGACATTACGCGCAATACGCTAGATGTACTGCAGAAGCGGCATCTGCCTGCGGCCTATGGATTCGTCAATGCCAAGAAACTGGAGGGAAATGCGGACGCTGCCGAGGCGTTGAAGCTGTGGGCGGCGGCGGAGCCGGTGGGGAGCCATACGTATTCACACATGGACTTGAATGAGAATTCACCGGAGGCGTTTGAGCACGAGATCGAGCAGAATGAGCCGGCCCTGGAATTGCTCGCCGCGAAGGATGGAAACTGGCACTGGCTGCGGTATCCGTATTTGCGCGAGGGAGACACCGTGGAGAAACGGCGCTCGGTGCGGGCCTATCTGCTGGCGCACCAGTACCGAGTGGCACAGGTGACCCTCGACTGGGAAGACTACCTCTGGAACAGTGCCTACGCTCGGTGCGTGGCGAAGAACGATGCGACATCGATCGCGTGGTTGCGATCGAGCTATCTGGATATCGCGACGCAGTATCTCGATTTGGGGCGGGAGATGGCGAAGTTGGTATACGGGCATGACATCAATCATGTGCTGCTGCTACATCTGGGGGCGTTCAGCAGCACGATTCTGCCGGATGTGTTCGACCTGATGGAGAAGAAGGGATTCAGGTTTGTGACGCTGGAGGAGGCGGAGAGTGATCCGGCCTATGGGAGCGATCCGGATGCGGGGTCGAAGTATGGCGGGACGCTGCTGGAGGAGTGGATGGATGTGAGGAAGATTCCGTATCCGGCGGTGGCGAAGAAACCGTACAAAGAGGTGCGGGAGATTTGTCAGTGATTGGGCTTAGAGCGGGAGTTGCTCTTCAGACGTATGAAGAGTCAAAATCCCCCTCTTGCAAACTGCGCGGGTGGGGCGGGGCCCGGTCCTTGGAGTCCCTTATAATCAAAAGATTCTCTATGGCAGCTATTCTTGACCGGATTGTCGCGGCTACGCGGGCGCGGGTGGCGGAAGCCCGGCGCGAGGCGGACTTGCGCGAACTGGAGCGGCGCGCGGAATTGCATGTGCCGCGCGGGTTTCGGCGGGCGCTGGCGGCGAGGAGTCGCGAAGGCGTGGCGGTGATTGCGGAGCTGAAGAAGGCGTCGCCATCGAAGGGACTGATTCGGGAGTCGTTCGATCCGAAGGCGTTGGCACGGGAGTTGGCGGCGGCGGGAGCGGCGGCGCTATCGGTGCTTACGGATGAGGAGTTCTTTCAGGGATCGCTGGGGAATTTGCGGGAGGCTTCGGGGGCGGTGGCGATTCCGTGTTTGCGGAAGGATTTTATCGTCGACGAGTTTCAGTTGCTGGAGGCGCGGGCGAATCACGCTGATGCGGTGCTGCTGATTGTGGCGGCGTTGTCGGCGCAGGAGTTGAGTTCTCTGGCGGCACGGGCGCGGCAGCGTGGGTTGGATGTGTTATGCGAAGTGCATGACGTCGACGAGTTGCAGCGAGCGCTCGATGCGGGATGCGATTTGATTGGGGTGAATACTCGGGATCTACGGACGTTCAAAGTCGATCTGGAGACGGCGTTTGCATTAGCGGCTCGGTTTCCCGCGGGCGTGGTGCGCGTGGCGGAGAGCGGGATTCATTCGGTGGAAGATGTGGCTCGGCTGCGTGGGGCGGGGTATGACGCGTTTCTGGTTGGCGAGTCGTTGATGCGGGCGGCGTCTCCGGGGGAAGCGCTGCGAGGGTTGCTAGGACCCAGTACTCGGTACTCGGTACCCAGTACTCAGTGATGGTTGGGACCCCTCTGTTGGGTTTTGCTTCAGGTTGACAAAGTAAACCATGACTTGGGTGAAGATATGCGGGATGACGAATTTGGAGGATGCGCTTGTCGCAGTGGAGGCGGGGGCGGATGCGGTGGGGTTTGTGTTTTATGAGAAGAGTCCGCGGTGCGTGACGGCGGAAGCGGTGCGGGAGATTGTGGGGAAGCTGCCGAAGAGCATCGAGAAGGTGGGAGTTTTCGTTGATGCGGATTCCCGAACCATTCTCGATTGTGTGTCCCGCGCTGGGCTGACGGCGGTTCAGTTGCATGGAAGGCAATCGAGCGAAAGCGTTTTGAGTGATCCGCGACCAACAATGGAGAGCGTCGGAGCGCGGAAACTCATCGCGATGGTTCCCGGCGATTCGTTGAAAGATGGAGGGTTTTTTATGGGAACCGCCATGCGAGAAAAAACATTCGCGCTTTTGCTGGATTCGGTTTCCAACGGAATTACTGGTGGTACAGGTACAACGTTCAATTGGGAAGAGACTCGCAGCATGGCACATGCCATTGGCTCGACCGTGCCTGTAATCGTTGCTGGAGGGTTGACGCCAGAGAATGTCACAGTCGCGATGAAAACTTTTCGTCCATTCGGAGTCGATGTCGTCTCGGGGGTCGAGGCTTCGCCGGGAAAGAAGGATCCGGAGAAGGTGCGGGCGTTTGTGCGGGCGGTGCGGGAGACGGATCGGAAGGGGAGTTAGGGATGGGTACGGTTGCTCGAACTTCAAAGCTCAAAGTCCCCGCTCTAAACGCCGCCAAAGACGCGACGTTTAGAACGGGGCACCCTCAGGTTTCCTCTATTTCTTCCCGTTCTGTTTCTGCGAATGAGCCTGGGCGGTTTGGGGTTTATGGGGGGCGGTATGTTCCGGAGACGCTCGTAGCCGCGCTGGAAGAATTAGAGCGCGAGTATGCGCGGGCGAAGCACGATCCGAAATTTCAGAAGAGACTCGATGAACTGCTACGGACTTATGCGGGGCGGCCTACTCCCTTGTTTTTTGCGCAGCGGCTTTCGAAGAAATTAGGTGGGGCAAAGATTTATTTGAAGCGAGAGGATCTGCTGCATACGGGGGCTCACAAGATTAACAACTGCCTGGGGCAGGGGCTGCTGGTGGAGCGGATGGGGAAGCATCGCGTGATCGCCGAAACGGGGGCGGGTCAGCATGGCGTGGCTACGGCGACTGTTTGCGCGCTGCTCGGATTTGAGTGTGTGGTGTACATGGGGACCGAGGACATGCGGCGGCAGGAGTTGAATGTGTTCCGGATGCGGTTGCTGGGGGCGGAGGTTCGCGGCGTGTCGTCGGGATCGCGGACGCTGAAGGATGCGATCAACGAGGCGATGCGCGACTGGGTCACAAATGTGCGAACGACCCATTATTTGTTGGGGAGTGTGTTGGGGGCGCATCCCTATCCCACGATGGTCCGGGATTTTCATCGAGTGATTGGGCGGGAGGCGCGGGCGCAGATTTTGAAGGCTGAGGGGAAGTTGCCGACGGCGATCATTGCATGCGTGGGTGGCGGATCGAATGCGATTGGGGCCTTCTACGATTTCTTGAATGACAAGAAGGTTCGGCTGATTGGCGTGGAGGCGGGCGGGCGAGGCGAGGCGTTGGGGGATCATGCGGCGCGGTTTCGCGGTGGGTCTCCGGGAGTGCTGCAGGGAACTTATTCGTATGTGTTGCAGGATTCGGGCGGGCAGATTGCGTTGACTCACTCGGTGTCGGCTGGGCTGGATTATCCGTCGATCGGGCCGGAGCATGCGGCGCTGCGGGATTCTGGACGGGCGGAATATGTGCCGGCTTCGGATGCGGAAGCTTTGGCGGCTACTACCCTTTTGGCTCGGACGGAGGGGATTATTCCGGCGCTGGAATCGGCGCACGCGGTGGCTGAGGTGGTGAAACGAGCGCCGAAGATGAAGAAGTCCGAGATTGTGATTGTGAATGTTTCGGGGCGAGGAGATAAGGATATTGGGATTATGCGGGAAAATCTCTCGCTCGATTGAGATCGAAAATCATTTACCACTAAGGACACTAAGGTACACGAAGCAAAACACGCACTTCATGCCTCTCACTTTTTATAAGAAGCCGGCTCTGGTCGCGTACGTCACTTGCGGGGACCCGGATCTCGCGACTACGCGGGAGATCGTGCTGGCGGCGATCGAGGCGGGAGCGGACGTGATTGAGTTGGGTGTGCCGTTCAGCGATCCGGTGGCGGATGGGCCGGTGATTCAGCGAGCCAGCGAGCGGGCGCTGAAGCATGGGACTTCACTGGGGCAGGTGCTGACGCTGGCAGCGGAAATTCGGCAAGATGCGCAGTCTACGGGTCTGATTATTTTTTCGTATCTGAATCCGGTGTTGCGGATGGGGATGGAGAAATTTTGCAAGGTTGCGCGAGCCGCGGGGGTGGATGGCGTGCTGCTGACCGATTTGCCGGTCGAAGAGGCGGGGGAATATTTACGGGCGATGCGGGAGAATGACTTGTCTCCGGTGTTCCTTGCTGCGCCGACGAGTCCGGACGAGCGGCTGAAGCGGATTGCGGAGGCTTCGCGGGGATTTGTGTATGCGGTGTCGCGGACCGGAGTGACGGGGCAGCGTCAGGAATTGGCGGCGGATGCGCAGAAGTTAGTAAAGCGGTTGCGCCGCGTGACGAAGTTGCCAGTGGCGCTGGGATTTGGGATTTCTACTGCGGAGCAGTTTGCCGAAGTGGGTTCGTTCGCGGACGCGGTCGTCGTAGGCAGCGCGATTGTGGAGACGATCGAGCGGAATCGTGGGCGCGAGGCGGCGGCTGTGGGGGAGTTTGTGACGCGACTATCTGCTCCGGCGCTAAGAGATCATTGACTGCTGGAACAAGAACATTTTGTGATTTAGGAAGCCACCACTTCTCGCGCATAAACCGCGCGAAAAATGGGGCACTCGGGTCGGATGAGCTCGACGAGACGTCAAAAATCCCCACCCTGTCGCACAAACCGCGACGAGGGTGGGGCACCCTGTGATTTTTATGGATATCGAGGATTGGCGTAAGAAAATCGATGAGTTGGACGAGAAGCTGGTGGAACTGATCAGCGAGCGGGCTCGGGCTGCGGTGGCGATTGGGAAGCTGAAACGCGACACCTCGATGCCGATTTATGAGCCGGACCGGGAGCGGATTGTTTTTGAAAATGTTCAGGCGGCGAATCGTGGGCCGCTGGCAGGGCGGGATCTGGTCCGGATTTACGAGCGCATTATCGACGTGATGCGGAACGTGCAGAAGGAAGAGATTGCGCCGAAGTCCGAACCCGTGGAAGCGGAGACGGAGTTGGATTCGGAAATCAATGACTGAAAATAGCTTCTAGCTGCTAGCTTCTAGCCATTAGCTAAACCGACATTGCCCTGGGCCGATGCGTCGGCGGTTAAAACAACGGCGGATTCCTCGCTGCGCTCGGAATGGAAGTATCCGTTAAGACAGGAAGAGATTCAGGAGCTAGAAGCTGAGAGCTAGGAGCTGGTTTCTATGATTGTGGCGATGCAGGAAGGCGCGGATGAGGGGCTGATTCAGCAGGTGATTGAGCACCTGGTGAAGATGGGGTTTGAGGTGCACCGGTCGACAGGGGCGCGGATGACCGTGCTCGGGGCAGTTGGATCGGGGATTGATTTCGATATCCGCATCCTGGAGTTGTTGCCGGGCGTGCAGGAAGTCCATCGCATCAGTTCGCCTTATAAACTGGCAGGGCGAAGTTTTCGTCCGGAGGGGACGATCGTCAAGCTGGCGAACGGGATTGATGTTGGCGGAAACGAAGTTGTGGTAATGGCCGGACCGTGTTCGGTCGAGACGCGGGAGCAGATTTTTTCTACCGCAGAAGCGATCGCGAAGGCTGGCGCCAAGGTGCTGCGGGGAGGCGCGTTTAAGCCGCGAAGTTCTCCGTATTCGTTTCAGGGGCATGGCGAGGACGCTCTGAAGCTGTTGCGCGAGGCGGGAGAGAAATTCAGCCTGCTGGTGATCAGCGAAGTGATGGAGATCTCGCAGATTCCGATGATGCTGCCGTATGTGGACGTTCTGCAAGTAGGAGCGCGCAACATGCAGAACTTCAATTTGCTGCGCGAACTGGGGAAGGTGCGCAAGCCAGTGCTGCTGAAGCGCGGGATCGCGGCGACTTTGGAAGAACTGCTGTTGTCAGCGGAATACATTATGGCGGGCGGGAATTACGATGTGATTCTGTGCGAGCGCGGGATTCGGACGTTTGAAACCTATACACGCAACACGATGGATATTTCAGCGATCCCGATCATTCACAAGCTGTCGCATTTGCCGATGACGGCGGATCCGTCGCACGGGACGGGGCGGCGGGATAAAGTGGCGCCGATGGCGCGGGCGTCGGTAGCGGCAGGAGCGGATGCGCTGCTGATCGAGGTACATTGCGATCCCAACAAGGCGTGGTCCGACGGGGCGCAGTCGCTGTTCCCGGAGCAGTTCTCGAAATTGATGGATGAGTTGCGGATTATTGCGCCGGCGGTAGGGCGAAAGATCGGGTAGTGGAACAAATCATCACCACAGAGGACACAGAGGGACACAGAGGAAGCAAGCAGCAAACAAGCTAAGCCTGAGTTGTTCGTTTCTTTATACCGCTCTGTACTCAATGTGCTTTGTGTTTTCCGTTTTTTATGGCGATTCGGCAAATCACGATTATTGGGACGGGGCTGATTGGCGGGTCGTTGGGGCTGGCGCTGCGGAAGAAGAAATTCGCGGGGCGGATCGTAGGATGCGACCGCGAGGGGACGCTGGAGCGGGCGCGCATGCGGGGCGCGATTGATGTTGGCTCGGTAGATCCGGGGGATGCGGTCAGAGGTAGCCAAGTGGTGGTGCTGGCGACTCCGGTGCTGGCCATTGTGGATCTGATTGAGCGGATCGGGCCTTCTCTTCCCGCGAAGGCTTTGCTCACCGATGTTGGGAGCACAAAGACGGCGGTCGTGGATCGCGCGGTGAAAGTGTTTGGGAAAAATGTGGGGAAGCGGTTTCTTGCGGGGCATCCGATGGCGGGGAAAGAGATGAGTGGAGTGGACTACGCGGATGCAGATCTGTTTCAGAATGCAGTTTGGTTCCTCTCGCCACTGCCCGGGCAGAATCTAAATGAAGGTTTGTTCGCGGAGTTTGCGGGATGGATTGATGCGATCGGTTCGCGAATCGCGATGTTGCCGGCGGAGGAACATGACCGGCTGTGCGCGTGGATCAGCCATGTCCCGCAGATGATTTCTACCGCGCTAGCGGCGGCCCTGGTGGAGGAATTTGGGGACGAAGCTCCACTGCTCCCGGCGGGTGGTCGCGCCTTGCAGGAGATGACGAGAATCTCGGCGAGTCCTTATTCGATGTGGCGGGACATTGCGATCAGCAACAAAGGGAATCTGGAAAAGGCTTTGTGGAAGGTCGAGCAGAGGCTGGCGCACATTCGAGAGAATTTAGCGACGCGGCAGTTGGCCGAGGAGTTCGAACAGGCGCATCAGTTGCGCAAGAGTCCGGTGAAGAAGCGGCAGGCTGAGGCCCGTCTGAAAAAAGGTTAGGCGAGTTTACGGATCTGCGCTGCGGTAACGGACTTCCCGAGTTCGTAGCGGTCGCAGATCTGGTTGGCAGTCTGCCACACGGCGTCGAACTCAGTCCAGCGCGGAACCAGGATGCGCAGCGTGAAGGCGCTGATCAGTTGTTCCATCCTGCGATCGAATTCAGCGAGTGGTGACATGATCTGTGTGCAACCTGTCCGGGCTTGCAACCGGGCTGCCGCATTGCACGGGAGAAGGTTCGCTCCCGTGTGCTCTGCGTGTGTTGGTGGCGATCTTGCCGCCTTGTAGGAACCAGAGCAAAAACAACGCTTCGAAGTTGCTTTTCCCTCGTCTTGGAATATTGGACGCAGGAGGGATCGTTCCGGATGCGCTCGGCGTGTCACAAGATTGTCAAAGGTTCGTCCCAGAGCTGTCGCCGAGAATCCTCGCGGAGAATGCTTCAGCAGACTGAATTCATTTAGAATGCGGACGCTATGAATAAAGTTGTGGCGAATGCGGACGAGGCCATCCGCGACGTGTTTGACGGAGCGACGATCATGATTGGGGGCTTCGGCTTGTGCGGGATGCCGGAGAACTTGATTCGGGCGCTAGTGCGAAAAGGTACCAAGAATCTGCGGACCATCAGCAACAATGTGGGCGTAGATGGAGTCGGCAACGGATTGCTGTTGGCGGCGGGGCAGATCGTACATCACATTGGCACCTATGTAGGCGAGAACAAACTGCTCGAAGACATGGTGCTGAAGGGGACGATCAAGCTGGATCTGACACCGCAGGGGACTTTTTCTGAGCGGATTCGTGCGGGCGGCGCGGGGATTCCAGCTTTCTATACGCCGACGGGAGTGGGAACGATGGTTGCCGAGGGTAAGGAGACGCGCGAGTTTGATGGGCGAACTTACGTAATGGAACGGGGGTTGAAGGCTGATTTTGCATTCGTAAAGGCCTGGAAGGGCGACCGCGAAGGCAATCTGATCTATCGGAAGACGGCGCGCAATTTTAATCCGATGATGGCAACCGCGGCGAAGATCACGATTGCTGAAGTAGAGCATCTAGTGGAAGTGGGAGAGTTGGATGGAGACGCGATTCATACGCCATCAATTTATGTGAAGAGGATTTTTCAAGGGGAGCTGTTTGAGCGGAGGATTGAAAGAAGGACGACAAGGAAAGCGATGGCTTAGTGCTGAGTACTGAACGGGAATCGGAAGAATTCCATGAGACGTCGGAGCGTCTTCAAAGAGGGTAGGGATCCTTCGACTGCGGTTTTGCTTCGCTGTTCGCGAAGCAAAATCCTCGCTCAGGATGACAAATTGTCTTTGGATATGGAACTCAAACAATGAATAAGCCAGGGAAAGATGTTGATAAACGCGAGCGAATTGTGAAGAGGATTGCGCGCGAGCTGCGGGATGGATTCTATGTGAATCTCGGGATTGGCATGCCGACTTTGATTGCGAATCATGTGCCAGCGGGGATGGAGGTCACGCTGCAATCCGAGAACGGGATGCTGGGGATCGGACCTTATCCGGTCGAAGGAATGGAGGATCCGGACCTGATTAATGCGGGGAAAGAGACGGTGAGCGAGATGCCGGGGACGTCCTATTTTTCCAGTGCGGATTCGTTTGCCATGATTCGCGGCGGGCATATTGATTTGAGCGTGTTGGGGGCAATGGAAGTGGATGAGACCGGGAGCATTGCGAACTGGATGATCCCAGGGAAAATGGTCAAGGGGATGGGCGGGGCGATGGACCTGGTGGCGGGGGCGCGGCGTGTGGTGGTGGCCATGGAGCATACGACGCGCGAGGGAGCGGCGAAGATTTTGAAGAAGTGCACACTGCCGCTCACGGGCGTGAGCGTCGTCGACACGATTGCGACGGAGATGGCGTATATCCGTATAACCAAGGATGGACTGGTGCTGGAGGAAGTGGCGCCGGGCCTAACCGCGGAGGATGTGCAGCGAGTGACTGAGGCGCGGTTGATTGTGAGCCCGGGCCTGAAGGTGATGGAGACCTAAGTGGTGGGTCAGTTTCGAGAATCGAACCTCGAACCACAAAGGACACTAAGGATCACGAAGGACTTCCGATGCAAAATCCCCACTCTAGCCGCAAAAACCTTGGCTAGAATGGGGCATCCTGAAGCTCATCTTAGTGTTAGGCGGCGGCGATGCGGCGGATCAGGTCGTCTTGTTCTTGTTTACTTTCGGCGCCAATGGTAAAGGCGTCGAGCACTCCGAGCGAAAGCGCGAACTTGATGGCCTCGTCCTGACGATTGCGCAACGCTCCTTGACCTAGAATTTTCATTCCTACGACTGCCTTTCCGGCGGACTTCATTTCTTTCAGAACGCTGACAACCGTGGCGGGGTCGGCGTCCATTTCTGCGCCGATGGGGTTGATGCGGGCCAGATCGATCTCGACCCAGGGAGATTTTGCGGCGGCACGCAGGGCATCGATGGTGTGGCAGGAGCAGCCATGGGTGCGGATGATTCCTTTTTCCTTCGCTTCGGAGAGGACGTCCATCACGCCTTTGTAACGCTCGGTCCAGTCGCCTTCGGTGACGCAGTGCATCAGGCAGATGTCGAGATAGTCGGTGCCAAGCTCATGGCGAAAGCGATCGAGATCGGCGCGGGCGCCGGCGGGGTCGCGGGAGAAGGTCTTGGTGAGGACCGTGACTTTGTCGCGCTGCACGTGCTTGAGCGCTTCGGCAACATGGGGATGACTGCCGTAGGAATCGGCGGCATCGAAGAAGCGAAGGCCGTTGTCGTATCCGTTGAGCAGGAGGTCGGAGAGGCCTTTGACGCCGAGCGCGGTTTGATGCGAGTGGTGGCCGGAGCCGACCGTGCCAGTTCCCATCGCAAGGCGGCTGGTCTTGATGCCAGTGCTGCCGAGCGTCACTGTGTCGGAGGCGGAAAACTTTACCGGGAGCGCTGCGTTCGCGAGAGCACTGAGGATGGCTTTGGATGAGAGCCAGGTTGCTCCCAGGCCGGATGCAGAGCGAATGAGGAATTCGCGACGACGCATGGGGTCCTCCTATGAATGGCGGCGCCTTGTGTGAGGTTACACCTAGCGGACCGAACGGTAAAAGACGTCAGTCATTGTCAGTCGATCATTGTCCGTCGGTCATTGAGATAGACGCTGGAGTCCGAGAATCGTCACGCCTCTCGTTCAGACGCGGAAGGGTGCAGCCAGCAGGCGGAAGGGGAGCGTGATGGCGAGATAGATGACCTCTAGAACGCCGTGAACGGCGACGCCGACGATGCGGAACGGCAGCAAAAGCAGCCAGATGAAGGGATAGGCGATTAGTGCCAGGATTGCGAGGGGCCAGCAGAGAACGAAGAGGATGCACCAGAGTAGGAATGCAAACATGGGATGAGACCTCCCTCTCTAGATGATTGTACGGTTGTCGCATCAGGAAAGTTCCGCGATTTAGTGACGCGGTCACCTTCTCTGTCTTGGGGCTCGCCCTTGGACTGATTTTGAGACGTTACTCAAACTGTTTGCGGAAGGTAGCGAGTTGCTGTTGGACTTCGGAGAGATCTTGGCGCAGGCGAGAGACTTCATCCTCCAGCGTTCTGACTCGATCGGAGAGTGAGATTTCGCCGGCCGTCTCGGGCGAGGGCGCCCGCGCCACATAAACATCTTCTGCGGATGCGGGTGGTTCGCCGGAGAAGAGGTGGGTGTAGCGGGATTCTTTTGTGCCGGGCTGGCGGGGGAGGACACGGGCCAGCGGCGGTTCACGTTGCGCCAGCCGCTCGAGCGTGGAGATTACATCTTCAAGGGCTTCGAAGTGGTACATGCGATCGGTGCGGCTACGGAGTTCTCCAGGGGTTTGCGGTCCGCGAAGGAGAAGGACGCAGACTACGGCGATTTCGCGGCGGTCAAAGTTGAAAACTTCCTGCAGGCGATGTTCGAATTTTGTGACGCGGCTGTCGGCGCCGCTGGCGGGGCCGGCGAGGCGCTTTTCTTGCAGCGTGGCGAGAGCGTCACGGACCAGGGACTCATCGAGCGTCATGACGGGGTCGCGATTATTTTTTTGATTGCAGGCGTTGACGAGGGCATTCAGGGAGAGCGGGTAGTAGTCGGGCGTGGTGATGTCTTTTTCAATCAGGGAGCCAAGGACGCGAGTTTCGATTGCAGTGAGGATCACTGGGATGTCCGAGGTGTGATTTTAATTCATTGACTTTCGTGAGAAGAGGACAAAGAGCTTCACCACAGAGGACACTGAGGACACAGAGGAACTCACGTCAAAATCCCCACCCTCTCGCGCAAAACGCGAGAAGGGTGGGGCACCCTCGGTTTCTTCTAGAACAGGGCCGTGGAGCGGCGCTTCCAGGACTTTCCTTTTTCTTTAGCAATGTTTTCCATGTCGGCGACGTAGGCTCCGGCTTGGGTGAGGACGTGGTGTAGATCGTTGCCGATGCTGATGAAGGTGAAACCTTTTTCGAGGAATTCACCGACGCGGGCGGTGCCGAAGAGGAAAAGGCCCAGGATGACGTTATTCTTGCGGGCGTGCTCGATCAGGCTCTTGGTGGCGGCGTCGAGTTCCGGCGAGGTATACATGTGGGGGAACTCATATTTGTTATAGAGGCCCATCGACATGCAGAGATCGTTCTGGCCGAGGAAGAGAATGTCAACGCCGGGAACGGCGGCGATCTCGGCGATGTTCTCGATGCAGGAAGCGGTTTCAACTTGCAAGGCGACAATGCCTTCGTTGTTCCAGTTGCCGGCGTAGCCCAGCAGCCCGCCTTTATTCATGCTGCGCTGGGGGAAGTAGACCGAGCGCGTGCCCACTGTCGGATACTTCGCACAGCTCACGGCCTCGCGAGCCTCGGCGGCGGTATTGATGTAGGGGATGAGGACGCCATCGGCGCCCATGTCGAGGGCTTGCTGGATGCCGGGGCGGTCGGCGTATCCGCCGACACGGACCATCGACTTGGCCCCGCCATTGGCGATGCCGCTCAGCATGGCGGAAAGCTTCTCGTAGCCCATGGGGCCGTGCTGGGTATCGACGAGGAGCCAATCGTATCCGCTATGCGCGAGTTGCTCGGCGACGGTGGGGCTGTGGGCGTTGAGGAACAGGCCCATCTTCGGCTGGCCGGCGCGCAGTTGCTTTTTGAACTCGGATCCGCTCAGTGCGGGGTCGGGCATAGGAAAATCCTCCTTGAAGTCGAATTGAAAAGTGTACCGTATGGAGCGGCGGACACGGAGAATGAAGCGTGAATTTTTTCGCGGTGTGACCGGGGGACAGGATACAGAACAAAATCCGCGGTGGCTGCATGGTTCGATTCGGCTGCTCTGCGGAATGACAAGGCATTGAAAGTGGGCCTATAGTCAGTGTGTTGCGAGGAGGCTCACAATGCGCTTGCTATTGAATTGGGTGCTGAGCGCGGCGGCGGTGTGGATTGTGGCTCAGCTTGGGTTGGGAATTTCCGTGAGAGGCTTGGGCACGGCGCTGGTGGCGGCATTGGTCATTGGATTTATCAATGCCACGATTGGTGTGCTGCTCAAGATTATTACCTTTCCTTTGACGCTGGTGACGCTTGGGCTGTTTTGGTTGGTCATTAACGCGCTCATGCTGGAGCTTGCTTCGGCGCTTTTGTCTCCGGCGTTCCATGTGAACGGATTCCTGGCGGCGTTCATCGGAGCTATTTTGTTGAGTCTGGTGAACCTGCTGTTGAAGGCGATCGTGATGCCGTCTCGAGACAAGCAGTAAACGTCAAAACTTTCACCACAGAGGGCACAGAGGCCTTCTTTGCTGGGGATATCCTCTAATTGTTTGAGCCTGATTTTTTTGGTTTGATGGCTTGCCAGTCTTCTTCTTTTAGAACCCGTCCAAGGCTGCTGAATTCGCCTGCGCCTTGCAAGAATTCTCCACCGTCCATGCGGATGACTTCGCCGTTGATGTAGCCGGAGCCGTCGCTCACTAGAAAAGCTGCGAGATTCGCGAGTTCGTCGACGGTGCCGAAGCGGTGGAGTGGGTTGCGCTCGAGCGCAATCTTCTCGAGTCCGGGATGCGGGAGGACGCGGGAGAATGCGCCTTGCGTGGGGATGGGGCCGGGAGCGATGGCGTTCATGCGGATGCCGCGGTTTCCCCATTCGACGGCGAGACTGCGGGTGAGGGCTTCCACTCCGGCTTTGGAGACAGCCGAAGGAACGACATAGGCAGAGCCGACGGGCGCGTAGGTCGCGGAGATGCTGAGAACTGTTCCGGGGTGGGAGGATTGGAGCCAGCGGCGTCCGCAGGCCATGGTGCAGTTGAGAGTGCCCATGAGGACGATGCCGATGACAGAGTTCCAAGCGCCGGGAGAGAGTTCTTCGGTGCGGGCGATGAAGTTTCCGGCGGCATTGTTGACGAGGATGTCGAGGGGAGCCTCGCTCCAAATGGAATCGATCATGGCATCGACTGCGTCGAGGCTGCGAACGTCGCAGGGGATGGCGTGAATCGGTCCCTTCGAGTTGAGTTCGGCAGCGGCCTCTTCAAGAACGCCTTCGCGGCGACCGCAGATGTGGACTGTGGCTCCGAGTTCGAGGAATCGGGCGGCCATCCCTTTGCCGAGGCCGGTGCCTCCACCGGTGATGAGGATGCGCTTGTCTTTCAGGAGGTCGGTGCGGAACATATAGGATCTCCGAAGTGGAACGGAAGATTATACGAGGCAGTCTGCTAAGTGCGCAGTGCGAGCGCGAGACGCGCTCTCGACAGCCGGCGGGACGCCGGCGCTACACGTTTCTTGCGACGCGAAAGCCGTAGTCGGCGTATTGGAATTCTGGGGGGATGCTGGAGCGGGCAGAGCAGCGGGCTACCTTGATCTGGTGGCGCCACGAGCCTCCGCGGGAGGACTTGCGTGCCGGTTTCATGGAACTTTGCTCGGGGCCTCCCGGGTTGCTCTCCGGCGATAGGGAGTAATAGTTAGGATCGTACCAGTCGCTGCACCATTCGTGGACGTTGTCGCCAATGTCGTACAGTCCGAAAGCGTTCGGCGTGTACCGCGCAACCGGCTCAGGACCATTCCGCCATCGCGTCGAGTAGTCACGTAAAGACTGTGGCGGGGCGTCTCCCCAGGGAAAATTCTTTTGCTCGAGTCCTCCACGGGCAGCTAGTTCCCATTCGGCCTCGGTTGGCAGGCGAAAAGTGCGGTCGGTTTGTGCGCTGAGCCATTCGCAGTAGCGGGCGGCTTCATGCCAGGAAACTCCGGCGACAGGCTGCTCGGGATGATTGAAGTTGGGGTCTTGCCAGAATGGAGGAGGCGCGGCGGAGGTTGCGGCGAGAAAGCGCGCGTATTCGCAGTTGGTCACCTGAGTCGCGGCGAGAAGAAAGGTATCGATCCAGACGCGGTGGATGGGGCGTTCGCAGTCCTGGCCAGAGTTGGAGCCCATCAGGAACCCGGCGGCTGGAATCTGGACTAGCGCGGGTTCTTGCACTGCGTGCTGGGTGGGTGACGCACTCATTCGATTCTCAGTCTAGCAAGAGCAAAGCGCTCACCACAGAGGGCACTGAGGATACCTCACATACCCCGCAGGCGTTGGATGACCTCGGCGACATTGTTTTCCTGGAACAAGCGGATGGCGGCGATACCGGCGGCACCGGCTTCTAGACAGGACTTGGCATTTTCCAGCGTGATGCCTCCCAAGGCGACGACCGGGATGTGTGCTTCGCATGCTTCGCGGAGAAGGTTGAGGCCTGCAGGGCGCGCATCTTTCTTCTCGAAGACTGGGGCGAAGACGGCGAAGGTTGCGTTGTGAGCGGCGGCCCGAGTGACTTCTGCGGGAGAGTGACAGGAGACTGCGATGAGCGGATCTCGTGATGAGTTTGCGCGGGCGAGGGCGTCCGCGCCACATGCGTCGCAGTGCTGCCAAACCTCTCTTATGTCTCGCGGTGAGATATCCTCGGCGCGGAGATGGACACCGTCGGCTCCGATTGCCAGTGCAATGTCTGTGCGAGAGTTGATTAGAAGAGCAGTTCTCAGTTCCCGGTTCTCAGTTCTCAGTCGAGCAATGATTCTGACGGCTTCTCCGGCCAGGGATTCGAGATCGCGGGTCGGGAGATCTTTTTCGCGGAGTTGGACGTAGTCGACACCCGCGCGTACGGCTTCGGCGATTTTCTCCAGAAGATGATGACGACGAGCGGGTTCATCTCCGGGGAAAGCGGTGCGGTCGGTGATGTAGTAGAGAAGGCAGCGGGTCGGCATCACGTCAAGAACTATAACCACCAAGGGCACGAAGGTACACGGAGGAAATCACGGCCGGGTCTTCGCGATTTCGGGGAGGACTTCTCCTTCTTTTTTGGGCGCGCCGCCCAAGTGATACTTCGTGAGGCCGTCCCGCAGGAATTCGAAGGCGTCTTCGGGATTGTCAACGATTTTGAACTGGTTGAGATCTTCGGCAGCAATGGTGCCGGCATCGACGAAGGCCTGAAAATTAATGATGCGGTTCCAGTATTCGCTGCCGTAGATGACGACAAGGATTTTCTTGGCCAGCTTGTCGGTTTGCGCGAGGGTGAGGATTTCGAAGAGCTCGTCCATGGTGCCGAAGCCGCCGGGGAAGATGACGAGGGCTTTGGCGAGATAGGCGAACCAGAATTTCCGCATGAAGAAATAATGGAACTGGAAATTCAGAGCCGGAGTGATGAACCGGTTCGGACTTTGCTCGAAGGGCAGCTGGATGTTGAGGCCGATGGTCTTGCCCCCGGCTTCGTGGGCGCCGAGATTGGCGGCTTCCATAATGCCGGGGCCACCACCGGTGGTGACGACGAAGCGGCGGCGGCGGGCGGGAATCTGGATAGACCACTTGGTCAACATGTGCGCGAGACGGCGCGCGTCTTCGTAGTAACGGGCCATGTCGACCGCAGCCTGGGCTAGCTTCAGTTCTTGTTCTAGTTGCGCGGCGGGAGTGGCGGAATTGTTTTGCTTGACCGCAGCGAAGGCTTTGGTGGCATCGTTGTGTCCCTGAAAGCGGGCGGAGCCGAAGAAGACCACGGTATCCTGAATTTGTTCGCGGCGGAAGCGCGCCAGAGGTTCCTGATATTCGGCGAGGATGCGCAGGATGCGGCCGTCGGGGCTGTTGAGGAACGATGGGTTCTCGTAGGCTACTGGCGCTGATTTCAGGTGGTCAGTCATAAGTAAAACTCTGGGTTTAAGAATCCCTGTGTTCTTTCGCCGCTCCGCGGCTTGTTTCTCCCTCGGGCTCAACGTCTCACGGCTTGCGCCGTGGGCTGCAATCTTTCGCCGCTTCGCGGCTGAAACCTGTACCAGTCGTGTCCAGAAACCGTCGCAACCATAATCGCTGCTGCAACGGGCACAGGCCTCCAAGAATACCGAACTGGCTGGCTTACGGGAATGGATGGAAAGGCACCGCAGGCATGGCGGCTATTGTTGTTCGTGGTAGTGGAGGGCCTCCCAGAAACCGATCCAGATATCGAGCAGGCCCAGACCGCTGCAGATGCCACGGAAGAAGCCGTTGGAAACCAGAGTGCGGAGCGAAGGAAACGAGAGCAGCAAGTAGTTGTCAGTCCACTCGGGAGTCCAAGGCAGAATGATGAGCAAGACTCCCGCGACGGCACTGATCAAAACAAATAGAAAGACGGAAATACGGTGCATCCAGACCTGAACGGGGCCTTGGGCCGGGCGTGTCTCCGCTTCGAGAGGCGGAGCCAGAATCGACTCCGCCTGCGGAGGAGTGGTTTTGGGTACATCGCCGGGAGCACTGGAAAACGGAGTAGGCGCGCTCATTCGGGGCAGCTCCGGCGCCGAGAACAGACAACACGAAGATCGCGGCGGCGTGTGCTGGACCCCGGAAAAAGAAAATTGGGGGCAAAAGCCATCGGGCTATTCTACGACTTCAGGGCCTTAATGCGCTCGGCGACGTCGCGGTAATCGATGTTGGCTCCGTAGACGTCCATAAAGTGGTGCAGGGCGGAAGGCTTGTCGCCCGCGGTTTCATAGGCGGCAGCCAGTTCGTAATGGAGCGCGACGCGCGTTTCGCCATCGATGCCGGGAACTTTCAAAGCTTTGTCGTACCAGCGAACCGCGGCCTCAGGCACTCCTTTTTCGAGGAAGCACTGGGCCAGCCAGGTATATGCCTGCATGATCTGCGGGAAGGGACGCCCGTGATCGAACGACTGGCAGGCTTTCTGCAATTCTCCGATGGCCTCGTCGAGCAATCCCATTTCGCGGAAGGCGATGCCGAGGTTGTAGTGTGTTTCGGGATCCTCGTCGGTGGAAGCAACGTCGGCTTCGAGATCCTGCTTGAGTTCTCCAAACATCTCCGCAAGATCGACCCCAGCCTCTTCGGCGAAGGGAGAGGCCTTAGCGGCGGGAGCAGCAGGAGCGTGAGGAACCGGAATGACAGGCGGCTGCGGCTTGGAGACTTCAACGGGTGCATGCCAGGCCACGGACGCCGTCGCGATGGGCGCACGTGGAGGCGCAGCCGGCGCGACGTGGTGCATGGTGGAGGCGGATGCGGCAGCACTCGCGGCCAACGGCGGAGTGACTCGTGCAGTAACCACCGGAGGCGCAACCGCGGCAGATCTTGCCGCGGGAGGCACCGGCACAGGCTTCGTTGCGGCTGCTGGCGCGGGTGCTTCCGGCTTGGGTGCGGCCGAGAGAAAGTCTTCCCCGAGAGATGCTTCAATGTCGGCAACAAATTCGCCAAGAACCGCAGGCGTTGCTGCCGCGGCAATCACGGGCTCGGTATGCGCCGCTGGGGCCAGTGCCACTGGCGGTGCAGCGGGCGGCGGAGTCGGCTTGGCCACCGTCCCGGGCAAGAAGGTGTCGCCCAGCGAGCTTTCGAGATCGGAAACGAATTCGTTGAGAACGCCGGGTGCCGGCGGCGGTTCGGGCGCGGTGGCATGAACCACGGGTTCGGGCGCGGCCGGCGCAGGTGCTTCGGCAACGATCGGAATCTCGTGCACTGCGGGCGGTTCGGGCTCGGCAACCACGGGAGCTGCCGCAACGGGAGCTTCGACGGCGACTTCTCCCGCCGGAACTTCCTCGACCGGGAGTTCCTCAGGGGCGACCTCGAGGGTCGGAATATCGTCAGCAGTGAGCTCTTCGATGACGGGTTCTGCCGCGGCCGCAGCTTCTTGTTCGGCGGCGGCCTGAGTCGCGGCATCAACTTCGGAGCGTATCTGGGCCAGCTTCGCTTTATCGTTGGTGAGTGTCTGGAGTTTGGCCAGGGCTGCCATGGCCTGCTCGGGCATGCCATGAGCGAGATAGAAGCGAATTTCTTCGATGGTCTCGTCGGTCTTGCCGGAGTCGGAAACTTTGTGGCTTGCGACTGGCGCAGCGGACTGGACCGGCGCAGCCGGAGCCTGCTCGATTGCTTCAACCGTTGGAGCGTCGCTCTCGACGGTGACTGAGTCATCCCACTCGGAAGAGAGATCGATTTCGGCGGCTGAAGCGGGCTCGGCGGCAGCCTCGACTGAAAACTCCGGTTGGGCGGTGGGCCAAGGCGAAGCCGCGTGAGGTGTAGGAGCAGTAGAGGCCGCTTCCGGTTGGCTGGCGGGCTCTTCCGCTGGCACCTCGTCGATAGTGAATTCGGGAACCGCACGCTCGGGTTCAGAAGCTTGCTCGGAAACTGTTTCCGCAGCGGGTTCGGCAACCTGCGGAGCGGCATCCAGAAAAATGTGACTGTCTTCCACAGGTGCAGCAGGAGCGGGAGCGGAAGAACGTTCCTCATAGCGCTCGGACAGCTCTCCGTAGCGCGTGGCTTCGTCCGGATGATCGGCGTCGGAGTAGACGGTCTGCAGAGTGCGGCAGCAGAGAGCCGCCTCGGCGAAGCGTCCCGCGCGAGTATGCAACGCGGCAAGTCGCTGATTCAGGCGAAGATCGTTGGGCGCCAGCGGCAGTGCTCCGACCAGAGGCCCCAAGGCTTTGGCGGGCATGTTGTACGAGATGAATAGTTCCGCGTCGGTGAGAGCGGAACGGACGGCGAGAGCAATTTCGTCAGTGTAGTGCTGATGGATGGAAGGCGCAGTGGCTTCCAGATCGTCGATGAGGACGACCGCTTCCTCCGGCGTAATCATTTTGCCGCCGGAGGTGCCACCGATCTGCCCCACCACCTGCTGATAATTTTGCATGTGCAGGGGGTTCTGCGGTTCGACCGTGGCGAGCCTCTGGTAAAGATCGCGGGCGCGGGGCAAGTCACCGGCCTGCACACTGGCGTGAGCCAGCAACTCGATGACTTCGCTGACGTGGGTGTTCTCCCCCGCCTTGTTGAAGAGGTCAAGCAATTTCTGCAGCGAGTCGGGATTATCGCGGACGTGGCCGATGATGGTATGCAGACATGCCAGAACCTTGTCCGAGTTCTCGGCCAGCAGGCGCTCGGCATGCTGATCAAAAACCTGGAGGGCGGTCTCGTACTGGCCCGCCTGCATGAGAGCGTCGGCGAAACTCGCGATCGCCGCGAGATCGTTGTGCACGGTCAGGAGTTTGTTGGCGACCGTACCTGCTTCGGAAAGTTGTCCGGACTGCAGGTAGGCCTTTAGCAGATCGCGGAGACCGTCCGTGTGAGAATCGATGTCGGAAACTTTCTGCAGTGTGGTGACAGCTCCGGCAGCATCGCCGGACTCGAGCATGTTCTTGCCTTGCATCAGCAAGGCATAAGTGTTGCCCGGATCGAGGGTGAGCATGCGCTGCAGGATTTCTTCAGCGCCGCTGAGCGAACCCTTAGCGCGCAGACTTTCGGCGGCGGAGGAGAAAATCTGCCAGGCCTCAGTCTTCTTGTTCAGGCGAAGGTAAACCTCCGCCAGACGGACGCGCATGGTGCTGTTTTCCGGATCCATCTCAAGAATCTTCTGGAAGATGCGGACAGCGTTCTCGAGTTCTCCGGCTTTCAGGAATTCTTCGGCGACTTGCAGATATTGAGCGCGGGCATCGTTGAAGAGGCCTTGCTGACTGTAGAGTTCGGCAAGTTTCAACAAACTCTCAAGTGACGGCTGCAGCTTGCAAATCTTTTTGTACATCGCGATGGCCTTAACCGTGAAACCCTGGCTGGCATAGGCATCGCCTACAGTCTTGAAGCATCCGGTGGCCTTGTCGGTCTCGCCGAGGCGAGAGTAGAGGTCGCCGACGGTATTGGTGACCGTCAGGTCCTTGGCATCGTTCTTGAGAACTTTTTCGTACTCAGCGATGGCGTTCTGAAGCTTGCCCTGCTGGACATACTTCTCCGCGCTGCTGAGAACCTTTTGTTTGTTGAACCCGAACAACGCCATAAGAGTACGAACTCCAGACCTGGTCTAATACAAAACCCGCTGAACGTTCGGGAAACTGCTCCCGGGTACTGCCCCGAAGGTCATCTCACATATCGGCAGATGGACCCGCCGGACAAGGCCAATTGTACGTCCGGATAGGGTGAACCGCATGGTTACCAAGGGTTACCAAAAGGGAGTGTACGAACGGGTTACGAAGGGAACCGGGCTGGGTGACGCATCGAATGGGCATTGAAACTCCAGCGAAGTTGCGGCACTTAGTGCCTCATGGGAACATGGCGATTATGGGCGCCCGCCTTCCCCTGCCGACATTGCTGTCGCACGCGCTGGTTGCATTCACCGTCGAATTTGACAAGGAGGCGGGACCCTCGACACTGCCGCGCTGTCCAATGATGCTGCACCGCGGAGGATTCCCGGATGGTAGCTAGGCGCTAGTGAATCCGAAATCGGCCTAATATGAATGAGCTATGGGGCGGTCGCGGAACAATGTGTATCTTGTCCCGAAGCTGTGGAAGCCGTTGGAAATGAGGAACTGAACGACTATGACTTGGATTCGAACGGTCTCACTGACTGAGGCGGACGAGAAACTGCGGCAGGCGATTGAGGGCGAGAAGCTGTTTTATCCGAAAGAGTATGGCGACCCGGTGCATCCGGATCCGTCGGGAGCGTCGTCGATTGTGGGATCCCACACGCTGATCCCCGATGCTTTGTATCACGCGTTCAGCACCTTTGGGGCGCTAATGTCGCCGGAGTTGCCGCTGGAGCGGCGGCAGCACGAGATGATTGCGACCATGGTCTCAGTGACCAACCGGTGCGTGTATTGAATCGAGTCACACGCAGAGTTTCTGCGTAGGGTGACGCTGGATAAGGCATTGGTTGCGGCTCTGCAGAAGGATTACACGACGGCGCCGATCTCAGCACAGGATCGCGTGATGCTCGACCACGTGGTCAAGTTGACCAAGGACGCGACCAAGGTCGGGAAAGATGATATCGAGGGACTGCGAGCGGCGGGGTTTGATGATCGGGGCATTCTGCAGATCACCTTAATTGCGTCGTGGTTCAACTACATCAACCGAGTTGCGGACGCGCTGGGAGTTGGACGAGAGTAAGAACGGTCAAGGTTCGAGTGCATGAGCGGGAAAGAAGACTAGCTCGCAATCGGTTCCGGAACGGGCTTTGTCAAAACGACTTGGGCGATCAATTCCGTTCCGCCTCCTCGGGTCGAGGAGACGAGGAATTCGCCGTTGACGAGTAGGAGTCGCTCATTCATGCTTGCGAGTCCCAATCCCTTTTGTGCTCCGCGTAGATCGAAGCCCCTACCCGAGTCGGTGATCCGCATCTTCAATTTGTCATTCCGACTGGTTAGGCTCACAACGATGCCGCTGGTGCCGCTATGGCGTACAGCATTGTTCAAGGCTTCCTGGGCGACCCGGTAGAAGCAGAGTGCGATTTCGGCGGGAACGCCTTCAGGCAGGTCGTGGGCCTGGAATTCAACGGAGATGGAATGGCGTTTCTGCACTTGGCGGCAAAGATCTTTCAAGGCTGCCTTGAGACCGAGATATTGGAGCTGAGAGGAATGGAGCGAGTGCGACAGCAGGCGAATATCTTCTGTCAGGCCGTCTACGGTGGAGTAGAGACTCGATATGCTTGCGCGGTCGACGCGTCGGCCAGTGGATTCATCTTCCAACGAGGCAATCTCATTCCGTAAGAGGGCTAAGCGCTGCGAAAAGTCGTCGTGCAACTCTCTCGCAATGCGTTTGCGTTCCTCTTCTTGCGTGTTGATGAGATGCTGGCTCAGGCTACGCAATTTGGTTTGTGATTCCTTCAGCTTCCGAGCCTGCGCGATCAGGGCCACCACTAAAATACTTTGCAGCAGGAAGAGCGCAACGGCAGCCAGGACATAGCGCCAATAGAGTTCCCAGAATGATGGCTGGTTGAAGCGCAGAATACTTCCGACAGGTAGCTTGGCCTGGCTGATGCCCCAGCGTTTCAGTTGGCGGGCGTCGAACATATCGTAGTTGGGATCCATTGTTAGAGCCGGTATGTTGGCGACGCTTTCCCCCGCGAGGATGCGCTTCCCAATTTTTCCAGCCTCGTCACCCACTTTCGTCAGATCGTAGAGGTGGCCCCCGACAATTCCACTTCCCAGGAAAGTTGTATCGGTGCCATAGACCGGCGCATTGGAGGCTTGGCAAATGAGGTCGAGGGCCTCT
Organism: uncultured Acidobacteriaceae bacterium; assembly: GCA_963731405.1. Lineage (GTDB taxonomy): Bacteria > Acidobacteriota > Terriglobia > Terriglobales > Acidobacteriaceae > Sulfotelmatobacter. Next base: position 191,292 of record CAVSVS010000029.1, on the reverse strand, counting down.
TCGGGAAGGAAATAGCGGCCGGTGCCGTCGTAAAAGAGGAACTGCGAAAATAACACGATTGTGTGTTGCGGGAGCACTCTCAACCGGTCCAGCATCCCGTCCATCGACAGGTCGCTCAGGAAAGTGATGGTCACGCGGTCTTCATAGGGACGAAGAGATTTCTGAAGATCCGCCGTCCACGATCGCTCCAGTGGCGAGGTTCCCACGGGCACGACCACCTGGGTGGTGTCGGGTTGCAGTCGTAACGCAACATCCAGAGTGTCTGGGATATTGCGCTTTACCGCTATACCCGTGATATTTGGCCGCAGTGAAAAATTGTCGAGGGTCAGAATGTTCACCGATGCAAATACGATCGGCGTTCCGGGAAAGAGCGCATCCCCATTCTTGATTGCGAACTTCAGTGCGAGGGGGCTCACGACAACAACCAAGTCGATTTTCCGGTTGGAATATTTGACTCGGAGAAAATCTACTAATTCTTCTTGCTGGCTCTCCTCGGGGAATCGCATCAGATCGAGATACTCGGTGTAGTACGTGAGAGGATAGCTCTCCGGGGACTCTAACTGAGATCGCAGCGCTTTATCGAATGAGCTGTAGATCGGTGCTTCTCGTTCCAGCGAATAGAGTACGAGAACATTCGTGGCCTTGGATGGTTGAGTGAGTGCGTAAAGGGGTAGACAAAAGGATGCAAAGGAAATTAGGAATACTAGTGTTTGCCACCGGTTGGCGAATTTTCGAAGTGAACTCACCGTTGGACAGACAGCATGGGCCGCCGAACCAATCGACGTGCCGGCAATTTCTGTGCTTCAGCAAACGACTTCCTGCCCGTTGCCCTACACACCGCTAAAGACGGCTTCCCAAAGCTGGCTCGAACCGCATACTACGGCAGAATTCAGTGCCCTGTCGAGCGAACATGCAGCTATCTAGGCGATCAAGCGGCCAATCCTGTCCGTGAGAATAGCACCTCAGAGGTCACAGGTATGTCATAGCCTGGAGCGGCAAAAGTGCCGAGAGCGTGCGAGTCTACGACACCTAAATTAGTAGGTAAAGCGCTGAAGCTCGTTTACGTTCGAGGATGGACCATCCACGAATCCGGTCCGCCTGCTCGGGTTCAGCGCGATATGTGCCGGCACGACATTAAAGGCATTCGAGAAACTGAATCCGTTCAGCGTCGCCTGCAGATTGCCGTTGGTGTCGTACACGTAGATGGAACTGCCGTTGGACGAACTCGAATTGGGCTGCGCTACAAGGAACAGTTTGTGAACCGCGTCGAATTCGACATCGGCCCCGCTAAAGAACTGCAACTGGCCTGAGCCCGGGAGAATCACGGAGAAGCCGGTCCGCGCCGTGAGATCGTAAAATTCCACGCTGGCATCGTCTTCTGTTGTCGCACAGGCAATATTGTCGGCCGAATCAACGGCAATGCCATTGATGAATCCGAAGCCGACGCCGGTAAACTCTGTGAACGTTCCCTTGGTGAGATCCGCCAGCCCAATGACTGGAGAGCAGCCGAAGCATCCGTTGCCTCCTCCGAGCACCGCCTGGTTTTTCTGGCTGTTGTATGCCATCGGAGGAATGACGCTGCCAAAATTGCCGGAATCGGTGATGTGGATTACGGGCCCAAAAGTGTTGGCCGCAACGTCAGAACTGAAAATCCAAGGCACGAAGTTTCCGCTATTGTCTTCGGCGAAGACGGCGGAATTTGCGATTCCCTGAGTGCGGCTGACTTCCTTCAGCAAGTGGCCCTTCCCGAGAGGGGGCGTCCAACGCCCAGTGACCTTGTTTCCACTCAAAGGATTGAGCACGTCAAATGTGCGCTGTACGTTTAGAAAGCTGACAACGTGCTCATGTTCGACCAATCCGACCGATGTTCCTACCACGCCGAGGGTAATGAAGTCGTCTTGAGTTTGCGTTTTAACGATGACCTTCAAGATTTTTCCTGTCGCTTGATCGAAAGTCTCAACGGCTGCGAGAACGCTGCCGTCCGATAGGGTCTGCGCTTCACTGAGCAGGCCTTCAGTGCCATTCTGATCGATGTCAAATCCAAAGATCTGGCCGCCGAACTTGCTACGCACGATGACGGTGCCCGCCTCGGAAGTGTTGGGTTGTGATTCATCCGCCTGGGCGGCGCTGAGATTGGGCAGGACGCAGACAAGGGCGAAAAGCAATACCAGGACGAGGTTCCCGTGCAATTCACTTCTCATTCGGCGCATAGTCGTTCTCCTCAACGGGAAAAACCGTCGTAAGGGTATCTGTTTCGAACGGTTCGGGTGTCAGAAATTTGTCAAAACTGATGGGTCACTGCTTGGCAGGAACGCTGTAGTGGGAGGCGACGACCTGCCATTTCCCGCTAACCTTCATCCAGACATCGGTCAGGCGGTCATGGTATTCGTAGGATTTGCCGTTGGACTCGCCTTTTTCGTGATAAGCCCCGGTTACGACGGCCGTGTCACCGTGCATGCGAACCTTGAGGTCGGTCATTTCAGCCACATGAACCTTTGTCGAGGAATCCGCCGTGTGGCTGATGTAGCCAGCCTTACTGAAAATGCTGCCGTCTTCAATGGTGATCACGAAATCGTCTGCTAGAAGTGAGGAGAGGATGTCGATGCTGTGCTGCTTATAGGATTCGGTCCATTTCAATTCGAGAGCGCGGATGGTCGCGGCATCCGATTTTTCTTGTGCGGCAAGATTCGTTGCCCAAGCCAGAGCCAGGCACAACGCCACAAGCCGGATGGTGAAGATTCGCATAGATGTATTTCTCACAGGGACGAAGATGGGGCAAGTTCCTTTCGTGCATCCGGGGGATCACCGGTAGTTACTTTCTGCGCAGAGCCTGGGAAAAAACGGAGGAGAGGGTGGCGATGTCTTCCGGGCTCAGGGCGTAGGAACTCCCCAGAGGGCCGGTCAGGATCCGGTTAAGGGCGTCGAGCGTCTGGCCCTTGGTCTGATCGAGAAATTGGGACCATTCGCGGGCGACCGCGGCTCGTTCCTGAGGGCTGGCATCGGCGCAGAATTCGCGCACGGCTTCTTCCGGGGAGCCGTATTCATCCTTCATGTCCTGGTGAAAATATCCCCGGAAAAAGCTGCGAAGGTTAGGAAGATCGATGCCTGGTTGCGACGTTTGCGGATCACGATCGGCAGTCATGAGCGGCACTCCGGGTATGCGGTCAGGACGTGATAACGATTCGGGCCATCCCACTTCAACACGATAACCGCGTGGGAACAAGGCTGAACGCGGTCTTCGCCGCGGCGCAATGATCGTCCAAAGGAATGGGCCGTGTCTCCATCGTAGTCGAGAACGAGATTGGGGTGAGTGTCACGGTCGAGCCAGCGCGAAATCTTGTTGCTCTGCTGTTCGAGTGCGGCGCCGACGGCTGCTTCGGCACTGTCACGGTCATTCCATGTTGAGGCCGCTGAGATGTGACGCTCGTGCTCGAGGCGTTCGCGGAGTTCAGCATCGGTGCGCCCTACGTGCTTGCGGAGGGTATGGCCCCCGGCGGCCTCATCTTGCTCCAGAGAGTGATGTGGCTGGGAAGTTTGAACGGCTGTTTGGCTTTCATTGGCCGGCGGTTGCGTACACGCGATCAGAACGGCGACAAGCAACAAGACGAAGATTGAACTGGCGGAGAGCCATTGAACTGACCGGAGTGGTTTCGGCCTGGTCATACGAGGAAGCCAGAGTACACAACTGAAGGGGAAAAATCATCCGGGCGGTTGGGGCAGTTTGAAAACTGTACCGAGGCTGGTTCACGAGCCGAACGGGTTCTTCTAGACTTGAGATGCAGAGCCAGATACTGCAATGGCTGGCGCTTGCCTGATATGGCTGAATCGGTCGCAGAATATCTCCTGCAACACTTTCGTGAGCACCGGCGGGAGCGCGCTTGCCGGCAGCGGCGCGGATACCGCACCGAATCGTTCAGATATGGAGAAATCCTGGACATGGCGTATGGATTCGCCGGCGAACTCGAGGCGCGGGGAATCGCAAAAGGCGACCGCGTAATCGTCTGGGGGAAAAACTGCGCGGAGTGGGTGGCGGTTTTCTTCGGATGCGTGCTTCGTGGCGTAGTGGTTGTGCCTATAGATGACGGGTCGGCGGTCGACTTTGTAGGGCGGGTCGCTGCGCAGGTCGAAGCCAAGCTGCTGGTGGGGTCGCCACGGCACGTGCACGAGTGCACGTCGGCTGGATTCTCTGTTACTAGCCTGGGGTGGGAAAACCTGGCAGAGATGGCTGGGGGAGGATCGGGCAAAGACAGCGTGGTACTCGATCGAAACGATGTCCTGGAAATTGTTTTCACTTCTGGGACCACAGCTGAACCCAAAGGCGTCGTGATTACGCATGGAAATGTTCTCGCGAACATTGCACCGCTGGAACGGGAGATTGACGCGTATTTGAAATATGAGCGCTGGGTGCATCCACTTCGTTTCTTGAATTTGCTGCCGCTTAGTCACGTGTTCGGCCAGTTCCTTGGCCTGTTCCTGCCTCCGCTGTTGGGAGCGACGGTCATCTTCCAGGAGGAACTCAAGCCATCAGAAGTCTTGCGTACGATCCGGCGAGAGCGCGTGTCGGTGATGGTCAGCGTGCCGCGCGTCTTGCAGTCATTGAAGCAGCACCTCGAGCTCAATCTTGAGGATCGTGGTGAAAGTGAGGCGTTTCGGCGTAGATTCCAAGCGTCTGAGAAGCAGCACTTCCTTCGGCGATGGTGGACGTTCCGCGCCATTCACCGGCAATTTGGATGGAAGTTCTGGGCATTCATCTCCGGAGGCGCAGCCCTCGACAGCGATACGGAACAGTTCTGGGGGCGCTTGGGATACGCAGTGATTCAAGGGTACGGGCTGACGGAGACGACGTCTCTGATCAGCGTGAACCATCCGTTCCGGCTGGGAAAAGGATCGATCGGAAAAGTCTTGCCGGGTCGAGAGGTGAAACTGGCGGAGGACGGCGAGATCCTGGTGCGAGGCGGGGGCGTAGCGTCGAGCTATTGGGATGGAAACAACAGCAAAGCGTCTGCGGACGGGGTCTCGCGCGAGACGATATCGGATGCGCAAGGCTGGTATCGCACTGGCGATCTCGGCGCGTTGGATGAAGCCGGCAATCTGTATTTCAAAGGACGCAAGAAAGAAGTGATTGTGACCCCGGCGGGTTTGAACGTATATCCGGAAGATTTGGAGGCGGCGCTGCGCGCGCAGCCGGAGGTGAAAGACTGCGTGGTGCTCGGAATGGATCGTGGCGGCAACGCGGAGGCATGCGCGGTGGTGATTTTGCGACGTGAGGCCGAGATGAATGATGTGGTGCAAAATGCAAATCGCTCGCTGGCGGAGTATCAGCACATGCGCTTGTGGGTGGAATGGCCGGAGGAGGATTTTCCGCGCACCAACACGCAGAAGCCACGGCGGAACCTGATCCGAGAGGTGGTGGAAGCGAAACTTTCACACACGGATGTCGAGAGTGGCGCGAACCGGCCTTTGGCTTCAATGATTGCGCGAGTGACGGGGCGGACAGTTGGTCGGTTGCGCGAAGAGGCAAGACTCGACGACATGGGTCTGAGTTCGATCGATCGCGTGGAGTTGCTGGGCGCGTTGGAAGATCGCTATCAGGTGGACCTGAGCGAAAGCGGGTTTAGCGCGGTCCAAACGGTGGGCGATCTGGAGCGCATGCTGCGGGAAAAATCCTTTCCCGCATCCTCTGGCAGCGATGGTGAAAACGGTGGGGCGCTCGCGAACCCGTATCACTATCCGAGTTGGACGCTGCGCTGGCCGGTTACGTGGGTTAGGCTGGTGGCGCACTATATGCTGATGCGTCCGGCGATTCTGCTACTAGGCTGGCCGCGGGTCGAGGGGCGCGAACATTTGCGTGGGGTGAACGGACCGTTACTCGTGATTTCCAATCACGTGGGAGATGTCGATCCGGGGTTCATTCTGACGGCGCTGCCTGCGAGCTTCCGGCATCGATTGACGACTGCGACGGGAGGGGAGGCGCTGGAGGCTTTGCGAATGCCCGGACCCGAGCGAGGTTTCTTCGCGCGCATCTACGATCGCATGCGGTGGTTTCTCGGCGTGTCGTTGTTGAATTTATTTCCGCTGCCGCGCGAGGCTGGATTCCGGCGAAGCTTCGGGTATGCCGGGGAAGCGGTGGATCGCGGTTACAGCGTCTTGGTATTTCCCGAGGGGCGGCACACGACGGATGGGAGATTGAATCCGTTTCGCGCGGGGGTGGGACTGCTGGCGGGGAATCTCGGCATTCCGGTATTGCCGATGCGGATCGACGGACTTTTTGAAGTGAAGCAGGCAGGGAAGAAGTTTGCTGCGCCGAAGAAGATTCGCGTTCGGATTGGAGAGCCCCTGACGTTTTCTGCGGGGAGTGATCCTGAGAAAATCGCGAACGAGTTGCAGAGGGCGGTCGAGAAGCTGTGAGCGCGATGCAGGTTACTCGATGAGAGGTAACGGAGCGGTCGATCCCTCATTGCGTATCTGCCTTACGAAAGAAAAAAGGCGCTGTGATCGTCATTGCAAGGACGAACACAGCGCCAAGGAAACGTCTGCTACATCGATGCCACTGCAAGGTGGCAGTTAGTTGATGGTTACCGACACCGGTGCCGAGGCGATTCCGTTGGCCACAACGACCAGGCTCGCAGGGCCGGTGTGGATTGGGCCCGGAATGTCGAACCCGGCTTGGACAACCTTCGAACCGGTCGCCACACCGCCCAGCCAGTTGTGAGTCTTGCAATAGACCACGCGGCCGGCGGAGTCGGTGATACGAATGATCGGGAAGTTCGTGTCGCTCTGGTTGTCATCGCCGTAGTACGCGCCTTGAGTCAGGCCGTTAAACTGCGTTCCGCTGATCCGATTATTCTTGCTGCCATGGGTCAGGGTGGATGGAACGGTCTTAATCGTCGGAGCGCAACCGGCGCATGGGCTTCCAGCAGGCGTGTAGATCTGAACACTGTTCGAGAAGTCAGTGAAGAGAACCTGGCCCGTGGGAAGAACTACCATGTTGCCGACATACGAAGAATCAACCGCGGCGTTTGGAGGCGCCGAGGTAGCGTTCAGCGTGCTACCGTCCCATTCGAAGAACTTGCTACCCGTGTTGAAGACTCCGGGACTGGTATCAAACAGGGCGTTGCCACTGGGCAAAACTGCAGCGGGTCCGTCGGCGACGTCGAGAGTGCCGCCGAACTTCGGAGCGGCAGCCCAAGTACCGGTGGCGACGTTATAGATGGCATTGTTAGTAGTCGCACCGGAGGCGAAGACAGTGCCGTTCGGTAGCAGAGGCGCCGGTCCGAGCTCAAGGGAACCAGGATCCACCAGGTTTACGATGGTGTTGTTGGACGGGGTGGTCCAAGCGCCCGTGGTGGGATCATAAATCTGGTACCCCATCTTGCAGCAGCCGCTGGGTACGTAGGCGTCGACGGTGAGAATCTTGCCGCCGGGCAACATGGTCCAGCCTTCTTCGTCGTTCCAGTCGGATTTTCCTGTGCCGGTGTTCGCCCAGGTAGCTGTGGTCCCGCTGAGCGTGAGGATGGCTTCTTGCGTGGTGCAGCAATTTGCCATCATCATCTTTCCATTCGGCAGAATGATGCTCTGCGCATCACCGACCGACGTCCAACCTGGAGGTGAAGTGATGCTGGTCCATTTGTTGCTCGCCGGATTGTAGACTGCGCCCAGCGTGGTCCAGACTGAACCGCCATTGTTATATTCGCCGCCCATGACGACGACCTGTCCATTGGGAAGCACCGAGGAAGCGAAGTAGAGAGGGTTGTATCCGCTCGGCATCGTGCCGGCGCTTTTCCAGGTGCCGTGAATGTAGCTACCGGTCGCGTCGGGCACCAGGCGATACCAGGGGTCAGCGTGACTTGTGAAAAAGAAACTGTTCACCAGAACGGAACCGTCGGTGAGCAGTACAGCGTGGGCAACCGCCGACGGAGGTGGTGTGCTCGTCGCGGTCCATGTTCCTGCAGTGAATGGTTCCTGGGCGCCGGCAATGCCGGACCAAACCAGCGTCATTAGCAAAGCAATTCCGAGGGTTCGGAAAACCTTCATAGGTGACCTCGTATTTAGGGTTGTTCAAAACGTGGTTGTTGAAGCGAACTTCCGTTTGATCTACCTACCACAAACTAGTGAAACAGTCCCCTAGGCAGGCCAACGCAAGTTGCAAAGTCGGTGGATTATACCGCGGGTTGTTGTGGTTCTGAACAATTGTCGAGGAAAAAAATTACAAACATTTTGTTAAGGCAATAAATGTCGCAAGAAATTGCAGATCGGGGACCGCGGGTCCGCAAAATTTTGCAACTGTTCGATTGGATGTTTTCCGAACGCGCAGACCTCGACGCGAGTTATTCCTCGTCGATCTGAGGTTCATCCTGATGCAAGTCAGCTTGCAAATTAACTTCAGGAACCTTGGACTCTCGCAACAGCCGGTTCAGTGCAGGCAAGTCCGCCGCTTTGAAGTCATTCCAGCGTTTCAACACGTCCGTGCCGTCGTGCTCGGTCTGTGTCAGCGCCTGCATCTGTGAAGCTGTGGGTTCAGCGTCGACCTGCCAGACTTGCTGGTAGAGCGTGCTGGCCTCCCCGTTGACACGGCTAAGAGTGATATCGGCGGAGGGTGGCGCAAGAAATCCAGCCGGGGCACCGAGAAGTGCGGTGAGTTTTTTCTCGCTTGCTTCGAGAGCGTCTTTGATCGAGGCACCTGCCTCGGCGCTTAGTTTCTCGAGTTGCGCCTGAATGGACCGGCCCTGGAGCACAGCCTGCGTGGAATCGGTCAAGACGGCCGCCATGCGCGTCTCTGCCTGAAACTTCTTCTCGAGACCTGCAGCCGGTGTTTTGACGCGAGGATCCATCTTGACAGTCAGGGGCGCCGTTGATGTTTTTCCGTCGACCGCGAGTCGAACGGTGAAGGTTCCGGGCAGAGCTGTCGGACCGAGAGGATAACGCGGAGTCTTGTGCGGAATCGCGGCGATGGGATATTCGTGACGCGTTGAATCCGGGGCCGTATAGTGTAGATCCCATACAAAGCGGTGCATTCCCACCGCTGTCGCGAGCGCGTAAGGCTGGCGAACCCAATACAGGGGAATCAACTGCTTTTTCAATTCCTCTTCTGTGATCTCGGGTTTGTCGGTGTTCGAGACGCGTCTCACGACATGTCCTTGCGCATCGAGTATTTCAATCGCGACTGAGTTCGCTGCGGCGGGCAAATAGTAATCCACGATGGCGCCGTCCGGAGGATTGGCGGCGGCCGGTTCATCAGGTGGAAGAGGCGTATCGGTGTTGGTGTCGCGCTCGATGCGGTAGGCGAGCGCGGGCGTAAACAGATGGACTGAATTCGCAATGCTCCTTGCGGCCTCGCGCAGCGGAGCGATGTCGTCGAGAATCCAGAAGGCGCGGCCGTGGGTGGCGACAATCAGATCGTTGTCGTGAATCCAGAGATCGCGCATCGAGGTGTGCGGCAGATTCAGTTGCAGCGATTGCCAATGGTCGCCGTCATCGAACGAAACCCAGACAGCGTTTTCGGTGCCGGCGAATAACAGGCCCTTGCGGTCGGGATCTTCGCGAACCGTGTCGACGGGGCCGAAGTCGGGAAGGCCGGATGTTATTTGCTGCCAGGTCTTGCCGCCATCATGCGTGCGGTAGATGTAAGGATGAAGGTCATTGATGCGGAAGCGACTCACCGACGCGTAGGCCGTCTGTTCATCATAATGTGACGCAGAAATTTGCGTGACTTTGCTCCATGGCGTGAGTTCTTTGGGCGTGATGTCAGACCAATTCTTTCCGCCATCACGCGTGATCCAAAGTTGGCCGTCATCCGTGCCGGCCCAAAGAGTTCCGACTAATTTGAATGAGGGAGCGAGTGCATAGATGACGCCACGCTGCTTTTCGGCGCCCCTGGGAACCAGAGTTCCCACGCTGGCGGGCACTCCGGGATTCTCTCGTGTGAGGTCGGGGCTGATGGTCTGCCAGGTGTTGCCGCCATCGGTGGTTTTGAACAGTACGTTGCTCGCGAAATAAAGAATGTGCGGATCGATCGGAGAGAACATCAGCGGCTCGGTGCGATTGGTGCGGTACTTTGGGTCGCGCAGCGGAATCGGTGTTACGTTCTGCACTTGCCCAGTGGACCAATGGAATTTGGAAACCTCGGTTCTGCCGCCGCCGTAGACGACGTCGGGATCGAGCGGGTCGGGAGCGACGTACCCGTACTCGATGACGCCCACGGGATGCCAGTCACGAAAAGTGATCGCGCCATCGTTGCCGCGGCTGGAAATGCAGGCCGAGCCACTCTCTTGCTGCCCTCCGCAAACGCGATAGGGAAAGGAATTATCGGTGATCGCGTGGTAGAACTGCGCCGTAGGTTGGTTGTACCAGGAACTCCAACTCGCGCCAGCATTCACCGTGATGATGGCGCCTTGATCGCTGACGATGAGAATAATGTTTCCATTGTTGGGATTGATCCAGAGGTTCTGGTAGTCGTCGCCGCCGGGCGCGCCGCGGAAACTCATCCACGTCTTGCCGCCGTCGCTGGAACGCATCGTAACCGTGCTGACGACATATACGAGGTCGGGATTTTTCGGATCGACTCGCGGGATGGGAAGATCGCCGCCGCCGATGCGGCCGGCAGGACGGGGATCGTCGGTGATTTGCGTCCATGAATCTCCAGCATCATCGGAACGAAAGACGTTCAGCTTTCCGGATGTTGCAGAGAGCGTTGCGTAGAGGCGACGTGAATTGCTCGGCGCGATTGCGACGTAGATTTGCGCCAGATCCTTCGGCAGACCATTGGTCAACGGATGCCAGGTGCCGCCGCCATCAGTGGACTTGAAGAGTCCGCCGCCGCTGCCGTTGAATTCGTTGTTGTCTTCCCACGGACCCTCGCGAACTTCCCACATTGACGCGTAGACAATATCGGGGTTCGAGGGATCGATCACGACATCAGAGCCGCCGGTGTTCTCGTCTTTGGAAATCACCCTCTGCCAGGTTTTCGCGCCGTCGGTGGAGCGGTAGATTCCCCGCTCTTCGCTGGGGCCGTAGGGGTGACCGAGTACGGCGGCAAAAATGCGGTTGGGATCGCGTGGGTCGACGGCGAGCGCAGGAATCTGTTGTCCGTCCACGAGGCCAAGGTGGGTCCAGGTCTTGCCGGCGTCGGTGGACTTGTAGATGCCGTTGCCCACGGAGAGGTCGGGGCGATGCAGGCCCTCGCCGCTGCTGACATAAATGATGTTGGGATCTGAAGGAGCAACCGCAATGGCACCGATCGATTGCGTTGACTCGTGATCGAAGATGGGGATCCAGGTACGGCCGTAGTCCTCCGTTCTCCATACGCCGCCGTTCACCTGGCCAACGTAAAACACATTCGGTTGGCTAGGGACGCCAGCGGCAGCCCGAGTGCGTCCGCCCCGGAACGGACCGATCATGCGCCAGTGCAATTCCTGGTAGGTATTCTCTGGAACCTGAGTCCAGCCCGCGGTTGCGGACAAGATCGATAGGAAAGACACGACTAGACGAAGCACGGCATGAGATCGGTTCACTTGCGCCCCCTCAGACAGCCAACGGCAAACTAGCTAGGATAAACCATCAGTGCAGTGATCGGAGTCGTTGCTTGGATGGAGTTTCGAAGGTCCCTCTTTTGAGTGAGATTTTCGCTTCGCGAGCCAAATTCGCTTGGTCGCTCTCTTGTGCGGCGTTTATGATGACGGGGCGCTTTCCAACCCATGAGCCTTCATCAGAGTTTCAGCCCTCGCAGTGTTGTTGCCTTCATGATTCGGTTTTGCCTTTCCCTCGTGCTGATCTGCGGGGTTGCGGACGCACAGACGAGTGCGGCGCCGATGACCGGCGCGTCCGATCAAGGACTCAAGCCGATTCTCACTTACATCTCTTCGGCGTGGGACACGCTCACTCGCTCCATGAACGATTGCGCGAGCGTGGTCGATCCGAAGATCAAGGTCTCGCCCGTCTTGTATCTGCCAGCGGGATTCGAAGAGCCAACCGCGGTTAAGAAACTGACCACCGACTGCCAAGTGAACATCGAACATTTACCGCTTGAGATTCATCGCCTGGGCGAGATCGATACGTCCAAGATTCAGCCGCACGGTCTGCTCTACCTTCCGGACAAATACGTGGTGCCAGGTGGTCGTTTCAACGAGATGTATGGATGGGACAGCTACTTCATTATTCGCGGGTTGCTCCAGGCTGGACGCGTGGAACTGGCGCGAGGAATGATCGACAACTTCTTTTTTGAGATTGAGCACTACGGCGCGATGCTCAATGCGAATCGCACATACTATCTGACGCGGTCACAGCCTCCATTTCTGAGTTCGATGTTCGTCGATGTTTACCAAGCTATGCAGAAAGCCGGTGGACATCCCGATCAAGCGTGGCTGGAACGGGCTTACGCCGATCTCGACAAAGACTACGGGATGTGGACGCGCGATCCGCACCTGGCAGGGGAAACGGGACTGTCGCGCTACTATGACTTTGGCGAAGGACCGCCCGCAGAGGCTGTTCAGGACGAAAGCGGCTTCTATCGCAAGGTGTCGCAATATTTCTTCCTGCATCCGGCTGAGGCCAACGATTACGTGGTGGAGACGACGCCGGGAGCAAATCAGACAATCGTGAAGCAGCCGGTTGCGGGATCGGCTTACTCCCTGCAGGTTTGTGATGTTCCCTTGACGATGGCGCGCGCGGAGTGCGAGAAGGCAAAGCAATTCAAGCTGAGCGCGGATTATTACAAGGGCGACCGCTCGATGCGCGAATCTGGATTCGATGTGAGCTTCCGCTTCGGAGCGTTTGGCTCGGCCACCCATCATTACGCTCCAGTGTGTTTGAACAGCCTGCTCTACAAAACGGAGAAAGATCTCGAGCAGATCAGCCTCTGGCTGGGGCATGCCGACGACGCAAAAAAATGGAACAAACGGGCGGAGGAGCGCAAGCAACTCATTACGCACTATCTGTGGAACGATCAGCAAGGGCTCTTCTTCGACTTCAACTTCCTGACGAAACGGATGTCTGCATATCAGTATGCATCGACGTTCTATCCGCTGTGGGCGGGGGTAGCCACCCCAGCGCAGGCCAAAGCCGTGGCGGCGAATCTGAAAGTCTTCGAGCGTCCGGGCGGAGTTCCCATGAGCTCCGACGAGACCGGAGCGCAATGGGACCTACCCTACGGCTGGGGAAACATTGAGATGGTAGTGATCGCTGGCCTGCGACGCTATGGATACAACGCTGACGCCGATCGTGTCTCCTACGAGTTCCTATCGACGGTCGCGGAAAATTTTCGGCGAGATGGGAACATCCGGGAAAAATATAACGTCGTGACGCGGTCGTCAGAAGCGCATGTCGAACTCGGCTACGAAATGAATGTGGTCGGCTTTGGCTGGACGAATGCCGCATTCCTTGAACTTCTTCACGGTCTGCCGAAGGAAATGGCGGAGCGGTTGGACAAAGAGCAGAACGAGGCGTTAACAGCAAAGTAGTAATGTTGGTGTTACCGCAGGCTCAGGTTGACTCACTTTTTTCATCACCCTAAGATGGAACTCCGCTCATTCGTTCATGATTGACCAGGACATGATCAACCGGAGCATCTCGCATTACCGCATCACCGGCCAACTCGGCAGCGGCGGGATGGGAGTCGTGTACGAAGCAGAGGACTTGAATCTTGGGCGCAAGGTGGCGCTGAAGTTCCTCCCTCCGCAACTATCGCGCGACCAAAACGCCCTCGACCGTTTTCTGTTGGAGGCGCGCACTGCATCGGCGCTGAACCATCCCAACATTTGCACTATCTATGCGGTCGAAAAAACAGAAGAGGGCGGGGACGTGCAATCGTTCATCGCGATGGAACTGTTGGAGGGGCAGAACCTCGACCAGAAATTGTTGTCAGGCCCGCTGGCGATCGGGCCTTTGCTGGACATTGCGATTCAACTGGCGGATGCGCTCGATGCAGCCCACGCCAAGGGAATCATCCATCGCGACATCAAGCCGGCAAATATTTTTGTGACTCCACGCGGGCAAGTGAAGGTGCTCGATTTCGGTTTGGCGAAACTGGCGCGGCCCGAATTGGAGATGAGAACCATCGGCGCCACGCAGGATTCGCCCAGTCCCGCAAACCTGACCAGTCCGGGCGCGACCGTGGGAACGATCTCGTATATGTCGCCCGAGCAGGCGCGCGGAGAAGAACTCGACACGCGCACCGATCTCTTTTCGCTCGGCACGGTAATCTACCAGATGGCAACGGGAAAGATGCCCTTCACGGGCGCAACGTCGGCCGTGGTGTTTCACGCCATTCTGGAAATCGATCCGGTCCCTCCGCTGCAGTTGAATTCGGGCCTGCCGGCCAAACTGCAGGAAATTATCGAGAAGCTTCTGGAGAAGGATCGCGATTTGCGTTACCAGTCTGCCGCCGATCTGCGGGGAGACCTGAGGCGCCTGAAGCGCGATGTCGAGTCGGGCAAGAAGAACGCGACTGTGCCTTCGGGTTCCAGCACAGTTGCCGCTATTGCGGCCCGACCGGGATCTTCGGCGGAAGTCGTTCGTCCTTCCTCGGGTTCTGCGGTAGTTGCGACGGCCAGCCGACACAAACTAGGAACTGGGTTTACCGTTCTAGTCGGATTGATTGTCTTGCTGGCCGCGGGGTACGGAATTTACTCGCTGGTGACGCGGCATCCGGTGCGGCCATTCCGCAATTTCACGGTGACGCGGTTGACCGAGGAGGGCAAAGCGGCGCTGGTCGCGATTTCTCCCGACGGGAAATACATCCTGAGCCTCATGGGTGAGAGCAACGGCCAAGTGAGCTTGTGGCTTCGCAATGTTCCGACCAACAGCAATACGCAGGTTCAGCCTGCTGCCGACGTCTATTACAACGGGCTGCGGTTTTCGCCGGACGGCAACTATCTATATTTCGTGCGCAGCGACCCCGGCAATGCGGACCTTCGGTATCTCTACCGTGCTCCCCTTCTCGGCGGCACCCCAGAGCGACTGGCGGAGGATGTCGATTCAAACATCACATTCTCGCCCGATGGCCGCAACATCGCATTCATGCGCTATGACAATCCGGAGCCCGGGAAGTACCGGCTGATCGTCCGCTCGCTCGATACTGGCCAGGAAACCGCGCTCGCGACCGGATTGAACGGGCAGGCTTTCTACAATCCCGCATGGTCTCCGGACGGCAAGATCATTCTGTGTGTGGTGAATCAGCCCGGCGATGCGCTTGCGGGACTCATGGCTGTGGACGCGAGGAACGGTCAGCAGCATCTCGTGCTGAGCTCGGATTCGGGCTTCGCCTCGCCAACGTGGTTGCCTGACGGGAGAGGATTGCTGGTGCTCGAGCGCAGCCGGATGTCGAGTTTTACGCAGCAGCAGATTGTTTTCGTTGTATATCCCGAGGGAAGACGGGACCCCGTGACTCGGGATACAAACAACTATTCGGATCTCAGCGTGGCGGCTAATGGGCAGGTGTTGGCGACCGTGCTCAGCGAAGATCGATGGAATCTCTATGGGACGTCTGCGGCGTCAGGCGGTGTGGATGCGCGGCAGGTTGCACCGGCCGCAGCGTTTACCAATTTTTTCTGGACGCACGATGGGCGACTGATCCACGACAAAGATAACAAGCTGAATTGGGTGAACCCCGACACGGGAGCAAAGGGCGCCTTTGCGACCCTCGAGGATGCGGCTGCCGGTGACCCTTGGGAGTGTGCCGACGGCCGATACATTGTTTTTCTTCTCGGACTGCACGCGGGCAAGGGCAGCGAGAGCGTGTGGCGCGCCGATGCCTCCGGCGGCAATCTAAAACAACTCTCCCAAGGCAAACTCGACAACTATCCGGTGTGCGCTCCAGATTCGCGCTCCGTGTATTTCATGGATGGCGCAACCGGCAAAGTCATGCAAGTTCCCATCGATGGAGGAACCGCCAAGACGGTGTCGGAGATGACCATCGACGCTGGTTTCTTCGACATTTCTCCCGATGGCCGCACGCTGGCATTCGCGACGATCGATCACGCTGGCGGACACGAAGAAAGACTGGCGCTGGTCGCAACCGACAATGGGCAATTGCAGAAGCAGATCGAGTTCCAGCGCCCGCGGCGAGGCATGGTCCGCTTTTCCCGCGATGGTAAGTCAATTGTCTATCCCGTCCGCGAGAACAATGCCGACAATCTATGGCAGCAACCTCTCGATGGCTCTGCCGGGAAACAACTTACGTCGTTCAAGGCGGAGCACATCTGGGATTATCGTTGGTCGGCCGATGGCAGCAAGCTGGGGCTGGTTCGAGGACACACGGACTCGGACGTAGTGCTGATTCGCAACTCCCAGCAGTAAGAATACGGACCTGACACTTCAGACTTGAGTGTCCATATCGCTACGCCGCTTGATGCAGAGCCGGCGCGTGTGCAAACGTTGGCCGCCCCCACAGCCAGGCGACAATTGCTCCGAACAAGAAGTTGGAACTCGTCACTTCGCAGAGATGCGCCCAGCGAACGATGTCCGGGAAAAATGCATTGGGAGTGAGCAGGGGAGCGATGCCGCTCACAATTGTGAATACGGCTCCAACGGCGAGTGCTCCTCCAAGCCGCGGCAATCCCAACATGCGAACCAGAGCGAGGCACATCAGAATGAAGATTGGGCCGCGCAGCAACAATTGCAGCGCGACGATGGTCGTCATGGGAGGAATGTGCTGGGTGGCATAGAAATCTTTCACCCACGGAAAAATAATCATCCCGGCTGTGAGGTAAAGAAAACAGTAAGCGATATCCGACACCACGAACTTCCAGATGCGTTCGCCCAGGGGCTTGGAAACGATGGGTTGAAAGTGCTCAGCGACAGGCTCGAGCGTTTTCCAAACAGAAGCATCCACACCGGCATTACCAGCACGGCGGAAACCAGGAAGTAGCCAAAAAGTCTTGCCCACTGCATCGGAAAGCCGGTAAGGAAAACAACCGCTTCCACCAGATTCACGCAAGCGATCACGAAGGGGATCGCGGCCATGGTGACTCCCAGTCGCCAGCCCCGCAAATCGGATCGGTAGGCTACGAACGCCAGGGACGCGACGACCAGCGAGTTCGCGAGAAGCATCCACTGCATAAAATGCGGCGCTGCCGGCATTTTGATTGTTGACAATAGTAGCGTTCCCGCCACCGATTGAATGGTGCATACCGCCAGGAAAACTAACAGAGAGCGCCAGATTGCACTCGACAGTTTCACGATGTGCCTCCTTTTCTCTTTCCTTCTTTTTCGTAGATAGTGATGGCGTAGCGGGTCCAGTCCAGAAAGGACTCGTTCCCCTTAAGCCCGCATTGGAAGGCCAGCCTTCCCGAGTCGGGCGTGCTGGGCGGCATTGCCTTGAATTCCGCGAGCAACGCCGCGACATATGCCTCAAGGGCTGTTTCGAGCGACTTCAGTAATTGGAGAGCGCCGGTTCGTCCCAGAGTCTGTTCCGAAAAAGCAAAACGCAGCAGGATCTCCTGTTGGCCCCACAGCAGATCCTCGCGGGTCACCGGAGATGCAATCCACTTCTTGAGTTCGGCCAGCCCCTTGGGTGTGAGTTGAAACGTCTGTCTCTGGCGCAGCCCTGCTCCGCCTTCGACCGTGCCGTGTATCAGGCCCTGTTGTTCAAGGCGGCGCAGGGCAGGATATATGGCTCCCGGGCTGTCGCTGTAGGTCTTCATCGAGGTCGAAGAGAAGACTTTGCGGAGGCCGTATCCAGAATGGGACTGGGATTGCAGAAGTCCGAGGATTGCGTGGCCGAGTTCAGATATGACTGTCCCCGTCATAGTACGTATAGTACTATTACTAGGCGTACTGTCAAGATGTATCTTGAGAATGCTGTGACCGGAAACGAGAGGATCCCGCGGAAAACACTAAGGGCGGCCATTGCTGGCCGCCCTCATTGTCGAATTGTGGCTCGCAAAGCGGTGTTTAGACGCCCTTGACGTTCTCAGCTTGCCAGCCCTTGGGGCCTTTGACTACGTCAAATTGCACCTGCTGACCTTCCTGCAGACTGCGGAAGCCGCTGGCCTGAATGGCGGAGAAATGCACGAAGACATCTTCGCCATTCTGGCGGCTGATGAAACCGTAGCCCTTGGCGTCGTTAAACCACTTCACTGTTCCTGTTTCCATGATGGTGCTAGTTCCTTTTTCTTTGATGTAGCGCTGAAACTTTCAGGGTCTTCTGCAGGCAGGTCACGCGCTGGGTTAAGCGGAGATGCTTGTACTGCGAAGAAACTCTTAAGTCAAACGCAACTAAATTGTAAAGAAAGTGCCCCCAAATAGCTACAAAATTTGCGGCAATGCGTGGCTAAACAGTTGATGTAGAGGATGTTATGGCCATGCACCGCCGGCCAGAAAAACGACAACAGACTTGCCACCTTTTGGCAAAGCATTCATCATCTAGACATGCGTTTACGGATTCTGCTGGTTTCGGTATTGTTCACGGCCTCGGCTTGGGCCGGGATTGTCGACAACGTTCGCATCGCCTTATCGCAGAACAATTTTTCGGCGGCAGAGTCGGCGATGAACGCCTATCGGAACCAGCAAGGAGTGACCTCGGAATACTTGGAGGCATATTCGTGGATGGCGCGGGCGGCACTCGACCAAGGTCAGTACGAGCAGGCGGCGGCCTATGCGAAGCAGACTCAGTCGCTGGCTGTGGAGCAAATGAAGCGGCGTCCGCTGGACTCTGATACGCATCTCCCGATTGCGTTAGGTGCGGCGATCGAAGTCCAGTCGCAAGTGTTGGCCCAGCGCGGGCAGCGGACCCAAGCCGTCGCGCTCCTGCGGGCCGCGCTGCAGACTTATGGGACGACTTCTATTCACGACCGGCTACAAAAGAACCTGAACTTGCTTTCGTTCCAAGGGAAGGTGGCGCCGGCCCTGAAGTCCGATGAATTCCTGGGAGCGAAACTACCGCTGCCGTCGCAACTGAAAGGATCGCCCGTGCTGCTGTTCTTCTGGGCGCACTGGTGCTCCGACTGCAAAGGGGAAGCTCCGATCATCACGCAACTGCGTTCAGAATTTTCCGGCAAAGGATTACAGGTGATCGGGCCGACGCGGCTCTATGGGTACACTGCGCAGATTGAGCGTGCCTCGGCGAACGACGAATTGCGCTACATCGATGCCGTGCGGCATCGGTTTTATTCCGGTCTGCTCGACATGCCGGTGCCCATTAGTAAGTACAACTTCGATACGTATGGCGCATCGACCACACCTACGCTCGTGCTGCTTGATCGCGAGGGAAAGGTGGCGATGTATCATCCTGGGGCGTTGCCGTACGATCAACTGCGGGCGGAGATTGAAAAGGTCGTTGCGCGGTAGTGGTTGATTCGTGTGGCGCGGGCGCCCCGCCCGCGAACAGTTGGGGAGGCATTGAGAGTGTTCTGAGTGCCTACTGCGAGTCCAGTTTGCAGATTCTGCAGAGCGTCTCTTTCCTGGCCAACGCGGGCGAGGGCGCCCGCGCCACATAGTCAACTTTCTTCTACTTCCTTCAGCTTTCCCGTCTTGACGTCATAGACAAACCCTCTCACCGGAATGTGCTTCGGGATCCACGGGTGCGATTTCACACGATGCATCTGTTGCCGCACGTTGGCTTCCAGGTCATCGAATGCGTGGAAGTGCGAGGGTTCTTCGGCGGCCGTTCCCATCTTCTCGGTTAAGCGAGCCTTCAGTTCGTCCTCACGCACTTTCAGCAGACCGCAGTCGGTATGGTTGATGATGATGAATTCCTGCGTGTCGAGCAGGTGATGCGAGACGATCAGCGAGCGCAGGGCGTCGTCAGTGGCGATGCCGCCGGCGTTGCGGATCATATGCGCGTCCCCGGGCTTCAGTCCGAGGCAATGTTCGAAGAGGATGCGAGAATCCATGCAGGCCAGCACGGCCACATGCCGCTTCGGGCGCACTTGCAACTCGCCCAGCTTGAAATTGCGCGCAAACTCTTTGTTCGCTTTTAGAAGTTCATCGGCAACAGACACGGCGTCCTCTCCTTGAGTTTTTCTGAATGCTTCCCCACGTTGGTTGATGTTTAGTGTAACCGTTACAATCGGCGCGTGAATCTCGATGACACCATTGTCGCGATCGCGACGCCTCCAGGGCACGGGGGAATCGGCGTGGTGCGTTTGGCGGGGGCGCGCGCAGTCGAGATTGCGTTGCCGATGCTGCGACTGAAGCACGAGTTGGAACCGGGACACGCCGTGTTTGGGGAATTGGTGGAGCCAGTCAAACCGGCCATGGACGAAATCAAAATCCCCACCCCTTCGGCAAGCTCAGGGCAGGCTCTAACCGCAAAGAACGCGGTTAGGATGGGCCACCCAGGATCTTCAACTAACGAAACGCGCATTGACGAAGTTGTCGTCACTTACTTTGCCAAGCCGCACTCCTACACGACCGACGACATTATCGAGATTTCGGCACACGGGTCACCGGTAGTTTTGCGGCATATTGTGGAGCTTTGCGTCGCAGCGGGTGCTCGCCTTGCCGAGCCTGGAGAGTTCACCATGCGCGCGTTCCTCAACGGGCGCATCGACCTGACCCAGGCCGAGGCGGTGCGCGACCTGATCGATTCGCAAACTTTGTATCAGGCGAAGGTCGCGGCGCAGCAATTGGAGGGAGCCCTCTCCCGTCGGCTGCAGCCGATCAAACAGAGGCTGGTGGAACTGATTGCCGTTCTTGAGGCGGGGATCGATTTCGCCGAAGACGATGTGTCGGTCATGCCGAATGCAACGATTTTGGAACACATCGCAAAGGTGCGCGAACCGCTCCAACAACTTAGCGCAAGCTTTGCCTACGGGAAAATCGTCCATGAAGGGCTGACTCTGGCGATCGTGGGCCGGCCGAATGTAGGCAAGTCGAGTTTGTTTAATCGGCTGGTGGAGCGGGAGCGCGCGATTGTCACCGCAACGCCGGGTACGACGCGGGACCTGGTTAGCGAGACCGTCGCGATCGGCGGGATCCCCGTCAAGTTGGTGGATACGGCCGGCATTCGCGATGCACTCGACGAAGCCGAGTCGATGGGCATTCGCAAATCGATGGAAGCGCTGGCCGACGCCGACCTGGTGCTCGTCGTACTCGACGCGTCGCAGGGACAGACAGTGGAAGATGCGAAGCTCCTGCGGCTGGCCGCGAACCGGCCCGGGATCATCGTAGGAAATAAGTGCGATCTGGGAATCAGGAGTCAGCAGTCAGCGGTCAGGAGTCAGCAGGTTCTTACCTCGGCGGTTACGGGAGAAGGCATCAGCGAACTGCGCGGGGAGATTCTGCGGCACATTGGCGGCGAGGCTGGAATGCAGGCGGAGTCAGGCTTTCTAACCAACGTTCGCCATCAGGGATTGATTCAGGAATCGCTGGCTGCGCTGGATGCGGCGAAGAATGCCGTCGCCGGAAAAGTGCCGCACGAGATGCTGCTGATGGATCTTTACAACGGGCTGCGCCCGCTCGACAACATCACGGGCGCGACCACGACCGACGACATTCTCAACCTGATCTTCAGTACCTTCTGCATCGGAAAATAGAAGGGTAACTCTCATGAGAAAACTTGTTTGGGTCGTGTTCATTGCGACCCTTTGTTTGTCGAAATCGGCGCTCAGCCAAGAGCAGCCTGCAGCAACCGCCAATTCGGACAATCTCGTGTTTCGAGAACCCTTCACGCTCAAGCTTCGCGTCGACAAGGACCATTTCTACGAGGAGCACTACGACAAGCGGATTCCCTATGTGGCGGAAAACGATGTCTATCTCTTCTCCGGCGAGAACTTCGGAGTGAATCTGAACGTCAAGGGTGACGACGTCGTCGCGGTGAACTATCAGCGCGATTTAAAGAAGGCGGATGTATGGTTCAGTTTTAAACAGGCAAAAGAACTACCGGGAGGCGTTGGCATGATGCTGATCATCCAGAACAAGCTGAAGCGCAGGCTTTACTTGGACGCTCTCATGACGGTTCCGGGTAAGAAGGACATTCTCAAGACTAGCATTGTCCCTATCGACGCTGGCCTCAGCGACTACGAAGAGTGGCCTCATCCCATAGTGCAGCTGGTTGTGAGAAACGTCCGCTTTTCTGCAAAGACTGTTGAGAAGTCGCAATAGCTCTGGCTGCAAGCGGCAGATTACTTCGACAGCGCCGCCAGCGCATCCCGAAACATTGCGTCGAACGTTCCGCCCTTGCCATTTTTCGCAACTACCGCCAGAGCCTTCTCGGCGGCGGCGCGCTGGTAGCCGAGATTCAGCAGGGCCGAAAGCACGTCTTCCTCCGTAGCGCCTAACGTAGGAGCAGCCGGGGCCGTAGTCGCGCTCACCTCTGGCAACTTGTCACGCAACTCCAGCACCATGCGCTCGGCCGTTTTCTTACCGATGCCCGGGATACGAGTAAGTCGGGCCACATCGTTGCCGCGAATGGCTCCCACCATTTCGTCGGCCGCCATGCCGCTCAGAATCGTGATCGCCAGCTTGGGCCCGATTCCGCTGACTGTGATCAGCTTCTCGAACAGCAACTTCTCCGCGGGACGCAGGAATCCGTAGAGTGCGATCAGGTCTTCGCGCACGTGAGTGTGAATGTATAAGGAGACTTCGGCCCCGATCGCAGGCAAGTCAGAGAACGTCGGCACGCTGATGGTGACGTCATAGCCGACGCCGGCCGTGTCGACGATGGCCTGGTTGGGATGCTTCGCCAGCAGCTTTCCACGCAGATGGGCGATCATGCTCACGCTATTGTAGCGGCAGGGAACCAGCGACGGAGGCTCCACGCAGGATAGACACCTGCTGCTAGTGCTCTTAGAATCCAGATTGGTTCCGCGGTCTGGTCTTATGTCAGGGGTAGAACTCCGAACCCGATTGGTCGTTGCGACTGCTCTGTTGGCTTGCGCCGGGTTCGCAGCCGAGCAGCAAAGCGCAGTTGATCTTGACGGCCGTGCCGTGAATCCTTTCAGCGCCAATTCCGGCAAGGTAGTTGTGCTGGTGTTCCTGCGCCGCGATTGTCCGGTTTCGAACCGTTATGCTCCAGTCATCCAGCAGATCAGCAAGCAGTATTCTGACCGGGCCAGCTTCTGGCTGGTGTATCCCGACAAGAGCGAAACGCCGGAAGCCATTCGAAAATATCTTCAGGACTACGGCTACCATCTGCCTGCTCTGCGCGATCCGGAACACGTGCTGGTGAAGCTAGGACGTGCGCAGATTACTCCCGAGGTCGCAGTTTTCGACCGAGGACACCAACTCGTTTACGACGGGCGCATTGATGATTGGTATGTGGACCTGGCACGAGCGCGGCCTGCGCCAACCACGCACGAACTGGATGATGCGATCCGCGCGGCATTAGTGGGGAAGGCTGTGGCCAAGAGCGAAATCAGGGGAGTAGGATGCTACATCTCGGACCTGGAATAAGCTCGGGACTGCGCGGAGCAGGGTGGGCCCTGATTGTTCTTGCGGCAGCAGTCGGAGTGCAAAGGCTCTCGGGCGGGCCGCTTCCACGTCCATTGTCATCCGATGTCGCTCCCGTTCAAGTGACATTCAATCGCGACATTGCCCCCATCATCTTTCGTACCTGCTCGACTTGCCACCGGCCCGGCGAAGCGGCGCCTTTCTCATTGCTGACCTACTCTGACGTAAAGAAGCATGCACGGCAGATTGCAGAAGTGACTCGGAATCGATCCATGCCGCCGTGGCTGCCGGAACCGCAGAAGTTGAAGTTTGCGGATGAACTTCGCCTGACAGACTCTGAGATCGATTCGATCGAACGATGGGTTCAGCAGGGAGAGGTCGAGGGCGATCCGAAAGATCTCCCTCCTCAGCCAAAGTTCGTCCAGGGCTGGCGACTGGGAAAGCCCGACTTGATCCTGACGGCGACGAAGCCGCTGACTCTGCCGCCGCAGGGCACCGACACCTATTGGAATTTCATTTTCCCTGTGCCGATTCAAGAAACGCGCTGGGTGAAGGCGGTCGAGATTCGTCCGGGCGACAAGCGCTACGTGCATCATGCGAACATTCTCGTGGATCGCGCGGGCGCGTCGCGCAAACGCGAAACCGAGCCGGGCGCAGGTTTCGGCGGTATGGAGATTCGCATCGAGTCACAAGTATTTGATCCCGACAGCCATTTGCTTTTCTGGAAGCCTGGAACCATTCCCTACGTTGAGCCCGAAGGCATGGCGCTGCGCCTCGACAAAGGCACCGACCTCGTTCTGAATACGCACCTGCAGCCATCGGGCAAGCCGGAGGTGATTCAGCCAAGCATTGGACTTTATTTCACGCCGCATGCTGCGACAAAACTGCCGATGCTGCTGCAACTTGAAAACGATGCCAAACTCGACATCCCCCCGGGACAGAAAGATTTTTTGCTGACCGACGAGTTTACGCTGCCGATCGATGTAGAACTGATGGCGATCTATCCACACGCGCACTATCTCGGGAAGGACATGCGGGCGTTCGCCACGATGCCTGACGGTACGCAGCAAACGCTGATCCACATTCCGCAATGGAATTTGAATTGGCAAGCGGTGTATCGCTACGAGCAGCCGGTGCTGTTGCCCAGAGGAACGAAAGTGAGTCTACGGTACGTGTACGACAACTCGGAGGAGAATCCGCTGAATCCGAATCATCCTCCGGTACGCGTGCGTGGTGGGAATCGTTCCAGTGATGAGATGGGACATTTGTGGCTGCAAGTCTTGCCAGTAAATTTCGATCCATCGCAGGGAGATCCGCGGATGGTGCTGCAGGAAGCCCTGGCGCGGCACAACGTGGAAAAAAATCCCGGGGACTTCGAGGCGCACTACAACCTGGCGGCAATGCTGCAGGCCAAAGGTCAACTCGATGCGGCAATCGAGGAATATCAGCAGGCGGTCCGGCTGCGTCCCGAAGACGCGGCGGGAAACAACGCTCTCGGCGCGGCTTTGGTCGCGGCCGCGCATCCTGAGCAGGGAGTTGAATATTTGCAGGCGGCGTTGAAGGCGCGTCCGGATTACTTCGACGCGCATTACAACTTGGGATTGGCACTCGCCGGACAGAATGATTTCGATGGAGCCTCGCTGCAATTTGGTTTCGCGTTGAAGTTGCAGCCGGAGGACGCCAACGTGGAAGCAAACCTGGGAGCGGCGCTGGCGGAGTTAGGGCGCTTCCCGGAAGCGAAGTCCCACTTCGAGCGTGCTTTGCAGATTGACCCCAATCAGGCGCTGGCGAAAGAGAATCTTGACGCGGTTAAGAAAGCAATGAGCGGACACTGAACATCAAACCCCCCAACCCCTTCGACAAGCTCAGGGCAGACTCTCTCGCGGAATGCGCGACATGGGTGGGGCACCCTTTGTAGGTCACCCTTTGTGCTTTAATCCTCGGTATGCGGTCAATTCATCTTCGATATCTGCTTTTGGCGTTGCTACTCGGGGCATTCTCTTTGACTGGAAGTGCACAGCAGCCCGCGCCGGTTACAGCACCGTCTGCCGCGGCCGCACCGGCTGAGTTTGTGCAGGCTCGAAAGCTGATGCAGGAAGGCAAGGCCGACGAGGCAATCGCGCAATTGGAGGCGATCGAAGCACGCGATCCGGCTACGAAGGGTCTGGCTCTGGAATTGGGCACCGCGTACTACAAGAAAAATGACTTCGCGAAGGCAATCGGGTATTTGAAAAAAGCGACCGAAGTCGATCCCGCGAACGGCGAAGCGACCCAGTTGCTCGGACTTGCTTACTACCGAGGTGGGCATCCGGCGGACGCGATCCCGCTGCTGGAGAAAATCCAGGGATGGTATCCGCGCGCCAACGCGGACGCCTCGTACGTGCTGGGCGTGTGCTACATCCAGATCAAAGACTATCCGCAGGCGCGCAAGGCGTTCGGAAAAATGTTTGACGTTCCTCCCGACTCTGCTGCGGCCTATCTCTTCACGGCGCAAATGCTGCGCAGGCAGGAGTTCGATCCGATAGCGGAGGAGTACGCGCAGAAGGCGGCGGCTCTCGATCCGAAACTTCCGCTGGTGCATTACACGTTGGGCGAGCTCTACACCTACAAATCCCGGATTCCCGAGGCAATTGCGGAATTTGAGAAGGAACTGGCGATCAATCCGGCGCACGCCGCCACGTATTACAAGCTGGCCGACGCCTATTCACGAATTCAGAAGTACGAAGAAGCGCAACGTTTATTACAGCGCTCGATCTGGCTCGACCAGACCTCGACAGGGCCGTTCATCCTGATGGGCAAGGTGCTCGAGAAAAAAGGCGAACTGGACTTGGCGGTCACCGCCTTAAGACGCGCAGCCAACATGGACCCCAACAATCCGATCACGCATCACCTGCTGGGGCAGACCTACCGCGAGATGGGGAAAAAAGAGGAAGCGGAGAGCGAACTGAAGCTCGCGGAACAACTGCAAACTAAACAAAACCCCTGACCGCGTGGCCTACAGCGCTGCTGCCTGATCGCGGCGGCGTGCCTGGATCTCGATATAGACGTTCACCAAGGACACCGCTGCCGGCGTCACGCCCGGGATGCGGGATGCTTGGCCGATGGTGCGCGGGCGCACGTGCGTAAGTTTCTCCTGCATCTCGCGCGAGAGCCCACTGATGGAACGGTAGTCGAACCACTCGGGAATGGAGTGCTGCTCGGCTTTCTTCAGGCGCTCCATAGCGCGCTGCTGCTGCAACAGGTAGCCCTCGTACTTGATCTCGGTCTCGACGGACTTAAGTTCGTTGCGGACTTCGGAAGACAGGCTCACCACCCTTCGACTCCGCTCAGGGCAGGCTCCGGACACAGAGGAATTCCTCACAAAGAATTCTGGCGACAGTTGCCTCAGGACCGGAACGAGGTATTCCACCGTCACTTCGGGACGCTTCATGAGTTGCGCGAGCGTCTGGCCTGTGGCGGATCCTAAGCCCGCCATAGCAGATTCCTCGTCGCTTTGCTTCTCGGACTGACATCGCTCCAGCATCTCGGCGGTGATGCGCGTGTTCTCCAGCAGCATCTTCATTCTCGCGAGGCGCTGCTGTTTCTCCTGAAAATCTGACCACGCATCGTTGGAGATTAGCCCCACTCGGCGTCCGTGCGGCGTGAGGCGGCGATCGGCGTTGTCGATACGCAGGTGCAGGCGGAACTCTGCCCGCGACGTGAACATACGGTAGGGCTCGTTCGTGCCCTTCGAAATGAGGTCGTCAATGAGGATCGCGGTATATGCCTCGGTGCGGTCGAGAATCAGAGGCGGCTGTTGCTTCACCTGCAGCGCGGCGTTGATGCCCGCCATCAGTCCCTGGCACGCGGCCTCTTCGTAGCCTGACGTGCCATTGATTTGGCCGCCCAGAAACAGTCCGGCAATCTTGCGGGTTTCGAGCGTGCGCTCCAGTTCCGTGGGATCGATGGAGTCGTATTCGATTGCGTATCCGGGACGCAACATGTCCGCATTTTCGAGCCCAGGGATCGACTTCAGAATCTCAAGCTGGACCTCTACCGGGAGGGATGTGCTCATGCCGTTTACGTAAATCTCATGCGTATTCAGGCCTTCGGGCTCAAGGAAGAGCTGGTGCATCTCCTTGTCGGGAAACTTCACGATCTTGTCTTCAATCGAAGGACAGTATCGCGGGCCGATCGACTGGATCTGCCCGCTGTACATGGGCGAGCGGTGCACGTTCTCGCGGATGATCCGATGCGTCTCCGCCGTAGTCCAGGCAATGTAGCAAGGCACCTGCGAGTCGTGATGCGCAACGCGCTTGGTGCGAAAGCTGAACGGCGTCGGATCGACGTCTCCGGGTTGCTCGGGAAAGCGCGACCAGTCGATACTGCGTCCGTCGAGTCGCGGCGGAGTTCCGGTCTTGAGCCGGCATCCGCGCAGGCCGAGCTTCTTCAAAGCCTCGCCCAGCAGAACGGCGTTGGGTTCGCCCGAACGTCCCGCTGGATATTGCTGCTCTCCGCAGTGAATCAGGCCGTTGAGAAATGTTCCTGTTGTGATGACGACGGCCGACGCGCCGACCGTACGGCCGTCGCGCAGGCGAATCCCGAGGACGCGGCGCCTTGGAACCGGGCTTCCGGCTTCCGGCGTTCGGCTTTCGGTTTCTTGTGGTTGAGTGCCCCCGGAAGCCGGAAGCCGGAAGCCGGAAGCCTCCTCTACGATCAGATCCGCCACTTCCGCCTGCTTGATCTTCAGATTCGCCTGCGACTCCAACACCTCGCGCATCTTCAGGCGATAGGCCTGCTTATCACACTGCGCCCGTGGAGACCACACGGCCGGGCCGCGCGAAGTATTCAGCAGGCGAAACTGGATTCCCACCGCGTCGGTAATCTCGCCCATGATGCCGCCGAGTGCGTCCACTTCGCGCACCAGGTGTCCCTTGGCGATGCCGCCTACGGCCGGATTGCACGACATTTGTGCGATCAGGTCGACGTTGAGCGTGTACAGAGCGGTCTTCAGGCCCATGCGCGCGGAGGCTATGGCGGCCTCGCACCCGGCATGGCCGGCTCCGACCACAACTACGTCGAATTGTTCGGTGAACTGCATGCGAATCGGGTGGATGCGAACCCCAGAAAATTTCTTGAACTGTTCCTTCTTTTATTCTAGCAACTTGCGGAGATCGTGATCAGTATCACTTGCTGATGCCGGCGCTTCACTCGTATATTTGGCTGACCAATCCGACGCGCAGGGGGCTTTATGGATACTGTGGAATTCTTCAAGCAGCTGGACGCACGCATCGCAAAATATGACCTGCTTTGCCATCCTTTCTACAAGGCGTGGTCGGCCGGCGAGTTGACACGCAAGGATCTGCGTCAGTATGCGCAGGATTACTACCATCACGTGGAAGCATTCCCTTCGTACCTCGCGGCTCTGGGGATGCGGCTCGAGGAAGGCGAACTGCGTCGGTCGGTACTGGCAAACATGTGTGACGAGAAAGGCGTGGAAGGTCGGGTTGGAAAGAACTCGGTTCCGCACTCCGAACTCTGGCTCGATTTTGCCGAAGGGATGGGCTCCAGCCGAAATCTGGAATGGCACGCTCCCGCACCTGAAACACGGCAGCTAATCCGGCACTTTCACCAGGTAGCCAGCGAGGGCTCTGCAGAGGAAGCTCTGGCGGCTTTCTACGCGTACGAGTCTCAAGTACCGCATATCGCCAAGGAAAAAGAGCGTGGCCTGCGCGAGTCGTACGGCGCCGACGACAAGACCTGCGGCTATTTCTCGTTGCATGCGACGGCGGATGTCTACCACTCGAAAGTCTGGCGCAAACAGTTAGAGAAGCGCATCGCTTCCCATCCCGAGGCCGCAGACGCCGCTCTGGACGCAGCCGAGAATGCCGCGTGCATGCTGTGGAAGGCGCTAGACGGGATAGACTCGCGCCGCACGGCGAAAGCGGCGGCATAGCCGGACGGAATCGCTGTCGCAAGTTTTCGAGCCAAATGATTGTCGAGCCAATGATTCGCTAAAATCGTTGGCTCATTTCTTTTTAGAGAGGCACTGTCTTGGCAAGAGAAATTCCCATTGGAGCACGCGCCGACGCTGACGAGGCCGTCGAGTTCAAGCACACGCTCACGTCGCACCATCCTGAATTGCCGCCTGTGTACTCGACGCCCGACATGATCCGGCTGATGGAAACGGCAGCGTTTCATGCCCTCCAGCCTTACTGTGAGGGCGATGAGATCACGGTGGGAACCTCGATCAACGTCGTACATCGCGCGGCCAGTGGAATCGGTGCCCGCATCAAAGCCGAGGCTGTTCTCGAATCCTTCGACGGACGCTTTTATACCTTACGCGTCACTGCCCGCGATGACGCCCAGGAAATTGGTCGCGGCACGGTGGGACGGGCTGTCGTCAGCGTGGGAAAATTCATCGAGAAAATGAAGACCGAGAACCGCTGAGCGCATCCATTCTTGATAGGCATGACTCCGGAGAAAAACAAGGCAGACTTATTTCGTACTCTCCACTCGGGGGCCGAGGTTTTGCTACTGCCCAATGCGTGGGACCTGGCCAGCGCGCGCATCCTCGAAGAGAGCGGATTTCCAGCGATTGCGACTACCAGCGCTGGCATTGCGTTTTCTTTGGGGTATCCAGATGGAGAAAAGATCCCGAAAGAAGAAATGTTCGCGGTTATCTCCCGAATCGCTAGAGGCGTAAACGTGCCTGTCACCGCCGACATTGAAGCGGGATACGGAAATCGTCCCGAGGATGCCGCCAGAACTGCACGCGCCGTCATCGAAGCTGGCGCGGTGGGCATGAATCTAGAGGATGCTAGCGGCGACTCCAGTCATCCACTTGTCGACTTGACGCTGCAGTCGGAAAAAATCCACGCCCTGCGGCAGGAAGCGGCTCGCCTGAACGTGCCAATTGTGCTCAATGCGCGGACCGACGTTTACCTTCTGCAGGTCGGCGATCCGGAAAAACGCTACGACGAAGCCCTGCGCCGGTTAAGTGCATTCCGCGATGCTGGTGCGGACTGTGTGTTCGTTCCAGGTTTGCGAGATGCCGCGACAATTGGACGAATCGTGGCTGACCTGCGCTGTCCAGTGAACATTCTGGGAGGGCCCGGTGTACCCACGGTTCCGGAGTTGCGGAAGCGAGGCGTGGCGCGGGTCAGTCTGGGCTCAGGTCCGATGCGGGCATCGCTTGGTCTTCTGCGGCGCCTTGCGGAAGAAGTGAGGTCGGCGGGCACCTATTCTGCGATGGAGGGCGCACCATCGCACGCCGAAATCAACGCTCTCATGAATTCCAATCGGAAAACGAAACCCTGAAACCCAAAACTCTGAACCCCAAAACCCCAATCGGGATCGGTGTCATTTCGGATACTCACGGACTGCTGCGGCCCGAGGCTCTGGCGGCTCTGCGGGGCTCACACCACATCCTTCACGCGGGCGACATCGGCGCACCGGAGATTTTGGAAGAACTCTCAGCCATTGCGCCAGTGACCGCCATTCGCGGCAATATCGACAAGGCTGCCTGGGCCCACAAGTTGCCGGAAATTGAAGTCGTCGAGTTCGGAGGCATTTCCATCTACATGCTGCACGATCTGGCGAAACTCGATCTGAAACCGGCAGCGTCCGGCTTTAAGGTCGTGGTCTCCGGCCATAGCCACGTTCCAAAGCAGGAGACACGCGACGGGGTCCTCTACTTCAATCCAGGGAGCGCCGGCCCACGCCGCTTCAAATTACCCGTGACCGTAGGGAAGCTGATCGTGGAGGGAGAAAACATCCTCGGGGAGATCGTCAACATCGTGGGCTAAGTAATTTTCGCGCGCATGCCCATAGGCAGCGTAACCCACGCGAGATCCCTAACCAGGCTGAACCCGCCGGATTCGGGCTGACGCCTTCGGAAAATATAGAGCGCAGTTTCACACGCTCCCGGTTGCTACAATCCGAGCGAGTGTCCGTCTCCCTCCAAATTGAAAAAACCAGCGGCCATGCTCGCACCGGCCGCCTCCTAACGCCGCATGCCGAGATCGAAACGCCGGTATTCATGCCGGTAGGCACGGTTGCGTCGGTGAAGGGCGTGCCGCAGGACACTCTCGAGGATCTGGGCGCGCAGATCATCCTCGGCAATACGTATCACCTCTACCTGCGGCCGGGGATCGAAACCGTGCGCCGCATGGGTGGGCTGCACGGTTTCATGTCGTGGCGGCGTGCAATCCTTACCGACTCGGGCGGATTTCAGGTCTTCAGTCTAAGCGAACTTCGCAAGATCAACGAGGACGGTGTGACGTTCCGTTCGCATCTCGATGGTTCTTCTCACTTTTTCAGCCCAGAAAGCGCGATGGAGGCCCAAATCGGTCTCGGCGCCGACATCATCATGGCGTTTGACGAGTGCACGGAGTATCCCGCGGATGCGAGCCGTGCCCGGGCTTCGATGGAGATGACGGCGCGCTGGGCGGCGCGCAGCAAGAAACATTTTGAGGAGCACAAGCAGGAAGTTCCGTGGAACCAATACTCGGTACCCAGTACTCAGCCCTCAGTGCCTGAAAGCAACGACGGTGTCAGCGCTTCTTCAGAAAACATCGATAGGACGAAAACTGACAACCGAGTACTGAGTACCGAGTACTGCTCTACCCAGTCTCTCTTCGGCATAGTGCAAGGCGGCATGGACCGGGCTCTGCGGAAAGAATCAGCCGAGCGAACGGTCGAAATTGGATTCCCCGGCTACGCGATCGGGGGGCTCAGCGTGGGGGAGCCGCGTGAGCTTACTCGCGAGATCGTCGAATCGACGCTCGAGCATTTGCCGGCCGACAAGCCGCGCTATCTGATGGGAGTGGGTACGCCGGAGGAGATTGTCGAGTACGCCAGCCTCGGCGTCGACATGATGGACTGCGTGCTGCCGACGCGTGCGGCGCGGCACGGGCTGCTGTTTACCTCGGAAGGAAAAGTCACAATCAAGCAGGCGCGCTATGCCCAGGATTCCGGCCCGCTCGATCCAAATTGCGCCTGCCGGGTGTGCCAGCGCTACTCGCGGGCGTATCTACGACACCTTTATGCATCGAACGAAGTGCTGGCGCAGGTCTTGAACACCATTCACAACCTTAGTTTCTACCTTGACACCATGCGGCGGGTACGGCATTCTATTTCACTTGGGGTAGAGTCCCGTTTTCTTTCTAGTGTCTGGTCAAGACCGAAACCGTAGACCTTCCCCGGATTCAAGCCTGAGAAGCTGAAAGAACCCGGCCGAAGTCGATCTAAACCCCGTGGTGACATAACAGCTCCCGCGCCGCTAATGAGCGCGGACGGTTTTTCGCGGATCCATACGCTCCGACCTTCATATGCAATTTTTGATGGCAGTACAGCTCGGTGGTGGTGGCGGTATGGGGTGGCTGGGTATGGCTCCCCTAATTTTTATTTTCGCCATTTTTTACTTTCTGTTGATCATGCCCCAGCAGCGCCGCCAGAAGAAATGGCAGGCGATGCTCGACCAACTCAAGACCGGGGATAAGGTCACCACCAGCGGGGGCCTGCGCGGGACCATCATGGCGCTCAAGGACGACAGCGTTCATTTACGCGTGCCGCCAAACAATATCGTCGTGGAAGTGACCAAGGCCTCAGTGCTGCAGGTGACGACTACCGAGGAAGAAGTGAAGACCAAATAAGTGGCTAGCGGTCCGGCGCTAAACTGACCACCGACCACTGGCCACAGACCACTCTTTTCATATGACCAAGAATCTCCTCTATCGACTTCTGATTATCGTTGGCATCACGCTCATTTTCCTCTTTGGAATGTTTGGCATTCCCAAGAGTTTCTCCGGTCAGGGATTGCTGACGGCGCTGACCGATCACATCCACTTGGGCCTCGATCTCAAGGGTGGAACGCACCTGATCTTGCAGGTGCAGGTGAACGATGCCGTCAACGTGGTGGCGCAGAACGCCATGGAAGTGCTGAAGGATCAGCTGCGCAATCGTAAGATTGACTATTCCGACATTTCGCAGCCCGACCAGCAGAACAACCCGGATCATTTGGTCGTCAAGGGTCTGCAACCGGCCGCGCGCTCTGACTTGCTCTCGATCGTGCAGGACCGCCTGCCGGAGTTCGATGTCACCGGCGGTCCGAACAATTCCTGGAATTTGTCGATGAAGCCTTCCGCCTTAACCGATCTAAAGAATAAGGCGGTTACGCAGGCCATCGACACCATCCGCAACCGCATTGACGCGCTCGGCGTCAGCGAGCCCACCATCGAAGAGCATGGCCTCGGGCAGTACCAGATTCTGGTGCAACTCCCAGGCGTCGACGATTCCGGGCGCGTGAAGGACATCATGCAGTCCACCGCCATGCTTGAGATCAAGCAGTCTCTCGGTGGACCGTATCCAAGCGAACAGGCGGCGATGCAGGATAAAGGCGGCGTTCTGCCCGCCGATGCGATCCTGCTTCCTGGGCATTCCATGCCGGGAGCCGAGACAGAGGGGCAGGCGTGGTATCTGGTGTCCCGCATTTCCGCGGTTAGCGGTAAGGATCTCCGCGATGCGCAGGCCAGCCGCGACCAGAACGGACAGCCCAGCGTGAGTTTCACCCTGACTGGCGAAGGTGGACAGCGGTTCTACAGCTTTACGTCCTCGCACGTCGGCGACAGCCTGGCTGTGGTACTGGACAACAAGGTTCAAGAAGTTGCCAACATCAAGGAACCGATTCGCGATCGCGGCGAGATCAGTGGCGGACGCATGAGCGAGCAACAGTCGAAGGATCTTTCCATGATCCTGCGATCAGGTGCATTGCCCGCCAGCATCAAGTATCTGCAAGAGGAAACCGTGGGGCCGTCGCTGGGCGCGGATTCCATTCGATCCGGAGTGCTGGCGACGATCATCGGGATGGTGGCCGTCCTGATTTTCATGTTGGTGTACTACCGCGGCGCAGGGATTAACGCGGACTTGGCGCTGATCATGAATCTGATCATTTTGCTGGGTTTCCTGGGTTGGTCGACCATTGCGGGAGTGAATGTCGCTCTCACCTTGCCCGGCATAGCTGGCGTGATTCTGACGGTCGGCATGGGCGTCGATTCCAACGTCCTGATCTTTGAGCGCATTCGTGAGGAACTGCGCAATGGCAAGACGCCACCCTCGGCGGTGGATCAGGGCTTCAGCCACGCTTGGATCACGATTGTGGATACGCACGTCACCACGATTCTTTCGGCCGCAATTCTATTTATTTTTGGTACCGGGCCGGTGAAGGGTTTCGCTACAACGCTTACGTTTGGCTTGCTGGCGAACCTGTTTACTGCCGTCTTTGTGTCACGCACGATTTTCGACTGGGTGCTGAGCCGCAAACAACGCGGAGAAGCGCTCAGCATTTAGGTGATTGAGCCATTTTTCAAAAAGCGTCCATAAGTCATAGATAGATAAGGGGATAGAAAAACCCGTGGAGTTCTTTCGCAATACCAACATCGATTTTCTCGGCAAGAAGTGGTACTTTCTCGCCTTTTCGCTGATCTTCAGCGTCGCAGGCGTATTTTCCATGTTGTTCTGGCACGGCATCCCGTGGGGCGTCGACTTCCGCGGAGGAACCCTGGTCTATGTGAAGTTCTCGCACACGCCCGACGAAAACGCGATCCGCGCTGAATTGGATCGTGCGGGCCTGAAGAATTTCAAACTGCAGCGTTTGGGTGCGGCCTCCAACAACGAGGAATT
Source organism: uncultured Acidobacteriaceae bacterium (assembly GCA_963731405.1). Classification (GTDB taxonomy): domain Bacteria; phylum Acidobacteriota; class Terriglobia; order Terriglobales; family Acidobacteriaceae; genus Sulfotelmatobacter. The sequence continues at coordinate 156,306 of CAVSVS010000029.1, read as the reverse complement.
GGTCGACCTCGATGTTCGTGAAACCAGCGAGCAGGCTCTCGACCAGGGCAAGTTGAAGATCATTCAGGCGCTGGAAACCAACACTCCCGCCGGCAAGACCGACCTGAATAATGCGAGCTTCCTCACAATCAAGAACTATTTGATGGAAAAGGACCCACTGCGCGCGGGTTCTGAGGCCGATAAGAGGTATTCGGCCGAAGCCCAAGCGATGGTGGATTATCGGGAAAAATTCCAGGGCGGCGTGTTGAATTCCGCCGACCAGTTGAAAAGCGCTCCGGGTGTGGACCCTGCAGTGGTAGCTTCGCTTCCGGATGGCTTCTTCCTTTCTGATTTTCGTGTACGCGATGTCCAGATCATCGGACCCCAAGTGGGCGGCCAGTTGCGCACGCAGGCCGGATTAGCCACGCTCTATTCGTTGCTAGGGATGCTGGTTTACCTGGGTTTTCGCTTTGAGTGGATTTACGGCATTGCGGCTGTGGTCACCGTGTTTCACGATACCCTGATCACCGTAGGAGCGTTTTCCCTTACTAACACCGACATTACCCTGACCGTGATTGCCGCCATTCTCACCCTCATTGGTTACTCTAATAACGACACGATCGTGGTATTTGACCGCATCCGGGAAAACATTAAACTGATGCGGCGCGAGAAACTGTCGGAAATCGTCAACCGTAGCATCAATCAGACTTTAAGCAGAACCATCTTGACAGCGGGCCTTACCTTCCTTACCGTACTCGCACTATTCTTATTCGGCGGCGAGGTGCTTCGTGGATTCAGCCTCGCGCTGGTAATCGGCATCTTAATCGGGACTTATTCTTCGATTGCGATCGCCGCTCCCATCCTGGTGGCATACCAGGATTGGCGGATCCAAAAAGGCAAGCGACCGGTCGCCATGCCGGGCAAAGCTAGGTAAGTTACCCTATGGCGCGGTGGTAATGATTTGCGTTACGCCTTCTTATGTGGCAGTTAGAGGGAGTCTCTTGGAACGCCGTTCGGGCTTCGGTAGCCTGCGCGACGGACAAAGAAACTGGGAGCAAAGGGGAATTGGTCGGTGTCTAAGTTTCCGTAGGGTCTGAAAGATGTAGGGGAGAATCCAATGTTTGAAGACAGCCTTATCGAGTCCGGCGGCAGGCTCAAAACCAAGCGGGGATGGACTTCCATCGTCTCGTTTGCCATCCAGATCATGATCGTGGGTGTCATGGTCCTGATTCCGCTGATTTTCACGGAAGCCTTGCCTAAGGGGCAAATGATGTTCCTTCTGGTGGCCCCCCCACCGCCTCCACCACCTCCACCGCCAGCAGCCGCGGTAGTGCAGCACGTCAAGCAGATTCAGACCGATATCGTGAACGGCGAGCTGCGCACGCCTACTAAGATTCCGCAAAAGGTAAAAATGATTCAGGAAGATGAAGCTCCTCCGCCGACCATGGCGGCGACGGGCGTCGTGGGCGGCGTCCCGGGTGGAGTTCCGGGCGGATCGATGGGCGGCGTGATCGGCAGCGTTTTGAGCAGCACGCCGGTCGCTGTGCCGAAGATCGCTACCCCGCAGCGAGTGCGCGTTTCGGGCGGCGTTTCGCAGGGTCTTTTGATCCGCAAGGTTCCTCCGACTTATCCGCCTCTCGCTCGTCAGGCCCGTATTCAGGGCGTGGTCGTGTTGCAGGCGCAGATCAGCAAGGAAGGCAACATCGTGAACCTGCAGTTGATCAGCGGACACCCAATGCTGGCCCCGGCCGCGATCGAAGCCGTGAAGCAGTGGAAGTACAAGCCGTATCTGCTGAACGGAGAGCCGGTCGAAGTCGATACGCAGGTACAGGTGAATTTCACTCTCGCCGGGGGCTAAACTCCCCAACAGGGTGCTGTTCGTATTTGTCCCTAGAAGTGTGCATTACCCTCCCCTTCCCACCTTAATCCTGGTGGCCGGGAGGGGTCTTCAGAAGCCCGGCCATGGCCGTTGTATCGCGATGTGGTTCACGAGCGAGGCCAGCCGGATTCATGCATGTGTGACCGAGACGCCGCAGGGCCGCCCGGAATCAAAATTCTTTTCTGGCGGTTGGCACAGTAAAGCGCATCAAAGTGTCCAATTAAGTAGAGAGTTCCGAGGAGGGAAAGCAACTCATGTTTGCAACTCATGTAGCAGCAGACGTTCTCAATCACGTTCACGTCGCAGCCACCTGGATGGTCCAGGAAGGCGGCGGCGCCATGGCGACCGATCCCTTGGGCTTGTGGAAGGCAATGGGATGGGTTGCGCGAACCGTCGTCATCATCCTGTTCATCATGTCCGGTTGGTCCATCGGCGTGATGATCGATCGCTGGATGGCATATAGTGCCGCCCGCAAACAATCTCGCGCCTTCGCTCCTGCCGTGGCTGGAGCTCTCCGCGATGGTCGCATCGATGAGGCCATCAAAGTCGCCGAGCGCAACAAGAAGAGCCATCTGGCCAAGGTTGTTACCGCCGGCCTGATGGAGTTCAAGGCTCACCAGGATTCTCCGGGTGCTATCCCTGGCGAAACCATTGAAGCCTCCAAGCGCGCTCTGGAACGCACCGAAGCCATCGTCCACGCCGAACTGAAGCGCGGATTGGGTGGTCTCGCCACCATTGGCTCGACCGCTCCTTTCGTGGGACTGTTCGGAACCGTGATGGGCATTCTGAACGCCTTCATCGGCATCAACAATTCGAAGGCCACCGGTCTGGCTGCAGTCGCCGGCGGTATCGCGGAAGCGCTGGTTACGACGGCTATCGGGCTGCTCGTCGCCATCCCGGCCGTCATGATGTTCAACTATCTGACCGGTCGCGTGGAAGCGTTCGACGTGGAGATGGACAACTCGTCGAGCGAACTGATCGATTACTTCCTGAAAAAGCGCGGCGACGTTCGCCGGTAAGACACGCTCGGTCTGGTTTCCGCAGTGAGTTGCTTGTCCGGCGCTGGAGTTTTCCGGCGCCGGGCCTTCCCAACTAAAGGCGGAGAGCCTCAGTACTCCGGACCGCGGCGGGGAAGTACAGGAGATATCTAGCTATGGCAATAGCAAAACGGGACGAAGGCTCGAAGGTCAGTTCAGACATCAACGTCACGCCCATGGTGGATGTGATGCTGGTCCTGCTGATCATCTTCATGGTGGTCACGCCCATGTTGCAGAAAGGCGTCAGCGTCGACATGGCAAAGGTGGACAACCCTACGCCCATGGAGGATGCTGACAAAGAAGACGCCCTTTTGGTTTCGATCACGCGAGACGGTAAGGTCTATTTCGGTACCGAGCAGATTACGACCGATAACCTGACCACGAAGGTGAAAGATCGCCTCGCCAACAAGCAGGACAAGCGCGTGTACGTGAAAGCAGACATGCGGACTCGATTCGGTGGCGTTGTGCAGGTTGTGGATAGCGTTCGTGCCGCCGGAGTAGACGATCTTGGCTTGCTCACGGATCAGAGGAAAACTGGTCCTAGTGCCCCACCGGCTCCGGCTACGCCGGCGCCTGGCCAATAGAGGAGAACGACCATGGGAATGGCAGTTGGCCCGAGCGGAGGCCAAAGTGCAAACATCAACGTCACGCCGCTCATTGACGTATTGCTGGTGCTGCTGATCATCTTCATGGTGATCTCGCCGGTAACTCCCAAAGGGTTGGACGCGCTGGTTCCTCAGCCGCCACCGCCGAATGCACCCAAGAACGTAAACCCTGACCGCACCATCGTTGTGCAGTTGATCGACCGCGGCGCCGGGCAGGAACCGGGCGTCAAGATCAACAACGAAGATGCGACTTGGGACAACCTGCAGGGACGTCTTACTGATATTTACAAGCAACGCGCGGAGAAGGTCATGTTCGTGAAGGGCGATGACGCTATCCCCTTTGCCAATGTCGCCAACGTGATTGACTTGGCCCATGCCGCTGGCGTGGATAAGGTCGGTCTGATTACCGCAAAGATCGAAGCGGGCAACTAAACCGCCCGTCCGGCAAGCCCGGAGCGCGTAGTTTTCGTTATTGGCCCACTGCACGGAAGCGTACGGCTTCCGTGCTGCCGCGGCCCGCGCTTGTCAAATCGGTGTCTCTGGGCCTAGGATGCTCTGTCGAGGGAGACTTATACCGCAATGAATAAGAACGTGAAACTCATTACGCTGGCGGCAGTCGCGCTGGCGCTCTTGTCCTCTGTGGGATGCAACAAGCTCAAGGCACGCGACCAGCTCAACAAGGGCGTGAAGTCGTACAAGGATAACCACTACGAGCAGGCCATCGACCACTTCCAGCAGGCGGTTCAACTGGATCCCACCTTAATTAACGCTCGTATGTATCTGGCCACTGCCTTTGTCTCGCAATACATTCCTGGCGTCGACTCCCCTGATAATCTCCGCACGGCTCAGCAGGCCATCGACGAATATCAAAAGGTCATCGACGCGAATCCTACTCGCGAGCAAAAAGTAAATAGCGCGAAAGGTATTGCTTACCTGTACCTGAACATGAAGAAATGGGACGACGCCAAGAAGTACTATCGTATGGCGTCGGAATTGGACCCGAACGATCCTGAGCCGTATTACTCGATCGGCGTGATCGACTGGACCGCATGCTACCAGCCTCGCATGGAAGAGCGCGCTAAGTTGGGCATGAAGCCGGAAGAGAACCTGAATCCGAAAAATAAAGATCAGATGAAGGTCTGCACCGAATTGAAGGCCAAGAACGCTGGGGCCATCCAGGAAGGCATCGACAGCCTCAACAAAGCGATCCAGCTTCGTCCTGACTACGACGACGCCATGGCGTATATGAACCTGATGTACCGTGAGCGCGGCGATGTGGAATGTGACGATCTGGCCGCTCGCGCGGAGGATCTCAAGACGGCGGACCATTGGGTCGACGAGACGCTTCGCGTGAAGAAAGCCAAAGCCGAAAAGGCCGCGCAGAGCCAGGGTGGCGGCATCACGGTCGATCAGCCGAAATAGTTTTTCCAACCCGCAATCTTAATTCCGAGCCTCTTTCCCCAGTGACGGAGGCTTTTCTATTTCTTGGTTCGCGATTGCCGTGTTTTGCGGCAGGATGAAACTTCCCAGGTATGCTGGTTCCGCTGTAACCTAGTCGCGACCTCATTCAACCGATTCGATCACTGTGCGCGTGAGCGAGCGTCCCGGAGCATAAATGGCCCTGAAAGCAACGTTAAGGCGACTTGCTGACGGTCACGGCTTTCTATCGGTCTTGCTGAATTTTCAGCGGCTCGCACATGGTTATCAGCCGATCTTTCTTGACTACAAGGTTGAGGCAATCCCGCGCTACGGCTATGGCAAGCCCGCGCATCCCGAACTCACCGGCATCCTGGCGCTCAACGATGCTGAGTACGCAAGGCTGCTTGCCCAGTTTCTGAGTTTCGATAAGCTGTTTCGCATTTCATTGCGCGAGCCCAGGGAGTCTCCCGAGCCCTCGTGGCTTCACGATTGGCTGGACGGATTGGACACATTTGCCCTCTACGGATTCGTGGCCGCGGGAAAGCCAGCGTTGTATATGGAGGTCGGCTCCGGATATTCCACGAAAGTGGCTCGCCGCGCCATCAAAGATCACACTCTGCATACAAGAATCGTTTCGATCGATCCTCATCCGCGGGCCGAGGTCGACAGTCTCTGCGACGAGGTAGTCCGCCAGCCTCTTGAGAAGTGCGACCTGAAGATATTCAATCGCTTGCAAGCCGGCGACATTCTGTTCATGGACGGTTCCCATCGCACCCTGATGAATTCCGATGTAACCGTTCTATTTCTGGAAATTCTTCCGCGCCTCAAGTCCGGTGTGCTGGTCCATCTGCATGACATATTCCTGCCGCTGGACTACCCGCCGTATTGGGATCTCCAGTACTATCCGCACCGCTACTGGTCAGAGCAATATCTGCTTGCTACCAGCCTGCTGGCCGAACAAAGCGCGTACGACATCATTCTGCCCGCTCACTACATCAGCATCACAGATCATCTGGCTCGCACGCTGGACAGTTTCTGGAGCGACCCACGTTTAGGCGGGGTTCCCAGGAGCGGCACCTCGTTTTGGATTCGCATGCGCTGAGCCCACGGCGATTTTCGGCCGGCGCGATTTTTCCCGTCTCTGCGGTTCACGCTCTCGGTTGTTTCTGCAGTGTGAATATCACAAAGGTGTATTCCAGCCCATAGGCATCCCAGCGAATTGGCCTCTCCGTGCACTCCAAGTCGAGTTCTTCGATAGGCATCAGACCAATGCCTTGCGCCAGAGAGATAGCGGCTTGAACCTCAGGCTTCGAGAAGATTCGCACCGGAGCTCCATGCGCCAGCATTCCCGTTGTGTCGATCGGCGTAGGGAAGTAATCGGTGGAAGTGATGAGCACGCCGCCGGGTTTGAGCAGGCGATGCATCTCCCGAAAGTAGCTCTCCGGCGGCACGCCATGCTCAATAACGCTCAGGCACGTGATGGCATCGAAAAATTCATCCGGAAATGGAGCATGCGTAATGTCGCCGGGCAAATAACGAATGGGCCCGCGCCGCGCCGGGTCGGTGAACGAGAGGTTGATTCCGTAAAGATTGCTGTAACCGTAGACAAACAACGCGGGCAGCACGTTGCTGTAGAACTCCCCGCCCGCGTCGAGGATGCAAGCAGAAGGCGAGGTACGCGCCAGAATCGTCGAAACGGCCGCCAGATGGTCCCAGTTTTTCTCCGGGCCGCGATGCAGCGGCACATGAAGCTTGCGGGCATTTTCATACGCAGCTACCCACTCCGCCCTGTTCTTGAGCGTTCCGTTGGCAATGTGGGGTCCCGGGTTCTCCGCGAGGCGACCTGCCCCAAACTTCATTCGGAGGAAAAGGCGATACAGAGTATCCGACCGAAGAACCGCGCTGTTAATCCGACGAAAGAATCGCCGCGAAGCCGGAATCGTGTCAGTTGAGTTCTGCTGCGACTGTGCGCGTTCAGCCACAAGGTTACTACGATAGCCGCCGAACAGATGGTTTGCAACCCGACACTGACGACGTATTGAGGAGTCGCTCTGCGCGCAGCGAGGGCAGTTATAATCGCGGCTGAATGGAGAGCTCGTCTGCTGTTAGCGTGGTGGCCACTGTTCTTAACGAGGTGGCGGACATCGACCGGCTGATCATCAGTCTCATGACGCAGACGCTTGCTCCCGCCGAGGTGATCATCGTAGACGGTGGCTCGAGCGATGGCACTTGGGAACACCTGCAGACCGTCAAAGCGAAATACCCGACTCTCCTCCCTATCCGCGATGATACTTGCCGGCTATCACATTCTCCCGGCCCGATCTCCCGAGGACGCAACGTCGCAATCGCCGCGGCGTCTTCTGCCATCGTTGCCTGTGTCGATGCTGGCTGCACCTATGAATCGAAGTGGCTCGAAGGACTCACCGCTTCGATTCGCGGCGGCGAAGCCGAGTACGCCCTCGGCGGATCGTGCCTGGATCCTGAGCAGCGTACGATTTGGGATATCGCGTCCGCGCCCTTCTTCGGCGTAAAGCTCAACGCGGATGCGAAAACGAAATCCTGCACCGCACGCTCCATGGCCTTCCGCAAAGAGCTGTGGCAACGCGTGGGTGGATTTCCTGAGCATCTCCTTCTCGGCGAAGACACAGTCTTCGACCTGAAGGTTCGGACGCTCGTTCGTCCGACATTCGCAGAGCGCGCCAAAGCGTTCTACCGCCCTGGCTTTTCTCTTCGGTCGGCCCTCAAACAACTGGCTCGCTACTCCGTCAGCGATGGCGTCGCGGGAGTGCGTCCCGCGCGCCTGATGCGCAATCTATCTCGCTGCCTGTTGGAGATTGCCGCCGTCCTGCTTGTGAGTCATACCGTAATTCCATTGCTGTGCGATATCGCCCTTGAAGTCTATTACGCCTTCCGTCTCGACTGGCGAGACCTTCGAGCTGCACCTCCGCCGGCATGGGCTGCGCGAATGCTGTTTTCACTGCTTGTTCCGTGGGTGGTTGCGTTGAATCAAAGCAAGGGAGCAATCACCAAAACGAGCCAACCGAACCCACAGAATCTTACCTGATCCGCTGGCAGCCAAAGACTATTGCTTGCTGTAAAGACGTACTTCGGCTCTGGGAAACTGCCATCGCTGCAGCCTCGGAAAGGATTCCGGAAGAATCTTCGTCAACATGGCGGTCGTCGGATCGTACCCGCGCACCGACTGATTGTTCATCAGCATCACCCACACGCGTGGATGACTGGAAGCTGCCGAGTGCAGGAACTCCGCGCTGAACTTGCCCGTGAAGTCACGATAGTTGAGACCTGCTCCGTGGCGTGGAAAGAGAATCTCCGGACCGAGTTCCGCCGTGAACTTTGGACTAGCCGTATTCTCCCCGGCGCGCAGCGAACGAAAATATTCATACGGCAAGCGCGTTGCCGGAATATAGAAGATGATCGCGTCCCCATCGTGCGCCTGATCGAGCACGAAGTCGGTTGCGGCGCCAGCAGCATCGCGCTCGGTATCGAAGTCGTGACCGTAGACAAGAAAAACTCCCTGCAACGAGAGCAGCAGGATCCCGGTCAGCGTTGCCGCCAGCAACCACGATTGGCGAATCCGCGACAACCCCGCTGCCACCAGAATTAGCAGCGCGGGCATGCAAAAGATCATGTAACGCGCCAGAAAGATCGGACGGGCGAAAGATAGCACAACCGTCAGCAAAACCGGGAACAAGAGCCACAGTAGCAGGAACTGGCACCGCCAAGTTTCCCAGGCCTGATTGCGTGCCAGCAGGTGCTTCCGCAATGGCGCGACGGCGGCGATGCAGGCAACCGTATAGATTCCCGCGAGCGCCCCATTATGGCCGCCTGCCAGGTGTTCGAAGAACTCCACGACATCGTGCAGCCCTGGTCGAGGAACCCAGCGAATTGGACCCGCCCCCGTCTTAGCCACAAAGATCAGCAAAGGCAAAACGGCCAAACCAATCGTGATCCAGGCTCGCCGCAACTGGGCGTAGCTATCGATGTTGGATTCGCCGGTGCGAGAACCGGGACTTCCCAGCCAGCGAAACACCACCCAGTGCGCGGCTACCAGCAGCAGCGCATAGAAATGCGCGTAAACCGCCAGTATGCTCGCCAGGATATAGCTGATTTGGGTGCGCCGCGAAGGCTGCCGCACCCAGGCAATCAGAAATCCTGACGACAGCGTCGCTAATAGCACAAAGAGCGAATAGCTGCGCGCCTCCTGTGCATAGCGCACACTGTACGCGTTGAACGCGAACAGGACGCACGCGATCAACGCGACTTGCCGGTCATACAGCATCCGCGCGACCCAATAGATTGCTGGCAGCGTAGCGACAGCCATCAACACGGAGAGGCTGCGGATGAAAAATTCGTTGTGCCCGAAATGCAGCCAGGCACTCAACAGCACGTAATACAGAGACATGTTGGCTTCCCGCCACCACATCACGTGCAGAAAGTTGTGCCAGTCCAGCCACGCGATCTCCACGCTGAAGCACTCATCGGACCAGAAGGGTTTGCGGGCCAGATTCGCCAGGCGCAATGCCGTGCCAAAAGCAACGAGCAGCAGAAGCGTAAGCCAGTGAGCTGCGCGGTGCGCGTTCGCCTGTTTCGATGAATCACTCGCTCGTTCATTCACCGGGGCTGCGGGCGGGAGCATTTTGTGTGTTGGGTCCGTGAATTTCCAGATGGTACGGTACAAATCCGGCGCCAGCTTACAAAGCAAGGCAGCCGGCGGGCGGTCCATTTACAATATCCGGTTCAATCGAAGACCGCTACCGCATAGTCGACGTATATGTTCAAGAAGATACTCATCGCGAATCGTGGCGAGATCGCTGTGCGCATCATTCGCGCCTGCCATGAAATGGGAATCGCGGTCGTCGCGGTCTATTCTGATGTGGATCGCGCCTCGCTGCATGTACGCAAAGCCGATGAGGCTTATCCGATTGGGCCCGCCGCCGCATCCGCGTCGTATCTTAATATCCCGAAGATTCTCGACGTCGCCGCGCGATCCGGGGCCGACGCCATCCATCCCGGATATGGTTTTCTTTCCGAGAACGCGAAGTTCGCCCGAGCTTGTGCCGACGCTGGCGTGAAGTTCATTGGCCCGACCGCCGCTGCCATGGATGCCATGGGCTCGAAAACGCGTGCCCGCCAGGCCATGGAGCGCGCAGGCGTGCCCTGCGTCCCCGGCACGTCCCGCGGCCTTGAGTCCTTCGAGCAGGCCGAGCAGATCGCAGCCCGTATCGGTTTTCCCGTAATGCTGAAAGCGGCAGCCGGCGGCGGGGGGAAAGGTATGCGTTTGGTACACGCCCCCGCAGAACTGAAATCAGCGCTCGAGGGCGCTCGCAGCGAGGCAGAGCGTTCGTTCGGCGATAGCGAAGTCTACATCGAGAAGGCCATCATCAACCCTCGCCACATCGAAATGCAGGTCCTGGCTGACGAGCATGGAAACACCGTGTACCTCGGCGAGCGTGAGTGTTCCCTGCAGCGCCGCCATCAGAAGGTAGTCGAGGAGGCGCCCTCCCCCCTGGTCGATTCCGACATGCGCTGCCGCATGGGCGACGTTGCGGTTCGCGTGGCCCAAGCCGCCGGATACACCAATGCCGGTACGGTTGAATTCCTGGTCGACGAGCAGAAGAATTTTTACTTCCTCGAGATGAACACGCGTTTGCAGGTGGAGCATCCGGTGACCGAGTTGGTCACTGGGCTCGACCTCGTTCACCTGCAGATTCGCATTGCGGCCGGGGAGCGGTTGCCCTTCACGCAAAGTGAGGTGATGATCCGCGGCCACGCCATCGAGTGCCGCATCTACGCCGAGGATCCCGACAACAATTACTTCCCCAGCCCCGGAAAGATCACACTGCTGCTCTTGCCCTCAGGGCCGGGAATCCGCCGCGACAGCGGGATGTACGAAGGCTGGACCGTTCCCATGGACTACGATCCGCTCCTGGCCAAGCTGATCGGGTACGGTTCAGACCGCGAACAAGCCATCAGTCGCCTCACGCGTGCTCTGAACGAATATTTTGTGGGCGGGATCAAAACGAATATCTCGCTATTTCGGCGTATCCTGAGCGACGCGGACTTTCGTGCGGCAAAGCTTGATACCGGTTTTCTCGATCGCCTCTTGAAACAGAAACCACCTGAAACTCCAGCGGACCCCAAGACCGCTGAGGTGGCAGTGATCGCGGCCGGCATATTTGCCGTGCTGGGCCCGGCCGCCGCCGGCGCCGGCGAGCAAGTTGTCGCCAGTGATAATTCGAGTAGCAGACCGAGCCATGCGTCCAACTGGAAAATCGCAGCCCACGAAGAGGCAACGCGATGAACCGCAAAAATCGCCCAGGCGACAGGCCATTAATGATTGGGTGCTGCTTCGAATGACCTACGACATCGTCATTGACGGCAATCATTACCGCCTCGAACTCATTCGAGTCGAGGCCCGCTGGTCATGTCGCCTCGACGGACGTGACGTGGAAGTCGACGCGGTTTTGGCGCGGCCTGACGTGCTTTCCTTGCGCATCGGCAATCATGCTTACGAAGTGAAGTGCGAACGCGTCGCCGGCGAGATGCATCTCTGGGTGGGCGCCGCTCGTTTTGCCGCCGAGGTCCGTGACCCGCGATCCTTGCGCGGTCGAGTGCGTGCGGTGGATGATCAAGGGCCAAAGAAATTGACCGCCCCCATGCCCGGCAAGATTGTTCGGGTTCTGGTGAGTCAGGGTACGGAAATCGAAGCCGGGGCAGGTGTGCTGGTGGTCGAGGCGATGAAGATGCAGAACGAAATCAAGTCGCCGAAGAAGGGCACGATTCAGAAGATTCTTGTGAGTGAAGGGGCCGCCGTGAACGCCGGAGACGTTCTCGCGATTGTCGAATGAGGGCGCTTCCCGCGATCCAACTGGAACGCTACCGCTCCAATCCATTACTGTCGAGCACTCGCTTAGCGTAGTAATTTTCCGCTTTTGCGGAATCCCGCAAGACTTCGTAATACGCGGCCTTCAGCAACTGCTCGCGGCGGTCGTGAAGTTGCGAGCGGATGGCCTGCTGGACGCGCGGATCCGACAATTCCCTCTGCCCCGCCGGTTCCTTCGCAACCAGCTTCACGATACGGAATCCCTTCAACCGGTTGGCGGGATCCACCACCGTAATCACCGGGCTGTACTGCCCCGGCTTTAGTTTCATCACCGCTTCGCGCGTCGCCGGATCGGCTCCTTTGAGTCCAGACTCGGGCGTGGTTCCCAGATCGCCACCGTTGCCGGCGGTTTCGGGCTCTTCCGAGTATTTCATGGCCAGCGTAGCGAAATCGTCGCCGCTGTCCAATCGATTGGCAATCATCTGGATCTTCTTGCGCGCCTCAGCCTCGTTCTGGGCTTTGTCGTTTTGGTTCTGCGCCTGCGGATTGGGAGCGGGAGTCACTAGGATCTGCGCCAGATGGTACTGCGGTTCAATCAGGTTGAATTCAGCCTTGTGCGCGTTGTAGTAGTCGGTGATGTCCTGATCCGTGACCGTGATTTTGGAAGATACCTCTTTGTTCATCACTTTTTCCAGCGTGATGGAGCGCCGGATGTCACGTTTGAAATCCGCCAGGGAAATTTTCTTCTCCTGCAGACGCTTGGCAAACTCTTCTTCGGAGGAGGGAGACTTGATCTCGTTATATTTTCGGTCAACCTCTTCGTCGGTCGCCAGCAGGCCGAGTTTCTCGGCGCGACGCATCACGATTTCGTCCTCGATGAGTTGATGCAGGATGTTCAGGCGAAGCGCCGTGGCCTGTTCACCAGTCGGCTTCTGCTGGGCTGAAGCGACCTGGTTCTCATAGTAACTGTCGACATCCGACTTTAAGATCTTCCGGCCATCCACCGTAGCCATCACGTCGCTACCGGCCTTTGCATTACAGCCTGCCAGAGTCGCCAGCATGACCGCAGCGAACAGCGTCACGGCAAACCGCGCAACGAATGAGTTATTTTTCAAGAATGTTTCTCCGGTCCTGACTGCAACATGAACGAAAATCCAGATTGAGGGTTTGGCCTCTCAGCCCAAGCCCCTGATTACTTGGATGCGGGCGCCGGGGCCGATGGAAGGTGCTGTGGCACAGGTACGCCCGCGTCTCTCAGAGCGGCGTCCAGAGCGGCGCGCACCTCACCGATAGGAACGGCGCCGTCAATCTTCTGACCATTGATGAATAGAGCCGGCGTTCCGTTCACGCCCAATCCCTCAGCTTCTTTCATCGACGCTCTCACGGCATCTTCATTTTGTGCCTTGACGCAGGATTGCAGCTTCGCCATGTCTACATTGTGCTTTTGCCCCTGCTGCGTGGTTATCTTGTCGATGGCATCGAAACGTGCCGCAGGAGTCTTCTCGGAATCTACTTGTTGCTTATTCGCGTGCATGTAGTCCGCGAACTCCCAGTAGGCGTCGTCATTTTGCGCCGCCAGACAGTTCGCGTCAACTGCGGCATGAATAGCCCACGGATGAATCTCTGATAGCGGATCGTCCTTGTAAATGAAAGTGACCCGGTCACCGTATTCCTTGAAGATCTCTGGAAACAGCGTCTGGTGCATCCGCGAACAGAACGGGCACTCGAAATCGTCGAAATTGACTGCGACAACCTTAGCCGCTTTGGCGCCCCGCGTGGGTCGCCCGGTGGTGTCGATCTTGTTCATCAATTCGGCGTAAGGGTCTTTGGTCAGGTCGAACTTGGTCAGGCGCAGCATCGTGGCGCGATCCTTGGACAGCAGAAACTTGTAGTCTTTCTGCTTGCCATCGCCACCGTCGATATTCACCGAGACCGCATCGTAGCCCGGCATCTCGTTTGAAGGGGTGATAGCGCCGACCACCACCTTCACGTCAAGAGGGATCGTATAAAAAGCTCGCACCTGGTGCTCGATCTTGCGAGCCACATCGGGAGGTGCAGACTGGGCGACACAGCCCAGGCATACCAAAAGCAAGATGAAAAGAGAACGTCGAATTAGAATCACCAGAAACCGCCTCAGCATCACTCGTTTATCTCTTGATTATCTCACAGCGTATGCGGGCCGATGATCGTAAGTGACAGCACTGGCAGAGCTTTTATCCGGCGCGGCGCAGCTGTTCCGCAGGCAGCAAAGAATTCATCGATCCGGAGCGGAACCCCTCCAGATCGAGAGTGACAAACTTGAAGCCCAAGGCCTTGAAGATGGAGGTAAATTGGGCGGCAATAGCGGGATTCAAAGCTCGCTCCAATTCCTCGCGGTCAATCTCAATGCGGACGATATCGCCGTGATGTCGTACCCGGAATTGCCGGAAACCGAGGGTGCGGATCGCGTCTTCGCCTCGCTCGACCACTTCAAGCGCCTCTCGCGTGACCGGCCGTCCATATTCAATTCTCGAGGAGAGGCAGGCCGATGCCGGCTTGTCCCAGATTCGTAGTCCTGCCTGACGCGCCAGTTCTCGAATCTCGTTCTTTGTGAGCCCAGCCTTCAACAACGGAGCAGCAACGTGGTGCTGTCTGGCAGCCTGTTGGCCCGGGCGGAAGTCGCCTTGATCATCGAGGTTTACGCCATACGCAATCGCGTCGAATCCCCGCGCGGCGCGCAGTTGTTCCATCACTACAAAAAGTTCGTCTTTGCACTGAAAGCATCTCTGCCCGTCATTGCGTGCGTATTCCGGACGGTCGAGTTCGGAGGTGACAATGACTTCGACGGGGATTCCTTGCTCATTGGCGAAAGCGATGGCGTCGTTTAATTGGGTGCGGGCCAGGCTGGGCGAGTCGGCGATTACCGCCAGCATGTCATTGCCCAGAGCGCGGTGCGCAGCCCAGGCGAGATACGCGGAGTCCACTCCGCCAGAATAAGCGACCAGAACACGGCCGAGTTGCCGAAGCTCCGCCTGCAACTGCGATTCCTTCGCGTTCATGGCGGTTTCAGAGGCCTGCATAGCCACTATGGTACCAGCCCTGCCACGGTCGGCAATCGACGATTTCGGGTAGCGCGGGGCTTTTTCGCGCTGCGGTGCTACTCAATTCCCGCTACCGCCCCCGGGGTCCCCCGACTCAACAACCTAGTACAACCGTTCCTGCCGCCGCAGATTTCCAAAAGAGCCGATATTCGCCAGGCTGAAAGTGAACCGGAACAGGTTTTCATTGCGCACATTTGCAATCGCATACCGGCGATATTCCATGGTCACACCGCAGCAATTCCAGTTATAAGTGGCCTGCGCGGTAGCAAACTGCAATTGCCGTGCTTCCGCGTCGAATCCAAAGCTGCTGGCGGCGCTGAACCCCGGACGGGCCAGGCCTCCATAACCCAAAGCGACTCGAAACTGATTGAACTTGCAGACCGGCTGTGTGGTCGCAGTCGAAGCGAAACAGGTTCCTTCGCTGGGAGTCACTGCTGTCGTAGCGGGCTGTGGAATCTGCAGAAATGCATCGCCGCCGCCAATCGTGAACGACCCCACGTTGTAGTTGAGGAGCAGCGTGTTGGCATTCACCCGGTTTAACTGGAAGTCGTAGTCGATGTCCCACTCCGTATTGGTGCGGTTGCTGGTCGCCACCCGCAGTCGCGAAACTAGTGGGGAAAGGTGCCGCGGTTCGGTGGCGAATGCAATTCCCGTCAAGTCTTCCGTCGTCGTGAATACATTGCGCTGTCCGGGGACGAGCGCTCCGCCGAAGGTCGAGTCGAGAAAATACTTTTGCATATATTTCCCAGGAAACCACTTCTTTGGTTTCCGGCCCTGGATTGCACGCCGCAGTGTCCAAATTGTTCAAGCGTTGCCACGGAACTGTCTGTTCCGGTGCGGCCGCCCCGACAGCCAGTCCCGTCATCGGCACGTCGCACTCCTGAATGTGGGACATAGCTCCTTTCGAGTAAAGGCGCGTCACAAATCCGTATTGCACTTCGTGGGTATCGCTCAAAATATCGTGTTCATCGAAATGCAGCACCTGCGCGAAATCGTTCACCCCGGTCACATAACGGTAGACAATGCGCGGTTCGATGACGTGCTTCCACTTCTTCCCCAGGAATTCCTTATCGAATATCTTTTCCAGGACTGGGGGCCTTAACTCAACCGAACCCTCCAACGCCTGCCGGTTCGTGGGATCGGGCACGGCGTTGCCGTTTACAAACCTCTCGGTGTAATAGGTCTCATGCAGCGTAAGGGCCGGGCGCAGCGCCCAGCCTCGGACTTGTAATGGCAGGGAAATCTCCGGGTTGAAATCGAAGCGTCCCAATAAACTACTGGTATGAAACCCGGGCTCGCTGCGCGAGAGGCCTGCCGCCGAGACGTCGAAAGACCAGAAGAAAGGCGAGTGACCTAAGGCGCGATCCACGCTCGATGCATCGACACTCGGAGTGTGCAGAATTCGAATGGAATCGAACGTTGGCGGATTCGACAGCGCACCCTCAGCATTCGTAGTCTGAAAAAAATTCTGATAGCGCTCGACCATGCCGCCGAAAGAGAAGCCATTGACCGCCTTCGAAACGAAAAGCTGCGATTTCACTTCAGAGTTAATGGCCTGGGTGTAAACCTCATTGAACGCCAGCCGGAAGAGAAAAGAACTCAGGTAGTCGACATTGGAGACCGCGCGGAATCCGTAGAAGTTGCCTTCGGCCGTCAGGCGTGCTTCTTGACCGCCTTCCTGCAGCGGAGGCGTGCCGATGCCGCGGTCGTTGACTCCAAAGAAGTTCAGATCTACGTACGAGGTGTCGCTGGGCCGCATGCGGAATTCCCCGCGCTGCGACCAGCCGCGCAACGAAAAATATTCCGCTCCCACAAGGGCGTCCATGCTGCGGTTGATCGCCCAGTAGAAAGAGTCGCCGACGATATTGCCCTTCGTGGAGGAACGCCCGATGGTCGGTACCAGAAAGCCTGTGCTTCGCACCTCCCGAGCTACGGGATGGGTGGCATAGGGAAAGTAGAAAACCGGGAAACCGTGCAGCATGAACTTGCTGCGGTAAATGCTGGCATTGCCACCCACATCAACCACTACCTTGTGCGCCTGAAACTGCCAATTAGGGCGCGGCAATTCGCACGTGGTGATGGTCCCGTCATAGACGAGATAGTGGTCTGGACTCGTCTTCTCCACAAGCTTTCCAGAGAAAGCGAACGGAGCGCTCGAGGTCAACACGGCACGCTTGCCGCTGAACCGCAGTCCGGTAGTGGCGGAAACGTCGTAGAAGCGACCCGTCTCAGCAGTCAGGTTATAGTTTCCATGACTGGCTCTGAGGTGGTCGTCATTCGGGCCCCCGTCCAGACTGAAGTGTCCTGAGGCCGTGGCTTCTCCGCTGTCTGAGTCGTAGGTGATCTCATCGGCTCGCAAGACGTAATTGCGATAGTGAACCTCGGCGTGGCCATGCAACTTGTAGACGTTGCCGTCTTTTTCCTGCTGGTCGGCGCAGATCGTGGCCGAATCAGATTCCTGGCTTGCGGCCTGCATCGCACACGGCGTGCTCGAGGTTGCTGTATCTGATTTCTGTGGCATCGCGGATGCCAAAGAGGCTTCGTCCTGGCCTGAATTTTCGCCGAGCAACTGCCTGGTTACTAGCCCCCTGGCGAGAACCTGATGACAAAGAAACAACGCCGTGATAAGGAATCTAGTGCGAAGAGTCATCGGAAGAAAATCAGCGGAGAAGCTCGTCCAAGCAGACGTGCTTTCCCTTTCAGCTGTTTTGCCGCGGCATCGTGAACTTAGCACGGCGCTGGCCGCCCGGCAAAGTAGCGAACAAGGCTAGGATTCCCGTTGATTCCTTTCCGGTTGTACGCTGCACGTGAACTGACACGATTTCAAAAGACTGGTTTTCATGAATTGTCCGCAGTGTGGAGATGTTTGCCGTTGCCCCCTGGAGCCCCTTCCCCCTGCTTTGCTGCAGTGGACGCCCGATCGCGAGGCCGGCACGGCCCTTGCCGCTGCCTCGCCGTCGGAAGAGATGAATCCGGAAGTCGCAGTTGTCCCTCGTGCCGAAGCCGGGCATCTGAAATCGACTAAAGAGCCTTCCCCAGGCTCCGATCTACCAGCCTCGGATACTGCCGCTCAAGAGGCGGCTCCCGCATGGCGCGACGAGCTTTCGGCCCGGCTCGATCGCTATCGTGCACGTCGCAAAGTGCGCCCGCCGCGCTACCCGTCTCTGAACTTGCGCTTTGAAGCTCCCGAAATGTATGCCAATGCGAAATCTGCCAATGCCTCACCGCTTGCAGATTTCGAGAACGTCTCGAATCACGCGCTGGCACTCGATGGGATGGCGTCCACTTCTTCCGCGATGGCCGAGCCTGAAAAGGAATATCCTACTCCGGCAGAAACGGCTGCGGTGCCGGTTCCTTCCCGGCCGTCTCGCCCTGCCGGAGCCAAGGTGATCGAATTCCCTCGGTTCGCTTGGGCTCCGCCCACGCCTCCGCCCGATCAGCTGGCCGAGCCGGTCAGCGAGCGCCCGCGAATCCTGGATGTCCCCGAGTTTGAGCCTCCCGCTCCCGCGCTCGGCGGAATCCTTATCGAAGCTGTCGAACAGCCGGATCCCGAAAAGCGGCTCGGCATCGACATTCCCCTGCAGAGCGCGCCACTCGGTCTGCGACTCGTAGCCGCGCTCGTCGACGGGCTCATCATCGCTGCCGCGGCGTCGCTCTTCGGATTCATCTTCTGGAAGGTGGACGCGATCCGTCCGCCGAAGGTTCAAACGCTTAGCTTGGCGGCCGGGCTCTTATCCCTCTTCTGGGCTGCCTACCAGTATCTGCTGATCGTTTACTCGGCTAGCACGCCGGGACTGCGCATCGCAGGCCTGGAGTTAGCTCGCTTCGACGGTACTTCTACCAGTCGGTCGCTGCGACGCTGGCGTGTACTCGCGAGCTGGCTCTCCGCCGTTTCCGCAGGCATGGGATACGTGTGGGTTTTTCTCGATGAAGACGCCCTCTGCTGGCACGACCGGATCACGCATACCTACCTCGCACCGCGCAGGCGGGAGCCCAAGACCGAAGGGCAGTGACCCGAAGGACTTGATCTTCTGCGACCAGCCGACTAGAGGAGCAGCGGAGGCTATAGGATCATTCCCTCGCATCCCGGCGTTATGTGCCCGCATCCAAACACCAAGAATCTGATCTTCGCTAAGGAGGAGCAATGATTTCAAGGAATATTACTTTGCCGGAAATGATGCTTTGGACCGGGACACGTGTTGCGCTAGGCGTGGGCGTAGGAATGTTGATTTCCCGGCGACTCAGCAAGGACGCTATGAAGGCGGCTGGGTTAGCTCTGACGCTCGTAGGAGGACTTACGACGATTCCGCTGGCGATCGCCATCATGGGTAAGAAGGACTTGGCTCGACCTGAAATTCGGTCGGTGGCTTAGCCTCGCACGGTCGTCTCTTGGGCAGTCGCCTCAAAGATCACGAAATGAAGTTCGCATCGGACGCTCCTGAATCAAGCGCAAGGCCCACCTGTGGCGAGAAGGTCTTATACTCGTTGACTCTGGGTGTTCGCGATCGCGCGTTTTGCGGCTAGAGATTTGACGATTAGGCCCTCCAATGTGGGTTGGTCCACATCGGCGAGCTTCTTGATGTAGAGACAGCCCTTGCCGGTCGAATGCTTGCCAAGTTTTGCCAGCAGCGCTGTAGCCTCACCAAACCCAGTCAACCCATAGAGAACCGTCGCAGCCTTACGCGGCGAAAAAGCGATCACCGGCATATCGCCCTCGCGCCCGCTCTCGTACTTGTAGTGGTAACTGCCAAAGCCAATGATGGAGGGCCCCCACATTCGCGGCTTTTCTCCGGACGCGTTTTGCATCAACTTGATGAGTGCCTTGGCGTCTGCGCGCCTGACCGGATCCGTGAGGGCATCGACAAACGCCGTTACACTGACTTTGGTGGGCTTGGTTTTGTTGTCAGCCATCGCTCCTGCCTTTCGCTCCCAAGGCTAAATTAGTCCGCGCTGACGGGCAAACAGGAATAATTGCTGTTAAAAAGATGTTGCATTCGTTGATCTGTCAATGAGTGAAATACTTCAGTTGAGCAACGGCGAAAGGTCCTTTAGCATCCTTCCGACGAGCGGAGGTGCTTGAAAATGGCA
The DNA here is from genome assembly GCA_963731405.1 of uncultured Acidobacteriaceae bacterium. Lineage (GTDB taxonomy): Bacteria > Acidobacteriota > Terriglobia > Terriglobales > Acidobacteriaceae > Sulfotelmatobacter. Next base: position 136,375 of record CAVSVS010000029.1, on the reverse strand, counting down.
AGTTCTGTGCGATGGGTGGCGTCGGTTGTATTCGTGGGGCTTTGCTGCTGCAGCGCCGCTAAAGCGCAGATCATGATGCTTAAGCAGGACGGTGATAAGACGATCCGGTGCATGCATACCGGATTGTCGAGCGATCTGAAAGACTGCGGCACACAATCTGATTGGTACCCTTACGTTTTTGTTGGTGCCATCTCCGCAGTTACACCGACGAAAGACGGCGAAAAAGAACTCCACATAATCCCAGGTGAGGTTTTCAAAGGCGAGCCAAAGAACCCGCTGAGGGTGCTCACGTCACAGGGTGACTGCTTCCCCGAAATAAAGGTGGGGGATCATTGGCTTTTTTATCTACGCAGCGGGAATCCCATCGTGCTCGACTTCTACGGCAATATCAGCAGTCCTGTCGCCGATGCACAGCAGCGACTGGGGGCTCTGCGCCGTCTGGAGACAATCGGCGACAACGGAATCTTGCGAGGTCGAGTGAAGCAGGGTCCCTTCGCACACGGAGACCCCATTCCCAACGCGCACGTCATCGCGCATCGAGCAAACGACGACGCACAGTTCGTCGCGACCACCGACGCTGATGGTCGTTATGAGTTCCAACCTCTTCCTCCCGGTAAGTACGAAACTCAGTGTGGAGCCCATAGAGTCATTTCAAGCAGACGGCTCCAATATCGAGGTAAAAAGCCGCCAATGCTGGGACCTTACCCTGTCGAACGCTCCTCACGCACACCTTGGGGGCCATGTGCAGCGCTCGGATGGGTCCCCTGCACCTCAGGTGCCTGTCCTTATCACGGACGACGAAGGATCATGGTTTGAAACGATGATGTCCGATGCACGCGGATACTTTCACAGGGAATCGCTGTTATCGGGCAAGTATGTGATTGGCATCAATCTGCCCGGCGAACCGACTTGGAAGCCTTCAGGCTGTGCTGGAGCGCCGGGAGCTTGCTCAATTCCAAAGGCATCTTTGTATTATCCCGGAATGAAGAACCGTGCCGACGCGATTGTTATCAATCTCGCGACAGATGAAAAGCGCGACGACATCGACTTCATCATTCCTGCCCAATAAAGCTGCCGCTCGCCAGCCCAATAGTCAGGAGGTCATCGCTCAACTGCCGAAACATAGCACCTCAAAACTAGAGGCTGGTGGCGGTTAATGCACTTTGCCACTCAGACGAGAATTCTGAAGCCAACGGTTTACCCGTCGATGCCCTTGGTTTACCCTAGTCTCCCTATGCGCACTTTCTTGCCCTTCCTCCTTCTGATCGCAGCCACTGCATCTGTTTGCGCCCAAGACCCCAAGCCGATTGCCGAACGTCTGGCCGCGCAGAACGCTCTGTTCGACGAACAATACGAATCCGACTTGCGCAACTTTCCCGAGCGCGCGACCGCCTTCGGGGACTACCGCTACAACGATCGCCTTACCGACTATTCTCTGACCGCGATCAAGCAGCGCCATGAAACGGACCAAGCCTTCCTGCAACGCCTGCAGGCGATCTCGCCTGCCGATTTCTCTGACCAGGACCAGCTCTCCCACGACCTGCTGATTCGCGTTCTGCAACAGCGCATCGCCGATTTTGATTTGAAAGAGTACGAGATGCCGATCAACCAGCAGAGCGGCATCCACACCAATCTCGCCGACCTGCCTCTAGCCGTTCCGTTCGACTCCGTCAAGCACTACGAAGATTACGTCTCGCGCCTGCACCAGATTCCGCAGGCGCTATCTCAAGTCACCGAGGTTCTACGCGCCGGGATGAAAGACAAGCTGATGCCCGTGCGATTCCTCGCGGAAAAAATTCCCGGACAGTGTCAAGGCATCATTGCTGCCGACCCGTTCCTGCAGCCGACCAAGAAGTATCCCGCAAGCATTTCGCCGGAAGAGCAGAAACGTTTGACCAAGGAAATCACCGACGCCATCAACACAGACGTCATCCCTGCCTACAAGTCGTTCGCCGCCTTCATTCAGACGGACTACGCCCCACAGGGCCGCACAGTTCTCTCGATCACATCGCTGCCCGACGGCCAGAAGCGCTACGAAAACGACATCTACGCCCGCACCACGACTCATATGACGGCGGAGGAAATCCACGAACTGGGTCTGCGCGAGATTGACCGCATCGAAACCGAGATGACGGCGATCGCCAAGAAAGAGGGATTCTCTGACCTCGCTTCCTTCCGCGCCGCACTGAAGACCAATCCCAAATACATTCCCACGTCCGCCGAACAAATTCTCGACAATTTCCGTCATTACATCGCGCAGATGGAGCCGAAGCTCCCGGAACTATTCACGCTGCTTCCGAAGTCGCCCGTCACAGTGGAAGCCATCCCCGAATTTAATTCCGGCGCCATGACCCACTACGTCACCGGAACGCCCGACGGCAAGCGGCCGGGCAGGGTGGTGGTCGCAACGTCCAAATTTGCCGAGCGCTCATTAGTGGACGACGAGGCCATCGCCTACCACGAAGGCGTGCCCGGACATCACATGCAGCTCTCGGTGCAGCAGCAGTTGCAGGGACTGCCTAAGTTCCGGTTGCACGGCCTCGGCTTCAACGCTTACATCGAGGGATGGGCCCTGTACGCCGAGCAACTGGGCAAAGAGGTCGGTTTCTATCAGGATCCCGTCTCCGATTATGGTCGGCTCTCCTCTGAACTGTTCCGCGCCGTGCGCCTGGTCGTTGATACCGGAATTCACGCCAAGGGATGGAGCCGCGACCAGGTGGTCGAATTCTTCCGAAAATCCGGTGCCGTTGACGAACCTACGCTGCAATCCGAGACCGACCGTTACATCTCGTGGCCAGCCCAGGCCCTCAGTTATAAACTTGGCCAACTCAAATTCCGGGAACTCCGCGATCGTGCTCAGAAAGAGCTGGGACCGAAATTTGACCTTCGAAAGTTCCACGATGAGATGCTCGACGGAGGCACTTTGCCTCTCGACTTGCTCGATGCCCGCACCAATAAATGGATCGCGCAACAAAAAGCAAAGTAGTTCCTACATTCGAAGTGATCATTCTGTGCCGCGACTGCAAGTGATTCAAGATTTGATTGGTGCGAGGCAAACGGCCCGGAGCCTCCCTGTGCTATCTTCAATGGGTTCGGGCTTAATAGCAGTTTCCGCCATTCATTGGAAGCATGGCTACATCCCCTGAGGGTACAAAACCGGCAGTAAAGGTCTTCGTCGCCACCACGGTGATGTTGACCTTCATTTCGTTCTGGCGCGCTGCCGCCATTGTCCTGTCTGATCTTGCCTCATCGGCCTACTACGCTGGAGGCGATGCCGAGAAGGTCATCGGCAAAAGCGCCCCCTGGTTCATCCTCGCGGTCATGCTGTTCAGTTACGCCGTGCGGGCTCTGTACATCGAGTCCAGCAGCATGTTCGTGCGCGGCGGTGTTTACCGCGTGGTCAAAGAGGCCATGGGCGGAACCCTCGCCAAGTTCTCGGTCTCCGCTCTGCTGTTCGATTACGTACTTACCGGCCCCATCAGCGCTGTTGTCGCGGGCCAATATCTCGCAGGATTCATCGAAGACGTGGCTCGCTACACGGGCCACCCGTTCGCGTATTTTCCTGAAAACACTTTTGCCGCTTGCTTCGGCGCAATCGTCGCGATTTACTTCTGGCGCAAAAATACGCAGGGAATCCACGAGTCCAGCCAGAAGGCCGTGCAGATCATGATTGTCACCACGGTCATGGTCGTGATTCTGATCATCTGGTGCACGGTGACGGTGTTGAAGGTTCCGGTCCACCTTCCGCCCAGCCCTTTGACTCCGGGCATTGTTCCTCTCAACAAAGAGTCGCTGGGATGGCTGGATGGCAGCTGGATCGGCCACCTGACTTTCATCATCCTGTTCGTCGGCTTCGGCCATTCGGTACTGGCCATGAGCGGCGAAGAGACACTGGCACAGGTTAACCGCGAGATCGCCCATCCCAAGCTGAAGAACCTGGAAAAAACCGGCTTGGTCATTTTCGTCTACAGCCTGCTCTTCACTTCGCTCGTCTCGTTTTTCGCCGTGATGATCATTCCCGACAATGTCAGGCCGACATACTTCGGGAACCTCATTGGCGGCATTTCTGTATTTCTGGTCGGTCCTGAGTGGGCCCGGCTCGCGTTTCACGGTTTTGTGGTGTTGGTCGGCGTTCTGATTTTGGCCGGAGCACAGAACACTTCGATCGTCGGCGCCAATGGTGTGCTTAATCGCGTTGCTGAAGACGGCGTCCTGACGTCCGCGTTTCAGAAACCGCATCCTCGCTACGGCACCAGCTATCGCATCATCAACCTGATCGTGGGTTTGCAATTGTTGACGATCTTGTTGACCCGAGGCAACGTCTTCACACTGGCCGGCCTGTATGCGTTCGGCGTCATCTGGAGTTTCGCCATGATGTCGCTCGCGGTCCTGGTGCTGCGACACAAGGAACCCGGCGGACGACTTTGGAAGGTACCCGGGAATCTTCATATCGGTAAGCGCGAAATTCCGTTGGGCGTCATTCTCGTTTCCGCCGTGTTGTTCACCACCGCCCTCGTGAATCTGCTCACCAAGCGCGAGGCTACCATCGGCGGCGTTGCCTTCAGCGCGCTGTTCTTCATCATCTTCACCTATTCCGAACGTCGAGTCGCACACGAGCGCAAGGGAAAACTCGAGAACGTGGATCAGTTCCGCGTTTACGGAAATCAGGAACTGGGCAGCGGGGCCATGGGTGTCAAGGCCGGCAATGTCCTGGTCGCGGTGCGCGATCCGCGTAATCTGTACTACCTGCGGCACATCCTCAGCCATACCAACACCGGTAAGCAGGATGTCGTCGTAATGAGCGCCCGCCTTTACCACCGTGAACACAGCTTCAGCGGCAGTGCGGTCTTTGAAGCCAGTCAGGTGTTCGACAATTACGAGCAGGAGCTCTTCACCGCTGCCGTCGCGGTTGCTGAAAAAGAAGGCAAGCCGATCTCGTTGCTGGTTGTGCCCGCCACCGACGTGTTCGAGGCCATCATGGTGACTGCGCAGAGGCTAGACTCCAGCCGCGTGATCTGCGGTCTGTCCAACAAACTGACTGCCGATGAGCAGGCCAAGCTCACGGGCGATGCCTGGGAGCGTCTGCCCGAACCACGTCCGCGCCTGACCTTGGAAGTATGTGCTCCTGACGGCTCTATCCGTGAATACTCCCTCGGTCCGCACACGCCACGCATGCGTCCGCAGGATGTCGAACTCATGCACAAGCTCTGGCTCAACATCACCGCCGATCCCAAATTTGCCGGAACCCATCACTACCACATCGTCGCCCTCGCACTGGAAGAATTGCAGCGCGAGTTGACCACCGAACAGCGCGCCGAGCTTCTGCAAAAATTGCACGACGAGATGAATCGTCCTAGCCCGCAGTGAGTAGCGCCGGCGTCCCGCTGCCTCTAGTGAAAGCCCGTCCTGAGCTTGTCGAAGGGCATCTTGCCCCCGCATGCGCTAGGCCGCCGCTACCTTAAAAAAGCCCCAGCGAATTCGCTGGGGCCAACTGGTCCTTGCATGAGTACCTAACCGCGCAGGTTTCGCTCGCAGCACATCTTCGCAGTCTTCTCCATCTTTGAGCAGCAGCCCTTCCCATCCTTACCGCACTTGTCCCCGCAGCATGACGCGGTCTTATCTTTCCCACAGCTCTCTTTACTGCAGCCCTTTTTGCAGCAGGAGGACGCTGTCTTGTCCTTACTATTCCGCATGCAGGTCTTGGCGTCCTTGCCGCCACAGCACGAGGCCATCTCCTTGCTGTCTTTGCCGTCTTTGGCTTGCATATCGTGACGCGCGCAGCACGACTTCATATCTTTCATGTCGCCCGCGGCCATTTTGTCGCAACATGCACACTTCGCCTTCTCTGCCGGGGCGGTGCTCTGCTGCGGCGTCGCCGGTGCAGTTTGGGTTTCCGTTTGAGCCCATGAGACAACGGTCAGGGCCAGGATCAGCGTTAGCATTTTGTATTTCATGATTAAACTCTCCTGATTCTTATGAATTCGCATATGGGCTCGCGCCCGTTAAAGCAGACCGAAACAAAGTCAACCAGCCTGCTTCCTGAAAGGATTGCGCGCTTGGCGCGAGGTGAGGAACTCAGAAACGAAGAACAGTGCTTCTTGCAGAATACGATCGCAACGGATCTCTGTCGGACGCCAACGTTGCCACCAGCGTGGCTTCGTCACAAAGCTGGTCTGCAATCGCCACGACCATGCCATCCGATCCCGGCTCTGCCAGTCTCGTGGTCGCAGGCAGTGATGGCGGATTATCCGGCCCTTGCTTGGCGCAGCATGGATGCTGATCGCCGCAAGGCATGCTGGACGGCCCCGGCTTCACAAAAACTGGCGGCACAAATCGCGAGTGCACCCTCGGACAGCAAGAATGGGCCGGTCCGGCCGCCGGATCTGGTTTCGGTGTAGCGGTGGGGGAGGAAGCCGCCCATGCCCGTGGGACGCTTCCTAGTGCCAGCGTAGCCAATATCAAAGCGGCGATGAATCGACTCTTCATTCCCGACTCGTTCTACCTTTTCAGGTTTACAAACGAGCCGAGCCGGAGTCTGTGACCAGAATCACAACGAAAGGTGAGCGGCAACTACTGGTGGTTGAGAAGGTTCTCCAATGAAGCTCGCAAGGTGCTGAACCGAAACGGATACCCGCTCATCACCAACTGTGTTGGTTCCACGCGCTGGCTTCCGAGAAGGACCGTCTCCCCCATTTCTCCAAACGCTGCCTTCACGATGAAGGCGGGCAGAGGAAAAATCGCAGGCCGCGACAGCACACTCGCCAAAGTCTGCGTGAACTCCGCATTCGTTACCGGTTTGGGTGCAACCATGTTTACCGGACCCTGCAGCAGATCGCTCTTCAGCACGTGATGGATCGCACCCACCATGTCCTGCACGTCGATCCAGCTCATCCACTGCTGCCCGTCGCCGATCTTGCCCCCCACGCCGAGTTTGAAAGGGGTCAGCATCTTCCCCAGCGCACCTCCCTTGGGGCTGAGCACAATCCCGGTGCGCATCTGCACGGTACGAATCCCGGCGTGGACCGCCGCTTGCGTCGCTGCCTCCCACTCGCAGCAAACCTCGGGAAGGAATCCGCTGCCGGGAGCGCTGTGCTCATTCAACACTTCGCTGCCCCGATCGCCGTAGTAGCCAATCGCCGAGCTGCATGCGAACACGTGCGGTTTGTCTTTCGCTTGAGCCAACGCTTCGGCGAGCGCCGTCGTCCCCGCAACCCGGCTGTCCCGGATCTTTTTTTTCTTCTCGTCGCTCCAGCGTCCAACAATGCTTTCGCCCGCAAGATGCACCACCGCGTCGAACCCGGAAACCGTTTCCGGATCGATCGGCTTGCCCGGATCCCACGGAATCTGATCCGCGCCCGTCGCCGTCCCGCGCACCAGGCGTGTAACTTCATATCCGCGTGTCTTTAGAGGAGGAAGAAGTGCGGTGCCGATCGGCCCCGAAACGCCACTGACGAGAATTCGAGAAATCATGATGGAAGGACTGTCACTGTATCAGCTTGCAGGGCCACCGGCCAAACCGGTGGCAGATTTGAAGAGTTCGAAACCACTGAAAAATGGATTCGGTCGCCTTGATTATGGGATCGGTGCTATCTTCACGCTTTTCTCCGCTCTCTCAAGAAGGCCCTTCTCAAGGATCGGCCATTCACTGTAGGCCTTTCCGTCCGGCTTTAGTTCCGGCACGGAATGCCCGGTCGGGGCAGCGTCCTCAGCATAAATGATCATCAGTTCTTTTCGCTTGTCCTGAAAAAGATATACCAGCCGCACATACATCATGCCGTCCGGCAGGTGGTATCCCTTTCCACGAATAATCTTCACGATGTGCTCGAGGTCCGACCCCGGACGCGTCGGTTCGTCTTTCGCGCGCACCCAGGTGTCCACGAAAAAATCCAGGCCACCCAGGCTCGCGTGTCGCGGCGAATCGTACGTGTGCTGCAACTCCGCCTTTGTCGGCAGATACCCCTCAAACTGAACCCAGTAAAGCCGTTGAACATTCTTGTGTTCATCTCCATCGACAAACGCGTGCAGTTCGCAGTCCGCCATGTCGTACAACACAAACCGGTCTGCGCCAAGGTATTGCGCCGATTCCGGCAATCGAATCTGCACTCTAGGATCTCTTTCCGACGTGACCACATTGCTCTGTACTTTTCGCTCCGGAACCGCAGTTTGAGCTGGCAGGAAGCTACAGCAAATTGCGACCACGCCGAAAGACTTGAGCATCTCTTCACCTCGGAGAGGGCTTGGCTTATTCAGATGATCACGGAGCTCAATTGATTCACGACCGATTGCCCGGGAATGCCCGACCCGCGCAGGGTATAATCGATCCCCGTACCGCTGTACTCCCGCCCGGAGCCCCTCCTCTCACGGGTATAATCCATCATGGCGAGCTTGCGCCAACAGATCGCTACCACTGCCCTCACGCTAACCAAGTTTCGCGACTTGATGAAGCGGATGCAGGAAAACCGTCCCCAAGACGATCTCACCATCATCAAGAAAGCCTACGACTATTCCCTGAAGCACCATGAGGGCCAAACCCGTGCGTCTGGTGAACCTTACCTCGTCCATCCCCTCGAAGTCGCTCTCGTCCTAGCCGAAATGAAGATGGACCCAGTCGCCGTAGCAGCCGGACTGCTTCACGACTCGGTGGAAGACACCTCTGTCACCATCGTCGACATCCGCAAAGAATTCGGTGAGCAAGTGGCCCACATCGTCGAAGGCGTCACCAAGATCAGCAAAATTGACTTCGCCACCCGCGAAGAGCAGCAAGCCGAAAACCTCCGCAAGATGATGCTGGCCATGGTCGACGACATCCGCGTGGTGCTCATCAAACTCGCCGACCGCCTGCACAACATGCGCACCCTGGAGCATCTGCCTCCGGAGCGCCAGCACAAAATTGCGGAAGAGACCCTTGAGATTTACGCGCCCATTGCCCACCGTCTCGGCATGGGCAAGATTCGCGGCGAACTCGAAGACCTCGGCTTTCGCTTCCTCGATCCTCTCGGCTACGAACAAGTTGAAAAGTCGGTCAACGCACGCCGTAAGGAGGGCGAAGCCTTCCTCGCCAAAATGCAGCAGATCATTACCGACAAGCTCAAAGAAGCCGGCATCCAGGCGCGCGTCGAAAGCCGCATCAAGCGTCTCTATAGCATTCACAAGAAGTTGCAGCGCCAGCGCATCTCGGTCGACCAGGTCTACGACTTGTGCGCCATGCGCGTGGTTACCCGTTCGCTGCAGGATTGCTATGCCGTGCTCGGAATCATTCACAACTTGTGGCGGCCGGTTCCGGGGCGCATCAAAGATTTCATCGCCATGCCCCGGCCGAATTTTTATCAGTCGTTGCACACTTCGGTGATCACCGAGGACGGCACGCCCTTCGAGATCCAGATCCGCACCGAAGAGATGCATAAGATGGCGGAAGAAGGTATCGCCGCCCATTGGAAATACAAAGACGGCCCGGTCTCGGCCCAGGACGAGCAGCGTCTCGCATGGTTGCGCCAGGTCGTCGAGTGGCAACGCGACGTCAGCGATCCCAATGAATTCCTGTCCACCCTGAAAGTCGATCTCTACCCCGAAGAGGTTTACACCTTCACACCCAAAGGCAAAGTTGTCGTCCTGCCACGCGATGCCACTCCCGTGGACTTCGCGTATAGCGTTCACACCGAAGTTGGCCACACCTGCATCGGCGCCAAGGTCAACGGACGCATGGTGCCTCTGCGCCACAAACTGCACTCCGGCGATATTGTTGAGATCCTCACGCAGCCAGGCCACAAGCCCAGCCGCGACTGGCTCGGCCTGGTCAAGTCCTCCCGCTCCCGTAACAAGATCAAGCACTGGCTTAACGTTCACCAGCGCGAACGCGCCATTGAAATCGGCCGCAAGCTGATTGAGAAAGAAGCGCGCAAGTACCGCATCGCCCTCAAGGAACTGAAGGACGAAGAATTGCAGCGCGTCGCCTCTGGTTACGGCCTCGGAAAGGCCGACGACCTGATGTCCGGCATTGGTTATGGAAAATATTCCGCTCGCCAGGTCCTGGCGAGGCTGCTGCCTGCCGGTGCGACGCATTCGATTGCGGGCGACATCGAATCCGAAGGCCTCACTTCGCAACCCGGAGGCATTGCCAGCGTCGTCCGCCGCGTCTTCGGAGACCACAACGCCATCACCGTACGTGGCCAGGGCGACATGATGGTCTACCGCGCTCGCTGTTGTAACCCCATTCGAGGAGAAAGCATTGTCGGCTACATCACTCGCGGCAAAGGCGTGGCCGTCCACTCTATCCATTGCCCTAACGTGACCAACCTGATGTACGAGCCCGAACGCAAAATCGACGTGGAATGGGCCCGCGACGAGAGCACCCCCACCGCCTACCCCGTGAAGCTGACAGTGTTCTGCGACGACCGTTTCGGCATGCTAAAAAGCATCACAGGAGTTATCGGCGATGCCAAGAGTAACATCCGCAATATCACCGCCCATACTTCCAACAGCCAGGCCAGCGTCGAAGTCGTACTCGACATTGGAGACCTGAAACACTTGGAGCAAATCATCGCCGGCCTCCGCAAAATCCCCGGTGTCCACGAAGTCCAGAGATTGCAGAAAATCTAGAAGCCCTCTCTGTGGTACCCTGTGCCCTCTGTGATTTATTTGTTTTCAAGGTTGATCACAACGGACTGCCTTCATGCGCGAAGCTATCTCTACCAAAGACGCCCCTCAAGCCATCGGCCCTTACTCGCAAGCCATCAAAGCCAATGGATTGGTTTTTACCTCGGGGCAAATCGCCATCGACCCTGCGACCCAACAAGTCATTACCGGGGACGTCGCCGCCCAGACCGACCGCGTCCTGCGGAATCTCTCGGAAATTCTTGAAGCCGCCGGCAGCGGTCTGGGGAAAGTCGTGCGCTCAACGGTCTTCCTGAAAAATATGGGTGACTTTGCCGCCATGAACGCCGTTTACGGCAAGTACTTCAGCACAGTCCCGCCGGCCCGCTCGACGGTAGAAGTCGCGCGTCTTCCAAAAGATGTGCTGGTAGAAATCGACGTAATCGCCCTAGAGTAGCGCCGGCGTCTCGCCGTCTGTAGCGGGGGCGTCCCGACCGCGCACAGGACAGCAAGAAGTATTCTCTGTCCATCGCTACGTTGGCTGAATTCGAAGGAAGGAGTGCCCATGAAGATCGCCGTCTTGGGAGTTGTTTTCGTTTTCATCGCAGCCCTGGCCCTCTCGCAGACGCCGACTCACAAGCCCGTTCACGTAGTTCGCCCCAATACTAACGCACCGACTAAGGTCACCGGCGATGGCATCAAAACCGATTCAGGCTTGCAATATTGGGAGATCAAGGAAGGCCTCGGACCGCCTGCCAAGTCGGGAGACCACGTGAAGGTCCACTACACCGGATGGCTTTCCACCGGCAAGAAATTCGACAGCTCGGTCGACGCGAACCAGCCCTACGAATTCACGCTTGGTCAAGGCGAAGTGATTAAGGGATGGGACGACGGGGTTGCCGGAATGAAAGTCGGCGGCAAGCGCCAGCTGCGCATCCCACCGGAACTGGCCTACGGCGAGACCGGACACCCGCCCCAGATTCCGACAAACGCCACCCTCATTTTTGACGTGCAGTTGCTGGCAATAAAGTAAAACGTGTCCATAAAGCACGCAGATGAATCCCAAGGATCCGAAATCCCCTGTGAAACTCTGTGTCCTCTGTGGTTGAAGATTCTATGCCTTAACGACTTTACCGCTGCGCAGGCAGGACGTGCAGACGCGCATCCGCTTGGTGGTCGCACCCACACGAGCATGCACTGGACGCAGGTTGATGTTCCAGCGCCGCTTCGTGACATTGTGCGCGTGACTGATGCGGTTTCCCGCTTGCGGCTTCTTGCCGCAGATATCACATTGTTGTGCCATGACGACTCCCAGAGAATTCAATACTTGTAGGGCAAACCCAAATTTTACAGGAACTTGCCTATATTGGGCAATGCCAGGGAGAATCCAGACGACAGTCGCGCGCTTCTTCGGAGTCATCCTGAGCGCAGCCGTGTTCCAGGCGGAGCGAGGGATCTCGCGCGGATTTAGCTCAACGCCAAACCTCAAAACATGGAGAACACCGGACATCTGCCTCGTGCGATACTTACTCCATGCAGTCGCCGCTCCAATCTCCCACCGCCGCCGCTGATCCCAAGTCGGTCAAGGTGAATCTCACCACGGGCACCGGCGTTGATATCGAATGGAACGACGGCCACGTCTCACACTACACGTTTGTTTACCTGCGCGATGCTTGTCCCTGCGCCATGTGCAATGAAGAACGCGAAAAAACTGGACGCTGCCCCGGCGATCCCGCCACCGCCGCGCCGGGGGCGCTGCTGATCTTCAAGCCCACTGCCAAGCCCCTCTCCGCGGAAGGTGTGGGTAAGTACGCCATCAAGTTTTCCTGGAACGACAACCACGATCTGGGGCTGTACTCGTGGAAGTTTCTGCGTGAAATTTGTCCGTGCGCCGAGTGTAAGGCGGCGCAAGCAACTGGCTAGCGACGGCTGCCGCTTACATGAGTTCCACCAAACCAATCACCGCCGTGCAATCCGTTGTCAATGATCTGCTGGCGGACCTCCATGCCAAAGGCGGCTGCGAAAAGATCGGCCTAACCCGCGAATCCTTCTGCGAAATTCTGTGCGAGATCGGCGCAAAACATGCCACCGCAGCGACGTCCGAGGGTGAGCTGCGCACATTCTTTCTCAGCCTGCGCATCGATGAACTCGCCCTTGCCCGGGGCTGCGTCGCCGGTAACGATACTGCCTGGGAAATCTTCCTGACCCGTTTCCGCGAAAAACTTTACCTCTCCGCTTTGCGGATCGCCCGGGAAGACTCAGCCGCCCGCGAATTGGCCGATACCCTCTATGCCGATCTCTGGGGCACCAATGTGCGCGATGGCGAGCGAGTCTCCAAACTCGCTTCCTACACCGGCCGCGGATCTCTGGAAGGCTGGCTGCGCACTGTCCTCGCGCAGGAGTACGTGAATCGTTATCGCCGCACCAAGCGCCTGGTCAGCCTCGACGAAGAGTCCGAAGAAGGTATCCAGTTCCGTGCTCCCGATCCCGAGCCGATTCCAGTCGCCGATCAGCCCCTGTCGCAAGCCACCGACGAGTCCCTCGCCGCGCTCTCCTCCGAAGATCGCCTCATTTTGGGCGCCTACTATCTCGATGGCCGAACGCTCGCCGATATCGCCCGTATGCTGGGGGTCCACGAATCCACCATCAGCCGCAAACTCGACAAGCTGGCCAAGTCCCTGCGCAAGCAAATCCTTGCGTCCCTGGTCCGCCGCGGCATGTCCCGCCGCCAAGCCGAAGAGGCTCTTGAGGTTGACGTCCGTGACCTTCAGGTAGATATTCGCCGCAGCCTGGCGCAAGAATCGTCCACTGCCCCGTTCTCTGAAAAGAGAGTGGAAGCTCGCGTAAGAGAAGGTCCGGGATGACGAGGAATACGCCTGTTTTCAAGGAATGACCAGATTTTCCGCAGATTGAGCGAGGAGCTGGTAGCTATTAGCTGCAATGCAAAATGTCCCCAATATCGTCCGTGAGCGCCTGAAGGCCGCACCACTCGCCGTCGATCATCCCGACGCGAACGTGCTCACCGCCTTCGCCGAGCGTTCGCTCCCCGATCGCGAGCGGTCCCGTGTGCTGGACCACTTGGCCCGCTGTGGTGATTGCCGCGACATCGTGGCCCTCGCCCTACCCGCGACCGAACCGCTTCCGGCGCCAGTCACTCCATCCCCTCGAGGATGGCTCACCTGGCCCACTCTCCGTTGGGGATTCGTGGCCGCGGGCGTCGTTGCCATCGCATCCTTCGGCGTCCTTCAATATCAACGCCGTTTGCAGCCTGCAACAATGGTGTCGGCCCCGAAGCAATCTACCCCAGTAGAGGTGGCAACCAACGACGGGACAAAGTCGGTGGCCCAGTTCAGCACTGCGCCGCCAGGCCAGAAAGAAAAAGTTCAGGCTCCCTCTACCCCTGCCGTCGCCGATACTCTGGACGCAAACGCTACTGCCAATGAGAATGCTGAAAAGAAAGCCATAGCTCGCGAAGAGTCAACTCGTACGCGCGGCGCGATGATCGGCAGCCCGTTGCCTCACGGACCTCGGCTGGCGAATCAATATCAACAGCAGAACAATGCCCAGAATCAGTTCCCCGCGCCGGCCGCACCTTCCTCGTTCGACCGGTTGCAGAGCTTTCATGACAATGCGTCCGCGGCCGGTGCAACACCCTCGACGGCACCAACGCCCTCGGCAGTTCCTACGCTCGAGGCATCGACTGCAGCGCCCGCGGTCGCAAAAGCCAAGCCCGCCATGCCCCTGCCTTCTCGTGCAGATGCTGCGACGAACAGCCCACATGTTCCAGATCAGGACGCTCGACTACTAAGATCGCAGATTGCCCCCGGGCAGATCGGCGGCTATGTTGTCGATCCCTCGGGAGCCGTGGTTGCGAACGCGCGAGTGACCATTACCCCTACTCCTTCGAAAGGAGAAACCGCAACGGCTGTCACCAATTCTCAAGGCGCATGGCTGATTGCCGGACTGCCCACGGGCAACTACAAGGCAGAAGCCCAAGCGCCGGGATTCAACACCACCGTCCTTGATCTGAATTACGATGCCAAGCGGCCATCGCTGTATAGCTTGACCCTCAGTCCCGGAACCGTCTCAGAAACAGTCGAAGTATCCGCACAAGCTGCGCAGGTTCAAGCGACGACATCCTCCGCCACCGGCCGAGCCGCTATCGGCGGACGTAACCTTAGCCAACTGGCTGCGGTCTCACAGGCACCGCAGCCTCGTTGGAGCATCAACGCCACCGGCGCGCTGCAGCGTTCTTTCGATCAGGGCAGCACCTGGCAGACCGTGGACGTCAACGCCAGTCCAGCCTCGGTTACAAGTACGACCAGTTTGGACATTGTTGCGAAGACCTCTCGATCGAAAGAGAAGGACTCCTCCAAAGCCCGCAAGCAGGACGCGGTCTCTCTTGTCTTCCGCGCCGTCGCGGCCAACGGATCCGACGTCTGGGCCGGAGGCTCCGCCGGCGCGCTCTATCATTCCGCCGATGCCGGCAACACCTGGACCCGCGTATCCCCCTCCTCGTCCGGCGCGACCCTGACCGGCGATATCATCCGCTTGGAGTTCTCCGAGCCGCAACATGGAAAGCTCTCCACCTCCAGTTCGGAAGTTTGGACCACCTCCGACGCCGGCCAATCCTGGCAAAAACAGTAGCCAGCTCAATGTCTTAGATTTCGCTCAGTTACTTCGGTTAGCCCCAACATTAGCTCTGCGCTAACAAAGTTACCAAGGTTACGTTTACACGAAATGGGGGCACTTCTAATATCCATCTCGTGGTTTGGCAGTTCTGGGGGAGGGCTGCCCTGCCGAGCGTCCTCGACTGAAAAGTCGGGACGCTTTTTTCTTGGGCTTGATCTCTCGCCTGTCCTTCACTGCGATCCGCGACACGCTGCACAATACCCGCCAATCTCCAGCCGTGACACCAGCACGCGGAACCTGCAATCCTGCTCGACTTGCTGCTTGAGCCTCTCAAAACTATCGCTCACAAACTCTGTGATCTTGCCACAGCGCAGGCACGCCATGTGGATGTGGTCGCGCTCCAGTTTGCGCTCATAGTAGTGACCTTCGCCGTTGATGTGCATCAAGTCGAGTTCGTCGATCAGTCCCTGCCGCTTAAGCAGTCGCAATGTGCGATAAACCGTGCTTCGGTCCACGCTGTCATCGATCTTCTGGGCCTTCCGCAATATTTGGGCAGCA
Organism: uncultured Acidobacteriaceae bacterium; assembly: GCA_963731405.1. Taxonomy (GTDB): domain Bacteria; phylum Acidobacteriota; class Terriglobia; order Terriglobales; family Acidobacteriaceae; genus Sulfotelmatobacter. The sequence goes on along the minus strand of CAVSVS010000029.1, from coordinate 120,595 downwards.
TCCAGATGCTTCCTGGCTGTCTCGATCACGCTCAGAATCGCCCGCCGCTGCTGCGTCATCCGGATTCCGCGCTCGGAAAAGTATGCCTGTAATCGGCCCGGCATTTCGGTTTGTGGAAGGGGCATCGCAAGCCTCGCTGTCGCAACTGGTCGCAATCCAGCTGCGACGAATTCTCCGCCCGGCGCTTGACCTATGCTGCAAGCCTCCAGCAGTATGATCACTGTACCTTAGTTGCGACTCAGTTGCAACTAGCAGGCTTAGTAGTGAAAGCGGGAGGCCGGTGGGCACAACGCATTCTTATTGTTGCGACTGTGTCGCATCTGAATCGCCCTGGTTTCCTGGCTGTTATTTCTAAGTCAAAAGTTGATGGAAAGGAAATAGAGCTCCGCTTGAACCCTATCACGCACAAAATCGCACTTCTATTCTCAGGGCGACAATTTCCCGCCACCGCGCGTCGGATCATGCTTCGCCTGTTCCTGCTCTCCAGTTTTTTCGCGCTCGCTTCCGCTACCCTCCCGGCCAATGCGCAGGAGAGCCCTTACATCGTCACCTACGATCACTACCTCGAAGAACCCGGCAGTCTCGAAGTCGAATACTTTTCCACCTTCGGCACGCAGCGCGCCGGCAATGATTGGGTTGCCTACTGGGCCGAGTTCGAATATGGCGCAACTGCCTGGTGGACCACCGAGGTCTATCTCGACGGCCAGAGTACTTTCAACGACGGCAGCCTGTTCACCGGTTTCCGCTGGGAGAACCGTTTCCGAGTGCTGCAACGGGAACACTTCATCAATCCCGTCCTCTATGTCGAATACGAACAAATCAACGGCGCAGACAAGATCCTGAAAGAAATCGAAGGACACGATGTCGAAGCCGACAACGGCGATCCCAATGCCATCGCCCGTCAGGACCACGATCACGAACTCGAGTTCAAACTGATCTTGTCGAAAAATTTCAAAGGATGGAATTTTGCTCAAAACACCATCGCAGTCAAAAACCTGACCGGCGGCAATCCCTGGGAGTTCGGTTACGCGATCGGTGCCAGCCGGCCTTTGGCGCTGAAGGCTTCTTCCAAGCGCTGCAGTTTCTGCGCCGAAAATTTCGTAGCCGGAGTTGAAATGTACGGCGGCCTCGGTGACCGATACAGCTTCGGGCTGAACGACACTTCCCAATACCTGGCGCCGGTGGTGGCCTGGAACCTGCCCTCGGATTGGACCTTGCGCCTCTCTCCAGGCTTCGGCCTCAACGACAACAGTCACCGCTTCCTGCTACGCTGGGGCGTCTCGCGAGAATTTTCCAGCTTCGGCGCGGCATTGGCCCGTCTGTTCGCAGGCCACTCATGACCGTCAGTAAGTCGACATGGACAAACTCAAACGCCGCGCCGCTGATAACTTTAAGCGTAACCATGAAACTTCGCCGACCTCTCCTTCGCCGCATTTTTTATCTGCTTCCTTGCTCTGCCTTCGTCCTATCATTTGCGGTTGCCTTCGCGCAGACGAACTCGGCGACACCAAGCAAGAACAACTCCGTCTACGCTGAACTGGCGAAAGCTCCTCGGAAGGCAACCGCTCGCCCCAATCCCCTGGCAGCGGACTCCGATGCCATCCCGGCCGGGGCCAAGCTATTCGCTCAGCACTGCGCCGAGTGCCACGGCGACATGGCGGACGGCGGCAAAAAGGGCCCGAGCCTGCTCGCCCCCGAGGTGCAGCAGGCGACTCCCGGCACACTGTTCTGGCTCTTAAGCAACGGTGTGGTCCGCCGTGGTATGCCGGTATGGTCCAAGCTCCCGGAACCCCAGCGCTGGCAGCTAGTTAGCTTCATCAAATCACTCCCGCCGCCGGCTTCCCAATCCGCTCCTAACGCCGAGAACAGCGCCCATCCTTGACCGCAGTGGCTTTGCGACCTTCCTGCCTCCCCAAGCATCCAATTCCGGTGATACGATAATAAGTTCGGTTCCCTTACGGGAAGCACTTATACAGATCGCAGGCCCCGGCAGCGCAGCCCAAGGAGCGTCGGCCGACAGCGCGCGACGTTTACAACAGGAGAAAGAAAATGGCAGGCAACGGAATCGTCGAAGTCACCGATGCGAACTTCGACCAGGATGTTTTGAAATCGGACAAGCCCGTTCTCGTGGACTTCTGGGCAACTTGGTGCGGCCCCTGCCGTGCGATTGCCCCCATCGTGGAAGAACTGGCCACCGAGTACAAGGGCAAAGTCACCATCGGCAAAATGGATGTCGACTCCAACAGCTCCACCCCGATGCGTTACAAAGTGACCGGTATCCCCACTCTGCTGGTGTTCAAGGGCGGTCAGGTCGTAGAACAGCTCGTCGGCTACAAGCCGAAAGACGCCATCGCCCAAGCCCTGAACAAGCACCTCGGCTAAGCAACTCTAGCCCGCAGGAATCAACGCACGCTGACCTCTCATGGCAGCGTGCGTTTTTGTTTTTCTGTAGAAGTGGTTCGAGATTTACCTGACGACTGACTACTGACCCCTGACCACTGGGCTAGTACTTTCTCAACACCCCAATCACCCGCCCCTGCACGTCTACCGAAGCCGCCGGCACGATGATCGGCTTCATGGTCACGTTCGAAGGCTGTAGGCGAATGCTGTCCCCTTCGCGATAAAACCGCTTCAAGGTCGCATCAGTCTGATCCACGAGCGCCACCACGATGTCCCCGTTGTGTGCGGTGCGCGCCTTCTCGACCAGCACATAATCTCCGTCGAGGATCGCCTCATCCTGCATCGAGTCCCCTCGCACCTCGAGCACAAAGACTTCTTTCGAGCGCACAAAGTCCGCCAGAGAAATCGTTTCGTTGCTCTGCACCGCCTCGATCGGCTGCCCGGCCGCGATGCGCCCTACCAGCGGTAGAACCACCCCGGTGTTCACACTCATCGCCTGCTTCAGCCGTCCCTTGGGAGGCAGCAGATCAATCGAGCGGCTGCGGTTGTAGTCGCGCGTCAGCAACCCCTTCTTCTCCAGATTCGTGACGTGCTTGTGCACCGTAGCGAGCGAGGTCAGTTCCAGCCCTTTGCCGATCTCCTCAAACGAGGGAGAGTACTGGTGCTCCGCGACGAATCGCGAAATGAAGTCATACACTTCTCGCTGTCTGCGTGTGATAGCCATGCCGCCATTATTGGCGAACAGAAGGCGAAAAAGCAAGTGAGAATTACGGATCACTCCCATATGTGGAGACACCCGGCTGGCTGTCCAGCGAACGGGATTGGCGGCTCGTGTGGGGACGGGCCATTCGTCCGTAGTCGTATCGGGCCGAAGTACTGCGCGTTGACCGACGTTCCACCTGTGGGCACGATAGGTATCCCGCCGCTCGCTGAAACTTTTCTCCCGTCCGCCACTCCAATCTGGTAACCCGAATATTCCGTACTTAAGGGGGACAGAAAATGACCATTTCAATCCGAGTCGCTGCAATCCTGTTCGCCGCCTTGCTTGGCACCACCGCCTGCACCGCCAAAGCCAATCCAGCGGCTGCAATGCCCGAGCCAGCCGTCGATGCCCCGCGCGCGTCAGTTCCGTCTCAGCAAACCGCCGTCCTGTCCGGCGGATGCTTCTGGGGTGTCCAGGCCGTCTTCCAGCATGTGAAGGGAGTCATCAGCGCCACTTCGGGGTACTCTGGAGGCTCGAAGAAAACGGCGGAATACGAAATCGTCAGCACCGGAGAAACCGGACACGCCGAGTCCGTGCAGATCGTTTACGATCCCTCGCAAATCACCTACGGAGAATTGCTCCGCGTGTTCTTCTCGGTGGCCCACGATCCCACGCAACTCAACCGACAAGGCCCAGACGAAGGCACGCAATACCGCTCTTCGATCTTCTACAACAACGACGAACAAAAGCGCATCGCCGAAGCCTACATCGCTCAACTCGACAGCGCGAAAGTCTTCCCGCGTCCGATCGTGACGAAAGTTGTGCCCCTGCAAGCGTTCTATCAAGCAGAGCCATATCACCAGAACTACGCCGCGCTACATCCCAACCAGCCCTACATCATGTTCAACGATGCCCCGAAGGTAGACCACCTCCGCCAGGAATTCCCCAACCTATACTCGGGTAAGTAGACCAGCCGCACGGCGGCACAAGAATGCAGCTCATGGCGCAAGCCGTGGGTGAAGTAAACAAACAGCAAGCCTCGGCGGGGCGAAAACAGTGATTTCACGGAGACGATGATGTTCGATTCCGATCTAGACCGCGAACCAACTCATGTGAGGACAGCCGCCACTGGCTGTCCGGCCGAGCAAAGCTCTGCTGCCACGCCACCCAACATGCAACGTCGCGTGTTCCTCGCAACTTCGATCGCAACCATTGCGGGCCTTGTAATTTGGCAATGGCATCGTCCCGCTGTATTGAATGCTTCTGCCGCTGCACTCCCTGAACCAACTGACGTCACAATCATCCCTTTCTCCGACGACGGACACCGCCTGAAACAGGTTCGCATCCCCAAGGTCATCAAGACGCCCGATCAATGGCGCCAGCAACTCGGCGCTGGAGTCTTCGACATTACCCGCAACGCCGACACTGAAATCGCCTATACCGGGAAATACTGGGACCTTCACGACAAAGGCATCTACCGTTGCATCTGCTGCGACAATGCGCTCTTCGACTCCGCCACTAAATTCGACTCCGGTACCGGATGGCCCAGCTTCTGGACTCCCATCGCCAAAGAAAACGTAACCGAGATCCGTGACACGACTCTGGGGATGGTTCGCACGGCGGTTGCCTGCACCGAATGCGACGCCCACCTCGGGCACGTCTTCGACGATGGCCCTGAACCGACCGGCCTCCGCTACTGCATGAACTCCGCGTCGCTGCGCTTCGTGAAGCGAACGTGATCTGTGCACATGATCCGTCTCTAGTTCTGTCATCTCGAGCGAAGCGAAGGACCTGTGAATGTGCCGTAGAGCCACGCACGTAATACATCCCGCAACTTCGCTTCTATAATCAAGCCATGAATTACTCTCTCCCCACCTTCCGCGAACCCAGCGCCGTTGAGAAGCTCTTCAACCGCTCTTTCGGATTCATAGTCGGCCTCGGACTGGGGCCCGCTCATATCTATCTTCTTCAAGTTCGAGGACGCAAATCTGGCAAGCTCTTCTCCACTCCAGTCGATCTTCTGGAACTGCAAGGCAAGCGTTACCTGGTCGCTCCGCGCGGAAGAACTCAATGGGTCCGCAACGCCGAAGCCGCCGCAGAGATTACGTTGAAGAAGGGCGGCACTCGTCAGAAATTCCATCTGCGCCAACTCCAAAACGAAGACAAGCCACAGATCCTGAAAGCTTATCTCGACTCTTTCAAGCGCGAAGTGCAACGATACTTCCCAGTTGCTGCCGGATCGCCTCCCGCAAGCTTTCTCGCCATCGCCGAAAGCTATCCAGTGTTCGAATTGCTAAACACTTGATGGTTGTGGCACCCGACAGCCTTGCAAGAACTCCTGACGACGATGGGATTCCCGTTTTGGGAGAAGGTGTTTACCTTTTGGTTATATAGGGTAGCCCCCTCCCCCCTCGGTCTATTGAAATCATGGGGTTAGGGGAAAACGCCGGAAAAATCTCTGGGCTGCAATAAGATAGGGGCAAAATCTTGAGCCGGAAGGGGTTACGGGCGATTTTCGGCACTGAAGTCGAGTCCTTGGGGAAGACGCAATGCGCTGTGGGGTTGAGCGGGGCGAAAGAGGCATAACGTAGGGGCGTGATTCGCCCGCCTAGCGCGGCTATCCTGTTGGTCAAAGTGCAGCTTGCGGGGTCGGTAGCAGTGTAGGACCACGCCTCGGCGGCCGTTGTCAGGGCGTTTCGCTGCGCGTGCGAGGCCACGCGCCTCGCGACAGCGGGCAGAGCCTGCCCTGAGCGCGGTCGAAGGGATGCCTGCGCTACATGTTCGAAGCCTATTTGCGATCGGGGTCGTGATCGGCTTCGCCGGCGCTTCTCAGTGTGACCTGGTCATGTGAGAGCGCGCCACTCTTCGGCACGGGTGGAGTTTGCGCGTGCGGATCGGACTTTGGTTCTGCACGTGGATGCGAGGCTTCCCGGACGTCGACCGGCTGAACGCTGTGAATTGGAGTGATCATAGTCTGGTCCTCTGAGGAATAGGATCGGCAGGCCACGGATAAACTTTAGGCGAGGTGAGCCTGCGCGGATGATCTTTGGTAAGAGTTACCCTTTTTGAGTTGCGGAGAATCGCGACGGATACGAATCAGGGTTATTTGCTCTTTCGCAACGGAAGCGTGCGCCCTTTGACAACCTTGTCACTTGCCTGCGCGGGTGCTTCGAAGCCGATGCGACGGCGGTTAGGTTCCTCGGGCGCCATGAGTTGGCGGATCGCGTTCATCAGATCCTGTATTTCGGAGTCGTGCGTTTCGAGGCGGCGTTCGAGTTCTGCGAGTTTGGTCAGGATATTGCGGTTTCCGGCAATTGCGCGCCGCATGCGCACGAAGGCAAGGACGACGAACACGCTCATTTCGATCGCGCGTTCGGAGTTCAGCACGGTGGCAGCCATGATGGCGCCGTGTTCGGTGAATGCGTACGGCAGATAGCGGGTGCCACCATGGCCTTCAGTTGAGATCACATTTTGTGATCTCAAGATCTTCCATTCGTGCGGGGAGAGCTGAAAGCGGAAGGCGGGAGGAAATCGCTTCGCATTGCGCTTGGCCTGCTGATTGAGGTGCCGGACTTGCACGCCGTAGAGTTCGGCGAGGTCGCGGTCGAGGATGACTCTTTGCCCACGCAGAACGAAGATGTTGGAATCAACTTTTTTCGCAACGACGATTGCTGACCTGGTCATGTAGAAGAGCCCGTTTCGTTTCGGACAGCAGATTGATCAGCGGCAAACAACGCCGGTTTGGAATGATGAAGTTGAGATCACAAATTGTGATCTCAAGATTTCGCAAAAGATTAACAGCAGAATAGCAGCGAACCACGGGTGGCAGCACCGCGGAAGTTCATCGAGTGCCTATGAAGTAATAAGCATACTGAAGTGAGGGCGGCGCTCGCTACGCTTGCTGGACGGGCGAATGCGCCCGTCCCCACGTGGTCATTCTTCGCCTTGGCGGATTAGGCGCCGGTCACGAAGAAGCTTTCTTCCGGCTTGGTTTTCGCCTTCTCTGGGACAGCACCTGCGGTTACATCTTGCACGAATTCGCGGCGGCGTTCGGGACCCTTGCGTTCTACCACGCGCACGCGGCGGGCGGGCATGTTGCTGGGCTCGAGACTGATGATGCGGCCTTCGCGCACGACGATCTGCGAGCGGAACCAGTCGGTGCGGAACATGCGGCCAGCGGCGTAAAAAGTCATCGAGGCGGCGATCGGTCCTTCGAACTCCACCCCGGTGCAGGCCAGGATGCGGCGGCCCATTTCCTGGCTCCAGGTCAGTCCGCCGACCAAGGGATCGTTCAGGCGGCAGCGCTCGAAGGGCGTGGCGTGCGAGAGCTTGCGCAGTTGCAATAGCTGCAGGAGCACGGACGTCTTCGCCAGGTTCGTCACGATGACTCGCGCCTCGGTCGCGGAGACCCGCTCCATCTTGATGTGCAGGTCGGGCGACCATTCGCGCTCGAATTCTTCGCGGGCCAGGGCCAGTCCCTTGTCGGTGGCTTCGACGTAGCGCAGTGTGGCGCGCGCCAGAATCACGCTGAACAGGGTGGTGACGATCGTGGCGATGATCGGAATGTAGCTGATCAGTGTGGAGAACGGGATGCGATACGAGTTCATCAACTGCATATGCATGGATGCGAGTGGCTCCTGCGAACGCGGTTTGGGGAACGGGTAGCGATCGAGAATGAGAATACCGGGAGGTGGGCACGGGCTCTAGATGCGGTTGGTGCGGGGCGGGTAACGTGCGCGGGGCTTGGACTTTGGTAACTTCGGGCGGCAGGCGTCAGGCGTCGAAGGGCAGGCGTCGAACTGCCGGCGTCAGGGGCACCTTCGCTTTTGGTTTGTACATTGTTTTTTTCGTGTCCTGTTCACACGCAAGGGAAACACGCAAGGGAAGCAGGCGGCCTACGTTGACCCGGCCGAGAGGCCTGCGGTAGGTGAGGTCAGACGCCCGACTCAAGATCCGGAAGCCCGGAGCCCGAAGCCCGAAGCCCGGTTCTACTCGAGGACGCTGTCGTCGAGTTTCTTCTTACCCCAGTCGGCGGCGGCTTGGACGAAGGCGAGGACGATGGGGTGCGGCTTTTTTTCGGTGGAGGACAGTTGCGGTTGGAAGAGTGTCGCGAGGAAGAAGCGGTGAGTGGGGGATTCGATGGCACGGATCTCGCCTTGTGTACCACGGGCAACCACCGGGAATCCGGCTTCCATGGCGGCCCATTCGAAGTCGGGATTGATTTCGAAGTTGCAGAAGAACTCTTCGGTGGCAGTCTCCTGATCCTTGCCATAGAACGACTGCAGGTAGGAGCCAGGGCGCAGACGAATCTCCGGGACGACACCCGAAAGTTTAGGAGCATTGCCCTTGCGGTCAGGAACGGCGCAGGCAACCGGATAGATGACGATGTTCTTCGAGCCGGAATTATTCTCGGCGCTGTCGGCGTCCTTGATGTTGAGGACGTTACGGGCGAACTCGATGAAGGCGTACTGGAATCCGGCGCAGGTGCCGAGATAGGGCCAGTCGCGGCGGCGCGCGAACTCGATCCCTTTGAGCATGCCGTCGAAGCTCTTGAATGGGCTGCCGGGTGCGCCCCATAGGCCGTCGAAACTTTCCAGCGTTTTCTCGGCGGTGGCCGCGTTGAGCGAAGGCGTGGGCAGCCACTCAGACTCGACCTTCATGTTGAGCTTGCGGGCGGCGTGTTGCAGGGCGTCGTTGGTGGCGTGGTGCGAGCGGAATTCGGCGTTGAAGTCGCCCAGGATTCCGATGCGGACGGCGTCGCTCACGGGTTTGATTGTACTAGAGGGGAGGTTGCAGACTGAGCGGGAGTTAGGACAATGCAGGGTTAGAACTGTGGTGCGGAGAGTCGCGGTCGGCGTTCCCTGCGGCGATCTAAAGCAGGCCTCGGATGCTCAGAAGGATGTAGAGGCTGGCGAGGGCGAGCGTGGGGCCGCCCCAGATCATCAGGGTGCATTTCCATCCCAGGGAGCGGGCGACTTCCTGCTGGCTACGCCAGGAGATGAGGAACGTGTTGTTGTTCGTTCCCTTCATCAGCACGACCGGCGGATGAGGATCGAAAGCGTCCTCATTGGCGGCGCTTGCAAGCATGGCGGGGTCGGCGAGAATCTGCACGCCGCTGGAGGCGGGCATTCCAGCCGCGGCCCAGGCTGCGGGATTTGAGATGCCAGCTTTTTGCAGGGCAGCGGCAATCTTTTGTTGCTGAGTCATGTCCGCGGCCTTGGAGGGCTGCGTTTGTGATGAAAGCTGAATCACTTGGTGCTCGCTGGCTGGAGTAGCGAGCCCTTGTGCCAGAGATGCGAGGCGGAAGTCGGTGTCGTCAACGCCGCGGGTGAACGAAACTGTACCAAGCGTCATGGAAAATCCGTGGGTTGAAAACGAGTGGATCGCTTCCTGATCGCGGACCGGTTGCGGCGTGACCTCGACACCCGGATTGTCTCCCAGTGTTCCGAGGATGAACAGCGAGTTCTTGGGCTTGATGCAATACTCTTCGACCTTGATTTTGTTGTTGGTGACAATGCCGTGGCGGGCGAGGAAGCTGCGCACGGTGCCGGGTGCGGGATCTTTCGTAGTGAAGAACGAGTCGCAGAATTCCTGTTCGAAGTCGCGATGCAGATCGAGGTCGGCGCCGCGTGGATCGATCAGCAGCCGGCCGGTGTTGTCGTCGACGAAGAAGGGCACGTGCATGCAGTCGCCGGCGACCTTGACCCATTGCTTGTTCTTGCCGCTCTGCTTCCATTCCCACACCAGCGTGCGGTAGTAGTAGCAGGGGCGCGCGGTGATAGGGGCGATCATGGTGTAGGGGCCGACGGCAAGGCCGCTGACTTCGACCATGCCCATGGAGGCGCTGCGAATCTTCGAAAACGGAGTATCAAGAATCAGGCGGCGACGCTGCAGCAGGCGGAATCCGTAGAAAAAAAGCCCTATTCCGGCGCAGAAGCCGACTGCGCAAAGGATCAGCAGTCCGCTGGGGTCGGACGAACGATGGAGCATTGCAACGAGAATCACCGTTGGAATCCGGGGCGGCTGGGCGCACACCTTCCCTATGGTCAGGCTAGCGAATGGCAGGTGGAGACGCAGCTTACCTTGGTAATGGCGTGGTGCATTCGGTGGAATTGTGCCACCGTGAAGGCCGAAGGCCCGATTTTTCCGGGCGGCCATTTCCACATGAGACTCAGGGCCTGTCCCGGGTAGCCGGCAGGACGGCGGCTTTACTTTTTAGCGGTGCGAACGCTTACCAGACTTCGCAGCGTTTGCTTTCGGGGCGGACCATCGCGGCGTCGGCTTTGCAACTCCACGCCTTCTGAAATTCTGGAAGGTTGGAGAGCGGGCCGATCACACGATATTTTGCGATGGGATGCGGATCGCTTTGCACCATCAGGCGCTGCGCTTCGGGGCGGATCTCATCGCCGCGGAACTGGCCCCAGGCGATAAAGAATTGTTGCTCGGGAGTGAAGCCATCGACGTCGGCGGGGCGTGGCTTGCCCTCCAGCGACTTCTGGTAGGCGAGGTAGGCGATCTTGGCGCCGCCCAGATCGCCGATGCTTTCGCCGAGTACCAGTTTGCCGTTGTGGTGGATATCTTTCTCGATGTAATAGTTGTCGAATTGATCGGCAACGCAGGCGGCGCGTTTCTGAAAATCTTTCAGGTCGGCGTCCGTCCACCAATTGCGCAGGCGGCCGAGATAATCGTATTGCGCCCCCTCGTCGTCGAAGCCGTGCGAGATTTCGTGTCCGATCACGACGCCGATCGCGCCGTAGTTCACCGCGTCGACTGCGTTGACGTCGAAAGCGGGCGGCTGCAGAATGCCGGCGGGAAACACGATTTCGTTGAGCAGCGGATTGTAGTATGCGTCAGAGGTGGGTGGCGTCATGCCCCACCGGCCGCGGTCGACGGGCTTGCCGATGGTGGCGCGGTCATCCTCTTCGACGAATTTTCTTCCGGCGATAGTGTTCTCGAAGAAGGCGTCGCGGCGAATGGTGACGTGGCTGTAATCTTTCCACTTCTCGGGATATCCGATCTTGGGATTGAAGGTGGCAATCTTAGCCATCGCTTTTTCTTTGGTATCGTCGCTCATCCAGGGGCGGCTTAGAACGTCGTCCCGCATGGCTGCGAGCAGGTTGCGCACCATCTCCTGCATGCGGGTCTTGGCTTCGGGCGGGAAATATTTCTCGACGTATTTTTGTCCGAGCGCCTCACCCAGGTACCGATCGGTGGATTCCACGCAGCGCTTCCACCGTGGCTTCATCTCGGTGGTGCCGGCAAGATACTTGCCGTTGAAGGCAAAGTTCTCTTCCACGAAGGGATCCGAAAGGGAATTGGCGAAGGAATTCAATAGTTGCCACTTCAGATAAACTTTCCAGTCCGGCAGCGGGGTCTGCTGCATCTGGCGGTCGACTTCCTGCATGAATTTGGGTTCGTCGACGTTCATGTCGACGTCGGTAGAAATCTGCTTGTGCTTGAAGTAAGCCGTCCAGTCGACGTGCGGCGCCATCGCTTGCAGTTGCGCGAAGGTGGTGTTGTGATCGGTGGCGGAAGGATCACGCAGGGCGACGTTGTCGAGCGAGGCCTCGGCTAATTTTGTTTCCATGCCCATGATGGTCTGCGCCGCAGCCGCCGCGGTCTTCTGATCCCATCCGGCCAGCTTAAACATCGTGGTCACGTGCTCGACGTATTTTTCGCGGGCTTCCTTGAAGCGGGGCTCGGGTTTCAGGTAGTAGTCGCGATCGGGAAGGCTGAGGCCGCTGGCACCGATATCGGCGAGCACCAGTGACGGTTTGTGCGGATCCTGCTGGCTGCCGAAACTAAAAGGAACTTGCACAAGAATGTCGTGCATTTCTGCCATGACCTGTTGCAGAGCGGTCATGTCGCGAGCGGCGTCGATTTTGGCGAACCAGGGCTTGATCGGTTCCATGCCGCGGGCGTTCACGCGGGACTCATCCATACAGGCGCCGTAGTAGTCTCCGATGATTCGTTCGGTGCTGGCCTGGGGCGCGTTCTTGTCGGAGGATGCGGCCTCAAGAATGTCCTTCAGACGATCTTTAGCGGACTCGCCGGACTGCCAGCGCTTGCTCCAGCGCGTCATGGAAGCGGGAATCGGATTGATGGCGCGCCAGGTGCCGTTGGCGAACTGGAAGAAGTCGGTGCATGGCTCGGCTTTGCGGTCGAGGTCGGTGAGGTCGATGCTATGCAGCGTCTGAGATTGTGCGAGGGGCGCGAATGAGAGCAAAAGGACGAGCAGGAACTGGACCTTCAGACTGCGCATGAAGTGGTCTCCAGGAGAGCCAGGAATTGCGGACAGCCATTGTAGATCAGGCATGAGGGGGCATGCTGTGCGTTAGACGGAGTGTAAGCGGTTTTGGAAGCGAAAAAGGGAACGACGGGGCAGGGGACATTCCAGTTCTCGCGCCAGAACCCGACGAGAAATGTGCCTGCCGTTCTCCGAATGTAAATTCCGCAGAGATTAGCTGGCTTTTTGCAACTGCAATGAGGTTATTCGCTGCAAGGCCGGTGGTTCCCACTGGCCGTTCAAGGCCTCAGGATTGGGCCAATACAAACGTAGCACCGCGAAGAAGGGACCATTCGGCGCGGGCAGGCAGTTGGCTTCCTTGTCCTTGCCCGGGGACTCATGTTGGACGTAGAGGGTGAGCCCGCCATCCGCATCACGCTTCAGGCTGGGCAGCATGGGCGAGTTAATCAGATACCGATTCAACGGATTGGCGCTGAGCAAACTCGAAGGCAGCTCATACATCGTGAGTGACCAGAACGCATGGACTGGCGGCAACTGACCGGGCGCGAAGCGAAGGATGTAACGATTCGTTCCGCTAAGCTTGTCCTTGGCTGAGTCGATGAAGTACACCGGATAGATCGCTTCCTCCTTTGCGTTTCCATAAATTCCAAGAACGGCAGCGCTCATGCGATCGATGTAGCCTCCATTCAGGAATTCCCTGGTTCCAAAACAGTCTGCGCTGCTCTTCTTTCCGGTATCAATCTGCGTGGCTTTGTACTGGTTGAACTCAGCCCAGGCATCGCTCATGCCACTTTCCAGCGCTTTCCGCATGTCGGGGGAGAGCGAATTGGCATCCAACGTTTTGCCCGCGCTGACTCCGATTTTTGCAAAGCGTACCATCAGAGCGATTTCGGACGGATGCGTTGGGCAGAATTGAAGGACAAAGTTCAGCACGTTGAAGAACTCGAGTGATGTGCGTTCCTCGTCCGCGCTGAGCGGCTTTAGAAAATTGACCTGGGACGCTGATGGTGGAGCGGCCTTATCGAGAAATTGGGATAGCGGTTGAACTTTATATCCTGCCTGGATCTTCTTTACATTTTCGATGTCGTCCGGTGTAAAAAGCTGTGTCCGGTAGAGCACGAATGCGAGTTCGGTCTCCGATCGGATCACCTGCTTGACGTTTTCAGGCGTTTCACCCTTCCAGTCGGGTCCGGCGAGCAAGAAGTTGCCTGCGCCGTTGCCGGTCGTCCGGCTGCCCGCGTAAGCAAAGTCGAACGTGTACATATCGATGAATTGCAGCGAGTAGTACCGGTCTTTGTCGATCTCCGGCACCGTCAACAGTAGAGGCTCCGCGCGCAGGTCCACGCCAGCAAAGGAATAGGGCGTGTCCGAGTTAGGCGTCTGAACCGCCTTGTCGGCAGGGGTATAGACCCGCGCATTGTTGTAGAGTTGGTTCCAGGATGACTTGTACTCCGGGCCGCCGCGATCCACGAAATAGGAATACTGGATGCGATAGCTATCGACGAGCGGAAAGCCGTAGATATAGGCATCCTTCGCAATCCTGCGAGCTTCTTCTGTCGAGATGGTCATGAAGATTCTTCCTTCCGTGGCTTTTCTGAGTGCCTGACTGCACCAGAAAAAAACGGCAGCAACGAATCCATCGCGCGATCAATTGATGGGCTTGGCCTCTGGAAACGTCCACTCGCCGTTCAAGATCTCTGCGCGCGGTCGATAGAGACGCACAATGTAATTCCAGCCTTGCATGATTGGCAGGCAGTTGGGGATCTTCCCGTCGCAGCCACCGAACTGGATGGTGACCGAACCGTCAGGACCTTTCATTGCGACGATGTTGTTGAGAGAGTAGGCATTTTGCGAGTTAGCCTCGAAGTAGCCCTCTGCGTTGTAGACGTTGATCGACCAGAAGCCGTCCACCGGAACTTCCCGAACCGTGAGACGGTAAATTGTCTTCCCGTCGTTTCTTGCGGGTGTGACGTTAAGGTAGGTAGCTTCGGTGGTGGGATTACCTCCCCAGGCGATGGCCGATCCAATCAAGTGCCTGACCGGTTCGACTTGCTCTCTCGTTCCGAACATGTTTTTCGAATCGGGCACCGTCGAGCCCAGTACGATAAGGGCGTCTCGAATTTTCTTCTGACTCACCGCATCCCAGGCGGGCACTTCGAAGCGGCCTGTGTTGGATTGATTCACCTTGATTCCGTCCTGGAGCGCGTGCACCTGATCGAGATCCTTGGGACTGGACGGATCAACCAGCGTCCGAACGGCCGTACAGGCGTAGCGTGTACCAATTCGCTCCTTGGTGAGGGTGTAGGCGCCCGCTTTGTAGATCACTTCGGGGCAATAGTGATCTTCTGTGATGACCTGCATCGACATGAAACGTGCGCCCGCATCGGGAAGCGTGATCGTGACCGGACCCGCATCAAGATCGAACACTGCCGCCGAATAGAGCGTGTCGCGATTCATGCGAATGACTGTCTGTTTCTCGATGGGCGTCGGCAGGCGATTGTGGGTGAACTTGCCAAAAGCTCCGTCTCTGACGATGTTGCTGAAATAAAGATCGGATTCGGCGCGAACGAAGTTGTCGGCTGTGACCGATACAGGCTTCGCGACAGAAATAGGTATTGCGGGTCGTCTCTCGGGAGGCGTCGTCGGTGCCGTTGCCATGCTGATCGTCCTCGGTGCTAGAAGAAGGCTACGAAGCGAGGACTTTGGTCACCACTGTCAGAAATGATAGGACTCGCGGATCCCGATTGTGGGGCGCTGGCGACGCGTCATTAACTATTGAATGCGCGAAATCCACAAGATAAAACTGAGGACGAAGGGAACCTTCGCTCCAATGCGTAGTGTTATTTCTTGCGAATCTAGCCGCCCGCTTTTAATTCCGTGAGCACTTGCTTGGCGATCTCTTTCAAGGTTTCAAAGACGCCGACGCCCTGGAAGGCAACCGCTTCCACGATCGGTTCATTCTTCTTGCGTAGTTCGGTGGAGAGCAGATCAACGGGGAGAATGTTGGGCAGGTCGCGCTTGTTCAATTGCAGTACGTAGGGAATCTTGTTGAAGTCGTAGCCGTGTTCTTTCAGGTTCGACATCAGGTTCTCGAGGGCTTCGACGTTGGCATCCATACGCTGCTCCTGGGAGTCAGCGACGAAGACGATGCCATCGACGCCGCGCAGGATCAACTTGCGGCTCGCGTCATAGAAAACCTGGCCCGGGACGGTGTAGAGGTGGATGCGCGTCTTGAAGCCACGGACCGAACCGAGGTCGAGCGGGAGGAAATCGAAGAACAGAGTACGCTCGGTTTCGGTGGCCAGCGAGATCATCTTGCCCTTCTGCTGGTCCGCGGTTTTCTGGTAAATCACCTGCAGATTCGTGGTCTTGCCGCCCAGTCCGGCGCCATAGTATACGATCTTGCAATTGATCTCACGAGCTGCGAAGTTGATGAAACTCAAGGCTTTCCTCAAATACGGGCAACCCCTCAGGGGCTGCCGCGCACACCAATGTCCTTATGGAGGCTCGCGGTCTTTATATCATACGGAAGGGACCGGGCGCAGGTTACTCAGGTGACCCCCCGCCCGAATGGAATGGCACCTTAGCCCTCAGTGTGCGCTTGGAACGGCGTAATAGCCGGCCTTGGTATAGATACTGAGGCCTTTCTTATCCACCTGCACCTCGATTTCGCGGTAAGGGGGACCGGTCGACTTGGGAATCCATGCCAGCGTGTACTGGTTTCTCGCTTCGGAAGTGATCTGCCCGTAAGCCTCCTCAATGGCATTGCGGGAGAGTTCGCTGAAGACTTGTCCGCCTCCAGTGGCAGAGCAATACCTGGGCAGGATATTGCTATAGCCCTGATCTTTCAGATGGATCTTATCGAGCTGGCGGTAGAACGGCAACGCGCCGCTGTCGAGCACGACGGCTTTGACCTGGATGCTTTGAGTCTCGAGCAGGCGCAGTACATCTCGATAGCTGGCTTTGCTGCCTAATTCGCGTCCATCGCTGATGACGAAGATGACTTTGCGGCGCGTGCGCTCGCGCTTGCTGAGGTCAAGAGCCGCCCGCAGGATGGCGTCATTTAGAACGTGCGCCTCGCGAGGCGGCGTATTCACCGGAGCGGGGCCGCCGCCAATGGGAATTCCATTGGCCATGGGAGGGTTCGGCCCCAGTGGTCCGCCCAGCACAGGTGGGCCGTTGTTGTGTCCACGCACAAGCTTCAGCTGGTTCAGCGCGGCGGTGAGCTTCTCGGGCTTGCCGACGAAATCGGTAACGTCGCTCACGGTGCTGCTATAAGTGTAGAGTTTTACTTCGTCGTAAGGACTGAAGGCGCCAACCAAAGAACTGTAGGTCTGGTTGACCTTCTGGAAGGCGACGTCGGCGATCCCGATGTCGAGCACCACCGCGACGGAAAGTTCAAAGGGATCGCTGGTGAAGTACGTGAGCGTTTGTTTCTTACCGTTCTCCAGGACAGTAAAATCTTTGGGAAGCAGACCATCGACACGGCGGCCATTGGAGTCCTTCACCATGACTGGGATTTGTACCAGGTTGGTGGTGATCGGAATTGTGTAAAGATCTTCCTTGGGATTGATTTGATTTCTCGGCCTGCTGCCAGGGGGAAGGGTCTCGATCGGCGGCATGGCAGGAGGAGCCTCCGTGTTTTGCGTATCTGGCGCGGGTTGCTGCGGAGTGTCGCCAGGGAAAGGTATCGGCTCGTTACTACGTTTCTTCTCGGCAGGTTCGGTTGGCGACTCCTTGGGGAGTGCAGGCTGAGGAGGCGGTGGAGGCTGAACGGCCGAGGGAGCGTCAGGGACATCCTGGGCGGGCTGGGCATTAGCGGGAGGCTGGGACTGGCTCTGGCCGGCGGATTGGGCGTGAAGGCCGGAGATCGCCAGACTCATTACGACCGCAAGGACCGGGAGAACGATCCTGAGAATGGGGTAGCTCTTGTATCCCTTGACCCACAACATGACTATCGTCGTCCCCCAAAGCGCCACTTTCTGCCTGTAAGATGCCCAAACCACCCCGTTTGGTGCATCTAAGGGATTAGACTAACACCTATCCAAGAATTGCGAGAGAGTCCCGGATGCTTAAGTTTCTTGTTTCGCAACGTTTTATTTTAGTCCCCATGACTTTGGCGGCGATGTTCGTGCCCGCGAGGTTCGCAATGGCGCAGCAGGCGCCGCCCCAGCAAATAGCCTCGAGCCAGCCGCCGACCTCCCAGGATCAAAAGCCCCAAGGCCAGAAATCCGAAGACTCGCAGGAACCTACCGAGACGTTGAAGGTGAACGTCAATGTGGTGCAGCTTTTCTTCAACGTCAAAGATAAGCATGGGGCGCTCATCCCGAACCTCACCAAAGACGATTTTGAAATCAAGGAAGACAGTACGCCACAGACCATTAAATATTTCACTGCTGAGACGAACCTTCCCCTCACGCTGGGAATCATGATCGACGCCAGCGGCAGCCAGCGCAATGTCATCGACATGGAGAAAGAGGTAGGCGGGGCTTTCCTGAAGCAGATCTTGACGGACAAGGATGAAGCTTTTGTGATCAGCTTCGACATCACGGTCGACCTGCTGCAGGACTTCACGCGTGACACACATCGTCTGCAGGCGGCGCTGAACAAAGCGAAGGTGAACGTGGATGTGAGCAGCGGAGGCGTTCCGGGCATGGGCGGCGGGCCGGTGCCGCAGCATAACTCGCCGGGAACTTTGTTGTATGACGCCGTTTACCTTTCGGCGCACGACATGCTGTCGAAGGAAGTCGGGCGGAAGGCGATGATCCTGCTTACCGATGGGCAGGATGAAGGCAGCCGGCTGAAGATTCAGGATGCGATTGAGGCGGCACAGAAAGCGGATTCAATTGTCTACGTTCTGCTCTGTGCCGATCGTGGATTCTATGGTGGCTTTGGGTACTCGGGCGAGGGCGATATGCGCAAACTCACCGAGCAAACCGGTGGGCGCGTCATCAATGTCGGAAACAAGTTCGACAAGCTGCGCGAGGCTTTTGACCAGATCGCCGCTGAGCTGCGCAGCCAGTACAACATCGGGTATACGCCGACCAATCTGAAGCGCGACGGCTCCTACCGCAAGTTGGAAATCAAGAGCAAGCAGAGTTACAAGATCCAGGCACGGGCGGGATACTACGCTAGCCGTAAAGAGGAATAAGGCGCGAGCTAGAGTCTGAGACCATAACCACTGAGCACATTGAGGCCCCCCCCGTGTTCCTCTGTTTTCTCCATGTTCTCTGTGCTTAAACTATTCTGCAGCATCCCGGTAATTGATACACTCCCTTGCGGAGGTTTTCCATGACTCGCTTCTCCCGGCGTTCATTTCTGCATCTGTCGGCGGCTGTGTCGGCTGCGGCTGCGCTTCAAGGCATGTCCGAACCGATGCTGGCAGCGGCTGCCCGGACCCGGCTACCGCACTCGAAAGATGCGATTCTGATCGACTCGAACGAGAATCCTCTTGGACCTTGCCATGCAGCGCGCGACGCCATGTCGGCGATTATCCCCCAGGGCGGTCGCTACTCCGACAATCTCACGGATGAACTGGTCGCCCTTTTTGCAAAGAGCGAAGGGCTCAAGCCTGAGTATGTGCGCGTGTTCCCTGGGTCGACTCCGCCTCTTCGTTTCGGTGTCGTCACGTTCACGTCGCCTCAGAGAAGCTATGTGACCGCCGATCCCGGGTATGAGGCAGGAATGTTTGCCGCCGAGGCCGCTCAGGCGCGCGTGGTGAAAGTGCCCCTGACTAAGACCTACGCTCACGACGTGAAGGCCATGATCGCCGCAGCGCCCGATGCCGGCCTGTTTTACATCTGCTCGCCCAACAATCCGACAGGCACGATCACGCCGCATTCCGATATTGAATACCTGGTCGAGAACAAGCCCAAGGATTCCGTGGTGATGGTCGACGAAGCCTACATCCATTTCGCGGGAGCTGCGAGCACGATCGATCTGGTCAAGGCGGGCAAGGATGTGGTGGTGCTGCGTACTTTCTCGAAGACTTACGGGATGGCCGGGATACGCTGCGGTTTCGCCATCGCGCGACCCGACCTGCTCGAAAAGATCATGGACCACGCGGGCTGGAACTTTATGCCCGTCACGGCCGTGGTCGCGGCATCAGCCAGTCTGAACGATCCTCAAATCGTGCCGGAACGACGGCGCATCAATGCCAGCGTCCGGCAGCAGACCTTTCAATGGCTTGATCGCAATGGGTACACCTACATTCCGTCTGAATCGAATTGCTTCCTGCTCGAAGCGAAGCGACCGGGGCAGGAAGTCCGCGATGCGATGGCGAAAGAAAACGTGATGATCGGCCGGGTGTGGCCAGTCATGCCGACCTGGGTTCGCATCACGGTTGGCACGCAAGAAGAGATGGAACACTTCCAGACCGCGTGGCAGAAGGTCATGAAAGGCTAGATCTTGAGGGCGAGATCTCGAACTTATAGCGCCGGCCTCTGACCGGCTGTCCCGAGGGCGTCTCGCCCACGAGCCGCTCGCGCTACTACTGCGGCGTCAGCAGAAACGCGTGCTCCTGCCCATTGTGCATGCCCATCCCCGTAATCTGTCCCGCAGCATTGATGCCGCGAGCTTCGATCAGCACCCAGCCTGATCCGGCGGGAATCATTTTGTTGAGGTCCTTAATTTTCCCGCTGCTGTAAACGAAGGCGTGATAGGTTCCGCCGAACGTGGACTGGCCGACCACGACGCCGGAATCATTAATTGCGAAACCCCAGACCGTGCTGGTGCTACCGGCGAAGGTACCGAGATCTTTCAACGGGCATGTGGGACAGTTGGTGATGAAAGCGTGGGCCGATCCGTTCTTGGTGTAGCCGACGCCGGTGACCTGGCCTTTATTGTTGATGGCATAACCCTGGCTCCATAATCCGCCCAGGGTTCCCATCTTGATCATCTTTCCGTTTTTCCAGACGAAACCAAAGAAATTTCCTTGAGCGTCATAGGACGTTCCGGTGACCACACCGGAATTGTTGATGCCAGACGCGACGTTCCACCAATCGTTGCCACTCGAGCCTAACGTTCCGAGATCGATCATGCGACCGTTGCGATATAGGAACGGATGATTCTCGCTGTTTGTAGTGACGGCCGATCCAACGACGTGGCCGAGATCATTGATGCCGTAGCCAACGGCGGATCCGCCGCCGAGATCTCCAATGTCCAGCAGGTTGCTGCCGCTGGAGAGAAACGCGCGATAGGTGCCGCTGGCGTTTTGAGAATATCCGGCGACCTGGCCGGAGGTATTGATCGCATTGCCGATGCCGGAGGTTCCACCCAATGTGCCGAGATTGGTCATCGAGCCGTTGCTGTAGAAGAAGACTTCGCTGCTGGTGCCGGCGCCTGTTGCGCCAGTTACTTGGCCGGCCACATTCACGCCCCGAGACACGCTGTAGCCGCCGCTGCCCAGCGTACCCAGATCGCTGACGCTGTAAGAGGCTTGGGCAGCGGCGAGCGTGGAGGAGGTTGTGAGAAAAAGAACGCAAGCGAAAGAGGAGAGGGCAGAGCACACCTTCATTGCGAACTCCTGCGTGGGTAAATCTAACGCAAAATGTTTTCACGATCTGGCGCGCCGATTGTCAAAGGATTGTCAAAACGTGCGGGAAGCGTTGCAGGCAAAGTTTTAATTGGACTCCGTCGCGTTTGTCGACCTTTAGTAGTTACTCGGGCGCTTCCGTCCAGCGGACTCGACGGCCTTCGCGGCTGCTCTTATGCGCCAGCAAGAGTGCGCGCATGGTGCGCAAGGCCTGATCGGGAGTGACATCTAGGACGGCCTTTTTCTCGATCGCATCTCTCACATTGGCGTAGAAGCCGCGATAGTCGCCGCGTTCAGTCTTCACCTTGTGCGGATTTCCATTTACAGGGCTGAGCGTTCCCCAGCGATCTTCGGTTTCGACGCCCCAGTCCGCGCCCCAATCCGGGCCGTCCGGGCAGTTCGCGCTGCGCAGGATTTCTTCTTGGGGATCCATGCCGTACTTGATGAACGATCCGCCCGTGCCGTGAATGAGCAGGTGAGGGCCGGGAGCATATGCGAGAATGCGCGCCCGAAGAGTTGCTCGCAGTGTCGGGTACTCCATGTGCACGTCGAAAGAGTCGTCGATCTTGGACGACTGCCGCTGGCAGAATGCGGATGCCCAAATCGATTCCGGCTCGCCAAACAAAACCAGAGCCTGATCAATAAGGTGCGGGCCGAGATCCCAGAGAACGCCGGCGGCGGGATAGTCCGACACCTCACGCCATGCGCCGGGCTTAGAATCGAGCCGAAAGCGGTCGAATCGAGCTTCGTACTCGGCCACCGACCCCAGTGCGCCAGCTTTCAGAAGCTGTCTGACCGTGTGGAACTCTCCATCCCAACGACGATCCTGGTAGACGGTGATCAGGCGGCCGCGATCGGCCGCGAGTCGAACCAGCTGTTCGGCTTCCGCCATCCTTGGCGTGAATGGTTTGTCGACGACTACGTCGCGCCCGGCTTCGAGGCAGGCTTTGGTATACGAGAAGTGCGAATCGTTCGGCGTGGCCACTACGACCAAGCCGATTGTCTTGTCGGACAGCATCTCGTCGAGATTGCGCGCAATGCGAACTTCGGGATACTTCTGTTTTGCATTTGAGGTATGCCGCTCGAGAATGCACGCAAGTTCCATGCCCTGGACGCCGCGAATCACGGGTGCGTGAAATGCCTGCCCGGCCAGACCAAATCCGATCAATCCGACTCGTACCATGTGTGTTCCTCGAAGTGCGGAGATTATTCTAGCGGTCGTTTCTAACGGTCTTTGACGCGCCGAACGAATTTTAATCCGGACCAGACGTCGGTGACGGCGCAAACCTTGACGTCGACCAGTCCGGCGGCGAGGCCAATCTCGCGAATGATGTTCTCATCCAGATCGGTGGCCACGCCGGAACTTTTCTTCGGCCAGCTTACCCACAGCATTCCAGAGGGCGCAAGCCGCTTGGTCATTCGTTGGAATTCCTTTGCGAGAGCCGGCTTGGACTTTTTGAATACCATCGCGAAGTCGAGCTGAGCCTTGCCATCATTTACGATTTCGCAAGTCGCGAGCGGCGCACTCAACTCCGAACATACGTCAGACGGAGCGTCCACGAGCGTTACGCGGAATCCGGCCTTTATGCCTAACTTTTTCGGAAGTGGCGTTCCAGAATATCCCGGCATGGTCAGGAAACATCTTTCACCACAGAGATCACGGAGGACACCATGTTGCTTCGGCCTGCAGCAACCGTCAGAGGCTCTACGGCGAAGGAGCGTACCATCCGCGGCGCGCGCGCACCTTGAAATTCTTGCGATCGTTGGCGACGATTTCAATCGTACGATAGTGCCCGTCATTCTTCAGGTCAGCCGGCTTGTAGGCGATGGCGTATTGGCTGCGGAGTTCATCCTGAATCTGGGCGAAGGCGTCGGCCACTTCGCGAATCTGGAAAGGAAAGAAGGGCCGCCCACCGGTCGCGTCGGCAATGCGCTCGAGGACCTTGTCGCCCGCGCCTTTGGTTCCGCTTACGTTGGTGCTGATGGTGTAGATGATGGCCTCGGCCCGCTGCGCCATTTCGATGGCTTCTTCGCGGGTGACGTGGCTCTGGTTGTCATCTCCGTCACTGAGCAGAATGATGGCCCGTCGGACGGTCGTCGACTTCGGCCCCTTCAACAGTTTCTCGCGGCAGGCATAGTAGATCGCGTCATAGAGCGCGGTGCCGCCGCCAGGGCGGAGATCGTGTACCCCGTGCGCAAGTAATTCGGTGTTGTCGGTGAAGTCCTGAGTGACCTCTGGAGTCACATCAAACCCCACGACGAAGGCCTGGTCTTTGCGAGGATGAATGGTCTGGTTCAAAAATTCGATGGCCGACTCCTGCTCGAACTTGAACCGGTCGCGCACCGAGTTGCTGGCGTCGATGAGCAGTCCGACTTGCAGAGGCAGGTTCGTCTCGGCATGGAAGCTACGGATTTCCTGCGGCGGCTTGTTGTCGTCGAGCACGCGAAAATCGTTCTGCTTCAAATCGGTGATGCGGCGTCCGTGCTTGTCGGTCACCGTGAACACTACGTTCACTTCGTTGGTGGTTGCGCGGATCGTTGTCAACGCGTCGTCGCCAGTCGGGGCATTTGGGTCAGCAGCAGGTTTTTGGTCTTGCCCGGGAGTCGCGGTTGCCGGAGGAGTCGCGCCCGGTTCCTGGTGCGGCGTGGCCGCGGTCGTTGATGAGGCTACTGATGATGATGAGGTAGGAGCAGCCGACTGGCCCGTCGTGCTCCCGGCCAGAAGTAGCAACAAAACTAGTCCAGAATGCGCAGTCAATTTCGTTCCCAAAAGATTTCCTCGAATAGAACCATTATATCCGGCGAGGCCTCAATCTTTCGTAGAGACGTTGCTGGCCGCGCCTTCCTCGATCGTCGCCAAAAAGGCCTGTAGTTCCGCCGGTAACGGGCTTTGCAGGGCGATGGGTTGGGCGGTGCGTGGATGCGCCAGTTCCAGTTGCGCCGCGTGCAGAAAGTTGCGGGGGAGGGAAATGGCTGCGCCCTCGTCGGTAGCTCGGCCGCGCCTGGCGCGCATCTCACGCGGTGCGCCATAGAGTGCGTCCCCCACTACCGGATGCCCCAGAGAAGCCATGTGCACGCGGATCTGGTGGGTCCGTCCGGTATCGATCTTCACTTCGACCAGCGCAAACTTGCCGAAAGCGGTGTCCAGGCGGCGCACCACGGTGTAGTGCGAGACGGCGTCGCGTCCTCCGGAGCCGCGGGTCGTCATGCGGATCCGCCGCACCCGGTCGCGGCTAATGCTGGCGGAAATCGTGCCGTGATCTTTCTTCGGCCATCCATGCACCAGGGCGACATATGTTTTCTTCACTTGGCGGCGGGCAAACTGTTCAGCCAGCTTGCGATGAGCCTCATCATTTTTTGCCACGACGATCAGCCCGCTCGTCTCTTTATCGAGCCGGTGGACGATACCCGGACGCATCTCTCCGCCCACCGCCGATAGTGTGGAGAAATGATGCAAGAGCGCATTCACCAGGGTGCCGCGATTGCGCTCGTCCTCGGTAGCGCCCGCGCCGGCATGCACCATCATGCCGGCGGCCTTATTAATGATGGCAAGATCGTCATCTTCATAAACGATGTCCAGCGGGATCTCTTCGGCGATCGCGCGCAACGGAGGCCGCTCCGCCGAACCCAGCACGCCGATATGCTCCGTGCCCCGCAGTTTTAGCGAGGCTTTCGCCGGAGCGTCGTTCACCAGGACTTTCTGTTCAGAGATAAGTTGCTGCACGCGAGCGCGGCTGACATCGAGGTGGGTTACCAGGAATTGATCGAGCCGCTTGCCGGCGTCGTCGGGTGCGACTGCAATCTGGACTGGAAACTCTTCCGCCATCTGGAGGGAAGAATACTACAGGGTGTTGCGACGATCCTCGTCGGGCATAACTTCCGACACGTCTAGAGTTGGATGCGCGCGCATGAATATCGAGGACGGCTCGGCAAGAGCTTGCGTTAGCGCGTGGCGCTTATCGCCCGCGCTGGGACCGCTTTCGAGCCGGGGCGCAACCACCAGATCAGTCCTCCAGCCAGGACCAACCCAATCGAAATCAACTGAGTGCCGGTCATCGCCCCACCAAACACGGAGCCGCGGCCGGGATCGTCGCGGAGATACTCTAGGAAAAATCTGGCAATGCCGTAAATGAACATGAACGCGCCAAACACCTGGCCGTCAAACTTACGCCGCTTCAGCAGCCACATCAGGAAAAAGAAATTCGCGAGTTCGACTGCCGACTCGAACAACTGAGTCGGTTGGAGAGGTTTGTTGAGAGGGGTACCCGTGATCTCGTTCGCCAATTTATTGGTAAACGTTACGGCCCACCAGTGATGCGTCTCTTTTCCGAAGCAACAACCGGCGGCAAAGCATCCGATGCGTCCGATCGCGTGCCCCAAGGCAAGGCCGGGGGCAAAAGCGTCGCAAGTTCCGAGAGGCGGCATGTGATGTCTCCACACGTACCAGGCCGCGGCCAGAAACGCAGCGAGCAGGCCTCCGGAGAAAACACCGCCAGCTTGGAGGGTGTTCAAGCTGAAGATTTCGCTGACGTGCGTGGAGTAGTAGCTCCACTCATTGATGATGTAAAGCACTTTGGCGCCGACAATGCCGCAAAGGACGACGAGGATTCCAAGATTCCAAGCCTTGTCGCCGTCGTATCCCAAGCGCTCGGAGTTACGCACACTGATCCAAAGCCCGATCAGAACGCCCATAGACACCAGGAATCCGTAGGTCGGAAGAAAGAACTTTCCTAAATGAAAGAGTTGTGGGAACACTGTTTAGTTAGATGCGGGCAGCAAGAGATTCGCTACAGATACAAGTTTAGCAGGTAACGAAGATCCGGATGGAAAGCGGAACGAGCAAACCTCGCGGACAGGGTGACAGCAGCACGAAAAGAAAAAGCAAGCCGACCCACTAGGCCGTGTGACGGGCCGAGAATGAACCCGTCGGTAGACGTTGGGAACCCGCCGAGACCCTTTAGGCATCTCCGCATGGCGGAGCGCTGCTCACCGGATCCTAGTTCGAGTCGAGTCCCCGTTCATTCTGCATTGGTTCAAAAATCGGTTACCGCCATCACAAACTCGGCAGGCCGGCTTTCATTCAGGATGCTAGGCAAATCCGGAGCACTTGGCAAGTGGAAGAGCGCAAAAAGTTGGCAGGTGGCTTGCAACCAAAGTAATGATTCGTTCACAAATGGGCTTGCGGTTCGCGCCGAGAACAGCGCTAGATTTTTCCGCGCAGGTTCGCAGGTTTGCCAAATAATGTTGCGAAGCAGCGGCGATAAGAAGCAGTGCGGGGCTTGCGGACCATGGAAGGACTTGATTCTGTTGGGCAGTTTGTGAGTTGATACTGAGTAGACAAAACCGGGTCCCAGAGCGTAATCCGCTAGCGCATCGGCGGCACGCCGGAGAAGTCTGAACGATGTCGAAGTTTCGCACGACCGCAATGGCGGCGGCGTCTGGCCTCATCCTGCTGCACGGGGCAGTCCTGCTGCTGTGGTACGGCACCGCGAAGGCATCGCTCTGGGGCGATTGGATCGACACCGCGGCCCCGCTGGCAGGAGCCGTGGTTTGCTGGATGGTGTCGCGCCAGTCCGGTTCCTTTGGAAAGCGTGTCTGGCGCCTGGTCGCTTTCTCCCTGCTGATTACGGCCATCGGCCAAGCTCTCTACACCGACTATTACGACTATTTGCGCGTGCCTCTCGGTACGCTTTGGCCGAGCGATGTCCTGGTCTTCTTCTGGGTGGTGCCGGCCGCGATGACTCTGTTTCTGAGTCCTAAAGACCCAGGCAAAGGATACGCGTGGTTGCGGGCGTGCGACTTTGTTCAGGTCTGTACTCTCGCGCTGGCCGTAGAGTTGTCACAGATTTACGTGCCCTCGCGCTGGCAGCTGGCTGGTCGTGCGATGCAAGTTCACACGCTCCATGCCGGAATCCTTTTTTTCGGCTTGATCGCCTTGAGTTTTCTGCTTCGAGGCCTGCTGAGCTTCACCAGAACCGAGAGATCCTTCTTCCTCCGCCTGGGTGCATTCCTGACTGTGCACGGGATTGTTCTGAACTGGACCCTCTACTATCAGGCATCCGGTCATTACACGCAGGGAACGTGGACCGATCTTCCATGGACGGTTAGCTACTGCTTAATCATCGCGATTGCTGCAACATGGGATGACCACGAACCGGAAACCGGACGCGAATCGTACTCCCACGGATTGCAACTACTCGCCCAGTTTTCTCCGCTGGTGATCCCCGCGATTGTGTTTCCCCTGGTGTTGAGCATCGCACAGGAACAGTTTCTCTGGTCTGTGGTACTGGTTCTAGTTTCGTTTGCGGCCGCCGGCGGACGCATGTTCGTTGTGCAGAACCAGTTGCTGATCAGTTCTCGCGAACTTCAAAAAAACCTCGCCTTGTTGAAAGGCATTACCGACGGAACCACCGATGCTGTCTTTGTGAAAGACCTGCAGGGCCGGTACCTGATGATGAACGCATCCGGTGCGGGTTTCCTGGGCCGAAGCGTCGAGGAAGTTCTGGGCAAGATCGACGCGGAATTGTTCGACCCCGAGATGGGCCGGGGGATCATGGAGCGCGATCGCGCCGTGATCCAGTCCGGTAGGACACAGACTTATGAGGAATCCGCAACCGCTGCGGGTGTGACTCGAACTTACCTCGCCACCAAGGGACCTTATCGCGACTCGAACGGCGACGTGATTGGACTGCTAGGGATTTGCCGCGACATTAGTGAACGGAAACTCGCCGAAGAACAGATGCGCCAGTCGCAGCAGAAGTTGCGCATTCACTTCGAACACACGCCGTTGGCAGTGGTCGAGTGGGACCTTCAGTTCCGAGTCGCCGATTGGAATCCATCGGCTGAGCGCATCTTCGGATATTCCCGCCAGGAAGCCATTGGACAACATGGTAGGTTTCTTGTTCCTCCGCCTTTTCATCAGCATGTGGACAAGACGTGGATTGAATTGCTAAGGCAGAGTGGCGGAACTCGAAGTACGAACGACAATGTCACCAAGGATGGACGTACTATTTCCTGTGAATGGTACAACACGCCGCTCGTCGATGAGGCTGGAAGAGTGCTTGGGGTAGCGTCGTTGGTGCAAGATGTGACCGAGCGTGTGGCGCTCGAGGAGAGACTGCGCCAATCACAGAAGATGGAAGCCGTTGGACGACTGGCGGGAGGTGTCGCCCACGACTTCAACAATCTGCTCACTGTCATTCTGGGATACTCGCAAATACTGGCCGAAGGAGTTCCCGCAGGCAGCCGGCTGGCTGAGAGTACCGCGCAAATCAAGTCTGCCGCCCATAAGGCCTCGGGAATCACCAGTCAGTTGCTCGCCTTCAGCCGCAAGCAGGTGCTTTCCCCTCGCGTGGTCAACCTCAACGACATCATGTTGAATCTGGATTCCTTGTTGCGCCGGCTGATCGGAGAGGACATTGAGGTCTTGACCGTACCTGCAAGCGATCTCGGCTCGGTTAAGGCCGATCCTGGGCAGATCGAACAAGTCATGATGAACCTGGCCCTCAATGCTCGCGACGCAATGCCTCATGGCGGCAAGCTCACGCTCGAAACTTCGAACGAGCAACTCGACGCAAACTATGCTCGCAATCACCAACCCGTCGAGCCCGGCCCCTACGTCATGCTGGCGGTGAGCGATACCGGCCACGGCATGACTCCTGAAACCCAGGCCCGTATTTTCGAACCCTTCTACACTACGAAGGAAGTTGGCAAAGGTACGGGCCTCGGCCTTTCGATGGTGTACGGAATCGTAAAGCAAAGTGGTGGACACATCTGGGTTTACAGCGAGCCTGATCGAGGCACGACCCTAAAGATTTACCTTCCCCGGGTCGATCAGCCCTCCGAGACGACTGGCGCGGAACACCGCCCCGGCAGCATTAAAAGAGGCACGGAGACCATCCTGTTGGTAGAAGATGACGCTCAGCTCCGGCAGCTCAGTTCCTCGGTCCTTGCACATTGCGGCTACAAAATGCTGGTCGCGGCCACTCCTGAGGAAGGGCTTGAAATCTTTAAAGCCCACCATCGGGATATCCGCCTGCTGATCACCGATGTGGTCATGCCCCGCATGAATGGACGGCAGCTGGCCGAACAAATCATGCAGATTTCTTCCGATGTGCGGGTGCTCTACATTTCCGGTTACACCAACAACGCCATCGTTCACTACGGCGTGCTCGACGCCGGACTCTGGTTCCTGCCCAAGCCTTTTACTTTGTCGGCGCTCATGGCGAAAGTCCGGGAGGTCCTGGACTCACCCACGAAGGAATTTCAGGACGAGCGAGTCGAATAGATCAGGCGCTTACTGAGGGGATTCTTCCGCCCAGTAAGTGCTTCGAGCCAGCACTGTAGCATCTCCGGCGTTCTTCACGCGCACGCGAATCTGGTGCAGACCGGGACGCGGACTCTTCGGCGCAAAGCTCAGCAGGTAGCGGCTGTGCAGATGATTGGTGAAGTCGTTCATCCGCACTTCAAATTTCTTCCGCGTCGCGAAGAGTTCATACTCGCCACCCGTCATGGAAGCAATCGTGCTAGGCACGTTCTTCCGCATGGCCTGTGCAGTCCGATAGGCGAGATCGAGAATGTCGACGGTCGGGTGCTCTTCGTTTTTGTTCGTGCCGCGGCCAGTATCGAGAATGTTAGAGAGCGCCGGTGAAAACGCCAGTGCGTACATGACGGCATTGCTCTGCCCGATGGCCGCCACGGTATCGTCGATCTTTCCCTTACTGCCGTGATCGCGGGTTTCGCTGATCAGCAACATTACGCGCTGCCGTCCCTCGGACTCTTTCTTGAGCAGACTGATCGAATAATTGATGGCGTCCAGGATCTTTGCCCCTTCGTCCCCCGGTTGCAGATTGGTCAGGTCGTCGGAAACCAAACTTTCATCTTTGGTGAAATTTCTTGTCAGCTCGACTTGGCTGTCGAACTCGACGACCGCAACCCGCGCCGTTCCGAGGGCGAACAGAGGGCCAAGCATCGTCTTCAGGCCCTGCATTCGAGGGAACTCGGCATAGGCCCGCCGCCCTTTCTGAATCGCTACGACTAGCGAGATCGGCTGGCCCTCTGGCGTTTCATCGAGGCGCAAGGATTGCTCGACGCCATCGTCTTCCACGATGAAGTCCTTGGCCAGCAGCCCGTAGACTATCCCGCCCTGCTGGTCTTTCACGAGAGTCGGAACCAGAACCACATTGGATTGAGTGCGGAGAGTTGTTTCCTGAGAGAAGGTGGTGCTTATGAGTAGTGCCAGGAGGGCGAACGATAGCGCAGCGTGACGCAGGCTATCCCACCTTGCGGTTTTCGCCCAGCACTTCGTCCAGCGCATTGACTAGTAGATGCGCGCGCTTCTGGTAATCGGTTGCCCCGCCGTCCTGTCTTTTCTTGAGCAGATGATATTCATCGGCGATATTCAGCGCGGCCAGAACGGCCAGCCGGACGGTGTCTATCGTATTGGTTGCCTCGGCGACGGCGCGCATCTTGGAGTCAACATACTCCGCCAGTTTGAGGATGTATTCCGGATCGGAGCCGCGCAGGTTGTACGCCTGGTCAAAAATCTCCACCCGCACGCTGGCGTTCTGCGCGTCTTTCACCATCTGATCCTTGGTCGCCGTTGCCATAAAACGTTTCTCCGTGGGGACGTGACTTCCTGCGCGCAGCGAATCCGCAGGTCTTAACTCGCCTCAGCAATCGACTCGATCTGCTGCAGCATTTTCTCGACGCGACCGCGGATCTCCTCGCGTTCTTTCTTCAGTTGCACCGCCTCGCGCCTCAACCGGACCAGTTCTTCTTCGCGCTCCTCCATTTGCTGCCGCAACCGTTGCGCGTCGCGCTCGGCGGTCGCCTGGGCCTGCCGCGACGCCTTGTACATCTCTATGGTGCGATAAATCTTCTCTTCGAGCGCCTGAAAATCGTCTGCCGGAACCTGTTCTGCCACCTGTTCCACCACATTCAAAGCCATGATTGCACTCTTCCCCGGAAGGATGTTTACAACTTCTTCGCAGTATACTCCACATCGTTGTGGAGAGATCAGCCCAATGTGTTGCCGGTGGCACCCCAAGACACGTCATCGCTAGAGGTCATTCGGAGCGCAGGCGTTTTGCAGGTTTAGGGGGATCTCGCGTCACCGCTCTGAACTCCCTCGCCACATAATTGGCTATAATTCCAGCCTGCCGGGAGGTTCCAACTTATGAAGCAATTTGCTTGTCTCACGCTCGGATTATTTCTTGCGCTGGCCGTCCTGCCGTTGCGCAGTGCGGCCAAGACCAAAGTAGAAATGAAAGATGGCCAGGGCAAAACCGTGGGCGAAATCGTTGTCTGGGATCACGGATCTGGTGTTGCCCTGCAACTCATGCTCCACGATCTGACGCCCGGCGAGCACGCCATCCATTTTCATCAGGTTCCCAAATGCGAGGGGCCGGACTTCAAATCAGCTGGCGGCCATTTCAATCCGGAAGGGAAGAAGCACGGCTTCGATAGTCCGGACGGCCATCACGCCGGTGATATGAAGAACTTCACCGTGGGCGCCGACGGCAAGGCCAAGGTGAAGCTCGAGGACGGCGAGGTCACGCTGAAAGACGGCCCACATTCGCTGCTCACCAGCGGCGCGGCGATCGTCGTACACGCCAAGGCTGACGACTATAAGACGGACCCGTCGGGTAACTCCGGCGATCGCGTGGCCTGCGGCGTGATCACGAAATAGCCTGCAGGATTTTCAGGCTGAACCAGATCGGCGGGCCAGCTTCGCTAGCCTTCGCGCCGCTTCGTCGAGCGTGTCCGGCTTCTTGCAGAAGGCGAACCGCACTTGCTTCGCGCCATCGCGTGGATCGCGATAGAAGCTGGACCCGGGTACGCAGGCCACGCCGATCTCTTGCACCAGATACTTGGCAAACGAAACGTCGTCCTTGAACCCGAACGCCGAAATGTCGGTCATCACGTAGTACGCCCCGCGCGGGCGGAAGCATTGGAACCCGGCCGCCGACAGCGCCGGCATGAGATGGTCCCGGCGCACCCGGTATCCCTCGGCCAGTCTTGAGTAATACTCGGGTGGCAAATTCAAAGCGGACGCCCCGGCCTCCTGCAAGGGTGCCGGAGCTCCGACCGTCAGGAAGTCGTGCACCTTACGGATTGCGTTTGTGATCCTCTCCGGCGCAACCGCCCATCCCACGCGCCATCCCGTCACGCTGTAGGTCTTCGACATGCCGTTGATGGTCACCGTGCGCTCGCGCATTCCTTCGAGCGAAACCATCGATATGTGTTCAGTTCCCTCGTAGAGAATGTGCTCGTAGATTTCGTCGGTTATGGCCAGCACGTCGAACTCAACGCACAAATCGCGAATCAGTTCCAGTTCGCCGCGCGTGAAAACCTTGCCTGTTGGATTGTTCGGAGTGTTAAGGATAATTGCCTTGGTGTGCTTGTCGAAGGCTCGGCGCAGTTCTTTCTCGTCAAATGTCCACTCGCCACCATCGGTCGTCGGCGGGCGCAGCTTCACAAACTTCGGCTTCGCCCCACTCAAGACCGAGTCTGGCCCATAGTTCTCGTAAAACGGCTCGAAGATCACGACTTCGTCGCCCGCGTTACAGACCGCCAGCAGCGTCGAGATCATGGCTTCGGTCGAGCCGCAGCACACAGTGATCTCTTTTTCCGGATCGACCGTGATCCCCTGCCAGACACCCATCTGCCGCGCAATCGCATTTCGCAGGTTCTTCGCGCCCCAGGTGATGGCGTACTGGTTCACGTCGGCCGCAACCGCCTGCTGCGCAGCTTGTTTGATCTCCGCCGGAGCCGAGAAGTCGGGGAAGCCCTGCGCAAGATTGACTGCATGGTGCAGCATCGCCTGCCGCGTCATTTCGCGAATGACCGACTCGGTGAAGTGCCCCACTTTGTCGCTGAGAAAATGCTTGCCGGTGGGCTGAGCCGGCCTCGCGGGTGCCCCACCCTTCTCGCGCACTTTGCGAGAGGGTGGGGACTTTGAAGTCTTGAGCCGCGGAACTGCTGCAGAAACTCGAAGCGATGTTTTCTTTACTTTCTTGCGCTTGGTGGAAGTGCGATCAGCCATAGCAGGCAGACTAGCAGCGCAGAGCAGAAAGTTTCAAATCGGCGCGGACTTTGTTACGGCTTGAATCCGACACTCTGCCAGAGTTCTGCGGTGTGAAACATAGTCCCGTTGGTGATCACGTACTCGACATTGCGAATCTGGCGAATGTCTTCCAGCGGATTTCCGTCGACGAGAATCAGATCCCCGCGCTTGCCCTTCTCGACAGTGCCGGAGTCCTTCTCGATCCCCATTGCTCGCGCTGGCACAATCGTCGCTGCCTGGATGGCTTCCATGGGTGTGAACCCGGCCTGCACATACAGTTCGATCTCGCGATGAAGGCTGTGCCCGGGAACCGTCTGGTCGGTACCGGCCACAACTGGAATCCCCCCTCGATGCAGCGCCCCTACGATCGCCACTTCCTTGTCAAAGACTTTCTGCCCGATCTCCGAGCGATCGGTGGGCGGTCCCACATCGGTGAGTTGCGCCGCAAGTTCTGGGGCAATCTTATTGACGCCGGGCTCAAAGCTAGCCGGAGGCTTCGCCGTAGTCGCAGTAAAGAATTCCATCAATGCAAGCGTGGGATCGACGACGGTGTGATGCTCCTTCAAAAACGCCAGAGCTTTTTTTGCCTCGGGCGATTCGAGATCGATGTTTGCCCCAGCTTTGAAGCGGTCAAGGCGGCTGGCATTCTCGGGCAGCGGCGCGTGCATGATGTTGGCGACATAGTCGATGTGATTGATCTGGTCTTGCCCCGCCTCAATCGCCTGGTACGCGTCCAACCCTTCAGGGATGTGCCCAGTCACTGACATGCCCAATCGATGGGCTTCATCGGCAACGGCTTTCAGTTCTTCGAGCTTCACCGAGCTGTATATCTTCATTTGCTGGAAGCCGGCGTCGTGATAGCGGTCGGTCCACATGCGCGCCTGCTCGGGCGTGTCGACCCGCTCGACGCCAATCGTGTAGGTGCTCGTGCCATCCACCACGCCCGCCAGCAAGAGACGTGGACCGAGGCCGCGGCCTTGTGCGACGGCATCGCGTACGGCCGTGATGAACTCAAACTCGTTTCCGCAGTCGCGTACCGTCGTGACGCCAGCGGCCAGATAAATTGGCCCCCACTCCACTTGCTCGAAGTGAGCATGCATATCCCATAGCCCGGGCAGAATGGTCTTGCCGTGGGCGTCGACCACGTTTGCATCCTTCGGGATTTTGACCTTTGACCGCGGACCTGCGGCGACGATGCGCCCATCGTGAACTACGACGACCGCGTCGGCGACCGGTGCGGCACCGGTGCCATCGATCAACGTCCCGCCGACGATGGCGAGGGTAGCCGCCCGGCTGCCAGCGATTCCCTTGGAGATTTCGGCCAGAGCATTCATGCCGTCGGTGCCGGCGCGCCCCACGAAGTCTCCGAGCGCGCTCTCGTAGCCGTCGCGAATCGCTTCGAAGTGATCGAACTCGGCGTCGGTGGAGACCTCCGCGACCAGATTCCGATTGGCGTCAAACCAAAGCGTTTCGCGGCCCCAGATCAGGCCCTCGACGGTGTAGCGGTCGAGCTTCTCGTCTTTGTCGCTAACGCGGATTGTGTCTTGTCCGCGCGGTTCGACCTTCACTGTGCCCGTTGGAAGAGTCGCAAGCTGGGCCGGTGAACCGTGCGTTGCCCAATAGCGAACCATGAGCATCTGCATGGTCGCGGGAGCATATCCCGCGATCGTGAAGAAGGCGCCGCCGGGCGCATCGGAATCGCTTTGCTTGTCGCGGGTGCGGAAGTGGACTCTGCCGGCATCGATAGTTACGGCTTCGTCAATCGCAACACTGCGCGCAGTTCGCCCCTTGATTTCGAAAGACTGCGGCGTCAAGTCCTGGGCGCCGCGAAACGTCACCGCAAGAGGAACGGCCGAGCCCCGGTCGGTGAATTTGAAGTCGACCTTCGCCGCGAGGGAGTCGCCGTCGTGCTTGATCTCGTAAGTCTCTTCGCCAATCGCCTGCTCAAATTTGTGAAGAGTAAATTTCCCCTTCTCGACGATTGTGGAAGTGTCGGAACTCGCCGCTTGTTGCGGCGCAGCGAATACCGGAAAGGTGATGGTTAAGACAAAGCAGGCAGACGCAGCAAACAACAGGCAAATCTGAAAATGTTTTCTCATGTCAGATAGATCGGCAACAAGGTCAAATTGAATTTGAAGCGCAGCCCTCAACGGTTGTGCGCTACCCCACTCAGCAACCGTTAATCCTATTTCTTGACCGATATCCCCAACTCTTTCAACTGGCGCTCACCTACCGGCGTCGGGGCGTCCACCATCAAATCGACCGCGCGCGCTGTCTTTGGGAAGGGAATCACTTCACGCAGGCTCTCTGCCCCCGCGAGAATCATGACGATGCGATCGAGGCCCAGCGCGATGCCTCCATGCGGAGGCGTGCCATATTCCAGCGCATCCAGAAAGAATCCAAAGCGCGATTTCGCCTCTTCTTCCGTCATGCCCAACGCACGGAAAATTTTCCGCTGAATGTCCTGGCGGTGAATACGAATCGAGCCCGAGCCCAACTCAGTGCCGTTGAGCACCACGTCGTAGGCCAGAGCCCGCACCGCGCTCAGCGGAGACTGCGGATCGTTGACCGACTCGACACCGGCTTCCAGCAAACTCATGTCCTCATCATGCGGCGAGGTAAACGGATGATGCGCCGCCATCCATTGCTTTTCGCCCTCATCCCACTCGAACATGGGAAAGTTCGTGACCCAGAGAAACCTGTAGTCCTTTGCGGCATCACCAGTCTTCTTGAAGATGCCGTGACGCTCGGAATATTTCTGCGCCAAAGCCAGCCGCAGCAACCCTGCCGAAGCATAAATCGCTAACTCCGCGGGTGTAACCTTGCGGTGCGCAGGCATCGCCGTCTGCGGCCCGGCCTGCGCGGACCCCGCGACCAGCACAATCAGGTCGCCGTCCTCGATCCCAAGCATCTTTGTGATCGCTGCTGCCGCCTCGGGGAACTTGTTGCCGATGCGCTTGAAGTCCTCGTAAACTCTCGCGCCGCCCTTGGCATGAAACATCGGCTTGATGTCGTCGCGTTCCTTGCGCGACAGCTCCCCGACCTTCGGTGTGCGGATGGCAATCACCGGCAGGTTCGCATTGATCGCCAATTCCTGTAAGTTTTCCGGTGTGAAGCAATCGCGTACATCCGTAAACGGAGGCAGACGCAAATCAGGCTTGTCGATCCCGTACAGCCGGATCGCCTCGTCATAATCCATCCGCGGAAACGGCGTCTTGATCTGATTGCCCGCCGCCGCAAACGCCGCGGTCAGAAAGCCCTCGACAACTTCCCACACCCGCTCTGCCTGCGGATACGACATTTCGAGATCGATCTGGGTGAATTCGGGCTGCCGGTCGGCACGCAAATCTTCATCGCGGAAGCAGCGCACAATCTGAAAATATTTGTCGAACCCCGAGATCATCAGGATCTGCTTGAACAGCTGCGGCGACTGCGGCAGCGCGTAAAACGTCCCCGGCTGCACGCGGCTCGGTACAAGGTAGTCGCGCGCCCCTTCCGGCGTCGACCGCGTCATGAAGGGCGTTTCTATCTCGAAGAATCCTTGTCCCGAAAGATAGTCGCGGATTGCCTTCGCCACCTTGTGCCGCGTCTCGATGTTGAACTGCATCACATCGCGCCGCAGATCGATGTAGCGGTACTTCAGCCGCGTCTCTTCATTCGTCAATGCGGTGTCCGACGGCAGGAATGGCGGCAGCTTCGATTCGTTCAGAATGCGAATCTCACTGGCCACGAGTTCCACTTCACCGGTTGGGATGTTCTTGTTCACCGTGTCGGCGTCGCGGCCCTTGACCGTTCCGATCACGGCGATGACGTACTCGTTGCGCAGGGTATTGGCCTTGTCGTGCGCTGCCGCGTCGACTTCGCGGTTCAGCACAACCTGGGTCACGCCGGTGCGGTCGCGCAGGTCAATAAAGATGAGGTTGCCCAGGTCGCGCCGCCGGTTCACCCATCCCATGAGCACAGCCTTTTTGCCGGCATCAGACGCGCGCAGCGTCCCGCACATATGAGTTCGTCGTAAATCTCCCAAAAAATCGAGCAAAGTGTGTCCTTACAGTGAGAATTGCGGCTGAGTGCCGAATCCAAGATTATAAACGTTCTTTCTTGTGAAGGACTTGCGGGGAACCACTGTTTGCGCGAGCGGTTTCAGAGCGGGAGAAAAATCACGCAATTGGGGTCCTTCTGGCTATCCGAACGGTCGTTGGCGCATCTAGTATAGGTGAGATGATCGCAGCTCCGCCTCTCGGCGAAATCCAGCAATCTGCGCATGTGCCGCGGCTTCTGGTCGAGCTGCCTTCACGGCGTTGCGTCTTTTTCGAAAATCTGCGCGATCTGATGGTTCCGCGCCGCCTGCCGCCTCTCGAGCTGAATTCCGCCCCTGCACCGTTTTGGCCCGATGTATTTGTGAAGCGCCCTTTGCCCTGGAGCCGCTTCGTTCAATCTGGCGTCTATCACGTCGTTGCATTCGCCTTATTGATTGGACTGACCCGCTTCTTCGCGATGCAACCTCAAGTCATTGCCAAGCCTACATTCGACCACGCGCAGGTAATTTATTACCAGCCTTCGGAATATCTTCCGCCAATCGATACGCGCGAAGCGCAGGCTGCGCAACCCCGGGCGGCGGATCCGGAGATTTCGCGCCAGCCCATCATTTCGCTTCCACGCGAGGCTGATAACAGCTCGCAGACCATCGTCATACCGCCCAACGTCAAGCTGAAGCGCGATGTTCCCCTGCCCAATATTGTGGCTTGGTCCGACACGCCGGAAAAGCCGCGGCTAGCCATCCCGGATGTGCCGTTGACTCCGGCTGCCGAGAAAACGCGGTTTGCGCCCCAGATGGAAACGTCGGTAGTAAAGCCCCCGCCCGATGCTGCCCATCTCACACAGCGACGCAGCTCTCCGGCTCTGCAGAATTCCGTGGTCGCTCCCCCGCCTGACGTGAACGCCTCGAACGCAGCTGCATTCCAGGCCCCACAATCTGCGGTGGTCGCGCCTCCTCCAAGTGTGGAGAGCGCATCGACCCGTCCGTTGGGCGATCTGAATATTGGACGCAGCTCGGTGATTGCTCCCGCGCCTCAATTGGCGGTGGCTGAACAACGCACTATGCCCGGATCGCGAGGTTATGGTGCGGGCCCCGGCGCTCCGCAGGTCGTTGCCCCGCCTCCATCGGTTTCCCCCTCGGGAGCTTCCGGAGGAGTCGGTGCCAGTGGCCGCGTGATTGCGTTGAACCTGCATCCTACGGTGGGAGCGCCACCCGATCCGCCCGCAGGAAACCGCCGCGGCGCATTCGCCGCCACGCCTGAAGGACACGCCGGCGCGTCCGGTGCGCCAGGCGCAAGTGGCGGCGGCAAAGAAAATGAAAGTGTAGCCAGCCGCAAGGGAAGCGGAGACGCGCCGTCAGGACTGTACGTGGGAAACACGGCGGCGAAAACCTCTCCCGTGGCCGGAGACCCCGGCAAGGCTACGGACACGGTCAATCCAAATCTGATCGCGAGCGTGCGGCCGCCACGCGTGACCAGCGCGCCTTCGCGACCGATGCAACCCGACAGCACGGCCAAGCTCTCGGAGCCCGAACGCGCTATCTTCGGCAATCGGAAATTCTATTCCGTCACGCTCAACATGCCGAACCTGAACTCCGCGGGAGGCAGTTGGGTCGTTCGCTTCACCGAACTCAACCACGATCCCAGCAATCACGACGCGAGTGCGGCCGACCTCTCCCAGCCCGCTGCCACGCGCAAGGTCGATCCGGCATACCCCCTGCAGTTGATGCGTGAGAATGTATCTGGAACGGTGATTCTCTATGCGGTCATCCGCGCCGACGGCACTGTCGGGAATGTGCGCGTGCTGCGCGGCGTCGACGAGCGCCTTGACCAGTTTGCCAGCCAGGCGATCGCGCAATGGCAGTTCCAGCCCGCCATGAAAAATGGCACCCCGGTTGACGTCGAGGCGACATTCCAGATTCCGTTCCGTCCAGCGCGGGTGGGAACGAACTTCTAGCGCTAGAGACGAATCTGGCTACGTCTCTGCGGGCGCGATTCACTGCCTGAAGATTCGGTTAAGAGAGAGACGTAGCAGTGCAAGCTGCGTCTCTACAGACGGTTTTGGAGCAACGCCGGCTCTCTACTTACTCCCGCCCGCGCCCTTGCGCTTTTCCAGCGCCGCGTAGATCGCAGGGTCGGTGCAGACTTCATAGTACGAGCGTTCCGTCCAGCCCTCGACGGAAAAATCCGCCGGATCAATTCGCGGAATGCGGCTCTCTCGCACGACAATCTTGCGGAAGATCTCGCGATCGACTGGCACCGTCGCACTGAACAGGCGGTACTCCCCCTTGTCGGATGCCAGCGACGCCGGCAGCTTTACCTTGAGCGGCTCGAGCGTGATTTCTTTTTCCATCTTGCGGAATGCCGCTTCATTCATGCGAATTCCGCCCAGGTTGAAACTCACGATCACATCTTCCGGATTGCCGTTCTCGTCGAGTTCGGCCGATTGAAAAGCGTATACGTGGAATGGTCCCGCCTGGGGTTCCATCACCTTGCGCGCCCTCTTGTTGCACGAGGAGAG
Organism: uncultured Acidobacteriaceae bacterium; assembly: GCA_963731405.1. Lineage (GTDB taxonomy): Bacteria > Acidobacteriota > Terriglobia > Terriglobales > Acidobacteriaceae > Sulfotelmatobacter. The sequence goes on along the minus strand of CAVSVS010000029.1, from coordinate 81,087 downwards.
CCGATCGCTTTCGTTCAATGCTTCCGAAATCATGATCTGGTGTTCGCCGTCCATCAGGTACAGCGGGGCCGATTCCTGTGCCGTAATGCCGACGCCCAGTTCCAACTGCGGCATTCCCGAACGCTGCATCAGTTCGTTATATCCGCGAACGATTTCGATAATTTCCCGCGCCAGCACGCACATGCGGCTCACTGCCAGTCCGGGTTCCCCTTCGCGCTCCAAAATGGCCAGGATGATCGCATCGCCTTCGAGAAAAACTTTCTGCGCGCCGTACTTTTCCAGCAGCTTGTTGACCGGATCGTAGAAGTTCAGGCTGAAGTACGATGCCGGATTCAGTCCCTTCTCCATCATAGTGCGCGTCAGCCGCGTCGAATCGCGCACGTCGGCTTTGAGCACCACATGACGCAGCACGCGCTCGGAATCCGTTTCCCCCTGCTCTTCGGGAAGCAAGAACTCATAGAGAGTTCCATTCACCCGCGACAGTTCCTGGATACGCTCGTTGCTCACCAGGTTCACGGTATCCAGCGCCGCGTTTAAAATTTCCAACCGCCGCAAGTCGCGATGGTAGTGAAAGAAATCTCCCAGAAATCTCGCCGCCACCTTGGCCCGCTCCGCCCCGCGGCAACTGGCGACTTTCGCAACCGCGGCATACAGGCTATTGGGTGAGAGCTTGCCGTGATCCTGAATCATGCGCTCGACCCGGTCGCATTCGGTGCGATCGATGAGCGCATTCTTCAATTGCTGAGCATTGATGCGTGGCGCATATTCGCTGAGCAATGGCACTACGTGATAGGAGGCGATTACGTTCTCCATCACCTGCTCGTCTTCCAACAAGCGTACCCACTCCGCCAGACGTTCCTGCTGCGCCAGGCCTGCGTCAGTCTCCTCTGGCGTTCCCGATCCCACCAGCGACCGGGCGTTCTCCGGGACGTTCATCCACGAATCGAGCGTCTCCGCGCTCACTTCCTCGCCATATTGCGAGCGTATAAATCCGGAGACGATTTCCCGCATCCGGCCATAGCGGTCCGGGTCGCGATCCCAATTTCCCAACATCACATAGTGTTCGGCGCACAAATAATCGTCGCGCCCATCTTCGGAGAAAAGCAGCCGGTTCAGAAACAGCGGGTAGATGAAGTAGCTTCCTCCGCTGGTCTCCTCGCCAAACAATGACCGCCGGGTGCGCGCCAGCGTGCTCTTTTCCACTTCACGCAGAGTCTCAAAGATCTCTTGCCCGGTCTTACGAAGGATGATTCTTTTCCGCACCTGGAACGCCGCGAGCCGCTCACGATACTCGTGCGCCTTCCCCTGCCGCATGTTGTCGTAGCTCTTCAGCAGCACGCGGCAGCGTTCCAGCACCTGGGAAAACTGCAGGTTCATTTCCGTGCGCAAGAATTTCGTTACCGCCAGCCGCGCCAGCAGGTCCACCGACAACTTGAATTCTTTCTTGGCGCGATTGAGCGAGGCGACCTGCAACTCGGTCAGAGCTGCCTTCCAACCGCTGGGATCGTTCTTCGGTCGAGCCGTTTTTCCCGCCTGATGCGTCATCCAGGAAGGACCCTGCGCGGGTCGCGAGGATTCCGCAGCCAGCAACCCTTCCAGGTCACCGTGTCGCGCGATCAATCTTGCCAGCTGCAGCCGAGCCAACTCCACAAACTTGGGGCTCAGCACCACGTCGTGCCTAAGATTGTCGACGCCGACCGAGATACCCTCGAGCGAGACAAAGGGCGTCGACGCAGCTAGATTGGGCGGCGCCGGTTTGTCTGGCGCTCCACCGAGTCGAAAAATAGGAATTCGCGGCATCCTGGATCTTGGAAGTTGCTGATTCCAAACCTACATAACGAGGCTAGCATGCCTGATACCAGCTCTAAAGTTACCTCGGTTACTGCCTCTAACCGATGCAATTCGTTGACTTTAAGGGCTGCGGGACGCGCATTGCAATGTGCCACATTAAGTGGCACAATGAAGGCATGCCATCGGTAAACATTCGCCAGTTGCGCGATACGCGCCGCCTAAAGGAATTATTGAGCGCCGGGCAGACCGTGGAACTGCGGGAACGTCAGAATGTAATTGCTCGTATCGTACCGGCGCAGCAGCCATCGGTACCTGAACGTTGGCCGGATTTCGCTCGCCGCCGGCAGAAAATCTTCGGGAAACGACTGCTATCTGGAGCCGATCTCGTTGTTGAAGAACGCGGCCGCTTTTGAGCATTTACGCTGACACAAGTTTCTTCGTGTCTCTTTACTTGCCTGATGGTCACTCAGCGGAGGCGGAGCGTCGGATGGCCTCGAGGCCGCAAATCTGGTTTGGACTCCTCCACCGCGCAGAATGGGCGCACGCGCTCTCGCAGCATGTTTTTCGGAAAGAGATGACCGCCTTGGAGGCGCGACGGGTTGACGCAGAAATGCACCGAGACATTGGAAGTGGGGTCTGGCTCAAAGTCGACTTACCGGAGTCGGTCTGGGATACATGTGCGGAACTAGCCCGCCGTCATGGTCCCCGCCTAGGCACTCGTACGTTGGACAGCTTGCACGTTGCTGTCGCTCTCGAACTCGGAGCACAAGGGTTCTGGACATTCGATGAACGGCAGGCGAAACTCGCTGCCACCGAAGGCCTGCGAACTTCTTGACCAGGAATCAGGATCGCTACTGACTCTTCAACCGTGCCGCCTCGAACTCGTCACCCTTCTGCCATCCCACAAGTTTAGGCAAACTTGCAGCTTCCCAGCCGAGCGCGAATCCAAAGCGCGCCATCGCCGAGTCGCCCACAAAGTCCATCTCGGAATGATATTCATCACTGGGCTGGTGATAGTGCTTCTCCACGTACTCGCGCTCCTGATCGGCTCCCCAGCTCTCCGAATGTCCCTTGTACTTCACTCCTTCGTTAATTGAAAACGATGGAATGCCCACTCGCGCCAGGCTGAAGTGATCGGAGCGGTAGAAGTGGCCCGCCTCGGGCCGGGCATCCGGACGAATCGCCAGCCGGAATTCCTTGGCCGTCGCTTGCACCGACGGATAAAAATCAGTCCGTTCCGCTCCGGAAACCTCGACTTCTTCCGGCGCTCCCAGTGGCTTCACGTCGTCATAATTCAAATCCAGAGCAATCTTTCCCGCGGGAATCGGTGGATGCTTCCCTAAGTATTCCGACCCTAGCAGCCCCTGCTCTTCCGCTGTGACTGCCGCAAATAAGATCGATCGTCGCGGCCTCTGTGCTGCAGTTCCGAAGGCCCGAGCCACTTCCAGCAGAATGCCGCACCCCGTGGCGTTGTCGTCCGCGCCGTTGAAAATGTTATCTCCCGGCATATCCGGGCGAATGCCGAAGTGATCGTAGTGCGCGGTGTACATCACCGCCTCATCCGCCGACTTGTGATCTGCGCCCGGCAGAATTGCCACTACGTTGTTCGATTCGAAATGCCGGACCTTGCTGACCATATGCGCCTTAAGCTTTGCGCCTAGATTCACTGGATGGAAGTCCCGCGTCTGCGCATCCTTCATCATCTTTTCCAGATCCATCCCAGATGCTGATGCCAAGCGCTTCGCCACATCCAATTGAACCCAGGACGCAACTTTCAAAGCTGGACCCTCGACCTTCAGCGCCGACTTCTCCCCGGAGTTCGAGTTCCGCACCACTTCCCAGGGATAGCTCGCCATCTGGGTTTGATGGACCAGCAGCACCCCCACGGCTCCCTTGCGCGCCGCCTCTTCATACTTGTAGGTCCAGCGTCCGTAGTAGGTCAGCGCTTTGCCTTTGAAAAATTTCGGGTCATCCGAGGTCGGTTCGTTCACCAGCATCAGGAGAACTTTCCCATGCACGTCGAGCCCTTTGTAGTCGTCCCAGTTGTATTCCGGCGCCTCGATTCCGTAGCCGACGAATACAATGTCGGCGTCGACCTCCGACTGAGCCTGCTGCGTCTGGTCGTAGGCGACGTACTCGTCAAGCGGCTTCAGATTCATGGTCTCGCCCTGCTTGGGCACGAGAGAGAACTGAGTCTCGGGCAGCGTCGTGATTCCGACGAGTGGCACTTTCTGCATGTAGGTGCCATGATCGCCCGCCGGCTTCAGTCCATATTCGGCAAATTGCGTGGCAATGTACTCGGCCGCAATGTCTCCGCCGCGCTGGCCGGTTCCTCGCCCCTCCAGCAGATCGTGCGACAAATAACGCACATGCCAGCGAATGTGATCAGGCGTAATGGTTTCCAGCGCCACAAATGCGGGCCCCGGCAGCTTCACCGAAGGCGCCTTCGCGGACTTGGACCCGCCCGCGCCGGCTCCGTCAGCCCATACCGGGAGGCTCGCACACACCACCAGACACGCCGAAATAGCTTTCAGCATTCCACGCATAAATAGGTATCTCCCCCAACCAAGCGGCGCGCTCGCTGGGAACTTATTATTTTGAAGGTCTATCAGAATTGTAACGGAGAGCCCGCCTGCGGCTGTCAGGGAAGTACGCAGACAGCGTGCACGAGAGTGCACCCACCCACGGATCTACGCACCACCCGGACGTGTCCGGACGCCCGGGTTACCCCGTTGTTCCTCTGTGTACTCAGTGGTGAATGTCTTGCCGTCAGCGCGCCGCCCCGGCGCTAGTTTTTCGACCCTCAACCCGCGCGGAAGTCGCGCACATCTTCACCCGCCTTGAACACCATCGCCGGAGCAATCTTCCCAGCCTCCGCCATGCGACGGTTGATCTCCTCGAAATCTTTCTTCACCCAGCCCACGCTCGAGACTTCAATCTCTCCATCCTGCGCCAGACAGAAGATGGAGGGAACGTTGGTCAGACCGTAAGCATTGGAGGCGGGGTAAGACCGGGTGTCGTCGAGCAGCATCGGAAAGGTGATGCCAAATTCCTTGTTAAACGCACCCGTGTCTCCGGCGTCGTTCTGCGAAACTCCCACCAGCGTGACGCCATTGTGCCCGTACGCCTTGTGCAGTCGCTCCAGAAACGGCAATGCATACTGGCACGTCGGACACGACACCTTGAAAAATGCCAGCACGACTGGCCCTCGCGCCAGTTTGTCGTTCAGCGAGAACGGCTTCCCGTCCAAAGTCCTTAATTCAAAATCCGGCGCTTTCGTGCCTGTAGCCAATGCCGCCATCGATCGTCCTCCAGTTCGCCCTTTCAGAATATTTCGCAGCCAGCGCATAAAAATACTGCTTCTATCTTAGATGACGCATCTTACCGTTCAGATGGGGAGGAATGATCTCCATCTTCCGCAAAATTTTCCGCGCCAGTCCAGTGAGCGCAACGCGCGCCAACCGCTCAACGGGAATCCATTTGCCCCCATCGTGCGCAGCCGAAGCCACTCGCCACACCCGCACGGTGTAGTCCGTCACGGTGATCGAATGTTTGAGCGTCAAGCAATCGCCATTCTCGCCGCGTCTCGTTTCGCCGCGTCCGCCGTTTGGGTGGCGCCGCGCTTTCAGCGCTGCGATTTCTTCCACCCCATTGGACCGGGCTTCAGCCCCTGAGGTACTGCCATTCATCTCCGGCAACTCCCACATCGCCGCCATCAAACGCGCATCCCGTGGACGCTGCACCAGAAACACCGCGCCCTCACGGCATGCCAAAGCGTAATGAATCTCACGTTTCTTCTGACGTAACGCCTTCGCCAGAGCCGCCATCTCCCCGCGCGTCGCACACAACTCCACCACCGGACAAGCCAAACAGGCCGGCCTCCGGGGCGTACATACGGTTGCCCCCAGTTCCATCATCGCCTGATTGAAATCTCCCGGACGCTCTCGATCCAGTAGCCCCTCGGCCGTCACCCAAAACTCCTCGCCGCTGAGAGCTGCGTCCGAAGAATCTCTGTAGCACGCGCTCCACATTCCCATCCACAACCGCGACAGATTCATCGAATGCAATACTCCCTATCGCCGCCGCCGTGTACCGCCCGATTCCAGGCAAAGAGCGCAATCCTTCGGCAGTCTCCGGAAACTTTCCATCCAAGTCACGCACCACAACCTTCGCCGCCGCATGCAACATGCGAGCCCGCCGGTAATATCCCAGCCCGCTCCACGCCGCCAGCACCGACGACTCGCGGGCGCGCGCCAGTTTCTCCACGGTCGGAAACCGCCGCAGAAATTCGTGATAGTGCGCAATCACCGCTGCCACCCGCGTCTGCTGCAGCATGATCTCCGACAGCCACACCCGATAGGGGTCGCGACTCTCCCGCCACGGCAATTCGCGCGCATTCGCGTCATACGACGCCAGAAGCTGCCTACGAAACATTTGAGCCCGCAACTCGGCGTGCGATTCTGCTCTTAAGGAATTCATCGCTGGAGCCCGAATTTTACAGCACGCGTGCTATCTGCGTGAGCCCGCCGGAACCACCGAATTCCCTCCCTTTCCATTGACCTCGCCCGCTGGGCACGAAATAATAGCGTTGCCTGGCAATCCGCAGCACCGCGTGGATCCATTCACGCCGAACTATCGCGAGGAGCACCATGACCGACTTCAACCGCAAGGTGGAAGGCGCATCGGCCCGTGTCAGCCAAACCATCAACGAGGCTGCCGAGCGCCTGGAAAAAGAGATTCCCGAATTCATCAAATATCTGAACGACGAAGTGGTCCCGGCCGTGCGCACTCACTCCACCAAAGCCCTGCGAGTGGCCTCGCAAAAGCTTACGGAATTCGCCGACTATATGGAGCAGCACAACCACCCGCCCAAGTAACCCAGCCGTCCGCGCCATTTGCAGCAAAGCTTCGCGCTCTCGTCAGCTTTGTCATGCTCGTCATCGTTCTCATCACGATTCTGTTTCTGAGCGGCTGTGGCCATCCCAAACAGGCGCACGTGAGTGTCCCCTCTCCGCCTCCCCCCGCCTCGTCCACAGAATCGGCTGAATCACTTCCGCCTCCGAACGTTCCGGCCGTGAAGGAGCACGGCGCCACCAAGCCGCCCGAAAACGCCGACACCGATGCGGACCTTGCCGAGCCTATACTGCCGGAGGGGGCGAAGCCCGTCGCGACAGAAACCGGACTTGCCAGCTGGTACGGTCCTCCCTACCACAATCGTCGCGGATCGAACGGCGAAGTCTACAACATGCACGCCATGACGGCCGCCCACCGTACATTTCCTCTCGGCTCCATAGTGCGCGTCACCAACGTCAAGACCGGAGCCACCGCCCTGGTTCGCATTACCGACCGCGGACCCTTCATCCAGGGGCGCGTGCTCGATCTCTCGCTGGCTGCGGCTCAAAAACTCGATGTCTATAAACCGGGTGTCGCCGAAGTGAAGGTTCAACTGATGCGGTCGGCAGCGACCGTCGATGCTCCCGGAAAATGGGCGGTGCAAATTGGCGGATTCCCCCATGAGCCCGCCGCCAACAAAATCGCCGACCACCTGAAGCGCCGCTATCACACGGCGAAAGTTCTATGTTTCGCTAGCCCTGCCGGAGACTGGTGGGTCCGCGTTCGCGTGCTCGACGACGACCACGACCGCGCCCAAAAGCTAGCCGCCGAAACTCAAACTCCCGAAGGCGCAGTTTTCCTGGTTCGTCTGGACTAGCCGGAAACTAACAAAGCGTGCGTCATTCTGAGCGCAGCCGCTTTTCAGGCGGAGCGAAGAATCCCGCGGGAAGCGCACCTGACAACACCAGACTCCAGATGGTATCGTTGCCGCAGGAACAACCCATGACTGACCCAACCGCCAATTGCCTCTTCTGCCGCATTCTCCGCGGCGAAATTCCCGCGAAGAAGGTTCACGAGGATGATCATGTCTTGGCTTTCGAAGACATCCAGCCGCAAGCCCCGACGCACGTTTTGATCATTCCCAAAAAACATTTTGCGGGATTGAAAGAGGCCCAGGCCGACGACGCCGAAATCATCGGCCGCTGCCATCTCGCCGCGGCCGAGATCGCCCGCCAGCGCAAGATCGAGCAGGGATACCGCACTGTCCTCAACGTTGGTCCCGGCGCGGGACAGTCGGTCTTCCATCTGCACGTCCACCTGATCGGCGGACGCGCTCTTGCTTGGCCCCCGGGATAATGCGTAGTTTGCGGATAAAGGCGGGGCGCTGTCGATCTTCGTCGGAGCCACCTGCAGCGGACTAAACCCGACCTAACTGGTGCAGCCTGCGCCCCACTAAAGGGAGCCAGACAAGGTACAGGGGCCCCGCAAGCACCATCAGGACGACTCCACCGGTTGGTACAAAAAGCCCCATCAGGATATGAGCCAAGTCCAAGCCGTGCGTGACAACCCCCAAATAACCCGTGAGCTTGTTGAATACTTTGCTTTGCAGCATGGCGACGGAGATCAGCACTCCCGCCAGTTGCAGCAAACCGCCTCCCATCGCCGCACCCGTGCTGTGCCACATGTCCGTCGACATCACGGCCTCTCCGGCCGCCAGCAATAGCGTCCTCCGCGCATCCGCCGTTGCTGCCGCATATTGGTTGCTGAGGTGAAGCAAAGATAGGACTGAAGCACTCCCCAGAACCAGTGTCACACCCACGAACGCCAGAGCAGAGCTCAATGCGGATAGAGTAAGGCTGCTTCGGTGCATTGCGCCAAAAAGACCAGCATAAAGAAAATAGAACATCGGCATGACGAGGATCGTCAGCACATCCAGTCGGAAAAGGGCAGTTAGCAAGTTCCGCTGCATGAGTTCGAAACATTCCTGTGCAGTTCTTGGTGGTCCGCCCAACCACGCCAGAACGATCATCGTCGCAACGGAATATACCAGCAGAATTAGAGCTGCCACGGCTCCGAGCCGGCACAGCCCCTTCCATTCCTCTTCTACGGCGTCACCCTGTGGAGAATGCAAGGGCGGACCGCCTCCTTGGTCTTGTTGTAGATCGTATGCCTCTGAGGAGAAAGATCAATGACTAGGATCACGTCGCGCGCTATTGCAATTTTGCGTACTCGGCTTGAGCTTCTTTCAGGACGGGAAGGTCGGGGTCGGCATCTTTCCATCGAGCAAGGAAATCCTGATAGGCCCTTCGGGCCTTGTCTTTGTCCCCCTGCAATACATACGCGCGGCCGAGGTTCAGGCGCGCCAGGGCGTACGTGATATCCCAAGCCGAAACTCCCTGGTGATCCAGAATGCGCTGAAATTCTGCCGCAGCCTTCGTCCCATCGCGCAGCTTGAGATACGCGACCCCGCGCAGATAATTCGGCATGAATCCCGCTGCGCGCGGCCCGGTGCCCAGTTCATAAGGCCGCACCGTTTCAAGTGCCGCGATCGCTTCTTGTGCTTGGTCCTTCTGCAGATCCTGGGACGCCTGCACCAGAGGAAAAACGATCAAACGCAGGAATTGATTGTCGGGAAATTGATGGGCTAGCTCCGCCAGGAGAGAAGACGATTTGGCGGTGTCTCCCGCTAACGCGAAAGCTTGCGCGGCATAACCGCGTACGCCACTGTCTTTGGCAATCGCAAGGCACTGCGATGCTTTTTCACGAGCGTCCGCCGGGTACCCTATTAGGGCGTCATTAGTAGCTTCCACCGCGAACAGCCCTCCGGCAAAATCCTTGATCCCGGCGCTCATCAGCTCCGATCGGGATTGCTGAAACAACTGTCGCGCTGCCTTGATCTTTCCCAGCCCGCTTTGCCCGCTCGCTTTCCAGAACAACATGAACGGCTCGTCGGGAGTTCCATGCGCCCACTCAATTTGGCGGTCGTAGGTCGCCCAATCCCCTCGCATGTAGGCGACATCAGCCAGCACGATGCGCACTCCGCTTCCGTCCAACTTCCTTGAAAGAGCCTGCTCGGAAACGCTCTTGGCCTCATCGAGGCGATTTAACGCCAGGTATGCAGACGCAACATTCTGGTAAGCAAAAACGTCATTCGGGTCCAATTGCATTGCCTGGCTGGCGAGGTCGAGCGCCTTGTCGTACTGTCCCATGGCGGTGTAGGCCAGCGCTGCATTGTCGTAGGGAGCGGTGTCCCGCGGATACGTTTGCCTCCACTCCGCATACACCGCCAGGGCTTTGTCCGGATCGAGTGTAACTTCGTCGTAATAGTGGGCCTGAATGTACAGCTTCTCGCGTGCGCTGGCCCGGTCGCGCAATTCGTACGCTTTCTTCAACGCCTCGCTGCCTTCCGTGAGGCGGGTCGTGTTGTTGTACGCTACCCCCAAGGTGGCGTATGCAAGGGCAAAGGTTGGATCCAATTCCACTGCTCGCTTCAGGTGCGGGATGGCCTTCTCGTCATTTGACTTAAGGTGTTCGGCCTGTCCTAAGCTGAAGGCTTGCAGAGCCTCGAGAGATGAAGTGGTTGCCTGCTCCAGCGGCTTGGCAAACTGTTGCACCGAGGCCAGCGATTCTCCCATTTTCTGCCGCAGGCTCGAGGCCGCCTTGTCGAGTCCCTTCAAGACCTGTTCCTTGCTCTCAGGCTCCACTTGTTCCCGGGCCAACGAGTCGCCTGTCACGGGATTGATTGCCGCCAGATCGACCACGTAGTGGTTGCCCAGGCTGGCAATTGACCCGGTGATCATCGCCTTGACTCCTTGCCGCTGGCAGATCTCCCGTGCTACGTCGTTGCTCAGGCGCTCGTCGGCGGGACGGCCCATAAATCGTAGAGCCTCGCGAATCTTCGATTCCGGATAAATATTCAGGTAAGGGGACTGCTCCAACTGCACCGCGAGCGCCTGTTTGAGTGTGCCGTCAAAAACCGCGTCGCCCGTGGTGTTCACGAAGTCGGCCAGAAGAACGCTGTCTTTCTCCGTGAGCTTCGCGGACGATTTCGAGCGCAGGTAGAACCCGCCCACGATTGCTGCAGCAAGCACAACCACCGCAGCTGCCACCAGTGGAATCTTCGCTGCCTTCTTCGCGGGAGCGTTGACACTTACCCCTGGTGGTGATGGAGCCGCAGTCACGCGAGACGAAGAAGTCCGGGCAGAAGTTTCCGTCGCGATTGGCGCTGGAACCGTTTCTGCAACGGCCGGCACCGCGCCCGAACTGGCCGCCGCCACGGCCCGCCCGCTCTCCGTATCGCGCTTCAGTCGCTGCAAATCGGCCCGCATGTCGGCCGCATGCTGGTAACGCAGGTTGCGGTCCTTCTCCAACGCCTTGTTGATGATTCTTTCCAACTCCCCCGGCATGTCCGGATTCAGCCGCACCGGGGTGATAGGCGTTCGCTCCAGAATTGCGTTGAAGATCAGCGCGGAAGTATCGCCACGAAACGGCAGTGTCCCGGTCGACATCTCATAAAGCACGGCACCGAACGAAAAGAGATCGGTACGCGCGTCCAGTTCCTTGCCCTTCGCCTGTTCCGGCGACATGTAAGCGACCGTGCCTAACGTCGCCCCCGGGCTCGTCAAATGCTCTTCGTCGATCGATCGTGTCTGCGTGTTCAACGAGCCGATCTGGTTCGACGAAATGCTCGTCAGCGAAACCTTCGCCAACCCGAAATCCAGGACCTTGGCGTGCCCGCGCTTGGTTACAAAAATGTTCGCTGGCTTGATGTCGCGATGAACAATCCCCTCCGCATGCGCCGCATCAAGGGCGTCGGCAATTTCAATCGCCAGCCCGATCAGCACGTCCATCTCGACTGGCTTGCCCGCGATTTGGTGTTTCAGGGTAACGCCATCCAGGAATTCCATCGCGATGAAGGCGTGTCCATTCTCTTCGCCGATGTCGTGGATGGTGCAGATGTTGGGATGGTTCAGCGCGGAAGCAGCCTGCGCCTCGCGACGAAATCGCGCCAGTGACTGGGGATCGCGCGCCACGTCGTCAGGCAGAAACTTCAACGCAACAAAGCGCCGCAGCCGGGTGTCTTCGGCCTTATACACCACTCCCATTCCGCCGCCGCCGAGCTTCTCGACAATTCGGTAGTGGGAAATCGTCTGGCCGATCACAGGAGCCAAATCTTACGCGGATGGACCAAGGAGGTCAACGAAAGCAGGGAAGCCTGCTCTCATTTCGAATTAAAACTTGTGGAGAGAAACACTGCTAGCCCGAAGGCCGCAAACTGGCAACCGAACGGCTACTGTACGGTCGGTTCCGCATCCTCCGGCGCACCATGCCGACGCAGCAGTTGCGGCAGGTTCTGTGAAAACGCCGACCGCGGCAACACCATGTCGCACCCCACTTCGTGGGCCTTCTGCTTCAGATCCCCTTGCACGTGCGACAGGAACCCGATGATCGACGTCCCCTTCTTGAGTTTGCTCTTCAGCTTCGGAATCAGGGTTAGCGGTTTCACGCCGGCATTGTTCAGATCAAAAATAATCAGTGAAGGCTTTTCTTCGCCGTTCTGTGACATGCGCTCCATCAGATCCTTGTCCGATTTCACAAACTCAACTTTCACGTTGAGCTTGCGTGCCGTCTCCTGGATCTTCGCCATGAAGAACAGATCTTCAATGAAGGCAAAGATGCGCGAGTTCGCATCTTCATTGCTCGCCGGCAACGGCTCCGGCTCGGGCTGCGGATACTGCGTCGCAAATCCTGGACGTTGCCGTCCGCCCTTATGCCCATTGTTATTGTTGCCCCCGGCCATTGCCGCCCGGTAGCTGTGATCCATGGGCGCCGTGTAAATGCCGTCTTTGTTTTCCCGGCTCAGGCCCTGTCCGGGCCGTTGTCCGCGCTGATTGTGTGGGCGCCGTCCGCGGCGTCTTCGTCGTCCTCCTCCGCCACCACCACCGGAGGGTCTTCCTGGTCCTGCGTTCATAGTCCTCTCAAGCTGTTGCGCAAAATTTTGCAGAATTTTACAGATCCTAATGGCCCCACCAGTCAGCCGATTCACTGCGATTGGGCGTAGCTCCGCCCGGCCTACAGAATCGGATCTACGCACTTGCGGTTAGCGACTGGACACACTATGGAACGAACCCCAACTCTTGAAACGAACCGCTCTTCGCGAATGAAACTCTTTACTCTTTTACTTCGAATCGATTTTCCGTTTTATCGGATCCGTTAAGGCGCCGCCTCGGATCGGCTGGCGCGGAAGGCCTGCGCGGGAACGAGGCCTAAATGAGAACAACTTTATGGTACTCGTCCTTGCGAAACCGCGCAAGGCCCCATCTCCTCCCCCTTTTGCACAGGAGGTCATGACTACAAGGTCTCTGCTGCTCGCCTCGAAAGCAAGGATCCGGAAGCCGAGCGCCGGACGACGCATTCACTCTCCGCTGGAAACTTCCCGAGCCCACTCCTGCGCCTGCCAGTACAACCCCGCCACATCCTCGGAATCCATGTGCAATTTTCCGCTCAACTCCGCCGCCGCTTCCCACTCCCCGCTCTCGTGCGCCAGCATCAGTTGGTACACCGGACGCAACAAGCTCGGTTGCCCCAACAATACTGCCTTCGTCTCATGATCAAGAGGAATTTTCTCCAGTACGTCCTCCATGGGAATTTCCAACATCGCATCGATCAGCGACAACAATCCCAACAAGAACAAGTCGGACTCGCCGTGTGCGACTCGCGGTGAGAGCAACTCTCCAAACCGCCCGCGCACCAGTGCCGACAGCACCAGGTCGCTGGTTTTCTCCTGCCCCGCGCCCACGGCCGCCACCAGCCGCACCCACCGCCGTACATCCCGCTCTCCCAAAATCGACAGCGCATGCCGCACCGAATGAATCTCGCTCTGGAAGCCGAACATCGCCGAGTTCAAATACCGCAACAGCCGGTAGCACACCGAGGCTTCCGCCTTGACCAGTTGCTCCAGGGCTTTGATCTCCAACTCCGGACGCGATACTTCCTGCAGCATCCGCAGATAATTCATCTGGTTCGCCGGCATATCGTGCGTATTCATCATCTCCGGACGGCGAAAAAAATATCCCTGAAAGTACACAAACCCCTGATCCCGTGCTCGCACAAACTCCGCATGCGTTTCGATCTTCTCCGCCAGCATCCGGCAGTGCCGCCCACCCAGCCGCTGGATCATGGCGATTCGCTGCTCTTCTGTGGTCAGCTGCATGTCGACCTTGATAATGTCCGCCAGGGAGGTGAGCCCTTCCCGCGGATCGTCGGCCACATAATCATCGAGCGCGATCATGTAACCTGCTTCCCGCAAGCTCTGGCAGGCTGCCACCACGTCCGGATCCCCCGGAACTGTCTCCAGAATCTCCACCACCGTCGTAGTCGACGGGAGAAGCGTGACCAGCCCCTTGATCAACGTGTCGCGCGTGCAATTCACAAACGCCCGCCGCCCGTCACACAGTACGTCGAGCCCCATCAACAAGGTCCGGTCCAGCGTTGCCCGCGACGCCTCATCGGTGTCGCCATGAAACGCATTTTCCAGCCCGTCTCGAAACAGCAATTCATAACCGAAAACTTTCTCTTCCCGGTCGAAAATGGGTTGCCGCGCCACATACCGCAGTGGTTTCATATCCCGCACCCGCGCCTGCGCCACACCGTGTCCAGAAGTATTTCCCACGTTCAGACCATCGGCAGGAAGTCGAAAAAGCTGAGAAGGGTGGCTAGAGCGGTATCTTGTCCTGAAGAAGTAAGTGAGACAGTGTTAAGAAAGCCCAGTCCGGAACGTCGGCATTCCTCTGCGTCCTCTGTGTCCCCTGTGGTTAAAGCTTTGCATTCCACTCAGCGGAATACAGACAAAATGACTAAACCCTCTGCACCCCGCCCAGCTCCGCAAGCGCCGCCACAATCTTCCCCGACCACTGCGCCACCTCATCCTCGCGCAACGTCCTCTCCGAAGACTGTAACCGCACCCTCAGCAACACGGAATATTTCCCCGCCGCAATCGATCCGCCGCGGAAAATCTCCACTGGACGAAACTCTTTTAATTCGGCAATCTTCAACCGATCCACAGCCTGCTCCATCGCCTCGAACGAAACCTCATCCGCAAACACAAATGAAAAGTCCCGTTCCACCACTGGATATTTCCCCAGCGGCGCAAACTTCACTGTCCGCAACCCGGCCCTGTAGAGTTGCTCCAGATCGAACTCCGCCAGGAACACATCCTGCCGCAGCTTGCGCGACGCAGCCACTTCCGGATGCACCTGCCCAAACTGCGCCACCACCGCGCCATTCAACCGCGCCCGCGCCGACCGCCCGGGATGAAAATATTCCGCCGTCTCCCGGTCGTAACTCGCCTCTCCGGCAAATGCCGCCAGCAGATTCTCCACATCGCCCTTGAATCCACGAAACGCCTCGGCTGCCACTGCATGCTCGCCCTTGCTCACATCGAGCGCCCCGCCGGTCGGCAACGACGCACACACCGCAGCCGCGGTTGCACCCAGGCAAGCCCGCCTCGGCTCCACCCGCTCGCCACCCGACAACTCGTAGACGCTTCCCATCTCGAACAGGCGCGCTTCCGGCACATCGCGATTCAAATTCCAGCCCAGCATGTCGAGCATCCCCGGAGCCAGCGACGTCCGCATCACCGACGCTTCTTCGCTCAGGGGATTCTCCAACTCCAAAACTTTCGCCGACGAGAACTTCTCCGCATCCGCATGCGAGATAAATGTCAGCGACAAAGCTTCGTTGTATCCCAACGCCAGGGCCCGCTGCCGGAATGTCGCATCCATCTTTGCCCGCGGCAATTCCACCACGGCGCCGCTGTAAGCCGGCAGCGTGTTCTCAAACTTGTCGTACCCGTGCAGCCGCGCGATCTCTTCGATCACATCGATCTCGCGCTCCACATCCAGTCGCCAGCTGGGAATATGCACGCGAAACTGCGCATCATCCTGCCCCTCGGGAATCAGCGTGAATCCGAGCCGTTTCAGCAACTGGAAGATCTGTCCCCGATCCAGACTGCCGCCCAGAATCCGCCGCACCTCGCTCACATGCAGCACCACCGGAGCCTGGTCCATCTTCCGCGAGACGACGTCGACCACATCGCCCACCAGTTCGCCGCCGCCCGACTCCAGAATCATCTGGGCCACAAGATCGCACGACAGCACAGTCGATTCGAAATCCGCCCCGCGCTCGAAGCGGTGCGACGCGTCGGTATGAATCCCGTGCCGCCGCGACATCTTCCGCACAATGCCCGGATCCCACCAGGCGGATTCAATCACGATATTCCGAGTCTTCTCGGTAATCATCGTGTCGTACCCGCCCATCACGCCCGCGAGTCCCACAGGTTTCTTCGCGTCGCACACGACAAGATCTTCGGAACTCAGCTTGCGCTCCAATCCGTCGAGCGTCTTCAGCATCTCCCCATTGCGCGCCTTCCGCACAATAATCTTCCCGCCTTCGAGCAAGTCCATATCGAACACGTGTGTAGGCTTGCCGATCTCCCAAAGAACATAGTTGGTAGCATCCACCGCATTCGAAATCGGCCGCTGATCAAGCAGTTGCAGTCGGTGCGCAATCTTTTCAGGAGAAGGTTTGATACGAGTCCCGCGAATCACCCGCGCCGAGAAGCGAGGACAAAGCGCAGGCTCCTCAACGGTGATCGGGAACGGCCCGCCGTTTGGGGGATTGACGGAAGCCGGAAGCTGAAAACCGGAAGACGCCTTCAGAGGCAGACCGTAAATCGCCGCCGCCTCCCGGGCCACGCCGTAATGATTCATCGCGTCCGGACGATTGGTCCCAATCTCCATCTCAAACACGGTATCAGCGCCCGTTCCACTGATGCCCTCGACCGAAATCCCAACATTGGTCAAGTCTTCAGCAAGTCGATGGTCGTCGACCGTGAGATCAACGAAGTCGCGAATCCATTGTGGAGAAAGTTTCATGCGAAGCTTTTAGCTCTTGGCCTTTAGCTGTTGGCTTGTCCTAAACGTGATCGCGCCCTCATTCAACCACACAATTTCGGCACTCTTAGCGGCGATGTGGATGAAAGCGTTCCATTCGTTTACCCAGAAACTTCGAAATAAGAATCCGGCGGGCAACGACCGAAGCAGCTCTACGTCCAAGTTCTTGCGCATATCACAGCCGTCGATTCTCAATCGGTCGGTTCTAAATGGATACTTTGGATCCGGAGGCTCCATCACCAAAAACAACAGCCCTGATATCTCCACTCGCCCGTCCTTATAAGCCTCTCGCCGTTCTGGCGATTCGTCCATGGAGCCGACCCACACAGCCAGTTCGAATGTCACTCTGCGTTGCGCATAGTCAACTGTTATGCATTTGATTTCCGCATCGTGCAGTCCGTTCGGAAGAGTGCGTTCTAATTCTTCGAGAGTCATCTGACTTCGTGTTTTGAGCTAAAAGCCAAGAGCCAATGGCTAAGAGCAGTTCTATCAAGTTGCTGCAAGAACCTCACATCGCCCTGAAAAAAGTACTGCAAATCATCCACCCCATACTTCAACAGCGCTAACCGGTCCACGCCCATCCCGAAAGCAAATCCCGAAACCTTCTTTGGGTCATAGCCGTTGTCCTTCACAAACTCAAACACATTCGGATCCACCATTCCGCATCCCAGCACTTCAATCCATCCCGTCTGCTTGCACGGACGGCACGGGTCCGCTCCCCGCTTCCCGCTCCCGCCACAAATGAAGCAGGTCACATACAATTCCGCGCTGGGCTCGGTGAAAGGGAAGAACGATGGCCGGAAGTGCGTCTTCACCGACGAACCGAACAGCGCCTTCATGGCGTGATCGAGCGTTCCCTTCAAATCTCCGAAGGTAATGTTGGTGTCGACCGCGAGCCCTTCAATCTGATGAAACATCGGCGAGTGGCTCGCGTCTGGAGGATCGTTGCGATGCACCGTCCCCGGAATCACAATGCGGATCGGCGGCCGCATTTTCTCCATCGTCCGAATCTGCACCGGAGAAGTGTGCGTGCGGAGCAGCAGCCGCTCGCGCTGTGGCTTCGACGCTTGCCCGGCGATGAACAGCGTGTCTTGCGTGTCCCGCGCCGGATGGTTCGGCGGAAAATTCAGTGCCTCGAAGTTGTAGTAGTCCGTCTCGACGACAGGCCCTTCCGCCACGGAGTATCCCAACTTCTGAAACACCGAAACAATCTCATGCCAGGTCCGCATCACCGGATGCTCCGCCCCAATCGGTCGCCGCACTCCGGGTAGAGAAATGTCGACGCGGTCTTGACTTGCTTTCGGTCAGCGATATGTCGGAAGAGATTCACTTGCCGCCGATATGCTGCCCCTTGACGATCTAGTGAGGCGCACCTTAATTCATTGACGCGAATTCCCGCCTCGCGCTTTTCCCCTTGGCGGGCACCCTTCAACCACAGATCTTTGATCTGTGTCGGAACCCGTTCTTGCGCGCCATCCACCGAGTCATCGAAACGCCTTCCCTTTCGCATCGCTTAGCTAGGCGACTGTTCCTCGAGAATTCCATAGCTTCGCCGAGCGCACGCACCAACGCACCGCCCGCAGCCTTCTCCAGCGCCGCCGCCGAATAGTCAGTGAGTTTGGGAACGGTGTATGCCAACTGTTTTCGCAACTCTTTGAAGAATTGTCATCCTGAGCGCAGTAAAACGATTCGAGAAGCGAATCGTTTTGCAGAGGCGAAGGATCCCTCTCCGCTAATCGCTGCCTGCGCCTTCGCTGGGAATGTCAACGACGGCTTCCGTGGAAGACAGATGCATCGCTTCGCTCGGAACGATAGTTATAACGATAAAGGCCTGGTCGGCACGGCTGAAGCCGTGCCCTTCCCAAGTCTCATTTCGCTGAAAGCTGACGGCTGATAGCTGACTGCGTTCCTACGCTGCCCCTGCGATCGCACCTTTAGCCTGCGTCGCCAGGCTCGCAAACCCCGCCGGATCTTTCACCGCCAGGTCCGCCAGAATCTTCCGGTCCAGTTCAATCCCCGCAACCTTCAGCCCGTGGATGAACTGGTTGTAGCTCATCCCGTTCAGCTTGGCGGCGGCGCCAATGCGCACGATCCACAGTGAGCGGTACTGCCGCTTGCGCTGCTTGCGTCCGGAGTAGGCAAACTTCAGCCCGCGCTCCACCGCTTCTTTTGCCGAGCGGTACAGCTTCGACTTGGTTAGGAAGTACCCGCTTGCGCGGTCTAATATCTTTTTGCGTTTGGCGCGGCGTTTGGTTCCGCGTTTTACACGAGGCATTGTGTTCTCCTTTTTAGTTTCAACGTACTGGCGGCTGGAGGTAAGGATGACTCGCCGTGGCGGCGATCTCTGACCTCTTCACGCGCCCCGCAGGCCGATATGCTACCGGCCCGCGTTTCCTTCGTGATACTTCGTGTCCTTCGTGGTGAACGCTCTGATCAACCACAAAGGACACCAAGGTACCCGAAGGAAATTCCTACTGATACGGAATCATGCGCTTGACTTTGCGCTTATCCCCTTCGCTTACCAGCGCGGGAGATCCCAAATTCCGTTTCCGTTTCTTACTCTTCGACGTCAGAATGTGCCGCAGGTGCGATCGCCCCCGCTTCACCTTCCCCGTCCCGGTTAATTTGAAGCGCTTGGCAGCGCCCTTGTGCGTTTTCAATTTCGGCATAAACCCTCAGCTTTTAGCAATTGGCAATCAGCTTAGCTAACACAAAATTCTGCCTGGGCATTCTCTCAACAGGCCAAATGCCAGGTGCTAAGTGCCAATTGCGATTGATTTGTAATCGACCGCGAAACCTACACCCGCTACGACGCGGGCTTGGCGACCTGCGCCGGAGGAGCTTGGCTGCTCGTACTCTGTGCCGCAGCCTTCTGCCTCTCCTTCTCTCGTTCCTTGTCCGTCTTCTTCGGCGCCAAAATCGCGTGCAGCGTATTTCCTTCTTGCCGGGGACGGAACTCCACAATACTGTGCGGCTCCACGTCCTTGATCAGCCGTTCCAAGATCTGCCGGCCAAGTCCGGTCCGCGTCATTTCGCGTCCGCGGAAGAAAATGGTCGCCTTTACCTTGTCGCCTTCGTCCAGAAACCGCAACACGTGATTCTTTTTCGTCTCGTAATCGTGGTCGTCCACATTAATGCGGAACTTGACCTCTTTTACGGTGATCGTCTTCTGATGCTTCTTGGCTTCGCGCTCTTTCTTTTCCTGCTGGTAGAGATACTTCCCGTAGTCCATGATGCGGCACACGGGAGGCTGCGCGGTAGGCGAAATCTCAACCAGGTCCAGATTCTTTTCGCGGGCTTTTTTGATTGCTTCATAGGGCGGCATGATGCCAAGCTGCTGCCCTTCGTCATCAATCACGCGAATTTCGCGCGCCCGGATACGATCGTTCGTGCGGATAAAACGTTTATCGATACAGTCCTCCGCGCTCTAAGCGACTGAGAATAAAGAATTATAGCACGACGATTTGTCGATGCTGTCCGCCACCGCAGATCTTCGATTCCATAGTGCACCTCATTGCGCGAGAATAGAGGAGAAAGGCCGCTCGTAGAGACATAGCTTGCTGCGTCTCTGTTACCGCCATACGAAACATTCACGGCCGAGTCGCGGCAAGCCGTTTCTGCATGTATCGTACTCGGCGCGTACACATTCGATTCGTGAGGTTCTGATTCATGTGCAGGAATATCAAAACTCTTTTCAACTTCGATCCACCCGTGACCGACGACGAGGTACGCGCGGCATCGCTCCAGTTTGTCCGCAAGATCACCGGCTTTAATAAGCCATCGAAGGCGAATGAAGTTTCCTTCCAGGCTGCCATCGATGAAGTGGCCGCCATCTCGATGCGCCTTCTGCGCTCCCTGGAAACTACGGCTCCCCCCAAGAATCGTGAAGAAGAGGCTGCCAAGGCAAAGATTCGCGCTGCCGAGCGATTTGGCGCCTAAGGCCTGCGCCCTCTTGCGGATAGCAGGCCTGTGGCCCCCGGTATGCCAACCGTGGATTCCGGGAATCCAAGTGGTCTACGGGATGTAGGGTATCGAACCATGGGGCCAACTCGGGCACTATGTCACGGGAGATTTTGTACCGCGCGCCTTGGGGTGCGTGCCCTACGCATGTTCACGCGCCGCCTCGATGACCGAATCCGATTCCTCTGTGCCCAAGTCAGTTCGGCCTCCAGCGAGGAACTGGAAGCCATTCTGCAGGAACTTCTGAGCGCGATTCACGAAAAGATCGAGCGCCTCCGCGGCCTTGCCACGGGTCAACTGCTTGGCGGAGCGCCTCCCAAAGAGCGACGCACCCTCCGCGCATAGATCTGTTTTGTCGGCTGAGTGATTTTCTGGAGCGCACTTTCCTTGGTCCTTGCGCTCACAGTCTTCTAGGGCTTTTCCCAGTCGACTGAATAAACGTCCTGGGTCCCGGTGTCCCGCAGCAGCACGGGCGAATCGTCGGGCGCAAGAGACAGACAGACCCCGTACCGTCCAGTGGCGGGAATGTCTTTCAGGGTTGCGATTTGTTCTGCCTTGTGGTCTCTGACTCGAATTCTGACTACGGCTTGCTTGCCTCGGAAATCGAGAAGGTACACGTACTGTCCGTCGTGCGACCAGTTCAGCCAGCTCAACGACCCGCTGGCCAGTTCAGTCCATTTCTTGGTCTGCGTATCGAACAGCAGAAGTCTCGTCGAGTCCGAAGAGAAGGCGGAAATGTAACGGCCGTCGGGGGACCATCGAGGCGAAAACAGACCCTTAGATCCGGGGACGTCCGCGACCTGATGGCTGTTTACGTCCAGAATATGGATGGCTGAGGAAGGATCGTTGGATTCATTGCTGAAGACAATCTGCGTTCCGTCCGGTGACCAGTTGGGATCGAGTTGTTGTCGCGGATCCTCCGCCATCAATTGCTTCGGGCTTCCGCCCTCCGCCGAAATTTCGTAAATTCTCGCAGGCTTCGTCGTGCTCAAAGCAAATTCGAAGAAGAGAATGCTCTTGCCATCCGGTGACCATCGCGGTAACACCGGATACATCGGCGGATTCGTGAGTTGCAACCGCTCGCTACCATCCAGCTTGCTGCGCCACAGAGTGCCTTCCGGATAGGAGACGTAAGCGACCCACTGTCCGTCTTTCGAGAAAGCAACATACTCCGCGGAGATGCCGCCGAGAAAACTTGCGAATTGCCTGGACTTCGCATCATAGCGAATCAATTCGCCGCGATACGTCTGTCCGATCAGGAAAATTTTCTTGCCGTCCCTGCTGGGCAGTGGAGACGACAGCGAAAGCGGACTCGAAGTCAACGAGATCGGCTTCGCTTCGGCCCGAAGGTTATTCTTCTTCGGAAGCGACCAGATCTGACCGTTCGATTGAAAGACGAAATACTCTCCGTCCGCCGTCCATTTGCCGCAGCAATCGTCCGGCGGGTCGTGCCAGCCCGGCAACAGTCGGCGCAAGTCAGTCCCCGCGGCAGAGACCTCCCACGCGATCTGCTGGCCGATATTTCCTGCGCTCTCGGTGCTGTCAAATCGCAGACTGCTGCTGTCGGGCGACCAAGTGAGGTGCTTAATGTCGCCCTTCACCGTGACGATTTTGTGTGAGTCCGTCCCATCCTTCTTCGCCACGATTAAATCGTTCAGGTTGCTATAAGCCAGCATCTTTCCATCCGGCGACCACGCGGCCGTTTCTCCCGCGGCATCCGCCAGACGGCGTGGAGAACCGCCCAGAATCGGAAGGCTCCAGAGTGGCCCTCGTGGCGGCGCGCCCGTTCCATCCACCACCAGCAGTTCCGATCCGTCCGGCGAAAGATCCACCGGAAACATGTCGGGGGAAGGCATGATCGACATCTTCCGCGGCTCGCCTCCCGCCACTGACATCTCCGCAACGCCATGCGCGGTGAAACTTCCCGAACTCCCAACGCCCACGCCGAGATAAATTCTCGAACCGTCTGTGCCCACCAGCGCCTTAGGCGCTCCGTCGTGCGTGAGTTGCACGTAATTGGAGAGTTTGGGAGCCGGCGCCGGCTGCATCCAGAAATATGCCAGCAGCCCGCCGAGAGCGATGACCAAAGCCACAGCCGCGAGGATTCCCACCGAATTCGAATCTTCTTTAGTCTTGCCGTCTTTCTTCGGGCCTACCGGCAAGGCCGGATACGCACCGCTCGGGGCCACGACTCCAGTATTGGTCAGCGCTTCCAGCGCGAATGCCAGGTCCGACGCCGACTGAAATCGCTGTTCCGGATTCTTCTCCAGGCACCGCAGCACAACTCTCTGCAACGCCACCGGAGTTTCCGGAGCAATCTCTGAAATCGGCGTTGGCTCCTCGTTCAGAATCGCACTCATGGTGTCTGCCGACGTCGGCCGCTCAAACGTCCGCTTGCCCATCACCATCTCGTAGAGAATTGCGCCGAACGCAAAGATGTCAGTGCGGTGATCGACCACCAGTCCTCGCACCTGCTCCGGAGACATGTAGCCCGCTGTCCCCATCGCTACGCCGTGCATCGTGATCGTGGGCGCCAGGCTCATGACCGACTCTTTGGGTTGAATCAGCTTGGCTAATCCGAAGTCGAGAATCTTGATGCGGCCGTCTTTGGTGACGAAGATGTTGTCCGGTTTCAGGTCGCGATGGACGATCCCTTTTTCATGCGCGGCAGCCATGCCGTGCGCAATCTGGACTCCATAGTTGAGCGCAGTTCGCAGCGGGAGCGGACCTCGCCGCACACTCTCGGTGAGCGTCTTGCCATCGAGCAACTCCGACACCAGGTAGGGAACGCCCGCGTAGGTTCCCATCTGGTACACCGCAAGAATGTTGGGATGATTCAGTGCTGCAGCCGCTTTGGCTTCCACTTCGAACCGTTGCAACCGGTCGTGATCCAACGCCACGAATTCAGGCAAGACTTTGATCGCTACTTCGCGTTCCAGCCGCGAATCGCGGGCCCGATACACTTCACCCATGCTTCCCGCGCCGATAGGCGCAATAATCTCGTACTGACTCAGTCGAGTGCCAGGGGCCAATGTCATTTGTCGGCCAATTATAGTCCCACGCAGACGCGGCACTTAGATTTGCTTGACACGCTTCGCACGTCCTTGTAATCTCGCCAACCATTGCTGGGGCGCAAGTGTTTTCGATATTCCCACCGGAGATCCATTGAATCTACTACTGGAAACTCGCGATGTTGGTCGCGTCACGATTGTGCGTTGCAAAGGTCGTATCGTATCTGGCCCAGAGTCGGAGGGGTTGCGTAGCCACGTCGCTCACCTGTTGCGCGATCGGCGGTCGATCGTGCTGCATCTCGGCGACGTCGTATTCATCGACAGCAGCGGTCTCGGAACCATTGTGCGAACACTGACCAGCACGCGGCAGGTGCACGGCGATCTTAAACTTTGCAGTGTGCCTGAACACATCCGCAAAGTCCTGCAACTTTCTCATCTCCAGAAGCTATTCGACTCGCACGACACGGAAGACAATGCGATCGGCGCTTTCTATCGTGCGCCAGTGCAGACGGAGAGAACAGTCTCTACGGGACGAAGCGTACTGTGCATCGATCGCGATCTCGACGTTGTCACCTATATTCGGGAACTCTTGCGCCGCGCAGGCTATGACGTCCATTCCAGCAACAACTTGCGCGATGGACTGCTGCTCATGCGCGTCACTCGTTTTGATCTGGTGTTGTTGGGAGCGGGACTCACTGCTTCACCTGTGACCGAGAAGTCTTTCCGTGATGAGTGTGCCAAGGTGCCGTGCGTCGAACTGGGCGGAGAGTTCTCCACGCTCGAAGCCGGCGAGGCAGCGACGCGTCTGCTCGAGACGATCGCAGTCCGTTTGCAACCCACATCCAACTAAGCCTTGTGTTTCGTGCGAAGCCGCGTGAAGTCTTCGCAGCGCCGCAAACAAACATGGCTGCGCGATCATGTCCCTTCCCGGTGCACGCCCAAGCGCGCTCGTTTGTCGGTCCGACACGGACGGTTGTATGCTCGTCCGGCCTGATCGTGGCTGAATTGAGGAAAAACAAATGGCAAGAGGTTCGAGAGCCCGTGAGTCGAAGCGAGAACTAGTTTTGCGGTTTAAGCCGCTGACCAGCTTGCAAAGCCGCGTCAAATGGATCGGTGTTGCCTCGGCTGGCGTCGCGCTCATGATTGCAGTGACCTCCCAGTCGCCTGCCGCCTCTGCTCCTCAGAAGTCTGCGCCGCAGCCAGAGGAAATCGGCACCGTGCGGCAAGTCTACGACGGAACCTTATATCCCGATATTCAGGTGCGAACTTTCCGCAATATTGATCGGTTGTTTCCAACGCGGACCGTAAAGCGCGGCACTCGCGTCTATCCTCTTCCGCCGGCGGAAGCCCCGCTGAAAGAGATTGAGTTTACTTCCGCAGGCAAGAAATATGACTTGTACGATTACATGTCGTTAGATCGGGTGAGCGGGCTCTTGATTCTGAAAGATGGGAAAATCGCTTTCGAGCGATACGAACTCGGCAACAACGAGAACACCCGATGGATGTCGATGTCGGTCGTCAAATCCATAACCTCAACTCTCGTCGGAGCCGCAATCTACGATGGTCACATCAAGAGCATCGACGACCCGGTAACCAAGTATCTTCCAAAACTCTCTGGAAGTGCGTATGAGGGAGTGACGATAAGGAACCTCCTGCAAATGGCGTCAGGAGTCAGGTGGGATGAGACTTACACCAACCCGGCCTCCGATCGCCGCCGCATGCTGGAACTCCAGTTGTCGGGCAAGCCGGGATCGATCTTGCAGTTCATGTCCACCCTTTCTCGAGCTGGCGAGCCGGGGACGATTTGGAACTACAACACCGGAGAAACTCACGTTGTTGGGGAATTGATACGCGCCGCCGTCAACAAACCGGTCGCGCAATACCTGTCCGAGCGCATCTGGTCAAAGCTTGGCATGGAGTCCGATGCTACATGGTGGCTTGAATCGCCGGATGGTCAGGAGATCGGTGGTAGCGGCCTGAGTGCCACGCTGCGAGACTATGGTCGGTTTGGTCTGTTCGTAATGAATCAGGGTTTGGTCGGTGAGGAACGCATCCTTCCCGAAGGTTGGTTCCGCGAAGCTGGCACCAGCAAGACGATTGGTGGCAAGAAGGTCAACTACGGATATATGTGGTGGATTCCCGATGCTTCTTCAAATCCGCTGCATGAGAGTGCTTTTCTGGCGAGTGGGATTTTCGGACAGTCGATCTACATAAATCCCGCAGCACACATAGTGGTTGTCGTATGGAGCGCGCGGCCGAAGCCAACTGGAACTGACGTGATCGACGACGAAGACTTCTTCGCTGCCGTAGTCCGCGCGCTTCATTGACTCTTAAACTCTTACGCGACGGATCCACATTTCTCTCATGGCATCTGGGCGCCCTGGGTGTCCACGTACAGCGAGTAGAGCGATTGGCTGGCGGCCATGAACAGCCGGTTCTTTTTCGTGCCTCCGAAGCAAAGGTTCGCACACGATTCCGGTAGATGGATCTTCCCGATCAGCGTGCCGTCGGGCGCGAATACGTGCACTCCGTTGTAACTTTCATTCCCCCATCCGGCAGCGGACCAAACATTCCCGTCCGTATCGCAACGAATCCCATCAGAGGTGCCGGGCGCCATGTTCGCGAACTGCCGCCCGTTCTTGAGCCGCACGCCATCGACGACGTCGTAGACACGAATCGGCCGCGGATCGTCGGGATGACGCGGCGCTCCGGTGTCGACGATGTAGAGTTTTGTCTCGTCGGGCGAGAAGCAAATGCCGTTCGGCTTAACCATGTCGCCGACAACGACGGTCGCTTCTCGCGTTTTCGGATCGAGTCGATAAACGTTGGTGGGCAATTCGAACGGGGCTACGTGACCTTCATAATTCGTCATGATGCCGTAGCCCGGGTCAGTAAACCAGATTGCCCCGTCGGAGTGGACGGTCAGATCATTCGGCGCGTTGAGCGGCTTCCCCTGAAAGCGGTCCATCAGCACGGAAATCGTGCCGTCGTATTCAGTGCGCGTCACCCGGCGCGTGTCGTGCTCGCAGGTAAGCAGCCGGCCCTGCCGGTCGCGGTAGTTGCCGTTGCTGTAGTTCGAGGGATTCCGGAAGACGCTGACTTCGCCCGTGTCCTCAAGCCATCGCAGCATGCGATTGTTGGGAATGTCACTCCATAGAAGATAGCGACCATCGGCGAACCACACTGGGCCCTCCGACCATCGGGTGCCGGTGTATAAGCGCTCGACTCCTGCATTAATCACCCTGTACTTTGCAAAGCGCGGATCAATCACTTCAATGGCAGGGTCGGGATAAACGACGGGATTTTTCTGTTCGTGTTCCATAGCAAATGCCAAAGGCTTGAGCGCCATTGCCGCGGCAGCGCCGGCGGTCATGTTCATGAACGTGCGTCTCTGCATCGGTCGCCCTCCGGCGCCTCCAAAATCGGGCAGGCCAATGTATCACGAGAATGATGGAATTCTATGCTGTGTTGGCGTAGCGTGCCCACACCCACCGACTATTCTCAACCAGGCGGAGGTCACCTGGCGCCCTGTCATGTTGTGACGGAACCGGGGAGACAGATCGTGTTTTAAATCTTCAGGCCAAATAGCCAAGGGAGGTCCTCACGGACCTCCCTTGATGCTATGTATTCCTGGGCAGGAAAAAGTCGATCAGCTGGCGACGTCATCGAGATCGGCCTGCAACTGCGCGAAGTCGAAGCCTTCGGCGAAGCCGGGTTTGGCCGCTTCGGGCGGCAGGATCGCGTACGCTTCGTCGACGCACTCATCCCACCACGCCCAGGTACCCTGTTGCGTGCTTCCCCAAGTCAGCACCGTTACGCCGCTCTGGTCGTATCCCGTGGCATAGACAGCGTGGCCGTCGTTGGTAAGTGGAGCCGGCGTCCACGGTTTCCCCGCCTGAAAGTCCTCCACGCAATTTTGCTGGCACTGGAAGCCGAGATACACGCCGCCGAACATCTGGATCGCCTGCTGGATGTGGGTGTGACTCTTCGGATCGATCTTCACGTAGGCTAGAATCTCATCGGCGGAAACCTTGTTCTGGCGCCAGTAGTTGAGCACATCGAGTTCGACCAGTCCGGTGTCCTGGCCACCCGTCAAATGAAAGTACAGTTTCTCGACCGACTTCTTGGCCATGATTCTCTGGCTTCCAGTAAGTCCATGAAAGACCGTCATGGAGTGGGCCAGCGCCGCGATGGTGCAGTCACCCAACGTATCGTTTCCGTCCATGGGGAACAGCTTCTTCGGATCGTTCGTCTTGGTCCCCTTGTAAACATTGGGCAGAACGTTGTAGGTGGCCGGAGGTGCCGCGAGTCCGGGCGCAAGATACGTCTTGAAGCGCAGCGTGCGATAGTCAACTTTCGGTGGATGTTTCCCAAATCGACAAGTGGCCGCCATGGATGGGACTCCTCTCTCTGTCTTGATATTGTTTGTGAACTAGACCCCACAAGGATGGTGCGGCAACTGGACGTTTCGTTTCATGAGGAAGAAATTTTGTAGCGAGGCTGCCTGGTCGGGCATGCGATTGGTCCGCTTTGCGCGGACCGCCGCTTTTTGAGCCTCCGAGCTTAAGCTGGCGTTCCGACCAGCGCCCCATCGGCTACGCCTTCAACCTGCGCGGCCAGCCAGCGGTTCGCTTCGTGTTGTCCGCGCAGACGTAGCTTGAGGTAATTGTCAGTCAGAGCTTCGGTGAACTCGCCGCCACCATCATTGCCCGTGACATTCAGCGTGATCGCTTCGACCGGCTTGCCAATGAAGCCACGCATGAACGCCAGTTTCTTTTCCGCCGCCAGTTCGCGCAGCACGCGGTTTCTCTCTCTCGCCCTATGCACGGGGACTTGATTCGGCATCGCCGCGGCTGGGGTCCCGGGGCGCGCCGAGTAGGTGAAGACGTGCAGGTAAGTGAAGGGCAGATCTTCAATCATGCGCCGCGTCGATTCGAACTCCGCGTCAGTTTCACCGGGGAATCCAACCATTACGTCAGCCCCAATGGCCGCAGTCGGCATCGCGATACGAATCTTCTCGATCTTCTCCCGATAATGCCACGGACGATACTTGCGATGCATCCGTCGCAATACCGCGTCATTGCCCGATTGCATGGGCACATGCGCGTGCTTTGCAATGCGCGGTGAATCCCCGACCAGAGAGATCAGTTCGTCGGTCCAGTCCATCGGCTCGACGGAAGAGATACGCAGTTTTTCGAGCGAGGTTTCGGACAGAATGAGGCGGATGAGATTCTCAAGAGTGGACTTCCGGCTTCCGGCTCTCGGCTCCCCCAAAATATTTTCTGATTCCGCTTTCGAAGTCCGAAAGCCCGAAGCCGGGAACCGGAAGCCGGAGAAATCTCTTCCCCATCTCCCAAGATTAATTCCGCTGATAACCACTTCCCGGTAACCAGATTCAACCAGCCCATTCACCTCGCGAAGAATCTGCTCAATGCTGAGTGATCGGCTCTGCCCGCGTACGTAAGGAATCACGCAGAACGAGCAGCGGTTATCGCAGCCGTCCTGGACTTTGAGATTGGGGCGAGTGCGTTCATTCGCCGCGTCAAACACGGGCGCCGCCAGCAGTTCCGTGTGCGCGAAAATATCGGAGACAAAGATGGGGCTTCCGGCTTCAGGCTCCTGGCTTTCCGGCAGAGCAGTCAAGGTTGCTAGAGGAACGAATACAGATGCCTCAGCGGCTAAAGCCCGAGGATCAGAGGCCGCCTCTATCGCAGCGCTCGAAGCGCTGCGCCATCCAAAATTCAAAACGTCGCCGCACCCCGATTCACCAGACGGCTTGATTGCGGTGGCGCTCACGATTTGCGCGAGTTGATGTTTGTGCGAGTTGCCGATGACGATGCTCACGCCAGGCAGCGCGGCAATCTCTTCCGGCGCTCGCTGCGCGTAGCATCCCGTGACGACAATCCGAGCGTCGGGATTCTGTCGCCGCACCCGGCGGATGGCGGCGCGCGCATCTTGATCAGCGCCAGCGGTGACCGTGCAGGTATTCATTACCACTACTGACGCTTGCGAAGGAGTAGAGGCACGAGCCAACCCTTGCTCTTCGAACTGGCGTTCGAGAGCGGCGCCATCTGCCTGAGTGGCACGGCACCCAAAGTTCTCTACGTAGTATCCGGGCACAATCCTATGGTAACGCAGACGCCTACGCGCCACGGGATGGCAACGTCAGATGCAATGGGCGAGTCGCCCTACCCTCAAGCCGATGCCGCGGTTCTGCGCGACATGAAACATTCGCGGCAGAACACCGGCCGGCCTTGCGTGGGGCGGAAAGGTACGGTCGTCTGCTTTCCGCATCCCGAGCAGGTGGCCTGGGTCTCGACCTTGGTGTAGCGGTAAGTCTGTCCGGGCGCAGGAGGCGCTCCGAGAACAGAAACCCGCTTCGTCTTACAGGCCTTGCAACGCTTGGGTTCGTTCTTGAATTGCTTGTCGTGAAAGAAAAGCTGTTCCCCGGCAGTGAAAATGAAATCACTCCCACAGTCGATACACTTCAGCACCTTGTCCTGAAATTCCATTGAGGATGGCTCCCTTCAGCCCGTTTCCGCGCGCCCACCCGCGGGGAAGGAACTGCGGTGGTTCACCGAAAATACAGGTTGTCTACTGCTCCCCCTCTGTACAGCCCCATGGACTCGGCCCGCCACGCACCCAGGAGGGGCGTGGGTACTTCTTATCGTGCTTGTTTATATGCCGGAGATAAGTATGAAGATCCCTGCTGCAGCTCAATTCTGCGGGGGGTCCAGATTTGAGCAGGGCCGCCCCGGGAAGGAGCGGCCCTCTGCTGCGATCGTCTCGTTCTCTTAATCCTGTTCTTTACGCGTTTTCTTGCGCGCGCGCTTGCGAGCGAGAGCAGCTTTTACTCGCTTTTTCTCGCCGGGCTTCAGGTAAAAGGAGTGGCGCTTGACCTCCTTGATAATGTCTTCCTGTTGCACCTTGCGCTTGAAACGGCGCAGAGCGTTCTCGAGGGATTCACCCTCTTGAAGCCGAACTTCTGCCAAACTGACACACCCCCAGACCCGTCCAGATGGACCGAATAGTTATTACAAGGATTTGACTCTAAGTCAAGCGAAAGTGGTCAAAATATCGGAACGGAGACTTTGTTAAGGCGAATTTGCGTCATTTTGAGACGCTTTTTGGCCCGATCCTTACCGATCCACTTTTCCCCGCAGCACCGTAACCGAGGCTTTGGGCAGGGAAATGGACTTCGTTCCGGCCGGGAGTACTCGTGTCACTGGAGGTAGATCTGGGTCGGGATGACCGTTGGGACCATCCGACCTCCACTGGTACTGCTCGCTGCCAAACATGATCGACGAGATGGGCCCGGAGAAGACCCTGCCTGCCCCATCGATATCGCTGAAGGCGATGCTGACCGGGTGCGGATTGGTTTGATCTTTGTTGATCAGCATCAGCGACCAGTCGCCATCTGGACGCGATACAGCATAGGCGGTGATCAGATTGTGTCCGGCGGCGTCCTTCAGATCGCAGGCCGCGGGATAAAGTTTGTGCACCCCGGCACGATGCTGCACCCACTCCAGATTGATCAGCCGACTGGCATGGTATTGCGCGGTGAAGGTCTTGATGTTGAGATTCGCGTCGGCCACATAGTTGCCGTAAGTTCCAAAGCCGCGACATCCGGAACTCAGCGGCTCGGGCTGAATGGGAGAGTGATAGTAGACCGCGCCGCCCGCGGTAAGGAAAGCGCCCACGCTGTCGGCCAGCCAGAGGGCAGAGAAGATGTCGGCCATCTGCTGCGCGTTCCCATAGGTGACGTTGCTCTCCGTGTTCATCATGGGAACGTTGGCGGGCAGTCCGTCCTGGCGCCACACCTCCAGAATGTGGCTGACCAACTGCGGCTCCCGAAACAGATCGGCCCACACAATCTCGCAGGGCGGATATGGATAATGCTCGAAGCTCATGAACGATAGCTCCGCCAGACGGTTGTGCGCTTTGAGGTAGTCGAGAAAGCGACCGAGCCATGACGTTCGGCCTTGCGCGTCGGGCCAGACCTTGATGTCCTCATTCACGCCTTCGAAGACTGGCCCGCCCAGTTTGAGCCCGGGATCGACGCGGTGCATTGCCGTTGCAAACTGAAGGTAGAGCGCCGCGTAGTCTTCAGGCTGCATGTACTGGCCGTCTGGCTCTTCGCCCATCTCGACGTAGGAAATCGCATAGCCGCGTTTCTTCAGATACGCCATCTGCGCTGCTGCATCGTCGGGCGTGCCGTAGAGCAGCGAGATGGGAATCATGGCCGGAAGATTGTTGGTGATGCCGCTGGTGAAGAAGAGATCAAGCCCCGTCTGGTCGCCGTGCTCGTTGATGTCGGAGGCAGAGTGCCACGGGTCGATCGAGGAACAGAGCGTAGCGGTTTGGTTCTGATCGGCACGGTGCTGCACCAGGTCGACCAAATCGCCGTCAGGCGTCAGGGTTCCAACGTACATTTCACGAATGGCATAGCCCATCGAGCTACGCGGGTCCTTCGCATCGTGCGTGGCGTTGGGCCGAGTGTCTGCGGTGTTGGAAGATTCCGTCATCCAGATGCGAAGGTGACGCACGGGAATTGGCGTGGCAGCGAGTTGGAGAGTGCCAGCTCCGCCTTTGGAGTTGGTGATAATGCCCGCGGGGAAAGCGGTCCAGACACCGGAGGTGGGACGATCCATCGGGCTCTCATCCGACGGTTTCTCCGGAGACCAGTACTGCACTTCGTAATTGCGGGCATAGGGATCGAGCCAGTCGATGCGGATGTGCGAAACGGGCTCGTGCGACCCGAGATCAATCACGATCCACTGCGGGTGCGAGGAGTCGGCTTCGCCGGTGTACTTGCTCGCCAGGTACGGATTGCTCTTCCAATATGAGTCGGGATTGCCGTCAGTGAGCCGCGAATAGCCGTGCTCGGAGCCGCCGTTGCGAGTATGACCTCGGTGAGGCAGAGGATACCCATAGGAGTGGCGGATGGGATCCTTGAGTTCCGCGCTGCCGACAAAATATCCGCGCTGGTTGGCGGGATCGCTCCACGTGCCGTTGGGATTCCAGTGCCACGCGCCAATAGAAAGTTCCGTGTTCTGGCGGTAGGTGATGGGTCCCCATCCGGCGGAGAGGCATTGCTTCACCATGGGCTCGGTATAGATCTTCTCGACGACATCGTGCGAGAGGATGTCCATGGAACTGCCGAGAGCCTGATCGGGGTCGAAGAAAATGGGCGCCGCAGCGATCGAGACGTGAACTGTGGACGGAACCTCTGATGTTGCCGCCAGGGATGCTGCCGCTCGAAGTGTGGGCACCGTGAGTGTGGCAGCAGCGCCTGCGGTGCCGAGGAATTTGCGTCGGGACAAGCGGGGAAGTTTCATCGTCGGCGAAAGTATAACGGAGGACTCTGCGTCTCGTCCGCTCGACTTTCAGCGTGGCGACGGTGCGAGCCAAACTTCCGTCATTCAGTAAATGAATTTCATCGACAACTGAATCTGTCTCGGGGCATACGCCGCATTCGGCTTCATAAAGTTATTCGGCAGTTGGTAGTACCCCGGGTACGGAGCCATGTTCACCGTCACGTCATTTTGGACGAACGTTGTGGCGTTTGCGACCATGCCATTCGAGGTGATCGTCACGCGCTGGTTATCCCGGTTGAACAGGTTGAATGATTCCGCGACCAGATTCAGCTTGTAACGCTCGCCGAAGTGCAAGCTCCGCGTGATTCGTAAATCGGTGGTCGCGTAGTCAGGTCCTGTGAAGGCGTTACGACTGTAGCCCGGCAGACGATCGTTTAGATCGTTCGAGTCCTGGTTCGGATCGCCGGCCACAGTCGCGTTGAAGGGCCGTCCAGTGCCGTAGTTCACTACGGTCGAGAGCCGCCAGTCGTTGAAGACGTGGCCGAGGAATTCATTTCCTCGGTGGAAGAAATGCGGTTCGAGCGACAACGCGCCCACCAGGCGATGGCGCTGGTCGGTGACGCTCGGCCCACGCTCCGCATTCGGCACATAAGAATTCTGCACCGTGGCGGGTTGAACGGCAACGAGTGCATCCTGCCCATCGTCGATGGCGCGCGCGTAGGTGTATGAGAAGCGCAGATAAGATCCGCGTGCCACGCGCCGGTTGATCGAGAGTGTAGCTCCGTTGTAGTTGCTAGACGCGGCGCTCTGGAATTCGTTGATCGCACCCAGCGCCGCAATCGGTCGACCCAGCGGATTGATGCACGGAGGCCACGGACAGTCCAGGGTCCGCGTAAACTGCCACGTCGCAAACGAATCCACAGTGTAGTAGCCGCCTGAGAAGATAGATCCCGTGGAATCGAAGATCGGATAAGTCGATGCAACCGGCTGCGGCAGATTCACATCGAGGGCGCGGATCAGGTGTTCCCCGCGCACCGACAGCACCGAAACCGCGACCGTCGTGTGATCCACAATTTCTTTTTCCAGCGTGACATTGGCTTGCTGCACGCGCGGCGTCACGAAGTTCGGCGCAAACGCCGAGATTTCGTGCGTCACTCCTTGCGTGAATCCAGCCGGCAAGGCGCAGTTCGCCGCGTACAGCGGACAATCGACGAGAGGGTTTGGATACGCCGGAAATACCTGGTGGTCGTAGTAATTGCTGGTGCTCAGAAAGAGATTGGCATTGGTGATGCCGTTTTCCGTTTGGATGATCGAGTTGTAGATCTGCGGAATGCGGACATAGAAGATGCCGTATCCCGCGCGCGCGACCAGCGGTCGCTTGTTCCCAAAGGAATACGCCAGCCCCGCACGGGGCGCAAAATTGTATGGCTGGAACGGAACTCTTCCCGACGGTGGAAATAAGGGATTCGACACGAGCCCCGCATGGGTGAAAGTCTGCAAATCCCAGCGTACGCCGAGATTCACCGCGAGCCGGCTGGTTGCCCGGATGGTGTCCTGAGCGAAGGCCGCGTACTCGTTCGTATCAGGATGCGAAGCTGCGCTGCCGAAGTTTTGCAAATAGTAGTGCGGAAGTTCGTGCGCATAGGCGCGCAGTGGCGAGAGTTCGAGCCCGCCTTGCACCGGCTGGAACGTGAAAGGATCCACCTTCACGGGATAGAAAAGATATTCGCCGCTCTGCTGGTGAGGAAAGAAATCGTAAATCGAAGTAAGCAGCGCGTCCCCGCCGAACTTCCACGAATTGCGCGACCCTTCATGACTCACCGTCTCGGCCAGGTGCAGACGATGTTCCAGCGTCTGCCGCGGAAGAATGTTAGACCGCCCCATCCCATCCAGAATCGCGGGAATCTTCACCAACACATCGCTCGTATTGCTATACGACTGCTGTTGATCGCGGGAATACTGCAGGCGCAAATGACTGATCCAGCGCTGCGACAAGCCCGAGGTCAGCGACATCGAAGCCGTTTCAGTCGACACAATTTCCTGCCCGTTGTTGTCGATGGCGTCGAAGGTGACCGGGCTGGCCGGATCGAGGAAGACATTGTTTGCTCCCCAGTAGCGCGTGGTGCTGAGTCGCAGCGACAACTGGTGTCGCGGCGTCAGGTTGATGTCGAGTTTTCCAAACGAGGAGTTGCCAATCTGTCCTGCGGGATATTCTCCGGCCAACGCTGTGAGTTGAGCTGCCGCCCCAAACACCAGCGCCTGGTCGGTGGCTTCGTAGTCTCCCGGCGTATAGGGTCCCGTCGGTGCCTGCGGAATGACTTTCGAACTCCCATCCAGAAATTCAACCACGTTCGGCACGTGGAAAATGTGCTGATCGAATCCCGCAAAAAAGAAAACCTTGTTGCGCTTGATCGGCCCTCCGATCGTCCCCCCAACCTGCTGCTGCCGGTTGTGAGGCTTGAACGCCAGGAACGGATTCGACGCCCCGAACGAACTGTCCCGAAGATAGTAGAACGCAGTGCCGTGCACGTGATTCGACCCGGACTTGGTGACCACATTGATGACGGCGCCACCGGAGCGTCCTTGCTCCGCGCCATAGGCATTGGTCGACACGCGAAACTCCTGCACGACTTCAGTCGAAAACTGGTACGGCGCGCGGTATCGTCCGCGAGCCTGCGCGAAGAAGGCGTTATTGAAATCTGCCCCGTCGACCAGCGTTGTGTTCTGAAATCCGCGAATGCCGCCGAATGAAAGATCGCCGTTCGTGGCCGAGGTCAGGCTGCGCGGATCCTGGGTGACGCCGGGCGAGAACAGTGCGAGATCCGAAAAGCGGCGCCCGTTCAGCGGGAAATCGTTGACCGCGCGCTCATCGAGCAGAGTCGAGACCGTACTGGTTTGGGGTTCAACCAGCGCAGGCGCGCCTGAGACCGTCACATTCTCGTGAACTCCGGCGATAGTGAGACGAAATTCCAGCACGGCTGCCGCCCCCACATCAACATGCAGTTGCGGCGTGACTTGCGGAGACATGCCTTGAGCCGTGACCCGACCCGAGTAGTCGCCGGGTTGCAGCAGGTCGAAAGCGAATGCTCCCTCCCCATCACTGGCTGTGGCAAAGCGTAGTCCAGTGGCCGTGCTGACGATCACGACCGAAG
This sequence comes from uncultured Acidobacteriaceae bacterium, assembly GCA_963731405.1. GTDB lineage: Bacteria > Acidobacteriota > Terriglobia > Terriglobales > Acidobacteriaceae > Sulfotelmatobacter. Next base: position 45,070 of record CAVSVS010000029.1, on the reverse strand, counting down.
CTTGCGCGATGCGCCCTCCCCCGGAGTCATAGACGGTGCCGCGAATTGAGCCGCTCGCGTCCTGCGCCGTAACTACAACCGATGCCAACATCAATGAGAAGAGGATGAGAGCCAGAGTCGAAAAGCGCGTCCAAGACATGAAGTCGCCCCTGCGTGCATGATCAACTCGGAGGGGAAACCGGCGCGTTACCGGACGCGGCGCGGAAAGATTCGCGGAGCAGTGCCGGAAGGCGCATCCTAGTCACGCGCGGCCGGAAAGCTACTCCGCGGATTTGGAGAAACAAGTTTGGTATAGCACGCGTGGCCAACCCAGTTCTGTGATCGGACCACGACTTTTTGGGATTGGTCCCGGAGTGGGAACATTGGGGCGTTCACTAAATGCCGCATGGGGCGCTGAGCAGCCCTTTTCTACGGCACTCATTCCACGAAAATTCGCACGCTTCTCTGTAACGCTTTTGCCTCCCTGTTCACTACTACGCAAGGGCCTGGGGTCATTGCGTGCCACCTAACGCGCAACGTACTCACAGACTTTCATGCGCCGCTCAGATTCTCGAGCCGATCGAAGAGATCGGATTCCCCCGCAAAGTCAATTCGGAGAAGCAACCATGACGAAACATCGGAAGTGTCCCTGACGAATTGCCGGGCTGGTCGTGTTATCAGCCACGATTTCGTTTCTGGGGTATTTGATCGTCCATTTCGCGTCGCGCTAGATCAGTCGTAAGAAAGGATCGACCATGGCCGGCAGCTGGCAAGCACTTAAGAATCAACCTACTTTCTGCGCTAGCACGATGTTGCTCCTCACTAACGGAGACATTTTCTGTCAGCAGCAAAATGGCCGCCAGTGGTGGCGACTCACGCCCGATCGCTTTGGCAGCTACGTACGAGGAACCTGGAGATCCGCAGCCTCCATGCGACTGGCCCGAGAGTACTACGCGTCGGCCGTGCTGGCCGACGGCCGTGTCATGGTGGTGGGAGGTGAATACAACGGCGGTACCGACGAAGTTGAACTGAATTCCGCCGAAATCTACGATCCGCAGACCGACATGTGGAAAGACTTACCCTCTCCTAAGGGTTGGAATCGAATCGGCGACGCCGCATCATCCGTCCTGCCCGATGGTCGCGTCTTGATAGGGAATTTGGACGACATGCGGACCGCCTTGTTTACTCCCGGACCCGACGCCTGGACGGTTGGCCCCAACAAGACCGATGCCAGTTCGGAAGAGAGCTGGTGTCTGCTCGCTGACGGAACCGTTCTAACCGTGCAGTGTTCGAACGCTCCCAACGCCGAAAAGTATGATCCAGCATCCAACCAATGGGTTTCTGCCGGGCAGACTCCTGCCAGCCTGATTGAGACGGCGTCGTCAGAAATCGGGCCGGGTGTGTTACTTCCCGATGGTCGCGCGTTCTTTGTCGGCGCCACAGGCAAGACGGCTCTATATACGCGGCCAGCGAACCCAACCGATGCCGGTACTTGGACGGCCGGTCCCGATTTTCCAAATTCTGGAAAACTGGCTATGGGGGCCAAAGACGCTCCCGGCAGCCTGCTACCCAACGGACATTGTCTCTGTACAGCCGCACCGGTAGATGGCAGTCGAGATAACTACCTGACGCCGACCTCCTTTTTCGAATTCGATGGCATGACCCTTATGAGCGTGCCTGCCCCACCCAACAACGATGGCGCGCCTTTCAACGGGCGCATGCTGGTCATTCCCAGCGGACAGGTGATGTACTCCGCGGGCTCACCCGAAATCTATGTGTACACTCCAGATCTTGCACCTAGCGAAGAGTGGCGTCCGCAGATCGTGCCATGTCCTAACACAGTAGTTGCTGGCGCGACCTTTGTGCTCAAAGGGCGGCGATTCAATGGCTTGTCGCAGGCCTCCATGTACGGCGATGACGCGACCGTCGCGACCAACTATCCCATCGTGCGCCTGACCACCTCCCGCGGGCGAGTGGTCTTTTGCCGAACCTTCAATCACAGCACGATGGCTGTTGCAACCGGAAATGCAATCGTGAGCACCACTGTAGAAGTGCCCGCAGCGACCGATAACGGAGAGGCTGAACTGGTCGTCGTGGTGAATGGCATCGCCTCAAATCCCTGCAAGGTGACCGTCGTCGAAGGGCGCGCTTCTCGCGGTCACAATGATCGGCAACCGCCGCATCCTCAACCGATGGCCTCGCCGCGGCGCGGCACGGCGACGCGCGGCGTGCTTGGGACAATTGGACTCGGTATTCGCTACGTGGCTTGTGGTTTCTACTACGTTTGCAATTGGGCCGCGCAACTCACCTGCACCCAGACGGAGACGACAGCCTACGCAACCTGCACCCAAACCCGCGACGACGGATACAACCAATGCACGCAAACCCAGGACAACGGTTATAACCAGTGCACTCAAACCCGCGATGACGGTTACAACCAATGCACGCAGAGTCGCGACGAAGGTTACAACCAGTGCTGCACCTGGGCCCCGTGTTCCTGGTTCTGCGACGCCTGGGTATGGATCTCCAATGTAGTCTGTGTTGCCTGGACGTGGATCTCCAATGTCGTCTGCATTGCCTGGACCTGGATTTCGAATATCGTTTGCGTCGCCTGGACCTGGATCTCTTATGCGGTTTGCGTGGCTTGGGCGTGGATCGTGGCGACCGTCTGCAAAGCCTTCACTTGGGTGATGAAAAAGATCTGTCCTTGATCGCTGTGGGTTTGGTGAGTCCCGGTCTGTACGTCCACATTCTCTCGCGCTGAGGCCTCAATTCGTCCTCTCAATGTACTTTCGCGCACTCTTACGCCGAAGGTGTCGGTCGTGGTATTTTCAATTTCCTCTTCTATCTATGATTCTATCTATGATTCGATCTTATAAAGGTGTACGCCCCACGATCCCGGCAACCTGCTATGTCGACGAGTCGGCGCAAATTATCGGCGACGTGGTACTGGGCGAGCATGCGTCCGTGTGGATGAACGCCGTCGTGCGCGGCGATGTCCACGAAATCCGCATCGGAGCTCACTCCAACGTGCAGGACAACAGCGTGCTGCATGGCATGAAGCAGCAGTGGGGCGTCTATCTCGGCGAGTACGTCACCGTGGGACATTCGGTGACGCTACACGGATGCGTCATCGAAGACCGCTGCCTGATCGGCATGGGATCGATCATTCTGAATGGCGCGCGCATCGGCGCCGGATCGATCATCGCCGCCGGAACATTGATTCCGGAAAAAACAGTCGTCGAGCCCGGTTCACTCTGGATGGGCTCCCCAGGAAAGTTCCGAAGAATGTTGGGACCGGGCGAAGACGAGTTGATCATGCGCTACGCGCGGAATTATCTGGGATATAAGGACGAGTATTTGAGGGAGGGATAGTTAGTATCGAGCTCCAAGTGCAAAGACTTGTCATCCTGAGCGAAGCAGGCCGGTGAGCAGAGCGAGCCGCCTTGCGAAGTCGAAGGATCCCTAACCTACCGGCACAGCATGGGCTGTCTTCAGGTGCACTCACTGTGCCTTGACGACGAGTTTGTGGAGAGAACTCCCTGATAGGCTAGTAGTGCCGCTGTTGCGGCAGGGATCCTTCGACTGCGCGATCTCATTCGAGCTCGCTTCGCTCAGGATGACAGGGGCTAAGGATTACAGGGCCCGCGAGTTGACGAGTCGCTCAGGATGACAGAGCAAAGGGAGAAAATGATCAAAGCTGTTCGAGGAACCCGAGACCTACTGCCGCCCGACACGGCGCTCTGGAACTTCGTAGAGGCGGCGGTGCGCGACGTCTTCCGCGCTTACAACTTCCAGGAAATTCGCACGCCGATCTTCGAGGAGACGGCGCTGTTCGCACGCGGTGTGGGCGAAGAGACCGACATCGTGGCCAAGGAAATGTACACGTGGGAGGATCGCGCGCGCGCGGCAAGTGAGAAGGGACAGTCGTTGACGCTGCGTCCCGAGAATACCGCGGGCGTGGTACGCGCCTACATAGAGCACAAGCTTTGGGACCGTGGCTTGAACAAGCTTTACTACATCGGCCCGCAGTTTCGGCGCGAGCGTCCGCAGAAAGGTCGCTACCGGCAGTTCTATCAGATCGGGGCTGAGGTGATCGGTCCTGCGTCGGCAGGCAGCGAGTCCCCGGCGCGCGATGCGGAAGTGTTGGAGATGCTCGCGACTTTGCTGGACCGGCTCGGCATTACGGATTGGAACCTCGAGTTGAACTCGGTCGGCACTCCCGCCGACCGTGCCCAGTTCAACGAAGCATTGCGCAAGGCATTGGAGCCGGTGGCCTCGCAGATGTGCGACGACTGCCAGCGGCGCGCGGTCACGAATCCGCTGCGCGTCTTCGACTGCAAGGTGCCGCAGGATCAGCCAATCATCGAAACGCTCCCGCGCATTACGCAATTCCTCGGCGAAGATTCCCGCGAGCACTTCGACGCGGTGCAGGAAATCCTGAGGCGCGTGGGTGTCGAGTTTCATATAAATGACCGGTTGGTGCGCGGCCTCGACTACTACACGCGCACGGCATTCGAGTTTACGCACGGCGCGCTTGGGGCGCAGAACGCGATCCTCGGCGGAGGGCGCTACGACGGATTGTCGGAAGCGCTCGGCGGTCCGGCCGCTCCGGGAATCGGCTTTGCGATCGGCGAGGACCGGCTAGTGATGTCGTTGAAAGAGACCGCCGAGGGTGTGCTGCGCAAGCCCGATGTGTATATCGCTCCCATGGCCGGGATGAACGCCGAGGCCGCGAAGTTGGCACGAGAATTACGCCGTCACGATCTCGTCGTCGAGTTAGGAGATGACGCCTTCCGCCTCAAAAAGTCGTTCGAAGCCGCGACGAAGACAGGAGCCAAATACATCCTGATTGTCGGCGAGAACGAGGTGAAGGCCGATGCGTTTGCCCTGAAGAACCTGGCAACGGGAGAGCAAATGCAAGTCGCGCGCGGAGACTTGGCCGCGAGGATCCGGGAATATCATGGGCATGGTTCCGGCTAAGCACTTTGCTCAAAGGTGATTCGTAATAGGGCCTCGCTTGAGCGATGCCGTAAAGGCAAAGATCAGTACGCCGGCTTTTAGCCGCTGTTGAAAGTTACGGGTGAGGGAGAAAGCGATGAAGAACAGCTTCGTGGTCTTCGTGATTTTGCTTTGTTGCAGTTTTGCTGTAGCCGCTGCGGGGCAGGCGAACGCGCCAGCCAAACCTTTGAGCCCGCTTGAACAGACGTTAATGGACTCTGAGAAGAGCTTTGTAGAAGCGGCGAAGAAGGGCGACATGGCATTCTTCAAGCGCACCCTTACCGACGACTTTTCTTTCGTCCAGTTTGACGGCCAGTTATATAGCCGGCAGGACATGCTTGACCAGTTTGCCGGCGGCGGCACCGACCTGATGCCCTATGACATGAAGGTCGTGATGGCTGGCGACGGCGTAGCGATCGTGACTTACGACGTCGTGCTGCGCGTTCCGGCCGCCGAAGATCAGGGTCCGCCTCCGCGTTACCAGCACTTCAGTACGGTTTGGGTAAAGCAGGGAGACGCGTGGAAGATGAAGTTCCAGCAGATGACGGCATCGCATTGGGGAGACTGGTAGGACAAACGATTGTTGACTGTTGCTTCAGATTGGAAGGAACTACAGTTGACGACATTACGCAGTGCGAACTACTATGTCGCCGCAGTCACGGTGCTTTCCATCCCCGCAAAGAGTCGACATTTCACTTGGTGAGGCGCGCTATGAAAAACGTCGGAACGATTTTTGCAGCATGGCTGGTGTTGTCAGCAGCGGCGCTGGCGCAGATGGAGATGCCGAAGCCCGGGCCGGAACACAAGAAGCTCGACATGTTTGCGGGAGCATGGGTGCTGGAGGGCGACATGAAACCGGGCCCGATGGGCCCAGGTGGCAAGATGACCGAGTACGAGCGCTGCGAATGGATGGACGGCGGGTTCTTCCTGATCTGCCATACCGACTTCAAAAGCGGCATGGGCAACGGATCGGGAATGTCCATCATGGGCTATTCCAACGATGACAAGTCGTACACCTATCGCGAGTTCAACAGCTGGGGTGAGTTCGACGACTCCAAGGGTTCGCTGAACGGCGATACCTGGACTTGGACGAGTGACGAGAAGATGGGCGGGGCCACGATCAAAGGGCGCTTCACAATGAAAGTCACTTCGCCGACGTCGTACGACTTCACTTTCGAAATGTCGCAGGATGGAACGAAATGGTCAACCTTCATGGATGGAAAGGCCACGAAGGCAAAGTGATTTTGCACTCAGCAAGTCCCCAAGGCTTCAGCCGCGCGGCTGAAGCCTTTTTGTCTGGCGCTCGCTTGGGAGTACGATTGAGTCGGGCGGTGCTATGAGAAGAATCCACTTTGTCTCGACCCTTGCATTGATACTGGGATTGACCGTTATCGGCCTGTGCGCCCAGGAGTCAAAGCCTTCAAACCCTGGACGCGCTTATTCAGGGATGTACACGTTTCTGAAAGAGGGTGAATTCGTACAGGTAACGGTGGAGGATACGGGTCACGTCACGGGATTCGTCTCACGATTCGGCGACGGCGAGAGCGACAAGGGAGCATTCCTCGATCAGTTCTTCAAGACCGGTCAGTTGGACGGGAACAAGCTAAGTTTCACGACAGAGATTGTGCATGGCGTGTCCTTTGATTTTAAAGGGACGGTGGAGCGCGGCGAGGGCAAGAATCCCGGCGACGAGGCCTACTTCGTGCTCAGAGGATTGCTCACCGAGAACACGAGTGATGCCAACAAGAAGGTCACGTCGCACTCTCGAGATGTGCTGTTCAAGATGTTCCCGCAGGCTGCTGCGCCGGCTCCGACCGCGAGGAAGTAGCCAGCACTTGGTACATGGTACTCGCGACTCGGTCGAGGTTACTGCCCGGCTCGGAGTGGAGAAAGACTAAGGCGGCCGGGAGCCTTCTTGCGGGCACCTTCCGGGCCAAAGACCAGGTCGGCGCTGCCGTCGGAATTGGAAGAGGCTTCGGCCAGCGTCGCTGCCAGTGCCCGGTACGAGCGGCTGATTTCCGGTCCTTCCTGCAGAACCACAGGTGTGCCGTGGTCGATCGATGGCGAGACGGCCTGGAACGCGTTGGGCACCTTCCACAAGACCTTGCAACTGGTGACCTGCTCCACATCCTCTTCGGTGAATCCCGGGATCTTCTTATAGCGGTTCAAGACCATGCGCAGACGGTCGCGGCCCGTGCCTTCTTCGAGAAAGGCGTGAATGCGTCCGGCGCTCCATAACGAAACCACATCGGTCTGCGCGACCACGAGCACGGCGTTGGACAAATCAGAGAGCAGGCGCGTGGTGGGGTCGAGGCGGCTGGAGGCGTCGACGACAACGAAGCGGTAGTGGTTCACCAGCAGATCGAACAGGCGGGCGAGTTCTCCCGGAGTCGGTTCCGTCGGATAAGGCTGATGCGGTCCGGCCAGAAGATGCAAGCCCTCTTTGGTCGGACTCATCAGGCCATCGAGCAAAGAGACGTCGAGACGGTGCAGGTTTTGCAGAGCGTCGAGCACACCAAACTGAGGGCGCAGGTTGAGATGAAGCGCTGCGTGACCGATGGGAGCAAAGTCGACCAGCACCACATCGCCGTGCGACTGCTGCAGCGCGACGGCGGTGTTGACAGCGGCGGTAGTGCAACCGGCGCCTCCCTTAGCGCTGAGGAACGTGAAGACCTTAGCCTTGCCGGCGCCACCGAGAGTGCGAGTGCGTGAGGAGCTGAAGCGGGTGAGAGCCTCGAGCAACGGCTCAGATCCTGCGGAATGATCCAGATATTCGCCGGCCCCGGCGCGCATGCTGGCCACGATGCTGGCGGGACTCGTCATGTCGCCATTGGCGAAGATGCCGATCTGCTGGGTGGTAGCGCGAATCAACTCGATGGTGCGGATCGCGCGCTGGGGATCTCGTGCTGGGATGTCGATGACGACTACTTCGGAGCGCGAATCCTGCAACTGCCGGAGAATCGCGTCGGTCGGCCCTACAGGAAAACCGAGATGGCTGAACACCGCCTGTCCCAGGCGCGTCGCCTCGAGACGAGTTTGTAGTGCCGATAAGTGGTCCTCATCTTCGCTGAGGAGGGCGACGGAGATGCCATGCATAACGCGGTTCTCGGTGATTTCTCTTGGTGTCTGCATGTTAGAAAGAGAAGGTACTCTCCGCCAAGTGACCTAGGTAACGCATGACAGCACAGGTGCGCATTTCGTGCACAAATTCAACAACGCAACCGCTTGGTGTTCGTCCGGGGGGTAATTGCACAACGTAGAAAAGCCCGAGGCTGTTCGCCCCTGTCGTTACACGACATTGTAAGCCACAAAAGTGAAAGTGAAAAGATGGTTCCGTTTGAAGCAGAAAAGCACGCCGGGACGACGGGCCAAAAAACTCCTCCTATCCAAGGACTGGGCGGGCAGAAGACTGAATCAAGGGGCGCTCTTCTTCGGTATGGGAGTGCAGCGTGGACACCCGAGGGAAGGTGGCGGAAGAGTCCGACTCGGCTAAATACTCGTACCCCTCGAACCGCACCGCAACGCCGATCTTGGGCGCATCTTGCGATGAGTCCGCGGCTGGGGTGGGACGAACAACCCGCAGAATACGGCCCCGGCAGCGTACTGGCATACTCTCTCCCAAGGTGATTTCCGACGGCATGCGCAGAGTCAGTTCGATTTCGGAGCCTTCAATGAGGACGGCGTTCGTAAAAAAGAACACGCCCCGCGAACTCAGGTCCTGGGTGAAGCCGACGCCTTCTACCGAGGTGCTGGGCTGCCGGAGTGAGAGAGGAAGAAGGTAAGGAAACCGCTGTCCGACACGGCGTTCAATCCCGACTGGAGAGGTGGTCATAGGAACAGAACTTCCTTTGCCGAATCGCCGAAACCGCAGGGGCTACTGTAGCTCACGGCGGACGATAAGAGAAGTTCCAATTTAGTTAAGAGGCTCGGTCTCTCAAGCCCTTTCCGGAAATTGACTTGGAGCCAGGGCCGAGGGACAAGGTGGAGGCGAAGCCAGCAGACGGCCTGTGGAAAAGCAGGGCGCAGAACGTGGGAGCGGCCAGCAGAGCCTGGCGCACGATATAGTAGTGCGCAAGAGGGCGGTTCTAATCCAAAGACCGATCGTGGCTGAATCGAGAATTTCCATTCCAGAGATTGCATCGGCGAGTGGCGTACCGGCGCCCGAAGGCCCCAAACTGCGATGGCAGGCCGCGGGACGCGCGCTGCGGCACCGCAACTTCCAGCTTTTTTTCAGTGGACAACTGATCTCTCTGATCGGCACCTGGATGCAGACAGTGGCCCAGTCGTGGCTCGTCTACCGGCTCACAGGGTCGGGCCTGAAGCTGGGAGCAGTGGGCTTTGCCAGCCAGATTCCCGTATTTCTATTTGCGCCGCTGGGTGGCATCGTCGCCGATCGCAGCAACCGTAAGCATGTGGTGATCGGGACCCAGGTCGCCTCGATGCTGCTGGCGTTTGTGCTGGCGGCGCTGACCCTGAAGAATCGAATTACCGTGCCGGAGATTTTCGTGCTCGCCGCTCTCCTGGGAGTGGTGAATGCATTCGATATACCCGGCCGGCAGTCTTTCCTGGTCGACATGGTGGGCAAGGAAGACTTGATGAATGCCATCGCGCTCAATTCCTCGATGTTCAACGGAGCGCGCGTAATTGGGCCGGCGGTGGCCGGAGTACTTGTCGCGAAGCTGGGCGAAGGTTGGTGCTTTTTTGCCAATGGCGCCAGTTACATCGCGGTCATTGCCGGGCTGATGATGATGAATGTGCACGCTCCGGCGCGGGTGTCGGCGAAGACCTCGCCGTGGGAGCACATTGTTGAGGGATTCCAATTCGTGAACCGGACGGCGCCGATTAGAGCCTTGATGATCCTGCTGGGACTGGTGAGCGTGACGGGCATGCCGTACGTAGTGCTGATGCCGATCTTCGCGGACAAAATCCTGCACAAGGGCGGGACAGGAGTTTGCGTCGCTGATTGGGTCGCACGACTTGGGAGCGGTTCGACTCGGGATCCTGATGGGCGCGGCGGGCGTGGGAGCACTGCTGGGCGCACTGACGCTGGCGGTACGTTCGGGTGTGAACAGGCCTGGGGCGGTGGATCTCGGTATGCTGCGCCGGTTTCGGCGTGAGCCTGATGCTGTTTTCGTTTTCGAGATCGTTCTGGCTCTCGGTGCTGCTGCTTTTGCCGGTGGGCTACTTCATCATGCTGCAGATGGCGTCGTCGAACACGCTCATCCAGGTGATGGTGCCGGACGCACTGCGAGGTCGGACGATGGCGGTGTATTCCATGATGTTCATGGGCATGGCCCCGGTGGGTGCGTTGCTGGGAGGGGCGTTGTCCGATCGCTTAGGCGCGCCGATCACGGTGGCGATCGGCGGCTTCGCTTCGGTGATCGGAGCGTGGTGGTTCAGCGTGCAGTTGCCGAAGATTCGGGTGGAAGCGAGAAGACTGATCGTTGCGCAGGCGATGGCCGGAGGAGAACCGGCAGAGGAGATGTCGACGCCGGTGGTGGAGGAGTAACAACGTCGACCCGTTCGGTAAAGTCAGAGAGCGTTAGCCGCTGTGCACAACAGATTCCTTTGAGTTGTCGGAAATCCAAGGATGTACAGAAGTTGTTGTGGCTTCCGGTGTGCCAACCCATATTCGCTCAGGGCCTTTGCTCAGGGACCTTCGTTGGGAATGAATCTGAATAGCGTGGAAGCAAGAGGTTGGTCGCTGCCGCCAGCCCTAACGCTGCTGCGAGGAGAACCAGCAATGAGGCGTACGAGCCAGTTGCATCAAATGCACGCCCGAGGATCACTGGACCGATGGCTCCTGCGGCGGCATAGAACGTCCAGGTAAGACCATAGAGAGTGGAAAAGGCACGCAGCCCAAAATAACGCGTCAGCAGATAAGGAGTGATGGCGGCTTCGCCTCCGGCTCCGATCCCGATGAGCGCAGCAGCAAGGCAACCCGCCGGGAAACTGCTCGCACGAGCCAGGAGAAAAATGCCCAGCGCGGTAATGAGGTTTATGACAAGCGCGACATGTGGGCCGAAAAATCGGTCTAAGAGCCAACCCACCACAACTCTGCCCAGCAGGCTCGATCCACCGAGCAAGGACGCGCATAATGCTGCGTTTCCGGCTGTGAGGCCTCGATCCGTCAATAACGCAGACAGGTGAGTGATCGCCCCATTCATGCTGATCGAACTCACGAACAGGATGGCGGTGATAATCCAGAAGGCGAACGATCGCAAGCCCTGCTGCCACGTTATTCCAGAATGGAGGACCGGACCGGACTCGCGCCCGATCGTCCCGCGCTCGCGGATGTAGCGCCAGCTGAGTGGCAAGCCGAGTAGCAGTGCAATGCCGCCGAGTGAACCGTATGCTGCACGCCAGCCAAACCTGCTAATGATGGACTGGGCGACGACGGGCAGAATCATCGCGCCCAATCCCGCTCCCACCATCACCAGGGCCAACGCCATTCCTAAACGTCGCTGAAACCAGGTGGAAATCGATCGCGAGTAAGCCAGATGAGCTGCACCATTCCCAACGACGCCCAGCACGAAGCAAGTCAGGTAAAACTGCCACAGTCCGGAGTGCAACAGCGACAGCGCCGCAATGCCGCACCCGTATATCGTCATGCAGACAAGAATGATGCGGCGAGGGCCGAAGCGATCGATCCACCGACCCAGCAACGGGGAGCACACTCCGAGAGTGACGGCGGCGATGGCGAAGCCGCTGGAGATGGCTTCGCGAGTCCATCCGAATTCCGCAGCCAGCGGCTTCACAAAAACAGAAAAGGTATAGACGAATAGCGAGCCGAAACCCGCCATCACGCCAAGACACGCCGCTAACACGACACGCCAACCGTAGTAGCCGAGGTCGAATTCACTCGGGCCTGACGACGCTTCGGCGGGTCGGTCTGGAGCTATGCCAGCTCCGACACTCTCATTGACGCACTCATCGCTCATTCGCTCGATCTCATTCGCTGGATCTCGACGGCCCGCGCAGGGGTGGAATCATACATAAATGGTCGGTGACCATCTCTAGCCTTTTTCTAGTACTGTCGCGATTGGAACATGGTCGAGCTCCACGCACGACGCCCTTCAACCTCGTCTTTAAGCCTCCACTCGGAAGTGATCCAGGCACCGTTAGTTTTGCCAGTAGTTAGCCCCGTCCGCGGCTCCTAGGCTAACTATCATGCGAAGCCGCATTTATAGAGTCAGCCTCATTAGCCTCTTCGTCATTGCCTCGTTCGTTTCCGGGTTCTCCCAGCCTGCAACGCCGCCCCGTCCTAAAGTCGGGCTGGTGCTCGAAGGCGGCGGGGCGCTGGGTTTGGCGCACATCGGTGTCATACAGTGGCTTGAAGAACACCGGATCCCGGTCAACTACGTTGCTGGAACCAGCATGGGCGGCCTCGTTGGCGGAATTTACGCAACTGGCTATTCGGCTGCAGAAGTCAAAGAACTCGTCGAGACCATCAACTGGGACCAGGTATTGCAAGGCCAAACTCCGTACAAGGATCTCTCTTTTCGCCGCAAACAGGATGCGGTGGAATACCCGAATCATCTTGAGTTCGGACTCAGGAAGGGACTGCAGTTTCCTGAAGGATTCAATTCCGGCCAGGATGTCGTGATGATCCTCGATCGGATCGCATTGCCGTACTCCGAGGTGAAAGACTTCAACGATCTCCCAATTCCATTCGCCTGCGTCGCCACCGATCTGGTTTCATCGCAAGCATTCGTGTTTCGCCAGGGATCACTTTCTCTCGCCCTGCGCTCTACCATGTCGCTGCCAGGAGTCTTCAGTCCGGTTCGCTGGGAAGGGCACATCTTCGCAGACGGAGGATTGATGGATAACCTTCCGGTCGATGTGGCCCAGAGCATGGGTGCAGACCTCACTCTGGCCGTACACCTGGAAACCACCAAACTCGATCCCAAGGCAACACTCTCCAGCTTCGGGGTGCTGGGCCGCTCCGTGAGCGTGGTGGTTGCCGCCAACGAACTGCGCAGTATCGAAAAGGCCGACATTTTGATCTCGGTGCCGCTGGCAGGCTTCGATTCCCTGGCATACAACCGCTCAGAGGAACTCATCAAGATGGGATATCAAGCGGCGGAGGCTAAGGCCGCGGTGCTGAGTGCCCTTTCCGTCGATGAGCCCACTTGGCAGGCTTATCTGGCTCGGCGCTCAGGACGCCGGCTTACGACGCCTACTCCTCAATTCGTAAAAGTTGTTGGAACCAGTCCGAAGTTGGCGACCGCCATCGAAAAGGATCTGAATGACAACATCGGGAAACCAGTGGATACGACTGCCCTGCAAAACCAGTTAATGGATCTGAAAGGTGACGGACGATTCTCGAATCTGGATTACGAGATGACCAGCCGAGACGGGAAGCCCGGCCTGCTCGTCACCGGCGTTGAAAAGCCGTATGCGCCGCCCATTGTGCAACCACTCTTGTTGCTCGATGGCTCCAGCTTCGGCGGAGTCAATTTCAGTATGGGTGCGCGGATTACCTTTCTCGATTTCGGCACTTATCGCGCTGAACTCCGCAACGACCTGATTGTCGGATCGCAATATGGCATTAATAGCCAGTATTACCGTCCATTCACGGCGAGCAGCAAATGGTTCATCGCGCCCAACGGCTTTGCCGACTACTCGCAATATCCCATCTACCAGGGGAATGTCTTTGTTTCCGAGTATCGCAGGTCATCTGTGGGTGGAGGTCTTCAACTCGGTTACGAATTTGATCGTGTTGCTCAATTGACGCTCGGTTACACCGGCGCCTACCAGTCGTTCGTTCCCAAGATCGGCAACCAGGCCCTTCTGCCCAACGTCTCTGGCCGCTTTGGCGGGACGACACTTCGTTGGGCCTGGAATGGGGTCGATGATCCGGTTCTCCCGCGCTCGGGACAATACATGGATATCAGCGGCACGTGGGTCGATGCGAACCCCGGCGCGGCGCATTCGTTCCCGATGTCCGAAGGACGAGTGGCGAAATTCTTCAGGGTGACCGATCCTTCGTCCATCTACTTCGGAGCACGTGCAGGAACCACCTTCGGCAACGAACGTGTAGGAGTACCACTGTTCGCTTTGGGTGGCCCCAACGCTTTCGCTGCTTATGGCCAAAACGAACTGCTCACCGACCAGTACTACCAGTTTCAGGCGGGATATCTTCGCAAGGTAGCCAAGCTTCCCGTCTTGCTGGGTGAGGGACTTTATTTCAACGGGCTGTTCGAGGTGGGCAGGGTCTTCGCGCCTCCGTTCCGGTCACAGACTCCCGGCGACGTCGTCGCCTCACTCTTGGTCAATACCATATTTGGCCCAATTCAAATTGGCGGAGCTGTCGGAACGGCTGGGCATGAGCGCGTGTTCTTCAAACTGGGCCGAATTTTCTGACGAGCGCGCCCTTCACTGGAGATCAATGAGGGTTGCTGTTCTTCTTCGCAGGTCATCGGGTTATTGAAATCCCGAAAGACTCGAGGGTCACCAACGACCCGAAACGGGGTTTGCGGACGCAGTGTATAATCTGCGCGCGATTGGAACGTCTCAATGGCGCTTGCTCCAGGACTGCGATTGGGGCCCTACGAAATTGTCGCCGCCGCCGGCGCGGGCGGTATGGGCGAGGTTTATCGCGCGCATGATTCGCGGTTGAATCGCGACGTTGCGATCAAAGTTCTGCCAGACCACCTCTCTGCGAATCCAGAATTGCGGGAACGCTTCGAGCGCGAGGCTCGAGCGATTTCCCAGCTTTCCCATCCACACATCTGTGTTCTCTACGATATCGGCAAACATGGGAGCGCCGACTATATCGTTCTCGAATTCCTTGAGGGCGAGACACTGGGCACGCGGCTGCGGAAAGGGCCGCTTCCCGTAGACCAGGTATTGAAGTATGGGGCGCAGATTGCCGATGCGCTCGACAAGGCGCACCGCAACGGAGTGGTGCACCGCGATCTGAAGCCGGACAACGTCATGCTGACGAAGTCTGGTGTGAAGCTGCTGGACTTTGGATTGGCCAAGCCGCTGGCGACACCCGGAAATATCTCCTCCTCCATAGCGGCGACGATGACGCAGAATCCGCTCACCGCTGAAGGCACTCTGGTCGGCACCTTTCAGTACATGTCTCCGGAACAATTGGAAGGGCGGGAAGCCGACGCGCGCAGCGACCTGTTCGCCCTTGGCTGCGTGCTCTACGAGATGTCAACCGGCAAGCGCGCGTTTGATGGGAAATCGACAGCCAGCGTGGTCGCGTCGATCATGAATTCGGATCCGGCGCCGCTGACCCAGTATGCGCCATTGTCGCCACCTTCGCTGGAGTGGGCAATTCGGCGATGTATCGCGAAGGATCCGGAAGAGCGCTGGCAGAACGCCGGGGATCTTGCGAGCGAACTTCGGTGGATTCAGGAGGGAGGATCGCGCGCGGGAGTTGCGGTTCCATCTACGGTCCGTTCGAGACGGAAGATTCTGCGCTGGGCGGCGGTGGCTGCGGCGCTAATTCTTGGAACGATTGCGGGACTTTTCTTGAAACGATCTCCCAGTGAGCCGGTGTTGAGGGTGGCGGTGAATCTTCCTCAGGGCACAAGTATCGTTCCCGAAAACGCCGCCGCTTTATCGCCAGACGGCGACTGGGTGCTGATGACGTTGGCGGATGCTCAGGGCAAGACAAAGTTTTGGGTCCGGCGGCTATTGAGCGATACTGCGCTTCCGCTGGATGGCACCGAGGGTGCAGTTGGGCCCTTCTGGTCGCCGGACAGCCGGTCTATCGGATTTTTTTCGGTCGATGGCAAACTGCGGAAGATTCCAGTGGGCGGTGGTCAGGCGGACACAGTCTGTGACGTCTGGCAGGTCTATGGAGGCACGTGGGGACGGGACGACGTGATCGTGTTCGCGACGGGCATTCGAGGTTTGTTTCAGGTTCCGGCATCCGGTGGAGTACCGGTCCGAATACCAACGCCCGAGTTATCTGACTATCGTGGACCGCAATTTCTGCCGGATGGCAAGCACATATTGGTCGCGGCCAATAGTTCGGGAGGCATTTTTGTGGTGGACCGTACGACTGGGCAAGTGCAACCAGTGCTGAGCGACGAATCGCAGGCCCGATATACCGATCCGGGCTACCTGCTGTTCCTGCACGGCTCACGGCTGATGGCTCAGCCCTTCGATGCAAACAGTCTGCGTTTGTCGGGGACGGCCCAGTTTGTCGCGGAATCGGTGTACTCCGGATCCATGAGTTTCTCGACGTCGAAAGGCGGATTGCTGCTTTATCAACGCGCCTTTCAAACCCAGCTGACATGGGTCGACGTTACTGGCAGCAAGGTGTCGAACGTTGGCGACCCCGGCTATATTTCTTATCCCTATCTGTCTCCTGACGGGAAGTACGCTATGTATAGCGTTATGGATCCGCGCCAAGGCAAGCAAAAACTGTGGCTCTGCGACCTGACTCGCGGTACCAGCAGTCCGTTCACTTTCGGCGACGGGAGTGATCAATATCCGACGTGGTCTCCGGATAGCCGGCAAGTAGCGTTCAGTTCGACGCGACACGGAAAAGAGGAGATCTACCTAAAGCCGGTGGCCGGTGGTGGCGACGAACAGGAGCTCCTGGCGTCGGACGGAAATGCCGAACCGGACCGCTGGTCTCCGGACGGGCGCTATCTTCTTTTCGACTATGTGACTAAGACGAATGGCACCGATGTGTGGGCACTGCCGGTATTCGGCGAGCGCAAGCCATTTGCGATTGTGCATGGTCCTGCGAATGAAAATTGGGGAATCTTTTCGCCCGATGGCAAATGGGTTGCGTATTCGTCGGATGAATCGGGTCGCGCCGAGATCTATGTCGTGAGCTTCCCGAACGGTGGTGGGAAACGGCAAGTCTCCACCGGCGGGGGCATCACTTCGTTCTGGCCGGCGGGGAAAGAGTTGTTCTACCTGGATCCTGAGTGGCATGTGAATGGTGTCAATATCGATGCTCAAGCAGAAAATCTTGCGGTGGGCAAAACACGCGAGTTGTTCGGGGGACGGCTGTTCGGAAATACGACTGGCATGTTTCCAGCCGCCGACAGTAAACGATGGCTGGTTGCGTTTGCCGTCGATGAGTCGAACGCCTCTCCGCTCGTCCTGACGACGAACTGGACCGCAACGTTAAAGCCTTAGCTATGCCGGACCGGGACCTCGGCGATAGCAAGTCACTCCCGCGTGTTTATAATCCTGCGCATGAAATCTTCGCGCGCAAGTGCTCTTTCGATCGCCGTACTTCTCCTATTAATTGCGCCGCTGTTGGCCCAAAGTGCGGGCACGGATCCGCTCGCTCCCACGCACGATACCAAGTCGGCGGCCGAGATTGATCGCGAGTGGCAGGTGTCAGTGTCAAAATACGACGGCGCGCGGGAGGCAATTCTGCGCGAGGTGGATCGGCAGGGCAACGATGAGGATCTGGTTCCGCAATTCCAAACCCCTGTCCACCCAAACCCCCGCGGCAACTGAAGCGCCGCAAGCGCCTCGCTTGGGGCTGAGCAGTTTTGCGATGAGCGGGTTGCAGGATGGTTTACTTGCGAGATGCGCTGCGGCCGAGAGCGACCAGGAAGATTGCGCTCTTGCCGCGAGCGTGGGGCGAGAAGAAATTGACGACATCATCGTCGTAAAAAGTCAGGCCGCTTGCGCCCAGGTGTTGAGCGTACGCGGCGAGGTAGAGTTTACCGCCCAGAATTCCGGCTTCCAGTTGCACCGCGCGGTATCCGCGATTCCCATAGCGCTCCAGAATCTTCTTCAAGTCAGCGAGAAAGAACACATCCACAGCCGCATCGGCGGGCAGTTGTTGTTCGAGGCCAAGGAATCCGGCCTTATCGCGGAAGTCCCCGGGCTTCAGCAGTTCAAGAACTCTTCTTTCCCAGTGATAGACGTAGGCTCCTGGGGCAAGGCCATCTACATGGTTCACGATTAAGTAAAGATCGTTGAGATGGCTCCCCATTGGGTCGAGAAAGTCAGCCGGAATACCTCGAGTGGCGCGCTCGAGGATGAGCGAAAGCTGCGGCAACGTGATCGCCTCGCGCGAGAACTGGCGGGTGGAACCGCGGCGCGAGATCACTTTCTCGACTGAGTCTTGCGGAGCTGAATCGTTGGGCAACTGCAGAGACGTGGTTGTCCCTTTCGACGGAGGAAGTGTGCTCGACGGCGTCTTGCCGAGCACGGCAGCGACCTCGGTGGTGGAATCCAGCGAAGAGGCCTCATGCATCTTGCGCATGGCGGGATAGTCGACCTCTTCTTTCGAATATGGGACGATCGGAAGATTGAGCGGGGAGATTTTCGGTGGGGCCGGCGGTGTCGATTGCTGATGTCCAACCGATACGAGAGAAAATGCCACTTCGCGTTTGGTGTCGAGGTCGAGCAGGGCGTTGATTTGCGAGTCGGCAAACCCTGTGACAATTTTGGCAGGCAAATTTGAGGCCTCGGACATCACCAAGAGATTCGCCAGGATGGTGCCGTTATCCCATCCGAAGTGGCGGTAGGTGCGGGAGCGGTATTTCCACGCGTTGCGCCAGTAGGTTCCGGTGCAGATGATGATAACGGGAGCATGCGCCATGGCTGGGTCGCTCGCCGTAGCTTCGACCAGCGTCTGCCGGAAGTCGCCGGCTCGCAGTTGGCGCAGACCGAACTCGGCGACTCCGAAATGGTAGACGCCCGCCGCCAGGCCCGGGGCGCTCGCGCCGGGCACGAATTCTCCTTTTAGATCGGTACAGACTATGTAGAGTTCGATTTCGTAGAGAGCCCCGGTGCAAGCTGCGGCGCGAAAAAAAGTTTCTCCTTGCTCGTGTTTCTTGCTGCGGATGACTCCGGCAGAGAAGAAGAGCAATCGAGCCAGAGTTTCAAGGTCGGGAATAGCTTCGGTCGCAGCCGCTCGCTCAGGCATCGCAATGGCGTCGAGTGCGGCGCGGCCCGTCTCGCGGAAATCTCTGGGAAGGCGGATGACCTCGAGCGTGGGATAAATCTTGAACAAAAGCGGCTTGTTATCCCAATCCAGAAAGTGGGGGTTCATCCGCACGCTGACCTGAGAATGCTTGGTGCCGCTGTGATATTGCAGGGCGGCGTCGAGGTGGTTGTTCTGGCTCATTCGCAGAGGCTATCGGTAGGCGTTGGGAGGAAGTCCCGTAATGCGGATTCCGGCGTGGCCTTTGTGTCGGATGTTCATGCCGATGAGCAGTGCGGTGATCTGCTCCACGATGCGGGCGTTTTCGAGTTTGCCGCCATCGAGCGCGCGGACGCCAGGAATCTTAGCGGCGAGTTCGCGTGTGAGTTGGGCGGCGTCGGGATCGTCACTGCACACGATGACGTCGCAATCGAGCGGTGTGTCAGTGCCGAGCAACTCGGCGGAAACATTGTGGAAGGCTGCGACCACGCTCACCTCGTCGGGCACGAGTTCAGCCGCCTGTTGTGCGGCGGAGCCCTGCCAGACGCCAAGAGTGCGCGAGGCGCGTCCGCCAACGCCGGCTGCGAGTGGCACAGTGGCGTCAATCAGGATGCTACCGGCGGTGATGGAAGACTTCAGTTTCTTGAGAAGAGCGGCTTGAGCTTCAAAGGGGACGGTCAGCATAAGGATGTCGGAGGCAGCGCAGGCGGCGCTGTTCTCCATGCCCGAGATATTGCCCTGGCCTCCGAGTCTCTGCTGGATCGTGGCGGCAGCCCGTTGAGCGCGGTCTGCTTCTCGGGAGCCGATGATGACCGTTTCTCCGGCGCGGGCCCAGCGCAGAGCGAGTCCCATGCCGGCGGGGCCAGTGCCTCCAATGACCGCGATCGGACGGATGGGGGCGGGATTCACGCTCATGCGAATTCAGCCTCGTACGATTCTTCGGCTGTGTACTCCGTTACCGGCAGCTTGATCTGGATGCGGGAGTATGTCGTGTTGCGTTCAGCAGGAATTCGGCCCATCTCCAGAATCAACGATTGAAAATCTTCCGGGCTGGTGTACTGCCCGGCGGTGGCTCCGGCTTCGCGCGAAATGTTCTCTTCCATCAAAGTTCCGCCGTAGTCGTTGGCTCCGGCGTGCAGGCAGAGCTGCGAGAGGTGGCGGTTCAACTTTACCCACGAGACTTGAATGTTGTTGATCGAGCCGGCGAGCAGCCAATCGGGCGAGAGCGTGAACTTTCAGATGCTCGGCAAGCGTAGGGTCCGGTGCGTGCGAGTCCCTGATGGAAGAGCAGCGTGTTCTGATGAACGAAACCAAGGGGAACGAACTCGGTAAATCCACCGGTCTCGGATTGAATGTCGCGCAAGAGGAGCATCTGTCGAACCCAATGGGCAGGAGTCTCGGCGTGTCCGTACATGAGCGTCGACGTAGTGCGGATGCCACAGCGGTGCGCGGCGCGGATGACTTCGACCCACTGTGCGGTAGAAAGTTTATTGGCCGAGAGGATGTGGCGGATTTCGTCGTCGAGAATTTCGGCGGCGGTGCCGGGCAGGGTGCCCAGTCCGTTGTCGCGAAGCATGGCAAGGTAGTCAGCGACCGGCATTCCGGTGAGTTCAACGCCATAGACGATTTCCATGGGAGAGAACGCATGGATGTGCATCTGCGGGACGGCGGCTTTGATGGCGCGGAGAATGTCGCGATAGTAGAACTTCGGAAGATCGCGGGGCAGGCCGCCCTGAATGCAGACTTCGGTGGCGCCCAGTTCCCAAGCTTCAACAGCCTTCCGGGCCATATCGTCGAGAGAGTGGAAATAAGCGTCGGACTCGCGGGGACCCCGGCTGAAGGCGCAGAATTTACATCCCACAAAACAAATGTTCGTGAAATTGATATTGCGGTTGACCACGTAAGTGACGATGTTGCCGGCGAGTTCGGCGCGGAGAGTGTTGGCGGCGACGAGCAGGCCAAGGAGATCATCGCCCTCGGAATTGGCTAGCGCATACGATTCTTCCAGTGAGAGGTCTGTGCCGTTCTGCGTCTCGAGCACCTTCTCCAGCGATGTCCGCAGCGCGAAACTTCAGGCGCGGGGCGATGTCCGTCCAGTCGAGGGACGAGAAGGTTTCCAGTTCCGAAGATGTGAGTTCGCGGGGCACGGGTTCCTCCAACTGTCTTGACACTTATGCGCTAGGCGGAAAAAATTTCCGGGTTCACTGTCGGACCATCCAGATGACCGACGAGCCGCTTCTCGAGTCCATCTCGAGAGGAGTTGAGTTGCTGACGCAGGTGTTCCTTCTCCTGGTCGTTGAGTGCTGAAAAGTTTCGCGCGGTTTCGACATTGTGGGCGAGCATCTCCGGGCGCGGCATTCCCACGACCGCGGTCGTCACCGGCAGGCTCATCGAATAGCGCAGCAGCGAGTTCATGTCTGCCTTGCCCGGACCGTCGCCCACTAAGAATTCCTGTCCTGTCACCTTCATGGCGATCACGCCGAGATTCTTGGCATTGGCTGCGGGTAGCGCAAGCTCTTCGAAGCGGCCATTGCGCGAGGCGTTGAGGGCCATTTGCACGCAGTCGAGGTCGTGGCGCTTGATCGCCGTGGCCATCACCTCTCCGTTGGTGTGGCTGGTCATGCCGGCAAACCGCGCCATTTTTTGTTCGCGAGCTTCCATCAGCCCCTTGAACGCGCCGTCGGGGGCCTCGATTTTCGCGAGGTCGTCGGCCTGGCCGAGGCTGTGGATGTGGACGAGATCGACGTGATCGGTCTGCAGTCGCTTGAGGCTGGCTTCGAGGCGGCGCAGAAACGCGTCGCGCGTGCGGTCGGGAATTTTCGTGGCGAGCCAGACATCTTTGCGGCGCGTCGCCATGACGCGGCCGACGCGAGTTTCGCTCTCGCCGTCTCCGTAGGCGTAAGCGGTGTCGAGATAGGTGATGCCGAGATCGATCGCGCGATTGAGGATGGCGGAGCTGTCTTCGTCCTTGTACACAAGGAAGCGGCTGCCGCAACCGAAGGCGAGGATCGAAACCTTTCGCGCCGGTTCGCCCGAGAGTGCGCGAAGGAATCGCGTCGGCAGCGGGACGCGCGTTGGCAACATCTTTCAGGAGCAGCAAACTCGTCCCTGCGGCGGTTCCGAGTCCGATGTTTTCGAGAAACTGTCTGCGAGAGATTTCCTTGCTCATGATCGCCTCCTGAGCAGCGCTTGCACGTCGAGACATCAACGTGCAAAAGAATCGTCCGAGACAGTCTACCGGAATAGATCGGTGGCTGCAGGGCGAAGCAGCTCGTGGACGCTGCCCTCGTCGGGATCGTAGCGGAATCCGCGGACGATGCAGGCTGGGGTGCGATTGAGTTTGCCGCAAACCAGTCCTGCGGCGCAGGCTAGTTCGTCGGCGACGGCTTCGACGCTGGCTTTGAATTGGTAGCCGTTGGGATCGCGGCGGCCCCGGTCGTCGCGCAAGGGCTTGAGTCCAGAGATGCCGATTGCGAATTCCGTCAGTCCTTCGCGCCAGGGGCGGCCGAAGCTGTCGGTGATGATGACGGGAATCGCAAGTCCGGTACGGCGTTTGAGGGCGCGACGAAGATTGGCTGCCGAGCGGTCTGCATCTTCGGGAAGCAGCAGCGCGTGGCTGCCTCCGTTGACGTTGGAGACGTCGATGCCGCTGTTGGCGCACAGGAATCCATGATGCGTCTCGGTGATGAGGACGCCGTTCTTGCGCCGGATGACCGAGCGACTCTCGCGTAGGGCGAGCTCGATGACGCGGGCGTCGAGGCCGTATTGTTTGGCCCACGTCGACGGACTCAGGCGAAGGATGGACAGTCGCAAGATCAACCAGACGGCCTTCGGACTTGGAGACGATTTTGTGTTTGACGATGAGGATGTCGCCGGAGCGGAGGCGGGCGGAAGCGAGGAGTTTGTCGGCAAGGGAATCGCCTGGGTGGATTTCGGTTTTAAGCAGGATCGGGATCAGGCGAAGTTCGGCCGTCGCAACACGTCGGCGTTTCTTTTTCCGCGTCGAGCCGACTGAGTTTTTTCCAGTGGCAGAGCCATTCGAGATCATTGCAGTCCCTTCACAATGTCATCCTGAGGCGGCGTTTTTGGCCGCCGAAGGACCTATGCAATCCTCGCAGCAGGCGTGCAGTCGGCAAGTTACAGAGGTCCTTCGCCGCAAAGTGCGCGGCTCAGGATGACAGTGCATTTGAAAGTTTGCAGCAAAAATGGAGTTTACACTGAGGGTACGTCGAGCCGCGCGACCCGGAGAGCGACAGCGCCTCCATCCACATATCGACGCGCCAGGCGTTGGGCGCGGGTTTCGCCCGGTAGTGAGACCAATCGCTGAAGGTCTTCGGGATTGTCGACGTCGACTCCGATTCCAGCGAATTTCAGTACGACGCACGGTTTGCCGGTTGCTTGCGCGGCCGCGTGGTGCGGTCTGAAGCTGTCGTTGCCGAAGCGGAGTGGGAACAGATTTGCCGGGCGGCGGAAGGCGGCGTTAGTGCCGCGTCCGTCAGCCGCCGGGACGAGCACGCTGCCTTCAGCGGGCGCGTGCTTCAGAATTTCTTGAAGTTCCCATGCCTCAATGAGTGGGATATCGGCAGGGATTACCAGCGTGCTCTCGACGCCGCGTTCGACGCAGATGCGCGTGGCCATCTCGATGGCTCCCGTCTCGCCCGGATTGTCGGGATCGGGAATGACCTCGAACCGATAGTCGGCGGCGAGTTCTACTGCGTACGGATCGCTCGTTACGACCGCAACCGGCGGGCGCTCCTTCCAGGTGTGCAGCGTTGTGAGCACGTCGTGCAACATGGCCTGCGCCAAGGCGGTGCGGGACGCTTGATCGAGGACGGAAGCCAGACGCTGCTTGGCCGAAGACGAGTTCTTGACCGGAACGAGGATCACGGTTGGCGGCCCATCTGCCTGGAGGCAGCGCCGTGGGACTCATTGGCTACACGCGGGATGCCGGCGACGAACGAGAGCACCTCGCGCGCCAGGGCAGCTTTATCTTCAGGGCTTCGCATGATGGTCTGCGTGCATTGCACTCGCAGGCCGTTGTTTCGAAGTGTCTCGGCGGGACGGGCATCACGCGTGTCGCAGATCAGGACGTCGAGAAAATCTTCGTAGGCCTGGGCCACACCGGCGATCGAGCACGGTAGTCCTTGCGCGGCCATGAGAATTCCAGCCGGTCCCGCGACCGGAGCATTGCCTACGATGGGGCTGACTGCCGCAATTTTTCCGCGAGCGCGTTGCAGAGGCTTCAAGAACGCCCGGCACCGCGAGAATCGGGCCAATGCTTGTGATGGGATTGCTTGGGGCGATCAGAACTGCGTCTGCCGAGGTAATTGCGTCGATGACTCCGGGTGCGGGTTCCGCGTCGGAAGCTCCCGCGAAACGGACCGAGTTCACCGGATCCTGATACCAGCGCTGCACGAAGTATTCCTCAAAGCTCAGGTCGCCTGCGGGCGTGTCGACGCGGGTTTCGACGCGCGAGTTGCTCATGGGCAGGATGCGTGCCCGCACGCCGAGCTTTTCAGAGATGGCTGCAGTCGCTTCGGAGAGCGTCTTGCCCTCGGCCAACAGGCGCGAACGCAGCAGGTGCATGGCGAGATCGCGGTCGCCGGTGTGAAACCACGTGGGCTCGCCGAGCTGTCCCATGGCCTGCAGGCAGAGGAAGGTGTCGCCCTTCACGCCCCATCCGCGCTCGCGGCTAAGCATGCCGGACAGGACATACGTGATCGAGTCGATGTCAGGGGAGACGTACAGGCCCCACCACAGCAGATCGTCGCCTGTATTGACGACTAGAGTGATCTCTTCCGCAGGCATGACCTGGCGGAGGCCGTCGACGAACTTCGCTCCACCCGTGCCGCCGCTGAGGACGCAAATCATGCAGCCCTCTTGATTCTTGCCATACCGTTGATGTCGCAGACTGAGCGCAGTTTCTCTGACAGCAGACCGGGCTTGGCGGTGAGCGCGGGAACAAATTCCGGATAGACGGGCAGTCGCTGAAGGAGAACAGATCCCTTGGCCTCCGTGCGAAGCCGCAATTGCTCAAGGTGCGGCCACGGCTTCTCGGGATTGATGAAGTCGGGAGTCAGTGGAGAAACTCCTCCCCAGTCATTGATGCCGGCATCTATCAAATCATCATAGTAAGGCGCGGAGAGGTTCGGAGGCGCTTGAATATTGACGTTGGGGAGTAACAAGCGAGCTACCGCCACGGTACGCAGCATCTCGCCGCGAGTCGGTTCGGGCCAGTCGAGCCATGGGGATCGCGGGTTTGACGCGAAAGTTCTGCACGATCACTTCCTGAATGTGCCCGTAGCGTTCGTGCAAGTCGCGGATCGCGAGAAGAGTGTCGACACGGTCCTCAAGCGACTCGCCGATTCCGATGAGAAGGCCCGTAGTAAACGGGACATTTTGTTTGCCGGCATCTTCGATGGTGCGCAGGCGCTTGGCCGGAACCTTGTCGGGAGCATTGTCGTGTGCAGCTCCGGGGGCCAGCAGGGCGGCGTTCGTGGTTTCGAGCATGAGTCCCATGCTCGGGGACACTGCGGCGAGACGGGAGATCCACTCGGCGCTGAGCAGGCCGGGATTCGGGTGCGGGAGCAGCGTGGTCTCGCGCAGCACGAGTTCGCACATGGCTTCGAGATAGTGCAGCGTCGACTTGTAGCCGAGGTGGCGGAGAGTCTGGCGCATCTCGGGGAAGAGCAGTTCGGGCTTGTCGCCGAGGCTGAAGAGCGCTTCGGTGCAGCCGAGCTTCTCGCCGGCGCGGGCGACCTCGAGGACTTCGTCGGGAGTCATGGTGTGAGCGCCGGGGTCGCCGGGATCGCGGCGAAAGGTGCAGTATCCGCAATAGTCGCGACAGAGGTTGGTCAACGGTAGGAAAACCTTGCGCGAATAGGTGATGATGCCGGGCTTGAAGCGTTCTTTGGCGGCGCGGGCGGCGGCGAGAAGTTCAGGAAGATCGTCGTCGGAGCAGCGAATCAAACGCAGAGCGAGGTCGCGCGAAATGGGATCGCCCGGGCGAAGATCCGTCGCGGCTGTTGCGTTCGACGAGGTTACAGCTGCACTCGAAGTCACGGCTTGCTTCTTCGGCCTCCCGGCTGAATCGAATGATACATCACGTCAGATTGAGCCTGGCAAGCACGCCCCGCCCTCGTGGTAATGTAGGCGAGCATGGCATCGTTTCCATAGGGCATCATTTGGTCTGGTCGATGCCGGTCCCGGATGCATGCTTTGCCGAGGAGAAACGATGGGCGGAACAGTCCAGCGCTTGCTGCTTGCTTATTGCGTGGTGGTCACAACCGTTCTGACTGTGCTGCTGTTGAGCGGAGCGGCATCGTCAAGAAGTCAAACTTTCGACGAGATCACCGTGCAGCGCATCAATGTGATTGAGCCCGATGGAACGCTGCGCATGGTGATTGCCGATCACGCGAAGTTGCCAGGTGTCATCGTGCGCGGCAAGGAGCGGCCGAAGGTCGAACGTCCGCAAGCGGGAATGATTTTCTTTAACGACGAGGGATCTGAGAACGGCGGTCTGATTTTTGGCGGTCACCGCAACGCGAAGGGCGAAGTCGTAGATTCCGGCGGCAGCCTGTCGTTCGACCAATACGACGCGAACCAGGTGGTGCAACTGGCCGGCGTCGACGATAAAGACGACCGTTTCGCTGGCTTGGCTGTGAGCGACAGTGTTGTGGCAGGTTCGAACCATCGCCGCATATGGGTGGGGCGCGGCGACGATGGCTCCGCGGTCATCCAGTTAATGGACGCCAAAGGCAAGAAGCGCATCTCGATGGAAGTCGCGGCGGACGGGACGCCGCGTTTATCTTTCCTGGACGCTGATGGCAAGGTGATCAACCAGCTTGTGCCGGTCAAGCCACAATGACTCTGGAACATTTCGCACGATGAATACGAAAGCCCAAGGCGAGCCGGCGACACTCAGCTCAGCAGAATTTCGACGAGCCATGGGATGCTTCGCCACCGGGGTGACGATCATCACAGTGGACCTCGACGGCGAAGTCCACGGCATGACGGCCAACGCTTTTGCATCCGTATCGCTCGATCCCATGCTGGTATTGGTTTGCGTGGATCATACGACGCGCACCCATGCCCATCTGCATGCCAAGAAGCGTTTTGGGATCAACGTGTTATGCCAGGATCAGCGGGCGATTTCGGAGTATTACGCGCGTCCTGAGCGCACGCACGAAAATGCCGAGGCCGAGGCTGGGGCGCGCTTTGAACGGACGAAACACGGAACACCGGTGCTGCAGGGATCTCTGGCGTATCTGGAGTGCCGACTGGATTCGGCCCAGGTAGCCGGGGACCATACCATCTTTATCGCGGAAGTGGAAGATGTGGTGGTGCGCGAGGGGCAGCCATTGCTGTTCTTCAGGGGAAAGTATCGGAAAGTGGGGTAGGACGTGGAGTGAGGATTGGCAGCAAGTTGACACTTTTTGGGTTTCAAAACATCCAATCAATGTCGAGATAAATCATTCAAACTGGGGTTCGTTTATGACCGAAAAAACGGTTGAAAAAGTTACAAAGACTGAGACGGAGTGGAAGAGGCAGCTCACCCCCGAGCAGTATCATGTGACGCGCGAGGCTGGCACGGAGTGTGCATTCACCGGGCAGTACTGGAACACGAAAGAGCCGGGAATGTATCACTGCGTGTGCTGTGGGTCGCCGCTGTTCGATTCGCAGACGAAGTTTAATTCCGGCACGGGGTGGCCAAGCTTCACCAAGCCGGCCGAGGGCGGCGGAGTGGTCGAGCATCGCGATACGCAGTACGGGATGGTCCGGACTGAAGTCCGGTGCGCCAAGTGCGACGGGCATTTGGGACATGTATTTGAAGACGGTCCGGCGCCGACCGGGCTGCGCTATTGCATGAATTCGGCTGCGCTCGATTTGCGGCCAGCGGAGAAGAAGTAAGAAACGGTCCGGTTGTGCAAGTTTTTGGCCGGCCGATTTTCGTAAGTCGTTGCATCTTCGTGTAAGTGATTGAAAAGTCGTAGAAGGGCCTTGGCAAGCTCCAGGGCTCTTCTTTTTGTCGCGTCTGATCGTTTCCTCGTCCACGCAGTCGATCGTCGCAGCAGGGGGCGTTCCCGGCCCCGCAAAGTGCATCCTGCGAAGTGAGCGAATCGTCTTTTCGGGCTGCCAACAACTGCGCGAAGTTATAGATTTATACGTACCATTATGTACGTACAAACGTCTAAGTCTAATCTGATGAAGGCTTTAAGTGAAAAATAACAGGGGCACGCGCGAGCGTGCCCCTTGTTTTACCCCAGACGTTTTCTGTCGACCTACGCGCTGCCGGCGGCGGCCATTGCTTTGGGCGCTTCGGCTGCTTTCTGTGAGTCTTTCCCTTTGCCTTCGCTGCGGACCTGAATGCCGCCCTTCAGCGCTGCGCCGTCTTCGACGCTGATGCGGACGGTCGAGATGTCTCCGCTGACCGAACCTTCGGCGCGGATATCGACACGGTCGCTGCAATTGATGTTGCCGGTTACCTTGCCCATGACTACAACTTCGCGGGCCTCGATGCTGGCGTCCACTTTGCCGTTGCGGCCGATGGTGACACGGCTTTCCGGCATGATGATTTTGCCTTCGATGCGGCCATCGATGTAGAGAGCTTCAGAGCCACTGATTTCGCCCTTGATGACCAAAGTGCGGCCAATGGTGGCCTGATCGATCGGAGCTGTGACGGTTTTGACCGGGTTGTAAGCGTTGGGGTTGGCAGCCGGGGAGCCGGCCTTGGGATTGAACGAGTTCTCCGATGACTGAAGCATGCGACCTTCCTTGGGATCCCGCGCGGCATGCCCTGGGGCGCCGCTGCCGGCGGTGGTCATGAAATTTGTGGCCTTCGGCAGTTGCTGGCCACTTGGCCAACCTGAATATCGCACACTCGTAAGAGCAGGTGAGAGATTACGGAAGGTGGTGTACGGGCGCGGAGGCGGGAATTACGGCTAGTCAGACCCCTGCAGAGCTTCGGCCATCTCTTCCCATTCCTTAATCAGCGCGGCATGAGCGGCTTTGTGCTGATTGAGTTCTTGCGACTGGTGTTGGGTCTCGTCGGCGCTGACGAAACTCTGCAACGACGTCTCCAGGCACGAGATGGCGTCCTCGGTCTCGCTGATTTTGCTTTCCAGTTCGTGGACTCGACCTTCCATCTGCTTGCGCTTGATCGGGTTCAAGCGCTTCTTGGGAGTTTCGGGTTCGCTGCTTCCGCTATTGCCGTTGGACGGTGCGCTTGAGGCATCAGCGTGAAAATCCCCACTTCTCCCAACTGCAGGGAGAAGTGGGGCACCCTTTACCGTCTTCGCTCCAGGAACATCATCCAGCGTGGGCGCGACGTGCTGACCGCCCTGTTTGCGCCAGAGATAGTCTTCGTAGTTGCCGGGGAAGACTTCGACCTTGCCGCCGCCGACTTCGAAGACCCGCGTGGCCAGCTTGTCGATGAAATAGCGGTCGTGCGAGACGAAGACGACCGTACCGGTATATTTCACCAGCGCGTCCAGCAACACGTCTTTGGCGCGGAGATCGAGGTGGTTGGTCGGCTCGTCGAGCAGCAGAAAATTGGCAGGATGCAGCAGGAGGCGCAGCAGGGCGTAGCGGCCGCGCTCGCCGCCTGAGAGCACGCCGATCTTCTTGAATACGTCTTCGTCAGAAAACAGGAAACAGCCGAGCAGGCCGCGTAGTTCCGTCTCACCGCGGCCGGGTGCTGCATCTCCAAGATCGTCGAGGATGCGGGCGTCGGGATCGAGTTCCTTGTACTGGTCCTGCGCGAAGTAGTCGGCTTCCACGTTGTGGCCGAGGCGGTATTCGCCCTGCGTGACTTTTTCGGTTCCGGCCAGCAGCTTGATCAGCGTGGATTTACCTGCGCCGTTGACGCCGACCAGGGCGATGCGGTCTCCGCGCTCAATCATGAAGTCGACATTGCGGAAGACTTCTTTGTCAGCGCCACCGTTTTTCCCGGGATACGTTTTGGCTACGCTTTCAAACTCGGCCACAATGCGGCCGCTGGGCTTGGGCTGCGGGAATGAGAAGTGGATCGTCTTTTCTTCCGGCGGAATTTCGATGCGCTCAATCTTCTCCAGTTCCTTGATGCGGCTCTGCACCTGCTTCGCCTTCGTCGCCTGGTAGCGAAAACGGTTGATGAAGACTTCGAGTTGCTCAATGCGGTCGCGCTGGTTGCGGTAGGCGGCGGTCAGTTGCTCGTTGCGCTGCGTCTTCTGCGCGAGGAACTTGTCGTAATTTCCGGTGTAGAACCAGAAGCGCTTGTTCCAGATTTCGGCGATTTTGTTGACCGTCACGTCCAGGAAGTAGCGGTCGTGCGAGATCAGCACGAACGAGTGCGGGTAGTTCTGCAGATATTCTTCCAGCCAGTTGCGGGCTTCGAGATCGAGATGGTTAGTCGGCTCGTCGAGCAGCAGCAGGTTGGGTTGTTGAAGAAGAAGCTTGGCGAGGGCGAGGCGCATCTGCCATCCGCCGGAAAATTCGTCGGTCAGGCGCGGCCAGTCCTCTTTGGTGAAGCCCAGCCCCATCAGAACTCGTCCGACTTCCGCTTCGACGGAGTAGCCGTCGCGTGTGCGAAACTCATGTTCCACGCGGTGATAGCGGTCGGCCACGGCAGCGTATTCCGGGCTGGTATGGTCGAGCTCGGCCATGCTGTGGGTGAGCGATTCCAGTTCCGTTTCCATCGCCCGGAGGTCGTCGAACACCGACATGCATTCGGCGAAGACGCTACGGCCCGAGAGCGTGAGGCCGTCTTGCGGCAGATACCCAGCGGATGTGCCTTTGGCTATGATCAGGCTGCCGTAGTCGAATGTGTCCATGCCCGCGAGGACTTTCATCAGCGTCGACTTGCCGGTACCGTTGCCGCCGACCAGGCCAATTCGGTCGTGGGGCGTTATCAGCCAGTCTGCGTTTTCGAAGAGGAGTTTGTGGCCGAAGCGTTTTCCGGCGCCGGAAAGCTGGATCATGGGCTGGAATTATCGTCTCACAAAAACCGGACTTGGATGACGGACTTCAGAGACGCAAAACTTTAACCACAGAAAACACCGGGGGACACAGAGGAAGGGGGAATTACGAACTGGATTGGGCGGAGGCGCGGGAACCGGGGTTCGTTCCCCAGAATTCGCCGTGGAACTGGATGCTTTCGAGAGCGCGGTCGATAACGCTGTCGAGTTCGCGGGAGTATTTCACTTCGCGGCCTTTGGCCAGGCGGCTTTTGGCTTCTTCCGGACTCACCCAAGTGGGGCGGCGATTGCCTTCGTCGGGACGGCGCATTTCGCGGATCTCCATCAGGAAGGCTTTGACCACAAATTCCTGCACGCCTCCAGGCTGCCAGAACACACCCTTGGAATGGAGGTAGATATGGAAGTGGCGAGGCTCGATCACGCCGATGGCGCCGGCTTCTTCCGCGGCTTCGCGTTCGGCGGCCTGACTGTGCGAAAGGTTGGCCTCGGTCGATCCCTTGGGGAAGGTCCACTTGTTGCCGCCATTGGTATTAACCAGGAGGAATTCAATGGCTGTGCCGCGCCTGCGATAACAGATCGCAGCCACTTGCAGCGGCAAAGACTTCGCGGCGCGGGCTGACCCCATGACGGCCTCCTGAGATAAGGCTACTTGCAAGATATTTCACCAGTGTTAAAGTGCAACAAAAATTGTGCACCGAAGAGGGTTACGAAAGAGTTACGTCTCTTTTCGGGAATTCCACCTCTCTTCAGATTGTCATCTCTTTCAAATTGTCATCCTTCGCTTCGCTCAGGATGACAGACCTTACAGATGGAGAACTTCGAGGAAGCGCCACTTTACACTCCTCGCCCGTACACGGGGAGGGACGCTCCGGTCACATCTTTCCCGGCGTCTCCGGTAAGCCACACGATCAGGCTGGCGACAGAAGCGGGCTGCACCCACATGGAGGCGTCAGCGCCGGCCATGGCTTTGCGGTTGGCGGGAGTGTCCATGGTGCCAGGTAGGATGACGTTCGCGGTGATGCCGGCATCTTTATTTTCGAGAGCAACGGTGCGCATCAGCGACACCAGCGCGGCCTTGGACGCGCTGTAGGAGCCAACCTTGGGGCCGGGATCTTCCGCGGCGCGGCTGCCGATGGCGATGATGCGTCCCGCGGCGGCTTTGCGCATGTAGGGCAGGACCGCACGCAGGATGTGGAATGCGCTGTTGAAATTCATATCGAACATGCGCTGGAAGGTAGCGTCGTCGGTGTCGGCTATGGCCTGGCCTCCGGCGAATCCGCCGACCAGGTGGGCCAGTACGTCGATCTTTCCGAAGCGTGCGATCACCGTGTCTGCGACTTTTTTTGCGGCATCCAGGCTGTCGAGAGCGGCAGGGAGCGCTGTGAACTTTGCGTGGTTGAGGTCGGACTGCTGGATTTTAGGCGCGAGACCGACGACGGTGAAACCGGCGTCCAGCATGGCTTTGGTGACGTACGTTCCGAGGCCGCCGGAGGCGCCGGTGACGAGGGCTATTTTCTCAGGCATCGAGAATGAACTCCGCACTGGGATCCATCATAAACGGATTTTCAGGAGTGAAAAATGGTGAAGGCAAGTTGGATGGGGCTCCACCCGAACAGCGAGTGTTCAGCTCGGTCCCGTTCTTTCTGCCCCGAAAAACACCGCCTAATCGTTGGCGGCTCCCTCCAAGCGGCCCTTCGGCTGATCGCTTGTTCTCGGTCCCGTTCCGTTTTTTTGCACGCGCACTCTTCGCCACAGAACCTTCAGGAACGACTGCACTACCGGGGAGGGATCGCGCTCGCGATACGCTACCAGCAATTCGGTGCGCGCTCGAACTCCCAGCAAGCGTCGGAAGACTACGTCTTTGCGTTGCAGGTTGCCGATGCACTTCGGCACGATCGAAACACCGATGCCGGCGGCGACCAGGCTTAGCGTGGTTTGAATTTCCACGGTCCGCTGCACCACAGTAGGACGAAATCCGGCCTGCTGACAAAGTCCAATCACGAATTCGGTCCAGCTTGGGCGGGGATGGTCCGGGTAAAGAACAAACGGCTCTTCAGCTAAAGCAGATAAGCGCAGCGCCGCCGACTGAGCCAGCGAGTGCGAACTGGGTAGCGCGACATAGAGCGGCTCGCGTGCAATCGTGCGGAAGACTAGGCCCTCGGTCTTGGCCGGAAGCCGCAACAGTCCGACGTCAATTCGTTTTTCGGTGAGCGCCTCAATTTGCGCGTGGACCGTCATCTCCGACAGCGTGAGATCGACGTGCGGAGCGGCTTGCAGAAACTCCCGCAGCACGCCCGGCAAGACATCATAAGTCGCCGATCCGACGAATCCGAGATTCAGTGTGCCGCTGACTCCTTCGCCTGCCCGCTGGGCCGCGAGGATGGCCTCATCCGATCGCGCAAGGATCAGGCGAGCGCGGTCGAGAAAGACCTGCCCCGCCGGGGTGATTTGAACTCGTCGCCGGTTGCGGAAAAGCAATTGCACCAGCAGTTCCTTCTCGAGCGCCTGGATCTGGCGGCTCAGCGCCGGCTGGGCAATGCGCAGGCGTCGCGCGGCATGTCCGAAATGCAGCTCCTCCGCAACGGCGACAAAAGAGCGTAGCTGGCGTAATTCCATATTCGGCATTCTAATGCCGGATGAGCATTACTGGAATCTTTCCATGTATTGGACGTATGACCCAAATCAAGGGCATAGTGGGAGCCTGTATTTTTTGATGACTTCTTATTGCTCAATAGAATCCAAGGTCGCATGACGGGGGATGGTCGCTCCTGTCACCGCTTCTGGCTAGGTTAACAATCAGTTATGTGGCTAGTTCGATTGGCGCTGCGGCGTCCTTATACCATCGCTGTATCTTGCCTGCTGATCATGATCCTCGGCGTTCTGTCGCTGGCGCGCATGACGGTGGACATCTTTCCGGTCATCGACATTCCGGTCGTCGCAGTGGTGTGGATCTATCCGGGACTTTCGGCGCAAGACATGGAGCGCCGCGTGGTGCTCATCAGCGAACGTGCGTACTCCACCACGGTCAACGGGATTTCGCGAATTGAGTCGCAGTCGATCTCCGGAGTTGGAGTGCTAAGGGTTTACTTTCAACCTGGCACCGAGATTGGCGCTGCAATCGCCCAAATATCCGCCGTATCGAGCACCATCCTGCGGATCGCTCCTCCGGGGATGACGCCACCCAGCATCATCCAGTTCAACGCCACAAACGTTCCTGTGGCGCAGTTGACGATTTCAAGCAAGACTCTCCCCGAGCAGCAGCTCTACGACTACAGCCTGAACTTCATTCGTGTCCGCCTGTTCACCATCCCAGGTCTGTCGACGCCAGCCCCGTTTGGCGGGAAGGAACGCCAGATCATCATCGACATCAACCCGCAGGCACTCGCCGCCAAGGGCCTGTCGGCCGGGGACGTAGTCGGCGCGCTGCAGACTTCTAACGTCATTCTGCCCGCCGGCGATGCCCGGATCGGAAACACCGACTATTCGGTGCAGCTCAATTCCAGCCCCGACACGGTAGCGCAATTCAGCCGCATTCCGATCAAAGTTGTGGGCGGGGCCACTGTTTTGCTCGGCGACGTGGCCAAGGTGGCTGACAGCTATGCCGAGCAACGCGGCATCGTGCACGTAAACGGCAAGCGCGCGACCTATCTTGCCATCCTTAAACATTCTGACGCATCGACTCTCGCCGTGGTAGAGGCCACGCGCGACACACTGCCCATTATTAAGGAGTCTGCGCCACAAGGGATGGACCTGAAGATCGACTTCGATCAATCCGTCTTCGTGCGCGCTGCGATCGCTGGAGTCGTGCGGGAAGCCGTGTTGTCTTCGATTCTAGTGTCGCTGATGATTCTCGTGTTTCTTGGAAGTTGGCGCAGCGTGGTTGTGGTTTGCACGTCGATCCCGTTGGCCATCTTCACGGCCATCATCGGCTTGAACTTGAGCGGCGACACGGTCAACATCATGACACTCGGCGGCCTGGCGCTGGCCATCGGCATGCTGGTGGACGATGCAACCGTCGAAATCGAGAACATCAACCGCAATTTCGATATGGGCAAGTCGATTATGGTGGCGATTCTTGACGGTGCCAGCCAGATCGCCGTCCCGGCCATCGTCGCGACTCTGGCTATTTGCATCGTGTTCTTCCCGGTTGTACTCCTCACTGGCGCAGCGAAATACCTCTTCACTCCAATGGCGTTGGCCGTGGTGCTGGCCATGCTCGCCTCTTATATTTTGTCTCGAACTCTGGTGCCGACTCTTTCGCGAATCCTGTTCGAAGGACACCGCGAAGCAGACGAAGCCAAAGAGGAAAATCCCGGACTGATCGGACGCCTGAACCGCAAACGGGAGCATGCCTTCGAGAGCCTTCGGTCAGGCTACGGAAGCGTCCTCGATCTCGTGCTGCATCACCGCGTGTTTACGCTCTGCATGTTCGGACTGATGTTTGCGGTTACCGCGGTTCTGCCTCTTATCATCGGCACCGATTTCTTTCCTACCGTTGATGCGGGCTTGATGAAGCTTCACGTGCGCGCTCCCATCGGTACGCGTCTCGAAGACACCGAGCAAATGCTGATGAAGGTGGAGAGCCGGATCCGTGAGATCATCCCCGCCGATGAGCTCGATACCATCAACGATATGGAAGGTTTGCCGACATCCTACAATCTGGCATTCGTACCCACCGACAACGTGGGAGACATGGATGCCGAAGTCCTGATCGCGCTGAAGCCTCTGCATCACCCCACCGAGGGCTACATGCAGAAGATTCGCGAACAGTTGCCGCGAGAATTCCCGGGCTCAAGCTTCTATTTTCAGTCGCCCGATATTGTGAGCCAGGTGCTCAACTTCGGCGTGCCGTCGCCGGTTGATATTCAAGTGGAAGGTCCCAACCTCGACCAGTCGTACGAGATTGCCCGTCAATTGAAAGATGAGATCAGCACTGTGCCCGGGGCCGTCGATGTTCACGTGAAGCAGGCAATCCGCTATCCCGCGTTGCGTATTAATGTAGATCGAGAGAAAGCTGCCCAACTCGGTTTAACCGAGCAAGGTGTCGCCAATAGCATGCTGATCTCGCTGTCGTCGAGCGCCCTGGTCGCGCCATCGTATTTCCTGAACCCGGCAAACAACGTGAATTACATCGTGGCCGTGCGGATTCCGCCCGAGCGGTTCGATTCCGTCGATAGCCTGATGAACACTCCCTTAAGCTTGCCGGGTTCGGCAACTCTATTGCAAGCCGCGAGTTCTCCGCAGACCCTGCCTGTGCCGCAGCCGCAGTACGAAACGCTGGCCAACGTCTCGCATGTAGTTCCAGCTTCAGTGCCGGCAGAAGTCAGCCACTATACTGTGCAGCGAGTGATCGACATCAATGCCAACATTCAAGGTCGCGATCTTGGGTCGGTGGTAAGCGGCATTCAGAAAAAAATCCAGGCACTCGGCAAGCTCCCTCTTGGCATGCGCATCACGATTCACGGCCAGTATGAGGTCATGAATTCATCGTTCCGCAGCTTGCTGATGGGGCTAATTCTTGCCATCGTGCTGGTGTATCTGCTGATTGTCGTGTTGTTTCAGTCCTGGATCGATCCTTTTATTATCATGATCGCCGTGCCCGGAGCGTTGGTCGGCATTCTTTGGATGCTTGCCGTGACTGGCTCAACGATCAATGTTGAATCGTTGATGGGATCGATCATGGCGGTCGGCATCGCAACTTCCAACTCGATATTGCTCGTCAGCTATGCCAACGATGCTCGGGTTGAAAGAGGCTTGTCGCCGGTCGAGGCAGCGCTGGAAGCCGGCAAAACACGCCTGCGTCCTGTTCTGATGACCGCACTCGCCATGATCATCGGAATGATTCCGATGGCGTTGGCCCTCGGCGAAGCTGGAGAGCAGAATGCTCCGTTGGGTCGTGCGGTCATTGGCGGTCTGATCGTCGCTACCCTGGTCACCCTTTTTGTCGTCCCGGTCGTATATTCGTTGTTGCGAAAAGATTTTCCTACGCGCCATCTGCTGGATGCAAAATTCATCGCTGAAGCGCGCGGCGAAGAGTTCAAGCCGGAGGAAGCCTGATGTCTGAACCACGCCGCGGGTCCGCCTGGCTGTACGTTGCGGGGATCCTAGCCGTTCTGATTGCGGGCGTCTTGGCGTTCGTTCTGTTCACTCGTCAGCGCAGTCACGTACAAGCAGCGACCCAGCAGTTGACGGTCGAGGGACAGAAAGGTCCGACCGTTGAAGTCGCTACCGCCCACAAAGTCGCGGGCTCCGACACAGTGCGCTTGATTGGTGAGGCACGACCGTTTCAGTCGGCGATTCTTTATGCCAAAGTCAGCGGCTATATGCGTAGCATCAGTGTCGACAAAGGCGACTCCGTGCGCGCCAACCAGGTCATCGCGGTGATCGAATCGCCCGAAACCGATAAGCAATATCAGGCTGCGGTTGCCGATGCGCACAATAAAGAACTGATTGCCAACCGCGCAGCAACCTTGGTCAAAAAGGAAATGATCTCGCAGCAGGATGCCGATCAGGCCGAAGCTGATGCTGCCGTTGCCAAGGCCGTCCTGGAGCAAATCGGTACGATGAAATCCTACGAACAGTTGCGCGCGCCATTTAGCGGAACGGTGACGGCCCGATACTCCGATCCTGGCGCTCTCATTCAGAATGCCGCCACATCGCAGACCAGCGCGTTGCCCCTGGTTGAAGTCTCCGAAACTTCGCGGCTGCGCATTTATGTTTATGTGGACCAGGCACATGCCCCGTATGTGCGTACCGGAGACCCGGTCACGATTGCCGATCAAGCCAATCCGAGTCTGAAACTGACAGCGCGCGTCACTCGTACGAGCGGCGCTATTGACCCAAAGACGCGCACGCTGCTGGTCGAAATCGATGTGGAGAACCCGCGAAACCGCATCTTGGCCGGCAGTTTCGTGCAAGTTGAGTTGAAAGTGCAAACGCCTCGGTATATCGAAGTGCCCTCGGATGCGCTAATCGTTCGTGGAAGTCAAACGTTCG
This sequence comes from uncultured Acidobacteriaceae bacterium, assembly GCA_963731405.1. Classification (GTDB taxonomy): domain Bacteria; phylum Acidobacteriota; class Terriglobia; order Terriglobales; family Acidobacteriaceae; genus Sulfotelmatobacter. The sequence goes on along the minus strand of CAVSVS010000029.1, from coordinate 7,273 downwards.
TTGCGGTCGTCACCCCTGGGGACACGGTCAAGTTCACCCAGGTCGCGGTCGCTGAGCAGACCGGCGAAACCGCCCGACTGTTCAGTGGTTTGGAAGAAGGTGAACGCGTAGCCCGCGGTATCGGAGAACGCGTGCCCGAAGGCGGCAAAGTGCAACCAGTCGCCAGGCCCGGTAGCTAAAGCATTTTGAACGGATTCAGCGCATCGACTTGATGAGAAAAAACAATCATGGCGGGCTAATTGTCCTGCTGGCGATCCTCACTCTAGCGCTTGTCAGCCTTGCAGCCACTGCGCAGGACACGCCTCTGTCCTTGGCGGACTGCTATCGTCTCGCTGAGCAGAACCAGCCGGATCTCGCAACGGCGGAGGCTGAAGTCCACGTTGCCGAAGCCCATCTCAAAGAACGGCGGTCGCCGTATTATCCGCATCTTAGTTTCGGTGCCAGCCACAATCAGCAGACCTATAATTATGCGCCGGCGCCGGGAACTTCCCCCAATGTGGCCTCCGTCCTGTTCAACGGAGAACGGTGGTCGAGCTCTCCTTATTACTTCACCGGGCTGAACTTCAGCCAGAACATTTATGACTTCGGCCTGACTCGCGGTTCGGTCGCGCGCGGCAAGGCGGAACTGGCGCAGGCGCAACAGAACCGCGACCGTGTGCGGCAGGAAACGTTGCTGACCGTTCGCAATGGATACTTCAGCGTGCTTGCGGCCCAGGAGTTAGTGCAGGTACGCGAGACGACGGTCAAAAATCAGAGCAAGCATCTGGAACAGATCCAAGCCTTCTTCCAGGTGGGCCGAGTTCCCAAGATCGATATGACTCGGCAGGAAGTCCAGCTGGCCAATGCGCAGCTCGATCTGGTGCAGGCACGGTCCGATCTCACCGTTGCTCACGCGGCACTGGCGACGGCCATGGGCTTGCCTGTGAAGAATACATTCTCCCTGATCGATGTATTGGAATCGGCTCAAACCCTCGACTCAGTCGACGGATATCTTGCCCAGGCCCGAACCTCACGCCCTGATTTGCGAGCCCTGCGGGAAGTTGTAAACGCGGCCCAGGGAGACATCGTCATTGCGCACTCCAATTTCAAGCCTCGTCTGAACTTCACCAGTTTCGCAGACCTTCAGAATCTGAAGTTTCCTCTGATCTGGAACGTGGGATTCGGCGAAAGCCTTGTGCAGCCTCTTCTCAACGGTGGCTACAACCGCGCTTATCTCAAGGAGACCGAGCAGGCGAAGAGCGCTGCGGAGTCGAATCTGAAATCGGCCACGCTGCAAGTCGACCGCGAAGTCTACACCGACTACGCCAATACAACGGTCGCAGAGCAACAAATTGATCTCGCGACCAAAGCGGATCAGGAAGCCAAAGAGAATCTCGCGTTCGCCGAGGGTCGTTACTCTGCCGGAGTCGGGAACATTATTGAATTGACCGACGCGGAATTGTTAGCTGCCACCGCAGGGGCTCAGGTCGTCACCGCCCGTTACGGCTATCAACTCGCGTATGGCCGGCTGGAAGTTGCCGCCGGCAAAGATCCCAGCGATTAGCTTTACTTCAAACCGAGGCTTTCGAACGGAAGAGACTTTTCCTGATTGCTCCACCAGATGTCAGGGGCGTCTGGCGACACTTTCTTGCGGAAAGCAAAGCTCAGTCGCTGCAGTTCTTGAAGAATCGCATCGATCGCCGGTTCCACGGATTGCCGCACGGCCTTGCTCAGCGGATTTCCCGGCTCGTAGCACTTCCCGGCAATTCCTATCAGCAGCACATGTTCCGGCATTGCGCCGAGCATCTCCGCGGTCATCAAGCATTCCGACAGAGCCGGCGAATGTGGATCGAGCCGCTGTCCTGGCGTGTCGCGCAGGATGTCTTCTTTTCTGTAGAGCGCGAGCGTGCCTGCAGGTTCGTCGCTGGTCACGGAATCCACCAGGATGAGAGACCGCAAGCCCACGATCTGATGCGTGAGGTCGAGTGCCGGTGTGCCGAGGTCTGCGATCGCAACGCTCTCGTCGAAGTCATAGCTCGACTCAAGCAGTCGCACCACGTACGGCCCAACGCCGTCGTCGCCCAGCAGGACGTTTCCAATTCCGCCAATCAGCGCTTGTCTCACAGGATCTTCGCTACTCCGATCTTCCTGCCCGATGGATCGAATGCATGGCAAGCGCACGCCATGCACGGATCGAACGAATGCACCGTCCGCAAAACCTCCAGAGGTTCCTCGGGCCGCGCCAACGGAGTGTGCAGCAACGAGGCTTCGTATGGACCATGAGCGCCAGACTTGTCGCGTGGGCTGGCGTTCCACGTGGAAGGAACGACCGCCTGATAGTTCTTGATCTTCTCGTCTTTAATCACGATCCAGTGCGACAGCGTTCCGCGCGGCGCTTCGTGGGTGCCGACACCTTCCACTTCATGAGTGGGCATCACCGGCTGGTTGTGAACCGTATAGTCGCCCTTCGAAATATTGTCGGTCAGCAACTGCAGATGCTTCTGCGCCAGTTCCGCCAGCATGCAGGCGCGAATCGCGCGAGCCGCGTGTCGCCCCAGCGTGGAATGCAAAGCAGCGGGTGTGGCGCGCACACCGCCGATCGCAGCAATCTTTTCAATCGCCAGATCGGTGTACTTGCGGGTCAACGGATGTCCCTGCGCATAGCCGATCAATACCTGCGCCAGTGGCCCGACCTGCATCGGTTCACCGTTGAAGCGCGGGGCTTTCACCCAGGAATACTTTTGATCCCCATCCCATCCCGTGAAAGCGGGTTCGGTCTCTCCCGACCACGGATGCAGCGGCTTGTCGCCCTGATAATAAGCATGCATCACATCTTCGGTCACCGATTGCCGAAAAATTGGGTCCGACGCCGTCTTGAACCCCTTCACATCCGCCAGATTGCCGTCACGAATGTACCCGCCCGGCAAGTCATACGCCGAGCCACGGCTATCCAGCGGTAGATCGGGCACCGCAAGATAGTTGCGCACGCCGCTGCCGATCTTGAACCACTCCGGATACATCGCCGCCACCGCGCACACATCCACAAAGTACACCTGCTGTACGAACTGCACCACCTGCTCGAGCAACGTGCGGATCATCTCCAATTGCGCCATGCCGAGCGCCGACGGGCTGTCGAGGTCGATCGCGTTGGCGACGCCGCCCACCGTCAGATTCTGAATGTGTGGCGTCTTCGATCCCAGGATGCCGACAACCTGCAACGCCTTTCGCTGGTATTCGAGCGCTTGCACATAGTGAGAGAACGCCAACAAATTCACGTCGGGCGATAGCCGCATCGCCGGATGACCCCAGTATCCGTTGGCGAAAATGCCAAGCTGCCCGCTGCTGGCAACCGCGTTCACACGGTCCTGCGCCGCCTTCAATTCGTTGCGCGAATTGCGCGTCCACGGGGAAAGAGTCTCCGCCAGCTTCGACGTCGCCGCCGGGTCGGCCTTCGGAATCTGCAGCACATCAACCCAATCCAGCGCCGAGAGCTGGTAAAAATGCACGATGTGATCATGCAAAGCGTGGGCGATCAGAATCAGATTCCGGATGTATTGCGCGTTCAGCGGAATCTCCAGCTTCAACGCGTCTTCGACTGAGCGCACGCTGGCCATGGCGTGAACCGTGGTGCAGACTCCGCAAAAGCGTTGGGTGAAAAGCCATGCATCCCGCGGATCGCGGCCGCGCAGAATCTTTTCTATGCCGCGCCACATGGTGCAGGAAGCCCATGCATAGCTGACCGCGTTGTTGTCGACCTCCACGTCGATGCGGAGGTGGCCTTCAATTCTAGTAATTGGATCAATGGTGATTCGTTTTGCCATAAGAGCCTGCTATTAGTCGCCCGAACCTTCCGTAGTCTCGTCTTCGCCGAAATGTCCGTATTTGAAATAGCCGGTCCACCGGATGTACGGTCGCCGGAACCGGAAGTAGTTCGCCATGTCATGCCACTCACTGAGCGGAGCCGGAAGAATCGCGAGTCGCTTCACCGCAATCAGAAATCCCACAATGCCCAGGGAAATGAATCCCAGCGACACCATGAAGGTCATCTTAGTTTTGGACTGTTCAAAATTGAGCAATGAACTGCGGCAAAACGCCACAGCAAAGTTGCAAAGAAGGGTCGGCCAGGAGGGTGCGTTCTACAAAAGAAGTCTTGAGCAGCGGGCAGTCAGTTCACTTTCGGGCCGAGGACCCTCTCAGTAGTCAGATAGTAGTCTGTCGACGCTCATTCCATGAGAGAATGCCCTGAAGTGTCGCAGCAAGTCATGTTCATGCCAGCATTTTCGGAGCAACCAGGATTAAAGAATCGATGAACCCTTTTCGTTGGATCTTCAAGTTCGCGTTCGGCTGTCGCCACCGTCACCTGAGCCGAGTCTTCACCATCAAAGGCCGGACCTACAAGGTCTGTTTCGATTGCGGAGAAGAACTTGAGTTGCCCGATGCCCACACCGCCGATGCGGCCTAGTTAGATTCCCGCTCGAGAAACATCTGGAGCTGTAAGTCACTCCTGGACATCATCGAGCAGCGATCTTAACTTCCCCGAGCGGGAAGGATGGCGCAATTTACGCAGAGCCTTGGCTTCGATCTGGCGAATGCGCTCGCGCGTCACGTCGAACGATTGGCCGACTTCCTCCAGCGTGTGCTCCGAACCGTCATCCATGCCAAACCGCATGCGAATGATCTTCTCTTCCCGTGGACTCAAGGTGCGCAGCACGTGCGCGGTGCGCTCTTTCAGATTCACATTCAACACGGCTTCGGCCGGAGACATCTTGGTGCGATCTTCGATCAAATCACCCAGATGGGAATCGCCCTCTTCGCCGATTGGCGTCTCCAGTGAAATCGGCACGCGCATAATCTTTCGCACCTTGCGCACCATGGCTTCAGGAATATCCATCTGCTTCGCGATTTCCGCCGATGTGGGTTCGTGCCCCGAAGCCTGCACTAGCTGTCGCGTCGTGCGAATCAGCTTGTTGACCACCTCGATCATGTGTACGGGCAGCCGGATGGTGCGTGCCTGATCCGCGATCGCCCGGCTGATAGCCTGCCGGATCCACCATGTCGCATACGTGGAAAACTTGTAGCCGCGCCGGTATTCGAATTTGTCGACCGCTTTCATCAGGCCGACGTTGCCTTCCTGGATCAGATCGAGAAACTGGAGGCCGCGATTGCCGTACTTCTTTGCGATGGAAACCACCAGGCGCAAATTCGCTTCGATCAACTCGCGCTTGGCCTGCTCGGCGTTCATGTCACCTTGGATCATCTTGCGCTGAGTGCGCTGCAGGTCCGAAAAAGTCATTCCTGCTTCGTCCTCGAGTCGCTTAAGCTCGACACGGTGCTGTTTCTGCGCAGCGCGATAATTTTTCTTCAGCTCTTCACTGCGTGTCCCTGTGATTTTCGCCTCGAGGGTGGCCAGTTCGCGATCCAGCCCGCGCATGAGTTCGATCGTCTTGTTGACGCGCTCGATCAACCGCTTGCGCTCGGCGTGGTTCAATCCGAGATTGCGAATGATCTGCGAAATGCGAACCATCTCGCGCCCCAGTTGTCCTCGGCAACGCCGGTACTCGCGCGGCTTCTTTTTCGCGGAAATGGTGGTCAGGCGCTCCGCCTGCCGGTTGGCGGTCTTGTAATGCTTGGCCAGTTCTTCGATGCGGTCCGTGATTTCGTCGACCCGCTTCTGCAGAACTTCGTCTGTGATCTCCTCCTCGTCGAAGACCACCATTTCTTTAATCGAGCGTAGCCCGCCCTTCAAGTCATCGGACAGCGCCAGAACCTGCTGGATTACAATCGGAGAGCGCGACAGGGCTTTCAATGCGGTGAGTTGCCCGCGCTCGATGCGCTTGGCGATCTCGACTTCCTCTTCGCGGGTGAGCAGCGGCGAGGCGCCCATCTCACGCAGATAAACCCGTACCGGGTCGCTGGCGGAATCGGGCGCTCCCGGCGTCAGATCGAGTTCGACCTCTTCGGTTTCCTGCGCGAGCTTATGTTCTAAAGCGGAGTAAGGCGAGACCGGGTCGCCCTCCACAACATCCAGACCCCGCGTGCCAATGGAGCCGAGCAAATCGTCCACATCCTGCGGGGACTGCGCATCTTGGGGTAGCAGTTCGTTCACCTCGTCATCGACAACTTCTGTTTTTCGGTTCATGGGCATTGATCGGTGCTGCGCGTTTTCCATCGCCAAGTGGAATGTCTCTTCGGTGCCTCCGCATGGAGAGAAGAGAACTCGGGTAGCCTATTGTGGCAAGTTCATCAGAAAACGTGGAATGAAGCGCATCTTTGATCCTAGCACAGCTGAGGCCGCATTCCTATTCTCGAAAAATGCAGCGTTTTTGGGGCACTCTGGCAGTGAAACAAAGGATCTCCCCAGACAGAATTCACATTCCGTTAATGGGGGCGCGTGCGGTCCAGGTGTAAGATTCGGCACCATGTCTGACGCCAACAAGAAATTCCGAATGACTTCACCGCCCCATCACAAGGCCGTGCCAGCTCTTCCGGCCTTGTTGCTGCTTCTAGCGCTGGCCGCCTGTAGCAGTGCCTATTCCGGCACACACTCCGGCACTCTGTCGGGAATGACCGTGCAGCCGGCTGCGGTGCCCTCAATCCCGGTGGGGGGGACAGTCCAGGTGGGTGCAAATGGAGCGTATCAAGGCTCCGCTACCCAAGTCTCTTACAAAGACGTAACCAGTTCTGCAACCTGGAGCAGCTCGAACCCCGCCGTTGCAACCGTAGATAAGGGACTGGTCACCGGAACCGGGATTGGTTCGGCCACGATCACCGCATCTCTAGACGGAAAAACGGGTACGACCGTGGTGGTCGTAGGACAGGCGCTTGTCCTGGAGGTTACCGCGACCGGTACGGACACATTTAGCTTGTCCGGCAATCGAGACCGGCAGTTTCAGGCCTTAGCCAATTATTCGGACGGCACGGTACTCGATCTCACCACGTACGTAATTTGGAGCTCAAGCGCATCCGCGGTCCTGCAGTTTTACGACCCCTTGGTCTATACGCACGACATCGGCGAGGCCGCGCTCCTCACCACTGGCGCGGCGAAGGTTACCGCAACCCTGGACCTGGAACACATTGGGACGTTAAACGTGATTGTGCTCCCATAGCGCTCTTGCCGGGCGTCCCCTCGCCGTCAGGATTATCCAACCGGAACCGTGTCGCTACTCGATCTTACATTCGCTGGTTTTGTTGAACGCGAGTGGCCAGCCCGATGATTGTGAGTCCGCTAAGAATGTTTGCAGGAATTGACCCTGCCATCGTCGCGCCTGGAATGAAGGCCGGTTTTTAACTGGTC
>CAVSVS010000028.1:0-100441 GCA_963731405.1 uncultured Acidobacteriaceae bacterium | reverse complement strand
CGAAGCCGCTGGCGCGGCGGACGCTACCGCGTGTTCGAGGATCGGCAGTTGGTGAGGGATTGAAGTAAGAAGTAAGTTGGGTCACGGAAAAAGGGAGTCCCGTGACCCAACTACGCCAAAAGATGCTGGAGGAACTCCAGCGTCGAAATTATTCCCATCGTACCGCAAAAACCTACGTCCGAATCGTCCGCGAGTTCGCGACGTATTTTCACCAGCCACCGGACAAGCTCGGGCCCGAGCAAATTCGGCAGTATCAGGCTCATCTGTTTCAAGCCAAGAAGTTGGCTCCTGCCACAGTCAGTCAGTATGTGTCCGCGTTGCGCTTCTTGTTCGTAAAGACACTGCGTCGGCATTTTCTAGCTGAGTACATTCCGTTTCCGAAATCCCGCCAGCGACTGCCGACCGTGCTCAGCCCGGAGGAAGTGACCCGACTGATCGACGCGGCCTGCAATCTCTATCACCGCACCCTGCTCATGACCTTATATTCCACCGCCATGCGCCGGGCCGAACTCTGCCGGCTGAAGGTTCACGACATCGACAGTCAGCGCATGCTGATTCGCATTAACCAAGGCAAGGGCGGCCGCGACCGCGATGTACCCTTGAGTCCCAAGTTGCTGGAGACCCTGCGCGTCTACTGGCGCTGGATGCAGCCCACCACCTTTCTTTCCCGGGTACCGTCAAGGGAGTGCGCGCCGACGTTCCCATCAGTGTCAACACCGTTTGGTTAGCCTGTCGGCAAGCCGCTCAAAGGGCCGGCATCACCAAACGTCTTTCTCCTCACAGCTTGCGGCATAGTTGTGCTTCCCATCTGCTCGAAGCCGGCGCCGACCTGCGTACCATCCAGGTCTTACTCGGTCATTCCCGACTGGAGCACACCCTCCTCTACCTGCATCTCTCGCCCAATCATCTGCGCGCGATCCCCAATCCGCTCGATGCTCTGGAAGTCTCCGACCTCGAGGGCGTCAAACGGTCGCGGAGGCTTAAGAAAAAATGACTCGGCCCCTCCTCGAGGTGGCCGATATCGTTCGCGCCCAAGGCGATCGCTTCATTCAGCACAACTTCCGCTGGTTCCACTGGGCCCATCGGAAAGTACTGCGCGCCATCGCTCGCTGCCGCACGGCGGCACTCGGTGGGCATCGCGATCAGTGCCCGCGCTGTGGCTATCGCACCACCTCTTATAACAGCTGCCGCGATCGCCATTGCCCAAAGTGTCAGAGCGGCGCTCGCGACACCTGGATTATGGCTCGGCAGAACGAACTTCTGCCGGTTGCCTATGTCCACGTTGTCTTTACTCTGCCTCACCAACTCTCCCCACTGGCGCTGCAGAACAAGAAGATCCTCTATGACCTCTTGTTCCGCGCCAGTGCCGAGACCCTGCTCGAGGTAGCCCGAGATCCTCGCCACCTGGGAGCCGACATTGGCTTCCTTTCTGTTCTGCATACCTGGGGGCAAAATCTACTGGCTCATCCCCACGTCCACTGCGTCATTCCTGCCGGTGGCCTCTCGCCCGACCGCACCCGCTGGATCCATCCCCGCTACCCATTCTTCCTGCCCGTTCACGTACTCAGTCGCGTCTTCCGCGGCAAGTTCGTCGCCGGTCTAAAACGCCGATTCCAGCAACACCAGCTCACCTTCGCCGGATCTCTCAAGCCGCTCGAAAACGAGAAGGCCTTCCGCTCCTTCCTGCGTCCCTTGTTCCGTGAGAACTGGGTCGTCTACGCCAAACCACCTTTCGGCGGTCCCCATCATGTGCTCGGCTATCTCGCCCGCTATACCCATCGGGTCGCCATCACCAACCATCGCCTCGTGGCTTTCGAGCAGGACCAGGTTACTTTCCGCTGGAAAGATTATGCCCACGGAAATAAGAAGAGAACCATGCCGCTCGATTCGCAAGAGTTCCTGCGCCGCTTCCTGCTCCACGTCCTGCCTCGCGGCTTTGTCCGCATCCGCTTTTTCGGCTTCCTGGCCAATCGCCAGCGCGCCACTCTCCTCCCCCTCTGTCAGCGCCTGCTCGCCGACTATCCCACGCCGCACACGCCCGCAGCCGTCACTTCTTCCCCCACTGAGCCCACTTGTTTCCGCTGTCCAAAATGTTCCACTCCCATGCTCATCGTCGAAAGATTCTCTGTCACTACGGCTTGGCAACTCTCGCCCAGGAGCGCAATCCTTGACTCTTCCTAATCATCCAACCATCCCGCTCTCCACAGCGCGAGCTTCTGCTCCGACACTCGTAGTGTCTCTACTCACCGAAATCCACCTCCATCCACCACTTACTTTCCTAAATTACCCGCACCGGTTCGCCTCCTCGGACCCACCAACACTCTCGCCGACATCTTTTACCAGTCCGCTCAACCCAACCCTGCCACGAACAAATCGCGAATCGCGCATACAAAACCCATAGCTCCCCCGCGTCCGCCGCGCCAGCGGCTTCGTACAAATCCCCCTATCGCAAGTGCCCCGGCGGGAAACTCTCGGGTCCACGCGGAAGCTCAGCCGGCGCACTCTGAGATAGGGGTCTAAGATTTTGCAACAACCATCAGGCAAACTGGCAGCTAATTTCGGGTTATCTGCCGCTGATTGGAAATGTGCGAACTATTAGGCCGCAATCAATTTCAGACAGGCAAGTCGGAACCTTGCATATATTTCAAATACTGAGCAAATCAGGACAGAATTGCAGTTCTCTTAGGCCTAGAGTCGGGCCTCAGTCTTACCCACCCTATCGTCACTCGATGCAACGCAGGAGGAATATGCGTACTCTGGAATCACTCAGCTGTTTGAGGAAATACCGTTGGTTGTTGGCCGCCTTGCTCGTTTTGCTGCCCCAGCTTCTGTTCGCTCAATGGACCGCCAGCGTAGGAGCCGAAAGCGGCGATCAGGGACGTCAGGCGTTAGCCTTTCTGCCAAACGAAATTTGGATCCATGTCGGCGACAGCATCGAGTGGAAGCTGGTCACCAAAGTCGAACCCCACACCGTCACCTTCCTGATAGCGAACCAGATCCGCAATCCCTTCAACGTCGGTTGTCCGGGATACACGCCCGACGACTCGCCCTTCGATGGCACGGCGTGCGTGTCGTCTCCACCCATGGTGAACGGTCAGACCTTCACCGTGATTTTTCCGGCAACCGGTAATTTCAAGCTTTCCTGCCTGTTCCATGAAAACATGCAGGGCACCGTTCACGTGCTGGACCTGGCAGAAAAGCTCCCTCACGACCAGGCGTTCTATGACAATCAGGCGAAGAGGGATAGCAAGGCAATGCTGAACGACATGCTGCAGGACATGGGCAAGGACTCCCAGTGCAAGCACCACTCCGCCAACGCCGTGATGGTCGGACTGGGAGAAGTCGTAGCGACCGGTGGCGGAACGCGCACCCTTTCGGTCTTGCGATTTATGCAGGATAAAGTGACGATCCACAAAGGTGACACCGTAGAATGGACGAGTGGCGATGTCATCACTCCCCACACCATCACCTTTGGAACAGAACCGGTAGACCTGATCGACCCGTCGGCAAATGTCACCGTCGATACGGACGGAGCTCGCCATGGCGTGATCAATTCGGCCTCCGATAGCATGCACTCTGGCTTTATTCAGGCCGCACCGCAAGATCGGATTGGCCTCGCCCAGGCACCCCTTGGGGTCACACGCTTTCGGGTGACATTCTCCAATCCCGGAACCTATTCGTACATCTGCGCTCTTCACGACGGTTCCGGTATGACGGGAAGTGTGATCGTTCTTCCCTGAGTGACGATTGACGGAGCGCGACCATCGCACTTAAGGGCTGCGTCGCAAGCGCAGCCCTTATTCTTGCCGCCATCCTCAGGTGGCAGTTCAGAAACAATCGGCAGGTTTGAGAGGCGGTGCGAGTCGGACCAAATCCGGCGATCAGCACAGGCAGTTCTGGTAGTTTTGGGATGGGTATTGTCAATTGTTACATCTTGGCGGGAGACGGATCTGGCTAGTTTACGAAACCAGGCCATTTCACTCAAAACCCCTGCCGATGGCACTTGGGCATCCAAGTCACGAGCCTCATTTCCTAAGTGCTCTTCTTGGCACCCTTCACCTTCGCCCACCGCAACCGTTGCGCCGCAGCGATCTTTCTGCGGGCTGCTGCTGACAGCGTTCGCTTTTTCGGCGTCGTGACGACGTTAGGTTTACCACTCTTGGCCTTCACTTTCGCCCATCGTGCTTTCTGAGCAGCCGAAATCCTTGCCTTACCTGCCGCCGATATACTGCCTCGATTTCCGTTGCCTTTTGCGTATGTCGTGCCAAAAGCCGAAAGCGCCGCTGCGATGGCGCTGACTTCTTTGGTCAAGCGAGCATGTTCTTTTCGTAACGTCCTAACTACACCGTTCAAATTGATCATTAAGTCCCCCCTCGCGGGAGATTGTAGCAGGGCAAAGGGGTCAATAAGTGAGATAGCGATGCAGCAAATCAGCTAAAAGTGGTGGAGACAAGGTCGAGGGGCAGGCTGCTCATGGACGAGGTCCCGAGCGCAAGAAATGCGATTCTTAACTTCGGGAAGCCGACCTTAGGGACTAACAGAGATGACTGCCGTTCCATCCTTAACCAAAGTCAATATGGGCTGAAGGTTCGGTGAATCGTCTGGGAGACAGCTCTCCGACTCCGATCCTTCGAAATACTCGTTTCGTTTGCAGCCGCGTTGCAGACGATTCTATGATCGACGCACCAAAAGAGATAACGTCACCGCTGCGCTGAATCGGCCTATCATCCAAAGAACAGTCAGTAGGAGCTACGCTCATGGCAGCAAATCAAGTGGTTCTTTACTTCGAGAGGCCGGAGGATGCTTTGCTTTTCACTCTTGCAGCCAGTTCGGTCATGTCAGCAGAAGGGGCAGTCCACAGCAACAAGGCAGCGGTCAGGGTTGCGCAGGAAATTTGCAAAGCTAGTCGAATCACGACTGAGGGCGCAGTCAACATCACGTGAAGGACGGCAAAGTGAAATGATTCGAAAAGCTGCTCTTCAAATAGGAGTCACCGCGCTCCTCGCTTTGATTGCATGGAATGCCTACCTTGCCGTTACCCATCTCAAACGGGTGGAGAAGTCTGCGGCGCTCACACTTGAAAGCTCCTCGCTCCAAGCGAAACTGTCTGGTCTATTGAAAGATGTCACCGATATGGAATCGGGTCAGCGAGGATACCTGCTTACCGGAGACGCTGCTTACTTGCAGCCCTATACTGACGCGAAGAGCCGGATCGAAATGGATTTTGGCGATCTCCGCACGGGGCTCTCGAATCGGACGCAGCCCGAACAATTACTGGAGTCCCAGTTGGAGTCGTTGGTTAAATCCAAGCAGGCTGAGATGGAACGTTCTATTAGTTTGCGCGCCAACAGGGGTATCGCCGTCGCTCATTCAAGCTAATCGATACGGACGAGGGAAAGGGCTATATGGATGAGATTCGGCGTATTGCATCTTCGCTCTCCTTATCGGAGAGCAGCAATTTCGCGAGATTGAAGCGAGAGAGGACTGCCGCACTGAAGACGGCATTTTCTGCAACCATTATTTCCAATTCTGTCCTGCTTGTGCTAGCAGTATGCGCATTTGGGCTGATCCGTCATCATGGGCGACTGCTCCGAGAAGAAGCCTCCTGGAGCAGGAATGAGCTAGCGGTGCGAAATTGTCAGTTAGAAAAATTGACCGCTGCCCTTACCGGGCAAGCGCATTCGAACATGGTTGCCCTCAATATGAACTCCCAGTTGCTGCTTGAGAATTACGGAGGGTTCCTGCCACGGCAGGGGCACGCATATGCTGAGCAGATGAAAGAAGCGGCGGCAGAAATGGAACGACTCCGGCAAGATTTGGTGGGCAGCCCATCATCGAACGGTAACGGCAGGGCGGCTTAGCAAGCATTATCGAGCGCGCTAGCTTATGACAAGGAGTTCCTTCCCCAGTTGAAAGCGCCGACCCCGACATCACCGAGCGCATTCGCGATTCTTGAATCCAGCTTGCCGGCACGAATTTCGATGATCGACTCTGCAAGAAGATCACGCAGAGCAACAAGGGAAGTGTCACGGACTTCTAGTTATGTTCAATCACCTGGACGAGCATGATTAATGAGTGAAACGTTTCGTCATTCCCCCGCACTATTCTCCTGAATGTTTGTGTGCTGCGTGACTTCATGTCACGATGCCCGGCGGTTATCTGGACGTGCAAACTGTAGGCTCGAGCGAACTCCATTCGGGGCCACCTGGAATTTCGCGACTGTTTTCAGCGTCATCTGTCGAAGTTTAGTTCTGCCCCGGAAATGGCCGGCTTACGAAAACCTCGGCTTGTTAACCCTACGTCAACCGCTTTGCTCGGGAACAAGGTGAACGAATCGCTCGGGAGGATAAATAACCATGAAGCTTGCAAAATCGGGGCTCAAATGGAGCCTGGTCATAGTCTTATGCAGTATGACGGCTAGCGGCTTTGCTCAGGACAGCAAAGCCGCGATAGGGACAACGACATCCACAGCTAACGCCGTCATACCCAGTCTGATCAATTACAGCGGTGTACTGAAAGACAGCAGCGGCAAGCCGCTGACCGGAATCACCGGCGTGACGTTCTTGCTATACACAGACGAGCAGGGCGGAGCCCCGCTCTGGATCGAGACGCAGAACGTCACTCCCGATAGGACCGGAAAGTACAATGTGAATCTGGGAGCCACCAAGCTCGATTCATCACTGTCAGACTCCTTCGCGAGCAGCGAAGCACGGTGGCTGGGTGTACAGATTTCGGGCCAGGCAGAGCAGCCTCGGGTCTTGCTTGTGTCGGTGCCTTACGCCATGAAGGCGGCCGACGCCGACACGATCGGTGGTTTGCCGGCATCTGCGTTTATGCTGGCGACTGGAAAGAATGCAACCAACGCCGCGTCCAGCAGTGCGGCGACTTCCAAGTCAAACAGATCCGCCGCTACCACCGCGCCGCCTGCTAATCCCGCGGTCACCGGCAAGGGCGTGCTCAACTTCATTCCGATGTGGGATTCCACCAGCGACATCGTGGATTCGATCATGTTTCAGAAGGGGACTCAGATCGGTATCAACACCACCGTGCCGGCAGCAACGCTGGACGTCAGCGGCAAAGCCGATGTGCGTGACACTCTTACGTTATTCCCCAAAAGCCCGGACTCGACGGTGGCGGTGAGCGGAACGGCATTCAAGATCGATTCCACCGGCAAAGTCACATTCATCCCGGGACAGACGTTCCCGGGAACGGGCACAATCACGGGTATCACCACCGCGGTCGGTAGTGGTCTGTCGGGGGGCGGAACCTCGGGCACACTGAGTCTGAAAGTTCCTTCGGCGGGTATCACCAATCCCATGCTGCAGAATTCAAAGATCACATTGAACTCCAATGCGGCCGGAGGACTCACGGTTCCGGGGGCGATGACCCTCGGGAATACGTATAGCATCGGGCTGAAGACGTGCAGCATCAATCAGGTTCTGCAATATAGCGGGACCGCATGGATCTGCAAAACGCTGGGCGGCACGGGCACCGTAACCAGTGTAGGCAGCGGCGCTGGACTGACGGGAGGTCCGATCACCACCAGCGGAACTCTAAGCATCGCCACCGGCGGTGTGACTAACGCAATGATGCAGCACTCGACGTTGACGGTGACTGCAGGCACGGACCTGACCGGAGGCGGCTCGGTGCCCCTTGGCGGCAGCACAACTCTGAATCTCGATACGACCAAGGTCCCTCTGCTGGCGGCCGCGAACGTTTTCAAAGCGAGCCAATCAGTGGTCGGCAGCATTTTTCCTGATGTGACCGGAACGAATAACTCCTCTTTCGCCCCTGGTGTGATATTTGGCGGGACCGGAAGTGGCGAGTCGATTACATCCAACCGCGCCAATTCGTCCTTCAATCAGTTCGGCCTCGACTTCTACACGAACTTCGCAGCACGCTTGTCGATTTACCAGGATGGAACCATAGGTATGGGGAACTCGACCGAGAAGTTCGGTGGCACCCAGGTCTTTATAAATCCGCCTGCCGGCGATAACAGCAACATCGGTCTGATCGCTCTGGGCCAGGAAACCTTTGACGCCGGCTTCAGCGGTGGCGATGGCGTTCACGGCAGTGGCGGCCTTGGCGCCTCCGGAGGTTTTGATGGTACCGGCGGCGTGTTCTTTGGCGGGTGCTGTGCTGGTTTCGGCGACGGCATGGTGGTTTGGCCGGGAAGCGGCATCGCCGCTTTCTTCGAAGGCGACGTGAGTGTGTTCGGCAACCTCTCCAAGTCCGGCGGCTCTTTCAAAATCGACCACCCGCTCGATCCTGCCAACAAGTACCTCTACCACTCGTTCGTTGAATCGCCCGACATGAAGAATATTTACGATGGTGTTGTTACGCTCGACGGAAGTGGTGAAGCCGCCGTGCAGTTGCCCGATTGGTTTGATGCTCTTAATAAGGACTTCCGCTACCAGCTCACGTCCATCGGCGGACCAGGCCCCAACCTGTATATCTCACAGGAAGTCTCGGGGAACCACTTCGCGATCGCCGGAGGAAAGCCTGGCATGAGAGTCTCTTGGCAGGTCACAGGTACCCGCCAGGATGCGTGGGCAAATGCTCACCGCATTCCGGTGGAAGAAGAAAAGAGCCGGCAGGAACGTGGTTACTATATCGCTCCTGAGTTGTTTGGCCAGGCCGCCGAGAAACAGGTCACGAATGCGCGGCATCCTGAAATGGTCCGCAGGCACAAGCAGGCGGTCGAGCAAAGCAGGAATGCGGCTCGGGCTCTACAGCAACACCATCAGGAGGGGCTGCACCTTGAGCGACTGGCTCATCCGGCGGTACAACCGTCCGATTCGCCTAACCCTTAAACGATTCCTTCGCCCGACTCGACGCCCCGCCAAGCTACTGGGCGGACGGGGCGTTCCGTCGAGTATGCTGTTGGCTCCGCATTAGTACTATTTTCTAGCCTGCCTGCGACTCTGATTGGGCGTGTTTTCCGACTCGGGCCACCAGAGCACAAAGCGGAGCACAATAACTGCCGAATGAGAGACCCTGAGCCCAACTTGGAGGCATTGACTCCGACTGAAGGCCCTTTAAAATGAGTGAGGGCGGCGAGAACGATCCTTTTGCTAAGCCGATGTATAGGCTATCGGTCGCTAGCCGGCCCATGTTGGGTCAACCACGGAATGGGTATCCCCTTCAGTTCAATTTCCTGTGACAGTTGCTGGTATTGCCCCAAGACTTCTGCTAACTCCCGCAGGAGTTGGCGTTTCTTGAGTTCGAGACGCACTAGAACCCTCAGCTCTACCGGAGCTGGATTTTGGGCGTCCGGCTCTCCGTTGCGTTTTCTTGGTAGTGACATTTGATCCCCCGAAATGAATTTAGTCTCACGTTCCTCGCTAGGTCACAGTTCCAACTCTGATGCCCTCTCCCTGTGCCTGGTTTCGCAATTCAATGTGTAATTGACCATCCTGCAGAAAATAGTGGAGGCGACTTCTCTGTTCTGGCCATATGCCGTTGTCGACGTAGAACTCTTTTTCTTCCTGACTGCGCCCTCCAAATCTCTGCTCGTCCTCTTCCCAGAGCTTACGAAGGCTCTTGCGACCCAACGTGTCAAAACTGCTCGGCCGGTTTGGTATGGGCTCAGGAAGGCCCCCGCCGGATGCCCAAGTTTCGAGTTCCTGCGACGTGAGGCTGGCATAAAATCGATGCCGCGCAAACCAGTCCAGGAACCTCCGTCTATCTTCCAACTTTGCCAACCGCTCTCGGATGGACATTCTGGGCATCTAGATCCTTCCTTCAATCCTTGCTGTCTTCTGGGTTTGATTGCATGATGGCGCGCTCCTGGGCTCGCTGGGTTAACTCAAGTGCGTCTAGCCGGCTTTCGACGTCCGAAACCTCCAGGGCTCGCAAGTAGCTCGCGCCCAGATAGCCCAGCGCATTCGCCACTCTGGGATCTAGCTTTCCGGCACGAATCTCGATGATCGACTCTGCGAGAAGATCACGCAGATCAGCGGCGGTCTTTGGCGCGGCGAAGTCCCTGAGATCTCCTGGACTGAACACAGCTCGCCGACGACCGCCTTTGCTGCCAAGTGCTGCGGCTCTGCCTGGCTCGGCATGCAGAGCGCAGTACGACTTGTCCGTAAGCGCCGGCGCGCCGCATCCTTTACCATCTCGCTTCTTGTATGTGCACTGCATCGCTAAGCCTCACTTTTCATGCGGTCCAATGCCGCTAAGCGGCGGGTGTGGCCTCATCGACGCTCCGCCGATTGATGATTCGAAACGTGTGAAGTTGCGGTTTCCGTTCCGGATTATTTTGTGACGTATTTGTGACGTAAGCATTCAACTCGTTTCACCTAAGGCCAACGTATTCAACATCGCCAGAACTCGCTTCCGTGCGGGCTGAAAATTGTTAAAGTCTTTTGCTGCAACGGATTTACGCGCCGCAGCGGTAGGACCGGACGATTCGTAATCGGCAGGTCAGCGGTTCAAGTCCGCTCGTCGGCTCCATCCCTCCTCTGTCCGTTCGTCCCCCTTCAACATGATGTGAATCCGGCGATATAGCAACCTTCTTCTTTCACCCCAAGCGACCGTTCGCCTATACACGGCCACCGTTTCGGAGTACCTTGGAACGATACCGGAGACCTTGGGATCTCAGATTCGCTCCTTGAACCTGGACGAGGGAACCCCCGGCGGGTTCCAACTCTGTTCAAGGAGAATTTATGGTCCAGCTTACTGGCGTCGGTAGTCCCGTCTCTGAGATTCTTTCCCGCAATGAGCAATCGTTCGTCGACGAGTGGATACAGAATATCCGCGCCAACACTAGAAGCTCCGCGTCGATCTCCGAAGCTGATCTGAAAAGCCAGTGCCTGTCGTTTTTCTATGCATTTCGCGATGGTTTCGACAGTGATGGCGCCAGCAATCCCAAGGATCCTCGCTGGAAGCAGTTGCGGGACTTGCTCACGGAGATTTCCAGAAGCCGGGCCTTACAAGGATTCACGCCCACGGAAACCGCCACGTTCGTCTTCTCATTCAAGGAGCCATTGTTTCGGAGACTCAGAGAAGAGGTTCGCGATGCCCGGTCACTCGCCGATCAGATATGGGGGGCTACGGAACTCCTGGACGCCTTTGGGCTTTATACAACCGAAGCTTTCCTGCAGACGCGCGAGGACCTCATTCGGCGGGCGCAGGAAGACATGCTGGAACTGTCGACTCCAGTGGTGAAACTCTGGGATAGCATTTTGGCGTTGCCGATTATCGGGACGCTCGATAGCGCTCGCACACAGGTGGTGATGGAAACCCTTCTGGAAGCGATCGTGAACACTAATTCCAAGGTTGCGATCATCGATATTACAGGCGTCCCCACAGTGGATACCGTAGTAGCCCAGCACTTGCTGAAGACGGTGACGGCGGCGCGCCTAATGGGGGCCGACTGCATCATCAGCGGAATCCGGCCGCAGATTGCTCAGACGATCGTTCATTTGGGAATCAACCTTCTGGATATCACGACGAAAGCCACGTTGCGCGATGCCTTCGCTCTCGCGTTAGAGAGAACCGGGCAGCAGTTGGTGCAAGAGGAGACTCGCTAAACCCAAGCGAGAAGAAATCTTAGGCGGTGGCGACTCTACAGTAAAGACTGTATGGGTGTTGCCAGACTTTCCCCGATAGCATAACCACTCCGCAGTCAGCAGCAGGCTTCCTCCAACCTGCGTGTGTAGGCCGTCCTGCGGACGAATAGCATACGGAACTAGTACGTTCAGTAGAGCGTGGATGGCGCGCGCCAATCGCGGCAGCCCACGGCATTTCTTAGGAGCGCACGATGAGCAAAGGACTGCAAAGTTCGAAGGCAATAGGGTTGGCGGAAGTGCTGGTGAAACACGAGGCTTCGATCCTTGACGAATGGATCAAGGAAATGAGTGGCGCGACGCGGCGCGCTGATCTGATTAAAGATTCCGATTTGCGGACGCAGTGCTCCCGTTTTCTCAAGTTGGTTCGACAGGGCATGGAATCGGGCAGGCTCGATCTGCAGTCGAGCGCCTGGCAGCCAGTTCGTGAACAACTGGAAGAGATTTCGGCAAGCCGTGCCCAGCAGGGCTTTACGCCAACCGAGACCGCGACGTTCGTTCTCTCCGTCAAGAAACCACTCTTTAACCAGCTGCGCGATTTGGCGGGCTCCGATGCGAACGCTCTGGCAACCGAACTGTGGACGACGACGGAATTGATCGATTCCCTCGGTCTCTTCACCACCGAAATGTACTTGAAAACCCGAGAGCAACTGATTCGCCGCCAGCAGGAGGAGATGCTGGAACTATCAACCCCCGTAGTCAAGCTCTGGGACGGCATTCTGGCGCTTCCGGTGATTGGAACCTTGGACAGCGCGCGCACGCAAGTGGTGATGGAAGCCTTGCTCGAAAACATCGTGAAAACGAATTCCCAAGTGGCGATTATTGACATCACCGGCGTGCCCACAGTGGATACGGTCGTCGCGCAACACTTGTTGAAAACGGTTACTGCCGCACGCCTGATGGGTGCGGATTGCATCATCAGCGGAGTGCGGCCGCAAATCGCACAGACGATCGTCCACCTGGGAATCAATCTCCTGGATGTGACGACCAAGGCCACCTTGTCGGATGCATTTGCGTTGGCGCTGGAGCGAACCGGACTGGCGTTAGAGCATTCTCTGAAGAGCGCATAGGAGTCTTCTTGGAAAAAATACCGATCCTTCGGATGGGCGAGTTCCTGCTGGTGACCATCCAGGTGGATATGCATGACCGCTTAGCCATGACCCTGCAGGAAGACCTCACCACCCGAATCAGCGAGACGGGGGCACATGGTGTCTTGATCGATATCTCCAGTCTCGAAATCGTGGACTCCTTTATTGGCCGCATGTTGGGCAATATCGCGGCGATGTCGCGGGTGCTGGACGCTCAGACCGTGGTGGTGGGCATGCAACCGGCGGTGGCGATTACGCTGGTCGAGTTAGGCATGTCTCTTCCCGGAGTACGCACCGCTCTCAATGTCGACGCCGGCATGACCTTGCTCAAGCAGTCATTGAACGGTCATAAGAAGGCCACTAAGAAATATGTCAGTCGTCCATAGCGAGACGATTCCAGTGGTCTCCGAGGCCGATATGGTCGCGGTCCGCCGACGTGTCCGCGAAGTCGCCGCGAAAGTGGGGTTGTCCCTGGTCGACCAGACAAAACTCGTGACGGCAGCCAGCGAGTTGGCTCGAAACACCTTGATCTACGGGGGCGGCGGGTCAATGGAATTGGAATCGCTGAATGGGCCTCGCCTTGGGATCCGCCTGACATTCGTTGACAACGGGCCAGGGATCGCGAACATCGAACTAGCGCTACGCGATGGATTTACCACTGGATCAGGGTTGGGTCTTGGGTTAGGCGGATCCAAGCGATTGGTTAACGAATTTGAAATTGCTTCAACCCCCGGTAAAGGTACGAAGGTTGCGGTTACGCGCTGGAAGTAGGTTCCCAATTGATGGTTATCCGAGTCAGTGATCCGACGCATGCTGGAGAAGCACGCCGCCACGCTGCAATCTATGCGGAGAGTGCGAACCTTGGCGAACGGGAGCGGGGTTCCCTCGCTATTGTCGTAACCGAAATGGCCACCAATGTGGTGAAACACGCCGGCACGGGAACCATTTTGGTTGAAGCCGTGACCGGAAACGGAAGTAGCGGGGTACGTGTTTTAGCTCTCGATAAAGGTCCCGGCATTCGCGACTTGAGCGGTGCTCTGCGCGACGGGTACTCCACGGCCGGCACGGCGGGGAATGGCCTTGGCGCGATGAAGCGGCTTTCGAATGAATTCGATATTTACACCGCGCCCGGATTGGGGACGGCGGTGCTCTCCGAATTCTGGCCTCAAAAACGGAAACAGCATGAAATGAGCCCGATCGACGTCGGTGTGCTTTCAATTCCCATCAAAGGGGAAGAAGTTTGCGGCGACGGCTGGGGAGCCAGGAAGACGTTCGATTCGATGCTGCTCATGGTGGTTGATGGGCTTGGCCATGGAGTGATGGCATCGGAAGCGGCCCGCGAGGCCGAGAGAATCTTTGTCAACTCGAATGCCAGTTCGCCCGCTCCGATTCTGCAAGACTCGCACGATGCCTTGAAAAAGACCCGAGGCGCGGCCATGGCCATTGCCGCTCTCAATTTCGAGAAACAGCTGATATCGTACGGGGGCGTGGGAAACATTGGATCGTCGGTTGTGAGGCCCGACGGCAGTCGCGGCATGGCATCGCACAACGGCACCTTGGGGCATCACCTTCACAGGATCCAGGAATTCACATCCCCGTGGGATGCTCAGAGTATTTTGGTTATGCATTCGGATGGTCTGAAGTCGGGTTGGGATTTGAAACTCTATCCCGGAATCTGGAACAAGCATCCTGGGCTGATTGCGGGAATGTTGTACCGTGATTTTTATCGCGACCGGGATGACGTTACCATCCTCGTTGCCAAGAACCGGCAAGCGGTGAGTGCGACATGCAACTGAAGCTTCTCACGATGGAGGTACGGTACGAGCACGACGTTGTGCTGGCCCGGCAGCGTGCGCGCACCATTGCGGCCGCGCTGAAGTTTGATGTGCAGGCGCAGACTCGGATCGCGACCGCCGTGTCAGAAATCGTACGCAACGCCTTTCAATATGCCGGCGGTGGCGCAATTGATTTCGAGATCGAAAATGGCTTTGAGAAGATGCTCCTGATCACGGTTCGGGACCACGGGAAGGGTATTCCCAACCTGGATGAAATTCTAGGCGGCAAGTACGTTTCGAAAACCGGTATGGGCGTGGGCATGATTGGCGCCAAGCGCCTGCTCGATCGCTTCGAGGTGCAGACGCAACCCGGAAAAGGAACCGTCGTCACCCTCGGAAAAATTGTTCCCTTCAAATTTACGCGCCTGAGCGACTCTGAGCTGCAATCCCTTTTGGCCACGATTGAACGCAAGCCTTCGGAAAATCCCTACGAGGAGTTACAACAGCAGAACAAAGAGCTGATGCGAACGCTGGAGGAGTTGCGCGCGCGCCAGGCGGAACTCGCCCAGCTCAACCGGGAACTGGACGAGACCAACCGTGGAGTCGTTGCACTGTATGCGGAACTGAACGACAAGGCTGATTTCTTGCAGCGAGCGTCGGAGTTGAAGAGCCACTTCCTCTCGAACATGAGCCATGAGTTTCGCACCCCGCTGAATTCAATTCTCGCCCTTAGCCAGATCCTTATGGACAGGATGGACGGAGAGCTGACATCGGAACAGGAGAAACAGGTCACGTTCATCCGCCGGTCGGCGCAAGATCTCACCGATCTGGTGAACGATCTTCTCGATCTGGCAAAGGTTGAGGCCGGAAGAGTAACGATTCGTCCAACCGCTTTCTCGGTCGAAAGCCTGTTTTCAGCTTTGCGCGGCATGCTCCGTCCGCTGCTCGCTCAGAATTCGTCGGTGACCCTGGTTTTTGACGATCCGGTCGACATGCCTGAACTGTTCACGGACGAGGCCAAGGTCTCGCAAGTGCTACGAAACTTTATTTCGAATGCACTCAAGTTTACTGAGCGCGGCGAGGTCAGGGTTTCGGTGCGAAATGGCCACGACGACACCGTGGTATTTTCAGTTGCCGATACAGGTATTGGAATTGCCCCCGATGATCAGCCTCGTATTTTCAAGGAGTGGGAGCAGGTAGAAGGCAAGATGCAGAAAACCGCCAAAGGCACCGGCCTGGGCCTTCCGCTCTCGAAGAAGTTGGCGCAGTTGCTGGGTGGAGATGTGTACCTCAAGAGCCAGTTGGGGATGGGTTCGACGTTCTTTGTTGCGGTGCCCATTCGCTATGCGGGAGCGACCGAAGCGATCTATGTTCCGGACGTGAAGCGCGAGTTGGATGCCTCCAAGCTGCCGGTGCTGGTGGTGGAGGATAATCGGGAAGCACTCTTTATTTATGAGAAGTATCTGAAGGGCACGGAATTTCAAGTCGTGCCTGCCCAGGATTTGAAGGAAGCGCGTCGCGCCCTGGATGAATTTAAGCCCATCGCGATTGTCCTGGATGTCCTTCTCCAAGGCGAGCACTCTTGGAACCTGCTGCAGGACTTGAAGCAGAACTCAGCAACCAAGGATATTCCCGTTTTTGTAGTTACGGTTGTTGAGAACCAGAGCAAGGCGATGGCCCTGGGCGCCACGGCCTTTCACGCCAAGCCCATCGATCGCGCGTGGTTGCTGAACCAACTGCAGGCGACTTTGAACCGGCATGAGGGGCAGATTTTGATGGTCGACGACGACGAGATCGCCCGTTATCTGTTGCAGGGCCTGCTCTCGGGCAGCGGACATCGGCTGTTGGAAGCACAGGGCGGCGTGGAGGGTCTCCGCGTTGCCAGGCTGAGCAAACCAAACCTCATCATCCTCGATTTGTCGATGCCTGACCTGAGCGGGTTTGAAGTCCTGGAGACCTTGAAACGTGATCCTGAAACCAGGGAGATTCCGGTCGTGATCTACACCTCCCAATCGCTGGACAGCGAGGAACGTGCGCGGCTGCAGGAAGCAGTGGATATTGTCCCCAAGGGTGCGAGCTCAAGGGAAGCTGCGGAAACTCGATTTGCAGAGGCGATGGTGCGCGCGGGCCTGCAGATCAAGCTCAATGCTTCAAGCGAAGTCCGCGTCTGAATATTGCATGCAAAAGGATGGTAGCGTTTCCGCTTTCGTTATGCGCGAGAACAAAGACAAAACGATTCTCACCGTGGATGATAATGACGCCCTTCGTTATTCGTTGGCGAGAACGCTCATGGAGGGAGGCTACAACGTAAAAGAGGCGTCGAACGGTGCGGATGCCTTACGTCTGGCAGATGAGGGGCCCGACCTCATTACCCTCGATGTGCATCTTCCTGACATGGATGGATTCGAAATCTGTCGCTTGCTGAAAGGAAATCCTCGCACCGCCCACATCCCGGTGCTGCATATTTCCGCGACATTCGTGGATACGGAATACCGGGTTCGCGGACTCGAAACCGGGGCGGACGGCTATCTCGCCGAGCCGATCTCGCGCGACGAACTTCTGGCGACGGTGGGAGCGCTGCTCCGGCTCAAACAAGCCGAACGAGCCGCCCGCCTGCATGCGGCTGAAGCTGAAAAAGCCAGAAAGGACCTCGAGGTTGCTCACAATGAACTTGAGCAGCGGGTGCGACAGCGCACCGAAGAATTGGCCCGGATGACCGAGGAGATTCGAGAACTCACCGGTAAGCTTTTGAGGTTGCAGGATGACGAAAGAAGGCGGCTGGCGCGGGAGTTGCATGACAGTACCGGGCAGATGCTAGTCGCGATGAAATTGGCGTTGGATGAGATGAGTTTGGAGGCGAAAGGCCAGAAGATTGAATCGCTCGTCGCAAAAACGGTGGCGCTGAATGAGGACATGAGTCGACAGCTGCGCACCATGTCGTACCTGCTGCATCCGCCGCTCCTCGATGAGGTGGGCCTGCCGTCGGCCCTGCAGTGGTACGCGGATGGTTTTGCTGACCGCAGCGGAATCAAGGTAGAGCTGCAGATCAGCCCTCAGTTCGGACGTCTCCCTGACGATATGGAGATTGCCCTTTTCCGCGTGGTGCAGGAGTGTCTAACCAATATTCATCGTCACTCCGGCAGCGCAACCGCCAACATTCAGTTGAGCCGAGCGGACGACAAGGTTCACGTCGAGATCGTCGATACCGGCTCGGGTATTTCGCCCGAACGGGTCCATGCCAATCGAGTCGTTCCCGGGGTTGGGCTTATGGGGATCGAGGAACGAATGCGGCAATTTGGAGGACACGTCGAGATTCGGTCCGCCGACAACGGTACTGCCGTAAGTGCATCGATTCCGTTAAGAGGCAAGATGTCAGAGGCGGTCTGAGAGTTCACTCGGTTGTCCGCTTCATTCCGCTGATGGAGGTCGCGAAAGCCACGCCGCTCAAGCGGTTTCGGCCGTACCTACCCATTAGTGCCATATATGGCACCAGTGAGCCATTTACCGGGTTAGGGGGCGGAGTTAGATTGTTCTTGAGCAGCACTTGGGGGAGGGCTGATCAACAGACGTCCCGTGACTCATTCGAGTCTGGGGCGTTTTGTTTTGCGGTAAAAACGGCCTTCCAAAGGTCCTTGCTCCATTCCCGCTGGCTTCAGTCCTTCCGTTTCAATTCCGATTCTCCGCCCCGACTTGGCTACCACTCCATGTTTCGATGGTGGTAGATTTGTTTGCGCCTTTCGTAGCTATTGCCCTGAACAGTCCCTAGGAGCAGGTCATGCCCGTTCAGTTTGCCCGTCGTGAGTTTCTCGCGGGAATGGTTGCCGTGACGGCCGCGAAGGCCGCCTCTGGATTTCCCACAATGCCCGACAACAATTCACCGTTCCGCGTCTCCGTCATTAATGATGAGATTTCCCAGGATTTTGGCCGCGCTTGCGAGGTAGCCTCTCGCGAATTCGGCATGGGATGGATGGAATTGCGTGGCATGTGGAAGAAGAACATCGTCAGCCTCGATGAGAAAGAAGTGGCGGAGGCGCGTCGCATTCTCGAAAAGTACAACTTGACGGTGACCGACATAGCCAGCCCGCTGTTTAAGGTCGACTGGCCCGGCGCGCCTAAATCCAAGTTTCGGGAGAACGGCTCTTTCGGAGCGAATTTTACTCCAGAGCAACAGGATGAAGTGCTGGAGCGCGCCATGGATTTGGCCAAAGCGTTTCAGACTGATCGCGTGCGCTGTTTCGACTTCTGGCGCCTGGAAGATCAAGCTCCTTATCGTTCTGCCATTAACGACAGATTGCGAAACGCTGCCGAGAAGGCGGCGAAGAAGGGCATCATCCTGGTGCTCGAAAACGAATCGGCATGCAACACAGCAACGGGCGCTGAGGCCGCCAAAGTCCTGAACGCAGTGCAGACTCCCTCGTTCATGCTGAATTGGGATCCGGGCAACGCGGCTGCCGCCGGCGAAATTCCATTTCCAGTTGGCTACGATCTCCTGCCCAAAGATCGGATCGGTCACTGTCATTGCAAAGACGTCGTCCATCAAGGGAAGAAGTATGATTGGGCCCCGATGGGCGGAGGAATGATTGATTGGGCCGGCCAGTTCAAGGCACTTAAACGCGATGGCTATCACTACGCCGTGAGTTTAGAAACTCACTGGAGTGGTGGCGGATCACCCGAAGAGTGTTCACGCAAGAGTTGGGCAGGAATGAAAAAACTTCTGCAACAGGCCGACGCCCTGTAGATCGCGAGGAGAAGAGATGAACGATCAGACTAGACGAACTTTCTTGAAGCAGGCCGCGATGGGAACAGCCGCCGTGCTGGCGTATCCAACTGCCACTGTGCTCGGTGCGAACGACCGCATCCGCGTTGGAATGATCGGCGTCGGCGACCGCGGGAATGACTTGCTGGGACAGATCCGGTCGGTCCACGGCGTGGAAGTTGTGGCCATGGCCGACGTCTACAGCCGTCGCCGCGACGAGGCCAAGAGCAAAGTTCCCGGCATTCAGACCTTCGACGACTATCGCCGCTTGCTCGACATGAACGACGTCGACGCCGTCATCGTAGCCAGCCCACTCCATATTCATACTCGCCATTTCCTCGACACGCTGGCCTCGGGCAAGGACCTGTATGCCGAGAAGACGATGACTTGGTCGATTCCAGAAGCTGACCAGTGCATGGCTGCGGCGAAGGCCTCGAACCGCGTCGTCCAGATCGGACTGCAACATCAAAGCTCCGGCGCGCAGACCGATGCGCGGCAGTGGATCAAAGACGGCATGGTCGGGAAGGTCACGCAGGTCGAATCGTGGATGAGCCGCAATACTCCTCACGGCAAGGGGCAGTGGGTGAGGCCTGTTCCCTCTGACTGCACTGCACAAAACGTCAATTGGAGCGCGTTCCTCAACGGCAGGTCAGATCGCCCGTTCGATCCCTACAAACTCATCAACTGGCGCCTGTTCTGGGAGTTCGCTGGCGGCAATTGCGCCGAGAACATGGTGCACCAGATCGCCTGGATCATGGGCGCGCTCGATTTGCCGATCCCCTCGGCCGCTTATATGTCGGGTGGCGTGTTCTCCGAGAAAGATGGCCGCGAAGTACCCGATACGATGGTTGTGACCCTCGACTTCCCGAACATGGTAGTGACCTGGCAGTCGACCTTCAGCAACAAACACTACGATATGGCCGACCGCATTCTCGGGAGCGACGGCACGCTCGAGCATCATTTTGAAGAGCCGCTGGAATATTGGCCCGAAAAGACGAACCGTCCCGATGGCGTGTCGAAGCGTGGTGGCTCTGAGAATCAGAACCACATGGCCAACTGGATCGACTGCGTCCGCAGCCGCGCTGTCCCCAACGCTCCGCCGGAGATCGGCTACCGTTCGGCGATCGCCGTTCACATGGCAAACCTCTCTTATAAGAACAAACGGCGGCTCACGCTGGAGGAAGCGAAAGCGATTAAGCCCGAATTCTAGACGCCGTCCCGGCCGGCCGTTCTGCAGGAGGAGATATGCACACAAGAACTCCGCAGTTCCGCTTTCTGACATTCACAACGTTTCTGTTCCTGCTGCTCGCGCCAGTTGCCTTCGCTCAAGACACCGCTACCCTGACGGGCACGGTCCGTGATAACTCGGGCGCGGTCCTACCCGGCGCGACCGTTTCCTTGAAGAACACCGCGACTGGGGTCCTCCACAAACTTCAAACCAACTCTGCCGGCGAATATGTTGCTGCCGCCCTGCCCCCGGGACAATACGACCTCAACGTTGCGGTTCCGGGATTCCGCACCTATCAGGCCGACGGCGTGATTCTGCGTGTTGCGCAGAACGCCCGCATCGACGTCGCAATGCAAGTGGGAAACATCCATGAGGAAGTCACCGTCCACGGCGAGGGGCTGGCCCAAGTCAACACTCAATCATCCGAAGCGGGCGGCACGATTACCGGCAAGGAGTTGACGCAGCTTCAGCTGAACGGCCGCAATTTCACCCAGCTCATCACGCTCGTTCCCGGCGTGAGCAACCAAACTGGACAAGATGAAGGCGTGGTCGGCGCCGAGGGCAGCATCAACTACAGTGTCAACGGTGGCCGCACCGAATACAACAACTGGGAAGTTGATGGCGGCGACATGATGGACAACGGCAGCAACTTCTCGCTGAATGTCTATCCTAGTGTGGAAGCCATTGACGAAGTCCAGGTCCTGACCTCGAATTATGGCGCGCAATACGGCAAGAACGGTTCGGGTACGGTCGAGGTGGAAACCAAATCCGGGACCAACCAGTTCCACGGCTCAGTCTGGGAGTTTGCCCGGAACGAAGCGTTCAACGCACATAACTATTTTGATGTTCCCGGCACTCCAAAAGCGGGCTACAAGAAACACGATTTCGGCTACAGCGTCGGCGGACCCATCTGGAAGAACCATACGTTTTTTTTCTGGCTGCAGAACTGGCGCCGGGAGAATGTGCCGTACAACTTCTTCAATTTCGTGCCTTCCATGGCGAATCGCCAGGGCAATTTCAACGACGTCTGCAACGTTCCAGATCCGACCGATTGTCCCTTCGATCCCAACACTGGGGACCCATTTGACAACAATCAACTGCCGTCGATTGATCCCAACGGGCAAGCCTTGCTGGCCATGATTCCGGAACCGAACCTTGGCTCCGGCGCGCAGTCGATTTTCGCAGCTGCCGTAGGACAGCCGACGCACTGGCGTGAAGATCTGTTTCGTCTCGACCACGACTTCAACTCCAACATCCGTTTCACCTTTCGAGCCATTCACGATTCATGGGACACGACCAAAGCCACCGTTACTTGGGGAGGAGAAAGCTTTCCCACCATCGGCACGCACTTCATCGGGCCCGGTGTCGAACTTGTCGCAAGGCTCACAGCAACTGCTTCTCCAACGCTATTGAACGAATTTGTAGCCAGCTACACAACGGACCACATTCAGCAGATCAACACGAATCCATCGGTGTGGACGCGAACCGATAGCTTCACTATGCCCGGACTATTTCCCGATTTCGGTGGAAAGTTGCCCGGCATTTGTCTTTCGACCTCAGGTGCTTATGGCGGAGGATTCTGCGAGGGGCCAACGGCGTTTCCCTGGGAGAATTCGAATCCTACATTCACCCTGAGGGACAACGTCACCAAGAGCCTGGGTAAACACAAGCTGGTCTTCGGCGCGTACTTCATGAACGCCGAAAAAAATGAGATGGCGTACACCGATCTCGGCGGCGACCTGGGGTTCGACAGCACCTCTCCGGTCTCTACTGGGAATGCATTCGCCGACTTGCTGATGGGAAACATTGCTAATTTCTCCCAGGCGAGTTCCCAACCGAAATATCACATCAACTTCAAGATCTTCGAGCCTTATATCCAGGACGACTACCACATTCGCAAGAATCTCACGTTGAATCTTGGCCTGCGTATCAGCTTATACGGAACATTCTGGGAGAGGAATCACCTGATCTCGAACTGGAGGCCCTCAGCTTATGATCCGGCCACCGCTCCTCAACTCGATATTGATGGCAGCGTGACTGGGCAACTGGGCGCGCTGATCCCGGGAGCAGGGAATCCTTTCGACGGTATGGTGCAGTGCGGCGTTGCCGGCGTCCCCCGTGGCTGCTTGAGTGGACACTTATTCAATCCCGCGCCCCGCCTCGGATTTTCGTGGGATCCTCTTGGTAATGGCAAGATGGCGATCCGCGGAGGATACGGAATCTTCTTTGAGCACACCAACGGCATGGAAGCGAATGCCGAAGACTTGGAGGGCACGCCGCCGATCGTGCAGACTCCAACTCAATACAATGTCACCGGATATGACAACGTCGGCGGCCAGGGCCTGCTGTTTCCTTTATCGACCACCTCCATCCCCGATCAAGCGGTCTGGCCCTATGTCCAACAATGGCATCTCGACGTTCAGCGCGAACTCGTCCGCAACACCGTGGCAACGCTGGCATATGTCGGTGCCAAAGGGACCCATCTCACCCTGCAGCGGGAGCTCAACCAACTTCCTTTGATTCCGACGTCGTTGAACCCGTACAAGCCCGGCCAGCCGATCACCGACTTCGATTGCAGTTGGGGGCCTGATAGCTCTCAGCCCAACGTGACGCTCGATGGATATGGCGTTCCGATCAACGCGGTGACGTCGTTCGGTGCGCCGGTTCCATACACCCCACCATCTTTTCCTGGTGGTCCCCCCTCGGGGCCCGCTGTGAATCTGGCGGTGGCGTGCGGAAATGATCCTGATCTCTACCGGACGAATTATCCTGGCCTGAACTCCATCCAGCGCGTGGAGCCAGTCGCCAACTCCAACTACAATGCCCTGCAATTCTCCTTGCGCAAAACCAGCGGCGACCTCACGTTAGATGTCGCATATACCTACAGCCACTCGCTCGACAACTCTTCCGACAATCAGGACAGCAATTTCGTGAACTCTTCCAACCTGCACCAGAACTACGCTAGTTCCAACTACGACCAGCGGCACATTCTGACCGTGGCCTGGACCTACGCTCTGCCTTTTTTCCGCGGCAAGGGACTCGCGCATACGTTCTTCGGAGGCTGGCAGTACAACGGAATCATGACTACCGAGAGCGGCACGCCCTTCTCCGTCGTCAATGGGGTCTACGGCGACAGCTCAGGCGTTGCCGATGGCACGACGGGAATTGGTTCCTATGCTGATCGCATTGGAGATCCTCACGCCTCCATCAGCTGTCCAGCCTTGGCGGATGGAACGAAAGGAGTGCCGCTCTTCAATTGCGCCGCATACGCTCAGACGCAGGGGCTGACGTTCGGAAACTCAGGAAGAAATAGCCTGAATAATCCTCACCGCACCAATTTCGACATGTCGGTCTACAAAAACTTCAAACCGACCGAGAAGATCCAGGTTCAATTTCGCGCCGAGGCCTTCAACGTGTTTAACCATACTGAGTGGAACGGTGTGAATCCCTACGTAAGCACAACTAACTTCCTGTTCTCGACCGGAGCGCACATGCCGCGCGTCCTGCAGTTCGCGCTGCGGGTCACGTTTTAGAACGAGACCGGCCAGGCCAGCACGATTGTGAGGACCACTGTTGGGGATGAAGAGAAAATATCTTTAATGCTCGTAGTCGCGCCTGCGACGGCAGATCGGACCGAGTCAAGCTCGTGAGCCCTGACCACCTTTCAGTTCCTTTCCCAATCTGTTACTGTTTTCAGTCCACTTTTGTGGGCTCGTGTGATGAATGTCACAGAATTTACAAGCCATCCCATGAAAGGATGTCCGGTCGCAGCGGACTTCCGAAGTCGCCGAGGCAGGTCCATCACAGGCCCGGCAGGGAAAGGGTGAGGGTCGCGTGATTGTTGGAGTTCCGAAAGAGAGTTACCCCGGGGAGCGGCGGGTTGCGCTCGTTCCCGTTGCAATTCCCAATCTCATCAAAGCGGGACTCGAGGTCATCGTCGAAACCGGCGCCGGCGAGCCTGCCGGTTACCCTGACGCGTTGTATGTCGACAAAGGCGCGAAGATTGTGCCTGATCGCGCAGCCGTGTTCAGCACCGCCGATATTGTGGTTCAGGTGCTCTGTTACGGCTCGAACGACGTCACGGGCAAGGCCGACCTACCCCTGATGCACAGCGGCCAAACCCTGATCGGATTTCTGCGTCCATTCGGATCAGCAGACATCGTTCAGCAGATCGCGCAAGCCGGCGTGACATCTTTCTCTGTAGAGCTGATGCCCCGCACCACCCGCGCTCAGAGCATGGACGCTCTTTCATCCATGGCTACGTGCTGCGGCTATAAGGCGGTCTTGCTCGCCGCTGAGACTTCGCCTCGAATCTTTCCCATGATGACCACTGCCGCCGGCACCATCACGCCTGCGCGTGTCTTCGTCATCGGTGCGGGCGTTGCCGGCTTGCAAGCCATTTCGACCGCCCGCCGACTCGGAGCCGTTGCTTCTGCTTATGACATGCGTCCCGCTGCGAAAGAACAGGTGCAGAGCCTTGGTGGACGGTTCGTCGAACTCCCCATTGAAGCCCAGAATGCCCAGGATGCACGTGGATACGGTACCGCGCAGGACGAAACTTTCTATGCCCGGCAGCGCGAACTTCTAACCCGCGTGGTCGCGGACAGTGACATTGTGATTACCGCCGCGGTCATCCCTGGCAAGAAGTCTCCGGTGCTCATCACCGCGGATATGGTCAAAGGCATGGCGCCCGGTTCGGTCATCGTAGACCTTGCCGCTGAGCGCGGCGGCAACTGCGAGCTCACGCAGACCGGGAAGACGTTCAACACCCATGGAGTCACGATCATTGGCGCCATCAACCTGGCTAGCAGCGTTCCTTATCACGCCAGCCAGATGTATGCTCGCAATCTGACGACATTCCTGCTGTACATGGTGAAAGAAGGCAAGCTGCAACTGAATTTGCAGGATGAAATCGTTCGCGAAACCATGATCACCAGCGGCGGTGAAGTCGTGAACGCCCGCGTCCGAGAGTTTTTCAAGATGCCCGCGCTGGCAACCGCGGGTGGATAGCTTTCAATGCCGACTGAGAACTGAGAACCGAGAACTGGGGGTTAGGAATGGGTTCCAACATCATTAATGCGTTGTTCGTATTCATGCTCGCGGCCTTCATAGGATTCGAGGTCATCCGTCACGTCTCACCTTTGCTGCACACTCCGCTCATGTCGCTGACCAACGCTCTCGACGCGATCGCAGTTGTCGGCGCCATTGTTCTGGTCGGCGAGCACAAGAGCACCTTCGCGACTGTGCTGGGTTTTATCGCAATTGTTGCCGCCACCAGCAACGTGGTTGGCGGATTCTTCATCACCGACCGCATGCTCAGAATGTTCAAAACCAGCCGTCCCACAAAACCGCAATTAACGAAATAATATGCCGACCGAGTTTGCTGGAAGCCAGTACCTCATCGAAATCATCTATCTCGTCGCCAGCGCGCTTTTTATTCTTTCGCTGAAGTGGATGAGTTCTCCCGCCACCGCTCGCCACGGCATCCTGGCGGGCGAAATTGGCATGGTGCTGGCCATTGCCGGCACACTGCTCCACCACGGAATCATCGATTACAAGTGGATCATCATCGCGCTCGTGCTGGGCAGCGGCATCGGTATTCCCCTTGGCATGGTGCAGATGACGGCCGTCCCACAGCGGACGGCCCTAAGCCATGCCTTCGGCGCCCTTTGCGTCACGCTGGTTGGCACCGCCGAGTTTTACCTTCGAAGCCCGAACGTTCCCAAGTTCATGATGTCAGTGCTGTCGATGGAAGTGATCCTCGGAGGCCTGACCTTCACTGGCAGTCTGATGGCGGCTGGAAAGCTACAGGAAATCCTGCCCCAGCGGCCGATTACTTATAAAGGACAGAACTTCGTCAATCTCCTGCTATTCGTAATCGCGCTAGGAAGCGCCATCTACCTCGTCCTGCATCCGGAAGCAAAAATTTTCTTCCCGATCATCGTTGGCGTGTCTTTGATCTTCGGAATCCTGCTGGTGATTCCGATTGGTGGCGCTGACATGCCGACCGTGATCTCGCTGTTGAACTCCTATGCTGGCCTCTCCGCAGCGGCTATGGGCTTCGTGCTCGACTCGAAGTTGCTGATCATTGCGGGCGCCCTCGACGGATCCTCCGGCCTCATTCTCTCCATCATCATGTCGAAGGCAATGAACCGGTCCTTCACCAATGTGCTCTTCGGGGCCTTCGGCCAGGTGCAGGCGTCCGCCGCTGCGGGGCAAGAAGCTAAGCCGGTACGCAGCGCCACCGCCGAAGAAGCCGCAGCGATTCTACTGGCAGCAAATAAAGTAGTCATCGTCCCCGGTTATGGAATGGCCGTCGCGCAGGCCCAGCACAAAGTCCGCGAGCTTTATGACGCGCTCACGAAGAAAGGCGTTGAGGTTCGATTCGCCATCCACCCGGTTGCCGGACGCATGCCCGGTCACATGAACGTGCTGCTCGCCGAGGCTGACATTCCCTACGACCGCCTCATCGAAATGGACGAGATCAATGGCGACTTCCCGCAGACTGATGTCGCCCTCATCATCGGCGCCAACGACGTGACCAATCCCGCCGCTCGCACCGATCATTCGAGCCCGATCTTCGGGATGCCGATCCTCGACGTCGACAAGGCTCACACTGTCATGGTCATTAAACGCAGCATGAACCCAGGCTTCGCCGGAATCGACAATCCGCTCTACTACCTCGATAACACTCTGATGCTTTTCGGCGATGCGAAACAGTTTGTCGGCGGGATTGTGCGCGAGTTGGGTGGCGGACACTAAGGAGGTCTCAAAGGGAGTCTCAGCGATCCCTTCTGGTAATGCGCGCTCCTACGCTAGGGTGAACCTCTATTAACGCTCTTTTCGACTACCGTACATCCTTCGCGGAGCGTCGATAAACTCTACTCTTTGCAGAGAGTCGATGAAGGTGCTGGACCCGCGGTGAACACTCTGGATGCGTGCTGTTGCGGAATCGAGAACGCGCACCAGATCGTCGGCATACTCGCGTGGGCGATCTTCCCGCAATTTTCTCTTCGCCTTGTCTGCCGAAAACCAGGCGGGGTTGCGATCTAATTCGCGCGGCGATTCGAGCCAGGAAACTTCGCAAAGATGAGCGCTGACCAGCACGTCGCCTATGCCGGGCTCCCTTCCGCCCTTGCGGTACGCGTACCGGGCAAATGGAGCTTCCTCGATTCGGCCGTGTACTCCGGCTTCTTCAAACGCCTCAAGAGCGGCGGCCTGAGCGTGAGTCAATCCAGCCTCAGCGTTGCCCTTGGGAAAAATCCAACGTCCCGCCCGGGTTCGAACCAGAAGAAATTCGATGGCGCGGTTGCGCACGCGATAGCAGACAGCTGCGACCTGCTCCGACCCGCGCAGCCGGCGTAGATGCCTGAGCGGGACGAACGGTGCAGCACGGCGGGGTGCAGAGGTCGACCAGTTGTGGACGAGGCGCGAATCGGCAGCACTCATTGCAGAAGAGTGCAGGATTCTGTCGGCATCTGCCAAGAGTACAACTTGGTTCTCTGGCAGATTCGACAAAACCACGCGGGACATGCAAACGGGCAGGAATCTTTCTACGCACTTGCGTCACGGGAACAGGGCGCGACAGTATCTTGATGGCCAGGAGCGGCATTTGCGCGGCCGCGAGGATAACTTTGGACAGTCTCTATTGTCTGCGTTGTAATCGTGAACTCGAGCCCGGACACAAATCGGTCGCGGTGTATATGTTTGCGAACACGGTCGGCATTCGGCCACGCCAGAAGTCAACTTCACAGCGGATTTGCTTCTGTCCACAGTGCTCCGTCTCGCTGGCCATGGGGCCGCCGCCGGAAGGCGCGCTCAACCTGGCCGCATGGCAAATGATCCGAGACTTGGTGAGCGCCGATCCAGCTCTGAACCAGGCCGCTTGGGATACCCTCCGAGGAGTGGTTGGACTCTTGCCCGCGACGGGAACCGACGGTGCGCGCCGCACGAATTCAGGCGGCTACTTCGACTTCTGAGACGTTCCAACGCCCTTCGTCTGCGTACCTATTTAGAACGCAGTGGCCGAATTTCTAAGATTTACCTCTCACGCCTCTTCCATTCTGTGGCCGCGTGTAGCATCCTCTTCATAACTATGAAAACTCTTCTAATCCGTCTTCTTGTATTACCCATTCTGTTCTCATCGATCTTCACTCTGGCTCAATCTCAACCCCAACTCAACCTGATGCCCATGCCCGCCAGCGTGCAGGCTGGCAATGGCCAATTGCCGATTACGCAATCCTTCTCCGTTGCCGTTACTGGAAGTCACGACGCATCGCTCGATAGCGAAGTCCAACGCTTACAGGATCAATTGTCGCGGCAAACCGGAATTCCATTCCGTCCCAAGGCTGGTGCCACACCAACGCTGCAAGTTCATGCCGACAAAGGTCGCGAGGCAGTTCAGAAACTCGGCGAAGATGAATCCTACGAACTCACCGTCACCGATTCCAGCGCAAAACTTACAGCGCAGACAACGCTCGGAGCTCTGCGCGGCCTGCAAACTTTTCTCCAACTCGTACAAATTACACCTACGGGATTTGCCGCGCCCGCGGTCACCATCAGGGATCAGCCCCGGTTTCCCTGGCGCGGGCTTCTCATTGACGTCAGCCGCCATTTCATCCCAATGGACGCGCTCAAACGCAATCTCGACGGCATGGCCGCTGTCAAAATGAACGTCCTGCACTGGCATCTTTCCGACGATCAGGGATTCCGCGTCGAGAGCAAGGCATTTCCCAAACTGACGGGCATGGGGTCCGACGGCCAGTTCTATACGCAGTCCGAGATTCGCGATCTCATTTCGTACGCGCATGATCGCGGCATCCGCGTGATGCCCGAGTTCGACATGCCCGGCCACAGCCGTTCGTGGGTCATCGGATATCCGGTTCTTGCAAGCGGCGCCGGACCATTCACGCTGGAGGATGGCGATCCAATCTTGGATCCGACGCGCGACTCAACCTACAAGTTTCTGGAAAAATTTATTGCCGAAATGGCCAAGCTGTTTCCTGATGCCTACTTCCACATCGGCGGCGACGAGGTTGACGGTAAGCAATGGGATGCGAACCCGAAGATTCAGGAATTTATTCACTCCCACAACATGAAGGGCAACCAGGATCTGCAGGCCTATTTCAACCAACGCCTGGAAAAGATTGTGGCCAAGAATCACAAAACCATGGTCGGCTGGGATGAGATTCTGCATCCGGACTTGCCAAAAACGATCGTCGTACAGTCGTGGCGCGGGCAGGCCTCACTGGCCGCGGCCGCCAAACAAGGCTATCGGGGACTGCTTTCGTTTGGATACTACGTCGACCTGATGTGGCCGGCGGCGCGGCACTATGCCGTCGATCCTATGGCTGATGCCGCTGCTACGTTGACTCCGCAAGAGAAGAGTTTGATTCTCGGTGGCGAGGCGTGTCAGTGGGCAGAATGGGTGACTCCAGAGATCATTGACTCGCACATCTGGCCACGCAACGCAGTAATTGCGGAGCGATTGTGGTCTCCGCAGGAAGTGAAAGATGTCGCCTCGATGTACGCAAGAATGAACGCTGTCAGTCTCGAACTCGAGTTCGTGGGCCTCAAACATAATTCCGCGCGCACCCTCATGCTCGATCGCATGGCCGGGTCCACCGATATCAGCGCCCTGCAAGTTCTCGCCGACGTCGTCGAGCCTGTCAAAGACTACAACCGCTGGGATGATGCGAAAGGTCCCATCGATTTTCACGCTCCACTCAATCGCTTGATCGACGCCGCGAACCCAGAGAGTGAGACGGCGCGCCAATTCAACAATCTGGTGCAGGCTTTCGTGAAGAGTGGCTACAAAGACCAAGCGGTCGAAGCTCAACTCCGCACTTGGCTTGTGACTTGGCGCGATAACGATGCCAAGCTGCGTCCGCTGCTCGACCAATCGGCACTGTTGAAGGAGGACGTGCCCTTGTCGCAGAGTCTATCTGGGCTGGGGACTGCGGGCCTGCAGGCACTCGACTACCTCAACAAAGGCCAAACCGCCCCTGACGCCTGGAAGACGCAGCAACTCAGTCTCATCGAGCAATCGAAGAAACCGATGGCCGACGTGCTGCTCATGGTGGTTGCACCCGTACAGCAGTTGGTGGAAGCGAGCGCAACCCAACATAACTAAGCCATGCTTAACCGGTCCGTCACCGTGCCGGAGACGATGACACGCAGTTGCAAGAGTGAAGTTTGACCAAAAAATAAGCCCCGCCAGTCCTCGGCGGGGCTTTAGTTTCTTTACGCAGATCTCTCACGGCCTAAATTTGTAGATCGCGCCGTCATTGCCGCTGCCACCGTGAACGGTCGCACCGTAGAAAATTCCCGACGGATCAGCGACCAGTCCGTTATAGGCAAAGCCCGGCTGAGGTGTTCCAGGAAAACGGTAGGCCACCGTCTCTGTCCACTTCCCGCTAGAGTCGCGGGACATTTTGAAAATCGTGCCGCATCCGCAGGCCGCAGCCCCACCTTCACTCGTAGTGCCGTAAAGATTGCCCGCTGCATCCGCGACCAGTGTGCTGATTGGACTACCTCCGTCCGAGCCTCCTTGAAAGCTATACAACACCCGCTCGGTCCACACGCCGTTGATCTTCGTGAGTTGGTATACCGTTCCCAAGTCACTGGCGCCGGCATAGTAGGTGGTACCGTAGAAATTCCCGCCCTTGTCGGCAACCAACCCGCCGTACGGCAAGGCGCCGTCGGGCGAATCCTTGAAGGCATAAAGCGTCGTCAACTGCCATTGTCCCTGATGCTGTGACATCTCAAAGACCGTTCCGAACCCGTTCGCGCCGCCCACCGTGCAGACACCGAAAAGATTTCCGGCAGCGTCAATCAAAAGCCGGCTGGCCGATCCGCCACCCCCGTCGTCGCCGCCGGTGAAGGTATGGATCACGCGGAACTTCCAGGCTCCCGCATCTTCTCGTAGCTGGTAGACGACGCCTATCCCGTTAGCCCCACCGGTCGGAGTCGTCCCAAAAACATCACCGTTCTTATCGATCGCCACCGGGCTCCCGGGTCCCGAGCCGTCGCTTCCGGTAAATGTGTGAATCACAGTCTGGTTCCAGCTCCCGCCCGAGTTCGACAGCTTGTAGACCACCCCGCAACCGCCTTCGCACGATCCCCCTCCGCCCGTAACCGCGGTTCCATACAGATTTCCCTGCGCATCGAGCGTTACGCCTTTGTAAGGCTCGCCGCCGTCCGCGCCGCCCGTGAAGTCATAGAGCACGGTGTGCACGCCCGCGGGGGTAACCTGGAAAACGGTCCCTCCTCCGAAGATTCCACCTTGTACCGATGTGCCGTAAAGATTGCCCGCACTGTCCCTCACGAGTTCAGTGTCGGTGTACTCGCCGTCGGCGTTGCCGCCAAAGCTGTAGACGAGTTTGGTCGCGCTTGCTGCCCACGCAGCCGTGATCAACAATGAGGTTGCCGCACCCATTGCCAGCATCCTGCCTGCATAAATCCAGACATGCTTGCTCTGCATGTTGCCTCCATAAGATTTTGATCGAAACGGGCTACGTCACCGGTAGCGGGCTAGAACTTTAGCACTGAAACGACCCAAAAGCACGTCCGGGGAACGGGAAGCGAAGAAGCCTCCATTCACTCGGCGGCATTGGTCTGAGCACAGAAATCAGTGGTGGCATGGTATTCTATTAATACCAGCTGCGCACCGTCTTGGCGGAATTCCTCGCAGGTCCTGAAGAAGTCACAAAGAAATCATGCTTTCAGTTAGCAATGTTTCAATGCGCTACGGCGCCAAAATACTGTTTGACGAAGTCTCAACCGCCTTCACGCCGGGCAAGCGCTATGGCCTGACCGGGCCCAACGGCGCCGGCAAGTCCACGTTTATGAAGTTGCTCAGCGGCGAACTTGAACCGCAAAAGGGCACCGTCGTCCGGCCCCGCAAACTCGGAGTCCTGAGTCAGGATCAGTTTGCCTTCGACGCCTATTCCGCGATCGATACCGTCATCATGGGCAACAAACGCCTGTGGGCTGCCATGCAGGAGCGCGACGCCATCTATGAAAAGCCCGAAATCACCGACGCCGATGGCATGAAACTCGGCGAACTAGAAGGTATTGTCGGCGAAGAGGATGGATACACCGCTGAAAGTGATGCCGCAATTCTGCTGCAGGGCCTCGATATCCCCGACGAGTTGCATAGCCGCAAGATGGGCGAGTTGCAGGGCGGACAGAAAGTTCGTGTCCTGCTCGCACAGGCTCTATTCGGGCACCCGCAAGCGTTGCTGCTCGACGAGCCTACGAACCACCTCGACTTGGATTCGATTCACTGGCTGCAAGGATTCCTGAATGTGTACGACGGTGTCGTTATCGCGATATCGCACGATCGCCACTTCCTCAACAGCATTTGCACCCATATCGCGGATATCGATTACGAGACCATCATCACCTATACCGGCACCTACGATGACATGGTGGTAGCCAAGACTCAGGTTCGCTCGCAGATTGAGTCGCAGAATGCGCAGCGCGAGAAGAAGATTTCGCAGTTGAATGAATTCATTGCCAGGTTTGCCGCCGGCACGCGTTCCAGTCAAGTGCAGTCCCGCCGCAAGGAAGTCGAGCGGCTGCAGGTAACCGAACTGGCCAAATCGAATATCCAGCGCCCGTTCATCAAGTTCGAGCAGAAGCGGCCTTCGGGCAAGCACATTCTGGAAGTGGAACATTTGGGTAAGGCGTACAGCGAGAACGAGGTCATTAAGAACTTCACCGCCAGTGTCACTCGTGGCGAAAGGATCGCGCTTATGGGCCGCAATGGTGCAGGCAAGACCACGCTTCTGAATGCGCTGCTGGCCAATTCCCCGACTACTCCAGAGGCCGAACTTCGCAAGACCAGCGGATACGAGGGCCGCTTCGTTGACTCCGGCAAGGTGATCTGGGGCCACGAAGCCTCCATCGGCTATTTCGCGCAAGATCATCGCAGCCTGATCGAAGGTGGCACCACCGCGATCGAGTGGTTGCATCAGTGGGACGGTGCGGCCGTCACCGAAGAACTGCGCGGAATCCTCGGGCAGATGCTGTTCCAGCGCGAAGAAGCCACGAAGTCGACCAGCGTCCTCTCCGGTGGCGAAGCCGCGCGCATGCTGTTCTGCAAACTGATGCTGCAAAGGCCAAACGTGCTGGTGCTCGACGAGCCCACCAACCATTTGGACCTTGAATCGATTAACGCGCTGAACATCGCATTGCAGCGCTATCAGGGAACAGTGTTTCTCGTCACCCACGACCATGACTTGATCGACGAAGTTGCGACCCGCATCTGGCACTTTGAGAGCGATCACAAGATCACCGACTTCAAGGGCAGCTACGAGGACTACCAAGCCGCAATGGTTGCGGTATAAGATGGTTCCTGAGCGGCGCAGAGCCTGGTTTGTGCGGGTTGCACCATTTTCGTTGCATGTAAATCAACCAGGTTCTCCACAGATTTTCACAGCGTTTGCTGTTGCGTTTGCTGGTCCAACTTGAAGATAATGACCGCAACGAAATAGTTGCACGGCCGCCGGGTATTATTGTGTACAGTCGAGCTGATTTACTCAGGATCCTTCACGTAACTCCGCGCCAGTTAGCCAACTGGGAGCGGGCTGGCTTGATAACGTCTGCCCAAGCCTATTCCTTTTCCGATCTGCTCGAAGTCAAGAAGGTTCGCGATCTCTGCGCCATGAGCGTGCGTCCGGCGGTGATTCGCCAGTCGCTCGAAGCTATGCGCAAACAGGCTGCGGGCGTCGAAAATCCTCTG
This sequence comes from uncultured Acidobacteriaceae bacterium, assembly GCA_963731405.1. GTDB lineage: Bacteria > Acidobacteriota > Terriglobia > Terriglobales > Acidobacteriaceae > Sulfotelmatobacter. Next base: position 66,277 of record CAVSVS010000028.1, on the reverse strand, counting down.
CTTGAAGCTGCCGCTTGGTCAACCGCGAAGCACCGCGTGGCCTTCCGCCACCAGGGCAAACTTCTGGAGCCCATCGCAGGCCAGTTTCTGATGGATTTTTCTGAGCGCGAGAAAGTTGTGACCAGCGCCCCGGCACCAAAATCGGAGCCGAACCCCCGCGAAAACGAGGTCACGGCATGGTTTTCGCGCGGCATTCAGTTGGAAGAAAATCCCAGCACCCAGTCTGATGCCATCGCCGCGTATCATCAGGTTCTCGAAATCCAGCCCAACCACGCGGCGGCGCACATTAACCTGGGAACGCTCTACTACAATCGCCAGGACTTCGTGCTGGCCGAGAAGCACTACCGCCAGGCCATCGAAGCCGATCCGCGATACTCTCTCGCGTACTTCGACCTGGGCAACGTGCTCGACGAAACCGGCCGCGTGCAGGAAGCAATCCAGACCTACAAAACTGCCCTACAACTCGCCCCTACGTACGCCGACGCGCATTACAATCTGGCGCTCGCTTACGAAAAAATTCGCGAGCCGCGCAAGGCGCTGAAACACTGGCAAGCCTATGTGAAGCTCGACACCTCTGGACCATGGTCAGTGCATGCGCGCAGCCAGATGAAGCGTATCCTGCAGGCAGATGGCCTTAAACTGGTTCATTCCCGGTCGCGCCGCGGTTAATTTCCAACTCGTCTCCCACTTCGACAGTGCTAAAATTACCGGTTTGCCATCTCAGTATCTGAAGGTGTTCCCATGCCCGAAGCCACGCTGCAGGCCGCCGTTCCCGCTCCATTGACTACCCTCACCGAAGACGAGATTCTTTTCCGCGACAACATCCGACAGTTTGCCGATGAGAAGGTCCGTCCCCTGGTCAAAGAGATGGATGAAAAGGGCGTTTTTGAGAAAGACCTCATCCATGATTTCTTTCAGCTGGGACTGATGGGCATCGAGATTCCTGAGCAATACGGCGGCGGCGGCGCCAAATTCTTCGAGGCGATTCTTGCCGTCGAAGAACTGTCCCGCGTTGACGCTTCTTCCGGTGTCATCGTCGACGTGCAGAACACCCTAGTCAACAACGCTCTGCTGCGGTGGGGAACTGAAGAGCAAAAGAAACGCTACCTGCCCAGGATGGCCACCGAGCTTGCGGGTGCCTACGCTCTCAGCGAAGCGGGATCTGGTTCGGACGCTTTTGCCCTGCAGACGCGTGCTCAACTCAAAGGCAGCGAGTACGTACTCAATGGCCGAAAGCTATGGATCACGAACGCCAAGGAGGCCGGGCTATTTGTTCTCTTCGCCACTCTCGACCCCAGCGCCGGATACAAGGGCATCACCGCATTTCTGATCGAGAAAGATTTTCCCGGATTCACCGTCGGAAAGAAGGAAGACAAGCTCGGCATCCGGGCTTCGTCCACCTGCGAGCTGATTCTGGAAGATTGCCGCGTTCCCAAAGAGAACGTGTTGGGCGAGCCCGGCAAGGGCTACAAGATCGCGATTGAAACCCTGAACGAAGGCCGCATTGGCATCGGCGCGCAAATGATCGGCTTGGCCCGTGGAGCTTGGGAATACGCCTGTAAATACGCCGTGGAGCGTAAGCAATTTGGCAAGGCTATTGCCGAGTTCCAGGGCATCCAGTTCCAGATCGCTCAGATGGCCACCGAGATCGAGGCCGCGCGCCTCATGGTCTACAACTGCGCTCGCATGAAAGACGCAGGAGTGAACTTCGTGAAAGAAGCTGCCATGACGAAGCTATTCGCATCGCAGGTGGCCGAGCGCGTCACCTCGCTCGCCATTGAGATCTATGGCGGCTACGGATTCACCAAGGACTATCCCGTGGAAAAATACTGGCGCGATGCCAAGATCGGCAAGATCTACGAGGGCACATCCAATATGCAACTCGCGACCATCGCCAAGCTGGTCCTTGCCAAGTGAGGAGTCGCGAGCGATCAGCGTCCCTTAGAAACCCCAGCTCTACGGAGTGAAATGGAGTTCGACGCTTTCTCGAGATTCCGCGCCCGGGGCGAATTTCCATTTAGAGACCGCGTCTTCCGCGGCCTTCAGTAGCACCGGGCTACCACCCACTGGCTCGACCGACTTCACTTCGCCGTCCGAGGCCACCACGGCGACCACTCGAACCGTGCCGCCGAGGTTCATTTTCCTTGCGATCTCTGGATAAGTGGGTTGCGATTTCCGGATAATCCGGCGAGCGTTTTCCGTAGAAGGCTGTTGGTTTTGGGCCCATCCTGCAAGCCCGAAGAAGTTTGAAAGGAGACAAAATAAGACCAGACCGTACCGCATCCGCATTGGGCGTTCCCTGAGAAAGAGGAGTTATGTTCTTGTGTTCCGGCGTACCGATGATCTTAGGAGATCTCGCCGCACTGCAAAAGTGACCGGAGTAACCAACAGCCTTCCTCAATCGGGAGGCGGGCCTCAAACAAATCCCACTTGCTCATAATGTGCATCGAGTTGCACATTTTCCTCTTCAGCCCTACTCTCATATATTTCACAAGCCAAATGAAATCAATCGCTTAGCTGGCGCACCCACGTTGGCTCCCAGGGTGCAATTCTCAAAGTGCCTGCGACTCACAAGGCAAGCCGGGGTGCCATTTTGACGACTCTATTCCGAACCGATGCCTTACCTGCCGTACCTGCGATTGACGCTCCTGCTGCCTCTCGGAAGCACGGTTGGTTACCCTTGCTGAGCATCCTTTTCCTCATCTCCTATGGCTTAATGACTATGCTGATTATCGAGCAGGGGCGAACCATCGAATCGCAGCGTGCCCTGATTCGAGAGTTGTTCCGCGACAACACCGCACTATCTGCCGCGAAGACAAAGGCCGCGGAAGAAAGCGCACAGTCGCTATCTTCGAAGACAAAAGCTCCCGTGACCCAAAGCCCGGCGACCCATGCTCCGCACGCCCCGTCGACCCAGTACCCGTCAACCCAGGCGCCAGCCTCTCAAGCCCCGTCTTCCCAGGCAGTACCGCAACAGCAACATACGCAAAGCCATGCACCCCAGCAGAAACCGGCCCTAAGGATGCCCTCGAAACCAGAGGCCGATCTGGTGGATGATGTTCGCACCCTGATTACGATTTAGTGCGGATCTTTTACGAACGCGGTTGGACTGAGTTTCGACGTACTTGAAAACTGCAGCACTTTGGTTCTGTGAACAAGTCGCACGCGGAAAGTCGGTAAACCATGAAGGTTCTGACCCTAGCCTTGATGTTCAGTCTCCCAGTCGCTCCCTGGGCTCCACAGAAGCCCCTACGCCAGCCTACTACTCAAATCACCAAGCACGCCAAGGGCGGACGCTGGTACTTCGCCGCCTCCGGCCATGCCGTTTTTTGCTACGGCCCCGTCATGACCGTACCTCGGGCCAATGGCGACCTGCAGAAAGTCGCGACATTCTGCCGCGACGGCAGCGCGGTGGTCCCGCTTAAGGACTAATCTCTCACCGCTGACGGGTTGCCCCCTCGCCGAACACTCCCGGGACGAAGCTCGCCGAAGCTGCAATATTAGCCCTACCTCGATCGCATCCAGTCCACACTCCCGTTATGGCAGCACCGTAGCCGCCAGCACAACAACGTTAGGGTTGTTTGGCAAAGTAAGGCTCTGCACAGTTTTGGCGGGATTCAGAATAAACCGGTAGGCGTACAAACTGAACGTCCGTCGGTCTCTCGTGCCGTCATCAAAGTTCCGGTATGCCATGGCGACGCCCTCAAATTCGTGCGCGAATTTCTGCGGCGTAAACCAGTCGCTGAAACTCTGCACGAACTGCGAACTCGTTCCATCCGTGTAGTTGACCGTAAGCATTTGGGACGGTTGATTCCCCTGAATGCCGGTCGCCAACAGCATCACGCTCGAAGCCTTGCCCTGCGGCAGAGGAATCGATTGACCAGTGCAGCTTATTGCGTCCGGTTGATTTGCGGGACCAATGTCAAACAAGATGCCGTTGAAGACCCGCGACGTAGATAGCAGTTTCGCGGAATACGAATACCCGATCCCATCGAGGCCTCCGGTCGAATAGGTCGAGCCATCCTGGTAGATTCCGTTCACGTCAAATTCGGGAGAGAGATCGACTGGAGTGCCACGTTCCACTGCTGCCCAAAGCTGCGCTCACGGCCAATGGGAACGTCAGAGTTTCCGTAATTGTGCCCGACGTGCCCGTAACCGTCATTGTGGTGAAACCTGTTGCGGCTGAAGATGACGCTCTGAGCATCAACGTTCGCTGATTACCTTGACCCTGGAAGACTGCCTGCACACCCTTCGGAAGGGCCGACAAACTGAGGTTCACCGTGCCGCTAAAGCCGTTCAACGGAGTGATCGTGATCAAGGCGCGGGCTGTCGAATTTTGATTCAGGAAAACACTGGTTGGCCCCGAAAGCGTAAAGCCGCTGCTGCTAACCGCGTTGTTAATCGCACTCGCGTATTGCGCGGCCAGACCGTTACCGACGAAATCGTCATACAACCACATGAATCCGCCGACAATGCCGCATTGACTGTGCCAGCTAATCATGGTGCTCTGCACTTGGCTCGGCGTATCGTTTAGATCCCACAAGCCAGGAAACACTGGAACTGTGCCGAAATTCCAGCCCACGCACGGGTTATTTCCGCTGCCGCCGGCGTACGCCTGCAGGTGCACCCCATCGACTGTTCCTGGAAACTGACTGTTGATCTGGGAGACGACGTTCGTCCAATAACTGCTGTCGTCGAACGCGTCGGGCATCACGTGATAACCCAACCGCCCTAACATTACTGCAAACGCAATCGTGGTCGATGAATTGAAGCTGTTCTCGTCGTCAAAATCAATCGCATCCAGAGACGGGATGGCGGCTTTCAGAGCCTGAAAATCTTTATAGAGAATGCTGCCCGGCCCGGTCCCCTGCGTTTTGACCAGGTTCGTGATGTCTTGCCAGTCTCCGAAATTTGACGAGCCGATGCTGAACGTAATCCTCTTCACCGTTCCTTGTTTCAGCGCCGCCATGTTGGCCGCGAAGTCAGGATGCGTCTGATCGCCAATATAAACACCGTTGGAAGTGAGCGGAAACTCACCATTGAAGTTCAAATCACCGGTGCTTCCCACCTCGACGCTCCACACAATAGCTTCAGTGAATCCGGAATTCTTGATCTCCGTGATGTTGTTCGTTGCATTCTTATAAAAGGGCCCGCCGCCAAAGATGCCCGTGAATCCGGTCTGAGCAGATGCCACTTCGCCGAAGCCGGCCAGTGCGAGAAGTAAGAAAAGAAAAGTAGCTGCGCCGCTCACCACCGCTTTCAGGCATGAGCGGCTTTCGAATCGCGTTTGGAATGAATGCTTCACATCGTCTCCTGTTACAAATCCTCGGGAAAATCACGGACGGGGTGGCTTTGTGTCCTGTGCTCGCGAAACAGCGACTGCATGGTCGCCGTGCAAGTCCCGGAATTATACACTCACTGGCTCCAAACTTGAGTGTTGGCCGCCGTTCGTGTCTGCGTCCTGGCAGCACTCGTAAGCATCCAATGTCTTGCGGGCTGATAGGAGAAATCCTCAAAACACGGAGCAGGAAACGTTTCTAAGAAAAGCGCGTGCGCTAAACGGCAGGTGAACTGAGGGGGCGCGATCCTCGATTTCCTTCGGGAACCTTTGTGTCCTTCGTGGTTAAATAATGTTCCGTTCCTGAAACATGCCCGAACTCCCCGAAGTCGAAACCATCGCCCGCGGCCTCGCCAAACGCGTCACCGGAGACGTCATCGAATCCGTCTGGCTCGGCCAGAAAAAAGAGCCCTTGAAGTCCTCCGCATCCGCGATCGCCAAAACCCTCGAGCACAGCCGTATCGCCGCGGTCCGCCGCATGGGCAAACACATCGTCTTCGACCTGGATCAGGATCCTGCGGCGCCTTCCGCGGCCGCGCCCCGCCGAAAATCAAAGCGGACCGCGTCGCGGGGCCAGGCAAACCCGGGCAAGGATGCCCTCGCGTCCTCCACGGCTCAATGGATCGTTCACTTGGGCATGACGGGCCGCTTGCAGGTCTGCGAACCCGAGGCCGAAGTTGCGAAACACACGCACGCCATCCTCAAACTATCCTCCGGCAGGGAGCTTCGCTTTGTGGACCCTCGCCGTTTCGGCCGACTCAGCGTTGCTCAAGCTGGCAACTTCGATGCCGCCGGTGTGGAGCCTCTCGAAATCGACTTAGACCGCTTCATCGCCCTGTTCCGGGGCCGCAAGACTCCCATCAAGAGCGCGCTGCTGAACCAAAAACTCCTGCGCGGTGTCGGCAACATCTATGCCGATGAATCTTTATTCCGCGCCGGTCTACGTCCCCGTCGGCGCGCGTCGACCATCACGCGCGAGCAGTTAGCCATTCTCCTCGGCACCATCCGGGAAGTCTTGAAAGAAGCGATTGCCCTCGGCGGTTCCTCTATCTCCGACTATGTGAACTCCGACGGCGAAGAAGGATTCTTCCAGCTTCAGCATCGCGTCTATGGCCGAGAGTCCGAGCCCTGTCTGGTCTGCAAGACGGCCGTCAAGCGCATCGTGATCTCCGGCCGTAGTAGCCACTACTGCCCGAAGTGCCAGAAATAAAACGGACCGACCTTGAGTTTTTCCATCGTGTACCTTAGTGTCCTTCGTGGTTGAGGTTTTTCTTCACCCCGCGGCGCAGAAGGATTCTTCCAGCTTCAGCATCGCGTCTATGGCCGAGAGTCCGAGCCTGTCTGGTTTGCAAGACGGCCGTCAAGCGCATCGTGATCGCCGACCGTAGCAGCCACTACTGCCCCAATTGTCAGAAGTAAGGACGAAGCCGACCTTGAGTTTTTCCATCGTGTACCTTAGTGTCCTTCGTGGGTGAGGTTTTCCTTCACCCCGCGCCAGACCGCAGGATAACGAGCCGCAAGTTCTGTTACCCTTCTGCCCATGCCTGATTTTTCTATCGGAGTCGATCTCGGCGGCACCAACCTGCGCATCGCGGCCGTTAGTACGGACGGCCAACTTCTCGAAAAAGTTACAGTGCCAACCCGAATCGACCTTGGCGCCGACCATGTGGTCGACAACATGTGCGGCGCGATTCGCTCTCTTTCCGATCGTTACCGCAGCGGAGGCTCCTTTCTCGGAGCCGGGATTGGAGTGGCCGGCATCATCGATCTGGAAGCCGGCATCGTGCGTAAGTCTGCCAACCTGCCGGGCTGGGAGAACTACCACGTCCGCGACCAGATCGAACGGCGCCTCGGTGCTCGCATTTTTCTCGAAAACGATGCCAAGGTCGCTGCTCTGGGTGAACAATGGCTTGGCGCAGGTCGCAACGTCGACAACATGGCCATGCTTACGCTCGGCACCGGCATCGGAGGCGCCATCGTTCTCGACGGAAAAATTTTTCATGGCATGAACGGCATGGCCGGAGAGTTTGGCCACGTCACCGTCGAACCTAACGGCGTGCCCTGCGGTTGCGGCAATCGCGGATGCGCCGAACGCTATGCTTCCGCCTCGGGCATAGTACGTATGGCGCGCGAAGCGATTGCATCCGGCCAGGCCCCGGAACTTGCGAAAGCCGCCAGCTCTGAGGCTGAGTTCAGCGCCAAATTAGTCTACGATCTCGCGATGCAAGGCGACGAAGCCGCACAACGTATCTTCCGGCGCTTTGGATGCGTTTTGGGAATCATGCTTGCCGATATCGTGAACGTCCTCAACCTTCCCGTGTATGTGATCGGCGGGAATGTGGCTGCCGCATGGGATGCCTTTGCCCCCAGCATGTTCGAAGAATTGCACCAACGCTCGCTGATCTACGCTGCGACCGCACCGGGCGACTCCTCAGGAGAAAATCAGGATACCTCGCAGTCCGTTGGCATTAAGCAGTGGAAGACGGTCGTGAAGCGCGCTCTCCTCGGTGGAGACGCTGGATTGTTTGGAGGCGCCAGACTTACCACCATCGTTGGATGACTCATGGGGCAGGTCAGGGTAAGACAGGCTTATCGTCCTGCCATCGCACCTGTTCCAGCGTCGCTGGGGCCACAGGCTCTTGATAAGGAATTGTTAGCACCATCTTTCCTTCACGAGTCTTCACCGCGCCGCCATTTGTCAGCAGAACCTTCAATCCAATCTGCGCCGTATCTTCCGACAGCACGTCGATCTCGTAGGAATCAGGCAGCCCGGCCAGCGTCTTGTTCCAATATGTGTTGTGTAAAGGATCCCGGTATTCCGCGGGAATTGCGTGCGCGCCAATCAGAGTTCCAAGAATCCCCGCTGCATTTGCGGGATTGCAATCGGCATCCTGCCCCGCGCGCGTCGCATAATTCATGGTCTTGTACCAGTCGCCGTTTCCGTAGAGCAGGCCCATCACCACGTACCCGCCGTTCAGCTTGGCGTCGATATTGAACGGCTGCTTATACCCATCCGGGCAATGATCCACTTCGCCCCACTTCGCCTGTACCAGATGCCACGTTTTCAACCAGTCGTTCGGATTCTCATCGTGCCAGCGGATTACGTCCCGGATCAGCTGCGCGTACAAGCTCTGCTGCGGAATTGCCAGTAAGCCCTTCTCCACTACTTCCCGAATATCTTTCGCGAAGAACGCCTGCGTATACATCGCCGCAATGAACATGCCTCCGTAAACGCCATCGCCATAATTCATGATGTGCCCCATGCGATCGCCGTAGCGGTTGGAAACCTGCGGCATGCCGGGCGCAATCATTCCGAAAACGTCGGCCTCGATCTGGAAATCAATGTCGTCTGCATGCAGGTTGTAGCGAGGATTCCCCGAGTCCGGGGGCAGGATTCCCTTGCGAATATTCTCGAGCCCCGCATCATTCGCATGCCACACCTTGCGGATCTTTGCATCCCATTCGTGTGCTACGGTCACGGGATCGACATCGATTCCGTACTTGCGCAGGCAATAGAGGAAAAGCAAATTAATGTAGATGTCATCGTTATCCGGTGCGCCGAAGCTGGGATGCTCTTTTTCCGACTCCGCGATGAAGCTGTGCAGGATAATAATCTTCTTGTTGTCGGACTCCCGGGTAATCGGATTCCACTCTTCTTGGCCGGGTTTGTTGTCGGCCCTTGCCCGATACTCTTTCATCCGAGTCGGTGAGAGCGGCCAGTCGGTGATGTCGAAGCCTATCGGCGTGTTCTGATACTGAAACTCCCACGGCTGGCCAAAGGTCACGCCAATCATCTTCCCCATCCATGCGCCCTGCACCTTGTCGAGATAGCTGTCCCATGTCAGTTCTCGAAAAGTTGGTTTGGCTGATTGCTCGCCAACCGTGACGGGAGTTTGGCCGCTGGCAATCGAGCTAGAGACTGTCATCAATACAAGCAGAGCAACGGTTAGAAACCGTGTCATTGATCCTCCAGGCTTTAATGCGTGATGCAGGAGCGTCCTATTCTTCCATCTAGCGGTTCGCGCTCGAATCGACCGGCGACGACGGTCCGTTCGCGATGACTCGGCGAATCGAATGCAGAAGAATCTGATTCTGTTCTGGTGTACCGATGCTCACCCGGATAGAGGTCGGTGCTCCCCATGCTCCGAGAGGGCGCACGCTGACACCTTCATCGCGAAGCCGACCCGCAAGTACGGAAGCATCCTCCCCGACGTCGCAGTAAAGAAAGTTCGCCGCCGTGGGAACCACCCGGTATCCCAACTCCGACAAAGCAACGCCTAGAATCTGCGCTTGCTCCGCGTTATTCGATACGACACGCTCAATATGTTTCGCGTCATCGAGTGCCGCTATGGCTGCCGTCTGCGCTGCCGATGACACCGAAAATGTGTCGCGCATCCGTGCACAGTAAGCCAGCAATTCCGCCGGACCCAGGCCATAGCCCACGCGCAACCCCGCCAGACCGTGCGCCTTCGAAAACGTTCTCAGCACGATAATGCTTGCGCCCTGCCGGACGTGCTGCAACGACCGGGAGTATTCCACCTTGCGCCGGTCCGCGAAGCGCATCGCAAACTCATAGTAGGCTTCATCCACAACCACCACAACGTGACTCGGGGCCTCAGCAATAAAGTTGTCGATCTCTGCTGCCTCCAGCATCGTTCCCGTAGGATTGTTCGGATTTGCCAGAAATACGAGGCGGGTCTCTTCGTTGATCGCAGCCAGAATCGCGGCCAGGTCAAATCTGTCTTCGCGCATCGGAGCTTCAATCAACTGCGCTCCGGTAGCGTGCACAGCCATCGAATAAACGATGAACGATCGTTCACTGGTCACCGCATTCCGGCCCGGCGCCAGCATCGTCTGGCAGAGCAACCCGAGCAATGCCGTGGATCCGGCTGTCACCAGCACCTGGTCGATCCCAACATCGTGATGGGCAGCTAACTTGCGGCGTAACTCCCCGCAGTCATCGTCCGGGTAATAGTTTGTCGAAGTGAGCGCCGACTGCATGGCCTCGAGGGCACGCGGTGAAGGGCCAAAAGGATTCTCATTGGAGTCGAGCTTGATGAGTCGCGCTTGAGCCTTTGCGGGAGTTCGCTTCGGCAAAGGCGCTGGCAGAAAGCCGCCCATCTCGCGCGCCGGCTTGGAAACCAGATCAAAAAATCGGCTCATGCTCGCCGTAAATTACTTCGCGGATTTCTTGCCCGCCGTCACAGTGCTGGCGGATTTCAGTCGTTCGATTTCCCTCAACGTAAGCGATCGAAACTTTCCGGGAGGAACATCGAGAGCCAGCGGTCCGTACCGAACTCGCTTGATCTTCTCCACGTGATGTCCCACCGCCTCAAACATGCGCCGGATCTGCCGGTTTCGCCCCTCAATTAGCGTGATCTCGTACCACGGATTCGCTGCCTCTTTCACCACGCGCACCAGCGCCGGACCGGTCTTGACCCGTTTGCCATCGTCTGTCGCAATCGATACACCCGCGCGCAACTTCGCAATCGCTTCTTCTTTCGGCGTGCCCGCAACTTTCACGACATACGTCTTGGCAACATGCGACGCTGCTTTCATCAGTCGATGTGCGAGTTCGCCGTCGTTGGTCAACAGCAATAGCCCTTCACTGGCATAGTCCAGGCGCCCGATCGGATAAACGCGCCCCTTTACGCCGCGAATCAGATCCATTACGGTCGGCCGTTTTTCCGGATCGCTCATGGTCGTCACATAGCCTTTCGGCTTATTGAGTAAAAGATAGACGTGACGCTCCGCCCCGTGAAGCAGTTTCCCATTCACCCGCACATGATCCGTCGCCGGATCAGCCTTGCTGCCCAGTTCGGTGACCACCGTCCCGTTTACCTGCACGTGCCCCGAAGAGATCAACTCCTCCGCCTTCCGGCGAGAAGCAACTCCAGCAGCAGCGATTATTTTTTGGAGCCGTTCCAGCGGCATAATGAAATCCGAAAACTTGCGGTACACAGTTCAGGCGCATCCGGCGATGCTCGATTCAAAGCCCCGCCGGCGTGAAACAATTTAGCCCAGCCCTTTAGCCCTGGGGCAGCACACGGTAAAGAGGAGCAAGTCCCATAGGGACGACACAATCGAACTCTATCCCGCCTTCTCCGTCTCCGAAACGCTCTCACTCGTGGGTTCCGTCTCGGCCACTTCGCTCTCATCAGCCGGCGCGGCCTCTGCCGTCGGCGCCTCCGCCGGAATCAATTCCGCTTGAAATGACTCCGCCACCAACTTCTCGAACTCCTCCATGCTGGGCAATTCGTTCACATCCTTCAATCCAAACCGCATCAGGAATTCTTTCGTGGTCTTATACAGAATCGGACGCCCAATCACTTGCTTGCGTCCCGCGGTCGTAATCAATTTCCGATCCAGCAGCGTCCCAATCACTCCGCCCGAATCGACGCCACGAATGTCGTTGATCTCTGGTACGGTCACCGGCTGCTTATACGCGATCACCGCCAACGTCTCCAATGCCGGCAGTGACAAACGGATCGGCGGCTTCAAACTCTTCGCAAACGCTCGCACCACCTCGTGCTGCTCGGGCTTGGTCGACATCCGATACCCGCCCGCCACTTGCCGAATCTCAATGCCGTGATCCGGCGAGCCAAATTGCCCGACGAGCTCTTCCAAAGAGGAGCGGACGCGCGACTTCATCTCAGCCTCGTCCGCCGCTCCTTCCGCGATGACGGTCTCTTTCACCAGGTGCGTCATCTGTTCCAGCGTGATCGGCGTCTCCGCCGCATAAATAATTGCTTCGAGTTGAGCTTTGAGTGACATAGATGTGATCATTAGCAAGAGTCTGCGATGTCGCGTTCACCTGACTCCTGCCTACTGACTCCTTACCGCCAGTCATCCCGCACCGCCGACTGTTCCTTCATAATCTCGTCGAAGTGCGTATGCTTCCGAACCGCGATCTCCCCGAACATCTTCTCCTGCCGTACCTGGATCGCCTGTAGCCGTACCATTTCCAGCAGCGCCAGGAACATGCATACCAACGCATGTCGCGACGGCACCCGCATGAGCAGTTGCTTCAAGCGGATCGGCCGCTCTTCGAGCGACAGCCTTCGCCGCAGATAATCGATCATCTGCCCGACGGTGACCGTTTCCTCATCAACATTCAGGACGGGACGCGTACGCACCCGCTCCAAAATCTGCTGAAAGGTCTTGACCAAGTCGATCACATCGGCTGCGATCTCCGGCTCGGTGCCTTCCGCCTCCATGAATTCTTTTAGAGATGGATTCGACAGCACCGCATCTTCAATCTGCTGCTTCTGCAAAAGCATCTGCGCCGCCGACTTGAATTTCTCATGCTCCAGCAGTCGGTTGACTAGTTCATTCCGCGGATCTTCCTGCTCCTCCGCAGTCGCATCCGGATCACGTGGCAGCAACATCTTCGACTTGATGTGAATCAGCACCGCAGCCATGTAAATAAACTCAGCCGCAATGTTCACATCGAGTTCGCGAATCTTCTCCACGTACGCCAGGTATTGCGCCGTGATCTTCGCGATCGGAATGTCATAAATGTCGATGTCCTGTTTGCGGATCAGGTCCAGCAGCAGGTCGAGCGGCCCCTCGTAAACATCGGTCACCGCAACGGCAAATGGCGAATCGCTCTCTTCCTTCTTTGCCGAATCCTTCGCGGACGAGCGCCCCGCGGCGATCGCTGGCGCCAGTGGCTCATTCACCGCAACGAGTTTTGAATCTTCCGTCATCACGTTAAAGCCTTGTGGTCCTGAAATAAGCTCTTGTCATCCTGAGCGAAGCGAAGGACCTATGCATTTCTGCGTGCATCACCTCAGCTACGGGTGGGGGCTTTGACTCTATTTCGGTCCCTCATACTCCAACGACATCCCCATCGCCGCGCGCACATCGTCCATCGTTTCGCCCGCGGACTTGCGCGCCCGCTCCGTGCCAGCCTCCAGAATATCCCAGGCAAGCCGCGGATTCTCCTCGAATTTCTTGCGTCGTTCCTGCATCGGATTCAGAAGTCTCACGAGCGCGTCAGTCGCCCATCCTTTACACTCGATGCACCCAATCCCCGCCGACCGGCAACCCTCATTCACCTTGTCCATCGTGCCCTTGTCGCTGAAAATCTTGTGCAGATCTCCCACCGGACACACATCCGGGTTTCCCGGATCCGATCTTCGCACCCGCGCCGGATCGGTCACCATCGTCTTCAGCTTCTGGCGCACCACCGGCTCCGGATCCGTCAACATCACCGTGTTTCCGTACGACTTTGACATCTTGCGCCCGTCGGTTCCCGGCAGCTTCGCCGCTGGGGTAAGCAGCGCCTGCGGCTCAGGCAACACACCATAGTAAAAAACGTTATCAGCATCTGGGAGAATTTGCCGACCGTCGTTTATCAGCCATTCTCTTTGAGCGCTTGTTAGGTGGGCAGTGTCGACAACTTCGACGGTTCGATATAGCGAATTAAATCTTCTCGCAATCTCGCGCGTCAGCTCCACGTGCGCCACCTGATCCTCGCCCACGGGCACACAGTCGGCCTTATAGACCAGAATGTCAGCCGCCTGCAGCACAGGGTATCCGAGGAATCCGTAAGTCCCCAGATCCTTGTCCTTGATATTGTCGCGTTGTTCCTTGTAGGTCGGTACGCGCTCCAGCCATCCCAGCGGCGTGATCATCGAAAACAGCAAGTGCAGCTCCGCATGCGCCGGCACATGGGACTGAATAAAGATCACCGATTTTTCGGGATCAAGCCCCGCCGCCAGCCAATCCAACACGACCTCAAGAGAATTCTCTTTTATTTTCGAAGTATCGGCATAGTCCGTCGTCAACGCGTGCCAGTCGGCCACCATGAAGAAGCACTCGTAGTCGTCCTGCATCCGTACCCAATTTTGCAGCGCCCCCACGTAGTTGCCTAGGTGTAGTTTGCCAGTCGAGCGCATGCCACTGAGCACGCGTTTGCGAGATTTGGAAGAAGCTGTCATCTGTCTAGGAAGCCCCACGCCGCGAAGCCTGGCCCATAATGGACGGCTGGCGGTCCGGATCAGAGTGTAGAAATGTCATGCAGGGCTGACTTCGATACTAACATGCGAAACCCCCATTTGAAGCGGCCAAGGAGGCCCCAGAACTAGCCTTCAGACTATGTGGCGACAGCCGCCCTTGGCTGTGCGCCGGGCGCGCGATTCCGCTGGCACAAGCGAAAGCGCCTATTTCTTCTCCAGCGCCCGCTGCAACTCCTCGGGCGCGATCGACTTCACCTTGATCGGCTTCGCAGGAATTCCACCCACAATGTGATAGGGCGCAACGTCCTTCGAAGCAACGCCCATCGAACCAACAATCCCGTGCTCCCCCACCTTGACCCCGCTCAGCACCGTCGCGTGATAGGTCACCCGGGCCCGCGGGCCAATTTCTGTCTTGTGATTCTCCACCAGCATGCCGTCATTCAAATCATGCGAGTGCGAATACACATTGGCATAGTCGGAAATCGAGCATCCCTCATGAATGATGATTTCTCCACGGTCATCGAGCAGTACATATTTGTGAATGGTGCAGTTGTCCTCAACCGTCAAGTTGTAGCCAAAGGAAAACTCGACGTTGTGAAAAATCTTAACGTTGTTGCCGCAGTGCTTGAAGATATGTCGTGCCAACATCGCGCGAACCCGGTATCCCAGCCAGTGATTCAGTCCCACCGGCGACCGGTCATACATCATCCAAAACCAGATCAGCGGCTTCCGCTCCGCATACTTCACAACATCGACGTCGCCGTAATATTCCGGCTCCAGCGTCGCATTGCGCGGATCGAACGAATGCACCAGCACCTGCTCGGCTGCCGCTCCAACGGGCGCCGCGTACAGACGCCCCAAGTACAGCTGGTGTAGCGCATTGCGCACGACATCACTGCGATGTTCCGGATCCCGGTTCATGAACTCCCGATCAAGTTCGTCAATCCACTTTAGAAATGCTTTCTCGGCTGCTGGAACCGGATTCAGAACGCGATATTCATAACGTTGCATAAGCAATCTCTCTCGAAAATGCGGGCCTGCCGCGGGCAGTCAACCATAGCACACCGCAAATGCTTTATAATTCGCGCCACCCTCCATCGAACCCGGACCCGTGAACACTCTCGCCCGCCAGCTCCGCGCCACCGACTACTTCACTCTCGGTTGGGGGACCATGGTCGGCGTCGGCTGGCTCGTCATTATGGATGACTGGCTTCTCCGCGGTGGCGCCCTCGGCGCATTCCTTGGCTTCGTGATCGGCGGCGCGCTTCTCCTTCCCATCGGATGGGTCTACGGCAAACTGGTCGTCGCCATGCCTGACGCCGCCGGAGAAATTGCCTACACATCGGCAGCCTTCTCGAGCCCCGCGAGCTTTGCCACCGGATGGATGATGACGCTGGCCTATTTCATCGTCTGTCCATGGGAAGCCGTCGCGGTAGGCCGCATCGCGGGATACATCATCCCCGGCCTCGACTCGATGGAACTCTATCGCATCGCCGGTCGCCCGGTCTTCCTCCCCCACCTCGTCATCGGATTGGCCCTGACTGCTGTGCTGACGGTGCTGAATTATCGCGGCATCCGTCTCAGCGCCACCTTTCAGAATTGGACCAGCTTCGGCACGCTCGCCCTCTTCATTGTCTTTGTCGCTCTTGGTGTAAGCCGCGGTTCGCCTGCTAACATCCAGCCTCTGTTCACGCACACGCCGCTAATCTCGATTCTTCTCGTCATTCAGATCGTCCCCTACTTCATGACCGGCTTCGAATCCGTAGGCAAGGCCGCGGAAGAAGCCAGTCCTGACTTCCGCGCCCGCGGCTTCTTCCGTGCGATCTGGATGGCAATCTTCATCGGAATTGTCTTTTACGCCGTCATCGTCGCAGCAGTCGCATTCGTCGCTCCCTGGCGGCAGTTGACCGGCGAGAAATTCATGACGGCCGTGGCCTTCCAGCAAGCGCTGGGCTCTCGCTGGATCGTGAATATCATCCTCGCCGCGGCGCTGCTTTCGCTCTTCAAATGCTTCAACGGAAACTTCGTAGCCGCCAGTCGGCTGTTCTTTGCGTTAGGCCGCCGCGGCATGGTCGATTGTCGCGTCGGAACGGTCCACTCCCGCTATCACACTCCTTCGACCGCAGTCCTCTGCGTCGGCCTCGCCACCGCGGCCTGCATGTTGCTGGGCGACGCGATTCTTGTTCCCGTCACCGAGGTCGGATCTGTTGCCTGCGCGATTGGATGGTCAGCAACATGTGCTGCGTGCTTAGCGCTGGCACACTCCAGGCCCTCCGTGATGTCGTTGTCGTTCACCGAGAGCGCAGTGGCATGGTTCGGTTTAGCAGTAGGAATCGCAATGGCCTTGATGAAATTGGTCCCGCTCGTCCCCGGCCATTTCACCATATATGAATGGCTCGCGCTTGGAACTTGGATCGTCCTGGGAGGAACCCTGTCGCGTATCCGGAAAGGCGCAAGTTCCGTCGCGTAGCGCGCAACATCGGAATGGCGCGATGTCCGTTCTGCCGTAACGAGAAGGAGAAAGGTGAAAGTACTAACGCAATCATCGGACAAGCCACTCCGGAGGGAAGGGCACGAACGCAATCGGGTCGTAAGTGGCAGAACCGGGAAGGGCACGACTTCAGTCGTGCGTAACGCGTAACAGAATGACTTGGGCTTCAGCCCCTGAGGGAGCAAGTTCTATGACCAGCACGAAATGCGTGGAGAGGAAAATTGTGGAAGGCCGAGCTTCGCTGAAAGCAGCGCGAGTTCTTTTGATTCTGATCATTCTATTCGCCTCTGCCACCCTCTCGGCCCAAACTCCTGCCTTCGACCTCGTTATTACCAATGGCCACATCATCGACGGCACCGGTTCCCCCTGGTATTCCGGAGACCTCGGCATCCGCAACGGAAAAATCGCCGCCATCGGCAATCTGTCGGCCGCCCCTCGCAAGCGTACCGTCGACGCGGCAGGCAAGGTCGTCGCGCCGGGTTTCATCGACATGCTCGGCCAATCGGAACTCACGATACTCGTCGACCCACGCCTGCCTTCAAAAATTTATCAGGGCATCACCTCTGAAATCACTGGCGAGGGTAGCTCCATCGCTCCACTCAACGACGCGATCATCGAGTCCGATCGTAGCGGGTTTGAGCACTTCAAAGTCACTCCCGATTGGCGCACCTTCCGGCAATATTTTGCACGCCTCGAAAAGCAGGGAATGGGCATCAATCTTGCTAGCTATGTCGGCGCCACTCAGGTTCGCCGCATGGTCCTCGGCGATGACGATAAGCAACCCACTCCCGCGCAACTCGAGCAAATGCGAGACTTCGTACGCGAGGGCATGAAAGATGGAGCAGTCGGCGTCTCCACTTCGCTCGAATACACGCCAGCCCCCTACGCTAAGACAGAAGAATTAATCGCGCTCGCAGGCGAAGCCGGAAAACTTGGGGGCATCTACGCCACCCACATGCGCAACGAGAGCGACACTGTTCTCGACTCCATCGACGAAGCCCTCCGCATCGGACGTGAGGGTCACATCCCTGTCGAAATCTGGCACCTCAAGGTTGCAGGCAAAGATAACTGGGGGCGCATGCCTGAGGTTGTGGCCAAGATCAATGCTGCGCGCGCCGCCGGGGCCGACGTGAGCGCTGACACCTATGCCTACACCGCCTGGTACAACGGCTTCTCCGCCTTCATACCGCCATGGGCGCACGACGGCGGCGACGTAAAACTAGTCGAGCGCCTCAAAGATCCTACGACTCGTGCTCGAATCCGCAAAGACCTGCAGACTCCATCCAAAGATTGGGACAACGAATGGCAGGAAATTCCCGGCCCTGATGCCATCATGCTCGGCGCCGTTGAGAATTCCAGCCTGGTTCCTCTTCTCGGCAAGAGACTCTCCGAAATCGCCAAGCTCTGGAACAAGGATCCCATGGACGCTCTCTTCGATCTTCTTATCCAGGATCCCTCCGCCGAAGTTGCCGTCTTCGGTATGTCGCAACCCGACGTCACCCTCGCTCTGCAGCAGCCATGGGTCGCTGTCGACAACGATTCCGAAGGCACTTCTCCAGAAGGAATTCTCAGCCAGTCCCATCCGCACCCGCGCGCCTACGGAACGTTTCCGCGCATTCTTGCAAAATATGTCCGTGAAGAAAAAGTTCTGACTCTGGAAGATACCATCCGCAAGTTCACAGCGCTGCCCGCGCAGCGCATGCGTCTGACCGACCGCGGAGTCCTTAAAGCCGGCATGTGGGCCGATGTCGTAGTCTTCGATCCCGCCAACGTGCGTGACCGCGCGACCTTCGATAACCCGAATCAGCTGTCGGAAGGAATGGAGTACGTCTTAGTGAATGGGATCCCAGTGATTGATCAAGGAAAGATGACGGGCGCTCTTCCCGGGAAGGTTCTGCGCGGTCCCGGCTATATCCCGTGACTTTGGTCTGGCTGCGAACGCCGCGATCTGCCTTTAAGAACGCGAAGGCGCACTCGCCCGCGCCTTTACTTCTACGGTTTAAGCCGCGCCTGAGTCTCACCGCTCGACCCGGGATTTACGTGCGGTTCCTCCAGCGTGCCAGTAATCGTGTATCCCGACCCGGCGCCGCCATTCGGAGTTCGCACCAGCCTGAAATCCAACTCGCCCTGTAGCGATGCAGTCCCGCTCAGCCGGAATTTTCCGTCGGGCGACACGAGACTAGCGTCCTTCATCTCAATTTCTCCCGCATGCAATCGAGCTTGTCCGGAAAACTCGGTGACCTTGAAAGGCCCCGCATCCTCGCTGAGTGCGACGTGAGGTAACCGCCCATCCCTCATTGCAAACCGCAGAGTACCTTCTCCCGAGTTCCAGAACTCCGGGTTGCACGTTCCTTTCACCGCATATGTCCCGCTCGCCGTGCCCGCGATCCACTCGTCGTTCATCACATCCGCAAGCCCGTCCAGCGAGACTCCGTTCACACTCCCGCCCCCTTCGCATACCGCCGGCTTCTCTCGGAAATCCGCTTGCCATTGACCTCGATGCTTGCCTCCCAAGAAATCCGCAGTGAACTCCGAGATTCGCAACTTCCCGTTGTCAAGGGCAACCTTTGCGGAGACTCGCGTCGCCGTCAACCGCTGCACCTGCAATCGCTCTGTGATGATCTGCCCCGACGCGCGCACACTCGTCAGGAATGATGGTCCCGTTTTCGCCTTCGATTCAAGCACCCGATACCACGGCCGCTCCTTGGGGCTCGGACTCACCCACTCGTGGAGTGTGCCCAGAGCAATCTGATTTGCGCTCAGGACGAAATGCACTTCACACGCCCCGGGAGTTCCACACCCGCGCGGCATTTCCATGGAACCGGTCCACAATGTGGATCCTGTTCTTACGTTCAACTTCGCTACGCGGATCGAATCCGGGAAGAGTTGCATGTCTGCCGAAGCGACTTCGACCGGGCTTGCCGCGCCACCCATGGCGATGTGAACATTCCGCAACTTCGCCAACCCCGTCACTTGCGGTCCCGTGAAGCCCGAAGTGGTTCCATTGCTCCGCCCCGCCCACGATCCAGCGATTCGCAGATCCACCTGCGCCGTCCCCTCGGCGCTCGATTGCAACGCAGGAAGTCCCAGCATCCGAGCTACCTGCAACGATCTCGCAATCTCGGCCTCTCCCACAACCGAAAGGCTGTAACCACCGCGGTTCACCCATCCCCGAGCGGTCGACGGCGTACGTCCCAGAGTCACCGGAAAGGGTCCGAACTCAACATGCGGGCCATCTGGAAACCGCATGCTCGAGGTCTTGCCGTGGCTGGCCACTCTTCGCAACTCCGGACCCGTCTCGGAACCGTCGGAAGTCAGCAAGAAGGGAAGGGTCTCCGGACCCACTTCTACCTTGCTTGTGGTCGAGGCGACGCGCAAATCGTCGAATTCTCCCCTTCCTTCGAAGCGCAACTGCGACGCCGTTGCGGAGTTTCGCTCCATGTGCAAACTGCCGCCAATCGTTCCGTCCGCAACCAGATCTTCTGGCAGATTCTTTTTCACGCGCTGCACTACCATTGCCGCAGCGCTCGCAGGTACGTTGTCAGCGGTCAACGTCAACGCGTAGCTGGCACTCCTCGGCAGGCCCAGGTCGCCCTGCACGGTGATCATTCCCGACCCGACGGGAGCGCTACACAGAAGGCCGTGAACTTCGTGATCGACTGAGCTGTATTCCCCATCGCAGTGGCCCGCCAACCGAAGCGCCTGCCCACTCGTAATGTCGTACCGTCGAAAATCTTGAATGGACCCGTCGCTGGTGATCTGCAGTTTCGTCGGAGTTCCCGACACCGTTGCATCCACCACTACGTCTCCGCGCCAGCCTTGGTCGTTACCTGTAAAAAACTTCGAAAGTTGGCCGAGTTGTGCGCGGTTCCACTCCACCATGAATTGCATCGGAGTTTCGCGCAGCGTATTCGCGCGTTGCCACGTTCCCGACACTTGCAGCATGCCCATGTCATTCAAATTCAAATCGCTGCGAAAGGGCTGCGCTTTCAGCCGCACTCCCCAGCTGTTCTCCGAATCCTGCCACAACGAGAAATCTGCATTCGTCAACGCGTACGGTTTTTTCTCAGGACCGTCCTTGAAGTTAATCCGCGCTGAGGTGGCTTGAATGTAAGGGAATCCGGGGCGCACTTCCGACTTCGGCTTCGCAGTCGGCGCCAGTGGGATGTGTGCCGTTCGCTCCAGCAGCGCCTCCAGGTTCCAGCGCCCGTCCTCAGCATGCACCAGATTCAGGCTCGGTTCGGTCAGATCCAGTCGCGAAATTTCCAACCGTCCTCGCATCAGCGAAATCAGACGCAGGTTGGCCGTCACTTCGCTCGCCCGCAGCATAGGCTCGGCTCCGAACGCGGGATCGTCATACACGACTAGATTTTCCAGGTCGAACCCGGGCCGAGGTAGCAGTCGGAGATGCACGGGGCCAATCTCAACCGGCCTTCCAACCGCCGAACTGATGGAGGACGCGATTCGAGACTGCAAACGGGACGCGCCGGGTCGTAGTAGGAACAGCGCCAGCACGATCAATGCTGCCGCCGCAACGATTCGTCGCTTCGAGGAGAAGATCTTCACCGCGACCCTACTGGAATTTCGAGGGGCCTCATCTTACAAACTGGAGCGTCCGCTTCCATCGCGTCTCATCGAAAAAGTGCAGGACCACTTTGCCGAGAAATAAAATTCGATCTCCCCACGCCGTCTTTCTGTATTGATCATCCGGGGTTTCAAACGACCAGTAAATAAACATGGGGCGCCCGATGATATTTGGTTTGGGAATGAATCCCCAGTAGCGGCTGTCCAGGCTCACGCCGCGATGGTCTCCCATGGCAAAGTAATGGTCCGGTGGAACCACGATATCGTCACCTTGAATGTAGGACGGCAAATCCACCATCCAGTTCGGTGACACATTCGGATCGTCTGTGGGCGGAACCGCCGGAAAATTGTTTCGGTAAGGATCCATCGTGTCGCGGTCGTGCAATACGTACGGTTCGTCCAGCGCCTGACCGTTGCGATACACCACGCCGTTCCGCAGATGAATATGGTCTCCCGGTAACCCAATGATTCTCTTGACCACATAGAGTCCAGGTTCCGCGGGTGACAAGAACACCACAATATCCCGGAAATGCACGTCTCGGTAGGGAAGTAGAGGACCTACCCACGAACTTTTGGGAGCGAATTGAATGCGGTTTACAAAAACATGGTCGCCGATCAGCAGAGTGTTTTCCATCGAGCTCGACGGAATCTCAAACGCCTGTACCACAAACGTGATGATGAACAATCCCGTCACCAGCACGGCGGCCAGCGATGCCAGAAACTCAACTGTCGTTTCTTTGGGCTTCTCTTCCGCCTCGCTGTCCTTCGACTTTAGTGCTGCCGATTCCTTCGCCTTCGCAACCGCGACGTTGTTCTCTACGTTCGATTCTTTTTTCGCCACTTTCTCTTCCGTGTCGGCCGTAACCCCGCCGCTCGCTCTCGTCCCTTGAGTTCTTCTAGCCCCGCAAGGGTTTGGCAAGGCCACGCCTTCAGCCGTACCTTTATCGCACAAACACTCCGGGCTTTAGCCCGTGAGGTTTCCACCCTGTCGAAGCCGACTGACCTACTCAGTGTACCAGTCGGAGCGTACGGTTCCAGCGCGTGATCTGAAAGATGTGCGTGACGGCATACGCGACGTGATACAGCCTTCCCAGCGCCGAGGCCGACGGATCCCGATCCCAATTCTTCACCGACCAGTAAATCACCAGCGGTCTTCCGATAATGTTTTCCCGGGGCACGAAGCCCCAATACCGGCTGTCCTGGCTGTCATCCCGGTTATCCCCCATGACGAAATAATGTCCTTCGGGGATAATCAACTGGCCGTCTTCCACCAGCTTCCGCATCTCCAGCCACCACTTTCCTTCCAGTCCGATCGCCGGGATATCGACTCGCGGAAAGTTGTCGCGAAATAGATTATTCGCTGGCTCCAGGAATCGCACATAGGGTTCGTCGAGGGGCTTGCCATTGATCAGAACTCTCTTTCTCTCCATTCGCAGGTGATCCCCCGGCACGCCAATTACACGCTTCACAAAGTGCTGCTGCGGATCCACCGGATAATGGAACACAATGATGTCCCCGCGCGCGATCTTCTGATACGGCATCACATGGTCGCCAATCCCCGGTCCGCCATAGCAGAGCTTGTTGACGAGCAGGTAGTCGCCAACCAGTAGCGTGTTCTCCATCGACTCCGACGGAATCTGGAAGGCCTGCACGATGAAAGTGATCACGAAGATCGCGATCACCACAGTGCCCATCAGCGATTGCAGCGACCCGATCACATCGCTGCCGAAGGTGGTTACGATATGACGCTGCGGCGGCTGAGCCGGCGCACTTTGGGGGACGACAGGGAGATCCAGCGGGCCATCCACAGGCGGTGGAGAAACAACAGGGTGGTTGAACGAATCCATGAATTCTACTTATCCACCGAATGCGAGTTCCGTGCCGTCGCCTTTCCTTCCGTCGGCTTCGGGCGGGAAGCCAGGAACGTCAGGAGTTGCCGGGCTGCGTCTTGCTCCGCGGTTTTCTTCGTCGAACCCTGCGCCCGCCCTACGAACTCGACGTCCTTGCCGTTCTTCATGTGCAGGCGGGCCTCGACCGTAAATGTCTTGCTATGCTCTGGGCCTGCTTCCTCTACCAGCACGTAAGCGGGTTGGGGCAGGCCAAGACTCTGCACCGCCTCCTGTAAAGCCGACTTGAAATCCGTAACCGGCAGTGTACCGCCGCCGCGTTCCATCCGCTCCAGTTCCGGTGCAATCACATTGCGCAAAACAAATTCCCGCGCCACTTCGAGCCCGCCGTCCAGATAGATCGCCGCCAGAATCGCCTCTAGCGCGTCCACCAACAACGCCGTCTTTCCCCGTCCGCCGCTTTTTTCTTCGCCTCGTCCCAGCCGCAGATAGTGGCCCAGTTCGAGTTGCTGTGCCACCCGGATCAAATGCCGTTCGCTGACCAGGTGCGCCCGAAGCTTTGAGAGTTCGCCTTCCCGGAATTGCGGGAATCGCTGGAACAATTCCTCGCTCGTTACCAGCGCCAGCACCGCATCTCCCAGGAATTCCAGTTGCTCGTTATCGCTAACCTTGTACTTACTTTCGCCCGCCTGTTGCGCTTCCTGCTCTCGGGCCTGCGAACTGTGCGTAACCGCTTGTTCAATGACGGCGCGCCGCCGAAAATGGTAGCCCAGCCCCTCCTCCAGCGCCGTGATTTCCCGTTCCTTCATATATGGGACTGCCACCAAATGTGGGGACAGCCGCCCCTGGCTGTCCGTCGAGCGCAGCTCGACCAGCCTTCTTCAAGAAACGGTTGGGCCGTCCGAAACCTAGTTCTTGGGTGCCGCGGTTCCCGGAGCCGCCCCGCCGGTTAGCTTCGTCAGACGGTCTTTCTCGGCCCGAGCCGCTTTGCCCACTCCGGAATCCGGCTGGTCCTTGGTCAGTTCCACAGCCTGATCGATGGTTTTCATCGCTTCCGGATACTTGTTTTGCATATCGAGCGCAACCGCCAAGCGAAAGATCGCGAGCGTATCGGGTTGCTGCGGTAATGCGTCAATGGACTTTCGCAGATTCGTCTCGGCATCCGCCCAATTACTGGCTTTGAACGACAACGTGCCTAGCACGAGGTACGCCTCAGATCGCAAGAAGTTCTTGAATGCGTTCAGCTGTTCCGGAGGATAGCCCGAAGTCGGGATGTCTGTGTCAATGGTCTGTAACGCACGCTCCGCATCTTTCTTGGCCTCGGCGTACCGCTGATCCTTGTCCAAGTCCGTGTCGTGCGTCCGTTCCGCCACCGCTTGAGCTATTCCGACCAGTGCCGCCGGATCATCCGGGTCAATCGCCAGAACCTTCTTGCCCATGTCGATCATCTTGTCGGCATTGTTGGCCTGCTGGTAGCGTTGCATGGCCCCGGTGTACAGCATCGTTCGCAATTCACTGTCCGGAAACTTCGCAGCAAAATCGTCGGCAGACTTTTCCAGCGTCGCAGGATCTGTCTGCGCCACTGCCGCCTTGTACGCCTCAAACTCCGGCTGCGTCTTCGCTGCCGGTGGACGTTTCCCGGCTGGCGCGGCTGCTTGTCCCGCAGGTTGTGCCGCCTGCCCTGCCGGTGGATTCTGAGTCGCTGGTTTGGTGTTGCTTTGCCCGAAACTCCACGCACACATTCCCAGCACTGCGATTACCATCGCTGCTCGCTTCATGCTTTCTCCTCGACCGAAACTTTTCAGATTTCCAACTCGACCTGCAAAGCCTGCAACCGTGCATTCTATCGTAGCGAAGCAGGTTTTACTGACAGCTGAGAGCTGACTAGCAACTTGCTGTCGGCTCACTGTTGCGGCTTCGCCGGAGGCTCGTACGCTTGTTGCAGCCCACGCTCAGCGGCCGCCTTCACCTCTGGAAGCTCTCCTCCCGCAGTGAGTGCTGCGCGGTACTCGTTCATGGCCGCCTCGCGATCCTCTTTCATATCCAGGATCCTGCCGATGTACACATGCGACCACGCCACCACCTTGGGATCTTTCGTCTCCTGGATTGCCTTTTGGAAATTATCCAGTGCCGATTCCCGGTTCTTGGTTGCCACAGCCACCTGCGCCAGAATAAACAGGGCCCGCCCCGGATCGCCAACCTTCTTATCTAGCGCCTGCTGCGCCAACTCTTGTGCACCCTTAGGATCGCCCGCCTCCAGCCGCTTTCCGGCCGTGACCAGCATTCGGCGGTCTTCCATTCGCGAGAGTTGAACCAACTCCGGTGCTGAAGCCCGAACAAACTGCACTTCGTTCGCCGCCTTCTCCTGAGCCTTCACGTCGATGTGGTCCAGGATGTCCGAATATGCGGCGCGCAGTCCGGCTGGATCTTTTTCAAATGTCAGCAGGGAAGTGTAGAAATACTTCGTCAGCACGTACCCTTGCCTTACCGCATCGTCCACTGCTTGCAGACGCATCGCTTCGGCCGTCTGCTTTGTTCCCGTGGTTCGAATCTCAATGGCCCTGACCATGCACTCGGTTACCAGCAGCGAAATATCGGTCTTGAAGCCTTCTTCCAACGGAGCCCGCTTCACCGATTGCAGCAGCGGTTCAATGCGCTTGATTGAGCTGAAGTGTTTTTCCGCTAGAGGATCGAGTAGGTAATGCAAATATGCGTGCCGGATTTGCGGCATCTTCAGCGGATCGGTCGAGCTCGCATAGGGTGACGGAAACACCACTACGTCATAGTCTGTTCCGTAGTTGCGCGCGTTCGCTTCATTCGGATCACCCATGAAATCCAGGTAAATCGTGAATGTTCTCCCCAGGTATCCTCCCGACTGCATTTTCAGGTAGATATCGGTGTCAAACACCATTTTTGACAGCGGTTCGTGGTAGCGTTCCACCAGTGCGGCATAGTTCGGCCGGTGCCGCTCCCAGATCGAGTGCAACTGGGCTTTGTCGTAGAACCGCTCCAGCACCGCCCCGAACGCCGCAATCGGCACCGCATCCGGCGGCAGTTCATCCTCCTTCACCTTCGGAAGGAAGTGCGGAGGCCCCTGCAGGTACAGAGCCAGCGAAATGTATTGGGATAAATCGTGCTCTGGATCTTTTCCGCGATGCGCGAGATACCACTCGCACATCGTGTTCATCGTCGCCTGCGCCTCTTCCGAACCCTTGAGATTCCTCTCCACCTCTGCTCGGATATTCAGCCTCTGTGCATCGGAAGCGTTGAGGTTGACGTTATAGCCGCACGTATTCATCGCCGTCAGCACGGCGAATATCGTCTCACTCGTCTCCAGCGTGATTGGATTATTGCCGTCCGCCAGACACCCCGGCGCCAGCAGCCCCAGTACCGCCACCACCATCAAACTTCGAAACCAACGGCCCAAGAAACGACTCAGGAATCCCTCCCGCAGGATGGCCACTCGATAGCCATTATTATGAAGATAGGCGGAGAACACATCCAGTTTACGGGCTCCCAAGCAGAGGGTCAAACTCGCTGACCCGCACAGCCCCGCACGAATGCTCCGCGCGAACCCTGCTTTCTCTCTTTCGGAGGTGCATACTGGTCTTGCACTGTTATAAGTGACAGGTTCAACCGACCGGATTAAAGTGAAATCATCATCTGAGGAGATCAGGAAAGGATGTTTTTGGGTCGCCGTACGCCAGCAATCATCTTTTTCCGCTTCGGTCTGGGCTGCCTCAGCCTATTGGGGATCCTCTGCGGATTCTCCCTGTCCGGCGCGGCTCAGGATTGGCAGCCCAAGATCGCCAACGAGGGGGAAAATGCCCCGTCGCAGGCCCAAAAGCCAACCCTTCCCGACGGGCCGCAGAAGACCGATCCGCATTCCACTGGGTACGTCAGCGGGACCGTCCTCGATAAAGCTGGAGCTGCCGCCGTCGGCGCTCAGTTGCGGTTGACTCCTGGGGATCAATCCCAATCTCAAGAGGTCCGGTCCGGAGCCAATGGGCAATTCTTCTTCGCCAATCTCTCTCCCGGGCCCTTTCAGCTCACAATTGAAGCAGAAGGCTTCGAACCCCAAAGCGTTTCGGGAACTGTGCGCGCCGGTGAGGCCTACATTGTTCCCGTGATCAGGCTGGCGGTTGCTACGGTCATGACGGAAGTGAGAGTCGGCAGCACAGCGCTTACACCGGTGGAACTCGCTCAAGTTCAGATTCAGGAGCAGGAAAAACAACGCGTCTTCGGTTTTATTCCCAATTTTTTTGTCAGCTACGTCCCCGACGCAGTTCCATTAGTGCCTCGGCAAAAATTCGAGCTGGCTTGGAAGTCATCCATTGATCCCTTTACTTTCGTGGGTGTCGCAGCCATTGCCGGAGTTCAGCAAGCGACCGATGATTTCCCGGGCTACGGCCAAGGTATGGAGGGTTATGCGAAACGCTTCGGCGCAGCCTACGCTGACGTCTTGTCTGGCACGTTCATTGGAAGTGCAATCTTGCCATCCATTCTCAAACAGGATCCGCGTTATTTCTACAAGGGAACTGGCAGTGGTCGATCGCGGCTCCTGTACTCTGTCGGCAATACGTTTGTTTGCAAGGGAGACAACAAGCGCTGGCAGCCAAATTACTCTGGCGTTCTCGGAAGCTTCGCCACCGGCGCCATCTCTTATCTTTACTATCCCTCGAGCGATCGCGATGCCATGGGATTGGTCGTGCAGAACTCACTGATCAGGCTTGGCGAAACCGCCTTTGCCAATGTCATGCAAGAATTTATCGTCAGGAAATTTACGCCCCGCCTTCAGACCCACCCTTCCTCCCATCCCTGAGGGCGTCACTCGGTATTCGCGGCATCCACAAAAACCGGTTTTAGGCGAACGTGTCTTGCTTGGCCTTTATTCGACGCCGCGACTATGAGTCCTATGGATCGGGACGGACTGCCCCGACCGCACTGGCCGCCTGATGGGCGACCTCATTCAGCGAAGCGAGATCCTGTTTGGCCTGCGCGTATCCACGTTCCATGGCCATGCGATACCACCTGTCGGCGAGGCTGTAATCCCGCGGCGCTCCCCATCCATGCTGATACACCCGGCCCAAGTGATCACAAGCCGCTGCAGAACCGTGCCCCGCAGCCTTTACAAACCATTTCACCGCCTCTCCCAAGTCCTGTGGAATCCCGGTCCCGTTGAAATATGCCAGCCCGAGATTGAGTTCCCCCGCGACTGATCCCGAATACGCTGCTCTTTGGTACCACTTGAACGCCTCATCGTTGCTGGACTGCGCATCCCTCTCATCTCGCCCAGCCCGGCCTGTCTGGTACATGTATCCCAGGTTATTTTGTGCGCCAGCATGTCCTTCCGAAGCCGCACGGAGATACCACTTCTTTGCGTCCTCATTATTCTGCTCTACGCCCCGGCCTTCCAGGTAAAGCCCACCCAAATTGTTCTGCGCCCCAGGTTGCCCGCTGTCAGCAGCCTTTCGATACCAGTGCAACGCTTGGGCGGAGTCCTGGGGAACGCCGCAACCGGTCTCGTAGCTCAGGCCAGCCTGAAACTGCGCGTCGCGGTCCCCTTTAGCTGCTTGGTGAAGAGTTTGCTGGAAATCGCGGGCGACCCTTGGTCGCTGAATCCGCAGCTTCGGCGAGAGTGTAAGTCGGCTGAGCCGTGCACCGCGCACCAAGGACCAAAATTATCCCCAGGGAAACGACGTGGACTGTCATTACCCCACCCCAAAATACGTCCTATTGCGGCTTACAGTACCGCCAACAGTATTCTGGGTCAAATAGAAAACTACGGCCGGTGGTATCGGGTTTTCTGTTTGGGCAAGGGACGCCTTGACGCCGTCCTCTTATGCGAAAAAATGGGGAGCCTCGCGGCTCCCCGAGTCACAACCCTATCGTCTAGAACGTGTACTTCAACACCAGCACCATCTGCCGTGGATGGTTCGTGAACACGGTCTTCGGCTGATTAAAGCTCGGGTCATTAGGAAGCAGCATGCCGAGCACGCTAGGCAACGTGCCATAGGCGAATGGGACGACATCGCTGATGGCGCCCGGGAGATTTTGCGCATGGTTGAAGAAGTTCAGGAATTGGGCCTGGAATTCCACGTTTTGAGTCTCGGTGATGTTCACCCGCTTCACCACCGACAGATCGAAGTTGTTGGTGTGCGGCAGGGCTAACGTGTTGCGCCTGTCATTCGCTAGCGCGTACTTGCCTGCCGCCACGTAATAGGCAGAGGGATCGTCCGCCAAGTACGCAACCTGATCTCCGGCGGCGTTAAACAAGGGACTGGAACCCGTTCCGGTACCTTTTATGCCGGCGGGGTTAATGATGGTGCGGTCGCCCGCACTGTCACCGTTCCCGTTGACATCAGTTCCGGATTGTACGGTCGCATATTCCGGCGACTGGAAGGTATAAGCGGGGAGTATTTCCCAGTTTCCAAGCAGGTTCTTCTCGGCCCAATTGTCGCTGTGCTTAAGGAACGGTAAGTCATACAACATCTGCACCGTAACCCGATGCCGACGATCCAGAGCGGAATCGCTCCAATCGCATTCGAAGCACTGGAAGTTCTGCGGACGACGCGGCGTCAGATAGGTGGAGAATACATCTGCCGTCGAATTATCCATGGCATGACTCCAAGTCCATGCCACCTGGAACTGCAAACCGTTGTTGAAGCTACGCTTCAACGATGTCTGTAAACCGTTGTACTTCGAACTGCCGTAAGGCATAAAGCCTACGACACTGGCGCTGTTGAACCCCGCGTCCGCGTACGCCGGAACGTAGTTGGGATTGCCGTCGATCTGATCGTATGTGGTAGTCAGGCTATTCAACACGCTGAGTCCCGGGTCGGCGAAGTACGTTGGCAGGAACAAACTCGCGGAGGTCCTGTCCTGACGGTTCAGACGCATCTGAACGGGCAGGTGAATCCCTCGAGTTCCTACGTAACGAACTTCAGCCGTGTACTTGTCCGCGAAGATGTGTTGAATACCCAGCGTAATAGTTTCTGAGTAGGGCAATTTCTGGTCCGGAATATACCCCGCCGTTGCCTGACGAGCCACGATAGGATCCGTGATCGGCGGAATGGTTGCCGAGAAAGGCAAGCCACCACCGGCCAGGAAGCCAGTTCCGGTTACAGTCGGATCTTGCCAAAAACAGGTTGGGGTCATGTCCGTAACTGCTGTGCCGCCAAAAGCGTCGCAAGTCTGCTGCACCTGCGGTGGTGCGGAGAGCAACCCAAGATTGTCATAGAGGACATCAGTTGACATCGAGAATCCGCCGCGAATGGAGGTTGTCCCGCTGGACCCGGGCGAATACGCGAAACCGATACGCGGCAGGAAGTTGGTCTTCTGGGCTTTCGGTGCTCCGAAGGTAATGAGCCCCGGAACGTTCGAAATCGAGTTCAGTGGCTGCCACTCGCGTTGTGAGAGTGGCACTTGTGTGAACTCATAGCGTAGGCCCAGGTTAAGGGAAAGATTCTTCGTCACATGCCAATCATCATTGGCGTATCCGTAGAACATGTTCTGGTTGCCGTAGTAAGTCAGATCGCCGATAGAGCGCTCGGCCTGATAATCAGGCACCTGGTCGGTGAAATAGCCATTAAAGGATAAATAGTTGTAGTCGCCGCGTACCCTCTGGGTGAACCCCTGCGGGGAGATATATTCGCGATACTCGGCGCCGAACTTGAAGTTGTGTTTTCCCTTCAGCCAGCTGATGTTGTCCACCAGTTGATAGAAGTTCTGGACACCAAATTGAGGAGCGTTGGGATCGGCACCAATCTGCACGCCGGCACCCTCGTACACGATCAGATTGGGAAATGCATCCAGCCCTGGGAACGAAGAGTTGCTGGTCGGGAACGTTTGCGTGTTGCGATTAAAGCCGATGCGCACTTCATTGCTCAGGTACGGAGTGAAGGTATGGTACTCACTGGCTGTGATGATCTCGTTCCGCGTGGGAACGACTGTCCAAAACGCCGGAATTTGGGCGGCAACATCAAGGCCGTTAATCTTCGAGTAGTTGAAGCGAGCCCGGAATTGGTCCTTCTCCGAAATATTCCAGTCCAACGAGTTGGCGGTGGTCAAGTTGTTGGTATAGTAGGCGCCCGAGAATCCAATGGCTCCCGTCGGAACTGACAGAGCCCCGGCTCCCGCAGGGGAGTCGATAGCCGTCGACGAGGAGCAGTTGGAATCGCTGGCCGATGCCGCAGCACTGGCCGCAGGCACGTACTTCTGGAACTGCTGCAAGTTAGTTGCGTTGACGTTGGGGTCCGCCGCCAGCATCGTGTATCCGGCAGCCGTCGGCGCACAAGCGGTTGAAGAAGTCGAGTTGCCGACAGGGTTGTACTCCCAATTAGTGAAGAAGAACAGCTTATTCTTGATGATCGGTCCGCCGACCTGACCGCCGAATCGGTTGTTGTCATAGCGCGTGTTGAAGGGGTTCAGTCCTTGGGAGCGCTGTGACTGAGCAACCAGCGAATCCTGCGCGTTCAGATTGCGGTTCTGGAAATACTCATATACCCGACCATGGAAACTGTTCGTGCCCGACTTGATCGTCTGGTTGAACTGCCCGCCCGAGGAGTGTCCAAACTCTGGCGAGAATTGGTTCTGCAGGACCGTGAACTGGTCCACCGCATCGTTCGGTGGTTGAAACAGCGGACCGGTAACCGACTTGCTGTTATTGTCCACCCCTTCGATTGTGTAGTTGTTGTTGCGCGGCCGCTGTCCGGAGATCGACGGGCCCGTTCCCAGTCCAACCCCGCCGCTGCTCGCCACTCCGGCATCCATCAGCGAAAGGTTGATCACGCCGCTGCCGACCGACGCTAGCGGAGAATCCGCGATCACTTTGCTTTCATAGGTGCTTTGCAACTGAGCTGTCGTCGTGTCCAGAACCGGAGGCACGCCCGAAACCTCGACCGTCTCCGTCGCCGCTCCCGGCGTCAGCGTCACATTGCGCGTGACTGTCTGGTTCAAGGATATGACCACGTTCTCCGTGGTCATCTTGAAGCCGGTCATCTTCACCGTGATCTTGTACGTGCCTGCAAGCAGATGATCGAAACGGTACTCTCCCGACCCGCTGGTCTTGCCGGTTGCGCCCACGTTGGTCGCGATGTTCGTGGCGGAGACTTCCGCTCCCACGATCGCCGCTCCCTGCGTATCTACGATGGTCCCGACCACGCTTCCATCGATAGCCTGGCCAAATGCCGCCGCTACGCCCAAGCCGAATAGGCTGATAAGCGCGAGGATAAGTCCGCAAACCCTGATGTTTCCCGCTCCCCGTTTCATGATTGTTTCTCCTTTGGCACTGGGAGACCTATAGAGGTCAGACAATGAAAAATCCGGCGCGATCGTGGCGATCGTGCCGGGCGCCAACGAAGGCCGCCGTGCAAGCGACGATTTGGTTGGCGCTGATCTGGCATTCTGAGTTGCCAGCAGACACCCGCTCCAGCGGCGGGCAACGCGACCATCCTCCTCTGGTACTCACTTAAGTGCGGTGATTAAGGTCACTTGTGAATGTGATTCTGGCGACGCCCTCGGACTCGATGCGACCGCTCCTCGTCCATCCTCCCGATCGGTGGCCCGACCGGTTCCCCCACTCTACGAGCCGGGCCCTGGAATGGTCCCTATAGGCCCTTGGGAGGCCATGCGCTCACACCTTAGGTCTACCCTACTAGTAACGTCGACTCCTCGCCTTCCCACCCCCATAATGCGGAAATGGCTCTCATTCAGCTCTTTCGCGGCTTCCTGCAGCCGGTTGCGATGGGCTCGGCGGTCGTCTTTGTCCTGCTCGCCGTCATTGCCCTGCGGACGCCCCGCCGTTCTCCCGTCCTCATCAATCGCAGGAATCCCCGCTAATCCGTCCCCCGGTTTGCTTGCCCTACGCTGCGCGTGAGATATTACTCTGCTGTTGTTCTTCATGTTCATTCCGACTAGCCACGAGCCTAGAGTGAATTTCATACATGCGCCTAATCCCCCGCGACGCCAAATTCTTTGACCTTTTCGCCGAACTATCCGGCAATCTGACCGATGGAGCCAAACTGCTCCGCAGCATCCTCGCCGATCCCCGCGACCTCGCCATGCGGGTCAGCCAGGTGCAGGCCATCGAGCACAAAGGCGACAAGGCCACCCACGCCATCATCACCAAACTCAACCAGAGCTTCATCACTCCCTTCGATCGCGAGGACATCCACCGCCTGGCTTCCTCCCTCGACGACGTCCTCGATTTTGTAAACTCCGCGGCCCTGCGTCTCGTGATGTACAAAATCACCACGCCTCCTCCGGTCTCCGCTGAATTGGCCGGACTCATCGTCCTGCAATGCGAAGAACTGGCCAAGGGTGTTTCCCTGCTTGAAAAGAACGGCCACGTCATGGACCACTTGGAAGAAGTCAACCGCCTCGAAGATATGGCCGATCACGTCAGCCGCCGTGCCATCGCCGATCTCTTCGAGAACGAAAAAGATCCCATCCAGCTCATTAAGCTGAAAGAACTTTACGAAGTGCTGGAATATGCCACCGACAAGGCAGAGGACGCAGCCAACGTGCTCGAAGCCATCATCGTCAAGAGCACCTAGATTAAAGAGGTTTCAAAGTTTCAGAGTTTCGAAGTTTCAAGGACGCTGAAACAGTGTGAAAAACGAATGCACAGTCTGCCAACGTCGAATCTTTGAAACCTTGAAACTTTGAAACATGAATAAAGACGTCCTGCTGGTCCTGATTACGATCCTGGTCGCTCTGGCCTTCGACTTCCTCAACGGATTTCACGATTCTGCCAACAGCATCGCCACCGTCGTTTCCACCCGCGTGCTGTCTCCCAAACTCGCAGTTCTATGGGCGGCAACCTTCAACTTTCTCGCGGCGTTCTTTCTCGGTACAGCGGTCGCCAAGACCATTGGTAAAGGCATGATCCGCCTCGAAGATGTCGATCAATACGTAGTCATGGCTGCCTTATTCGGAGCGATTGTCTGGGATCTTTTGACCTGGTGGTGGGGACTTCCGACTTCTTCTTCTCACGCCCTGATCGGCGGCTATGCGGGCGCCGCCATGATGCATGCCGCCATTCACACCGGCACTGCGACCATGTTTTCCGTCATCATCCCGGAAGGCTGGTACAAAACTCTCATTTTCATTGTCGTTGCGCCCGTCATGGGCATGGTCCTCGGCTTGACTTTCATGATTGCGGCTCACTGGATCCTTCAGAACAAGCCTCCCCAACTCGTCGACAAGTGGTTTCGCAAGCTCCAACTTCTTTCCGCCGCCGCCTATAGCCTCGGACACGGCGGCAACGACGCGCAGAAAACCATGGGCATCGTCGCCGGCGCGCTCTACACCGCTGGATTCATGAGCAAGTCCGACATGCTTTCTAATTGGGGGCACTATCGCTGGCCCATCATCCTGGCTGCTCACGCCTCCATCGCCGCCGGAACCTATTTCGGTGGTTGGCGCATCGTCCACACCATGGGACAGAAAATCACCAAGCTCAAGCCGCTTGGCGGTTTCTGTGCCGAAAGCGCAGGCGCTATCACTCTGTTCGGCACCGCTCTCGCCGGCATCCCAGTCAGCACCACACACACCATCACGGGCGCGATCGTCGGCGTAGGCTCGATTCACCGGCTCTCCGCCGTCCGCTGGGGCGTCGCCGGACGCATTGTCTGGGCTTGGGTCCTGACCATCCCCGCCTCCGCCCTGGTCGCCGCTGGCACCTTCCTCCTGATTCACGTCATCCATCCCCGCGGTTAGCTCGCCTCGTTGTTCATGTGGCGCGGGCGCCCTCGCCCGCGGCTTTTGATTTTGATGTTATTTCGTACTTGACCGAATCCGGATTCAGATTTCAATCCTCTTCCGGTGTAACGATTCCTCTCCGACCTGCACTACTCATTAGTGCTTTGTGTCGTGGATTGGCTCTTCGCAAGGAGCCACCCCGTAGTGCGGAGGTCGTCATGTTTGCTCGCAAGGTTTCTGTGCGCCTGAAACCTAACTCGCTCAGAAAATTTGCCAACCTCATGGAGCGTGAAATTCTTCCTTGGCTGCGCCTGCAGCAGGGATTTCTCGATCTCATCACCCTTGGCCTTTCCGATGGCTCTGAAGTAACCACCATCAGCTTTTGGGATCACGAGGGAAACGCCCAGGCATTCAATGCCAGCGGATATCCGCAAGTCATCGAAGTTCTCGAAGCGATGCTCGACGGAATTCCTTACGTTAAGACGTTTGAAGTGCTTAGCTCCACCTGTCAATCCCTCGTCGATGCGCAGCCCCTTTCTTCGGAGTCAATTCCTCCGAGTGCTCGTTCGTCACCAATGACGTTTCGCTCGTGCGAAACCAACGTCTGACGCGGCGCATCGTTCCTGCGTCTAGGGTTGCCTCGTTTTTTGATCGATTTACGGTCACCCGCGGTCTCGCTGTATTCCGTGAGTTGCGAAACGGCAACTCCAGTCTCCAAAATCGCAACTGACCTACGACAGCATGTTTCGTATTGCCCCATTTTCTTGAGGGGACAAATAAAGGAGCACGGAATGACAAACAAATGGAATCGTTTGATGTTGTGCGTGGTTCTTGCCGGCCTGACTTCCGTCTGGGCCATGGCGCAAGACACAGAGACCAAATCGAAGGGCGACGTGAGAAGCATCACCGGATGCCTGAGCAAGGGCGATAGTGCCAATGAATACTTGTTGACCGGCACCGATGGCAGCACGTGGGAGATCCATGGCAACAACGCCGTCGATCTCGCCAGTCACGTCGGCCACACCATTGAAGCCAAGGGTGCGGTCTCGAACGCCAAAATGCACAATATGAAGGAAGACGCAAAAGATGCTGCTCAAGATAGCGGCATGAAAAAGAGCAATACCGAACACGGACACTTGAAGGTTACCGACGTCCGCATGGTTTCCGAAACCTGCCAATAACTAGGGATGGTGGGTAAAACGGTTGCCCCATCCTTCTCGCGTTTTTTTTTGCGAGAGGGTGGGGTTTTTGATTTGAAGGCGAAAGTGAATACGTCGAAAATGCTAGCGGTAAGAAGCTGAAAGCTCTCTACCCCTTCACGCTAATCGTCGAAAACGACAACACCGCTCGGCTTGTCGTCGGCCGTCCCATCGATAACGCCGGACGGAACGTTGTGAAGATCAGCATCCGCTTCACTTGCGGCAACACTTCCTTCGACTTGTCCGTGTCCGACAGAATCCGGTAATCCTGCACTCTGCCGTTCTCATCCACGTAAGCTTCAATCACCAGCGAGTCTGCATCGATCGTGTTCAGCGTCATCCCAAAGGCGCTTTGCTGCAGTTGCGGCGCAGTGTTGATCATCACCAGCGGCACGTCATTGTCCGCGCGCAGCGACGCTGGCACTACGAAATACACCATCGCGATTCCAAAAATAATGACTGCGCTTAGAAACCCCGCCGTGGCGGGAACCATGAAGGCCTGCAGCGCATTTTCCCATCGTACTTTCAGCCCGGCAAACCGTCCTCGCTTGGCCTGCGCCGCTTCCCGTGAAATCGCCAGCCGCAGCTTCAATCCCAAATCCGCCGGAGCCTTTGGCCGTCCTACGCTTGCCATCAATTGCTGCGTTCGTCGCAACCCCTGGTACTGGCCGTTGCAGCCAGCACACTCCGACAAGTGTTCCTGCAGTGCCAGCATCTCGGTGCCGGTTACTGCGCCATCCAGATACGGCGAGAACAAGCGCCTCGCCTGGGGGCACTGCAATTCTATCTTTGTTCCTGTGCCCTTCATGAAGTCACCTCGACCCTTCTACCCCCTTCAGCACCATGGGACCGCGCCCCGCGCTCTTTACTGTCCTGGCTCGGAGCGGTCAACCCCAGTTCGTGTCCAACCTCGCGCACATACGACGCCAGCCGTTGCCGCAGTGCGTCTCTGCCGCGCGTGAGCCGGGACTTCACCGTTCCCAGCGAAATCTCCAGCACCTCGGCAATCTCTTCGTACGACATTTCTTCCAGATCTCGCAGAATCAGTGTCGTCCGGTACGGCTCTGGAACCTTCCTCAACTCTTCTTCTACCCGGTGCTGCACTTCATGGTGCGCCACGCTGTCAAACGGAGAATCCGCATGATCCATCAGCGCCACCTGCATCGCATTCTCTCCGGCGCTCGGTCCATCCGATTCCACCGGCTCAATCGATGTCTCTTTCGCCTTGTGCCGGAACCACCACCGTCGCCGGTTCGCCGCCTCGTGCAACGCGATCCGGTAGATCCACGTCTTCAGGCTCGAGCCGCCGTGAAAATGCTTCATCCCGCGAAACACTTTCAGGAATACATCCTGCGTCGTGTCGGCAGCGTCCGACGGATCATTCACGATCCGGTACACCAGCCCATACACCGGCTGCTGGAACTCGCCGATCAGCCAGGCGTATGCCTCTTCCGAGCCGGCTTTCAGCTCCGCGACGATCGCTGCTTCTTCCTGCGACCGAACTCCAATTGCACTCGCCAGATCACCCAAGGTGGTTGCTCCCGCCATATCGGCGTCCCCTGATTATAGGATTTTCCACCCTACCGCGCCCTAAAAATGTGCCGCTTGGCCCGGTCCCAGACAAGTCCGGCAAACTGTGAGCGGAGCCGTGACTCTCACTCAACATAGACTCCGCCCCACTGTCTAGAGTTCCCACCCGTAAGTGATTTATTTTCAGCCGATCCGAGCGGTCTTCGAAAGGCGAAGGCAATTCCGTGGATCAGCGACCGAACTCACGCCTGAAAAGTCACCTCCCGCGGGTTACTCCGGTTCCCATAAGTCGGCCGCGCTCTCCAACCGCGGAGCGGCGTAAGAATGCAGACTACGGCGCAAGGAGTGGGGGCGAACTTGTTATCCAGCTTCGGACGGTAACCGACAAAGGGCGTTTCCCGAGGACCTTATTTCGACATCGCTGCTGCTGGAACCTCCAGTTTCAATGTCCGCACGATGCTTGCCAGCGCCAGCAGAAATGTCCCGCATCCTTTGTCCAGCCCCAGCGTCGATTTCTCCAAGAATGCGCAAGCCCCATCCTGTTGCAGACGGGTTGCATTCTTCTGTGACAATCCGGTGAACACGACCACCGCGATCCCTGCCGTCACCGGATCCTTCTTCAACGCCTTCAACACATCCGGCCCAGTCATCTTTGGCAGCAGCATGTCCAATAGGATCAGATCCGGCTTTTGTTCCCGCGCTACCGCCAACGCATGCTCTCCATCCGACGCCGTGCTCACGCCATAACCCGCTCGCGTCAGCGCCCGCTCCGTGGCTAGCCTCAAGAACTTACTGTCGTCCACCAGCAAAATCTTCGTCATTCTCGCCACTTCTTTTCTCACCCCCGTCGATTGAGGGTGATCTCAGGCCCTCTCTCTCCGGACCTCGTTCGTCAATGCGACAGCCGTCAAGTCCCTTATCGACGAATTCCGCGAAAGGACCAGCCGGTATCTCCCACCGAAAGAAACCACGAAGGATTAGAAATTTCTTGTCTTCGTGGGCTGTTAACACTCCTCTCCCCACGAACGTCTATCATTTGGCGAGGATTTTGCGCGCATGGCCAGGTCCGGAGACAGAAGTGACCTGCTCGCGGTAGGCCTTCGATCCGGGCCTCTCAGGGAGCCGTCCGCGTGGGAAATCTCCGAGGATGCGACCTGGGTGGCCGCGGCGCGCGATGGCGACCGCGCAGCCTTTGGCCAGCTCTACCAGCGGTACGCTCGCATGGTTCACGGAGTTCTGCTGGCCAAGGTTCCGGTCGGCGATGTGGATGACCTCGTTCAGGATGTCTTCATCCGGGCACTACGCCGGCTTTCAACGCTGCGCGAAACCGCAAGCTTTGGAGCATGGCTCGCAACCATCGCTCGCAATATGGCGCATGATTATCACCGTCGATCCGTCCGCGTCTTCCAACCCGGCCATGCCAAGGCCTTCCCTGTTGTCGAGCCGCCGGATGACGAAAGAGAATTTGTTCGGTTCTGGAGCCTGCACCCTCTTCTCGCATCGCGCCACGTACTCGCTCCACGAGGGCGGCTCCCATCGCATGAATTTGGCGATGGCGGGCGTGATGCATGCAAAAACCTCCTGGGCATCCATCATCTGGAACTGGCTGAGCTTCAATCTTGGGGACTGGATGACAATCATTGTGCCAGCCTATCAACGATGCATGATACGTGAATCGATAACTGGCGAGAATCAGGCCGTATCACAAGCTTGCACCGTCTGTTCGCCCCACTTAGGCATTTTGAGTGCTATCGCGATTTTGCAACAGTTAAGTGGTACTCCAACGCGGATGGCGTTTCTTTTCAAGATTGAAGACGTATTCGAGATTCCGGGACGAGGTTATGCGATTGCGCCTACGATGCCACAGTCGTGAAATTTTCTGATTTGGTGGAAAATAGACGGTTTCCGGAAACTGCAATTCTTTCTATTGCCGCTTGTGCTATTTCTTCTCGCTTGATCTCAACCATTCGATTTCTTTGCTCTGCCACGCTCGGTCGTGTTCGAATTCGGCCTGCAATCCAGGAATTTTGCTGATATCAAATTGGTCGGAGAAACGTGGAATGGTCCGGTAGTCAAGGCCGTCGAGGATCTTCAAAACCAAATCGGACTCCACACGGATGAAATCCGAAAAGTGCCGCGCCCCTAGGGCCGCGCTGGCCAACCGTGGTGCGCCGAAATAACCCGGCCAATCCTTTGTTCCTGCGATACGGAAAAGATCCCCGACTCCCTTGCCAGTAAGTGAAGGTGCGTTCTTGTAGGACGGATCAACCAGCTCGGGATGGAGAAACACAATCTGACTGTGCTCGTCAGCTCCCGCGTGGACGGTAAATCCTTCCTCTGCGAGTTCGGCTGGCGTCAACATTGTTTCTTCGGTGCCGCAACAAGTCGCGATGGGCATCAAATCGCGGAGATGCACCATGGTTCCACCATAAACGTCGCGGAAGTAGTTCGAAGCCTGATTGAGAGCACGCGCATGCAATGGATCGCCATGGTCGTTAATGAGAAAAATCCAGCGAAAGCCTTGCTCGCCCAACTCGCTCGCTAGGTCCATGTAAACCGCGCGTAGAGTTTCCGTGCGGACTGTGTACGAGCCAGGAAATGTCCATTTCGCGCCGATACCATTGGCGCCTCCAGACCCAAGAGGTACGGCCGGAAAGACCACCACACTCCACCGCGGACGCGCCACAATGGCACGCGCCACTTCCTGCGTCACCGCCGCATCAACGTATCCATCGGTGAAAGATGGAAGATAAGGCCCGTGCTCTTCAAGAATTCCTCCCGGAATGAGCACGACTGTCCTGGCGCGATCAAGAGCGCGAATCTGGTTCGTATTCAGTTCCGCTAGCTGGAAAATCTGACAGGACGCAGCGGACGAGAACAACGCAATCACTAGCAGATACCGATATCCACCTAGCAGTCGGGTCATTATGGTGGCTCCAACTCTTCCAAAACGTATGCATCACTTGTAGTCGCGGAAGTGTTCTCTTTGAAAACTTCGGCGAGTAGTGTATCGCAGATACCTTTAATTGGGGGCGCCCCATCGCGCGTTCAGATGATTGACGCTATCAGGCCGCTACATTCAAAACCCCTGGTCCCAGCGCCCTCC
This sequence comes from uncultured Acidobacteriaceae bacterium, assembly GCA_963731405.1. Lineage (GTDB taxonomy): Bacteria > Acidobacteriota > Terriglobia > Terriglobales > Acidobacteriaceae > Sulfotelmatobacter. Next base: position 25,516 of record CAVSVS010000028.1, on the reverse strand, counting down.
TACTTCAGGTCGCCGCGCTGCACCTTGATCTTGCTGAGAACATCCTCCAGGGTGCCCCGAAGCAGCAATATCTTTTCCTCGGCGACACCACTTCCGTGGCGAGGAAGCAGAATATCCGGGTCGGCGTGTTGGCACGTAAGCTCTGGGTTCGTCCACAGATTGCCCGGATTCCTCGAGAAGGTCGCCATGATCCACTTAGCGTCCACGGAGGCGGTGGCGAGGAATGGTTCGTCAGCCCGGTTCCGTGCATTGAAGAATGTGATTCCATCCGGCTGCTTCTGTATCAGTTCCCGTTCAACCGGCCATGAATAAGAGATGCGATACCGATTCGGCAGCCACTCGCTTATCGGCATGTTGACCCGCTGGGGCATGTCGGAAGCGAGCAAGGCGAACCGACCTTGTTCGTGAACGTAGGTTCGCTCCAGCCGGACATCGCGGAATAGCGGTGTAACCATTCGAGGATCGGTAACCGCTTGGACGGAATCAAAATCGACGTCTGAATTGTTCATGAACTCGTAATGCAACAAGACACCATCCGACTGCAAATTGGCCCGCACAAGAAAATGCATAGTAGGCCCGAGGTCGGATTCATATTGCAGCGCGTCACCGGTTCGGGCCCAATGCGGACGGGCACCATGCTTTCCGGGCTGCCACAGGTACAGGTGTTGCGCGTTCGCTCGTGCCGCGCCTGCGAACCGTAACGTGTTCCGGCAGCAGAACCAGCACAGCGTCTTCGCCCGATGCCTCGTTGGGAACACTTAACCATAGAGTCGGATCGGAATCCTCTTCGGCCACGCGCATTTTCAAACCTGATGGGGCCACCACAGTCAGTCCGTCAGGGCCCGCCTGCAACCGAGTGGTGTGACTGCAGGCAAGAAGAATGACGAAGCAGATAGATAGGACGCCGCGTGCGCTGATTCTCATTGCTTTGAGCCCTGACCTAGCTTAGGCCAGGAAAACTGTTGAGACCAGCGCTTCACCAATTTCGACTTCTTCGATTCACTTCAAGTCTGAGGGTTTGAAACTGGTCGGAAGATGAGCAGGCTCGGGTCACTTTAGCGGCAAACCAAGGAGGCAAAAACAGATCTGGAAAATTCGATAAAACTAGCGGCTTGTCTTGTAGCCCCTACGACGGGTTACAAGCAGGCTTCAGGCTCCCCTTACTCAATCAACGCAAAAGCTATCACGGTTCTATCCAAGTAATGCCCGGGCTTTCATTTTGCGAGCAGATCTCGGTCCTCTCAGCTCAGCACCGAGATCTGCCGCCTTACATGTGTGTGCCAGCACTAATGGACGAATTCTCCGCCTTACCGATGCTTGATGAACCCGCCGCTTTGCAACTCCGAGATTGCCTGCCGCAGTTGTTCCTGCGTGTTCATCACAATCGGACCGTACCAGGCCACCGGTTCCTCAATCGGCTTGCCCGATACCAGCAGGAACCGAATTCCTTCGTCTCCGGCCTGCGCCGTGATCTCATCCCCGCGGTCAAACAGCACCAGCGAATGATTCTTCACGTCGTACACCGGCGCTGCGTCAGGATCAGCCGCCTGTTCGGTCAGCACCGCGCGCGGTTTCGATGAATCACGGAACGTGCCTGATCCGGCGAACACATACGCAAACGCATTGCGCGTGATATCGACCTTCAGCCGCTTCCGCTGTCCCGGAGCAACTGAAATGTCCAGGTAATTCGGATCCGCCGCGACGCCTTCCACCGGCCCCTTCTTGCCCCAGAATTCTCCGCAGATGACACGCACCCGCGTGCCGTCATCGTCGGTGACCTCCGGTATCGCGCTCGCCGGAATATCCTGGTAACGCGGATCGGTCATCTTCAGCGATGCCGGCAGGTTGGCCCACAGCTGAAACCCATGCATCCGGCCCGCCGCGTCTCCTTTTGGCATCTCCTGGTGCAGGATCCCGCTTCCCGCCGTCATCCATTGCACATCGCCCGCACCCATCTTGCCTTGGTTGCCCAGGCTGTCGCCGTGCTCCACCGTTCCCGCCAGCACGTATGTGATGGTTTCGATCCCGCGGTGAGGATGCCATGGAAATCCCTTTAGATAGTCTTCGGGATGCTCGTTGCGGAAATCGTCCAGCAACAGGAATGGATCGAATTCCTTGGTTTTGCCGAAGCCGAAGGCGCGTTGCAGTTTAACGCCAGCGCCTTCAATGGTCGGCGTCGTTTGTAGAATCTGTTTTACAGGCCGGAGCGACATAGTTCTTCCTTCCTGCCGTCAGCATGCTCTTGGCGTGCTCGGCTTACGCTCTGCGGAATTCAGGCTTTCACAAATTGCGCGTCGAGCGTGATCGTTACTTCTTCTCCTACCAGAATGCCACCCGTTTCCAGCGCGGCGTTCCACGTCAGGCCGAAATCTTTTCGGTTGATCTTGGTGGTCGCTGTTACCCCAATCCGCGTGTTTCCCCACGGATCCTTCGCCGGTGCAGTCGGCCCTTCCACCGCAAACGTCGCCTTCCGCGTGACGCCGTGAATCGTCAGGTCGCCCTCAACGGCCAACTCCCCATCTCCCGTCGATTTGACGCGAGTCGACTTGAACGCCATGGTAGGGAACTTCTCCACGTCGAAAAAGTCCGCGCTCTTCAGGTGCGCATCGCGCTGTGCGTCGCGCGTCTCCACCGAGGCAACATCCACCGAAGTCTCTACCTTCGAGTTTGCCAGGTTCGACGTATCCAGCGTCAAAGTTCCCGACACTTTCGCGAAATGACCTTTCACGTTGGAAATCATCATATGCTTCACCTTGAACTCGGCGACCGAGTGAGCCTGATCGAGGTTCCAGGTAGTGGTAGTAGCCTGCGGTACGGTAGCGGTTGTGCTCATGGTATTGTGTCCTCTCTTCTTGGTTTAGATGCGTTTCGACGATAATCGTTGCAACAAGTATTAGAACCAAAAAAATCAACGCACTTCAGCCTGCGCGGCCTGCAACAGCTCGGTTAATGTTCTCAGGCGCTCTCTTCCCATATGCCCCAGTTGCCGGCGATGCCCCTCCTGAACCGGTTCGTCCAATCGAGCCAGCACCTTCAACCCTTCCGGCGCAATCCGCGTCATCACCATCCTCCGATCCTTGGTTTCCCGGCATCGCGAGACCAAACTGCGCTTTTCCATGCGGTCCAGCAGTCGCGTAATGTCCGGATCCCGGGTAATCATCCGGCTCGCAATCTCGCCGCAGGGAAGTCCCTCGGGCGCTCCCCGCAGGATTCGAAGCACGTTGTACTGCGTCGCCGACAGGTCCTCGGCCTTCAGTACATGAATCAATCCCCGCGAAAGCATATCGGTCGTGCGCAGCAACTCCAGAAACAAAGCCTCTTCCGGGCTGCCGCGCCGCCTCTTGCTATCGCTCTGGGGTGATTCCTTCATAAATTAAATATACTCGTTGTAACGACTATTGTCAAGACGATATATCTTAGGGCTATCTCGCCGGAGCCTGCCGCTTCCCGCGTCCCCCTTTCCCGTGGTGGTTTCCCATGAATTTTCCTGCTCCCTCCAGCATCGTCTTGATTGCCGCCCGGCAGGCCTTGCGCAACTCCTCTTCATGCCCGTCCGGAATCGATTTCGAAAGCAACAGTGTCGTCGTCCCGTGCAGGGTAGCCCATACTGCCAAGGCCAGTTGCGTGTGATCCTCCGCCGCTCCTCCCAGTCGCTTCGCCAGCAGTTGCTCCACGAAGCGGAAGTTCGGCCGTGATTCCCTGATCGGTTTCGGCTTCCCGCTGCCCCGTGGCGGCGACAATTCTCGTGCGTGTGTGTAGAACAATTCGTACTCGTGCGGTTTCTGCAGAGCGGAGTCCACATAGGCCTCCGCCATCTCTTCCAGCGTTTCCCCCGCGGCAAAGTCCTCCCGGATGCGATTCGCAATTCGCAGCAGCAAACCCCGCACCAGGTCGCGCCGGTCTTTGAATCGCCGGTACACCGCCGGCGTATTCGTTCCCGCCGCCCGCGCCACCGCTCTCATCGTCAGCGCCTTCTCCCCGCCGCGCTTCCACAATACCTGCGCGGCGTTCAGAATGCGGTTCTCTAAATCCGGATCAGCATGCCGCGGCATTCTTCTTCGTCCTCCTGAAGCGCTTCCAGTTCTTCGGCTTGTTATGTTGACAACGTACACATAACACTGTTATACCTATCAATACAAGTCCTCCCCCCACTTCATACCCAGGTCCTGTCAGGAAAGGCGACCGCGGTGCGTAAGCCCGCGGTCGCTCTGGGTTCTCCCACTTCTTGGCGCGCAGCCATTGTAGTATTACGTTGACAGCGTAAACATAATCGGGTATAAATAACTGTTACTTGGGCCCCTTCCTGTAGTTCTCCAATCTATGATTTAGGAGTTATTACCCATGTGTTCGCACCTGGACTCCGATGATCGGGTCCCCGTTCAGCTGAACTCTGAACTCCATCAGGCGCACCTCGAGTTGCTCAGTGCGCATTGTGCCACCTATCAGCTTCGCCTTCACTACTCCGTGAGCGATCTCGCCCGCTTTGGACGCCAAGACGTCCTCCGCAAATCCGCCCAGGCCGCCACCGAACTCAATGACTTCTACGCGTCCCTGGAGAAGAGTCTCCCGCCAGCCCCCCAGGATCCCCAACCGCCGCTGCTTATCACCAGTGACGACATTGTCCAGTCCATCCGCCTGGTCTCCGACTATTTGCGCCAGCAACGCGGCCACTATCTTCCCGCCGCTCAACCTCTCAGCAATCAACACAAGGCTCGGATGTGGCCTTACTTTTCCCCCACACTCCTCGACCAGATCCGTTTCGTCGAACTCAAAGGCCAGCGAGTGCCCGCACCCGACTTCTACGCCGCGGCTCGCGCCAAAGGCTTTGACAACCTTCCCGAAATCACGCACATGGACTCGCTGACGTTTATCGACGTGGTGGTGTTCAATGAAGAACTGAACGAGCGCTCCCTGTTCCATGCGCTGGTGCATGCCGTGCAGTTCCACCTGCTTGGTGTTGAGCGTTACACCGAGCGATTCGTTCGGAGCTTCCTCAAGACCAGAACTCACTTCACGGTGCCGCTCGAAGCGCACGCCTTCTCTCTGACCTCGAAGTTCATGCTAACAATGCCACAAACGTTTTCAGTTGAAGATCAAGTGGTGCGCTGGCTCATCGATGGGCGCTACTGATTCGTCGGGTCGTCACTCAAGTTGGTTCCATCCCCCGTACACAACCAGGAAGGGGCGGCTAAGCACCGCCCCTCGACTTTTCTGAGTTCACTCCAATAGAAACGCGGCCTGCGAGGCCGCGGTGCGCGCTGGCGACGGGTTATCTCGGTCCTGCGATCGGCGACGGCGGATTCACGTTGCGCACGATTCGCCTCTCCACGCGAAAGACGAAGCTCGGCATATGCCCCGCCACTGCCTGCCGCAATCCGGGTCCAAACTCGTGCATCAGGTTCATGCCCGCATCATTGCCCACCGTCGAACCGATGTCTCCGATTGGGTTGGGGTTCGAACGCGCCCAGTACGGACGGGAAGCATTGTGTGCCGCAAAGGACGTCAACACGCTCACAACGTAGGAGGTGTTCACGCGCCGCCTTCCCATTTCATCGCGCGTAACCAAGATCCGGGCGGCCGCGTCCGAAGCTCGCCCCAACAGGCTATTCTTCGATGAGGCCTGATAGCGCGTCGTCTCTTGTTTTGAGAACGGCGTGTCGAAATACTTCCTCAAGAACGTTCCCGACTCGTGGTGCGTCTGCGGAGCTTCAAACACGAGTGAGGGTCTTGCGGGCAAAGATGCTAAGGGATAGCTCCCAGTCCAACCTGCTGTCAGCATCGGACTCTGGCTGGCGGAGACTCGGTCTTTCCGCGCGGACATCGCGATGGAAGGTGCGTCGGGAAGTGCGCCTTGGATGCTCTGGCAGAACGCTGCGCAAGCCCCTAGCAGCAAAGCAAGAACCGTCGGGATTGCAATTCGTCTCACCATCACCGCCACCGATCTGATCACAAGCTGATGCGGCAAAAGCCGCGCCCAGCGCCGCTTTCGCGGCTCCCCACCCTGATCTCAGCAACTGACATGCCATTCCGCGGCGGCGCGGCCCGCAGAATCAATCAGTAATACTTCGTTGAGAATCAGACAGTTGAGGTTGTAAAGGGAAACCACTAGGGCCCGCAGCGGCGGGGCGCGGATTGCAAACTCGAGGAGCGCCGGCGGAAAAAATGACCTGCCGACAGAAGCTGGTTGCAGCCCCCTCCATCATGGTTGCATCCAAACCTTGCATGCCTGCCAAACCTGCGTCCAAAGCCGACTCTCCCGCCGGCCCGCTGAAAGGCTGGGTGCAGATCGCCAACTTTCTCGGCCTGCCGGTTTCGGCCGCGCAACGGTGGGCGAAGTCCGGCATGCCGGTGAAGCGGGAAGGCCGTCGCGTGGAGGCTTCCCCAGAAGAGCTCAACCTCTGGCTGGGACGCGAGACGGCGGAGCCCGTACACATTGCGACCGAATCCTCCGACCTCAGTTCGGAGCTGCGCCGCGGCCTCTCGTATGTCAAGAAGCATCACAAGAAGTCGGTCGCCTAGCCGCTCGGCTAGTGAGTGCGGATCGTGCGTCGCCGAATCGCGCATTCGCATCTAAGATGGATACCGACAACGGGGGTCTCCACACATGACTGACGACAACATCACTGTCTCGCCTGGACCGAACTTTCGCACCGCGATGCTGCTGGCCATCGCCGCGGATGTCCTCCAACTTGTCGTCTTCCCGGTGTTCGTTGCTGGTGGCCTTTCTCCGGCCGAGGACGTGCTCGACCTCGGCGTCGGGGCGATCATGGTTCACCTGCTCGGATGGCATTGGGAGTTCCTGCCGTCGTTCCTGGCGAAGCTCGTGCCGGGCGTCGACCTGGTGCCCTTCTGGACTCTGGCGGTCGCGAACGTCTATCGCAAAGCCAAGCGCATCGCCGAGACTACGACCATCGAACCGCAGTCGCCGCAGCTTCCGCCGCCTCACTTGACTAAAAGTTAATAGGCTAATAGTTTAATTATCTCTGAGATATATAAAATTAAGCGGGGACAGCATCTCATCCAGCTTCTGCGTTCATGTGGGACAGCCGCCTTCGGCTGTCCTGCGGCTCGGGTTTATCGAGCCGCCGCGTTTTCTTTCGCCCCGCTGGGGCTGGTTCCTTCTTCCCGCTGTTTACCCACCGCTTGCGCGGTGGGCTGCATTCTTTCGCTCCTTCGGAGCTTGGGTCCCAACGAAAGCTGTCTCTACAAAACCTGGACGGACGAATGCGTCCGTCCCTACACGGGTTGAGGTGGGCTTCCGTGCCGTTCCGTTCGCGGGGGCATTGGCGGGGGGTGCTGGCTTGTAGGCTGCGGGGACTTTGTCGGGGCCGCCGAAGTATGCGGCCAGATCGGCTTCTCGGAAGCGGGCGACTTCTTCGCGGGTGGGTGGACGGCGGGGGGCGGCGGAGGGTTCGTATGGCTCGTCGATGTCGGTCAGGGGCTGGTCGGGGTAGTTGGGGATCTCGCGGATCATTTCGTCCTGGTGGAGGTCGAAGCGGACGTGGCGGATGTTGCGGACGGCGGTGTTGAGGGCGCGGAGGATGAGTTCGCCGCGCTTGAGTTCAAGGGTGCCGCGGAGCAGTCCGTTGACGACTTCCATCAGGGAGGCCTGGATGGATTCGGGGTCCTCGAGCAGGGCGGAGCGGAGGACGCGGGAGCTGGGGAAGCGGACGGAGCGGAGCATGCGCTGGTGGAAGTAGCAGAACTGCTCTCCGCGAAGTGCGGGAGAGCCGCAGCGGACGCCGGTGACCTTGATATGAGTGCAGGATTTGGAGTGCGACATTTGGGTGTTCCTCTCGTTGGATAGGGCAACAATTTTTTTGTAGTTGTGGGCTAAAATCTTGGCTTCATTGGAGTTAGGGGCGGAGGAGATGACGACATCTGCGTATAATCTTGGAAACACAGGACTTGCGAGTAAAATCTTGCGAACAAAGGACTTAATGCGGGTGGCGGGGGTGGAGGGTGGTTGTGGGAATTGGCTTCCGGCTTCCGGCTTTCGGCTTTCGGGCTGACGAGATTGCCGGTTCGTTGGGAGTACGCTGGGGCATACCTCCAATGTCTACCGTTGAGTTTTCTCAGTAAAGGTTGGATGTCACAAGAATGAAATATATTTTTGGGGTGGGCTGTGGAAAACGTTCAGTAGCCAGGGGTCAGGAGCCAGGAGCCAGGCGTCAGGCGTCAGGCGTCAGGCGTCCGGCGTCATGGGTCAGGAGTCAGGTTCCCTGACAGTCGTCCGGCCGAAGAAGCGGTAACGGATCGGGCGACCCGCGCGGGGCAGCGAGTCTTCAAAGGGTAACGACCGCAGGGTGTTCAAGCTGGTATAAGGAACACCAACGTTCGAAGACAGGAGTCTTTTCATGCGGAGAGAGACTCAACCGCTGAAGGTGTGCGCCATCTGCAAGCTGCCCATTACATCTGAGCAGCTACCGGCTGTCCAACTGAAGAACGGCGATGAAGTCCACGTCGAGTGTTATGCCAAACGGGAAGAGACTGGGCGCGGGCCAAACTAGATCTGGGCAATACGCAGATCCTCAAATTCCGTGCGGGAAATCGCTTTGTGCCATCGTCCGTGGTTCCCATGCTTCGAAAATCGCGAAGCATGGGGCAGCCTGGGTCGTGATGACCCAAGGATGGGCGAGCCCCCAAGCTGCGCTTTGGCGCGGTCGCACGGGACTGTCCAGATTGCAGGTATGACTCTTGAGTCACTCGAGAGTTAGGAGCCAGATATCGGATTCGGTCACTCGACGGGAGAAGTACGCCATCTTCTTGTCTCGCGTGAGTCGCGGCGGTCCGATGATGTCGCGGGTGACAGAGAATACCTTGTGGGCCTGTTTCGAACTCGAGTCGACAACATAGAAGTTTTTTCCATTGGCAACAAACAGGACGCGGCGGCTGTCGGGCAGCCAGACCGGCCATTCGCCGAAATCGGTGAGGCGCTCGTATTGATGGGACTCCAGCGAATAGGTCACGATCCCTCCGGTTGGTGTTTCTGCTGCGCCCACAAGGTGCTTGCCATCAGGTGACCAGTCATTCACCAGGAAGCGACTCGATGGAGGATCGAGCGGCGGCAAGGGATCGGGAGATTGTTGTTTCCAAGGGCGATTTGGGTCAAAGATGAAAGCTCTATTTTCGATCCCGCCCACGGTTGCGATGCGTGAACCGTCCGGAGCCCAGGCCAGGTAGCCTGCGCCGTCTTCGGTAAGTTGTTGCAGGTCGCTGCCGTCCGGTCGGATCTTCCACAACTCCAAGCGGCCACTGCGATTGGAGAAACACGCGACCCAATTACCATCCGGCGACCAGCGGGGCATACGATCGATGGCGGAATCGCTGGTCAACTGCCGCATGCCGGTTCCATCAGAATGCACCAAATACAGATGGCCTTCCGGCTGCACGAGTGAGTACATTGCGACCCAATTACCGTCGGGGGCAGGGTCGGGATTCGACCAGCGCAGTGAACCGGTAGTCACCCAAGCAGGCTCGTCCGTTATCGTGCCGGATGGATCTAGCGAGAGTCGCTGAATGTTCGCGGTTACGAGCGCCGAGGTAAAGGCGACGTGTTTGCCGTCGGCGGATAGGCTTGGGTGAGCGAGGTAGGGCGCAGGCGCTGTGATTGCCTCTGGTTCCCCGCGAGTCTCGCCGGATGCTTCCTCGATCGGAACTCGCCACAGATTCATGCTGCCACGCCGATCGCTGGAGAAGTAGATATACCTTCCATCCGGGGACCAGACCGGATTCCAATTGGTGGCTCGCTCGCTGGTCACCGGTTTGGGAGTTCCCCCACTAACCGGGATCGTCCAGATAGCTGACTGCGTTGGATTACCGAGCCGGTGGGTATAGGCGATTCGCTGGTTGTGTGGCGACCAACTCGCCAGAACAGCGTCGCCTTCATACAGACGCCGCATTTCTCCCGTGCTTACCTTTACGATCCAAAGTCCGCTTTGCCCTACAGAGTTCTGCGGGTAAAGCTCAACGTTCTCGGCGGTGAACGTCAATTGCGTTCCGTCGGGCGACCACGAGGGATGAAATCCGATATGCGTTATACGCCTGACTGCCTCGCCCGTGCGACCCATAACGAAGATGCCGCCTCCGTCGCGACTCGAACGAAAGGCGACCTGTTCTCCATCTGGGGAAAACGCTGGCTGATCATCATCGACCGTGGGATCCCTGCTGAGATCAAGGGGAGTCTGCCCGCTGACGCTCTGCAAATAAAGCTGGTGACTTCCACTGTCGTTACCCGAATACACCACCCACTTTCCGTCGGGCGAGAGACTCGGAAACCATTCGACGCCGGGCTGCGACGTCAGCTTCGAAAACACCACGTTGAGAGGTACTGGCGAAGCAATCCGTGTCTGCCGGTATCGCGAGGCAATCGTGTAACCAGCAATGCAAATCAGCGCACCCACTGCGGCGATGATGAATGGCCGTGGCACCCGCCTCACAAACTTTGTGCCAACGGTTGAGGATCCCTCACGTGCCTTGAATGACTCCGGATTCTCCTCAGACTTCAATTCCGGGTTCGGAATCACCGATCGACTCGACTCCGAATCTCGCCTCAAGCGCTGCAAGTCGGTGCGAATGTCGGATGCGTGCTGAAAGCGCAAGGTCCGGTCCTTTTCCAGACATTTGTTGATGATTTCTTCCAGTTTCGGCGGCAGATCTGGATTCAATCGCACAGCCGGCGTCGGCGTGCCATCCAGAATCGCTTTGAAGATCACTCCTGAAGTTTCACCTCGGAAGGGCAGTGCTCCAGTTGCCATCTCGTAGAGCACCGCTCCGAATGAGAACAGGTCGGTGCGTGCATCCAGTTCCTTGCCTCGAACCTGTTCGGGGGACATGTAAGCGACCGTGCCAACGACGCTGCCGGGACTGGTCAGATGGTCCTCGGAGTCGACGGTCGGGGCGCTCAACGCGACGCTCTGCGGCTTCAGAATCACCTTGGCGAGGCCGAAATCGAGAACCTTCGCCATTCCACGACCAGTCACAAAGATATTGGCCGGCTTGATGTCGCGATGAATGATGCCTTGCGCATGGGCGGCGTCGAGAGCGTCTGCGATTTCGATGCCAAGCGACAGGATCAATTCGGTCTCCAGGGGGCGACCCGCTATTCGACGGTTCAGAGTCGTCCCCTCCAGATACTCCATCGCAATGAAGGGCTGGCCGTCTTGCTGACCAATCTCGTAGATGGTGCAGATGTTGGGATGGTTCAGAGCGGAAGCGGCCTGCGCCTCGCGCTGGAACCGGGCCAGGGCTTGTGGGTCATGGGCAGCGTCTTGCGGAAGGAATTTGAGGGCGACAAAGCGGTGCAGAGTCAAGTCTTCGGCTTTGTAGACCACACCCATCCCCCCACCGCCAAACTTCTCGACGATGTGGTAGTGCGAAATGGTCTGGCCGATCACTGCTTGCGGGCTCAACGCCCGACTATAACTCTCGGCTTAGGATGGCGTTATGTCAGTGACACGAGTCACGCGAGGGGGAAACGAAGATCGCCGGAAATAATGCTAGGCACTTTCGTGGTGCGGCGGGGCAGGGATGAGGAAGCGAGCCAAACGCGCGATTGGTTCGCCCGCAAAAGGCGCGGGCGATTCGCGCGGCTCGCCCGGGCCCTTCGGCGGGCAAAGAGCGCCCGCCTCAGGATGACAAATCTGAATCGGTAGGCGGCATTTGTGGGGGAACTCCCTGAGGCATCGGCGAACAGGGATGGAGTGCAGGGGTCCTTCGACTGCGTTTTCGTCCGCTGATCGCGGACGAAAACTTCGCTCAGGATGACAAATCAAAATCTCGCTACTTCGGCTTCGCTGGGATGACGAACCGGAAGGAAAAAACGAGCGTCCCGATAATTCCGGGCCCTGGATCCTTCGACTTTGCTCAGGACAGGCAGCCGAGGGCGGCTGTCCCCACATGGGCATCCTTGTCCCCCAAAGTCAAAGGCCCACTTCAAAGTCAGAGGACCGGCCCCAAAGTCAAAGGCCCCACTCTAAAATCGCAAACACCGCGATTTTAGAATGGGGCACCCGATTTTGCTGATGGCTGACGCCTGAAGCCTGACGCCCGCGTTTAGGTTCCCTCACTCCACCCGGCCAGGTACTCTTCCTGCTCGGGGGTTAGCTTGTCGATCTTGATGCTCATGGATTCGAGCTTCAGCTTGGCGACGCGCTTGTCCAACTCGTCGGGAACTTTGTAGACCGTCTTGTCGAGCTTCTTGCAGTTCTTCACCATGTACTCGACGGAGAGGGCCTGGTCGGCGAAGGACATATCCATTACGGATGCGGGATGGCCTTCGGCGCTGGCCAGGTTGATGAGGCGGCCTTCGCCCAAGAGGTTGATCTTGCGTCCATCTTTCAGCGAGTACTCTTCGACGAAGGTGCGAGTGGTGCGCTTCGAGGACGACATCTTTTCCAGCGCGGGGATATCGATCTCGACGTTGAAGTGGCCGGAGTTGGAGATGATGGCTCCGTCTTTCATCAGGTCGAAGTGATCTTTGGTGAGGACGCTCTTGTTGCCGGTGACGGTGCAGAAGACGTCGCCGAGTTTCGCGGCTTCGGTCATGCTCATGACGCGGAAGCCGTCCATGACGGCCTCGAGAGCTTTCGTGGGATCGACTTCGGTGACGATGACTTCGGCGCCAGCGCCACGGGCGCGAGAGGCGAGGCCGCGGCCGCACCATCCGTAGCCGGCGACGACGAACTTGGATCCGGCCAGCAGGAAATTCGTGGCGCGGATGATGCCGTCGATGGTGGACTGTCCGGTGCCGTAGCGGTTATCGAACAGGTGCTTGGTGTCGGCGTCGTTGACGGCGACGATGGGGAACTTCAGCACGCCTTCCTTGGCCATCGCGCGCAGGCGGATGACGCCGGTGGTGGTCTCTTCGGTGCCGCCGATGACGTCGGTGAGGGCGTCGGTGCGCTTGGTGTGGAGGATGGAGACGAGGTCGGCGCCGTCGTCCATGGTGATGTGGGGCTTGTGGTCGATGGCGGCGAGGATGTGGTTGTAGTAGGTGTCGTTGTCCTCACCCTTGATGGCGTAGACGGGGATGTTGTGGTCGCGGACCAGGCTGGCGGCAACGTCATCCTGCGTGGAGAGCGGGTTGGAGGCGCAGAGAACCACGTCGGCTCCGCCGTCGCGCAGGCAGATAGCGAGGTTCGCGGTCTCGGCGGTGACGTGCAGGCACGCGGAGACGCGGACGCCCTTCAAGGGCTGGTTCTTGATGAACTCCTTGCGGATGATCTGCAGCACCTTCATGGACTGGTTCGCCCATTCAATGCGCTTCTTTCCCAAGTCGGCCAGTTCTACGTTCTTGATGTCGCAATTCACGGCTGCTGTTGACATGCTTCTCCTGTGTGGCGCGCCCGAGAGCGCAGAAACTTACGTTAAAGACAAATGATGGGTGACAAATCGAGCCCCGTACTGCTTGCTAAAAGGATACACGAAGTTGTGAAAATCATTCACCACTAAGGACACTAAGGTTCACGAAGGAGAAAACTCGATGTTTCCTTAGTGTTCCTTCGCGTCCTTGGTGGTTGCAGTTCTTCGTCACTACTTGCGAGCGGCTCTTTCGAGCGCTTTCGTTCCTGCTAAGAAAATCGATAACCACGAAGGACACTAAGGTTCACGAAGGAGAAAACCCAGCGTTTCCTTAGTGTTCCTTCGTGTCCTTGGTGGTTTAAAGCTTTGCCTACTTGCGAGCGGCTGCGGGTTCCCGCACACCGGCATCGCTGGCCAGCTTGGCTGCCTTGTCGGTCAACTCCCAGGTAAAGTCGGCGTCGTTGCGTCCGAAGTGGCCATACGCGGCGGTCTTTTTGTAAATCGGACGTCGCAGGTTCAATGCCTCGATGATTCCACGCGGCGTCAACTTGAAGTGGGAGCGAATCAAGTCCGGGATAATCTCGGGATTCACCTTCTCGGTGCCGAAGGTTTCGACGAGCACGCTGACGGGATCGGCGACGCCGATGGCATACGCGAGCTGCACTTCGCAGCGGCCAGCAAGTCCGCCGGCGACTACGTTCTTGGCGATGTGGCGGGCCATGTAAGCAGCGGAGCGGTCAACTTTGGTCGGATCTTTTCCGCTGAATGCGCCGCCGCCGTGACGTCCCATGCCGCCGTAGGTGTCGACGATGATCTTGCGCCCGGTGAGTCCGGTGTCGCCCATGGGGCCGCCGATGACGAAGCGTCCCGTGGGATTGATGTGGTACTTCGTATCTTCGTCGAGCAGGTGCGCCGGGATGACGGCCTGGATGACGTGCTTCAGGATTCCGGCCCGGAGTTCGTCGTTGGCAACGGTCTCGGAGTGCTGCGTGGAGATGACCACGGCATCGACGCGAAGGACTTTGCCCTTCGCATCATATTCAACGGTGACTTGGGATTTGCCATCGGGCCGGAGGAAGGGAAGTGTGCCGTTCTTGCGAACCTGGGAGAGCCGCATGGTCAGCTTGTGCGCCAGCGAGATGGGAGTGGGCATCAACTCCTCATTCTCGTCGCAAGCATACCCAAACATCATTCCCTGGTCGCCGGCGCCGCCGGTGTCTACGCCCATGGCGATGTCGCCGGACTGCTTGTTGATGGAGGAGATGACGGCACAGGTGTTGGCGTCGAAGCCGTAGAGGGCGTTGTCGTATCCGATGGAGGCGACGGTGCCGCGGACGACGGATTGGAAATCGACGTAGGCCTTGGTGGTGATTTCTCCGGCGATGACGACGAGGCCGGTGGCGGTGAGGGTTTCGCAGGCGACGCGGCTGGTGGTGTCTTCGGTGAGGCAGGCGTCGAGGATAGCGTCAGAAATCTGGTCGGCGATCTTATCAGGATGGCCTTCGGTGACGGATTCAGAAGTGAATAAATAACGGTTCTTGGATGCCAAGTTGTGTTTCTCCTTCGTTGCACGTTTCGACTTCGGTTGCGCGCGGTGATCGCGCGGCTTGCCCTAATGAAACCCTGGGACTTTGAATCAAGCGGGACCTGCGACGATGCACGCGGCGCGGGCGAGACGCCCCCGCGACAGCCGGGCAATCCTTCGATGTCGCTCAGGACAAGGATGCCGATGCTACACCATAGGGAAAGTCCTTGAAAAAGGCTACCAGACACCCTGCGGGGGTGCAATGGTTTTGACCCTAAATGCCCTTGGATGAATTCAATAGCGGAAATGCGCGGGTGGATGGGAGGAATCTGGAGGTTAGCGGGGAGACTCTTTTGTACCCCAAGAATCTCGATGCATGCGTTTGAGGTTCCCATCCGTCGAAAATCGCGACGGATGGGGCAGCCGGGTTCAATTCTCGGGCCGCCGGACGAATGCGTCCGGCGCTACGTGTCACTCGCAGCGGAGGGCGGTCATGGGGTCGACGTTGACGGCGCGGCGGGCGGGGGCGGAGCAGGCCAGGGCGGCTACCACGCCGAGCAAGAGCGTGACTGCCAGCAGGATGAAGGGATCGCCAGAACTGCCCTCGGCCCAACGAGCTAAAACCTTATTCAGGGCAAAGGCGAGCACGGCTCCGGCGAGGATGCCGCTGCCGACACTCAGGCCGGTGGAGGAGAAGACGATCTGCAAGACGTGAGTGCGGGGGGCACCAAGGGCGATGCGGATGCCGAATTCGTTGGTGCGCTGGACGACGGAATAGGAGACAACGCTGTAGAGGCCGACGGCGGCGAGAGAGAGGGCGAGGATGGCGAAGGCGCCGAAGAGCCAGGCGACGAGTTTTTCCTGCTCGAATTCCTGCTGGCCGGTGATCCAGTGTTCCAGGTCTTGCACATTGCCGTTGATTTGCTGGTCGGGATCTACGGAGTTTACCTGGGTGCCGATGGCGTGGAGCAGAGTGAGCGGGGCAACATCGGAGCGGATGAGGATCTGGGTCCATACGCGCATCGAGAGGGTGTAGGGCACAAAAATTTCGGGCACGATGGGATTGCGCAAACCGTCGTCGCGCTTGTCGGCGATGACGCCGACGATTCGAAGCCAGTCGTTCGAGCCCTGCGCGGTGGTGGTGTACGGTGGTTCATCGACCATCTCAGGAACTTTCAGGGAGTGTCCGAGAGCGTCGCCGTTGGGGAAATAGAGTCGCGCCATGGTTTGATTGATGACGGCGACGTGGGCGGCGTTGTGGTTCTGGTCTTCATCCCAAATTTCGCCTTGGGCGACAGGAATGCGAAGCAGAGGGAAATAATTGGGGCTGACGAAATTGACATGGACTCTCTGGTCGTCGCGGGGCGGCTGGCCGAGGATGTCGACGTGCGTCTGCCATCCATTCGAAGGAGGCGTGGCGTTGGTAGAGATCGCGGCCATCTTTACGCCGGGAACGGTGGAGGCCTTGTTGAGCAGGGCTTCGAAGTAGGCCTGGCGCGCGGGCCAGGTCGGGTATGCGCCGTCATGCACGGGAATTCCCACGGACATCACATTGTGCGGGTCATAGCCGAGCGGGGTATGGATAAGGCGGAGAAATCCTTTCATGGCGGCGCCGGCTCCGGCCAGCATGACGAGGGTGAGCGCGACCTGCGCGCCGATCAGCACGTTGTGCGTGGTGCGTCCACGAACCATGCCTACAATTTTGCGCGAACTGGATTGCATGACCTGGCTGACTTCGGGACGCGAAAGCTGAAGCGCGGGCCATAATCCAAAGAGAATTCCGGTGAGAAGTGCGATGGCCACACTGAAGGCAAGGACAGGAAGATTGATCTGGATTGCGGCTTCGTGGGGAAAGGAAAACTTGGGCAGCAGGAGAACGATCACGGCCAGTGCTCGATAGGCGAGCAGCACACCCAGCACGGTTCCTGTGAGGGAAAGGACGAGGGCTTCCGATAGGAGTTGACGGATAATGCGGCCGCGGCTTGCGCCCACGGCGGTGCGAACTGCGAGTTCGTGCTGGCGCGCCGTGCCCCGGGCGAGAAGCAGGATGGAAACATTTCCGCATCCGATGACGAGCAGCAAGGCTACGGCACTGAAGAGCAGATAGAGCGTGCCACCAAGTTGCTGAACAAAATCTTCATTCAATCCGACGACATGAAATTGAAACTGGGAAACAGGGAAATGCTTCGGAGTTTCTTTGGCGAACTGTTCGATGAGGGGCTGAAGGGCGGAGTTGGCGGCTTCGTGGGTAACTCCGGGCTTCAGACGAAGGCCGACATAGTAGGCCTTGACGGGATCCTGCGTAACTTTCAGCGGGAGGTAGACGTCGCCGTCGTCCCAAGTGAAGCGCGGGGCGGCGACACCGACGATGGTGTAGTTTTTGTGAACCAGTTGCAAAGTCTGCCCGAGTACTGCGGGGTCGGAGTTGAAGTGGCGTTGCCAGAACTTGTAGCTGAGGACAGCGACGGGCTGAGGATCCTGGCCGTCGATGGCGTCGGAAGGAATGAGGCCACGTCCGAGGGCGGGAGGAACACCCATGAAGTTGAAGCTGTTGGAGGTCATGTAGACCCCCTGCACGTCTTCGGGAAGATCGTGGCCGGTGACGGTGAGACTCCAATCGTTGGAGATGAAGGCATCTTCGACGGTGGGAGCGACGCGGATGCGCTGCCACTGCGAGGCGGTCAAGCCGAATCCCATGTTCTGACGGGACTTGTCGCTAATGCGCATGTGGACCATGCGGTCTGGGGCAGCGTACGGATAAGGATCCATGAGGATGGCGTAGATGACGCTGAAGACCGCGGTGGTGGCGCCGATGCCAAGAGCGAGAGAGAGGACGGCGGTGAGAGTGAAACCGGGATGGTTGCGGAGTTGGCGGAAGGTGAAGCGGAGATTGGGAAACATGGGCAGAGTTCTCCGGCGAGGATGACGGCACGTTCGACACCAATTGGCGAGGAGGGCAAGTCGTTCAGTTTTCAGGGGAAACAGTTTGTGTTGCGAGGTTCGTCTTGTCCGGTTTTGAGGGGCTGTGTCCGGCAGTGAACAGGAGGAGAGATTCGTGGGCCGACGGGGCAGGCTGTTACGAATTCAGGACAAAATTCTTTTTGCTTTACGAGAGGCGGGAGGACGGTGTTAGCTGTTGGCACGGTTTTGTGTGGGCCCAGGGGCCGACGGTCGAGTTCGGCGATCCCGTTTTTATCCTTGATCTTTTATCTTTAGATCTTTTGATCTCTGATCTTTTGATCTTTGATCTCTGCGTTCTCTTCCCCCCAGGAATGAGATTGCGCAATGAAACAAGAATTGGCATGGGGAACGGCGGCGGCCGTGGCGATTGTGGCGGCCGTAGGAATCTCTTCGCAACCGGCGGGCAAGCCTCCCGCAAACCCAGCAACGGCACGTCAGACGGCAAAGAGCGCGGTGCGGTCGAAACCCCCGAAGGGCGCGCAACCGCAGTGCGCCGATTCGATATCGTTGCTGCAACATTTCTTCCTACACGACAACCTTGCGGCTCCGGATGTTTGCTACGAATCGCCGGGGCAGTCCGCTGCGGGGTCCAAGCCGGACCCTGAATTTCAACCCAGCTTTGTGATCGCCACGTTTCCCGACCCGCTGCACACGCACTTCTCGCTTGTCTTTGACCGCTTCGTAGAAGCAATGCAAGAGGGAGCGCAGGATGAGGGCTACGAATACGATTCGTCGTGGTTGCCTTGGGAGACCGAGGAGCCGTCTCTGGCGCTGCTGGGGGATGAGGACGAGGAGGAGGATCGCAAGACGAAACGGGAGAATCAGCCGGGCATCGTGCTGTTTCGAAACGCGAGCGAGAATCCGAATGGGCCGAACACGCCTTACAAGAAAGCGTTGATTGTCTTTATTGTGGGCGAAGAACCGACGCGTGGCATCCACCGCGAGCAATTCGAGAACGCGGTGGCGTGGATTGAGAAATTGCAAAAGCACGGCACGAAGAGTTCGCCAGTTGGAATCCTGGGGCCGACGTTTTCCGGTTCGCTACCGTCGTTAGGGGAATTGCTGGCAGCGGACAAATTAGTGGGCAGACTCAGTGGAGGCAAAGGCCTGGCAATTTATACGGGGAGTGCGAGCAGCCGAGACGATGGCCGGCGGTTCGCGGCAACGGCGGGCATTGACTTCCGAAGCTTTGTGCAGGATGACGAGACGGAACTCGATCGTTTCTGCCGGTACATCGGGCGACTGCCGGACGGAACCATAGACGTGTCGAAATTCGCGATCCTTTCCGAGGATGAAACGGCGTACGGCAATATCGCGGCCAAGCAGCAGGCGGAATCGGAGGCAGAGAGGCCGGAGGATTTCATCTGCCCCAAGGCGACGTGGATTTACTATCCGCGAGACATCTCGACGCTGCGAGCGGCGTACCAGAGCCAGTCGATGTTCAGCACGGCAACGACGCAACAGAGCCAGGACAGCGCGCAGCGTAAGAGCCTGCCGACCGACTTGGCGGATCCGGGCGGCGAGCAACACGACACGGTGCGCACGTATGCGGGAAATCAGACTCCGCTGTCCCAGGAAGCGCAATTGCTGGGAATCGTCGAGGCACTGAGGGCGCGTCACACGCAGTATGTGATTGTGCGGAGCAGCAACACGCTGGACCCGCTGTTCCTGGCGAATTTTCTGCGTCGCGATCTTCCCGAAGCCCGCGTGGTAGTGCTGAATTCCGATCTGCTGTTCCAGCGAGGCAAAGACGCCATGGCGCTGAGCGGGGTGATGACGTTATCGACGTACCCGTTGTTCTCATCGGCGCGCGAGTGGACCGCGGTGCGGCCGGAGGAGGCGCACTCGCACCGGGTGTTTCCCGAAAACACGACGGAAGGGAACTATATTGCGTCGCGGCTTTTGCTGCAATCTTTGGCGCGCGCCACGAATCGGAAGCCGCTGCTCAGCTGCGAAATCATTGGAGAAGACGCTGCAAGGCGGGAAGTATTCGTGCCACCTCTGCGATGCGAAGTGGAGTACGGAGCCAAGAAGGTGAATCCCGTGTACGCGCCGCTACCCGATTATGCTCCGCCGTATTGGACGGAGCCGAAGCCGTGCGACGAATCGAACTCTTTGGAGTTAAGCTGCCGGCCGGCGACATGGCTATCGGTGATCACGAGAAATGGCGTATTTCCGCTGGCGGCACTGAACGACAACACGCTGCCTTCAGCGACGAGCCAGGTGAGCGAAAAAGCCTCTACCGACCCGCCCGCTGGGCTTCCGAATTCTGCCGTGGATCTGAGAAAGCCGGGAATGCCCCGCAGCATGAAGGTATTGCTGATTGCACTCTGTGGATGGGTGTTGTTTCACGGGCTGTGCTGCCGGTTGGCTTCGTTTACGGCGAAGCCAGCGTTCCGCGCCTACTTTGCCACGGCCAGCGCGCGACACATGTTTCTGGTTCTGATTGGCAGTTACCTGATTGCACAGGCAGCGCTGCTGACCGGATGGGGGTGCGGAGTATTTTCCGTGATCGCAAATCCTCCTACGAGTCATCCGGTGGTGTGGAATGTCGTGATGTTGATTTGCGTCATGGCGGGACTGGCGATGGTGGCAAACATCGTGGTCACCCAAAAACTGAGAGGGAACGGGAAAAGTGTGGTGGGCAGTTCCGCGTGGCGGGCAGTTTTCTCGCTGCTGCTGTTCGGCCTACTGGTGAGGATATTTTTTCGGAGCTGGATCGGCCCACTGGAAGCAGCGCTGTTGCCGGCCAGTCGCACATTTGCTTACTGGCGCTCGATGCATCTGACCAGCGGGGTTTCGCCCATAGTCCCTTATCTGTCGATGACGGTGGGATTGTATGCCTGGTTCTGGTATGCCCTGCATGGACTGGCGTTGTTCGGACCCGACAAGCCGTGCCTTCCGCCGCTCTCGACTCTTACCATCAAGGTCGAGACAGAAGCGAAAAAAGATGAGCTGAAGCTGTCGATGTTCAGCCAGGAAAACGCTGCGAGGCCGGCCGAACGCATGGCGGCGCCGCTCGGTTGGAACAATGTACTCCTGCTCGTGATTCTTTTTGTTTCGTTCGCGTTGTTGGTGTTTGGACTGACGCGCGAGGCGCCGGTTCGCAGTTTAGGAGCGAAGACGTATGCCCGGATTTACTGCTTCTGGCTGGATTTTTATTTCAGCGTGATCCTGGTGGAAGCCTGGCAGATTTGGCGGACGTGGAGCAGCGCGCGGCAACTCCTGGTATTTCTCGACCGCCTGGCGTTGCGCCGAACGCTCGGGGCGCTGCATGGGTTCTCCTGGGGCAGCGTCTGGAAGATGAGCGGGAATGTGCTTGACGTGCGCTACAAGCTGCTCTCGCGACAGTTGGAGTGCTTGAACCATCTGCATGCCTCGCTGGTTCTGTTCAAAGCTCCGGCGACGGATCCAGAGAAGACGGCATTTGCGGGGGTGGATGCATGTCGCACATCGGTGGAATTGAGCCGGGATGCGGGACTGGAATTTGGAAAATGGTATTCGGAGAATTACAACGATCCGAAGGCGGCGGGGTTGCAGCGTTTCAGCAAATACCAGGAACAGGTCGCGGCGACGACGGGCGTGGTGATGACGAAGCTTTTGCTTCCGGCAGCGAGAGTGGAAAAGGAATCGCTGATCCAGATCGATCCCGCGGACAAACGCGATGAGGATCGCCGGTTGGGGCCGGCGCCATCAAAGAATGAACTGATCCGGAATGCGGAGGAGTTGGTGTGCCTGACGTATTTGGGCTTCGCGCAAAACCTGCTGGGTCGGATCCGCACGATTGTGCTGGGGGGCGTTTATTTGTTTGTCGCCGCGACGATCGCGGTGTCGAGCTATCCATTTGATCCGCGGCCGTTGCTGAGCGGAGCGCTGCTCGCCTTGTTCCTTGTGTTTGGGGCGGTGGTGATTTTCGTTTATGCAGACATGCATCGCGACGCTACGCTGAGTCATGCGACCAATACCAGCCCGGGAGAACTGGGGTCCGAATTCTGGTTCAAGGTGATCGGGTATGGCGCCGCCCCGGTGCTGGGACTGATCACGCAATTGTTTCCGGAGTGGTCTAGCTTCTTGTTCTCGTGGCTGCAACCGGGGTTGAGTTCGTTGAAGTGAGGGGAGGGCGCGGGAGATCCTTTCGACTGCGCTCAGGGCGGGCTCTTCCTCCGCCTGAAAAGCGGCTCCGTCAGGATGACGCCACTTATAACGGTGGCCGCTTTTACTGACGACCACGCTTACCAACGATGATTCTGCTGCTAGAGATCTCAATAATTTTGCAGGGTGCTTAAGGGATGACGCGCATGCCGTTGGAGTCGAAGACGAAGGTCTTGACTTCGGATTCGGCGCCGGCGGCGGGGATTTCTTTGCCGTTCCAGAGGAAAGTCACTCCGGCGGCGTTGCCGACTTTGGCGACGATTTCGTGGCTGGCGCGGATGGAGGTATGGGCGGGGGCGATGAGAGTTTCCTGACTAACGGGCTGTCCGTCGGCGAGGACGGAGATCCAGGAAGTTTCGGTGGCGCGGATGACGAGGTTGAAAGTGGGTGCCGGCTTCTCCTGCTTCGAATTGGCCTTGGTTGGGGTTCGGACGGTCACGTCGCTCTTGGCATCGGTCTTTTTTTCGGAATCTTTCTTTTCCGACTTTTCCGAAGCGGCCGGTGCTGCAGAGGCAGGAGTCGGCGGATGACTTGGCGGTTGAGAAGCGGGAGTCGATGGCGGCCCTGAGTGTGCGAGGCTGCCCGAGAGCGCGGCGGCGGTTGATGCCTGGTTCACGGGCGCGGCGGTTGAGACGGGCTGCGGCGAATTTTTGGCTTGGACCGTGTTGGGAGCGCTGGTCGCGGCGGTGTTCGCATTGTGAGAGCGGCGTGCCCAGAGGATGATTCCGAGAACGACGACAACGGCGGCGATGGCGACGATTCTCCAGGGAATTTCGAGGGGAGAAGGCTCGGCAAAATCTTTTTGCCCGAGGCGAACGTGTTCGACGCGCGGGAGCTGGAGGTCGGGGAGTTCCTCGACCTGGGTTAGAGGTTGCGCCTTGACGGCGACGGGCGTGGTCTCGCGAGGCTTTACGGGCGCGGCGGGGCGTGGGGGCGGCGCGAGGATACGCGGGCGTTCGGGTTCCCAGATTTCCTGGGCGTCGATTTGCGCCTGGCGCAGGCAGGCGAGGTAATCAGTGACGGCTTCTTCCGGGTCGAGGCCGAGGTGTTTGGAGTAGGCGCGAATGAATCCTTTGTTGAAGACTCCGCCAGGGAGTTGGTCGAAGTGTTCCTGTTCGATGGCTTGCAGCATGCGGGCGCTGATCTTGGTGACGTTGGAAACGTCATCGAGCGAGATTTCTTTTTTCTCGCGCGCCTTGCGGAATTTGTCGCCGAATTCGCCCACGGTGTGTCCTGCCTGAGGGAGACGGGAACATCATAGGACAAGAGGCGAGGGGTTGCCACTGCCAAGAGTGATAGAGGTGGGTAACCGGGGGGTGGTGTCCCTGCGGGACTTTCTTCTCTAGTCAAGGGATACCCAAGCGTTGAAGCGCTGGGGTAAATTGTTTCGCCGCTCTGCGGGCCGCAGGAAAACCACAGGTGGGCACGGGGCGCGCGAGGAGGTGCGCGCGAGATCCTTCCCTTCCCCTGAAAGGCGGCTCCGGTTCAGGATGACTCATTCTGGGGAGGCGTCCATGAGGGAGACCTTCGGGCTCGGAGACGTTCAGGGCTTCTTGCGGAGGGCGATGGTGAATTGGGATTGGCAGGTGACGGCGGGGTCGACGAAGGCGTCGCCGGAGCGGTCGGCTTCGGAGGCCTCGAAGAAGAGTCCGCGCTTGGTGCGGGCGGGAAGTCCGGTGAAGCGGGCTTTGCCGTCGGAGTTGGTGCCGATTTCGAGGTCGAGCTTGCGGGCGTACATGAATCCGTAGGCGATGTGGACTTTGATTTTGGCGGCGTAGACGGGGGCGCCCGCGGGGTCGGTGATGGTGAAGTCGGCGGAGCAGGATCCGATGCCGCCGTCGATGACGGGCGGGGATTTCGGGTCGGGGGCTGCAGGAGTTTGTGCGCTGACCGCGAGCGATAGGGTGAGAGCAAAGAGAATGGACGACAGGGCGCGGGTTGATGGGTTCTTCATGGGCATACTTAGATTACGCCAGGTGCGCAAGGATGTGGTGGTCTCGGTGAGAGTTGTGTCGTCCGGCCGGACTTGTTTGCAATTTGCTTCAGGGCGCTGCCGCTGAATTGGTGGGGTAAATTGTTTCGTCGCGCTGCGGCGGGATTTTTCTTTGCGGAAAGCTAGATTCGCGGGAATCAAGTTCAAAGTCAAAGGCCGCGGGCGGGGGCGCCCGCGCCACATAGATCAAAAGCGAGGATCAAAAGCTACGGACAGAGTGTCGTTCCCCACGAGGACTGCCATACCTGCGCGGAAACGGTTCATCCCGTTAGCTTTAGGGGTTCGGTTACCAACGTTCATTGCCGGTGCACGAAAGTGGCGCATATAATTTTTCAACACCACCCGTCTAGTGAGGACAACGGTATTTCTTGCATGCCTGAGGCCGGCACCCAATTGACGCGCCAGAACCAGGAATTAACGATCTTTCACGATGTGGCGAAGGCGCTGACGTCGTCGTTGGATCTCGATTCCATCCTGCAAACGATCATGGAGAAGATGGCGGAATATTTCCGTCCGGATACGTGGTCGCTGCTGATGGTGGATGAAGGGCACGACGAACTTTATTTTGCGATCGCAGTGGGGGATAAGGCCGAGGCGCTGAAGAATGTCCGGTTGAAGATGGGTGAGGGAATTGCGGGTTGGGTGGCGAAAAACGGGGAGGCGCGCGTGGTGCCGGATGTGGCGGCAGATCCGTTTTTTGCGAGCCGCGTGGATCAGACGACGAAGTGGGAGACGCGGTCGGTGATCTGTGTGCCGTTGCGATCGAAGCTGCGAGTGTTGGGCGTGATCCAGTTGGTGAACGTGGACATGGCGCGGTTCAAGGAGCCGGAGTTGTTCTTCCTGCAGTCGCTGTGCGACTACGCGGCGATTGCGATCGAGAATGCGCGCTGGGTGGAGAAGATTCAGGAACTGACGATCACCGATGATTGCACCGGACTGTATAACGCGCGGCATCTTTATAAGACGCTGGAGACCGAGGTGTACCGGTCGTCGCGATTTGGATATGAGTTCAGCGTGCTGTTTATCGATCTCGACCATTTCAAGTCGGTCAACGATACGCATGGACATTTGGTGGGAAGCAAGTTGCTGGCGGAGATTGGATATCTGGTGAAGGCGCAGCTGCGGTTGATTGATTTCGCGTTTCGGTATGGGGGAGATGAATTTGTCGTGTTGCTGCCGCAGACCAGCAAGGATCAGGCGTTGGTGGTGGCGAAACGGTTGCGGGACGGACTGCGGGCCAGTTGCTTCTGCCGTGAAGAGGGATTGAATTTGAATGTGCGGGCGTCGATTGGGCTGGCAACGTATCCGCACGATGCGCGGACGGCGCATGATGTGATCCGGCAGGCGGATGGGATGATGTATGTGGTGAAGAATTCGTCGCGGGATAATATTGGGGTGGCGCAGCGGGGGACGTTGAAGGAGTAGGTCGGGGGTCAGTACTCAGTACTCAGTACTCAGTTTGGGAAACCCATTTTTTGGGGTTGGAAGTTGCGGTCTTTCGTCCCTTCGGGACTTTTTCGAAGTTTGTCGGTGGCCCAGCGCTGAAGCGCTGGGCTAAATTGTTTCGCCGCTTCCGCGGCTGG
>CAVSVS010000027.1:0-232000 GCA_963731405.1 uncultured Acidobacteriaceae bacterium | reverse complement strand
TCCCCACGCAACATACAAGACTCCATTCAGCAACATCAGTCCGGACCGCTGATTCTCGTAGCGCGAATCAAAAATGACGTTGCCTTGTCCATCGTTCCCCACACCATGGCCGGGATACGATGCTTGGATCACCGATGGACTGTTCGGCTTCTCAGCGCCGGTGGCGATGTTCAACGCGTGCAATCGCTGCACAAACGTGGCAATGCCTCCGGTCGTCTCCTTGGTTCTCACGATCACGTACATCGTGTTCGTGGCCGGATTGATCACCGGAGTGCCGGTGATGCCCACCTCTGGCGTCATGCTGTCGCAGAAGAGATTAATCCCTGCACGCCTCTGATCGAGAGCGTGGTGATGCCTGCTGCCGGATTGATAAAGCTCACGTGCCACAGTGGTGCGCTTTGCCGGTTGTCCGCGCATTGGAGGGCCCAGGCTGTCGTGTTCGGTGGCCACATGAATCGACGTTATGAAACCCTTTGCCCGGAATATTGAGGTTCGCAACGTAGAGCGGCTGCGCATAGACCTTGCCGTCAACCGGAAAGGAGTACAGCTTGCCGAACTGCGACGCGTTCACATTTCCAGTAGTGAGTGCGGTCTCATTCAAATTTCTGCCAGTCCGCAAATTGTCGTTGTGATACGTAACCGTGCCCGCATAAGTACCAACATAGGCGAATGCCAGACCGACCTGGCTTGTATCCGAATTACTCTTTGCCCGCACCTTATGTGTGCCGGCCGCCGCCGGAGGCACATAAAGCCCGCTGGACGAAATCGTCCCTGTAGTGGTGTTACCACCGACCACGCCATCCACCGACCACGTAACATCGCTGCTCACCACGCCGCTGATGCTGGCCTGAAATTGTTGCGTCAACTTGGACGTAACGGCCGCGGCCTTCAGACTGCGCCCGTCACAGTTGTGGCAGGAATCGTGGCTGTTCCATTCAGAACCACTTTCTGCAGATTCGTTGGATCGGTGTCAAGCAAAGTGATGTTGCCAGGACGCGACCCGGTCGCGCTGGGTGTGAACGTGACTGTCACCTTGCAATTCGCACCAGCCGCCAGAGACAACGGACACGTATTGGTCTGGCTGTAATCACCGCTCGCACCGACGCTGAGCACTCCACCGGAGTGCTTCCGTTGTTGGTGACCGTAACGCTCTGGGATTGCTGCTGCTCCCCAAATTCACTACACCGAACGAAAGCGTGCTGGGTGAAAAGCTGAGATTGGTTACACCACCCACTCCAGTAAGGTGGATGATCTGAGCTGTCGGCCGCGCTATCGGTAATCGTGATCGTGCCATTCCGAGTGCCCGATGCAGTCGGTGTGAACGCAATGTCCAGGCGGCACGGCGTTCCGGGCGAAGTGGGAATGCTGTTCGCGCAGGCGTTTTTCTGAGTAAAGTCGCCGCTCACCACAATGCTCGAGATATTTACTTTCGCCCCGGATTCATTGATTAGGTCAACCGACGCCGTCTGCGTTGCCTGGCCCACAGTTCGAGAGCCGAAGTCCAGCGAGCCCGGACGCAACACAATCGAACCGGTAACGCCTGTTCCCGCCAGGGTGAAAACTGCGGGCTGCCAGGTGCATCGTCACTCACGCTCAACGAGCCGCTCAGCGCGCCCGTTGACTTAGGAGAAAACTTAACCACGATGCTGCAATTCGCGCCGACTGCCAGGGACGTGCCGCAATTGTTGCTCTGACTGAAGTTTCCGCTCGTCACGATCTTGGTTATGTTCATCGGGGCGGTCCCACTGTTCAGCAAGATCATCGTTCGCCCGGGGCTGGTAGTGTTGACCTTTTCGTCGAAAAAAGAGGCCCCCGCCGGATAGACAGTCGCCGCTGAGGAGCCGCCCCTTGCGCAAAGCTGTAGTTCGGTATGGCGAGAGCAGCCGCGGCCAAACCTAGCAGCCACGCGCCGAAGATCGTGCGCTTTCGAGGCGAACAAGTCGAACTCTGTCCAGACAAAGATGCCCTTGCAAAAATAGCGGTCACTACATGAATACGATGGGGTTTCACGCTAATCCTCACCAGTGGGGGTAGACTTCAGGAATTGAACTGCACCAAAATCAGAGCAATTACGATTCCATTTCTTCGCTCGTATCTCTTTCGCTCAGAAGGGCCCAAGGCTCCAGAAGAGGAATACAGTGCATGTCCATGCACTCCTCAAGAGCGGGCGCTTCAGGCAATGAACGGTCAGCCGCGGCGTGTCCAGCGCGCGGATCCGATCTTGCTGTCGCGATTGTCGAATCAGACTATTCGCGCGTGAGTTCGCTCTCCGTGGTCCCCGTCAGGGTAGCGAGGCGGATCACGCCTTTGGCGTCTTCAAAGACCAGGCCGGTCGTTCCGTGATTCACCACAGCGGTTACGAGATGACCGTAAGACCGCGGGATCCCACCCTGCACCGGGGTTTGGTCGTACCGCGCCAGCTCGCCTTCCTTCATCCCATTCACGCTCACGAATCGGATCACTCCGTCCGTGTCCTCAAAGACCAGCCCCGTTCCAATCGAATCCGGAATCGCTGTTGCCAGTCTTCCATAGGATTTCGGAATCATGCCGTGCGTCACTTCCCCTGTGTAGGCGAAAATCGTACCGTGGCTTCCGGCCAGATATCCACCCAGCAGCAAGAGTATGCTCGTTCCCACAAACAGAATTCTGCGCATGATTGTCTCTCTCTCCCTCGATATCAAGTAGCAGTTATGGCGAGACCAGAATCTTGTGCATCATGCCAAGATCTTCGTGCAGAAGTATGTGGCAGTGAAACGAGAAGGTTCCCGCAGTCGTTGGATCGCTAAAATCCATACGCAACTTGACGCTGTGGTAAGGCCCCTTGCCCTCCCAAAAAGGAATTTCAATGGTGTCACGCAGATCAGTATTCTGCGCCGGCTTGCCATCCACTTCAATCACGCGGAAATGGATCTGATGGGTGTGAAACGCATGCGTCTCCAGCGCCCGATTTTCTATCGTCCAATCCTCGATCGCTCCGACTTTGGTCGAAATGACGGGCTCCTCGTTGGGCTGAAATACCTTCTGCTTTTGCCCGTCAACCGTGATATAGAACTGGATAGGCCCGTTAGTTCCCCAAATTCCTCTGAGAAATAGAGTTTCCGCTGGATCGTCGCCGGCTGCCGGGCGAAGTCGAAGAACTTCACACCTTCGGCGGTTGGAGGCGTGGTCTTCGGCATGCTTGTCGTAGCGTTGCCACTCGTCGTCTCGACATTCGCTATCGATTGCGCCAGATCCGGATTTCCGGTTGGGCCCGTGGAGTAGCTCTGCGTGAAGAAAACTGCGCTTCCACCTTCGGCAGGCGCTTGCACAATAAACTCGGCGCGGCCCGCTGGTGGAACCAGAATGGTATTTTGACTTCTCGTCTGGGCCAGAGGGTACCCGTCCATCGCAATGATCTCGAGTGGACGCAGCGTGCCGTTGACTTGTACCTGCAACTGTAGGAAATCCTGCAGCGTGGCATTCGCGACTCGCCAGAACTGCTTTTCCCCGGGCTTCATTTGGATGATCGGCTTCGCTCCGATCAACGGGGAAACCTGGTAGTTGATCGTCAACTGGTAAGGCCCCGGAATCCATGGAACCAGGTACTGCTGCCGGATCACGAAAACTCGCTCCGCGAGTCCCGCAACCTCAGGACGCACTTTTTCCATTCCCTCAACAATGAGCGCGCCCGCAGCCCCGCCGTTCACCTGAAATTCTGTGAAGCCGTGCACGTGCGGGTGGTACCAATAAAGCCCGGGAGGCTGAGTTGCCGGAACGTGCACGCTGAACTGGAAGCCTGGCGTTCCCGGCTGAATCAGGGTGGTGATCACGTCATCTTGATGACAAACCGGCGGAACATTCATGCCATGAAAGTGCACGTTGGTCGAATTCACCGTCGACGCTCCACCATCTCCACATTTGGGCCCGGCCGGAGGCGCCATGTCCATTGGCATGGACGGGTTGTCGTGGATCGCGTCCACGACGTTGAGATTCAGCACGTCTCCCGGATTCACGCGAAGCGTTGGCGCTTCCACGTCCTGGCTCCCCGCTTGGTAGTTGTAACAATAGTGCGTGTAGCCAGCTGTATCCACCGAGTGCCCGAGCGTGAACTTGGCCGAAAGCGTGCCATTTTGAGATGAAATATTGAAGGGGTCGGCCACCACCGTCCCATTGTTGGGACGCGCCGGACAATTTTGCGCCACAGGCTTCAGAAATGAGAACCCGCACACCACAATCGCCAGCAACCATCTCGACAACCAACGCATATCCGACTCCTTCATGTTTTGCAATCTAGGCCACAGCATCCGCCGGCCTGCCGCATTTCTTAGAACGATCGAGGTGGGTAAGTGCCGATCGAGAGCAATCCGGGACTATTAATATCCGAGACCGGAGATCCCGACACTTCCTGCATCATGCATTTCTTGCCCGACGAAGTCAGCGTCACCATCGCGATTCCAGACGAGCTGCCGAACTCGGCAACATAGACTCCGCCGCCGTTGCCGGTTTGGTTGATCAGGCTCACGCCCGTGAGATACGAATAGTTTTTCGACAATCCTTTCACCGCGTTCGACGTGCAACCGCCCGAGAGCTTGCCGGCGTTTTTGTCAAAGAACAAAGCGCTCACACTGGCTCCCTGCGTATTAATCACGTAAAGCAGGGACTCATCCGGGCTGAGCATCACCGTGCTGGAGCTAATGCTCGCCATCGACTTATACACCGTTGTCTTCGTCAACTTACCGGAAGAGATGTCCGAAATTTCTACGTTGAACGATGTCGACGTATCACCGAAAAGCGCGTAATGCCCATCGCTCGTGATGTCGACGGAATTTGCATAAATGGCCCCTTGCGATTTCACTCTCGCACTCGAGGCCTGTTTGTCGCCGTTGGAAAGCGGCGTTCCCCCGGAAATATCAAACGATTCAATTGACCCATCGGTGTAAGTGGCGATCAGCATTGTGCCGTGGAGCGCCATGGCATTGATGCCTCCACCCCCCAAACCGACCGCCGACGTGTCACCGATGAATGCCAGGCTGCAGCCCGACTGGATCTGGAATGTTCCGATCGTATTGGAGTCACTGAAGCTGGCGTACAAATAATTGTTATTCAGCGTCAGCCCAATGCCATTGGACGTGCCGGCATCCCTGTTCGATCCGGTCGCAATGCCGCCAACCGTGAAGGTGGTCAACGAGATTCCCACAATGTTGCCGCTTCCAGCTTCCGTCGAATAGACACACTGCTGATCCGAACGATTGAGCACGGCGATTCGATTCATTCCAAAATAGCCGCCACCAATCCCGAACCCACCCGTCGCTACCCGTTGCTGAAAGACTGGCAACCCGTTGGCTCCAACTGCGTAAATGCTAACGCCCGTAGGAAACGGAAAGGCCGAATCATCATTCGTGACGACATATTTCGTTCCTGCCATCCCAAGTCCGCTCAGGGCTAGAAGCCACGCCACCAGCCCGATCGGCCGCAATCCCCACGATCTCCAAAATCTCGTCATACTCTGTTCCTTGTCTTCGTCTTCTTAGGCCAGTCCAGTGCGCAGTACACCATGGCTTCTACAGCGGTACAAGGACAATCGTGGGACGAATTGTAAAACTTAAGAACTAGCGCAAATAGTTTCACTAAAAGGACAAATTGCATTCCCTCCTGTGATTTCTTGTTCGAATTCCGCGCGCGCGCTCATGCTCTTGGAGGAAGGACTTCAATCCTGCGCAACAGAGTCCCGAAGAGCAGAAGCCGCTTTGAGGCTCCGAGTAGTTGCGCTCAACAACACGCATTCAAGAAAAGTCCGAGTGTGAAAGACGGAAAAGTGAGGAGAAAGTAGCTCGCCTCGAAAATAAGAAGGACTTGCAGAGCGTGTGTGCCTTTGCCAAAACCAATCAATCAAACAGGACGCCTGACGCCTCTTGGAGTCTCTCAAGAGCGAGAAGTATTGCGCCTGAGGTTGCCAAAACAAAAATCGCAAAGAAGATTGCACCTTTCGTTGTGGCACGCAAAACAGCTCTCATCGTTGTCGCCCCCGGCCCCAAATAAATTCATTCAACACCGAAGCACACAAAGATCCCGTAAGGAGCGCATAAAGAATTCACTAAGGATCGGAAACTGAATTATCGAAGACGACTATGAACTAAAGAGCGAACGTTCCAACTCCGCCCGTCACAAGAGTCTCGGCAACAGCGAGCAAGAAGAGAGGGAATGTGATCGGCACGAAGGGCAAGTCAGCTTTCCCCGCGTACGCCGCGCCACCCAAACAACAAACTGGCGCCGGAAATCTCTCGCAAGGAGTGCTAAGCCACTGAAAGAATGGCTCCTCAGGTAGGACTCGAACCTACAACCCTTCGGTTAACAGCCGAATGCTCTGCCATTGAGCTACTGAGGAGTGTGGAGATCGGCTTGGGGCCGATGTTTGCTGACGTCTTATCATAGCATTCCGGATCGGGGTCTGAAAACTTCTACTTCTAATTCTGCTAATCTAGCGATGATCTCCGAGGTGCCTATGGTGGGAGGGGTACGTTTAGTGCTCGCGCTCTCTTCTTTATTATTGGTTGCTGGTGTGGTGGTCGGCGACGATTCGGCTTCTTCGGGGCCGCCGCAGGCTGCAGTGAAGCCTATGGCCGATATGTTTCATGGCACCAGGGTCATTGACAATTATCGATGGCTGGAAAACGGCAATTCTCCCGAGACGCAAAAGTGGGTGGAGGAAGAAATGTCCTACACCCGCGGGATGCTGGACCGGCTTCCGGGGCGCGACTCGCTTCACAAGCGGCTGACGGAATTGTTGTCGATCGGCAGTGTGACTGCTCCAGTGCTCGCGGGGAAACATTATTTCTATACCAAGCGCGAGGGGATGCAAAACCAGCCCATCCTTTATGTACGTGACGGGCTCAATGGCCCTGACCGCGTCTTGGTTGATGCCAATCAACTAGCGGCGGACGGCACAATTGCGCTCGATTGGTTTCAGCCTAGTGAGAACGGGAAGTATGTTGCTTACGGAACTTCTCCGAGCGGGTCGGAGATGAGCACGCTGCACGTCATCGAGACCAAGACCGGCAATATTCTTCCTGACACTATCGAACGCACGCGGGCGGCTTCGATTGCGTGGAAGCTCGACAACTCCGGGTTTTATTACACCCGCTATCCGAAAAAAGGGGAGGTCCCTGCCGGCCAGGAGATGTACAACCGGCACGTTTTCTATCACGAGTTGGGAGACGATCCTGGCGCCGAGGACAAACCGATTTTTGGCGAAGGGCGCGATGCGGAAGACTGGCCGAGTGTGAATCTGTCGAACGATGGGCACTGGCTGCTCATCAGCGTTTCGCAGGGATGGACCAAGTCTGAACTGTTTCTGATGGACGTGAAGAAAGGCACGCCGCCCACGCGCATCACTACGGGCAAGAATTTTCTGTACGGCGGCGAAGTTTATGACGACAAACTCTACGTTACCACCAATGAAGATGCGCCACGATATCGCGTGTTCGTCGCCGATGCGGGCAACTATGACCGCGAGGCGTGGAAGGAATTGATCCCGCAGAGCGATGCAGTGTTGCAGGGGACAGCCGTGTTTGGTGGCAAGCTCTTCGCGCAGTATGAGCAGAATGCTTCTTCGCAGCTGAAACTTTTTGATCTCGACGGCAAGAAGATCAGCGACGTCGCGCTTCCGGCGATTGGCACCGTGTTTGGATCGGGCGGCCGGTGGGATCGCGATGAGATGTTTTTCGGATTTCAGTCGTTCACCGTGCCTCCGAGCATTTATCGGGTTGATCTGAACTCAGTGCATGCGGTGACTGCTGGAAAGAATCCCGTTGATGAGGGCAGCGTCATGGCGGGTCCAACATTGTGGACCAAGGTCGACGCGCCGTCGATCGATCCCTCCGGCTACGACGTGAACCAGGAATGGTTTCAGTCGAAGGATGGGACACGCGTCCCAATGTTCGTGGTGCATAAGAGAGGCATCCAGAAAAACGGTAAGAACCCCACATTGCTCACCGCTTATGGCGGATTCAATGTGAGCCTGACGCCCAGTTTCAGCCGCACTGCGTATCTCTGGATGGAGCACGGCGGCGTCTACGCCGTCGCCAACCTGCGCGGCGGCGCCGAGTTCGGTGAAGACTGGCACCGCGCCGGCATGCTCGACAAGAAGCAGAATGTCTTCGACGACATGATCGCCGCCGCCGAGCACCTGATCTCCGAAAAATATACCGACAAGAATCATCTTGCCATCCAGGGCGGCTCGAACGGTGGGCTGCTGATGGGCGCGATGATGACGCAGCGTCCTGACCTGTTCCGCGCCGTGGTCTGCCAGGTGCCGCTGCTCGACATGCTGCACTACCAGGATTTCCAGATTGCGAAGTTGTGGATCCCGGAATACGGCACGTCCGAAAACGCCGAGCAGTTCAAGTGGCTCTACGCCTACTCGCCATATCACCACGTGAAGGCGGGCACGGAGTATCCCGCAATCTTATTTATGACGGCGGATACCGACACCCGAGTCGACCCCATGCACGCGAAAAAGATGGCGGCGCTGATGCAGGCGGAGGCGAAGAATGGGGCGAGCAAGACACGTCCGATCTTGTTGCGGATCGAGAGCAAGGCGGGGCATGGCGCGGGCAAGCCGGTGACGAAGCAGATTGAAGAGTTTACGGATATTTATTCGTTCTTGTTTTGGCAGTTGGGGGTGAGGGAATAAGTTCTCAGTTCTCGGTTCTCTGTCATCCTGAGCGAGGATTGGTCTTTGCGCCCAAGCGCAATGACCAACCGCAGTCGAAGGATCCCTATCCGCTTTTCGCGGGCAGTACCGATTCAAGGAATTCTGACGAGGCTCGGGCGCGGGACAACCAATGCACAGACGCCGCGCCTCCGGTTTCAATGAGGATGAAAATAGGTGAACGTCCCGTCTGTCCCCACGTTTCGTCCCCACGTTTCGTCTGTCCCCACGTTTCGTCCGGCCTTCGCGAACGCTCCTCAGCCTCAAGGAGCCGGGTCGGTTTGCGAGGTTGCCGAATTGCCCAGCCTGGCAACGAGTTCATTCATCGTGTAGTGCACGAATTGCCCGCCCATTTCCGTAAGGACATACTGCTTCGTGTCTTCGAATGGCGACTCCAGCGTCGATTGCGATGCCCGCCTCGGTGCCCTCGCTCTTTTCTTGAACCTACCTTGATAATCGGACTCCCTAGGTTGGCGGATCACTCCTCCCAAAGTAAGATCCCGGATAAGCATTTTGTACAAATCAGCCTCTGCGGAGTTGTCGCGCGGCACCGGCTCACCGTACACGGCAAGCCAGATGTCATACCTGGTCGGAGGATCGTTGCGCCCCTTGTAGATCTCGCGGATGACTGCGAAGTGCGCCTCGTGGTACAAGCCGACCCAATCGAG
The DNA here is from genome assembly GCA_963731405.1 of uncultured Acidobacteriaceae bacterium. Lineage (GTDB taxonomy): Bacteria > Acidobacteriota > Terriglobia > Terriglobales > Acidobacteriaceae > Sulfotelmatobacter. The sequence goes on along the minus strand of CAVSVS010000027.1, from coordinate 222,643 downwards.
GAACAACCGCAAAATATCGTCCGAACAGACACGAGTACCAGCGGCATTCGTTATGAGGTGCACGAGTAGACGCCGCTTCTCATCTGTATCAGCCTTGTCCCACTCGCGAAACGTCTTGCGTAGGAGGGCAAGATACCCTTCGCTAGTAATGCGCTCGTCGATCTCCTCCCCCAGGCTCTCGATACGAGTCACAATTTCCTCCAACGTTAAGCGCAGCGATACTAGTTTATTCTGATGCTCCTGTAGCCATTGCTCCACAAGCGCATCACGGGCGGTATCATTTTCACGCAGCTCGTAATTCATCCCTGCCGCGAATACCCCGCCAATCCACGGGATGCTGCTCAGAGCAGCTAGCCCTATTGCCTCGTAAATCCTTCGCCTTCGGTTTGGAGAAGCTCTTTCTATTTCCGACTTTAGCGACGAGACGCTGGTATTCAGCTTAACGAGTTCCTGATTGTCCTCAGCCATCCATCGAAGAATACCACTATGCGCCCCGGCCTATCGTCGCGCTCTCCCGATGTTACCGCCCGTTTAGCTTGCACCGTATAATGTTCACAGAAGAAGCGGAGAGGAACTATGCAATTTGCACCCGGCGATACTGTTCAACTAAAGTCTGGCGGTCCGGTCATGACTATCGAGCGAGTTGGCAAGGGTGAAAGCACCCAAGAAGATTTCGTAGTCTGCGTCTGGGCGCAAAAGGTCGGCAACAGGCAGGAAGTGCAGAGGGAACAGTTCAATCCTATTGTTCTTGAAAAATATGAACCCTCCTTTGGCTTCAGTACAATGCGAGTTGAACGGAGCTAACCAGGGACGTGCCGCACGGTGTTGCGATAACCGTCGGAGAACCCCCGAGGATCGCGCAACCTGGCTAGTCTGCTGGCCTCAAGCCACGACTGCTTTCAAGGTTTGGGTCTGAGCGTCCTCTCGAATTTCGCCCAGTGTCCCTGTTGTACGACGACGTCTCCGTTCTCGTCATAGTAGCCTGGCTTCGACAACACCACGTGCCGAGAGCCGACGGTGCACATGTTTTGTGCATCAGTCGGCCCGTCCCAAGGTAAATTATCTACAGCTATTGCTGCTCCCTCTGGAGTGCTGCGCACCCTAAGCCCTCCGTAATTTGCGGCCGCATAGGCGGCAAATTTATCGAGGTCCAATTTTCCATCGGGATTTTTCTTCCGATATTCTTGCCAGGCGAGGCAGTCCAGTTCGCGAATGTCCGAATCGCTGAAGCTGTCGCTGAAGTTCGCACGCAGCTTCGATTGGGCGCCTCTAAGCACCCCCCAATCATCTGTTTCGCTTTGCTTAGTTTCGCTCTTATCCCTCTCAATATCTTCCACAGCGACATGCTTCGAGCTCCCCAGGAGTTTAAGACTTGTCACGCATGGAGACACGCGACCGGAATCGCGGTCATTCTTAGCTTCCACCTGGCACCAAAGGCTAGAACACGCGATGAGGATCGCAGCGATCAGATAGATGCATCTCAGACCAAGCATATAGGAGCCTCCTTACCTAAGTTGACACAAGCTAAATGCGGTCAAGCCACTTGCCAGAAGCCCGGAATAGAAACACCTCAGCACAACGGTGAAATGTAAATCGAAGTAAGGGGAGTGGAGGACATCTGGAAACATTTTTTGTCCTGCATCCCCAGGGAGAGTGCGCGCGTCCCACACGACCTCTTTCACGATTTCGCCATATTGATTTAAGAAGTACAACGAGACTATAAAAAGTCCGGTCGAAATCAGAAACATGAGAATTTCGGGGCCGTCAGCGGATTTGACCTTTTGATCTTTGTCCACGATGGCAAGTGCCCAAATACCACCAAGGAGAAGTACCCCCATTTGGAAGAACCGTTCCACATCCTCCCTAACAAAATCCAAGGCTTTCACGACGTAGTCATCGTAGTTAACGAGCTTTATCTGATCCGGTGTACTCCGTAAAGCCTGTGAAACCGATATAGAGACCCAGATTGCTAGTCCGACGGAAACGACAGCGAGCAAACTTCGAACAACGCGATTTTTTCCCGCAATAAATGGGAATGCCATGAGGCCTCCGTTGAAGATTCGCAGAATTGCTTCTTGCTGCTCGAAACGGTTCGTGCATTTATCTCTTGAAATAGGCTTTTGATGCGAAATGTTCTTTCTTGTTCGCTTTTCGTAAAGAGAATCGAGGAACCTCTAATCGACCGTTCCAACTACAACTGAGGCGTCATAGATCGTCGAATACCGACGATAGCGGACTGCAATCTTCGTTCCGGGTTCATGGTGACGGATCTCTTCCTTCAACTCTCCAATCGTGAACACGTAATGATTGTTGATCGCGAGAATCACATCTCCGGCCTTAATTCCCGCCTGATCGGCTGGGCCGCCGGGAGTGAGTGCGGTCAGCGTCACCCCGTCGTGCCGAACGTCGGGATTGCCTTCAGAGAAGATGCCAATCGATGCTTGTCCAAATACCGTAGGACTGGCGGTGGAGGAAACTGGTCTTGTGCTTGTATCAGCGATGGGACGGATCTCCGGTGAGGCCGCAACGGACACCTTAGTTTCTTCTCTTGCGACGACGGTCTGTGACTCTTGCGCGCCGAAATCGTAGACGTAAGGCGCCATTCCTTCTCCGCGTGACAGGTACAAAGCGTATTCACCTCTGCTGAGTGCCGTCGCAGGCGCGATTCGGTAAATGCCGGTTTTCGCCTCCGAGCGCAATATTTGAATTTGATGGGTAAGGGAGATGCCGGCACTGCTACGCCACGCGCCGTGCGCCGCTATTTCGAATTGTCTACGTTCGGTCTTTTCCTCCAGGCGAACCAGAATCAAATCGCCTGCATTAACTCCTGCGTCCGCCTCCTGCTTGGCTGGAATGAAATAGAAGACGGGCTGCGAGGAAACGACCGTCTGCGCATGCGGCCCGAGTAGTTGAATGTTTTCCTTTTGTGATTTGATTCCCACCGTCGCGTGGGATACGAGGGCACTCCCGCTACGCTTGAACTCGGCAATCTGGCCGATGATTTTGACGATGCCACCGAGAGCCTCGACATACATCCCCGGATCGGTCGGCAAAAGCGTCTGCGTTTGTGCCCAGCTTGGTACGGCTAGCGCTACTATGCCTAGAAACGGAAGAACGATTTGTTTCATTCTTGCCTCATCGTCCTACAGGAGTATCAATAGGTGGGACGCCCGTCATGCTGCTCTCCCAACACCGGGCGGTCAATGGCACATAAGTGGTTGTGCGACGTCATGGGCGGAGACTTTCCACGGACTTACTTCCGGCGCTGCAGTCTATCTCCCTCCGCAGATCGAGTGGGCGGTTCGCGCGGGATCCCTCGCTCCGCCTGAGGAACGGCTACGCTCGGGATGACGCCTCTGTCATGGAAAGCGGCGGGTCAGGCGGGCGGCGTAGGAGAATTTCATGCGTTCAACAAAACCGACACAAAGCTGCTCTGAACAACAACACGCGCGGTCTATGTTCTAGTTATATTTCTTGGTGGGCGCAGACTCGTTTGCTAGTATCCGGGGCATGAAACGCATCGTGTTATCCACTCTTCTTCTGCTTGCATTTACTCTCAGCGGATTTGCCGCGGCGGGGATAACCAATGAGGATCGCGAGCACTTACTCGTGCACTTTCAGATGACGACGCAAATGGTGGCCGAACAGGTGCGCGGACTATCTCCGGCGCAACTGGAATATCGCGCTTCGCCGGATCGCTGGACGATTCGGGAGTGCATTTCTCATCTGGCGGTCGCCGAGCCGGATTACTGGCGCGATCTGACGGCCGCGGTGAAAGCAGAGCCGAACATGAAAGACAAGAAATCAGTAGCCACCGACGCTGACATCATGTGGTACGGAATCGACCGCGTCGTCCACACCAAGACGGGCGGCGGGCACGAGAAGGTCGAGACCTACAAGAACATGGGAGAAGCTTTGGCAAAATTTCAGGCGCTGCGCGCAACCATGATCGATTACATCAAGTCGACCAGTGACGACTTGCGCGCCCACAGCTTCGGCCAACAGGAAAGGATCGATTGCTGGCAATGGATGCTGGAAATCTCCACGCACGCGGAGAGGCACATTCAGCAGATTCGCGAGATCAAGAACGACCCCAATTTTCCCAAGAGTTGAGGGGGATGTGGGGAGAGACGCCACATTGCCGGCGGAAAAACCCGCTCAAGCGAAGCTTGAACGGGGCACCCTCGAGACTACGGAGAGCTCCGATAGAAACCACCGTTCGTCCAACTAAGCTGAGGCTGCCCGTCACATCTTGAGCGTCGGAAAGATTCCTGCAGGTTCTCGCCGTCGGGCGTTTAGACGTATATTCCGTCACATCGATATGTAAGCACAATCACTGCAATCTGATCCGCCTCATTTGTATTTTTGAATATCTGCCTGAAAATCAGGGTGGGATGAAATCCGGGTCCGGTGAGGATGCGGAGGGAGAGGAGTGTCTGGTGAGGTTGGTGGAGAACAAATCGGGAAGCAGGGTGGAGTGGGTTTTGGAGATGACGGGAGCGGAGAGGGTTGCGGCGGAGAGCAGTTCCCTCGACTGCGCAGGATCATTCGCTATCGCGAATCATCCTGCTCCGCTCGGGATGACAGATCACGGTAGAACGCTCGGAATGACAGATTGCGGTGGAACGTTCGGGATGACGGATAACGATGGAACTCTCGGGACGAGACATCTGCAAACCATGGTGATCCCGTGGATGATGGCGGTGGCGGATCCGAAGGAGAAGTGGTGGGAGTGGGCGAGGAAAAATCCGAAGCAGTCGGGAGAGATTTCGCAGGCGGCGTTCTTGCTGAAGGCGCGGACGATGGGATTCAAAGTGGCATTGCCCTGGGGAGACAGCGAGCGGTATGACTTCGTGGTGTGGGCGGAGGAGGGCGGTCCGATGTATCGGGTGCAGGTGAAGGGGACGGGAAGATTGTACCGGAGAGGATACGAAGTGCAGCCGGTACATTCGACGCGAGGACGGGGCAAGAAAAGATATACAGCGAGGGAGATTGATGTGGTGGCGGCGCATGTGCAACCGGTAGATGCGTGGTACGTGCTGCCAATCGCGGCGGTAGGGCGAGCGAAAAGTTTGCGGTTTTATCCGGACATCCGGAGCCGGAAGCCGATGTGGGAGGAGTATCGGGAAGCATGGGAGGTGTTGGAGGGTAAGACCGTGGGAATGCACCGCGGGAGGTAATGGAGAGTGATGACTAGGGCCTGGGCTGAGTGAAGCCTTCGATGATCCAGCCTGCGAGCCAGACGGCGCCCCCGAAGACCATCACTTCGATTCCCGGGATAGCTAGGGGAAGAGGAGTCGCATAGGCCAGGGCGCATAAGGTGGCACCCGTCAGGACGATTAGCCGGCCTGCGATCATGATGCGACGGATGCCTTCGCTGGTGGCCATTGAGAAGGGCGTACGTTATCACACAATTTGGGGCTGGACCAGCGGCATTGAGGTTCGGGGCGGGAAAACGGGATTGGGCTAGAGGCGAAAAGGAAGGTCCGCGGCGTCTCTCCGGCGAAGGTCGTCAGCGCTTCGTCGGCGGATGGCAAGGCGGTTCATATCGACACACCGTGAGCAGGGACACTTCAGGTACGGATCATCGGGCGTGGCCACGTGGCCGCAGCTGACGCACACGAACTCCGTCTTCCGGAATCGGGGAAGCATTGGGCGGAATTCGCTGCCCATCACGCAGTATGGGCAACGCACGATCTCTTCTGACATGCTTTCTCGTTCTTCTTCGCTCTCATCCGGCGCACTGCTTGAGGTTCGACGATCAGCATAGCGACGCCGGACGGGATGGAACTCGATCCGATTCGGCTGCTGCACAGAACGAACCTGGGCCGCGAGGGTTTTACTTTAGAGCAGTAATAGCGCTTATGTAATGGCCCGAAAGTTCAGGAGGGGTAGCCCGATAGTGACAAGTCTTCCGCGACCGGATCCTGTCGACAGAGCGCAGGAAGACGAAATCTCGAGCTGCGAATCCGGCGTCAGCAAATTACTTCTTCAACCAACCTTGCAACTCAAGCCAAGCGGCGAACTGATCGATCCAATGATCCGTGGGAATGTTTTGTTTGTGCATGCCGAAGCCGTGGCCGCCTTTGGCGTACATGTGGAGTTCGGCGGATTTGTGGGCGTCCAACCACTTCTGGTAGAGCAGGACGCTTTGCGGAGCGAGCCCGAGACTGTCGTCGGTTGCGGCGGCGACGAACATAGGCGGGGCATCGGCAGGAACGGTAGCGTCTTTGAAGCGTTCGCCACCTGCATAGATCGGGGCGACGAAAGCGGGGCGTCCTTCGGGTGAGTAGTGGAAAGCAACTCCTGCAGTGACTGCTCCACCGGCAGAGAATCCGATGATGCCGACACGGTCGGGAGAGACTCCCCACTCGGAAGCGTGCTGGCGAACGTAGGTGACGGCGGCTAAACCGTCGGCGATGGCGAGGGGAACAATCTTGGCGGCCATTTCCTGAAACTTCTGGTGGTCGGCGATGAGGTCGGTGAATTCCTGAGTGGCGTCTTCTCCGGTGTGGGCGAGGCGGTACTTCAAGACGAATGCGGTTACGCCTCTCGCCGCGAGGTACTTGGCGACATCGGTGCCCTCGCTCGTGATGGAGAGGGCCATGAAACCTCCGCCGGGGCAGATGACGATTGCGGTGCCGTTCTTGGTGTCGGGAGATGGCTTGAAGATCGTCAGGGTAGGCTTGGTAACGTTGGCGACGACTTGAGTGTTCCAGAGTTTGGAGAAGTATTCTTTCTCGGGATAGTTTTCAGGCGTCGAGCCAGGAGGCGTTCCGGGATAAAGGGGGATGACATCCTGCGCGGCACCGAGGGTCGCGAGGAAGAATAGTGCGCAGAGGATTCGGATGGGGAAGGGTTTCATGGCCGGATAGTCTAGCAGAGAATCGCGGGCTGCCCACTTTCGTCAATCTATTTCTGCTACAGAGCTTGTGTTGCGGGTGTGCGGCGTTGAAGTTTGACAATGGTATTTGTTTGACTGTACATTCAGTCGCGGTCGCTTAACCAGCGGTACTTCCCTCCAAGAACCCTGTAGTTATTCGCGGGCCAAATCCACGAGCTGATCCTGCCTTAATCGAGGAGAGCGACGCTCGAAAACTCGAACATTGGAGATTAATTCATGATGATCCTGCCACTTTCTGACTGCACGGACCTGCAGCCGCTGCCGCCGACTTGTTTCGATTTTGTCGCTGATCCTACTCACTGGGGGAATCGCCTCGGGCCAAGCGACGATTTCAAAGGCGACTATCTTCAAACAAATCGATAAAGGAAACACGCTGGGGTTTGTCGTTCAAATCGAGGGAACTAACCTCACCAGCCCTGAGAATCCTCGGGTCGTGTTGCTTCCGTCCACCGGGATCACCGCGCGAGACACCCCTGTCTACACGGCAACGCTGATCACGATGAGCTTCACCGCGTCGAGCACTTACGTACCACTGGAGGTGACGCTTTCCTACACCTCAGGACCGGTAGGCGCGGCGATCACGGGAACGGATTGTGCTCCGGATGTGGACGTGGTCAAGAGTTATTTTCTGGTCCCCGAAGAGCAGGTTTCCAAAAAATACGGCCACGGTGTTGCAAAGAACTTTGATGTGGTGCAGATTTCGATTGTCAATAAGTGTCCGTTGCCGGTTCTGGTGCCGCTGGCAGGGCATCTCCCTGACGATCAGCAAACTTATATATCATCCCTTCTCTCTCGACCACGTGACGAGCATTTTCTCGAACGATCGTGCATTCAGCGGTCCCCGAGCGATCTTTTTCAACATTGTTCAAGGGGCGGCGACGTTAGGGAGTGCCATTCAACCATTTTTTGGACCGGGATTCACTTCGGGTGTCAGCATCCTGGGAGGAGGGTTCACCCAGGGAGCGGCCGCGATCTGGAAGGACCTATCGGCAGAGCAGTTGCAAAACCTAACTTCGCAAAGCTTCCAAGCGACGGAGCAGATCGCGGCGAGCGGTGGAGCGCTGCAGAAATCGATATTCATACCCAGGGCAAAGAAGCGAACTGCGGCGGAGAAGGCCGGGACGTCGGCGTTGAGAGCTGCGTTGAGCAGTAACAGCGCGAACCCGATTCAGTTAGAGATCATTCCTGTGTTGACAGTGGGAGGCGGTAAATCGACGCCTTGACAATTTGTATCCAGGGGCTGAGCGGGCTGGAATCCACGCGACTCTCATGCTGGAGGCACCATGTTTCTTCACAAGCTTCGAGAATACTGGATCACGATTGTGGCGTTAGTCGTCTTAACCACGATTGGATTCCTGTTTGTGATGTTTCCCCGCGAGGAAAACCGCTGGCACGGACTGCTGGAAGCGATCTTCATTGCCGCGTTCCTGACGGTCACGGTTGATCCGTTCGTGAAGAAGAGGCTGTTGAAAGAGGCGAGCCAGGATATCTTTCACCACCTCATCGGCGTGGATCTGCCCATCGAGATGAGAGAAAGCCTCAAGCAATATGTCTTTGGCATGAAGTATTACCGAAAGACATTGGAGGTCAGAGCGCAAGGGCAACGCGAAGGAGATGGGAGGCTACGAATCCACATCAGAATTGAGGCTGAGGTGATCGCGGTAACGAAGGCCGATTACCATCAGAGCCTGGCATTTGAGAGTTCCGAAGATCCGCGCGTCATTAAGATGGAAGCACGCACCGCCACCAGAACCTCGGAATGGGCGCCGAGGTCACCGCTGGTGGAGTCGAAGATGGAACCGATGGAGCTTGTAGCCAGCAATGATCCCCTTCCGCTGCGACGTGGAGAAGAACTGAAGTCGCTTTTCAGCTTCAACATCCATGGAAGCGAAACGGATTTCTGGGTGCTACATTTTGGAACCACGACACTTAGAACGAAGGTAATCCTGGAGCCTCTGCCGAATATGGAAATGTTCGCGTCCGATGCCGGGTGCCGAGACCCGCACAATCCTAACGTCTACAACTACGACGAAGTGTTTATCAAAGGCGACCATTTGCATATCCGGTGGCGCCCAAAAGAAATGCCGACCGCAGCCTGAATTGGGCTGGCGAGGGCGTCATTCTTCCCTGCGGACCTACGCTTCCAGAGTGGCGTTTTGATTTGCGAAACGGTTAATCGCAGGTAGGATGAGGGCGCTACGCTTTTCCGATTCGACAGGGGAGACATTGATGGTCTGGAACTTGCGGAAGGTGATTGTGGCACTACAAAAGCTGGTCAACTTCACTGCGGTTTGCCTGGTGCTTGTACTCGGACTGACTTTCGAGAGCGCGTCGGTGGCTGCGCAAACGACGGACTGGCGCACGCGCCTCAATGAGGAGTTGCCGTTGCTCGGACATCGGAATTGGATCGCGATTGTGGATTCGGCTTATCCGTTGCAAACCAGCGGAGGCATTGAGACGGTCGAGACGAATGCCGATCAAATCGAGGTGGTGAAGACGGTGCTTGGCGAACTCGGGAAGGCGAAACATGTGCGGCCGATTATTTTCACGGATGCGGAGTTGAAGGTGGTGCCGGAGAAAGACGCGGCAGGGGTGACGGCTTATCGCGAGGCGCTCGGGAGCCTGCTCGGGAAGAACGATGTGCAGTCACTGCCGCATGAGGAAATTATTTCCAAGCTGGATGAGGCGGGAAAGACGTTTCATATTCTGGTGCTGAAATCGCGGCTAACGATTCCGTATACGTCGGTCTTTATCCGGCTGGAATGCGGGTATTGGAGCGCGGATGCGGAGAAGAGACTGCGCGAGGCGATGGCGAAGTGAAGTGGATCATCGGGGCCATTTGTGCGTGCGAACGAAGGATCAAAGTCCCCACCGTATCTCCGCCAAACGCGGCGAGATAAGGATGGGGCAACCTGACGTTTGTTCGTGCTAGCGAAGATCAAAATCCCCAATCTAACGTCGCAAAAGGCGCGACGTTAGAATGGGGCACCCTTAGATCTTGCGGACTACTGGCAGCCAGGGATCTGGAAGTTTGCGATCCTGGTAAGCCAGGTGTTGTCGGCGGCGAAGTATTCGTTGACGTACCAGAAGGTGCAGTCGTCCACGGGATCGACGGTCATGCTTGAATAGGTTCCCCACTTTCCCACGCCATTCCGCCGGAAACTTCCTCGCCGGGACCGTCGATGATTCCAATCTCGCGGGATCAGTCGCGTTGGGGAGATTCCAGTACGAGAAATAGATTCCGGGATTGGTCTGTCCGTTCGAGATGCTGTATCCGACTGCAGCGTCACCCATTTTGTCCTGCGCAATGCTAGGGACGAAGCGGAAGATCGTCGCATCCGGGATTAATTGTGCCCGACTGATAGAAGCAGGAGTTCCAGTGCCACGAAGTTCATACCAACGCACGCCGGTTTGGTATGCGATTGCACCGGTGCCGGACACCGGGGCCAGTCTGCACGGTGTGGCTGATCAGGAAAGATTCGTAGCTGCCGAAATTCGGTAGGCAAGGCGCGGCATGAGACGGTCGCCGACGGAGTCGATGAGTTGTTGGCCATTGTTCTGCAGTTCCTGAACGCAGTTCGTGAAAGCGGCGTTGTTTGATTGTAAAGATAGCATCCGGGAGTGTAGTCAGGACGCGTTAGAGGGCGCCACGCTGGCGTTAGTGTCGGCAGGCGTCACGTTGTCCAGTCTACGTGAAAATCCCAAAGGTTCGATTGTTCGACGTCAGAGTGACACCGTCGTTGACGGGATTCTGAATGCTGAGCATGAATTGATCTCGTCCGGCGGGAGGAACAGTGGTGCTGTCGATGTCGGACGGGATCAGGCTGTGGCCGAGAAAAATTGAATTGCTCAGAGCCGAGAATCAAGAGTTGGAAACATTGACGCAGGCTTCCGCTCTTGACGTTGGTGGGATTCTTCAGAATGTCGGTGCGATCGAAGGCGCAAACGACCGCACCCACCTCGGAGTTGCGCGGTATGTTTGCGAGCAAGTCGATTTGTCGAGCAAATCGACGGTGGCGTAATAGGCACTCTGTTGTTCGCTCGCGTCGGTCCAAGTACGAACTTGGGCCAATCGGGAAGTTAGTAAGTGTTGCAATCCGTTAGTGCCAAGGAGGATCCGCTGACCGAGCTCGAAATACTGGTCCAAGTGAGGTCGGAGAACTTAAGTCGTCAGTATTGGAAACGGCGAGACAGAGGTAGTAGCCGCCTAGGTTGGGTCCGAGGTCTTCGCACCGACCACCCAGCGCGATGCCACGCGGTCGAAAATGATCTGCACATCCAACTGAATCACTGGATTTCCAGGGTTGTACAGCATTGCAGCCTTCGATCCGTAAGGCCACAAAGTTTCAATTTGCTTGTGGGCTCGCCAGACGGTTTGTCCGGTGACTATGTCATAGGCCTGAAACGCAGTGTTCACGTATTCCACGTATTGCTTCGTGCCAACGGCTCCGTTCGGATCCACATCAAGACGCCGGCGCCGTCAGATTGCTTCAGGCCGTCGAAAGAAGTGATCGGGTTAACGGTGACCTTGGCGGTAGCCGTGGTGCTGCCGCCCGCACCAGTGGCGGTGAAGGTATAAATGGTCGTCGCGGTGGGAGATCGCCCAGCGACGCCGGTTGGTCCGACCGCTCCGAAACCGGGATCAAGGTTGCCGGAGTCTGCGTTGGTCGAAGTCCAAGTGATCACCACGGGTTGCCCGGGCAGGGTGACCGCCGGCGTGACTGTCAGAGTCGCCGTGGGAGGCGGCGGAGGATTGACCGTTACTGTTGCGTATGCGGTGGCCGTGCCACCGGGGCCGGTGACTGTGTACGTGTAGGTAGTCGTCGCGGTGGGCTGCAGGTGGGTATTGCCGTTGAGTCCCACAGCACCAACGCCGTTATCAACCGACCCTTGATCGGCGTTCGTGGAGGCCCAAGTGAGCGTGATATTTTGCCCAGCCGTGATGGTCGAAGGAGTGGCAGTTAACGACGCGGTCGGAGCGGGAGACGACCCGCCGCCGCTTCCGGTGTTTCCACCGCAGCTCGCAAGGACAATCGTGGCGACCAAAAGGGCCAGGTAGGATTTCGTTCTGGCGAAGGGCTTCAGGCCCTTCAACAATCCGCGGCTTTCCCGAGGCTCATACGGCACTGGATGCAATGCTTGCAAATCACTCATTTTAAATGGCTAAGCCTACAGCTCAACTCGTTCCGGTAAGAATGTCGAACGAGTTTCGTGTCTAGAAGGGAGGGCGTATTGCTGGTCGCCATCGAACAGCGATGTCTTATCTCATCATGCTCCGGGGGTTCAGTCAAGATGCAGTATTTTGAGGTAGGAAGGGGTGTATCCTCCAGCGAAACTCGAGGGATCTTACGCCTTCGGCATTCAGGACCGAGGAATAAGGTTGAGGGTTATCCGGCAAGCACGCTTTGATGCTGCAAAATTTCTGCACAGGCGAACAATGTGCATAGTTCGTGGTGCGCCGCGAACGGCAGTCCCGTTTTATTTCAGTGGTTTGCGAGGTTGGCACGCTTCATGCTTCCTTCACTCTCGAAAGCCAATGGGAGGCAACAATGAGAGGCGAGGGTCACGGAGTCAATCGATGGTTGCGGGTGCTGGCAGGGTTTGCGCTGCTGCTCGCTCCTGCGGTCTTTATTCCAGCAGTCTATATTCCAGCAGTCTATGCGGGAAATGACGTGATGGGGGAGATTCAGTTCGAAGGAAAATCCAAGGTGGAAAAAACGTCCGGTGTCTGGGTGGACGGAAAGTACGTGGGATATCTGAAAGAACTCCACGGATCGAAAACAGTTTTGCTGCTGCCGGGGGAACACGTAATTTCGGTGCGGCAAAATGGGTATCAGGATTTCGAACAACGCTTGACGGTGCAACCGGCGCAGAAATACCTGGTTCGTGTGGCGATGGCGAAAGCCGTTACGCAACCGATGCCGGCGGTGACGTCAACGGTGAAGATCGTGGTGAATCCGAATCGAGCCGCGGTTTTTGTCGACGGACAGTTTGTAGGACATGTGGGAGAGTTCGACGGCGTCCATCAAGGAATGCTGGTTGCGCCGGGCACTCATAAGATTAAGGTTGCGCTGCCGGGATATCAGAGCTTTGAGACAGAGATCAACGCGCAGCCGAATCAGAAGGTGGAAGTGAAGACGGATCTGGTGAAGACGGACGCGGGCGGGGTGGATCCGATGTTGGGTCAGGGAGGGAGTGAACATCCGGCCACGGCCACGGCGCCAGCTTCGACTCCGCCGCCCCCGCCGGAGCCGGCTACGTCACCGCAGCGGTAGAGCGTGCATTTCGATCTTTGCGGAGGCTCAAATCAATTCCAAGTCAACTTCCCCACCCCTTCGACTGAGCTCAGGGCAGGCTGTGTCTCTCGAAAAAAAACGGAGAGACAAGGGTGGGGAACCCTTAACTGTTACGCAGCAATGATTGCACTCAATCGTGAGAATTCCTGCCGATGAAACCCTTGGTGCGAAAACATCTGCGCGCAATTTGGCGGCGCAGACGATAAGAACAGTGGCGATGGAAGCGACGGGTGGAAAGCCAGCATCGGTTGCGGAGGGAACGAGGGCAGGAATAAGGAAGCCACCAAACAGTCATAAGGCCGCACCACCTCAATGCGATTTGGAAATACTGGAGGAGCGGCAGCCAGCGGCGGAGATCCAGATCGCGAGAGTGAGATGCCTCCGCGAAATTCATGGGTTGTCGTAGCACGACACGCCACAGCTAGTACGCGGCCAAAATACAGGCTTCTACCGAGGAAGCGTACTGTCTTTTGTCAGTGAGCGAATGCCTCAAACTCTTAGCCCAATGCGAGACCGACGAAAGATTATGCGAGCGGACGACCGATCTCCCAGTGATGTCCGAAGGGATCGACGACGCGGCCTAAGCGCCAACCGTGTTCTTCGGTAACGGCATAGACCTGCGTGGCGCCTGCCGCCACGGCACGGGCGAAGACGGCGTCGGGGTCGGCGACCGTGAGGATGATGCGAACTGTACTGCCATTGAGACTCTGAGGACTGAAGTTGGCGTGTTCGGGAGACTCATCGCCCACCCAGAACTCCGCGCCGTCGACGGAAAGGCGGGCAACAACGCTTCCGCCTTCGTCCATGCGGAAAGCCTCGGTAGCACCGAAGGCGGACTTGTAGAACTCGACCGCTCGAGCGCCATTGCGAACGGAAAGCCAAGGTGCGATGGTGGTTGGAACGACAGCACGGTCGGTCATAGACGCTCCGTTCAGAAAAAATCCCAAGACTGATCTGTATTTCAACGATACCAGCCGGGGGTTGGAACTGTCGTGATAGAATCCTCGGACTCAAGGCTGGACGCCGCTTTACACGGACTATCCCGGCCCTGATCTCTCCCGGAGGCACCCTTCATGATCTCTCGTTCCCTGGCATTTCACCGGCTACCTTTCTTCCTCCTGTTAATTCTGATGGTTGCGGTTTTGATGCCGCGGGCGAGCGCACAACACACGCTGCCGAATCATTTGTCGAAGCGAGTCGTTGGCGACTACGTGTATTGGAGCAAGTATCAAAGCCCGCCGTATGGGGCGACGCAAATTCCCTATCACAAACTCACGCACATCAATCACGCGGGAGTATCGTTTGATTCGACCGGCACGCTTTCTGTGCCTCAGGGATTTCTGGAGCCGGAACTGAACAACCTGGCTCACGCTGCGGGAGTGAAAGTCATGCTGCTGCTGGGCGGTGACTTTGCCGGGATCGAAGCGAGCGGAGCGATCCAGACGCTGGTGGATAACGTCGCAGCCTTCGAACAACAGTATGGCTACGATGGCGCCGATATCGACTGGGAGTATCCGGAGAGCAGCGTGGATCGCGCTTTCCTCGTGGACCTGATGGCGCGACTGCGCAAGTCGAACCCAAGTTATGTTCTGTCGATTGATGCGGCTCCGTGGGGTGGTTATGGGTACGCGGTGGGTCAACTGAAACTCTCGCTGGACTACATCAACGTTATGATGTACGACTGCGCAGGTCCGTGGACAGCACACGGACAGCTGAATTCCCCCATCTTCTGGGACTCGCACGATCCAGCGCCGTATGAGTGTCAGCCTGGCGGCAGCGTGGCCGATACGGCGGCGATTTTTCTGAAAGGGGTGCCGCCGGAGCAACTCAACATGGGCACACCTTTCTATGGATACCACTACGGAAACATCAAGAGACTCTTTGGGTTGTGCCCAAACGCGAACCACACCGCCGACGGTGAGTGCGACAACGCGGTGCAGGCCGTGGGTTACGGCACGACGCTGAAAACCAATATCAATAAGAATGGATGGTACACACAATACGATCCGGTCGCTCTGGTTCCGTACATGCTGAAGGTCGACGGAAGCGATGGCTACATTACGTATGACGATGCTTTCTCGACATATTTACGCGTGTGGTTTTCGGATTGGCGGCTGGGATTGGGCGGAACTTTTATGTGGTCGTTGGACGCCGATTATGATGGTCACTCGCAGGACTTGCTGGATGCGATGTACAACGCGTCAGTCAGCCGGCACTGAGGCCGGTCTTGGAGGATGGCCGGCTGGTTGTAAGTTCTGACAGTCTACGCGGCAAGGTTTTGGAAGTACCTTGAGAAGGCAAGCACCGGTTCCCCGAATCCATGCGGAACAATTGGAAATGTGCGCTCGCCTTCACTGGGGCTTTGTTGGTTGGTCCTGCCATGCACTCGCAGGAAGAGTGCTCGACTGAGATCAAGTTCCAGCTTTCGCCGCCAGCGCTGCAAACGGTGATCGCGGCGCTGTCGTTTGAAAACGAAAAAGCTGGGCAGGTCGATTTCTTCGACACGGAGAATCGTGACCTGCTGAAGCAGTGGTCTCATTGTGCGTGTGCGGCGAGGCGCCGCGAACGACCTTACCTTGAAAGTGCGCGTGCCTGCGAAAGGCACCCACCAGGCCGAAACTTCTCAACTCCGACAACACTTTCAGTGTGAGATTGATCGAAATGGGGCAGGTGAAGATATTTCGTATGCGGTAGGGCGCAAGTACAAGCCTGCGCATGCGCCTCAGAGTGGCGATGAGATCTCCCGCGCACTTAGCGAGCCTCAGAAAAGTTTGCTAAAGATGGCCGGGATCCCGGTGGACTGGACCCGGGTTAATCGAATCGCGGGCGTGAAGTCGACGTCGTGGGAGACAAAATCGCAGGCGGGATTTCGCAAAATCGCCCTGGAGTTGTGGGAGTGGCCGCAGACTCGAGTGCTTGAAGTCTCCACCAGGGTCGTGGGAACTGAGACTGGGCAGCAGAAATCGATTGAGCTGCGAGAACTGATGAGTCGAAAGGGATTACTCCTAAGCGACCAGCAAGGCAACAAGACCAGCACGGTGTTGGTAGGAGCTCCAGCACCTGGCCGATGACCTTGACGGAGGCGGTTTCAAAGAGGGAATGTCAGCGCTCTGTGGCTTGTCGGAGACAGTTATCAACACGCATTTCCGACCTAGAAAATCGATTCTTTACCCGTTCTGGAACTCGGGGCTCGCGATGGCCCTGAATAGGTTTGACCAGTGGTATCCAACGTGTTATAAATCTTCGTTTTGCGCTGGTGTGCCGCGACCGGAGTCTTATTTCTCTGGTCGGATTTTTGCGGCAAGCGTCTCAAGTTGAAACCAGCGCAAACTCCGACGCGGCCAAGCTCCAACACTCCTTCTGGTTTTGCGGTGGAAGCGTGTTCGGAATTCCGGAAACCAATGTCTCAGGCTCCATTGGGCGTGCACACAGTTGCAGGAAGAACTGTGGTTCGCGAGACGGGACGCTGGTTCTGGAAGGCGGTGCCTAAACACGTTTGAAAATTCCTTAAAACCGTTTTATTTCGGAGGACTCATTATGCGCACCTGGCTCGCCACTGCTGCGTTCATTACACGCCGCATGGGCATGAAACTCTCGGCCGTTGCCGCGCTGCTTACCGTCGGCGCCGCTACGGCGCTCGCTCAACCTGCCGGTGAAGCTGGCGGGGGCGAGGCTTCCTTGAAGCTTCCCGATCTTTCGCAAGTCAGCTTTTTCAATGGTGGCATCGACGGCCACAAGTTGCTGCTGATCGGCATCCTGTTCTGCCTGTTCGGTCTGGGCTTTGGTATGGCGATCTTCATGCGATTGAAGAACCTGCCGGTGCATCGTTCGATGCGCGAGATTTCGGAACTCATCTACGAAACTTGCAAGACTTACCTGGTGACGCAAGGCAAGTTCATCCTATTGCTGTGGGCATTTATCGCGGTAATTATTGCTGCTTATTTTGGCTGGCTCTCGCCGGTTCCAGGAAAGTCTGTAGGGCTGACGCTTCCGATTATTCTCGGCTTCAGTCTGGTCGGCATCGCGGGTAGCTATGGCGTGGCTTGGTTCGGCATCCGGGTAAACACATTCGCCAATTCGCGGACGGCGTTCGCTTCCCTGCCCGGCAAGCCGTATCCCGTCTACCAGATTCCACTTGAGGCCGGCATGAGCATCGGCATGATGCTGATCAGCGTTGAGTTGCTGATCATGCTGTTCATTCTTCTGTTCATTCCGGGGGACTATGCGGGACCGTGCTTCATCGGCTTTGCCATTGGCGAATCGCTGGGCGCGGCGGCCCTGCGTATTGCCGGCGGCATCTTCACCAAGATCGCTGACATCGGGTCCGATCTGATGAAGATCGTCTTCAAGATCAAAGAGGACGACGCACGCAATCCTGGCGTGATTGCCGACTGCACCGGCGACAACGCCGGCGACTCAGTCGGGCCATCCGCTGACGGCTTTGAGACGTACGGCGTGACGGGCGTTGCGTTGATCACGTTCATTCTTCTGGGCGTGAAAGATCCGAACGTGCAGGTGCAGTTGCTGGTTTGGATCTTTGTGATGCGCGTGATGATGCTGGTATCGAGCGCGTTGTCGTACTTCCTGAATGGCGCGATTGCCAAGGCGAAGTATGGATCGGCGAATGAGATGAATTTCGAAGCGCCGCTGACCTCGCTGGTGTGGCTGACTTCGATCGTGTCGATCGCACTCACCTACCTGATCTCGTACTTTGTCATTCCGACTCTAGGGACCGATGGGACGCAATGGTGGAAGCTGGCGTCCATTATTTCGTGCGGCACACTGGCGGGCGCGCTGATTCCGGAACTGGTCAAGGTGTTTACCTCGACCGAGTCGCGGCACGTGAAAGAAGTAGTGGTGTCGGCGCAGGAAGGCGGAGCGTCGTTGGGCATTCTGTCGGGATTCGTAGCGGGCAACTTCTCCGGCTACTATCTCGGGCTGGCGATGATGATGCTGATGGCCAGTTGCGTATTACATGAGCACGATGGGACTGGCGGCAGCAGCAGGAATGCTGGCGCCGGCGGTGTTCGCGTTTGGGCTTGGTCGCGTTCGGATTCCTGGGCATGGGACCAGTCACGATTGCGGTCGACTCCTATGGGCCGGTTACGGACAATGCGCAGTCGGTGTACGAACTTTCGTTGATCGAAGCTGTGCCGAATGTGCAGGCCGAGATCAAGAAAGAATTCAACATGAACGTGGATTTCGAGCGGGCCAAGCACTCTGCTCGAGGCGAACGACGGTGCAGGAAATACGTTCAAAGCGACGGCGAAACCGGTGCTGATCGGCACGGCCGTGGTGGGCGCGACTACGATGATCTTTTCCATCATTATGGCGTTGACCAACGGACTGGCCGCGAACCTGGACAAGCTGTCTCTGCTGTACGCACCTTTCTTCTTGGGACTGATTACGGGCGGAGCGATGATTTACTGGTTTACGGGTGCGTCTACGCAGGCCGTGACTACAGGCGCTTACCGGGCGGTTGAGTTTATCAAGGCCAATATTAAACTCGAAGGCGTGGAGAAGGCGTCGGTTTCCGACAGTAAGAAGGTGGTCGCGATCTGCACGAAGTATGCGCAGAAGGGCATGCTGAACATCTTCATCGCGGTGTTCTTCGGGACGCTGGCGTTTGCCTTCGTCGACCCGTTTTTACTTCGTTGGCTACCTGATCTCGATTGCGATCTTCGGCCTCTACCAGGCGATCTTTATGGCGAATGCGGGCGCGGCCTGGGACAACGCCAAGAAGATCGTCGAAGTCGAGATGAAGCAGAAAGGCACTCCACTGCACGATGCAACCGTGATCTGCGACACCGTGGGCGATCCGTTTAAGGACACGTCGTCGGTGGCGCTGAATCCGGTCATCAAGTTCACGACGCTGTTCGGGTTGCTCGCAGTCGAACTGGCCGTGAAGTTGGCAAGCGATCAAGGCACGACGTTGACGCGCGTGCTGGCCTTGGCCTTCTTTGTGGTCTCCTTCACCTTCGTATACCGTTCGTTCTACGGGATGCGGATCAAGCAGGGAGCGGAGTAACAATCAAGCCAGAAACAAAGACGCCATCCGGCCGCCCGGATGGCGTTTTTGTTTCGATGCGGAGTGAGTCGCGTCGAGCTACGCCGGAGGATAGCCGAGGCCTGTCCCGACACAAGACCCGGCTAGAACAACTGTTTCATTTTCGATTTCACGCCGTGCGCTAGCTTTTCGATTTGCTCCGCTTTCTTAATTGCATCCACCGACATGACGCCTTGCCCCGTTTTATCCAGATATTCTTTGAGTTCGCTGCTCAGTTGAAACATTTTTTCCGTGTCACGCCTGATCTCTGCCTGACGCTGCAGATTGGCCGCAATGGCTTGTTGCTTTTGAATATCGTCGCCCGATTTTAAGGGAGGGGCTCCCATGCCTTGGCCCTGGGCGACAGCGGGGGGAAGATGAACCTGCTGCGCGGGCGCGGAGTTGGCTGCACCTAACACGGTCAGAAGCACAAGCGCGATGGACATTGTGTAAAGCACGACGAGCCTCCTTCTCCAGAAAAACCGACACGGACCGAAAGCACCGAAAAGACTGAGTCACTCGTGCATTATGGCGCGGAAGGAAAGAAGAAACAATGGGGTTTGCGCCGCAACTGGCAAGCTGGTTTTGTAAGCGTTAGCCGCGATCATCTGCATTAACAACATAGAGACGTTGCAAGCAAGCAACGTCTCTATGGGAGGAAATGCTTACCGGCGATCCCAATCGAGTTGACGGCGATCGCGATTGATGTCGCGATATTCGTGGCGCAGTTCTCGGCGCTCATGGCGCGCAGCGGCATAATCGCCGCGGTATAGATCCCGACGCAATTCGCGACGATCGTGAGCAATCTTAGCCTGGTCGTGCCGGATATCGCGATGAATGCCGCGGTCCCCATCCCAGGCAAGCGCAGGCGCCACCCCCATACCAACGAGCAAGAGAACTCCTGCAATCGCACGTTTCATAGGTTTTGTCCTCCGAACGCAGTTCGCGGTTATTGAATGAAACCCGCAATTGAAGCTGGAGTTTCGCCCCGCAGAAGCGAGAAGGTTCTCGGGCGCAGGCAACCATTTCCGACCGGATATATCGCGCCTGATCATCGAAAGGGTCAAGAATATTCCTTGCACATATTCGAGAGTGCAGCTGTGAGCAGCAAACATCAATCCAGATCAGGCTTCCAGAGCCGCGGGAGCGATTTCCTCATGGGGCATTTCGTTTTTCCGAAATTATTGGACAGGTGTTAGCCCTTTTCACTAGAACCATCGATTCAACCCCCTGAACTCGTATGCAATAGAAAACAATCAGCATGCACAAGTCATTTTCGTCCGTGTGTTCTGAGTTTGTAAGGTTCGACAATTTATTTTGCCGCTGAGCAGAAACACGTTACAAAACTCGACAATTCACTCCCGGTCGTCCCAGCGCCTACAGACCGGAAACAACAGCTCCATCGCGCCATTCCGGCTGCCTTACCTGTTTCACCGAAAAATCCTGAGGAGGAACCATGCTTAAGACAGCTAAGCTTACGCTTGCTTTGGTTGCGGTGTCATTGCTCAGCACCGCGATCTTGGCTCAAACCGATCCTGGAGTTCAGAGTGGCAGCCGCGGCACGGGGGCGGCACTCTCATCCGTGCTAGCGGATGACAACGCGGGAATTCTCGCGTTCTTCAATGATGGACTGGGCCGCTTTCAAGAAGTGGACACGGTTTCCAGCAACGGGCTAGGACCACGATTTAATTCCAACAGTTGCAGTTCATGCCACGCACAACCGGCGATCGGAGGATCAGGACCGGCGTCGAATCCGCAAGAGCAGTTCACCACGAATGGAGTTGCACCCAAGGACAAAACGCCGTATTTCATTACGCCAACCGGCCCCACGGTGGAGGCTCGCTTCCCATTTTTCTTCAATAAGAACGGCTCCGTGAATGTCAACTCTCCGAACGGCGGGGTGGAGACAATTTTCACCGTTTCGGGTCGCCCTGATGCTGGAGCCTGCAGTCTCGCGCAGCCCAGCTTTACATCCGCAAAGGCAGTGAACAACATCATCTTCCGTATTCCGACCCCGATCTTTGGCGCGGGCCTGCTCGAGAATCTGGATGATTCAACCTTGCTGCTGAATCAAGCCAAGAACCTCAATAACCGGCTCGGCATTTCCGGCAGCTTCAATCGTAATGGCAACGACGGCACCATCAGCCGCTTCGGCTGGAAGGCGCAAAACAAATCGCTGCACACATTTTCGGGGGAAGCCTACAACGTAGAGATGGGCGTCTCGAATTCGTTGTTCCCGCAAGATCGTCCGCTGCCGGGAGAAGACGGTAGCGGCAGCAGTGGCCTTACGGGACTGCCTTCATCGTGCTTGAATCTCACCGGCAATGGGTATCCAGAAGACACAAACAATTGGGCAGCCTCGGGCGCAGGCATACTCGACGATGCGGCTGCCTTTGCCAATTACATGCGGGGACTGGCGCCCCCGCCGACGGGATCGGTCGTTCTGAATGGATCGACGGTTTCGGCCACCTCCATTGCGAATGGAAGCGCACTGTTCAGTTCGATCGGTTGCGCGACCTGCCACAACCCAACACCTGGCACCACCCAGAAATCGAAGATCACCGGCTCTCTCAGCAGCGCTGTCGTAAGTGCGTACACCGATGTAGAGGTCCATCACATGGGCACACTTCTTACCGACAACGTGGGCCAAGGTGGAGCCGGGGGCGACCAGTTCCGGACCGCACCTCTGTGGGGCCTTGGTCAGCGGATCTTCCTGCTGCACGACGGGCGCACTACGAACTTGCTGACGGCGATCATCGATCACGACAGCAGAGGCAGCGAGGCGTCTACCGTAGAGAACAATTTCGACAACCTCAATTCAAGCCAGAAACAGGACTTGCTGAACTTCCTGCGCTCGCTTTGAGCCTGGTACGAAACTCGTTGGCGAGGCATGAAAGGTGTCTCGCCAACTTTGTCAGGTAAGAGCGTCACGCCCAAGGGGGAACCATGCACTCTCGATTCTCGTGCTTCCTGATCGGCATCATCTGTTTTGCGTCGTCATTTGTTTCCGGCCAAAAAACGCAGCCGCCAAGCGCACCCAGCAATGGAGGTGACTTTTCGACGGTCACCGACCCGCTGACAAAGGTTCCGACCGGCGTCATCCTGGTGAAAGGGGCCTGGTCGAGCGCAAGCGATACAGTCACTCCGATACCGGAAGGTGGGAGCGTGACGAACAATGTCTTCAATAACGATTACTTCAAGATTCGCTACAGCTTGCCGCCGGGATGGACGCAAAAGTGGGAGGGGCCACCTCCCTCCGATAGTGGCAGGTATGTGTTGGCGCAGATCAGACCGGCGGATGCGCATCCCGGGCAGAAGAGAGGGAGCGTCCTGATCACGGCTCAGGATATGTTCTTTGCGGCGCAGCCGGCTGCCAATGCGCTGGAACTCATGAATTACGCGAAAGACAATCTACAGGCGGACTACAAGGTAGAAGAGGCTCCGACGCGAACTCAAATTGCCGGCCGACCTTTTGTTTTTCTCGCGTACTGGTCACCGGTTGCTGAGTTGCACTGGTATGTGATCGCTACCCAGATCCGCTGTCATACGGTGGAATTTGTGCTGAGCAGCCAGGATACGAAATTGCTGGAGAGTCTAGTACTCGACATGAACAAGATGACATTACCCGCAGAGGCCAATGCCGCGTCGGGGACGGGTGGAGGCAATGCTCGGGCCTGCATCAAGGATTACGCCCAGGGAAAGAATGTTCTTGCCAGAGTCGATCCGGTCTTTTCCGAAGCAAAGTTCAATCCGGTTCCAGTGCGAATCATCATCGACAAGAAAGGCACGGTGAAACACATTCACTTTCTCAGCGCCTTTCCCGATCAAGCGAAGGCGATCAGCGACGCGCTAGGGCAATGGAAATTCAAACCGTACTTGCGCGAAGGGCAACCAGTTGAAGTGGAGACTGGAATCATGTTTGGAAGGGAGCCACGAGTGCCGGGGGCGCGGGCGGCGAGCGCGGCGGTCGAGTAAGGTGGCGCCGTGTGAGTTTTTTAGTTCGGTCCCTTCATTTTTTCCTTAACGCTGTGGGCCAGTTTCTCGATCTCTTCGGCTCGTTTGATGACATCGAGGGACAGGACGTTTTCATCGGACTTGTCGACGGATTCCTTGAGTTCGAGCGATAGCTTCAATAATTTGTCGGTGTCGTGCTTGAGGGCGGCGACGCGTTCCTTGGCAGCTCTCTTTTCCATGTCTTGGCGGATGCGGGCATGGGCTTCGTCCTCCTCCGGTGGAGGATTGACGTCCCCGATGTGCTGTGGAGCCTGGTTTTGAGTTAGGACCTGCTGAGCCGCCAGGCGGGTTGTGGCAGTTGCGAAAAGCGAAACAAGGCAAAGGGAGAAGCACCATTTGTGGATTCGAGATTGCACGGAAACCTCACAAAGAGTCGGACGACGACGTCATGAAAATTATACGTCGAGGGGATTCGCGGTAGAACTAAGGCTTCACCACAGGGGACACGGAGGACACACAGAAAAAACGCCAGAGCTCGTGGCTCTGGCGCTCGCGTTTGAATGTCAGACGGCTCTTACAGCGCGCTCATGTTTGCCAGGAACTCGCTATTGCCTCGGGTCTTGCTCAGTTTATCGATCAGCAATTCCATGGCTTCTACCGGAGAAAGCGGGTTCAATACTTTTCTGAGAACCCAGATGCGCGAAAGATCTTCCTTGGGAATGAGCAACTCTTCTTTACGCGTGCCCGAGCGTTGAATATCGATGGCCGGGAAGACGCGCTTGTCGACGAGCTTGCGCTCGAGGATGATTTCGCTGTTGCCCGTGCCTTTGAATTCTTCAAAGATCACGTCATCCATTCTGGAACCGGTGTCGATCAGGGCGGTGGCGATGATGGTCAGCGAGCCGCCTTCCTCAATGTTGCGGGCGGAGCCGAAGAAACGCTTCGGACGCTGCAGGGCGTTGGAGTCCACGCCGCCGGAGAGCACTTTGCCGGAAGGTGGAACGATTGTGTTGTAGGCGCGAGCAAGACGGGTGATGGAGTCGAGCAGGATCACGACGTCGCGCTTATGTTCGACCAGGCGCTTGGCTTTTTCGATCACCATTTCGGCGACCTGCACGTGGCGTGCCGCGGGCTCGTCGAAGGTCGAGGAAATGACTTCGCCTTTGACGGAGCGCTGCATGTCGGTGACTTCTTCCGGACGCTCGTCGATCAGCAACACCATCAAAACAACTTCCGGATGATTCGTGGTGATGGAGTTGGCAACGTTTTGCAGGAGCATGGTCTTGCCGGCGCGCGGCGGAGAAACGATCAGGCCGCGTTGTCCCTTGCCGAGGGGCGTGAGCAGATCCATGACGCGAGCGCTGGCATTCTCGCGGGTAGTTTCGAGTTTGAGGCGCTCCTGCGGATAGAGCGGCGTAAGGTTGTCGAAGAGGATCTTGTTGCGGGCTTCATCGGGCGATTCGAAGTTAACGGCTTCAATCTTGACGAGCGCGAAATATTTTTCGCCTTCGTGAGGAGGACGCACCTGGCCGCTAATGGTGTCGCCGGTCTTGAGGTCAAACTTGCGGATTTGCGAAGGCGACACGTAGATGTCGTCGGGGCCCGGAAGGTAATTGTAGTCGGGAGAGCGAAGGAATCCGTAGCCATCAGGCAGGATTTCGAGGACACCTTCCGCGAAGATGTGTCCTTCTTTTTCGCTCTGCGCCTGCAGGATCTTGAAGATCAAGTCCTGCTTGCGCATACCGCTGGCACCGGGCAGATCCAAGGTCCTTGCGATCTTGGTCAGCTCGGTGATGTTCTTTTCTTTTAGTTCAGCAATGGTCATGATTCACCTGAACCCGCGCACTAGAACGTATTCGGTAGTGTCAGCGGGAGATTTTCGAAAGGAGGGGACTCAGGAAAGACGCAGTACCACGAGGCAGGAAGGCGGGGCTGGGTTAAGCAGCCCGCCGTTGTGCCTCAGCAAAATTCTCTGGTTCCGACAAAACTTCTTGCCGCTCCGAGTCAGCAATCCGGTCCAATACACCGTTCATCGTTTCCTGGATTCTGGTGCTGGGCCGATGGAACTTACGCGTGGCCTTGGAGGCAAGCTGACAAAGCATATAACGGTTACGAAGAGTCTGTAAAGCATCAAACACACGATCAGAGCGCATGTGCTTTCTTTCTCCTTACTTTATGATTAGTGGCCTTCCGCATTCGTCCTTTGCTGACAAGCGTGACCGGAACCCCACAGCACGTCCTAAGTCACTGATTCCCAGTAAGTTGTAAAGGAGCTAGCGTAAGAACTCACTTTTGAATAGATGCGCGACAGGACGCCGAAGATGCTCGATTTTCTGGGCTAGGCTTCGCAGGCGTAGAGAAACTTTAAAAAGCCCAGAAGCTTCCGGATGTCCTTAGAACTCGCTAATGTAGCTGCTACGGAACAAGAGGTCAAGTATTTATTTGAGAGCCATCTGTAAAAGATTCGTCAGCTTTCCGGAGATGGAAGTTTCAACCTGATGCACCAAGGAGCTTGGCCCCGCCATGGCGACCTGAATCCGCGCAACATACTGTAAAAGAACAGTTTACATGAAATTCGTGGATTGAAAGAAGCGCGACTGGCCATCTGCTACCCATTGGCGACTTAATCGTAGCGCTGACGAGGCTGTGCTCCCCGAAACCGTCCGCCCGAAACCGCACTCAAGCTCGCAACCCACACTTCAATGTGATTGACATCACAGACCGGGGAAACGTGCGCCGATACCGTTAAGGTCGAGCATTCTTCAGACCGTGAGGATTTTTCCATGAGTGTCGTGTCTCCCTCCGCGCGTGTTCTGGACCATCGACTTGAAAGCAAGATCATGAGCGCCGAAGAAGCTGCCGCCTTAATACGTTCGGGCGATCAGATCGGCATGAGCGGCTTCACCGGGTCGGGATATCCGAAGACGGTACCCATTGAACTGGCGCACCGCATTGCTGACGCTCACTTTCGGGGACAGAAGTTTCAGGTGAGCGTGTTCACGGGTGCTTCGACGGGCCCGGAACTCGACGGTGCGCTGGCGATGGCGGGCGGCATTCACCTGCGGCTTCCCTACCAATCGGATCCCGAGACCCGCAAGCGCATTAACGCCGGTGAAATGGATTACATGGATATTCATCTGAGCCATGTAGCCCAGTTCGTGGAATATGGATTTCTGGGCAAGCTGGATGTGGCACTGATCGAGGTCGCAGCAATTCTCGAAGATGGCCGGGTGGTACCGAGTTCGTCCATCGGGAATAACAAGACGTGGATCGATTGCGCCGAGCGAATCATTCTCGAGGTGAATTCCTGGCAACCGATGGCGCTGGAAGGGATGCACGACATTTACTATGGTCTGGAGCCGCCTCCGAATCGCAAGCCAATTCCGTTGGTGCGCCCGGGTGATCGCATTGGCACACCTTATCTGAAGGTGCCCGCCGAAAAGATTGCCGGTATCGTGTTGACCGATTCGCCGGACCGCAATAGTCCGTTCAAGGCTCCGGATGAAGCTTCAAAAAAGATTGCCGGACATATTCTGGAGTTTCTGAGTTGGGAAGTGAAGAAGGGCAGAATGCCGGCAAACCTGCTGCCGCTGCAATCGGGCGTGGGGAACATTGCAAATGCAGTCTTGTTCGGGTTGGAGGAAGGACCGTTTGAGGGGCTGACCTCCTACACAGAAGTGATTCAGGACGGAATGATTCGTCTGCTGAAATCAGGCAAGGTCACGTCAGCCTCGGCGACGGCGTTCTCGTTGAGTCCGGCGATGCTCGACGAAGTCAATGCTGATATGGCGACGTACCGGGAAAAAATTGTCTTGCGGCCGCAGGAGATTTCGAACAACCCGGGGATTATCCGGCGGCTGGGCGTGATCGCCATGAATGGGATGATCGAGGCCGACATCTATGGCAACGTCAACTCGACGCATGTAATGGGATCGCGCATCCAGAATGGCATCGGCGGCTCGGGAGACTTCGCGCGCAACGGATACCTATTCGATCTTCATGGCGCCATCGTCGGCGAAGAAAGGAACCATCTCAACGATCGTGCCGATGGTTTCGCATGTGGATCACACGGAGCACGATGTGCAGGTGCTGGTGACCGAACAGGGACTGGCCGACCTGCGTGGACTGTCGCCGCGTCAGCGCGCGAAGCTCGTCATCGAAAAGTGCGCCGGTCCGGACTATAAACCTTTGCTTCTCGACTATCTGGCGCGCGCGGAGCAGTTATCGTATGGGAAACATACGCCACACCTGCTGACGGAATCGCTGAGCTGGCACAACCGCTACTTGCGGAGCGGGAACATGAAGCCGCGGGAAGAGTCCTAGATTCGAGCAGGAAGGCTCAGATCGCGGGGTCCGGATGCATTCGTTTGGGATTACCCACGAACGTATAGAATGTGAAAACGGCGAGCGACGATAACTTGCGCTCGCTCCGCTTCGCGGGGCGGACGAATGCGTCCGTCCCTACATGTTTTAGCGTGGCCAGAGCCAGCCGAAGGTTCCCGCCGTCAGCAGTGCATAGACCAAGCCATCGATGACTTCTTTGATGGTCATGCTCCAGGTCTGTCCTTTCCAAATGCTGTTGCTGAGATTTGCCAGACCATAGGCGAGGAAGGCTGCGGTTCCCACGACGCGGAAGACGACTAGATAGTAAGCCCCCTGCGCCACCGTGTGTGCAGTCAGGTACGCAACGAAGAAGCTGATGAGCAGGCAATATCCAAACCACAGGCCAAGAAACTTCGGCATGACCGGCGGGCCGCTCGGAAGGATGGTCATCATTCCGACGGGCCCCTGATTGTATTTTTCGATGGCGGCCGGCGACTTCATATCTTTGTGGGTACAGAATGGAAAGACGTACAGTCCGCGCTTCAGTCCTACGCCGCGTAGGGCCGCGAGGACCTTGTCTTCGTCGGGTAGCTTTTGGTAATCGCTGCGGTGGTATGGCAGCAACATGTGCATGATGGAACTGGCAACAAACACAATGACCGCGGAAAGTACGATGGGGAGCCACAGAGCGGAGAGCAGAGCCATTCGAGGCCTCCTGTGCGCGTAAGTTTGACTGCCGAACGTCTCCGGGAGGCTATCGTTGCGCGGGGTGGCGGTCAAGCGTTTATTCGAAGGGGCAGCCCGAAGCGGCAGGCGGTGCGGACAACCGATTTATTGCATCTAAAGCACGATGACTGTCGAAGGAAATGCTCGCGTTCAAGTGATTCATCCGGAAAGCTCAGCGCCCGGCTCTGCCCAACTCGATTCGTGGCTTGAGCAGTTGGTCTCGCGCGGCGGCAGCGATCTGCTGCTGGTACCGCACGCGCCCGCCGCGATGCGAATGGAAGGGTCGCTCGTCGCTATCGGCGATAGCCCTCTCTCGGGCGATGAGATCGAGGCTGCGGTGCTGCCAGCCTTGGCGCCTCATGCACGCGAAGATTATCAGCAGAACCAGATCGCAGATTCGTCGTATCGGGTTGAGGGGCTGGGACGATTTCGGATTAACTTGCATCGCGAGCGCGGCCGCGCAGCAGCTACCGTTCGGGCATTGCCGTCGAAAGTTCCAGCTCTCGAGGAGCTTCGCCTGCCTGCAGGAGTCGCGACCCTGGCAAAGCTGCAGCGCGGACTCGTCATTATTGGCGGCGCAACCGGATCGGGGAAGACAACGACCTTGGCTGCGCTGGTCAATGAGATCAACCAGAAAGATGCGCGACACATTGTAACCATTGAGGATCCAATCGAGTACGAGCACACGCACAATCAAAGCGTCATTGAGCAGGTGGAGATCGGAATCGACGCTCCGGACTTCCCTACCGCGCTACGGGCAGCGATGCGCCAGGCTCCCGATGTGATTGTCGTGGGCGAGATGCGTGATCCGGAAACGGCCAGGATCGCACTCTCGGCCGCCGAGACGGGGCACCTTGTCTTCACGACCCTGCATACGACTGACGCGGCATCGACGGTCTCGCGCATTGCCGATTCTTTTCCTCAAGAGCGGCAGCACTCGGTGCGCGCCGAGATGGCAATGGCCCTGGCGGCGATGCTGACACAGACGTTGATACCGAAGAAGAATGGCGGGCGTGTTCCTGCCGCGGAATTGTTGGTGGTTGGGTATGGTGCACGGCAGCACATTCGCAAGAACGCTCTGCAGCATTTGCAGCAAGAGATCACGATCACGCGAAAGCAAGGATCGTTCACACTCGAAGAATCGCTGGCACAGTTGGTATTTCAGAACGATCTGGGACGCGAGGACGCGATGGTGCGGGCTCTGCATCCGGAGGACCTCGACGTCATGCTGAAAGCGAAGGGATTTTAGGGAGCCAGCAAGCCGTAAATATCGAGCTCGTTCGAAGTGCTGACAAACACCTTGCCACCCGCGATGGTCGGAACCGTCAACTTGAGGGCGATCCCGGCCGTGTCTCGCGTGCCTGCTAGCGAACTGTTGTAGAGTTCAGTGGATAGATCGGTGGCATCGTAGGCGTGCAGAACGGCTGGGCCAGTGCCGTAAGCGGAGTTGTCGAGGTCCCAGATGATGCCGTTATTCATGCCATTCGCAGATAATGACGCGGTTGCGCCGTGCATGCCATAGATCGGCGTGGCCGATGACGCTGGCTCAGTCGACAATAGCCCATTGCTCCAACTATAAGCTTTCAGGGTGTCATCGTCGCAGTGGTAATAGACAAAACCATTCCAATAAACCGGCGTCGAGAAGATATTGTCGAACTGGTGCACCCCTA
Source organism: uncultured Acidobacteriaceae bacterium (assembly GCA_963731405.1). Lineage (GTDB taxonomy): Bacteria > Acidobacteriota > Terriglobia > Terriglobales > Acidobacteriaceae > Sulfotelmatobacter. The sequence continues at coordinate 192,724 of CAVSVS010000027.1, read as the reverse complement.
CCTGCACCGTCTGAATGACGTTGTTACTGTCGGGGGCGAAGTTGCCCATGTTGTCGCGGTTGACGACGAAAACGCGGCCATCTTTTCCTCCCCCGATCACCTCGCGAGGCGTGCTGGAGGTATTATCCGGCAGGAGTATTGCGGCGCCGCTGCCCAGATCCGCGTCGTTGGCATCGAGCCAGGACTCGTTATCGGGCTGGAAGAAATCCTGTTCCGACAAATCGCTCGCCGACAGGCGCAGGAACGAATCATTGAAACCGCTGGAAGGATCATTCTGGTCCACTCCGGTGATGAGGTAGATGTCGCCCGATAGGTCTTCAATGGCGGGCGCTCCGGACCATAAGCCTCCACCGGCGCCGTCAGGCGTGGCGTTGAACACTGCGGTCTGCTGCAGTGAAGTCTTGTCGTAAGCCAGCACCCAACCGTGATTGCAATGGCCGAATGCGATGTAGACCATGTTCGTGACCGGATCGAGCGCCAGGCCCACGCGCTGGTAACAACCCTTCTCGAGTGTGATAGTCCCGTTTGTACTGTCCCAACCTGTCCCAGGGACAGAGGCTGTGACAGAAACCGGGCCGCCAAACTTTTCAGCGCCGGAGGTGACATCGAGAGCATGCAGGTAAAACGGTCCACTGTTGGTTTCCGCGAGAACGTACAGAGTGTTCGTCGTGATGTCGATGACTGGTGTGCTGGTAACGCCCAGTTGTGGAGAGATGCCGTAGACGTCGTTCCTTGGCGATGGAATTCCCAGGCTTGTGCTCCACAATGGTGAGGTTTGCGATCCGTCGGCATCGAATGCATAGACGGTGTCGTTTTCGGTCGCCACAAAGACTACCTTATGGGCGGCGCCACTGATACTGAGCTGCGGAACAAAAAGAGGCTGAGCGTAGATTTGTCCATCGACGGGGTAAGAGAACAGTTTTCCGAACTGCGATGAATTCACGTTCGCGGGCGTTAACGTGGTTTCTTCGGTGAAGGCTCCGTCACGCGCATCATCGTTGTGAAAGGTGAGCACCGCGCCCGCGCTGGTGTTGGTGACGGTCAAGTAAGACGCGAATGGAGAAGATGGGGCCGAGGGACTGGCGCCTGTGATCGTGTGTGGGCCGAGCGCGAACGGGGCCGTATAGAGACCCGCAGGGGTGATTGTGCCAACGGTCGCATTGCCTCCCACCACGCCGTCGACCGTCCAGGTAACATCGGTATTGTTCAATCCCTGGATGGTTGCGCTGAATTGCAGCGTACCCGATGGAGCGACCGTAGCGGTTGTCGGAGAGGTCGACATGGTGAAAACTGCAAGAGAGGCGCTATCGCTGACTCCGGTATTGGCGTCGGCAACTCCGACCGTATGAGTGCCGGCTTGCGAAGGAGCTGTGTAAAGACCAGCAGTCGTAATGACACCAACGGTTGAGTTTCCGCCCGGAATGTTATCGACCGACCAGACGATGGAAGGATTGCTGAGATCGGGAAAGCTGGCAGTGAATTGCTGCGTCGCCCCAGCAATCAAGGTTGCAGAAGTCGGGGAAACCGAACTCGTATTGGCGACTGTAATCGAGGCGCTGGCGCTCTTTGTCGTGTCGGCGACGCTGATCGCGGTAATCGTGTGCGAACCCGCTGTTGCGGGGGCATGGTATACGCCCGTGGCATCGATCAGCCCTGTATCTGCGTTCCCTCCGGCGACGGTGTCAACCGACCAACTCACCGCGGTGTTGGTTGTTCCCTTCACCGTGGCGCTGAATTGCGCTGTCGTGCCAGCGGGAACGGTCGTGGACGGCTGATGGATCGTGACACTGATGCTGGGCGGGGGCGGGGACTTGGGCGGAGGAGCAGGAGAGGAAACGCTCTGGCACCCATCCAATGCGAAAGCGACGGCCAACACGGAGCAGACAAGAAAGCAGCGAGACGAAGCAGATTTCATAATCCTGTTTGAAAGATCGAGCCCTGATCGATCTTGGAAAGATCGAACAGCAGGTATTGGATTGCGGTAGAGGAGAAGCGGTTGCCTTGCAGTTGCGGTAGCGAGCTAAAACCCGCTCCCACTAAGGGTTTTGAGCTCAGCTCCTACAGAATTTCCGTCAGAACGTCGCGACGTCCCTACCCACCGACTGGCAATTATGCCCAGTATGTGCGGTCCAATGAACGGTATTGAATGGCTTCAGCAATATGATTGGGTTCGAGATTCGGGGCGAGTTCCAGATCGGCGATTGTGCGCGCCACTTTCAAGATGCGGTCGTGGGCACGAGCGCTGAGTCCTTGCTGAGTCATAGCGCGTTCGAGCAGGCGCTCACAGTCGGCCGACAAGTCGCAGAAGGCGCGAATGTGACGGGAGGACATCTGGGCGTTGCAGTATAGTTTTTCGCGAGACGAAGCAAAGCGCTCCAACTGCTTCTGCCGGGCACGGATGACGCGATCGCGAATTTTGGCTGAGCTCTCGGGCTCGCTGGTAGATCGCATCTCTTTATAGTTCACTGCGGGGACGTCGATATGAATATCAATGCGGTCCATGAGCGGGCCGGAGATCTTCGAAACATACCGCTGGATCATCGGCGTAGTGCACTGGCAGTCGCGGGTGCGGTCGTTATGGAATCCGCAGGGACATGGGTTCATGGCGGCGGCCAGCATGAAGCGCGCTGGAAACGTCAATGACATGGAAGCACGCGCGATCGAAACCGTGCCATCCTCGAGCGGCTGGCGGAGGACCTCCAGCACGTTACGCGGGAACTCCGGAAGCTCATCGAGAAAGAGCAAGCCATTGTGGGCCAGCGAGACTTCGCCGGGACGTGGAATTACGCCTCCGCCGATCAGCCCTGCATCAGAGATGGTGTGATGAGGAGAACGATATGGCCGGGTTCCGACCAGGCCGCTACCCTGCTCCAAAACACCGGCAACGCTGTGAATCTTTGTTGTTTCCAGTGCCTCCTCGAAGGTAAACGGCGGCAGTATGGTGGGCATGCGCTTCGCCAGCATGGTTTTGCCAGAACCCGGCGGGCCGATCATGAGAATGTTGTGGCCTCCGGCGCAAGCGATCTCGATAGCGCGCTTGGCAGTCTGCTGTCCGCGAACGTCTTTGAAGTCGACGAAGAACTGCTGCGATTCGCGCAAAAGCGAGTCGCCATCCGACTTGACCGGGACGATGCCATTGCCCGAGTTCACAAAATGAATCACGTCGAGAAGCGACTTCACCGGATAAACGTCGAGTCCCGATACCATCGCGGCTTCTTTCGCGTTGGCTTCAGGAACAACCATGCGGGTAATCTTTTTGCCTCGCGCTTCGATCGCGATCGGGAGAGCGCCTCGCACCGCACGCACGCCGCCGTCGAGGGAAAGCTCTCCCACGAATAGGCAGTCCGTCATTTCCTTCTTGGTAAGGCCACCATAGGCTCCGACGATCCCGAGCGCCATGGGCAGGTCGAATCCGGAACCTTCTTTCTTTATGTCGGCCGGGGCAAGGTTAATGGTGATGTGCGTCGGCGGAATGTCGTAGCCGCAGTTCTTCAACGCCGCCCGGACACGGTCGCGGCTCTCGCGCACGGCGGCATCGGGCAAGCCTACGGTGTGGAAGTGATCCTGATCGCACTTGATGCCCGAGCAATCGACCTCGACCTGAATGATGTTGGCATCGATCCCGTAGACGGCGGCGCTGAGAGTTTTGTAAAGCATGGGGAGAACTAGCCGGGCACACGAAGTCCTGATGTACCAGGTACCTACCTTACGGGATGGAAGGATGTGTTGGCTGTGACGGATGTCACCAGCGGGCTGTGGAAAACACGGATGCAACCTGCTCAGCGATCGAAGCTGACTCTCTTAATGCAGGGTCACGATCGCCGGATGAATTTCCCACAACGTTGCCACGTTTCCACGATTGTGCTCAAAATCCTCGAACGCCATTCCCGTGACATCGATAGGTAGAGCCTGGGGCAGTTCCCCACCATGCTGCGAGTCGAGTTGAAATCCGTGCTGCTTCAATTGCGCTTGCAGATTTTGACGAGCCGAGCAATATTCGCTATCAACCGGAGTTTCCACAATCATCCGCGGGGAATTCTTTTCTGCGGTTTGCGAGATCTCCATCGAAATATCGCAATCGACCGCGTTCACACTTGCGTTTTGCAGAAACGCGTTGGCGACGTGAAAGACATCCAGTTCGCGCCCAGTTCGGGGAGCATCTGGTGGGATGATGAGGTCCTCAGGCCAGGCGAGAATATCGTCGACCGAAACTTCTTGAGCAGTGGTATCAGGGATTGGGACATGCTTGGCTGCATGGCGATAATCAGCGACGTCAGGCTCGAGGGGGATGCACTTGCACAGGTCTTCTGGAGTCGGCTGCAAAACACCAAAATCTTGCCCATTGCAACTCATGATGACTACGGTTATGAGCATCGTCATCCCGGCCAAATAGATCCTCTGGAGCCTTTTAGATTTTTCATCCATCGATGCCGTTAGATGCTGTTTGCGGATGAATCGGTATCTATATCTGTTCACCGTCCCCACAGTGCGAGGCTCGGCTAAGTCTACCTTCCCGCTACCGTTTCAACCTGGGAGCCTGATGCATTGGCGAAGCGCGTGCTAAACTTTCGCGTCAAACTACATCTGGGGGCCCTCATGTTCCGACTCGTGCTGGTGTGGATGATGTCGCTTGCATCGTCGACTGTCGTCGCGAATGCGCAAAGCCCTGATATCCCTGAGCCAGGCTCGGTCGAGGCTATTGCGGCCGCCACTACGGATCCGCACTTCGTATCGCCGTGGGTCTCTTACGTTCCCCAATCGAATACCGTCCCCTCTCCCGAGAAATTTCTGGGGCGCATCATGGGCGCACCCGGAGAACTTCTGGGTACCGAGAAAACCTATGCCTATGCTCGTGCGCTTGCGGCGGCCAGCCCGCGAGTGCGCGTGTTTACGATCGGGCACAGCGAAGAAGGGCGCGAAATAGTGGTGCTAGCAATTGCCGATGAGGCTGGAATTCGCGATCTCGATCGCCTGAAGACCGCGACCGCTGCGTTGGCGGATCCCCGGCGCACCGACGCCGCAGCGGCTGAAAAGCTCATTACGGACTCGCGTCCTATTTATTACTTCAACGCCGCGCTGCATTCCGACGAAACCGGCTCGACCGAGGCCATGGTTGAGTTGGCCTACCGACTGGCGGTGTCGGAGCAGCCTATGATCAAGCGCATTCGGGAACGCGTCATCGTTTTGATCAATCCAATCTCCAATCCCGATGGCCGAGACAAGATGGTCGATTGGTTCTATCGCTATCTCAAGGGTAAGACCGACCGCAACACGCTTCCGCGCCAATCTCCTCCCTACTGGTCGAAGTACGCGTTTGTCGATATCAACCGCGACACGCACCAGCAGACACACGAAACCACCAAGGCCGTGCATCGCATGTTTCACGAGTGGCACCCGACGGTTGTTCACGATTTGCACGAAGGCGTGCCTTTGATGATGACGTGGAACGGAACCGGCCCTTACAACCCCAACGTTGATCCCATCACCTATAGCGAGTTTCTGGCGCTCAGCTTTCACGAGGTGCAGGCCATGACCGCGATGGGCATGCCCGGCGTTTCAACCTGGAATTTTGGGGAAGCATTTGCACACCTCTATCTCGATTCCGTGGCCATGAATCACAACAGCATCGGACGCGGCTATGAAACGTTCGGCAATGGCAGCGCTGAGACGGAGAAACGATCGGTTTCGTCGTCGGCAGCGAGCATGGAATGGTACCGGCCGATGCCCGCTCCACGCGAAGTTACGTGGTCGGCGCGCGACAATCTCAACTACCAGGAAACCGGTGCGCTGGCGGCGCTCGACATGACCGCGGGTGAATCCAAGGAAATCTTGCACAATTTCTACAAGAAGGGCTGGGATTCGTGGCAAAAGGGCTTGACGCAGCCGCCTTATGCTTTTCTGATTCCAGAAGATCAGGGAGATCCGGCTCGGGTCGCAGCGATGATCGGCCGGCTCATGGGTCAGCACATCGAAGTCTCACGCGCGCAGAATGCTATTCAGCTCAAGGAAGGAAACTTCCCTGCCGGAACCTATGTCGTCCGCCTCGACCAGCCCTATCGCAACTACGCAGTCGATTTGCTGACCCCGCAGCACTATCCAAAGGATGGAGAGCCACCCTACGATGACGTTTCCTGGGAATTGCCCGCCAACTTTCACCTGCAGGCGATCGCCACTGGCGATGCGGGAATTCGGAACGCCACGCTAACCGAGTTGACTGAAGTACCGCATCCGAAAGGTCACGTCGCAGGCAACGGCTCCGTTTACCTGCTGAAGGACACCGGCCAGGAATCGTTTCTCGCTGCCCGCTACCGGCTTGCGAATTTCGAGATTGAGATTGCCGAGCGCGACTTCGATGCGGGTGGGACGAAATTTCCGGTTGGTTCTTGGATTCTGACTAATCAATCCGGATTGCACGATGCGATTGCATCGACCGCTGCTGAACTTGGGCTCGACTTCACGCAGGTTGCCGGCATTCCCGACGTGCCGCGTCACAAGGCTAAAGCGCCGCGCATCGGCGTATGGGTTCCATGGGCAGACACGGACTCGATCGGATGGATCCGATACTCGCTCGATCAACGCAAAGTTCCCTACACATATCTTCGCGATGAAGACATTCGAGCCGGGAACCTGAGCGCGCGCATTGACGTGCTGCTCTATGGGCATGTCGATCTGGAATTGGCGGAGCAGATCGAAGGGTTGCCGAAGGCGTGGTCACCCATGCCTTTTAAGAAAACACCGCAGACGCCGAGTTTTGGTACTCCCGCAGAATCGGACGACATCACTGGCGGAATCGGTTACGGGGGACTCGGCCAGATCCAGCGCTTCATCGACGATGGTGGTCTGATGGTGACGCTGGGCAGCGGCAGCATGCTTGCACTTGAAGGCGGCCTGGTGCGGTTTGTGCGGCGATCGTCTGGCGGAGTTCCCCGCAGTACCGCGGGAGGCGGCGGCGCATCCTCCGCCGCTTCACAACAGGCGGCGACACGAACGCCCGGCGCGCATGTACGGGTCACATTCGATCGTCCCGATCATCCCATCGCGTACGGGTATCCGGTGCACACTTACGTCTTCCGGCAGAATTTTCCTCTGTACAACACTCCGCGGCGATGGCTCCGCATGGCGTATTGCACGACCTGTCTCGATGGTCCTGAAGACCGCAGCGGCATGGTGATGGAATGGGGCGACAACGATGGCAAGCCCTTCGTTGAGAGCGGTCAGGCTTGGGGAGAAGAGAACCTGATCGGCCGGCCGGCGATTCTGGATATGCCGGTAGGCAAAGGCCACGTCGTCAGCTTCAACTTCAATCCCATGCACCGCGATATGAACCGCGGTGATCAGCGCATGCTCTGGAACGCACTTCTCAACTGGCAGGCAATCGTATCGGACCAGATCAAAGCGCCGGAATCCCTCAACCCGGCTCCTGAGCCAGACGAATAGACGCGCACCAAAGTGTCCAACAGGACGTTTGTTCCAGCGCTACGTCTAGGGTTAGGATTGCTTGCAGTGAAAGTAGGCAGTTCCTCATGACCCCGGACCCTGTGAACACCTCCAATACGCCGCGCGTTCCCGGAAACCTGGAGCAGGAAGAGTCTCAACTATGGCGTTGGGCCCTGGGATTTATGGTGCTGCTTTCGGTGGCGCTGGCAGGGTTGTTGTGGGAGCGTCTTGAAAACATTCCATTTCAGTTGCGCGCCATTCCAATCGGGATCGTCTTTCTTTCAATTCTGTTTGCGGCGTACGCCTACGGCCGCCGACGCGAAGTCAGCGAACTCAAAGGATTGCTGCGCGGACTGCAGGAGCACGTCGGCGCCGCGCCTTCCGAAGAGCAGTTAGACCAACTCAGTCAGGTCATCATGCGCTCCCAGCGCAACTTCAAGGAGCTGATCGATTCTTTTGATGACCCCGCCTGCGCAGTCTCCCTCGATGGCACTATTCGAACTGTGAATAAGCGCATCACCGAGTTGACCGGATTGTCATATTCCGAGGTCGTGGGGCGCAAAATTTACGATCTGATTGACGAGCCCGGCCAGCCGGAAGTGGAACGCGGACTCGGGCGCTTTCTAGAAAAGAAACGGTGGGCCGGTACGGTTCGGGTTCGGCTGAAATCTTCGTCGAGACCCCTTTATTTTGAGTGCGTACTGAATGGCATTGTGAAGGGTGACGAGGTAGTTGGCGCGAGCATGCTGGGGCGCGATGTCACCGAGCAGCGCGAGAAGGAACTACGCTTCACCGAGCTATTCGAGACCCTGCAAGAGGGCGTCTACTTCAGCACTCCTGAAGGACATTTGCTCGATGCCAACCCGGCTCTGGTCAGCATGTTGGGATTTGCGGAAAAGTCAGATCTGCTGGCGGTTGAACCAGCAGCCCTGAATTTTGATCCCGGACCGCCGGTCCTGGGGCGGGCGGTTGACGACCGCGGAGGCCTCCGCACCCGCGAGATCAAGCTCCGGCGCAAAGATGGAACGGCAGCAATCTTCCTCGATTCCTCCCGTGCGGTTTGGGACACTTCGGGAAACATCATTCGTTATCAGGGAACGCTGGTTGACATCACCGAAAAGCGAAAGATGGAACGGCAACTGGCGCAGCAGGAGGAATTCCGCGGACGATTGCTGGAAAGTTTCCCCGACCTGATTTTGGTAGTCGACCTCGAGGAACGGTACACCTTCGTCAGTTCGCGAGCCCATGATCTTCTGGGCTGCGAGCCGCAGCAGATGCTGGGAAAGAAGATCTCGGAGATGGAAGATCATTCCCCGGAATTAGCTTCTCTCTACCACGATCTTGTTTCCGGCAAGCAGGTTTTTGCGTCGGCGGAATACGGGGCGCGCCATAGCGATGGGAACTGGCGCACGATGCGCGCCGCCGGGAGCCAGTTAGTCGATTCCGAGTCAAAGATCAGCGGCGTGATTATTTCGGTGCGCGACATCACGGTTGAACGAAAACTCGAACAGCAGGTCGTACAGAGCGAGCGTCTGGCCGCGATGGGTGCGATGATCGGCGGCGTCGCCCACGAATTGAACAATCCTCTGACCGCCATCATGGGGGTCAGCGAACTCTTGCAGGACACCGAGACCAATGAAGGCTCTCGCAAACAGCTCGCAATCCTGCAGCAGCAAGCTCGGCGCGCGGCAGAAATCGTCCAGAACCTGACCTATTTTTCGCGCCCTCCAGCGCCTGGCAAAAGCAAGATCAACCTTGTCGAGGTGGTCGAGCGCACCTTGAACCTGCACGCCTATTCGCTACGCAAGAACAACATCACGGTCGACTTTTTGAAAGAGGCCGGAGTCCCGTATGCGCTTGGGGATCCGCACCAGTTGATGCAGGTGTTCTTGAATCTTATTCTTAACGCGGAGCAAGCCATCCGCGACGCGCGCGATAAGGGCACACTGCGAATCCGTCTGGGCAAAGGTGACAATTCGGTCTGGGTCAGCTTTCACGACGATGGTCCCGGGATTCCGAAAGAAAACTTGGCCAGCATTTTCGATCCTTTCTACACGACAAAGCGTCCGGGCCGTGGCACAGGGTTGGGCCTAAGCATCTGTAAGTCCGTCATGAAGGAACATAACGGCAGTGTGGAAGCGGCGAACTCTCCCGAGGGCGGAGCCGTCTTCACGGTCACGCTTCCGATTTCGGCAGTGAAGTAAAGGTCGACGGTCTCGCCGTCCACGCTATTCTGGCTTCATGGCTTTTCCTTGAAAGCGATCGTAGCTCAGAGCGGACGGTTTTCCCGATGCATCGCGCTCAATCTTGACGTCCTCCCAGTACGATCGATCCACGAAATGATCGGCAGAAACTGGGATGAGTGGCGAAATGCTTCCGTCGGGCCATCGCATCGAGAGTTCTCGATCCTTTGCAAGCAGAGTCGTCACTGCATTTGACTGATAGAAATCCGCGCCAAACCGAAACTTGCCCTCGCATGTCTTCAGCTCCGCGGAAGTGGGCGCTGGATCCCGAAAATGCAGAGGTTCGTAAGGCAGGCCCATCGACAGGGCTGCGACGTCATACCCGATCGTCGTCGTCGCCGACGAGTAGATATTGCTCAACAGCACGACGGTCATCTGCGCATCTGGGAGATAAAGGACGAACGAGGCAAAGCCAGGAGCCCGGCCATTCATGTAGTAAATGGTTTCTCCAAACCGTTTGTTCTCGCCTCTCATCCAGCCATAGCCCACCTTTTGAGAAGTATCAAGTATGGCAGCACGCGAGGCGGGGCTCAGCGCATGACCGCGGAACAGGGTCGCCACGCATCGCGCCTCGTTAGCCGCCGTCGTATAGACCGAAGCATTCCCTGTTTTGGCGGACCAATGAATTTCGGCTGCGGGCTTCAATGCGTACGTGCCCTCGGGCTCATAGCCTTTGGCCATACGTTCAGCATGTGCATTGGCGTCATCGTCTACACCCGAGGCGGTCAGACCTGCTGGCCTGAACACAAGTTTCTCAACTGCTGAAGCAAACGGCACACCCGTCTTCTTCTCAACTATCAGGGCAAGAAGGTTGTAAGCGGAATGCTCCTCGTGCAGAAATTTCGAACCCGGCTCGAAGAGCAGAGGCTGACCCGCAATCTTCTCGACCAGAGTCGCAGGCGTTTGATCGTGCTGCAGGATTTCGTTGTAGTCGGGCAGCGCATTGATGTCCGGCAATCCCGAGCGCTCGACAAGAAGATCGCGAATCGTAATCTTCTCTGCTCCCGGAATGCCGGGGACAAACTCTCCCACGTGGTCATCTAATTTAATCAAGCCCTTGTCCACGAGGCGCAAGATTGCTGCCGCCGTGAATTGCATTGACATCGACGCTATATGGAACCGGGTCGCTGGAGTGTTCTCAACCCTATGTTCGCGGTCGGCGAGACCATAGGCTTTCTGGAAGAGAATTGTGCCCTTCTTCTCCACGAGAACGGTGCCGGCAAAGTTGTTGGTGCGAACGTAAGACTGCAGGTAGGTATCGACGGCAGCCGGGCTGAACCTGGCCTGCCCTTGGCTTTCACCAATACAAAACGCGAGACAGATAACCGTCGCCAGCTTTGGGATGGACATAGGATGTCAGCCGTCCAACCGGGCCGACGACGCTCCCCAGAAATCTTACCCGCAGAGATTTGAGACCGCCAGCCGTCTTATCGCTCGACGGCCATTGCCACGGCGTTGCCGCCCCCGAGACAAAGCGCTGCAATGCCTCGCTTTACATCGCGGCGAATCATTTCATAGATGAGAGTGACCAGAACCCGTGCGCCGCTAGCTCCAATGGGATGACCGATCGCTACCGCGCCGCCGTTCACATTAACCTTGTCGGGATTCAGACCCAACTCGCGCATCACGCCCAAAGCCTGTACTGAGAAGGCCTCGTTGAGTTCGTAAAGATCGACATCTTCGTTCTTCCAGCCAGTCTTTTCCCAGATGGTGCGGACAGCGCCGACGGGAGCCATCATCACCCATTTGGGTTCAACGCCGCTGGTTGCCTGTGCCACGATGCGGACCATCGGCTTGGCGCCGAGCTCCTGCGCCCGCTTTGCGCTGGTTACGACGAGGGCAGCGGCGCCGTCGTTCACTCCCGGCGCATTCCCTGCGGTGACAGTCCCGTCTTTTTTGAAGGCCGGCTTCAGTGCGCGCAGCACTTCGATGGTTGTATCCTCCCGAGGACTCTCGTCTTTTTCGAAAATAACCGGGGGCGCGCCCTTCTTCTTGGCGGGGATCTCGACCGGAACGATCTGTGACTTGAAGCGGCACTCCTTGATCGCAGACAACGCCTTGCGATGAGAGTTCAGGGCGAACTGATCCTGTTCCTCTCGCGTGATGCCATACTTCTCAGCGACATTTTCGCCCGTGATTCCCATGTGGTAGTCGTTATAGATATCCCACAGGCCATCGTGCACCATGGAGTCGACGATCTGCGCATTCCCCAGACGGTATCCCTTGCGGGCTTGGGGGAGAAGATAAGGCGCGTTGGTCATGGATTCCATTCCGCCCGCCACCACGATGGAACTGTTTCCGGTTTGAATCGCTTGCGCTGCAAGAGCGACAGATTTCAATCCGGAGCCGCAAACTTTGTTGATTGTCATGGCACCTGTCGCAGGTGACAGTCCGCCGAAGATTGCGGCCTGCCGCGCGGGATTCTGCCCGAGTCCGGCAGAAACGACGTTCCCCATGATGCACTCATCCACTTGAGCGGGATCAACAGCAGCGCGCTTCACGGCCTCGCGCACAGCGATCGCCCCGAGTTGCGGCGCACTGAGATCCGAGAGGCTGCCCTGAAACTTTCCAACGGCGGTTCGACAGCCGGAGATGATGACAACATCGTCAAAAGAGGCCATGGATCAAGCTCCCGCGAAGATTTTCGCGTCCTTCATTATAGATGCACGACGCATGAATGCGTCGCACGACGGCGCACCGTTCACGCGAGCGCGGGCAGCACCAGCGCAAGACGAATTTGCCATCTCTCGCGTGTTCGACTTCCGTTGCCAGGCATTCGCCAGAGATAAATCACGCGCGGCGCGACACGCTCTTCGAAATTCTTGTTGACTTTTCCTTCAGAACTTCTCTCGCGGTGACTTTGGTGTCACAACTTGCGAAGATTGATCATCATTTTTTTCTTGACTTCATTTTTCAATAACTCTATACATCAACTAGTTGCAGTAAAAGACCACTGCGACATTTTCCATGAAAAATGGAAGGGAGAATAGGAACAATGGCAACCAAGAAAAAGGCAAAGAAGAAAAAGAAGCACTAAGCAGGTTCAGTAAAAGCAAAAAAGGGGACGCTCAAGAGCGTCCCCTAAGTTTTTTGTAGGTCCGAATCGGTTCACGCCATTTAGTTCGGCCGCTTCGCCGCGACGGTCTCAAGGCGACGCGGAATCCGCTTTTCCTTCTCGGGACACAAGCTCCGGTATGCACAGAAGTTGCAATGGATTCCCGGTTTCGCTTCGAAGATGCCACCGGCAATTGCCTGGGCCGCCGCCTCCACGCGACCGCGCGCCGCAATTAGTTGTGATTCAGTGCGGGTCGTAATCACCGGAACATTCTCTTCCAGGTTGTGAAAAATCAATGCGCCGACCCTGTATCCCCACTTCTCGGCGGCGGCAATTGCATAGAGTGACAACTGCAGGCTCTCGTCGGCATCCTCCTGATCACGCGCTTTGCCCGTCTTATAGTCCACGATCGCGACGCTCCCGTCCGGCCGTTGGTCGATGCGATCAATCCGGCCAGCGATGGTTGTTTCGCCCAAACGAATTTCGAACGACTGCTCGGTAAAGAGAACCTCTGGGTGTGGCAGCGAGCGGGCAGCTACGAGGAAGTCGCGCAACTGCTCGACGCCCTGATTCTCGTACAGTTCGTGCTGATAGGCTTCATGAATTTTGGCTTCGGCCAGGTAGCTACGAAAATGGTCGATGAGCTCATCGTCGGTCTTGGGACGTTTCAGCTTCACGGAATCAAAAAAAGTCTTAAGCACGCGATGGATGGCAGCGCCATATTGCATCGCCGCCGCCGGCTTCGCCGCTAAGCGCCAATCGCGCTCGAGTTTGAACTGCAATCCGCAGCGCTCATAGGTATCGACGGCCGACGCACTCAGCCGGGTATGCAGACCTTCAAGTACCGGCATCTCGAACCAGACATTCGTTTGCGACTCCGCTGGATAGGCGACGGCGGCCTCCGCAAAGATGCCGAGAGTCGTCTGTGTACCCGAAGCCGGGACCGCTGACAGCCAGGGGGAAAGACTCTTGTCTTCAATCAGCTCGCGCATGTAGCCGGCCGGCGTCTTGTTGACCTTGCCTGTACCCTCGCGCGCGTAAATGTGCAGCGTGTCACGGGCGCGGGTCATGGCCACATAGAAAAGGCGTCGCTCTTCCTGTCCGTGAAGCGTCTTGTCGTCGGCCTCAGTGATCGAATCCGGATCGCGCAGTTCCCGCGGGAAGGCAACCAGTGTCTCCTTGTAGGAACAAGGGAAAGCCGGAGGATTGGCACGAAGGATGAAAACGTGCGGGAACTCCAGACCCTTGACACCATGCGCGGTCATGAGGCGGACGGCATTCTCGTTTTCGCGCGACTCCATGGGAATTACGCCTCCCGCCTCCCGGAAGTACACGAGATAGTCGACCAGTTCCTCTAGCTCAGTCGTTTTGTTGACCTTCTTCTTTTCCCATTCGTCCACGAAACGCAAGGTAGCCTGCAGAATCGGCGAGGAGGCATCGAGAGCGAACTGTTTGACAATAATGTCCAGGGCGGCCCGCGCTTTGGCTTCCCTTCGCCGAATTTCATCACGCGTACGTTTCACCGCGTCGATCACGTCCGCGCCGCCCGCGACCCCGACGAGCACGTCAGAAAGCGGAACGACATGGTCTTCACGTTTCTCGCGGGCATTGGCTCGCATGACTTGGCGAAGGCCCTCCGGGTGCACATGGAAACACGGCAATGCGGCCACCCGAAACAGGCTGACGTCGTCACCGCCGGAAACGACAGCGTTGAGGCAGGCAAACAGGTCGCGAGCTTCGGGGGTGTCGGAGATATCCATGCTCTCAATGACGAACGGGATTCCGGCTTCCGCCAACTCCCGCACCACGTCATCGCGGTTGTAGTGAGAGCGGTAGAGGATGCCGAAGTCCGACCACTTGCACTTCGTTTTCTTTTGCACATTCCGGAGATAGGCGACTACATCGGGTCCTTCGGCGTCTCTCGTCGCGAGGACCACTACTGCGACCGGAGGACTGGGCAACTGCGTACCGGTTTTTATCGCTTCCTCTTCGCGCGCGGACTGAAGCGGGGCGCGACGATACGCGAGTTTCCCGTCGGAGTGTTTGGCGAACACCGGGGGGTTCTTGTCGATCAACGCGAACGCGCTGCGGAGAATCGGAGTGGTGGAACGGCGATTCTTTTCGAGGATTACGCGTTTGGCGTTGGGGAAATGACGATCGAACAACTGGAAGGCTGCGCTCGATGCCCCGCGAAAACGGTAGATGGCCTGGTCGGGATCTCCGACAGCGAAAATGTTGCCATCGGTCCCGACGAGGCGTGAAAGGATCTCAATCTGTGCGTAATTGGCGTCCTGAAATTCATCGGCAAGAATGAACCGGGCGCGGGCTCGCGCCGCAGCCAGCACCGTTTCATCGTTGTGCAGCAAAGCATGTGCGCGCGTGATCATGTGGCCGAAAGTGCCGAGGTTTTCTTCCCGCAGCCAGCGTTCCATGGTGGTGAAGACGCGAGCGATCTCGCGGCAGCGCCCGAGGACCTCCGCGTCGTCGAGCACATTCTTCGACTTAGCGACCCGCGGCATGGGTACTTCCTTGCGCTCCAAGCGCTCCACGTACTGTTCGTACCTCTCAGGTGTGACCAGTTCGTCGTGACAGCGGCTCACAAATTCGAGCAGGTCGTTCAGGAATTGAGCCACATTAGCGGCGCGGATATAGTGTTCGAGACGAAGTTCGCGAATGCGCCGTCGCAGGTAGATCCAGAGATCCTTTTCGTCGAGCACTCCGAAATCCTTACCGACTCGTTTGAGCAGGTCGAGACAGTAGTCATGGAAGGTCGCGGCATTTACTTCCTTGCCGCCCAGCAACTGGCCCACACGGTCGCGCATTTCTCGTGCCGCATTGACGGTATAGGTTAGCGCGAGAATCTCCTGCGGTTGGGCATGTCCTTCCTTGACTAGCCGGGCGATGCGATTGACGAGAACGGTCGTTTTACCAGTGCCCGCGCCGGCCACAACCAACATTGGTCCATGAACGTGCTCGATGGCTTCGCATTGGCGGTCATCAGGAATGAACAAAGCAGGACGGGAGTTAGACTTCGGAGACGCCATGAGCGGAGGATATCATCTGCTGGAGTTGTGCAAACAAGCGATCGGCGGACTGAGAATAGAGAGAGGCGGTCACGCTGGCCCGCCTCTCAAGTCATGGTCGCCCATGAACCTAGTTGCCGGCTTTTGGATCGACTTGAAAAATTCCGAAGGTGTTTCCTTCGGGGTCGACGAAGTAGCCCTGCCAGCAGGTACCCGGTACCGCGAACTTGGGAAGCGCCACGATTCCGCCCAGTTTCCGGATGATTTGCGCTGTTGCGTCGAAATTCTCTACCTCCAGCGAGCAGACAAAAGCATTCGTGCCCGATTGTGGCGGGGGCGTCTTGGCGGACCGCTGCAGCAGTCCCCCTCGCGAACCTCCGGTCTCGATGGTCCAATAAAGAATGGGGAGCCCAGGAACCAGCGAGAATTTCCATCCAAAGACTTGAGAATAGAAATCAATCGCGCGCTTGGTATCGTCGGCCTGGATTTCGAAGTAAATGTGACCTTTATTCATGACCAAGTTTCTCCTGCGAATGTATCGAAGATCAATCAGCCGCCCAATTCTGACATTGTGATCGCGGTGGCTGCGATGGCGGCGGTTTCCGCGCGCAAAATCGTGGAACCGAGAGAAGCGGAAGCCCACCCAGATTGCTTGAACAATTCCAATTCGTCGTCTGCCCAGCCGCCTTCCGGGCCAATCGCCAGCACAATCTCGGCTCCTGATGGTCCCGCGAGCAAATCGCGCAGGAGTACCTGTGGCTCAGATTCTGAGAGGACGATCCTGTGGCTACCGACGATCTGTTTCACCGCTTCTTGCAGTTTTGTCGGGTCGGCGATTTCCGGAGCGCCTGGCCGTCGAGATTGCTCGGCCGCCTGAAGCGCGATCCTTCGCCAGCGGTCGGCGCGTTTTCCCGCGGCTGAAGCCAGGTGCGCATCCGTGCGGCGAGCGACGAACGGCACGATTCGCGATGCGCCAAGCTCCGTGCATTTCTCGATCGCCCACTCCATGCGGTCGAACTTGAAGATGGCAAGAAGAAGGATGACGGTCGGAGTTTCGGCTGCGGGCACATCTTCCCCCAGTTCGAACTCAACCCGGCCCTGTTGAACGGAGACGATGCGTCCCCGCCTTACGCTCGCGCCTGCGGCGATGTCGAATTCCTGGCCCACGCGGGCGCGAAGCACACGGACAAGATGCTCCGCGTGTTCGCCCGTGAGAGCGGCTTCGTTTCCTGAGACTTCATCGGCAATCCATCGGCGGCGGGTCATTGGGGGGAGCGTGGGCCTCGGCGGCTTCAGAAATCAGTGGAAGGGCGGCACGACTGAAGTCGCGCCCTTCCCATCCCTCCGTGCAAAGTACACGCAATCTATCCGAACATGTCCTTCATCTTGCCCAACAGCGATCGCAGCAAGGGCTGGTTGTCGATCTTCGAGATGGCATCGAGTTCCTGCAACAATTCTTTTTGACGCTTGTTCAGCTTGGTGGGAACCTGCACGCGAACTTCGACGTACAAGTCGCCCTTCCCATGCCCGTTCAGCACAGGCACGCCTTTGTTGCGGATGCGGAAGGTCGCCCCGGGCTGGGTACCATCGGGAATCTTGAGCGCGTGCTCGCCTTCCATGGTCGGCACGCGAATCTCCGCACCCATGGCCGCTTGTGCCACCGATATTGGAACCACGCAGTGCAGGTCGTTGCCTTCGCGCGCAAAGAAGGGATGCTCCTTCACATGCAGCACGACGTAAAGGTCACCCGCCGGACCACCGAACTGTCCAACCTCGCCCGCACCGGAGAATCTGATGCGCGTCCCGTCTTCTACGCCGGCCGGAACCTTGGCGTCAACCGTGCGCTGGCGCAAGATGCGCCCTTCGCCTTTGCACTTCGCGCAAGGATCGGTAATCACGCTGCCCGTGCCCTGGCATGCCGGACAGGTGCGAGCAATGCTAAAGAATCCCTGCTGGTATCGCACCTGCCCACGACCGTTGCACGACCGACAGGTGGTTGGTCCCTTGCCGGGGGCGGATCCGGATCCGTGGCATTCCTCACAAGCCTCGTGACGCCGAACGGTAACGCGAGACTCGGTCCCGAAGAATGCTTCCTCGAACTCGAGCGTCAGGTCTTCGCGAAGGTCCGCGCCGCGCTGCACGCGGGTGCGACGCCGGCCACCACCGCCACCCCCGAACATGTCGCCGAATCCAAAGAACTCTCCGAAGATATCGCTGAAATCCTGGAATACTGTGGGATCGAAGCCGGCGCCCGCACCCCCACCGCCGCCCAGTCCAGCATGTCCGTAGCGATCGTAGGCGGCTCGCTTGTCCGCGTCGGCGAGCACGGCATAAGCCTCGCTCACTTCCTTGAATTTTTCTTCCGCATCCGGATTATTGGGATTGCGGTCCGGATGGTACTGCAGGGCGAGCTTGCGATAAGCGCTTTTCAGTTCTACTTCGGTGACTGTGCGAGTGACACCCAGTACTTCATAAAAGTCGCGTTTTGCGTTCGTGGTCAGAATGAAACCTTTCTTTCACAAAAATATTGGGGCACGCTGGGGCCGGATGATGACGGGCCTTGCGCCATCCGATGACTTCAGGGATTCTTTGCGACCTTGACCATCGCTGGCCGTAGCAAACGGTCCTTCATTTTGTAGCCGCGCTGCAACTCCTCGAGCACCTCATGATCGGCCGCGTCGGAAGTTTCTACCATTTCGATCGCCTCATGCACATGGGGATCGAACGGTTCCCCCTTGGCGGGAATGGCTTTTACTCCCACCTTCCCGAGCGCATCCTGCAACTGCTTGTAGATGAGTTCCACGCCGCTGCGAAAGTCAGCGGGATCCGATTTCACCTGCAGCGCGCGCTCGAAGCTGTCGAGAACTGGCAACAAGGCCTTGACCGCATCGGCAGCTGCATAGTCGCGAAAGTCCTGCTGCTCTTTGGTGGCGCGTCGTCGCGCGTTTTCGAACTCAGCCTGGGCACGAGCCAGACGGTCGAGCAGAGAATCCCGCTCGGCCCTCAGCTTCTGCAGTTCTGATTCTGGGCCAGATACTTCCCCGACCGCAGCCCCGGCACTCTGCAGGGAAGTCTCATCCCCGTCCGCGGCTGGAAGTTCATGTTCCAGATCAAGCCCTGCCATTTCCGATTCCGTTTTTCCGTTTGCTTTCTTCATAACAGCGTTTTTAATTACTCCGATTCATTCAAGATCTTGTCAAACAGGCGCGCGATATACGAGACCGCGGTGATGGTGTGCTGATAATCCATGCGCGTCGGGCCAATCACCGCCAGGGAACCCATCACTTCGTTGCCGGCATGCGCGGGAGCCCCGATTAATACGAAATTCTGCATCGAGGGAAACGCCTGGTCGGGCCCGATAACAACGCGAACCGCTTCCTGCTTCACGTCGAGATAAGCGCTGAGCAACTGCACAACTTTTTCTTTTTCCTCGAGCGTCTTCAGCATCTCCTGCAATCGCTGCCGATCCTGATCTCCGGTCACCAGGTTTGATGCTCCTTCGACAAAAACGACCTGTGACCCTTTTTCTGAAGCAAGTGCCCCCTGCTTGTAGAGCTGCTCAATCGAATTCATCAGCCGGTCGTATTCACTGCGCTCCTGCTCGAGGCGGCGTCCGAGTTCGGCTCGCATCGATTCCATGGTCCAGCCACGGAAATTGTCGTTGATATAGCGCGCCGCCAAGTCCAACTCCGACTGCGATAGATCCAGCCGCAGCACGCGATCGCGGACCAGGCCAGAACGGGTCACGAGCACTGCCAAAACTTTCTGGTCGCCGAGTCGCGAGAAATAGACATGCTCAAGCGCATTCTTCGGACCGCTGGTGGCCACGGTCACGCCAACGTTGCGCGAAATCAGAGAGAGCACGTGCGAGGTACGCTCCATGAACTCCTGCACGTCGGTGATGCCGGCGAGAGAATCGGAAATCATCGTCTCTTCCTGTGGCGCCAATCGCGCGCTGCCGGAGATCTGCTCGACATAGTAGCGATATGCCTCGGTCGTGGGCACGCGCCCCGCCGAAGCGTGCGGCTGTTCTAGAAAGCCAGCGTCGGACAAGTCCGCCATCACATTGCGGATCGAGGCGGGACTAAGCCCCTCGCGGTTCGAGCGCGCAAGGGTACGCGATCCGACGGGCTCACCGGTAGAAATGAACGTTTCCACGATGGCGGTCAGGATTTCGCGTTCGCGATTCCCGATGTTGGGGTCAGCAGGCATTTAGTTTTGTCAGTTGTCTCATTCGAGCGGTGGTGGCCGGAGGAGACCGCTTCGCACCTATTTTACCTAACTATCTTTAGATGCAGAAGGTTGGGTTTTGGACCAAGGTTGCGCGATCGTGGGAGTCCGATGACTGGGAGAATCAAGTGGAGGAAACCGGGTTAAAGGACTCGTTCACACTGCCGCCCATATTCAGTCAGTGTCAAATCCTCGACCGCTCGGCAATTAAGATCGAGAGTTGGAAACTGCCACTCATCGAACCTCGAACGTGGCAGTGCTGGTATGCTCTATCTCTTCCAATGAGATCCAAACCTCACATCGCAGTGATCGGCGCAGGAGCCTTCGGCGGGTGGACTGCCCTGCACCTTCTTGAGAGCGTGCGCGCGCGTCACGCTGCTCGACGCTTGGGGCCCGGGGAATTCTCGGGCATCTTCTGGCGGAGAGACGCGCGTCATGCGCGGCACATACGGGCCCGATCAGCCTTACACGGAGATGGCGGCTCGGGCGCTCAAGCTGTGGGCAAAGTACGAGCGCAAGTGGAAGCGCCAGTTCTTGCACCGCACCGGAGTCCTCTGGATGGCTGCGGGACGCGACGACGCCTTCGAGAGAGGATCGGTCGAAGCGCTGCGGGACGCGAAGATCAAGTTTGCCGAACTCTCGACGGGACAGATGAAGAAACGCTGGCCCCAGATTAACTTCGAAGGAATACAGTGGGGAGTCTTCGAGCCGGAGTGCGGATATCTCGATGCCCGTGCGAGTTGCCAAGCGGTCGTGGAGGCTTTTATCGCCGCGGGCGGCAAGTACCAACCGTCAGCAATCCTGTCAACTGGTCTGGAGAATGGCATTCAGCGTGGTTTCGTACTATCCGATGGCTCCCGAATCAAGGCCGACGTTTATGTCTTCGCCTGCGGACCATGGCTCGGCAGGCTGTTCCCCCAGGCTGTCGGTGATTTAATACAAGCGACGAAGCAAGATGTTTTCTTCTTCGGCACGCCGGGCGGCGATGATCGTTTCACGGATAAGCATTTGCCGGTATGGGCCGATCACCGGGGACGCTTTCGTTACGGCATACCCGGCAGCGATCGCCGCGGATTCAAGATCGCCGACGATACGCGTGGGCCGACCTTCGATCCTACCGATGGCGAGCGCGTGGTCAGTCAGGAGACATTGCAAGAGATTCGAGAATACGTCGCCTTCCGCTTCCCTGCCCTTAGAAACGCGCCCTTGGTCGAAACTCGCGTCTGCCAGTACGAGCAAACGCCGGACAGCAATTTCATATTGGACCGCCATCCAGTGGCGACAAACGCTTGGATTGTAGGGGGAGGCTCCGGGCACGGGTTCAAGCACGGGCCGGCCATGGGGGAGATGGTGGCGGAGCTGATCTTAAAGAACCGTGAGCCGGAGGCGATCTGGCAACTGGCGCGGTTCAAAAAGGCATGAACCACAGAGGACACAGAGCAACTCCTCTGTGTACCCTGTGACCTCTGTGGTTAAAGCTTTTTACTGAATCTGAATTACGCTGGCTGGCGCGTTTGCCTTAATCTCCGCCGTGCGCGTTGCTACATTCTTCGCAAACTCGTAAATCGACTTCGCGTGCGGTGAATTTTCGCCTTCCAGCACCACGGGCGTACCGCCATCCCCCGACTTGCGCACTTCGGGATCAAGCGCGATGTTGCCCAGGAACGAAACTCCGAATTGCGCCGCCATTTTTTCGGCACCGCCGCGCGAGAAGATATCCACTTCGTGCTGGCAGTGGGGGCAGGTGAAATAGCTCATGTTTTCGACCACGCCCACGACGTCCACTTTCATCTGCCGGAACATTTCGATGGCTTTGCGCGCATCTTGCAGAGAAACGTCGGACGGCGTCGAGACCACGACTGCGCCCGTCAGTGGCACAGTCTGCACCAACGACAACGCGATGTCGCCCGTGCCAGGCGGCAGATCGACGATGAGGTAGTCGAGTTGTCCCCACTCGACGAGTCCCAGAAACTGTCGGACGATCTGGTGGAGCATAGGCCCGCGCCAGATAATCGGCTTGTCCCCGGGGTTAAGGAATCCGACGGAAATTACTTTCAGGCCGAACGCCTGGATCGGCTCAATGCGATTCTCGCCCACCATTCGCGGCTGATCGTGGACCCCCAGCATCAGCGGCACATTCGGACCGTACACGTCGGCATCGAGTAGGCCAACTTTGTGTCCCATTTTTACCAGAGCGACGGCCAGGTTCACCGACAGCGTGGTCTTGCCCACGCCGCCCTTTCCCCGACCCGACTGCGATGATAGCGTCCACTCCCGGCAGCGGCTGTGGGCCCTTGCTGTGCCGGACCTTGTCCATGCTGATGCGGTATATGTGCGTTCAAAGGATCACACTCCAGATAGGAATTTCGAGGATGAGGCAGAACCCCAAGGGTTGATTATACAAGGCTGCTCACTAGTAGCCCTCCGGAGGCCCGTTCGGTATCCCAATTTCGTAGAATCGTAGAATCATTGAAGCATATTTATAATCATCACTTGATGCTATAATTGATGCGAGGAAATGTGATGAGAACCACCGTTGCCCTTGATGACGATCTTGTACGCACCGCCCAGGAGTTCACCGGGATGGCGGAGAAAACTGCCCTGCTTCGGGAAGCACTGAAGGCTCTCATTGAACGCGAGAGCGCCCGCAGGCTGGCGTCCCTGGGAGGCACGATGCCGCGGTTGAAGAAGATCCCACGACGGCGCGCAGGGAACGATTGATTCTCGCAGACACATCGGTCTGGATTGACCATCTGCGGTCGGGCAGCAAAGAACTGCGCAGCATCTTGACCAGGGACAGATTGTCATCCATCCGTTCATCGTTACGGAGTTAGCCTTGGGGTCGCTCAAGGACCGCACAACGATACTCACTCTCTTGGACCTGTTACCCAAAGTGCGGGTAGCACGGATGAACGAACTGCGGTTGATGATTGAATCTCGGCGGTTGTACAACCTGGGAATTGGCCTGACTGACGCACACCTGATCGCTTCTGTTCTTATCGATGCACCTACTCTTCTGTGGACGAAAGATAAACGGCTGCGCAAGCTTGCCGAAGGTCTGGGCGTTCACGCCAGTTTGCCCTAAGAACTTCGTCACGGATTGGAGGGATCTACACCGATACATCCAAGAAGCTTGATCGATCCGTGAGATCCATCGCGTTTCTTAGTATCCTTCCCCTTCCATCCCGACCTTGCCCTTGAACATGCGGAATAAGAGGGTGAAATAGCCGAGTGCGAGGATCATCCCGAGGACCCACCACGTGATTCCAACGATCAGGCCATGCTCACCCGCTGCGGTATTGTGGATAGTCAGGCTGAGCGAAGGATCGGTGCTCGCAGGGAGCACGACGGGATAAAGCGCGAAGGCCGCGCCGACCAGCATGCCTACAATGTAAAGAGCAGATAGGACGAAGGCGATTTTGTCGGCGCGTTTGAGCATGGCATGCATCATGCCAGCGAGCGAGCCAAACACCAGCACCGGGATGGCGAATCCAATGGCATGGTGCTTGTAGTTGTCGAGCACGCCCGGACGGATCGAAACGGTAGCCACCAATCCCACGACGGTCAGCAGTAGTTGCAACGGCCACGCTGTTTTCGCCACAGCACGAGCGCGCCGGTTCAGGTCGCCCTCGGTTTTGGTGGCGATATACAACGAACCATGCGCCGTCAGGATGACCAGTGCCATCACTCCGGTGAGCACCGTGTACCAGTCGAGGATGCCATTGTTGGCGCCGACCCGGAAGTTGGTCCACAGAGGCTCAAAAAAGTAGCCATCGGCTCCTAGCGGGACGCCGCGGACCACATTTCCCAAGGCCGCGCCGAAGAAGATCGTAAGCAACAAGCTCGACGAGCAGAAAATGGTGTCGAAGAATCCCAGCCATACGGGATTCGTCATGTGCGCGCGCAGTTCAATGCCAATGCCCCGCAGCATCAGCAGCCAGAGAACGATCATGAGCGGCAGGTAGAAGCCGCTGAAGCTCGAGGCATAAAGCAGAGGGAACGCAAAGTAGAGAGTGCCGCCGGCGGCCAGGAGCCAGACTTCGTTGCCGTCCCACACCGGACCAATGGCGCGCATGATGGCACGGCGCTCTTTGGTCGTGCGAGCGGCGCCGAGATAGATCACACCCGCGCCCAGGTCGAAGCCATCCAGCACCACGTAAGCTGCCACCATTACTGCGACGATCATGAACCAAAGCGTTGCCATTGCATCCCTCTGGGGCTAAAGCCCGCTGATTTGTCCTGCCTTGACGGCACGGCTAAAAGCCGTACCCTTCCACGTAGGGCAGGATGCCGGCGCTACTTCTTAGTGTGCCGAAACTGTCTCGGCGTCTGGTCCCTGTTCAATTTCACGCCGCACCAGGAATAGGAACAGGATTCCCAGTACCGTGTACATGCCCATGAAACCCAGCAGAGTAAACATGCCATTGCCTGCCGAGACCATCTTCGAGTAACCGTCTGCCGTGCGCATGAGACCGAACACCAGCCAGGGCTGACGGCCGAGTTCTGCGGTAATCCATCCGGCTGTGTTTGCAATGTAGGGGAACGGCAGCGACAACAGCAGTATCCACAGCATCCAGTGGCTCGAAAAGAGCTTGCCTCGCCACAACAGGAACGCAGCTACAACGGCGATCGCGATGAACAAGGTCCCCAGTCCAACCATGATGTGATAGCTGAAGTAAAGCAGCGCAATGTTCGACGGCCACTGATCCTCAGGGAACGAGTTCAGGCCCTTTACCTCGGCCTTCCAGGCGCGATAGGT
This sequence comes from uncultured Acidobacteriaceae bacterium, assembly GCA_963731405.1. GTDB lineage: Bacteria > Acidobacteriota > Terriglobia > Terriglobales > Acidobacteriaceae > Sulfotelmatobacter. Next base: position 167,977 of record CAVSVS010000027.1, on the reverse strand, counting down.
GAGGAAGCTGAGAGCGTTGGGAACGACCAGAGGATTATCGATCTTGCGCTGATCCACATTGGGCTGGCCGATGAGCACTAAAGGTGCCCCGGGCTGACCAGTAAACAAGCCTTCCATCGCTGCCAACGTCACGGGCTGGTTGTGCGCGATCAGAACACCCTGGCCATCGCCGGTCGGAAAGAGTTGCAATACGCTGAAGATGAGGCCCGCCACGACCCCGACCCGCACGAAGATACGGCCATACTGAACGAACTTGCCCCACAGCAAATAGAACGCACCGATGGAGGCCATGGCGAATGCTCCCGTGATAACGGCGCCGCTCATATTGTGGGCATATTGCCACCATGCCCAAGGGTTCAGGACCAGCGCCCAGAAGCTGCTGAGCTGCACGGAACCGTCGGCGGCTTTGAAATAACCTACGGGATGCTGCATCCAAGCGTCGGTCGCGATAATGAAGAATCCCGAGAGCCACGAGCCCAGAAACACCGCAACCGCCGACCACCAGTGCGCCCGCGGACTGAGCCTTTTCTCGCCATACAGGAACAGGCCAAGAAAGGCTGACTCAAGGAAGAAGGCGAACATGCCTTCCATCGCCAGAGTCTGCCCGATCACGCCTCCGGCGAAGCGTGAGAAGTGCGACCAGTTCGTACCAAACTGAAATTCCATCGGAATCCCAGTAACTACTCCCATCACAAAGTTAATCCCAAAGATCCGGGCCCAGAAGCGTGCGGCCTGGTGATAGGCCTCGTCATTGCGGCGAAGACCTAAGGTCTTGAGTATGACGATGAGAGGCGCCAGTCCCATCGTGAGTTGTGGAAAGAGGTAATGAAAGGTAACGGTGAAGGCGAAGTGAAGGCGATGAACTAAAAGGGCACTATCCATGAATTACCTCGACGCCCCATCAGGCTAAACGCTGACCCAAAGGTCGATATGTGATTCGAATCACAATTGGCTGTGCAAATTAGCGATTCTTTCGCCGTCGTTCCAATTCGGACCGCCGGATCTCGCGGCGGCGTCCGGCGTCATCGTAACGGCGCTGCTGCTCTTCTGTTTCTGGAATGACGGGTGCGACCGTCATCCGTTTGCCAGCGCCGTCGATGGCCACAAACGTCAGGTAAGCGGAAGCCACGTGCTGCGCTGTGTCGGCAATATAGTTTTCCACAAAGACCTTCACCCCTACTTCCATCGATGTATGGAAGACGCGATTGACCGAGGAGCGCAGGATCACGAGGTCCCCCACCCGCACCGGGACCAGGAAGTCGATGTGATCGACGGAAGCAGTGACCACGTAGTTGCGCGAGTGACGGTGTGCGGCCATTGCGCCAGCCAGATCAATCCAGTGCATGAGACGCCCGCCAAGCAGGGCGCCTAGCGGATTGGCGTCGTTCGGCAGCACAATCTCAGCCATCTCGGACTGCGAATCGCGCACCGGGCGGGGCACCAGCAAGTCGTGGGTCATCGTTGTATTCCTTTCGGGGCGGGCACTTCAGACCTTTTTTTTCAGATACGAGTCGAGAAAACACTCCGCCATCCGCTGAATGCGCGCATCGTCGTGCCCCCGCACCCAGGTGGCACGCGATAAATCAAATTCCAAGTCCCCGTGTCGAACCGGGCAGTGATTCTTCTCGCAGACATATTTAAGAACGAGCACGCGACTCGGGACGGCACCAGCAGTTCCCGCGCCCGAACGCGAGGACGAATCATTCGGGGCAGAAATAGCGAAGCGCACCGAGTCCCACAGTCGCTCTGGCGGAGACCACGAACAACTGCTGGCGTACCCGAGATTGCAGAATGCCTCAAGGACGTCTTGTGGCGGAGCTTCGCCCTCATGCCCGGGAGCGGTGCAATGCCCGCACCAGCCTGCGCCCAGAGGCAGTCTGGCGGGATGAGGCCAGGACCCATTTTCCAGTCGCGCTACCGGCATGAAGTAAGGACAGGCCATGGAACAGCTCTCGAGAATTTCTAGGGACTGGTCATTGTAATCACTTGACGCAGCGATAGCCAGCATTGGAGGCTGCGAGTGGGTGTCCGTTGTAGTAATCTCGTCAGCAGAGGCCGCTCGACAACATGGACCGTATTGCCGCGCTCAACGAAATCCTGACGGAAAATCCGAAAGACGCGTTCGCGCGCTACGGCCTCGCCATGGAGTACTCCAAGCAAGGCGACTTCGACCGCGCGCTGGCAGAGTTCTCGATTCTGCTCGAGAGCCATCCCGAATACACTGCAGGATATTTCATGGCCGCGCAGACCCTGGTGCGGGCGGAAAGGTCCGCAGAGGCAAAGACGATGCTGCAGGATGGCATTGCCTCGGCGCGGCGTACGGGCAATCTGCATGCGCAATCGGAGATGGAAGCCATGCTTGCGGAACTGGGCTAACAAAATCGGCACTTCGAGACGTTCGATTGAAATTTGCGTTCTGGATAAGCCTCTTGCAGGAGAATTTGGAAGGCCGACGACCCGGGGCGGGTCGTCGGCATTTTGTTCTATGCCGTCTTCCGAGTGGGCGGCAACAGGCGCTTCGATTTGGGCTGATACACTAGCATCGGCGCGCGCTTCGTCGCGGGACGGGGCAAGGTTACGGTCGCCGCGGTGGCGACGGGATTCGATTGAGCGGCATTGAAAGGATCGTCACTCGTCACACCATCGGGCAAGGCCCGGATGGCATTCTGGAATTTTCCCCACGCATTCGAGGCAGAGTCAGACGTCAAGTTGGCGTAAAGTTGAGCGAAAGTTCCGGAGTCTCCCAGAGACACCATCATGGGAGCGATCTGATTGAGAGTGATGTTCTGACTCATCAGCCAGGAAAGAAAAGCCATTCCGCAGCCCGTGCTGTCTGCATTCTGGTCAGTTGGATCTGTATTGTCCACGAAATTGCGCATGCCGTCTTGAGCCCATTGCGGGGCAGTCGCGAAATCTCCAAGGGCATTGTTACTGATGGCGGCCGCGCACCAGCGCGAGAGAGCTTCGCCAGTGCTAAGGCCGCATAGATTGTTATTCATGGAACACTCGCTCAGTTCAGCTTCGAACAGCGCCGAGACTCGAGCAGGAACGCCAAAGGCGGCGCAGACCTCAATCGCAGCACCGGTCGTGTAATCGCAGCCCATGTGATCGGCGCCGCCGGTTCCGTCTGTCGCCCCTCCCAGAGCAAAGACGATGGCGCTGACAGGACCTCCGGCGGTGCCAAAGATGGCGTCATTGGCATCCACCACGCGGTCAGCGTCGCTCAACAGATCCTGGGCGTTCTGTAGACCAGACTGTCCTAGACTGGGATCGACATAAACGGTTACTTTGCCGCTCGAACTCGTTCCCACGAGTTGAGACGTGCCGGTATAGCTCGGCCATGCAGGGGCCGAAATGCTCTTCGCGTTTGCGTTGATTCCCTTCTTCTGGGGTGGCTTGATGGGATGCTTGGGACTCATGGAAACCTCCGTTCGGACAAAAGATTTGACGAGGAATCGGAGTGGCGCAATACGGTCTTGGCCAGAGACAGGACGGGTTCTGCAATCCGTGGTGCGAAACGGTGATCTGATGATTTCACAGACACGCTGTGAAATCCAGGCTAGGCCGCACATGGAATGCTATTGCGGCAGCCCATTTTTGATTTTATGAAGGAGATTGATATGGAGACTCTGGTCCAGCCATCCGAACCACGCTCGAACGTCAGCGAGGAGGCGGAGGGTGTACGTATCTCGATTCCTTCCAAGTGGAGCGCCATCATCGTATTCCTTGGCGTCTGGCTCACATTCTGGACGATCGGGGGTATGTCAGCAGCGCACAGCCTGCAGCGGCATTTCAATCTGTTTTTATGTTTCTGGCTGGTAGGGTGGATGGTTGGGGAGCTGGCAGTGACGTATGCAATTCTGTACGTCATTGGCGGAAAAGAAGTGATCTTCGCCAATTCTGAGACGCTTAGGTGCAAGACACAGATTTTTGGCCTCGGACTGGCGAAATCCTATGTCGTGCGTGAGATGCGAAATCTCCGCTTTCAGCCAGCAACCGGAGCGGGAAAGAGTCGAAGAGCGAGTCGGATTGCTTTCGATTACGGTGCGAAAACCATCACTTTCGGGGCGGACCTCGACGAGGCGGAAGCGGTTGCATTAATGGGCCGAATCCAGCAAAGGTGCCCGATTGCTGATACGTCGTCCGTGCAAAAGAGCGGAACCAGGTTCTGGCAGCCTGGATAGCCTCGAAGCCGCCATTTTGCGTGATAAAATAAAGATTCCCTTATGTCCAATATTCAACGCAGAAAGACCGTGACCGCTGTGGTTGGCGGTGTGCGCGTGGGGTCCGATGCACCAATTGTGGTGCAGTCCATGACCAACACCGACACGGCCGATATCCCTTCGACTGTACAGCAGGTGGCTGCCTTGGCCCGCGCGGGCTCCGAACTGGTGCGCGTGACCGTGAACAATGACGAGGCAGCGGCAGCCGTTCCCCACATTGTCGAGCAACTCGATAAGCAAGGCATCCGCGTACCGATTATTGGCGACTTCCATTACAACGGGCACGTTCTGCTGACGAAATATCCTGAGTGCGCGCGCGATCTGGCGAAGTACCGCATTAATCCCGGCAACGCCAGCATTGGACGTACCGGCGATTCCAATTTCCGCACCATGATCGAAGTCGCGGTGAAGTATCAGAAGCCCGTGCGGATCGGCGTGAACTGGGGGTCGCTCGACCAAGTCTTGTTGACCCGCATGATGGACGAGAATTCCAGGCTTGCCGAGCCGAAGGATGCGCGCGAAGTAACCATGGAAGCGATGGTCGTGAGCGCGCTGAATTCTGCGGATCTGGCCAAGCAATCCGGCTTGCGGGCGGACCAGATTATTCTGAGCGCCAAGGTGAGCGGCGTGCAGGACTTGATCGATGTCTATCGGGCATTAGCGGCGCGTTGCGAATACCCACTGCATCTTGGGCTGACGGAAGCCGGCATGGGCGCGAAGGGCGTCGTTGCATCGAGCGCCGCGATGGGCGTGGTGCTGCAGGAAGGTATTGGCGATACGATTCGGGTTTCGCTCACTCCGGCGCCGGGCGGCGATCGAACGGAAGAAGTCCGCGTGGCGCAGCAGATCTTGCAGTCCATGGGTATTCGTAGCTTCACGCCGCAAGTGACGGCGTGCCCCGGTTGCGGACGCACAACCAGCACGTTTTTCCAGGAAATGGCCGAGCAGATTCAGACCTATTTGCGCGAGCAGATGCCCGGATGGAAGGGCCGCTACATCGGCGTGGAAGAGATGAAGCTCGCGGTGATGGGCTGCGTGGTAAACGGTCCGGGAGAATCGAAGCACGCAAACATCGGCATTTCTCTTCCAGGAACGTTCGAGGAACCTAAGGCTCCGGTTTATGTTGACGGGCGGTTATTCACAACGCTTAAGGGTGATCGGATTGTCGCGGAGTTTATTGAGATTCTCGACGACTACGTTGACTCGCACTACGCCGCGCGAGAAGCGGTCAACGAAGAAATTCCTGCCAAAGCCTAAGTTCCCAACTCCCTATTGACCAGTCAGCAAGTAGATTGGTGCTTGCGGTGGAGGCAGCGGGACCGCCTTGCCAGAATCGCTGGTGCTGGAAACGTCGGGGCAAGTAACGTTGGGGGCACAGGTAATGTTTGCTTCGAACTGTATTCCCGACAGGCCGTTCCCCAACACCGATAACGTTTGCCCATTCAGAGGACTCCCACCCTCTGAGGTCAGCCCTGAGATCGAGACCTTCTGTCCTGCTATGAATCCATTCGCGGCTTGAAACGTAACGACATTTGAAGCGATCGAAATTGAGGTGATGGTGGCGACCGTGCTGCAGGTCGTAGCTGCGCATGCGCCAAAGGGTGGAGGAATGTTCGCCACCAGAGTGTCGGGGGAGTTTGCCCCGACGGAAATCGTGTTGGTTGTAGTGTCGATGTCGGCGATGGAGGCAGCGTCGCAAATGCTCACATACACGTGACTGCTATCCGCGGCAGCCGTAGTAAACATTCGAAAGCGGGTCGAAGCCGGTGTGTAGCTGGGGGCGGCCACGCAGGATGGGACCTCCGAGACAGCAAACTGCGTTCGCGTGAACTGTGGAGTTGTGAGCAGGGACATCGAAGGTGTTTTCGCGAAGACTGACGACGAGACCGGTTTGACCGTGAGGCTTAAGGCATCAAAAACGGAAAGCAGCGGAATCATGCACGCCGAACCGGAGCCGATATTTGGGTCCGAACATGCCGGTTGTGCCACATAGCTGGCTACATAAATACGAGATCCGTCAGGCAAGGCCGCCACTGAAACCGGCGAACATCCTGCCGGGCATGGCGGATTCGCACCTCCCGTCATTGAGATGGTGGCCAAGAGCCTAGGCGTGTCATTGGGAGTGCCGCCAAGATCGACCCCGCCGGTGACCGAGAACACGAAGACTGTGCCCGTCGTGGGATTGGTTACGTAGAGCCGGTTGAGACTTGAATCGTACAAAATGAAATTGGCGCCCATGCCGACCGAAAGATTCGTTTGGCTGGGAAGAATCGTATTGCTCGCTGCATCAATGGGGACCAGTTTTCCCGGAATCAGCGCACCATCTCCCTGAGTAAGAGCGTAAACCCGCTGGTTGTCTCCACGCGCAACCATCCACACTGGAGGGCTGTCGACCGAAATCGTTGCCATCGTAGATAAATCGATGGGAGAAAGGTCGACCACAGTATTGTTTCCCTGATTCGCAACGTAGAGGCCCTGGCCATTTGGAGTCTCGGCCATTGCCACGGGGTGAGAGCCAGGCGGCAGGTAGGCAATGGTGCCTACCGTGTTTTGCGAGAGATTGAGGGAAGCGACCGAATCAGTGCTGCTAAGGTTGCAGTCGGCGCCATTCTCCACGCCGTAGTTGGCAACGTACATCGCGTTGGTTTGCGAAGTTGCGAGGAAATCAGGGAGGTACGAGCAAAACAAGGGGACAGGAATCGTCGCGGTCCCACCGGAAGTTGCCGACAAGTCGCTGAAATTAGGGTTCGTGTACTGGATTGTTGTCCCGTTCACCGATGAAATGGAAAAGCTGCCGTCGTAACCGGCCGCGGTTAGAACAGGGGCATTCGGAATGACCACACCTGAAACTGCGATCACATTTCCGACCTTGGCATTGAGTAGCGGGGCGACGAGAGTCATTGTTACGACATTGCCAGCTTCACTGATGGATACAATCCCAGCGGACTGGTTCGCCCCAATGTTGGGAAGAGTAAACGTTGTTGGAGTACCGAGCCCGTTGGAGCCACCCGCAGCCGGGGAAAACGCCGTGATAATGTCAGAACCTCCCAGAAACAGGCTCCCGGCGCTGGCTACAAAAACGCGTGTATGGTTGGGAGAAATCGCAGCGTGCGTGGGATTCACGCCCATGTTGGCGACGCCGATGTTGGTATCACCCGAGACGTCGATCTGCAGCGCCGTTCCGGGGTTGAAGGCCACATTCGAGCTGATTCCAAAGACGGCATGGAAGTTCGCGGGGTTGGGAGGAGTCGTGTTCGTGGGAATGACGACCGGGCGGTAGACCTGACCACAGGAGAGTTCGAGCAAAGTAGCCAGCGCAATCGCCGCCACCCAGCCCACACGTCGGAAACTCATCGGCACCCCGAAGAAGAGATCTTGTTTCAAGTGATTAGGACAGAATCGAGTATTGTAACGATTGTGAAGCGTACGCGCTAGGAGCAGCTGTGAGCTTTCGGCTATCAGCTACCAGCCTACTTCCTCTGATGCCGCAGGAATACAGCAAGTTGGATGGAGGGAGATGGCCCAATCGAATGTTCGGGTAGGACGGATTGCTCCCGAAGCTGGGAGTGAGAGCGAATGGCTGAAAGCAGACAGCTGGCCTAAACCCGCACGCGTTTCGACTTTGTCTTGGCGACGACCGGTTCCTCGGATTTCGTGGTGGCAGAGGGCTTCTTGCGGCCTTCCATTTGCGCCAGGCTCTGTTTTAGTGCCGCCATGAGATCCACAACAGGGGCCAATTTCTTGGGCTTCTCGACCGCGGCCACTTCCCCACCCTCGAGTTTGGCTTCGATTAGTTTCTTCAAGTTTTCCTGGAAACTGTCTTTGTACTTCTCGGGATCCCACTCGTCGGCCAACGCCTCGATGAGTTGGTGGGCCACTTTTACTTCGGCGTCCTTCAGTTCGACGTCGGGGGCGCCAAAGCCCTCCACCTTGCGCACCTCTTCTGCGTAGTACATGGTATGCAGCATCAACCCGCCCTCATGCGGACGAAGGAATACTGTGTATTCGCGATTGTGCATGGTGATCTTGGCAATGGCAACGTACTCACTCTCTTCGAGCGCCTTGGTCAATAACGCATAGGGGCGGCGGCCGGCTTCTTCCGGCATCATGTAGTACGACGACTCGAAGTAGACCGGGTCGACATCGCCGGCCTTCACGAATTCAAGGATCTCCATGGTCTTGGCTGTCTGCGGTTCGATCTTCTTGATCTCATCCGGCTCAATGACAATGTATTCATCTTTGCGGAATTCATAGCCCTTCACGATTTCGTTGCGATCAACAACAACGTTTTCCGCCTGGCAGACGTATTGTTGCTTCAGCCGCGACTTGTCTGTCCGATGCAGCATGTTGAAGGAAATGCCGCTGCTGCGCGCGCCCGAGAACAGACGCACAGGCATGGAGATGAGGCCGAAGGTTAAGTGACCAGACCAAGTCGATGATGGCATCGTGTCCCTCGCGCAAGAAATTCCCATCGAGCCATAGAGGCAATTGGGAACCGGTTGGCTAAACGCAACAGCAGTGAGAGTTTAGCTTAGAACTAGACTTTGATGCATCAAACCGGGCCACGAGGAACCGAAATTCGAAGCCGGAGGGAATGGGGTGGGTCAGGACCGGGCACTAGGGGTAGTAGTTAGCGAGCTGCCTCCCTCCTACTCGAATTGACGCTACTTGTCGTCCTCGTGCTTCAAAACCTCGACCATTGCGGAGGGAGTAATGATGAAGGTGGACTTGTGGTGTCTGAGCTCGAGCAGTTCTTTATCGCCAGTCACGAAAAATTCCGCCTCGCCGACCTCGGCCAGGACGAGCAGATAACTATCCTTCGGATCTGGCGCAACAGGTCTGGAACGAAGATCTTGCCAAGCGCTCGTTTCAACGAAAAGGGAGAAGTCCCGAAGGCCGGCCGCGAGCAGTTCGGCAGCACTGGCACGAAGTCTCGCCCTGAAAAATGGACGAGTGGAGACTTTGCGGAATTCCTCGACGAGCGCGTCGCAAGCTATGAGAGTGAACTTTTTTCGCTCCCAAGCATCGAGGAGTTTGGCAGGCGCGCCTAGCGGAGACAATAGCGCGGAGAGCAAGATGTTGGTGTCGAGGATGAGGCGCATCAGGACTGCTGGCGGCGTTCGCGATCCTGTCGGGTCCTGACATCTTCGACGGAGTCGTCAATCATCTTCTGCAATTCCTGTGGGGAAACGTCGGCAAAAGCCGCTCGGGCTTCGCGCACGGTCTGATGAAAGATGCGCCAGCGCACAGCCTCCTCAATAAACTTCGAAAGATCCCCTTTTCTCATTCCCTTGGAACCTAGGAACGTGCGCAAGGCGTGATCTGCCTCTTTGGACCAAGCAATGGTCAGACGGGCGGTTTGTGCTTCAGTGCGCCGTTTGTTAGTCATATAAGCGCTTATCCGCTTATCAGTATATGTTATTTCTTCTATGTCCACATAGTTCGCTTGGTAGGAACTGACGCGTGTTAAACGCTGTGAGGGACCACCGAGGCTTTTTCTGAACCTTCGCTCGGTCGAGCAACATCTGTGGAAGCATTAGATCAAGGGAACAAGATGAAGGGAGACCATGGCAGACCTGCGTTACCCCATTGGCAAATTTCACTACGACGGCCCGCTCAGCCCAGAACAGCAAAAATCGGCCTTGAACGATATTGCCAACACTCCCACAAAGCTGCGCGTTGCGATCGAGGGGCTGTCGGAGGCTCAACTCGACACGCCGTATCGACCCGATGGCTGGACCGTGCGTCAGGTTGTGCATCACGTGCCCGACAGCCACTTGAATTCGTACGTGCGCTTCAAACTCGCACTGACTGAGGACGAGCCGACAATCAAGACGTACGCGGAAGATCGCTGGGCAGAACTGCCGGACACGAAGACTACTCCGGTTGACGTTTCGTTAACGCTACTGGAATCGCTGCACGATCGTTGGGTGCGCCTGTTGAGGGCGCTTACGCCAGAAGACTGGAAGCGAACATTCCGTCATCCTGAACTAGGACCCATGACGTTAGAGAAGACGCTTGCGTTGTACGCATGGCACGGACGACATCATGTGATGCATATCACAGCCTTGCGTGATCGCAGTGGCTGGTAAAGCGCGGCGGAACTCCACTCCGACACCTTGGTCACTTTCTTGCCGGCATCGCGTACCGTACGATGGGTAGCGATGTTGGTTCATCGATTATTCCGCCGTCGTTCGTGGTTTGAGGTAGTTCTGTTCTGTTTCGCTGTAGGTGCGATTCCCCAACTGGCGGCGCAATCCCCACCGCCATCTTCCCTTTCCGGACCGCCACCAACTACCAGTTCTGACAAACCGATTGCCACGGCAGTGCGCGACTCCAAAACCCAGAACAAATCACGCGCCAAGAAAGTTTTCACCGACGACGATATGGAGGCGGTCACCGGGCCGCTGCCTCGACTGAAGATGGATGGAATTGACAACACCGATCAGATCATCGCGGCGATCGGTGAATACAAGAAGACTCATGCAGCTGAGGAAGTTGAACATGCGGTTCATGACTGGTACGACGAGTACGACGGCCAGCTTGCAGCGGCCATCCAGGACAACCTGAACCGCCAAATCCTGATGCAGGAGAATCAGGCAAACGGGTACGATCTCTGCCGGCAGGGCGGCGATTACGAAAAATGCGCTAAGCGACAAACCTCGGAAGCCGTCGGGGCGCGGAACGATCAGGCGACGATGGCCCGCAATAACGCACTGATCCACCGACTGCAGAATGCGTTTATGAAGATACGGAACGGCCTTGGCCAGTACGGCTTTCGTTACACCTGGTTCAAGGTTCGCACCACCAACAATATCGACAGCTTGTAGAACGGCCCTCTTTTTTCTACGAGAACGGTGCGACTAGGTGATTCCGACCCGCCACAATAAATAGCTGGTTGCTTCCCGCAGCACTGCCAACTCACGCAGCCAGGTACTGCGCGGCCGTGAGTCTGGCCGCGGCGCCACGTAGACCGGGGCAATTCCTTCGTGTTCCAAAAGCTTGCGAATACGAAAGACGTGATAAGCGTCGCTAACCGCGATGCAGCTGTGTAGCCCATTGGCTCGCATGATGACACCTACGCGCTCCGCAGACTCGGACGTATCGTGACCCTGGGTTTCGGCGATCAGGCTTCTCTCGGGAACACCATGGCGCATCAAGTAGTCGCGACCCACGCCCCCTTCGCTGAAGGTCGGATCGGCGGCTGCTCCGCCCGTGGTGATGACAACCGGCGCGACGCCACGATGGAACACATTGAGGGCATGATCGAGGCGCGCTCGCAGCACGGGAGAGGGGCGTCCGGAATATTCCGCCGCACCAAAGACAACAATCGCGTCGGCCGGGCGGATTTCCTCGAGCGAAGCGGTGTGAACGATCTTGATGGCGGTGACCGCCAAGAACGAAGTGGCAGTCACAACGGGCAGAATCAATAGACGAAGCCACCAGCGCAGTTGCGGATGCTGGTTGGCGGTCGTTTCGTTCATCCTCGGGCGGTCATCCCTGGGCGAAGAACTTGGAGATTTCGTCGGCGGGAATCGCGCCTTCGCGAATAATGCGCCACCGAGCGACCTCGTCGCTGAGATCGATAATGGTCGAGGCAACGTCTCGCGGAGAAGTGCCACCGTCAACGATGATGTTGATCCGCCCCTCCAACTGCTCGCGTACCTGCTCGGCACTCGTACATTCCGAGGCGCCGCTGAGATTCGCGGAGGTCGCGGTGATGGGGATCGCGGCAGCTGTGACCACGGCCAGCGGAATCTTTGCGTTCGGTACCCGCAAGGCCACGTTGCCGGTGTTGGCGGTCACCTTTAACGGCAGGCGGGAGCCGGCTTTCACGATGATCGTCAAGGGGCCGGGCCAGAATTTCCGGGCCAGCGCATAAAATTCCTCGGGCAGGGGCTTGGCGAGTTCTTCGGCCTGGTCGGTGCTGGCGATGAGTAGCGACAAGGGCTTGTGGCGCGAGCGCGTCTTGATGTCGTATACCTTGTCGACCGCGCGTAGGTTGAAAGGATCCGCCGCCAGTCCATAAAAAGTGTCAGTAGGCATGCCTAGTACTTCTCCGGAACGGATCTGATCGGCAGCATATTTCACCAGGGACGATTCAGGAGTTTCGCTATTAACTTTTAGGATTTCGGCGCGCACGGCGCTCCCTTCTCGATTTCGCTACAGGTTCGATTTATTTCGACCGCGAAACCTATCATAATACGGCAAAACGCGGCAACATGAGGCGGCAGAGTATGATTCGTCGTAGCTTAGTTTCACGGCCCTAAAATAAAGGAAGCACCGGCAATCGAAACGTTCGTGAAACTTCGTGTCCTTCGTAGTTCACTTTGATTTTCCTTATGGCCCGAACTTCAGAATCCTCGCCCCGCACGCGGCAGCGGCTCCGCCGCATTGAAGGCCGCCACAACGCGTTAGTTAAAGAACTGCGCCAGGCCTTCGCGCGTGCCGAACGAACTGAAGATGGTAGCTGTGCCATCGAAGGCGTGCGAATTGTAGAAGAAGCCATCCGCAGCGGGCTGCGTTTTCGCGCCGTGTTCTTCAAGGAATCGGCGCAAAATCTAGCAGAACGCTTGCTGCCGCAGCTTGGCGCCAATGTTGACACGCTGCTGCTTCCCGACAAGCTTTTTGACGACTCCGTTCCCACCGAGACGCCGCAGGGAGTGGCAGCTCTGGTGCGGCTCAAAGAATTTTCTCTGGCGGACGTGTTGGAGCGGCTGCAACTCGGCCCCGTCATCGTACTTGCGGGACTGCAGGACCCTGGCAATCTGGGAACGATCCTTCGCTCAGCAGAAGCTTTTGGCAGCGCGGGAGTGGTGTTGGGCGAGGGCACGGTCAGTCCCTTGAATTCGAAGGTGATTCGCGCGTCGGCGGGATCCGTCTTTCGGCTGCCCGTTATTGTTGGAAAAAATGCGGGTGGGCTGGAAGAAATTTCGGCCAGGCTTCGGGAGCAGAGTGTGCGGTTAATCGCAACGTCGTCGCACAAGGGCACGTCGATCGATCAGGTGAATCTGACTCGACCTGCGGCCGTCTTTGTTGGAAGCGAAGGCGCAGGACTGCCCCGCACTGTACTGGCGCAGGCCGATGAACTGATCGCAATTCCCCACATGCCTCAGGTTGAATCCTTGAATGCAGGCGTTGCCGGTAGCATCGTGCTCTATGAGGCGGCGCGACAGAGACGCCTTTCGTAGCGCCGTCCCGGCCGCTCTCGCGGTGACGTCTCGTTCGCATGGCAGAGCCCGATGAACGCCGGCGGGACGCCAGCGCTACGGGACTTTTCCTATGCCAATCCTCCGCCATCCACTACAAGCGCTGTGCCCGTGATCCAATTTGACATTGGACTCGCCAGGAACAAGACAGCATTAGCGATGTCCTCCGGAGTGCCAACTCGTGCCAGCGGTCGATTCGCGGCTTCCCGCATGAAGGCTTCCTTGTCGTCGCCAAGCTGGGCGTACTCGCTTCGCAGCATGGGAGTGTCGACATCTCCCGGGCAAACGCAGTTCACTCGGATGTTGTGCTTGCCATGGTCGATGGCCATAGCCCGCGTCAGGTTCACCGTGCCGCCCTTGGCGGCGCAGTAAGAAGCGGCCCGCGGGCCTCCTTTGAGTGACCACCCGGAACCGATGTTGATGATGCTTCCTCCCCCATTTCGGATCATGTGCGGAACAACTTCGTGCGAGAGGAGATAAATTCCCTTGAGCGTCACATCGAGAGCGAGGTCCCATTCCTCCTCGGAGAGATCGACGATGTCTTTGCGAATGGCGATGCCGGCACAGTTGCAGACAATGTCAATCTTGCCGGAACGCTTGATGATGGTCTGGACAACGCTCCGGCAGTGTGCAGCACTGCGGACGTCGCACTTCAGAAAAGATGCGGTTCCGCGGGAGGCTTCGATTTCAGCAGCGGTCGCGCGCCCTTTGATTTCATCGATGTCGAGCAAGGCAACAGAAGCTCCCATCTCAGCAAGGCGGATCGAGATGCCGCGCCCGATTCCTGATGCGGCCCCAGTGACCACGGCAATTTTGTCTTTCAGAGAAAGAAGTTGAGCCGCCAGTTTTTCGATTCCACTATATTCGTTTTTCATTGACCTCGGCCTACGGAGCCGTCTGCGTTTGTTTCGGCTCGAAGACTTACTTCAGTGTCGGATCGTCATCACGACTGCTGTAATGTCCATCAACCAATGCGCCAAAATCAGGGGAGCGAGTCTTCGAGTGCGCAGGTAAATCAGTGTAAAGGCAACAACTCCAGGCACGAACGCCACGAAGCGCCATAGGACCAGCCGCAAGTCCGCGATAAAGGGCAGGAAGCTATGTTGCAGGGCCCACCAGAAACTGACCACAACCACCGCGATCCAGGCGCGCCCCGACAGGGCTTGAATTCGTGGCAGCACATAGGCCTGGTAGGTCATCTCTTCCGTTGGCGACCAAACAAGCCACCAGAGACTCAGGCTGTAAATGATCGCCCAGGGCGGCAACACCCGCCCCCCGAGAATTCCTGGATAGACATTTACTTGTGCTGTGCCGTAGAACGCCAGGCCGCTCAACACGCCGCCGCCCACAAACAACGGAAAGACCAGCAGAAATAGTCCGAGGCCAACCATGAGGTCGTGACCACGCCGCCATCGGAGTGGCCCGATGAGATCGCGTAGCGTAATCCCTTCTTTTCGCGTGAAGGTCCACATCAACGCCAAACAGCCGACATCAATCAGCGTTCCATAGATAGTCCACCATGCTCCGGCAGAGAGCCACGGCGTGGGGCTACCTTGAAGTGCGAGGATACCGGCGACGAGACCTTGTGCAACAAACATTAGGGCGCTGCGGCCGACGACAAGCAGGAGTGGTCCGTTCCATGAGATCGTTCGTTGCTCGACACGTGCGAGAATCTGGGATTGCGAATTGGGAAGCATCGCAGGATCTTGAACCTGCTCTTGCTCGATTACTTGTTGACTCACATGAGTCCTTTCTCCTGGGTTCACTACGAACCATTTGTTTCGAGCGCCTTTGTTGCCGCTTCCAGAGTAGCTTCCACGTCCTCGTCCGTGTGCGCCAGCGTCGCAATCGAATGCAGCGCAGCGGATGGAGACGCATAGATGCCAAACGGAAACAGCGACAGCACAAATTTCTGGAAGGCGGCGCGATCCACGAACTGGCAGAACTCGCGGTAGTCATGGATTGCGGCTTGATCAGTGAACATCACCTGAAACATCGGGCCAACGTTCTGCACGACCACCGCGCGGCCCTTCTTCCGAAACAACTTCCTGTACCCGTCGCACAGCCGTTCTGCGATGTTCCACGTATGACGGAACGAAGCGTTGTTGTCGCGAGTGAGCACCCGCAGGTTGGCGCGCGCGGCATGCATACCGATACGCGATCCGTTGTGGGTGCCGTAATGCAGGACGCCGCCCCACTGCAAGGCGTCCATCACGTCGGCGCGACCCACTAATGCCGCGACTGGCAAACCGCAGCCTAGCGCTTTGCCGAAGGTCACAAGGTCAGGAGACAGTTTGTAGTATTCCTGGCATCCGCCGGGCGCGATGCGAAAGCCGGTGACAGTCTCGTCAAGGATGAAGAGAATCCCGTTGGCCTTCGCGAGCTTTTGCAGCCCTTGCAGATATCCTTCCGCCGGAGGGATCACACCCATGTTCGCCATGATGCCTTCAGTGATGATCGCCGCGATCTGGCCGGGATGATTTTCAACCGTACGCTGCAGCGCGGGCAGATCATTCCAGGGCACAACAATCGTGTCGTCGAGCGCGGTGCGATTCAGACCAGAGCTGTCGGGAATTTTGACGGGATCGGTGCGCAATCCGAGCGCGGCCGGTGGCAACACATTAGAACTGACCAGCAGGTCGTCATGCCATCCGTGGTAGTGTCCCTCGAACTTGAGAAGCTTCGGACGCCCGGTGACGCCGCGGGCCAGTCGAATCGCTGCCATCATGGCTTCAGTACCGGTGTTCGCGAAGCGGACGCGCTCGGCGTTCGGAACGATTCGCTGCAGCATCTCGGCCACTTCCAATTCCACTGGCGTTGCAGCGGCGAAGTGCGCTCCCGTGGCGGCGGCTTCGGTAATTGCTTCGACAATCTCCGGATGTGCGTGACCCAAAGGCAGCGCACCGAACGCCATCATCCAATCGATGTACTCGTTGCCGTCGACGTCGTAAATGCGCGAACCGCGAGCGCGCTCCATGAAGATGGGGTGCTTGCCGAAGGTGGCCGGACCGCGCGACGAGGAACTGCTGGCCTCGATGAGCACGCCTAACGTGCGCTCGTAAATCTGCTTTGATTTTTCGGTACTGAAAGGCACTCGACCCTCCGGGTCCAGTAGCGCCGGACTATTCCGACTGTCGCGAGGGCGTCGCGCTCTCACAGTGTGGCGGGGAGACGCCGCCACAACAGCGGCCGGGCCCGCGGCGCTACGTTCGACCTGCTATGGTACCGCAGAGTCTTCATTGCCGCTCCTTTCGACCCTCTTCCGCGGGTAACCGTTACTTAATTTGGTCTGCAATTTTCTCGAGTCTGGCCATTCTTGCTACGCATGACCGTGCCGCCAAACATCCCTCGAAGAAAGATGTGCATCCCCAGATTCGTTGGAGTGAGGCTTGAACAGTGAGGTTTGAACCATGACAAACTCGATTCTCGCCGTAGTTCCGCAACTCAGACGTTTCGATCTGAGACCGTTTCTTCCCTGTCTTCTGGCCGCTTCCATCTGTTGGGGCGCCATTGCCCAAGCGCAAGAAAAAATTACTGAGTCTTCCCATGCCGGGGGATGGGTGGTCATTTCCGTCGAGGAGTACCGCGTGCTGCGGGCAAAGGCCTATCCGGTGGAGCACGATCCTGAACCGCCGCCGCTCGACGCCACGCTAACGCGAGTCGACTACGACCTGCACGTTGCCGGAGACTTGGCGGCGGGGCGGGCTAGCCTTACCGTCGACGTGTTGAAAGATGGATGGGTGCGGGTCCCCGTACCAGCCGGTCTGTTGGTGCGCGAGGCGCGCCTTGACGGCAAGCCCGTGTCACTCGTGCCCGGCGCACAGGGTAAGGGCGGCACGCATCTTTGCGCGCTACTCTCGCACGCTGGACGCTCGGTGCTGCTACTCGATGTGGATGTTCCCGTCACCGCTTCGGCCGGCGATGAGAGCATGTCGCTGCCGTCCACGGAGTCAGGCGTAACCCGCGCTGCAGTTCTGCTTCCGCGACAAGGGGTCGATTTGAGAATCAGCGGTGGATTGCTTTCCGAAAAATCCGAGAGCTCGGGCGAAACCAAGTGGCTGGCATACGGTCGCGGAAATGAGGCGCTGACGTTCACGTGGCGGAAGAAGACAGAAGATCATCACATCGAACTTCCGCTGCGCTTGCGCGGTTCACTCACCCAACTGACCAGTCTCTCCGAGGACTCGACATCGATCTACGCGGAAGCAAATTTTGAAATCGTGCAAGGTGCAGCGCGCGAAGTGCGAATCCAACTCCCAGACAAAATCACAGTTAACCAAGTGTCCGGTGCGATGGTGGCCGATTGGGAGATGAAGAACGGCGAACTCGCCGTGACGTTTCTGGAGCCGGTCGAACATAGTGCGCGCTTTGTAATTAGCGGCGAGGCGCGGCTTCCCAAGGACGGCATCATCGACATTCCTCTCTTGCGCCTTCTGAATACCGAGCGCGACACCGGCGGCGTGGCCGTGGAAATCCTTGGCGCCGGCGAGATCAAAGATCAGAAAGCGCAAGGGCTGGAAGACGCTGACGCCACCGATCTTGGTGAGATGGTGGCGAGCCGGCAATCTCCTGCCCTGGTGGCGTTTCGGGCGCGGTCGGGAGAGGCCGGCGCAACGCGATCACTTAGTGTGAACGTCGCGCGCTATGACCAGCAGGCCGTGCTAATGGCGAACATTGAAGAGGCTCGCTACCAGGTGTTGATGAGCGCCGACGGAAAAGAACTGGTGCAGGCCCGCTACGCGGTTCGAAACAACCAGCGGAATTTCGTAAAAGTTACGCTTCCCGCGGGAGCAACGGTCTGGAGCGTTTCGCTGGCAGGAAGGCCGGTTCGTCCGGGACAGTCTCCCGATGGCAGCTTGCTGTTGCCTCTAGAGAAATCGCGGGGCGGCGATGATGCGCCGGCGTTCGCGATCGAGATTCTGTACCTGGCGAAGGCTGCGGCCTGGAACGATAAGGGCCTGGAGAAGGTAACGCTGCCGGCGCTCGATCTTCCGATTTCGCGCACCGGTTTGTTGCTCTACTATCCGCCGCTGTTCAAGGTCTCGGCAGAGCCGGGAATGTTTCGCACGCAGCAATATGTAAATCCGACCTCCGCGGCGCTCGAGCCGATCAGCAGTGGCCCGAGTGGTGTCCTTTTCGCGGCTACTCCAGCCGCTAGCCCCAAACAATACGACCGCCTGGAAGAGATGGCCAAGCTTGAGAGCCGAGACGCAAAGGAGAAAAAAGACGCTACCCAAGCTCTCCTCGATTCGTTTAAGGCGAAGTCGTTGGTAGGCAGGGTCACCGGTATCCTGCCGATCAACGTGGCATTTCCTGCATTCGGACCGTCGATCTTCCTGGTCTCGGAACTCACCAGTGAGAACCAGTATCCCGCTGCACAATTCAGCTTCCAGCGCGACAAAAAGGCAGGTGTGCGATGAAAAACATATTCGTGATGTTGCTGCTCTGTTGTGTGTGCATAGCGGAAGAAAAGACTACGCTACCCCTGCCGGATCCCGGCAGCGTCACGCTGACGCTCGACGAATACAACCGGTTAGTGGAACTCGCGGCGAAACCTCCAAAGAAGTCGGATGTTGCACCGCTTCCCTACTCCGTCAAGCATGCCGACGTAAAACTGCACGTCGAGAATGATGGAGTCCGAGGGACGGTGGAGATCGAGGGAGAAGTCTTCCGCAAGGGCGTGAGCAAAGTTCCTCTCACCAGCGGGATGACGGTGCTTGACGCGCACCAGAACGGCAAGGGAGTCGCGTTGCTACAGGAGAACGGAACGCACATGGCTCTGCTGCCCGGCCCCGGAGAATTCTCCGTCGACCTCGATACTGGACTGCCTCTGAGAATCGAGGCCGGACGCGCGTCGTTCACGCTGCCTGCGCCCGCCGCCGGTAGCGTGCAACTCGCACTCGTGATTCCCGGCGATCACACGTTTGCCTACATCAACTCGGGCATCATTACGAGTCGTAAATCCGAAAACGGTCACACGGCGATTGAAGCCACGATGGTTCCGGGACAGCCAGCGAATATCTGGTGGGCCACCCGCGAAGCCGTGACTCCAACAGTGCCGCGGGAAGTACGGTTCCTTTCGGATACAAAGACTCTCGTCTCGGTAAGCGAAGCCGAAATGCGATTGGCGGTACTCGCCGACGTCACGATCGTGCGGGGCGAGCCTTCTCAATTCCAGGTTGAGTTGCCTGCCGGCTACGAGATCACTGGCGTCACCGGAGCTACGCTGGACTCAACGGAGACGAACTCCGGAGTCTTAACGCTTAAGGTGAACGCGCCCGCGCAACGCAGTCATCAGTTCCTTATTTCGTTGGAACGATCAATCGGCGATTCGAAGGCCGATGCGCCGTTCCTCACCTTCAAGGGAGCGCAGCGCGAGACCGGAGAAGTGCTGGTCGAAGGCGCAGGCACCATGGAACTCACAGCGACCGAAGGCGGCGGCTTGAAGCGCATGGACGTGAAAGAAGCGAGTCCTTATCTGCGTTCTCTGGCACACTTTCCGCCGCAGGCCGCATTCCGCTATCACAAGCAGGCCAGCGAGACCCCGACTCTGGCACTGCAATGGGTCCGCTTTCCCGACGGAAGCGTTCTCGCAGCCGTTGCCGAAAGCGCAGTCGTCACAACTATGGTCACATCGGAAGGCAAATCGCTCACAGAGGTGAAGCTGATAGTGAAGAACCAGGCGCAGCCATTCCTGAAAGTCGCGCTGCCCGCAGGCGTCAGCATTCTCTCCGCGGAGGTGGGCGGCGAGCGCGTCAAGCCCGTGCAAGGCCCTGACGGAAGCCGCGTCCCGCTGCTGCGGCCGGGATTTCATCCGACCGACTCTTACACCGTGTCGTTCGTCTTCATGCACTTTGGCGCTCCATTCGCAAAGAAAGGCGGCGCCGAACTCAGTCTCCCGAACATGGATATTCCCATCGACCTGCTGAACTGGGAAGTGTTTCTGCCAGAACAATACAAGGTGAAAGATTTCGGTGGCGATGTGCTCGCCGCCAATCGCATTCCTCAGGCATTTCGCGAAGAAGACGCAATCAACGAAGGGAGAACGCGCGAGGACGCAATTTACAGCAACACCAGGGTGCAAGGCGCTCCGGGGCAGATGAGCGGTTACGTGGTGGATCCCAACGGAGCCATCATTCCGTTCGCGCAAATTACGATCACAGACTCACGAAATCGACAGTCCCGGACCGCGGTAACGGACGCACAAGGGCGTTGGGTCATCGATGGGATCAACTCTGGGAACTTCAGAGCGCAGGCGGAGATGCAGGGCTTTCGAACCAGCACCTTCAACCTCAACTATGACGCGAAGCAGCCGTCCTTGTACAACTTTCCAATGAACGTTGCCAGCGCTGCCGAAACCGTGGAAGTCAGCGCCAACGCGCCTCAGATTGAAACCCAGTCCGCTCAAAATCAGTCTCACGACGCTTCGATCGGTGGCTCGGTGAACGGCCGCGACGTCGAAAGCTTGGCTCCCGGCGTTGTCAATCAGAACGCCGCTTCCGCCAATGTCGTGAATCTGCAGCGGCGCGTAGCGGGCGTGTTGCCGGTGGCCATCGATGTGCCGAGGGCCGGCACCTCGTTCAGCTTCGTGCGTCCGCTCGTTTTGGATGAGGAGACGAAGGTGACTTTTACTTATAAAAGCAGGTGAACGGATTTTTCAGCCAGAAGCTCCTCGCGAAGAACCACTGTATTTACCGGTTTTTTGCCGATGGCATAGAATGCTAGTTCGCGGGGAGCCGTATATGAGCAGTCCTGAGGATTGGAAAAAATGGGAAGGCCGCGTCGACGGGAAATTCCCGCTTCGGCAGTGGCTCGGCGGCTCAAACCATAGCGCGGTTTTCCTCACGGAGCGGCCCGGGCAGGCAAATCAAAAAGTTGCGATCAAGCTGATTGCCGCTGATGCGGAAGCCGACCAGCAACTTTCGCATTGGCGTGCCGCAGCCCAACTCTCTCATCCGCATCTGATGCGCATCTACGACGCCGGACGTTGCCGGCTCGACGGGACGTCTCTGCTCTATTTGGTGACGGAATATGCCGAGGAGGATCTATCGCAAATCATTCCTCAACGAGCGCTCACGCCCTCTGAAGCAACCGACATGCTTCCCCCGCTACTGGATGCCCTCGCCTATTTGCACGGCAAGGGATTTGTGCACGGACGCATCAAGCCTTCCAACGTGCATGCCACGGAGGACCAGCTAAAACTCTCTGCAGACGAGGTCGTGCCGTTTGCGGAGTCGTTCCCGGCACGGAGGAGGCGCGATGTTTACGATGCGCCCGAAACGGCAGCCGGAATCGTTTCGCCCGCGAGCGATGTCTGGTCCGTTGGGGTCATGCTGGTCGCCACCCTGACGCAGAATCTGTCGTTTGAAGACGAAGCCTCGCGCCCCGATCCCACTCCGCCGGAAACGGTTCCGCAGCCATTCCGCGGAATCGCTCGCGAGTGTCTGCATCTTGACCCGAAGCGGCGCTGCTCTCTCGCCGACATACAGGCGCGCCTACAGCCTGCGGCCCGCTCGGTGCCAGTTGAGCCGATGGCGCCTTCCGCTCCCCCTCGCACGGTGAAGCGCGGTCCCATCGCCGCCGCGTTGCTGGTCGGCGCCGTATTGGTGGGTTCAATTTTCTTCTTCTCTCGCGGAAAGACTGGATCCACTCCAGTCGCCACGACCAGCGAGCAATCTGCCAATCAAACGCCGCCAGAGACCGCGTCGGCACCTGCAAATCCCAGTCCAGCAGTGCCCAAGCCCGCTGCGCCCAAACCGACGACCGCAGCTCCGAAATCAACGAGTGTCGCTGGGGGCGAGGTCGTACATCAGGTGCTGCCTGAAGTTTCTCAGAGGTCGCGCGACACGATTACGGGCACAGTCAAAGTCGGAGTACGGGTGCAGGTAGATGTGTCCGGCAAAGTGACTGAGGCGAAGCTGACTTCCCCCGGCCCAAGCAAGTATTTTGCGGACCTGGCCTTGAAGTCGGCGAAGGAGTGGGAATTTGCGCCTCCGGAAGTGGATGGAAAACCAGTCCCGAGCGCATGGTCGCTGCAGTTTCGCTTCAAGCGCTCGTCGATTCAGGCTTCGCCGGAACGCATCACCCGTTAGCTTTTGTCCCGAGTCGTAGTTTCCACACGATCTGCCGCACCATCCCAAGCAGGAGCTTCGCGTCGTACGCTTCCATTTTGAAGCGCAGGATCAGGCTGCGGGCTTTCTTCTCAAACATGGCGTCGGTTCCGGGCTTGACGTACCCGCTGATGCGCAAGGCCTCCAGCAGATTCTCTGTAATCTGCTCGGTTGCCCCGGCGGTGGCGGGCTGGAATTCGCTTGCCGCGATTTGGAGTGGCGCGCTCCGGGCCAGTTCGTAGAGGCACACTGCTACGGCTTGCCCCAGATTCATCGAGATGTTTTTCTCCTTCGTGGGGATGTTGAGCAGCCAGTGACAGTGACTGAAATCTTTATTCGTCAGTCCGATTTTTTCGGAGCCGAAAAGGATCGCAGCCCGGTCCATCTTCAGTTGCTGGCGGATCAAGCCGCCAGAATTGTCATCCAGGCGATGAACCGGGTGTTGCAGTGTTCGGTTGCGCACGGCGGTCGTCCCCACCACCAAAGTGCAATCGGCAACGGCCTCAGCAACGGTCTTGAATTCTTCCGCCGTTTCGAGCAGATCAGAGGCGCCCACCGCGGAGCGAGCCTCGCGAAATCCATCCGCATAGGGATTCACGAGACGTAGACGATGAGCCCCGAAATTGCTCATGGCCCGCGCCGCGGCACCTATGTTCAAAGGATTGCGAGGGCGCACCAGCACAACCACCAGACGGTCTAGTTCTGAGAGTTCCGCCAAGGGCTCAATTTTACGACAGCTTTCGCCGTGGTGGATGGGTTGTGCATTCTGTGCCGGGCAGGAAAAAACGCCCGCACGAGCGGCGGGCGTTTCCAATTTCGCAGGCTGAAGTTATCGCGCGGGAAACAACTTTCGACGCAGTGCCCCGGCAAAGGCGATCGATCCTGTTCCGAACAAGGCCAGTGTCGATGGCTCCGGCACCGTCGACCCCACGGTTGTATCGCCGCCAGAAATCGAAGTTGTGCCGTTGAAGAACCCCTTGCCCGTGTTGATGGTCAACTGCACGGTAACACCATCAACGTTCGAACCACCCATCATTCCCGTGACTACACCCGTGAGCGTGTAGTTGTGGGTTCCATTCGCCAAAGTGGTCAGCGTCCAGGTCACTGATCCGGAGAACGTTCCCGAAAACAAGACACCATTGGGAAGTCCGCCTGTGCCGTTGCCGTCGACTTCGAACGTTCCGCCACTCGCGAAAGTTCCGCCCATTGCCAACGTGCCGCTCGACAAAGCTCCAGTGGCGAAGCTAACGGAGCCCAAGTCTCCGGTGGTCAGTCCGCCACCGTTGAATCCGGTCACCGCGATCAGCATGGACCCGCTAAGGGAGAGACCCGCAGTCGTTCCCGTTAGCGTGCCTCCGCTATTGCTGAAGTCTGTGCCGCTATTGGCAAAACAGAAATTTGGAAGAAACAGGCATGACAGCAACAGGGCCGGTAGAAGAAACTTGCCTGACAAGCGCATTGCGCGACTCCTCGACGAGGGATAGTGAATCCTAAAAGCTCAGCAGACGTAGCGGCGCGTCGGAGAAGCCCGTACAGCGTAGGGCAAACGACAGTTCGTGGTCCATACAGGATTTCCTGTAACGAGTAGTCTTCGGTGCTAATCCCCCCAAGTTTCTGCGGTGCCGTCGGGCGTCTCGCGAAATGAGTACGCCCGCTTAGTGAGGAAAGCCGCGAGCAAGCAGGCTTCCGTATGGGGATCTAGCGTGAAATCGGAATTGTAAAAAAAATGTCAAAAGAGCCCATCTAGAGCCTGTTCTGAGCTCAAACCGTTGTAAGCTTCAGGAGTCGAGCTACTTCCGGTGGGGATAGTGATTCAAAGGGACCGGAAGTCTTCCCCTTGCCGACTACAGGACATTTCTATGGGCAACCTTGCTGCACCTCTGAGTTCCGCGAGAACCGTCACTCCCACCGCATCCACACGGCCAATCGGCCGGATTCTCGTCGTGGAAGACGATCCGGCTGTTCAGAAGGCACTGCGGCGTCTGTTCGAAACCGAAGGGTATTCCGTCGAGACCCAGTCCGACGGCAGGTCGGCGCTTGACAGTTTCCAGTCTTCGGCTCCGGCCGCAGTCGTGCTTGACCTCCGCCTTCCCAAAGTTTCGGGACGAGATGTTTGCAAAGAGATCAAGGCTATGGCCCCGACGGTGCCGATCGTCGTGCTCAGCGCAGCCAGCGACGTTTCCGACAAGGTGCTTTTGCTCGAACTGGGTGCGGACGATTACGTAACTAAACCTTTTAGTCCTCGAGAGCTGCTGGCCCGTGTGAGGGCGGCGCTGCGCCATACTGCGCGCGCCCCTGAAGTTCAGATCTTCAGTTTCGATGGTATCTCCGTCGATTTCAGGAAGATGGAGATCAAACGGGACGGCCAGATCGTGGTCTTAACGGCGCAGGAATTCAAAACCTTTCAGTTCCTGGTGCAGAATGCCGATCGCGTCATTAGCCGCGACGAACTTCTCAATGAAGTTTGGGGCTACCAGAACTATCCTTCGACCCGCACAGTCGACAACCACATCCTGAAACTGCGCCAGAAGCTGGAGAAAGATCCGTCGAGCCCGGTACACTTCCGCACGGTCCATGGCATGGGTTACAAGTTCGTTTGCTGATTCCCGTGAACCTGCCTCTTGAACCCGTGCATTATTCCTCCCAACCCGCTTCCCCCAACGGGCTTTTGCCACGGCTTCGGCTGCGCACACGCTTTTTGTTGTCGATGCTGCTAATCACCGCGGCGCTGACCACAACGAGTCTTTTTCTGGTACAGCGAAGTATCCGTAACAATGTCAGACAGAGCATTGCGGTGAATCTACGGAATTCGGTCGCGGCGTTTCAGGATTTTCGTCATGAACGCGAGACCATGTTAACCAGCGATGTGGCTTTGCTGGCCGACCTCCCGATCACACGGGCCATCATGACCAGTCCTGATCCGGTGACGATCCAAGATGCGTCGCAAGACATTTCCCAGATCGCGGCTAGCGATTTGTTTGTCATGGTCGACCGCAAGGGTCAGGTCGTGGCTGTGCATACCAAGACGCCGGGATTTACGAAAGAAGCGGCCGAAAAATATTTCCAACAATCTCTCGATGAGGAGCGCGGAGAAACGAGCCATTGGTGGCTGGGCGACCATCACCTCTACCAGACGTTTATCCAGCCGATCTACCGCGGTTCCAGAACCGATGGCACGCTGCTCGGCTTCCTCGTGATTGGATATGAAATCGATGACCGACTGGCGGCGGAAGTGAGCAAGGTGGCGGGCAGCCAGGTGGCGTTCTCTTGCGGAAACGAAATTGTTGGCACGACGCTAATGCCGCCGCAGACCGAAGGCGGAAGCATTGAGGCGCTGATCGCAGGGACTGCACATGACGATCCGCGAGATATCGAGATTGGCAGCGAGCGCTTCCTGGCCACCTCGCTGGTCCTCTCGGGCTCGCGACCAACACCGGTTCGATTAAGTGTTCTCGGCTCTTACGATCAGGCTACGAAGTTTGTCGATCAACTCAATCGGTATCTGCTTCTGCTGGGCTTGGCCGCAATCATCGTAGGCAGCGTGTTGGTGTTCGTAATTTCACACACTTTCACGCGGCCACTGGGCAGCCTGGTGGCTGGAGTTCGCGCCTTGGAAGGCGGCGACTTTCATCATCCCCTGGATCCTCGGGGTGGGGACGAAGTCGCTGAACTGACACACGCATTCGATCGCATGCGCGCGAGTTTGCTGAAGACCCAGCACGACCTGCTGGAATCGGAACAGCTTGCCACCATCGGACGCATGGCCAGTTCGATTTCCCACGATCTTCGTCACTCCCTCGCCGCCATCGTCGCGAATTCCGAGTTCCTTTGTGACAGCCATCTCACGCCGGTGCAGCGGGAGGAGTTGTACCAGGAAGTTCGCACGGGTGTGAATTTGATGACCGACCTCATCGATTCCCTGCTGGAATTCGCACGGACCCGCGAATCCCTGAATCCTGCTTACGCCAATGTCGCGGAGACAATTCAAAGGTCGGTGCTCGCGGTTCGCCTTCACCCTCGGCATCACAACCGCGCCATCGATGTATTGTGTGGGACCCAAGTCTCAGGGTGGTTTGACCAGCGCAAACTGGAACGCGCGCTCTACAACCTGTTGTTGAATGCATGCGAGGCGGCTCCTCCACTGGGTGGCAAGGTGGAGGTCACGGCAGCTGAAGTCGCGGGAACCATTACGATCTCGGTCGCCGATAACGGTCCCGGCATTGCAGAGTCGATTCAAGACCGCTTGTTCCATCCTTTTGTCAGTTACGGTAAGGAAAACGGCACCGGGTTAGGACTGGCGGTAGTGCAGAAAATCGTTCAAGATCATGGCGGCGAGATTGTGGTGGAACGCACGGTTCAGGACAGAACGGTTTTCCGAATCGTACTGCCCGGGCGCCTGCAGGAAACTTTCCACAGCGCCAGCGATAACGCCGTGGTCGTATCTTCGCTCGTGCCCGCGCAGCGGGAAGACGCCAGACAAAATTCGATTTCGCATCCGGGCCCATAGGCACAAATCCTCTCTTCACTAGTGCCTGATCCCCGGGTGGTGTAGGAGGACGGTGTGAAGAGCCTTAGGACTTCTGCGGTTCGCAGGACTGCGTGGGCGGTTGCCGCGTTCGTTCTATTCAGCATGCTTGGTCGCGCCCAGGACACGACTGCAATTGCTGCCCCACCCACACGGGTTGACGCGGCGACCGCCGTTCGTGATCTGCAGGATCAGGTCCGGCAACTTCGGAGTCTGGTGGAAGAAATGCGTGCCGAAAATGCCGAGTCCCGCGCCGAGATGCACCAGTTGCGTCAGGACTTGCAGTCAACGCGCGCATTGCTGGAGCGACCGACAACGACGCCGACCGGCGCGGAGGCAAACACCATTGCAACCGCTCCGCCGGAAGGCAAATCTCCTACGCCCACAAACGCCACCAATTCCGCGAACGCGCAGGGCGAAGCCCCTCTCGAAGAACGAGTACAGAAGCTGGAAGAATCGACCTCTCTCATCGGCTCGAAAATCGACGAGCAGTATCAGACGAAGGTTGAGAGCGCATCCAAGTATCGAGCCCGACTTCACGGGATCGTTCTGATGAACGCTTTCCGCAACGTGGGCAGTTCCGATAACTTAGACTTTCCAACCTACTCCGAGCCAGTCCGCAGAGCTTGGCCCGCAGCCACCGTAGGAGCCACATTCCGTCAATCAGAACTCGGCCTTGAAATCTTTGGGCCACACATCGCAGGAGCGAGAACCTCGGCCGACATTCAGATGGATTTCTCAGGAGGCTTCCCGGGGACCGGCAACGGCGTCGATTTTGGAATCGTACGGCTGCAAACTGCGAATCTGCGCTTCGATTGGGAAAACACATCCGTGGTAGCGGGGCAAGATGCGTTGTTTATCTCGCCCTTGTCGCCAACTTCGTTCGCCTCACTGGCGACGCCGACGTTCGCCTTTGGAGGAAATCTGTGGGCATGGACCCCGCAGTTTCGCGTCGAGCACCGCTTCTTGATTTCTGACCAACAAACGATCACGATGCAGGCGGGCGTTCTCGACAACCTGGACTGGGAAAATCCTCAGGATCCCTTTTACCGTTCGGCGCAGGCAGGAGAACTTTCCGGACAACCTGCCTACGCATTTCGCACGGCGTGGTCACGCCCTGTGAAGGAGCATCCTCTCAGCTTCGGAGTGGCTGGCTATTACGGCCGCCAGGATTGGACGTGGGCCCGCTACATCGATGCATGGGCTGCAATGGCGGATTGGCAGATTCCAATTCTTTCGCGCCTGGGCCTCAGCGGTGAATTCTATCGCGGGCGCGGCATTGGCGGACTCGGCGGAGCGATTGGGCAAAGCATCGTCTACGGCGGAGATCCGATGTCACCTTTTAGTCCGATTCGCGGACTGAATACCGCGGGAGGATGGAGCCAGCTAAAGTTCCAGATAACTCCCAAGCTGGAACTGAACGGCGTATTTGCCGAAGACGATGCCTTCGCCGGCGATGTGCGCGGCTTCGCTATCGATGTGGACAACCCTGGTGGCCCCATTCTCGGACGAAATCGCGGCGCACTTGGCAACGTGGTGTTTCGTCCTCGCTCCGATCTGGTGCTTTCTGCCGAGTTCCGGCGATTGCACACATTTCCCATTTACAGCGAGGCGAGCACAACTAACCAAGTCAACCTCTCCGTGGGGATCCTGTTTTGAAAACACGCTCCATTCATCCCGGATTGTTGTTCTTGGCGATGCTCTGCGCTGCCATTTGCGCACCCGCTCAGGAAGTGTTGAAGGGACACGTCAACCTCACCAAGAACGGCCATCCGTTGCCGAACGCTTCTCAAGCGGTCGTCTGGCTGACTCCGGTTGGAACGGCATTCGGGCCTCCCCGACAGGATCCTTCCAGAATTCCGCAACTCGTGCAGAAGAACAAAAGCTTTCACCCCTCGTTGATCGTGATTCCGGTTGGCGGCAAGGTCGAGTTTCCCAACCACGATCCGTTCTTTCACAATGTGTTTTCGTTGTTCGAGGGCAAGCGCTTCGATCTTGGGCTTTATGAAAGCGGCACGACAAGGTTTGTCCAGTTCGACAAGCCTGGCGTGTCCTTTATCTTCTGTAACATTCACGCGCAAATGAGCGCGGTAGTCGTGGCCTTGGCTACGCCGTATTACGCGATCTCGGATTCGCGCGGGGAGATCAACATTCCGAATGTCCCGCCGGGTCGGTATGAGCTGCAGGTATTTCATCCCGCTGTCGCGCCTGATTCGCTACGCGCTTTAACTCGCGAGATTACGGTTTCCAGTTCGGAGGCGTCGATCGGGACCTTCACCTTGACGGAGACCGATGTCACCGTCGCCCACAAAAATAAGTATGGCCGCGATTATGATCGCCCGGCTCCGGATAGCCCGGCGTACGAGCGGCCGTGATTGTCGGGAGTAACTACTCCGGGAAGCAACCGCGTGCGGAAAGTCTTCCCAGAAACAGAGAGGGCGTGCCAGTTAGCACGCCCTCCCCGCCTCTGTCTTACTTCATTTACAGCAACTTGTCCGTAGACACGCTGCTTGTAACGCCTCTTAGTGACGGCCACCGCTGGAATGGCCACCGCCCGAGGAGTGTCCACCACCACCGCCACCACCGCTAGAGTGTCCACCACCGCTGGGCGCACTCACATGACCACCTCCGCCGCCATAGCTCGGCGCACTATGCGATCCCCCGCCATAACTCGGTGCTGATCGCGGAGCACTATAGCTCGGTCCACCGCGCGGCGCACTGTAGCTGGGCCCGCTGCTGCGCGGAGAGCTGGGGTAACTGCCCCGCGGATACCCGTAATTTGAAGGCGGCCGCACGATCGGTTGCCGCATATCCAACTGCTGGCGCGGCGATGATCCGCGACCGTAATTGGTCGGATATGAACTGTTGCCTCGCGGCTGTACCGAGGTCGGAGCCGTACGATTCCAGTAGTTGCTGCTGCTCCGCGCTGACGACGACGGTGCGCTCGATGGCCCCCGAGAAACATCGTTGTGCGATGGCGGAGTAAACGGACGGAACCCGCCACCGTTGTTTGTTGGAGGCTGGCTGGTGCCGCGCGGCCCTTCGATCGTGCGCGAGTTCATGCCTGAACTCGCCCCTTCCGAACTCGACAAGCCTGACGAGCGACTGCTCCCGCTCGGCGGGGTAAAAGGACGGAAGCTGCCACTGTTACCTGCTGGAGACTGGCTCGTGCCTCGTGGCGATGGAACGTTTGACGAGCCCGTGCTCCTGGAGTTCGGATTCGCTGTACCCATCCGTTCCGACCCGCCAAGGTTCGACGCCCGATTGGTGCCGGCCGGCGGATTGAATGGACGGTATCCGCCACTGTTTTGAACTGAGGACGGCTGATGGACCGCACTTCGGTTCGAAGGCGTACCTGCGCTCGGCCGCTGCATGTTTGTGCTCACAACCGGGCCACGAAATCCTGAAGGCTGGCTGGTATTCACGCGTCCGCCAGCCGGAACTGCGCCAACATGGCTCTGCTGCATCGTCTGCCGCAGACTTGCGGTCTGTTGCTGGAACGACACCGGGCGCGCCACATTGTTATGGGTCCCGAAAAAGCGCTGCGAACCGTTGCGCACCGTGGACGGCGCTGCCGCTCGACCGCTGGCCGACAAACTCGCGCGTGATGGAACCACGGGTAAGTTGCCCGCCATCATGCGTGCACCGCTGATCTGCGCGCGACTGGCTGGCACCGCCGTAATACGCCCCGCCCCGAAGTGCGCCGCGTTCACCGTCGAGAGAGCCCGGCCCACATGGTCGTTATGCAGGTTCGCGATATTCGAGTACCGGTTTCCGCCATGCAGCGGTCGAATTCCTCCGTAGCGATAGTTGTTGTGAATGTTGTACACATTCACTACGCCGAATCGTCCGCGATACCCACCCCACCACGGATGAAAGTAATCGCAAGGCCCGATCGGAAGCCACCCGAACCCACCCCAGCCTCCGAAGCCTACGCCGAATCCAAAGCCGCCGCCCCAACCGAAGAACGAAACGTAGGCAGGCGCCCAGAACGGGTTATAGCCTGCATAAACCGGTCCAGGCCACCACGCCCAGGAATTGCCGTACGGGAACCAGCGACCGTAGTGGTAGGGGGCCCATCCCCAAGGTTCGTAACCAACCCACGTCCAGCCGTAGTAGGGCTCGTAGGTCCAGTTTCCATTGCGATACGGAACCCAGCCATCGGGCTCATTGGGGACCCAAACGTCGCCATAGTCCGGAACGCTCTGCCAACGTCCGTAGGCATCAAGATCCTGCGATCCGGTGTAGCGGCGGTTGGTGTGGCGCCACGAATTAGCGTCGCGAATGAGATGATCGCGATCGCTGTTCCAGCGATCCCAATCGTCCCGATCAGGAGCCTGAGAGATTTTGTACTGCGCGGAGCCACTATCGCCGCGCACGGTAGCCATATCTCCTGCGCGGATCTCTGTGCTTCCGTCTGGAGTCGCAATCTGGGCCTCGCCCTGCCGCACGATCACGATCGTGTCCCCGTCAGGATGCACTTCGACGCGAAAGACTCCGTCATGATGCGAGGGGTGAATCGAAATATTCGGAGTATCAATCTCAGGCTCTGCTTCGCTGTCTTTGGAGACAACGTAATCCGCAATGCCCTCGCCCAACTGGACCTGAATCTGTTTGTGCGTGAAGTTGACGATGTTGACCTTTGTGTTCGGTCCCAGGCGAAGCGTGTTGGCGAAGTCCAGTTGCAACTCAGTGCGCGAGTTGTCGCCGGTCGATACCTTGTCGCCACCCACAACAGGCTGGTTCAATACGACTGCCGACCAGTCGCCGGAATCACCGCGCTGAGTCGACACGTCTCCCCGCATCAGGCTGATGCGCGCCACGCCCTGATCCGACTCCGCCGGAGCTTCGCCGGAAGGTCCGCCTGGTTGAGCTTCAGAAGGCTGGGCGTCGGAAGGCTCAGCATCGTAAGACTGGTCGTCCGGAGGAGCGGACTGTCCCATCTCCATGGGAGCACTCGGCTGCTCCGTAGGCCCAGGACCCTCCTCCGTTGTTTGCGCCAAGACCCGGACCGACATCAAACCCGATACCGCCAAAACTAAAACTGCAAAGCTTGCTAAGAATCTGCTTTTCATGGCCCACCTCTTCGAACCGATCCAACACTCCACAAGAAGAAATTTGACGTAAAGGGAGTGGCAACTACCATGCCAAACGGAGCGAAGAGCTCCAACACTAAACCGTTTGTTTTCAGCAGGAAAGTGGACGCCTCAACTCACAGAAACACCCCTATTTCGGCAAGTTGGCCAACCTCAACCAAAGCTGGTGGTATTCGGCCACCTCGGTCACTCCACTACGACCGGGCGAGGGAGCATGATTGGGCAAAACCCTAGCTCACAGAAGGCTTTGCCCGGCTCGATTCATACAGTCGTTAAGCGAAATTCTAGGGTGGTGAGGGTATTGTGCAAGAGATTCGCGGCTATGTAGCTTAACCTACATAGCATTCAGACAGAAGCCGTAGCGCCGATGGTAGTCCGAATCCTCATCGCCGACGACCAGGAGATGATCCTTAGAGCTTTGCGAACCCTGCTCGAATCCAATTCAAATTATAAGGTCTGCGGCACCGCGTTAAACGGCTCGGAGGCCGTGATCAAGGCTCGCGAACTTCGCCCGGACGTCGTTATTCTTGATCTGGCGATGCCCGTGATGAATGGACTAGAGGCGGCACGCGAAATCGCGCGCGTCCAGCCCACCACCCCGGTTCTGCTCTACACTATGTCCGACCTTCCCCAGGTCCGACTTGAAGCCGCAAGCGTGGGCATTCGCGAGGTAGTGGGCAAGTCAGCCGCCCCGCAAGTCTTACTCGATGCGGTGGAAAGAGTGTTCAGCAGTCCCTTGCCAATCTCTTCGGATGGAGTTCAAAGGGAACTTCCACTTGCCGTCACGTCCACCGACAGTCCCCGAGGCAACGCGGAGACGCAACAGCCGGATATTTCCAACATGGATGGCCGCAAGGCATTCTGACTAGAATCGGCACATCCGCTTTTTCGCCTCTATGTTTGCAGTTTGCACCGATGTGCTTCGAACATGTTCTGTCGCTTATCCCACAGACGTGAAGCGTCCGCTTAGTGGATAGTAGGCGGCGTGCCCCGCGCCAGTGTTCGAGCCACAATCGTATCGCCACAGAAACCACCGGCACCGGGCAATCAGAACCTCATCCTGTTGTCTCTTGATGCCGACGAGCAAGAAGTGCTGACTCCGCATCTGCAACCGGTTTCGCTCGCCCGGCAATTTATTTTGGAGGAGCCCGGAGTTCCCATCGCGTTTGGCTACTTCCCAAACTGTGGTGTGATTTCCATGGTGGTTGGCGTTAGCGACGGAAAAATGGTGGAAGTCGGCATTGTCGGTAGGGAGGGTTTCATCGGAGCCCCTCTTGCTGGAGGTCTTACGAAGACACCGCATCGCGCCCTGGTGCAAGTGGCAAGCGAAGGCTATCGCATCAAAGCAAGCATTCTGCAGGAGGTATTGCCATCGACTCCGAAGTTGCGCATTCTGCTCACGCGCTATGCACTAGTGCAAGGGATGCAATTGGCGCAAACGGCGGCCTGCAACCGCCTGCACGGTTTGGAACAGCGCATGGCGCGTTGGCTCCTGATGATTCAGGACCGCGTCAACTCCCCGATCTTGATGACGACACACGAACGATTGGCCACCCTACTCGGGACAGACCGCCCCAGCGTCAGCCTGGTGGCCAGCTGGTTTCAAAAACAGGGCATCATCGAATATCGGCGAGGCGTCGTGAGAGTCCTGAGCCGCCGAAAACTGAAGGAAAGCGCCTGCGAATGTTATGAAGTCATTCACGAATACTATTCGCAGCTTGGCCTGAAATAAGCGCCACGAGCTTGGCAGAATCTTCGGATGGGTGGCATGAACTACTCCCGCTGCCAACCTCCTCGCTAACGTTCACATCCAAATCGTCATGCCGAAGGATGGCAACGAACGTGACGCCGTCGTACCGAATCACATCCTCCGGTCGATCCCCAAAGCTGAATACGATGCACTGTCCCCCCACCTGGAACAGGTGTCGCTGCCGTGGCACCAAGTCCTTCACCAATCTCATCAACCGATCGTATGGGGATACTTTCCAAATGGCGGCGTGGTGTCGCTCATCGTTCCGATGAATGACGGGAAATCGGCGGAGGTGGGAATGGTAGGCCGGGAAGGGTTCGTTGGGGCACCTCTGGCCGGAGGCCTCGATCGCAGTCCGCACGTGGCGATGGTGCAGGTCGGAGCGATAGCCATAAGAATCGAGGCCGGCGCGTTGCAGGAAATTCTTCCTGCCGCTCCTCGCTTGGCAACTCTCTTGACGAGATATGCACTCGTGCAAGGAATGCAGTTGGCGCAAACCGCGGCATGCAACCGCCTGCACAATCTGGAACAGCGTCTGGCGCGCTGGTTGCTCATGAGTCAGGACAGGGTCTGCTCGAATACCCTTCCTTACACGCACGACCTATTGGCCGTCATGCTCGGAACCGATCGGCCCAGTGTTTCGGTCGCGATCGGCGAACTGCAAGCAAAAGGAAGCATCCAGCCGGGACGCGGGAAGGTGGAAATTGTGCATCGCAATCTCCTGAAGAAATCGAGTTGCGAGTGCTACCAGATCATTCAGGAATATAACCGCGAACTCGAACCCGAGTTGACGGCATCGTGAATCGCCCCGCCTATCGAAAACCGTCCACCAGCACGATATCGCCCTCTGAATGCTCGATTCCGGAAAAAAGAAACGTACGCCCGTCTGGGGACAGATGGGGGCTCCCTATGTTGAACAAGCCGGGTAAATCGGCAATCTTGTGTATTTGCTGGGTGACAGAATCAAAGTGATTTAGAGCAAAATGGCGCGAGGGGCCGTCGATGAAGTAAAACCCTTTCGTGCCCGGAACCCATCCCACATCGTTCGGCATGCCCATGACTGGGTGTTCATCACCACCATTTGCTGACACTGACCAAGCCTGGGTATGCTCGGCGTCGACCTTGTAAAAAAACACGCGCGTTCCGTCTGTCGATTCCAGTGGCGTCATCTGCCCCTTTCCTTCTGTGAGACGAAGCGGCGTTCCCCCATCCACAGGTACCTTCCAAATGGCGTCCGGACGTTCGGTATTGAAATAGATCCAGTGACCGTCGGCCGACCAGAACGGATTTGCGGCATTTGGCGTGCCGGTGGGAAATCGTCGTGGAGGACCTCCATCCACGTTCACGACATAGAGTTCTGCATTGCCGGAAGTGCGCAAGTCAAAGACAATTCGGCGGCCGTCCGGCGACCAGTTGGGCGCACCGGTCTGAGATCCCCCAAACGAGGTCAATTGAACTGGATTCGAGGTATCTCGATCGCAAATCCAGATCTCCGGACTTCCGGAGCGCCAGGATTGGAACGCGAGATACTTACCGTCCGGCGAAAGGTGTGGTCCCATATCTCCACGGCTAGAAGAGATGATTTTGGTTGCTGGACCCGCGGATTTTGTCTGGCCTGCTAGTTGAAGTTGCCAAATGCTGTTTGGATGCCGAACTTGCGCATAGGCCAGTCTACTTCCAGTACGAGCAACCGCCACCGATTCCACATCCTGTGCGAAGAGCAGCTTCTCCGGTTTCCCACCGGCAAGCGGAATCCGCCAAAGATGCTCATCGGAGCTGTACAGGAGCGACCGGTTGTCGACCGACCAGGCAATGCCAGCAAAGACCTCTGAAGACCTTGCGCCCATCACTTCCCGCGATTGTTTCCCGTCGGGAGTCTGCACATAGATCTTGGCGACACCTTCGCCGAGCACACAAACAGACGCGAGATACTTGCCGTCCGGAGAGAACGCGGGCTGCCAGGTGTGCACGCAATCCTGGGCGGGATCTGGCAAAGTCCGCTCTTCGGTGGTTTCGACGTTCACGAGGTGGATGCGAAAGTGCTGAGCGGGCGACTCCGTTTTGTTCGCGGAAGAATTCGCCTTGGCGAATGCCAACCACTTGCCGTCCGCTGACCAACTCAAAGCGATTGGATCCCAACCTCCAAAATAAGGGCTGAAGCCAGCCAGTTTTCGCTCGGTGCCCCCCAGCGGAGAAATCAGATAGATACCTGTAGCTTCAGGTTCAGCTTGACGCATGAATGCAATGGACCGGCCATCGGGGGACCACGCGGGAACAAGAAACGTGGCAGGATGATGGGTTAGCTGCAGGACCTGCTCCAGTCCGACCTGCTTCACATACAAATCGAATTGGAATTCCCTTTCATACCCGAACCATGAAAAAACAATCTGGTTCCCGTCGGGAGAGAAGCTGGGAGCGATTTCGAATCCAGGAAAGGTTGTGAAGGGTGAGATGGTCAAGGCACCGGTTTTTATTTGGGATCGAGGTCGCAACAAATAACCGCCAATCGAAACCAGAAATAACAAGGCAATCGCAAGCGGCGCGAACCGCCATCCCCAGTGCGACACGTGCGGAGCATGCTCGTTGGCTGCAAGAGGAGGAACCGGCTTCAAGGCTGGCGGACCAATTGGAACAACCCGGGGCGGCAAGCTCGCGCTGGCGACGTCGGCTACCCACTCCACCGAAGCGATAAAGCGGTAACCAATCTTTGGCAGCGTCTCGACAAACTTGGGATTGTCAGCCGAATCTTCGAGGGCCTGCCGCAGCTTCTTCACTGCGGTGTTGACTCCGTGTTCGAAGTCGACGAATGTATTTTCCGGCCAAAGGGCAGCCCGGAGTTGTTCGCGGGTTACAACCTTTCCCTCTGCTTCAAGAAGGAGCCGCAGCACCTGGAGTGGCTGCTCTTGGATCGGCACACGCAGGCCTGAGTGGAATAACTCATTGCTACTCAGGTCGACCCGAAATGATTCAAAGCGTGCGCACGCCCGGCGCAGAGAACGGTAAGTAGCCAACTGAAACCTCGACTAAGTGATGGAAGTGTACCTTAATTTCCACTGATTCGGGTCTAATTCGGCTTGCTGGTGTGACGCTAACTGCTGCGTTATAGAAGAGTTGCCCAGTTCACCTTCAGTTCACCACTCGATTCACCTTCCGTCCATTGATCGCGATTCGCAATCGTGCGAACGTGCCGCCAGACGTGGGGCTTCAATCGACGTCCAGTATCCAAATCTGAACTCAGAAACAAAAAACCTTGAGGACAACAATGAAATTTCGCATATCGCTGTTTTTACTGACTCTTGCTCTGGCCGCATCGTCAACCTTGACGGCCCATGCCAGCGGCTGCACCAACCGGACGATTCAGGGTGCCTGGGTCCAATCCCTGCAGGGCCTGATTTTCCTTCCTGATGGCACTAGCCTGGTTCTCACCGGTGTCACCAAGACGACCTATGACGGCATGGGAAATCTCACCGCACTCGATGCGTCCGGCGTGAACGGGAACGTCCCACCCGGCTGGCGCACAGGGTCGGGTAGCTATACCGTCAACCCGGATTGCACGGGGACCGAGACGATCTCGTTTCCAGGCCAAGCGGACATCCACGCACAATTTGTACTGGCGCAGTCAGGAAACAAGCTACATTACGTTAACGTCGATGCGGGAATTTCCCTTTCCGGCGAGGTAGAACGCTTCACTGCTCCCAAGTCTGAGAAGAGGGACTAAGATTGGAGTAGATGCCATGCGCGCGGCGGAGCAGATACAACTCGCTTCGCTGCGCCATTTCTTTATCTGGTTGGTTACGGCGTTAGTCACTTGCAAGTTGATCGACTAACGGCATTTTGTTCAGCGCCCCGACCCATTCCGTATTCGTATCGGGCATCGGCTTTAGCGTTGCCATAAACAAGATCCACGAGATGACGATCGCGCCAGGGTTCGCTACCCCCGAGGGCGAGCGCCTCCGGGCGCCTCAAGACTAACGGTTGCGCTCTCGAGAGAAGGGGCAGTGTCGGATAGAGCGGGGAAAGTTTTCCCCGCTCTTCGTTTAGTGGGCTTATGTCTGTGAGGTTGAATGCCACAATCACTAGTCGGGCTCAGCAAGCAGTGTCCCGAGGCGATCGAAGCGGGCCTCCCAGAGTGACCGGCGATCGGCGATCCAGCGCTCGACGACAGAGAATCCTTTCGATTCGATCCGACAGGTTCGGACGCGTCCAACTTTCTCTGAGCGCACCAGGCCACTCTTCTCGAGAATCTGCAAATGCTGGACGACCGCGGCAAGCGTGATGTCGAGCGGCTTGGCCAGCCGAGAGACCGTAATTGGGCCTTTGCTCAACTTCTCGATCATCGCCCGGCGAGTGGGATCGCCCAGGGCATGGAAGACGCGATCGACCTGACCTTGTTGACTAAGCATGGGTCCTTTTATTCATCGGTGCTTCGCCTTGTGGCTACATCAGTGAGCCAAAGCCTTTGCCAAATTATCCAGCAGCTTGCGCCATCCCTCTTCACGAATTTGCGGACCATCGGCCCCTTCGAAGAATGCCGCTTGCTCGGTGAAGATCAGGTCCGTACCTTTCGAGGTCGGTAGCAGTTCCGTGGTGGCATGAGACGACGAGATGCAATGATCACCGAGCGTCATCGTGTAAGCCATTACGATGCGGCGGTTGGGCACAATGTCTAGGTAAACGGTATCGTTCGTACAAGTGACGCCTTGGGTCTGGAAGCTCGACCGTTCGCGGCCGCCAACGCGAAAATCCATTGCAAAGGTCCCCGGCTGAAATTCCTTGTCGCTCGTAAACCAACGGCGTTTCTTTGCCGGATCGGAGAATGCTGCGAACACTCGCTCCGGTTTCGCGGGATAGCTGCGCTCAATCACGAAGGTGGCGTGAGTTACCGAGCGCTCTTTCATGTTTCATTTCTCCTTGCTGAGACGATCTGTCTTCGTCCGCCGGCGTTGTTTACTTGGGCAAGCCTTCCACAAACTCTTCCAGCACATGATTAAATTTCTCAGGGTCATCGACAAACAGCGCGTGACCGTCGCCATCGAATCGCTCCAGCTTGAGCCTGTCGCCGAGTTTTAATTTCAGATAATCCGCACTCATTTGCGACTCGGGCTGGTAGGCGAAGAGTACTGGCCGGTTGATTCGAGCTAAGCCGGGAGAAAAGTCGCTGACGGCAATCATGTTGTAAATGAGGAGAGCCGCGGTGTCGGCCGGAACCTGGATGGAAGCATCGACTAGACTTCGCACATACTCGTCGCTTTGGGGCTTCTTGAACATGCTGCGAACGAAACCCTCCGCTTGCTTCCGGCGATCCTGCTGCAACTGATTCATCCATCCCGAAATGACGGCAAACATTTCTGTGCTCAGCTTTTCCGAAAGAAATCCGTCAACCATAACAATCCCGCCGACGTTGTCGGTGCCGAACTGTTCGGCATATTTCACCAATTCGCCGCAGGCCATCGACCAGCCAACCAGGATCGGTTGCTTGAGCCCGAGACGGTCAACGAGTTCTTTGTAGTCACGGGAGCGGGTTTCAGGCAGGTGTCCAAACGTTGGCTTGTCGCTTTCACCCTGCGAGCGCGGATCTACTGCAATCACGTGGTATTTCTTCGAGAGTTCGTCGATTTGTTTCTGCCAGATCCAGGCGGGCATCGTCCATCCCGGGATCAAAACAATCGGGCGACCGGAGCCCGACTCGAGGTAGTGGATCTTGATGCCGTCGGAGGTCGTGAAAAAACCGCTCTTCACCACTTGGCCAAGAAGGCTCGAAGCGGTCAACGTATACATCAGCACGACCGCCAGTCTGGTTCTCATGGTGCGCTCCTATCCTGGCCCTTGTTTCATTCCGCGGGCTCGTAGCAAAGATAGACCTTACCATTGCCGAAGGTCCGCGTCTTGGTCAACTTCAGATTGAGCGGCTCTTTGATGCCGTCGAACATACTGCGGCCCTCGCCCAGGGCCACCGGATCCAGAATCATCTGGTACTCGTCGATCACGTGCTCAAGAGCCAATTGCTGAATGATGCTGCCGCTACCCAGAATCGCCATTCCGGCTCCGGACTCGTCCTTCATCTTCCGTATTTCCGAAACAAGGCCGCCCTTTACAAGTTTGGTATTGTCCCACGAGGCCTGCTCGAGCGTTCTCGAAAACACAACCTTCGACATGCGGTTCATCCCCTTGGCGACGGCTGGATTGTGTTGATCGGCAAGCGCCGTGGGCCAATAGCTCGCCATCAGTTCGTAGGTCACTCGTCCGAACAATAACTGGCCGTCTCCGCTCGCGTTTTGAGCAACAAACGCGGCGTACTCAGGATCTTCGTTACCCTTATGAGCCCAGCTGAAGTCTCCCTTGGGCCCGACGAAATATCCATCAAGCGAGATGTGATTGAAAGCGATGAGTCTGCGCATGGATTCTTCTCCTCTCGGCGTTTCGATGCATGACAGCTTGCACTATTTGTTTAGTACACACTTAAGTATTAACCGGGCCTTGGCTGACTGTCAAGTAGCTACTTAACTATTGCGAATGGTAACGGCACTCCTCTCGCGCTCGGAATTATTTGGACTCCGCGGCTCGACCTAGCTCCCGCCACGTGATCAGCTTGATATTTTGTTGCTTGAGGGTTTCGCGGAACTGGTCGCTGCTGAAGAAGTCGTAGTCGCGCTGCCTCCAAGCCGCGCCCCACGTCGCGCGTTCTCGGGTGGCGGCGCGCAGTTCCTCATCGTCAAAGCCCGGATGGATGACGAACTCCGTCACCCCGGGTTGCAGGTGCTCCAGCGCATTGAGATAGAACTCAGCCCACTTTTCTGGCGGGACATCCGGTTCAATCGTCACTGTATGGTCCACCACAACGTCCCGCGGACCGAGACTCGCCTGGAGGTATGGATGATCCGCGAACCAGTCACGCGTGACGAACAGCGGTAACTTGTAATCATGCGCCACGCGCAGCATGGCGTCGAACAGTTCTTTCCCATTCATGATTAGCCGGTACTGGTGCGAATCGAGATGCGTCGGACGCACGCCCATCGCCAGAGCCCGCTCAACCTGTGCGCGCAGTTCAATCTCGACCTCCTTCGGGTTGACGCGCTGGTCGGGTTGCCAGTCGTGATGAAAATATCCATTCTGATCCACGAGGCTCGGCACCTCGTCGGCCGGCGCGACAGGACCCCAGCGGTAATACACGCGCTCGCTCGTGAGGGTAAGGTGTAGCCCAAAATCCGCATCCGGATGTGATTTGGCGTAGTCAGCAATCTCCGGGAACCATGGGCACGGCACCATCAAGCTCGCGGAGTTGATCGTTCCAGACTCCAACGACTTGATGGCCGCAGCGTTTACTGCATGCGTTTCGCCCAGATCGTCGGCGTGGACGATGATGAACTTCGTGCCCGCGGGATATCCGAGGCGTTCCGCCACAGTCTGCGCGAACAGTGCGGGCGGAAGCAGGAGCAAGCCCGCAAGCAGAGTGCGAACAAAGAGAGGAGAAATCATCGCCGACCAGTAAACCACATTGCCGCCTATGCTGAGGAGAGTGGCTCTATTCGGACTTGTCAGATTCGTCGGCAATGCCGATTTTAGACAGCCGATAACGTAAGGCATTCCGTGAGAGCCCGAGCAATCGCGCCGCCTGACTCTTGTTGCCGTTGGCGCGACGCAAAGCTTCCTGCACCATTTCATCCTCCCACTGCTCCAGCGTCATGCCGTCAGGAAGAAATCCCCCGCCTCCGTTCAAAGTTTTCGTGGGACGCAAGTCCAGATGAATGTCGTCGGGACCCAGCACGCTGCCTTTCGCCAAGGCGCATGCGCGTTCGACAATATTCTGCAGCTCGCGCACATTTCCGGGCCAATGATAATTGACCAGAATCCGCATCGCCTCCGGTGTAATGCTCTCCACCCCTTTGCCCGATTCCCCGGTGCAACGAGAAATAAACAGGTTCACCAGATCGGGGATATCTTCTTTCCGCTCGCGTAACGGCGCGATATCAATCGGAACAACGTTCAGACGGTAATAGAGATCTTCGCGAAAGGTCCCTTGTTCAAGCGCTTCGCGCAAATCGCGATTGGTCGCCGCAATCAGGCGTACGTCGACCTTCACCGTTCGCGTGCCCCCCAATCGCTCAAATTCCCGCTCCTGCAAAACCCGTAACAGTTTCACCTGCGTCACCGGAGGCACGTCGCCGATCTCATCGAGGAATAGCGTTCCCTTGTCCGCTAGCTCGAATTTGCCGGGCTTGCTGGCAACCGCGCCAGTAAAGGCTCCCTTTTCGTAGCCGAACAATTCGCTCTCCAGCAGGTTCTCAGGAATTGCTGTGCTATTAATCTTCAGGAATGGCCCTGAGGCACGACGCGATTTTTCGTGAATGGCGCGCGCAATCAGATCCTTGCCAACCCCGCTCTCACCGCCCAGCAAAACGGTAGCGTTGGTGGGGGCGACACGCTCCACGGTTGCGAGCACCTCTTGCATCTTCGGGCTCCGCGCCACTACGTTCGGATGAGAGAAGCGCTTGCCCAGAGCCTCTCGCAGAGAACGATTTTCTTCGCGCAGATCGCGCACATCCAATTCTTTGTGGATGACGATCCTTATCTCGGCCAGTGAAAATGGCTTCAGAACATAGTCGCTGGCCCCGGCCTTCATGGCTTCCACCGCGGTTTCGATACTGCCGAATGCGGTCATCACAATGACTGGCAGGGCCTCATTCTCCCGTTTGATCGTCTGCAGAAACTCCAGGCCGTTCATGCCGGGAAGCTTCAGGTCGGTGAGCACTAGATCGACTGGATTCTCGCGCAGCAACTTGAGACCCGTCTCGGCATCTTCAGCGGAAAGAGTCGTGAAGCCGTCATCGCCGAGATTCAACTCCAACAAGCGCCGCATTTTGGCTTCGTCTTCGACGATCAGAATTGCCGGCATTCGCGCTCTTTCCTCAACTCAATGTAGATCACGAAATCACCAAATGCGCTGACTGCCCGACCGCAGCCTTATCGCCAGCGGCAGGGAAGAATATTACGAATCGTGCGCCCGCGACTGCAGCGCCACCGTTGGACGAATTGCCAGGACTTTCAACCCGAATCGTGCCGTGGTGCCCATCAATAATCTTCGACACGATGGATAGCCCCAGCCCCACGCCGGATTTCTTTGTCGTCACGAAGGGATTAAAAATCTGCTCCTGCAGTTCCGGCGGAATACCCGGTCCGGTGTCTTCAATACGCACTTCAACTCCGTCCCCGTAACGGCCATCGCTGGCACCCGCTCTCGTTTTCCGCACCTGAACGCGCAGCTTGCCACCCGTCGATCCCATGGCATCGTAAGCGTTCTGCACAATATTAACGAAAGCTTGTTCGCACAGACTCTCATCCATCGGCACTGGCGGCACGCCACTCGCATAGTCTTTCTCAACTTGAACGGGCGCCCCCTTCCAGAATTGGGCTACGTCATTCAACGCCCGGTCGAGGACAGCCGTAACCTCTTGCGGGGCGAGATCGGCATGTAGCGGACGCGCAAAATCCAGAAACCGCGTGACCAGCGCGCTCAGCCGGTTGGTTTCGGTAGAAATGTATCCCGCGAACTCTGTCGCCAGTGGATTCGAATCGCCAAGTTTCTGCGTGAGCATCTCCGCGGAACCTTTGATCACCCCCAGCGGGTTGCGGATCTCGTGTGCCAAGCCGGCAGAGAGTTGGCCGAGCGCAGCCAGACGCTCGGAACGACGTGCCTCCGCCTGCGCCTGTTCCAAACGCAAGTTCGTTTCGGCGAGAGTCTCTGCCAATTCCTGATAACGCTTGGTGGTGCGGCGGTTTTCGACCACGAAACGGTTGACCACCGTCGCCGCCAGAAAGAAGAATAAAATTCGGATCGCAAGCAGTTCGTAGTTCGCTGCTGTAATCTCCATCTCCCGAATCTCAGGATCATAGAGATAAGCACAATAGGTAGCGGACGCTAGGGTTGTCCAAAGCAGCGTCGCCCATGGGCCGAAATATTCTGCTGCTGTTACTGCCGGCAAGAAGTAGATCGGCCAATAGCTGCTGTTAATGCTGATTTCGCCCGTGTGATCTACGAGCGACATGGCCAGCGCAATCTTCAGCAGAACGACATAGGCCGAACCACGGCTGGGCATCCGACCAATCAGCCATCCTTCCGACAACTGCAGAACACCGAAACCAAGCAGGATGAGCTGCTTGTGAATCTCCAGCACGGGCGGCAATAAGGCCAGCCCCACCAGAAATGCCAGCCACAACGCGTCCATCCAGTTGATTCGGGAACGATTGGCCTCGGTCATTGCTCTGTGCTCTACGACAAAACGCATTGCCAAAAAACTACGCCGGAAGAAGCCGCGCCTCTCCCGGCGTTCCTGTTATCGGTTGTCTGGTCCGCAAGCGCATCTCATGCGAACCTATCACATTGCAACCAACCCGTCAGCCTTAACGGCCCTTAGGTTTGTCTTGCTTCTCCTGCTTCTGCGGAGCCGGCCGTGATGGCTCCCGCTGCTGCGGTGGAGGCGAAGCAGGCCGTTCCTGGTGCCATTGATTGAACTTCTGCTCTTGCTGCCGCTCCTGTTGCGGACTGCGCTCCTGTACGGGAGGCGCCGGCCGCACCAGCGGATGCGTTTCTTGCGGAACCGGTCTCGCCTGCTGCGATTGAGGTGGACGGAAATCGCGGTTCGCAGGCTGAGAATTACGATTCTCCTGTGGCTGCGGGTTACGATTCTCGGGCTGCGTGTTCCGGTTCTCCGGTTGCGCACTTCCCTGCTGTTCGTAGGTACGCGGCTGGGTTGGCGGCATTTGCCGCATCTGATGTTCGTTGTTCGGTTGAGTAAATGGCTTGAAGCCATCCTGCGATTGCTGTTGC
Organism: uncultured Acidobacteriaceae bacterium; assembly: GCA_963731405.1. Lineage (GTDB taxonomy): Bacteria > Acidobacteriota > Terriglobia > Terriglobales > Acidobacteriaceae > Sulfotelmatobacter. Next base: position 123,239 of record CAVSVS010000027.1, on the reverse strand, counting down.
CGGCCACCTTGGTTCGCCTGCGCCGGCTGCGCATTCCCCATCGGACGAACAAGCGTTTGCTCATCCAGGCGTCCGCCAGCCTGCGCTTGCCGCTGTTCGATCGGCCGCGGAGGAGCCGGAGGCGTCCTGACTGCAACCACCGGGCGGCGAAGCACCGCAGCCGGCGGCTGCACCGACACCGGCCGTCCCGTTCCCACCACGCTGCTGCGAATTGGCTCGGCGCGCACGATGTGACTGACCGGCGCACTTGCCAGTTCCCGCTGATCCACTCGCATCACGTTCCCTGCCACCGGACGCGCGTTTACAAACGTGTCGTGCGAAACCACGGTCACGCCGTTGTTCACGCGCTGGTTCACGTATGTGATGTTGTTGACCCTTGTACTGCGGTTGACGATCACCGTGTTGTAGACGTTGGTAACCCGCGTGACATTCACCGTCGTATTGGTGACGTTCACATTGGTGACGTACCTGCGGCTCACGCGATATCCGGGCACATAAACTTCTCCCGGAGCCAGCGGGAACCATCCCACACCAACGCCTGCAGAGAAGCGGAAACCTGGCCCGCCTCCGACGAACGCTACCAGCGCCGGAGCCCACACCGGCCGTACTACAACCGGTCCCGGAACCCAAAACCAGCCATTGCTGACGAACGCCCACCGTCCGTAGTGAAAAGGCGCAAAGCCCCAAGGCTCATCTTCCACCCAAGTCCAGCCCCACGGCCCAACATAGACCCAGTGGCCGAAGCGATATGGAGCCCAACCGGCAACGATGGCGCGCGGATGCCAGCAGGGACCGTAGCCCGCAACATAACTCCAGTCACCGTACTCATCGAGATCCTCATAGCCAGTCATTTCCCGCGAAACATAATTCGCGGAATCAGCGTGATCTTCCCGATCGTCGCGATCGAAGGCCCATTCATCAAGACCGTCGCGATTCGGAAGCTGACCGAGATCGTAGTCAAGATGCTGTTCGTTGCCTGAAAAAGTGGCAGATTGTCCGGCGACCACGGTGTACGAGGAGCCTCCTCCTGTAACCCGGCCGCGACCGTGCCAGACGTTGGTAATGGACCGGCTTCCGTCCTCGCTAACGTCGATCCGGTATTCGCCCGGCTGCAGCACGGTGAACGCAACGTTCGGCGTATCCACTTCGTACGAATCTTCATCGTCCAGATGCCGCACTCGCAGGATCATCGATCCTTCTGCCAGGCGAATCTGTGTGGTGTGGTCATCGAGCGCGAGGAAAGTGATTCCGGTCTTCGCGCCCAGGCGGATCGCCGTCGATCCAATATGTACTTCGGCGCGCGAGTTTTCGTCAGCCCACAGATCGTCGCCAGTAACCATGGGGCGGTTGGGTACGCCCGTCACCCAGTCGTCTTCGCCGGCCGGCCGGAATGAGATGGAACCTTGGGAGTAGTTGAGCCGCGCTACGCGGCCTGGGGGATCCTGCTCCGGGCTCTGATCCTGATCTTGACCTTGCGGCTGATCTTGACTTTGAGCCTGATCTTGCCCCTGATCCTGAATCTGTGGATCATCCTGGGCTCGTGCGGTCTTCGAGGACTGCGTCAAGAACACAAAACTCGCCAGTAGCGCCATCCATACCCACAACTTACGTGTCTTCATAGGTTTGCCCCGACGGAACGGAATCCGTATGTCGTGATCTTACCGACACCCGCATAAACCCCATAGAGACAGTTTAGTTTCCGGCAGGGGAAGTGCTTACCGGCAAGCCACTTGGGAGGGAAATCGTGGAGACGTTGCTTGCAACGTCTCTCTAGCTCTAGCTCGCCTGAAATGCCGCCCGCAGAGACGTAGCAAGGTACGTCTCTACGAGCTGATGTAGGCGATTAGTTTTTCATCTTCGGACGCTGGCAAGCGTCCACAATTTTGGTGGGATCAATCGCGTCCTTGTCCACTTGTTCTTCCAGGATCTTTCCATCTTTTCCGATCAGGAAGTTCACGCGGCGGGGCGCCTGGTATTCGTTTTTGTAGATTCCGTACTCGTGGGTTACTTTACCGCCCCAATCGCTCAGCAGGGGGAACGTCACTCCGATTTGGTCGGCGAAGGCTTTGTTGGCGAAGGCACTATCCATGCTCACACCCAAGACCTGGGTGTCGGCTGCTTCCAGCGTTTTCAAATTCTGCTGGAAGTTTTTCATTTGCTGGGTTCAACCACCGGTAAAAGCAAAGATGTAGAACGCCAAAACGACGTTCTTCTTGCCTCGGTAGTCGCTTAACTTCACATCTTTGAGGTCGTTGCCGTCAAAGTGTTTTAGCGTGAAATCCGGCGCCATGTCACCGACTTTTGGCATGCCAGAATCCTCCTTGCTTTGTGCGAACAATCCCGTGGCCATCACCAGAAATAATCCGACCGCCAGAATCGCCGAGCGTTTCATTTGCATTGAACTCCTCCACAGGAGCAGTGGCCCAAGGATACCTTGCCTTCTCCATCCGGTAAACCCCAGAGTATCAAGGTGTGACCATACGCATTGCTCAAACCACCGGCAAACCAGTAAAGTTTTGTCGGAGCCAGTGCGCATAGGTGTCAATCATGGTCTCCACCATCAGGGCCCCGAAAGACGCAATGAGCATCACTACGCTGAACGACATTTTCTTCGCCGCGGTCGAACGCAATCTGGACCGCATGTTGCTCTACCGCGAGGCGGGAAAGTGGCTGCCGATCACGTCACGCGACTTTGGCCGAAGTGTAGCCCGCACCGCTCGGGCACTCCATGCGTGGGGGATTCGGCCGGGCGATCGCATCGCGATTCTCAGCGAAAATCGTCCCGAATGGCCTATGGCTGATATTGCCAGCCTGCTGCTGGGAGCGGTCACTGTCCCCCTGTACACGACGCTCACTGCAGAACAAACGGCCTTCGTGCTCAATGATTCAGCATGCCGCACCATCTTCCTGTCTTCCGACCAGCAATTGCACAAGATCCTCTCCATCCTCCCGCAAACCCAGATCGAGAAGATCGTGGTCATGGATCCGGTAGAGTTCAACGGAGATCTCGCTCCCTTCGCGGGAAAGTGCGTGACCATGAACCAGATCACGCTACAAGGCCCCGAGGATCTTGGCCCTGAAATCGAAGCCAAAGCGCGCTCCATCGGTCCCCATGATCTGGCTACCATCGTCTACACCTCGGGCACAACCGGAACTTCCAAGGGAGCGATGCTCACTCACGGCAACATCGCTTCCAACATTCAATGTTCCCTATTAGGTTTCAACATGCGGCCCGGGCTGATCAGCATTTCCTTTCTGCCGCTGTGCCACATCACGGCCCGCCACGTGGACTTCGCCATGCTCTACCACGGCGTCACGTTGGCCTATTGCCCCTTCCTTGATCGCTTGCCTGCAAGCCTTATGGAAGTTCAGCCGTCCGTGTTTGTGGCGGTGCCTCGCGTCTATGAAAAGATCTATGCGCAGGCGGCGCAGAAGGCCAAAGGACAACCCAAACGTGCCATCTTCGAATGGGCCCTCTCTGTCGGAAAGCACAACAAAACTGAAATTCTTGCGGGAAGGACTCCGATATCGCGTAGTTGGAAATTGGCCAACAAGCTCGTCTTTTCCAAGATTCGGCAAGGCATGGGCGGAAAGGTCGAGACCTTCATCTCTGGTGGAGCGCCGCTTGGACGCGAATTGGCCGAGTGGTACGCCGACGCCGGCATCCGCATTCACGAAGGCTACGGGCTTACGGAAACCTCGCCCGTCATTGCCGTAAACACACCGCTCAATCACCGCATTGGAACCGTCGGAAAAACTCTTCCCAATCTCGAAGTCCGCATCGCCGAAGATGGCGAAATCCTGGTTCGCGGCCCGTCCGTGTTCCAGGGCTATTGGAATCGGCCCGAAGAAACCAAGGCAGCTTTAGTCGATGGCTGGTTCAAGACGGGCGACATTGGCAACATCGATGCCGATGGATATCTCTCTGTGACGGATCGCAAGAAGGATCTCATCAAGACGTCCGGGGGAAAGTTCATTGCGCCGCAGCCCATCGAAAATTCTCTAAAGCTGAATCCTCTGGTAGGAATCGCGGCCATCCTCGGCGACCGCCGCAAGTTTCCCACGGTTCTCGTCTCCCCCAACTTTGTTGCGCTTGAAACATGGGCGCAGGAAAACAATCTCCCTTTCACCTCGCGCGCTGACCTGGTTGCGAACCCAAAGGTACAAGCTCTCTACGAAGGCATCGTCGAGGGCGTAAATGGCAACCTCGCCCGCTTTGAAAAGATGAAACGAGTTCTCGTGGTGGCTGAAGAATTCACTCCCGAGAACGGCGCCATGACGCCGACTATGAAGCTGCGACGGAAGGTAATCGAAGACCGCTACCGCCGCCAGATCGATGATCTGTATGCGCAGGCCGAAGCGACAGTGACGCAGTCGTAGAGGCGGCCGTCCCAAGGCCGTCTCGGCCTCGGAGAGCAGCAGCGCCTGTCACGCCTCCAGATCGAGGTCCTTCAAGCCCCGCAACGGCAGCGCTACAATAGTTGCATGTCGGACTCATTGATCATTGCCGGACGCTCCTTCCGCTCGCGCCTCATCGTGGGCACGGGAAAATATAAATCCTTCCAGGAAACGGCTCGCGCCCTCGAAGCTAGTGGCGCTGAAATGGTGACTGTCGCCGTGCGCCGCGTCAATCTCGATCGCAGTAAGGAGTCACTGCTCGATTACATCGATGCCAAGAAATATTTTCTGTTGCCCAACACTGCCGGCTGCTACACGGCAGACGAGGCCATTCGCGCCGCGCGCCTTGGCCGCGAGGTCGGCCTTTCCGATTGGGTCAAGTTGGAAGTGATCGGTGATCAGGCCACGCTATATCCCGATGTTCAGGCAACTCTGGAAGCTACGCGCGTGCTGGTGAAGGAAGGCTTTACCGTGCTTCCCTACACGTCAGACGACATCGTTTTTGCGAAGCGCCTGATCGATGCAGGAGCCGCCACGATCATGCCTCTGGGCGCTCCCATCGGGAGCGGCATGGGGATTCAAAACCAGGCCCACATCCGCATCCTGCGGGAAATGATCACGGGCGTGCCTCTGATCGTAGACGCGGGAGTCGGCACCGCCTCCGACGCCGCCATAGCAATGGAACTCGGCGCCGACGCTGTTCTCATGAACACCGGGATCGCCAACGCTCAGGATCCCGTACTCATGGCCGAAGCCATGCATCACGCAGTGATAGCCGGACGCCAAGCCTATCTTTCAGGCAGGATGCCAAGAAAGTTATACGCCACAGCCAGCTCGCCGCTGGAAGGCGTAGTGCGCTAATTGTAGAGAGGTTGCTTGCATCGTCTCTCTCACCATTATTCGGCAAGACTGAGAACCAAGAAGAAAGGGCGGCCTTAGCCGCCCCTCAATCTGTTTGAGTCTGTAAAACCAATCACATCATCTTGACGCTGGACACATGCATCGAGTCCTTCGACATTGTGCCGGTTACGGTGACGTGGTGGCCCTCATGCCCTTTCAACGCGTCCTGGTTGTCGACCGCGAGCACCTTCTGGTCGCCATCGGTAACGATAACCATCTTCTCGCCGCCGGCCACACACTTTTTCGTACATGCTTCGCCTGCCGCACTTGCACCCTTGGCGCCGCACTTCGCGTCAGTAATCCAACCGTTAACCGTTGCGCTCTTCCCCATGTCATCGAACGCCATCGCCGACAGGGCGAATACAAAACTTAACGCAAGGCAAATCAATAGAATTTTTCTCATGGCCGTTCTTCTCCTTTGATAATTCAAATTGCGGCCCCACACCGCAAGCCCACAACATGTCGAAGATCGGGTCGTCCCTGTCGGGAACGGCCAATCCCCGTTCGATTGAACTGAAACACCGAAAATATACCACAGAGTAAGCTGCGGATTGTCAGTGCTTGGTAACGCCTGTTGCGGGAAGTTGCACCAAAGGAAAACGGAGAGGCTTATTTTCTCGCGGAGTGATTCACTGGCGGCGCCGTCTTCGCCGGTGCCGGCGCCACATACACATACTCACCCGGCTTAGCGTACCCTAGCTGCTCGCGCGCTTCTTTCTCAATCGATTTCTGGTCGCTCTTCAAGCCCTGGATCTGCTGCGTGTAGCGATCGTTCTCCTGCTGCACCTGCACAATTTGTTTTCGCAACGCCTCATAGTCGGCACGTTTCTGTTTGTAGACAATCATGCCATTTGCTCCGAACATAACGTGCACAAACAGTGCCGCCGCCGACACGGTCACCATTACGGTCGCAATGCGGCGACGTAGTGAGTAAATGCGGGTCGTGGTCGGCCGAATCCGCTCAATCCAGGAAGCGGCGAATGCTTCCGCCTGTGGCGCGCGATCCACCATTACTCGCAAGCTCTCAGCCGGGCGCGAGAATTTCGCGATCCTAGAAAAAGGCTTTGCCATCGATTCCTTCTGCAAACTGTCCTACTCGAAAATCCAATGCTTGCCTGCAGTGCTCAGTTTTTTTAATCCTTCTTCACTGCGCGCTTCCGTGTACACGCGCACCACCGGTTCCGTTCCCGACAACCGGTAGCAGACCCAAGACCCATCACTGAACACCAGCTTCAATCCGTCGGTGCGCACCACCTCGCTCACCGCGTGCCCGCAGAAATCCTTAGGATCAGACTTCAACTTCTCAGTGAACTTGGCTTTCACCTCAGCCGTCAAGCGGAAGTTCTGCCGTTCCGGATAGAAGGAACCAACTTGGTTACATAAGACCTTTAATTGTTCGCCCAGGGACTTTCCCCGGCGCGCCACCGCTTCACAGCATAGAAGCCCCGCCAGCAGCCCATCTTTCTCGGGAACGTGGTGACGAATCGACAGTCCGGCACTCTCCTCTCCGCCAATCGCGATCTTATCTTTCATTATCAGTTCGCCAATGTACTTGAAACCCACCGGAGTCTCATGCAGTTCCACCCCGTGTCGTTTGGCTAACGCGTTGATCAGATTAGTGGTCGCCACCGACTTGGCCACACCATTCTTCCAACCACGGCTTTCGACCAGGTAATCAAACAAAATCGCAATCACGTAGTTAGGCTGCAGAAATGTTCCGTCAGAATCGACGATGCCGAAGCGGTCGGCGTCGCCGTCGGTGGCAATTCCGATTTGCGCTCCCATTTCGCGCATTTGTTTTCGTAACGCTTCGAGCAAGTGATCGTCTGGCTCGGGAGCGTGTCCCCCGAACAACACGTCCCGGTAATCGTGCACCGTTTCCACCTGCACGCCCCCACTCCGCAACAGTTCATCGGAGTACCCGCGCGCCGCGCCCCACATGGGATCAAACGCCACTCGCAGGTTGGCTTTCCGAATGACTTCCAGGTCGATAATCTCCGCCAGACGTTTCAAATATCCGGGCTTTGGATCGAGCGATCCCTGACTCGCAGGATTGACCCCGGCCCCGGCAGGCGACGCGTTATCCCCCGCAACAATTTCCGCTTCGATCTTCTTCGTGACTTCCGGTAAGGCCGGACACCCATCAGGCGTCGAAAACTTGATTCCGTTGTATTCCGGAGGATTGTGCGAGGCCGTAAAATTGATGACCCCATCAGCCTTGTTCTCAATCACTGCGTGTGCAAACGCTGGAGTAGGTGCGGGTTCAGCCACCACCAGCGGTGCGATCCCTTGCGCCGACAGAATCTCCGCCGCCATCGAGCAGAAGGTCTCGCCCAGAAACCGCGGATCGCGGCCCACAATCACCCGCGCTCCCCTGGGTTTTTGCGACGCTACATAGCGGGCAATCCCACCCACAGCGCGCTTTACGTTGGCGAATGTGAATTCCTCCGCCATTACCGCCCGCCATCCCGATGTACCAAATTTGATTTGCGTTAACATATTCGACCCCATTCCCGTCGCAACGAGTGCTACTCTCTCCGTCAAGAAGCCGATGACCGAGGGCTGACGGCTGATTTTATATGACTGACAAACGAATCGTCCTGTCCACCGCAGGCTCCGAAGACGAGGCCCGCAAGATCGCCCACGCTCTGGTTGACCGCGGTCTCGCGGCCTGCGTCAACATCGTCCCACGAATCGAATCGATCTACCGCTGGCAGAAAAAAGTAGAGACCGGACGCGAATGGCTGTTGTTGATCAAGACGAGTGCCGACCGCTTTCCGGAAGTTCGCGACGCCATTCGAGCGCTGCATTCCTACGAACTACCAGAGTGCGTCGCAATCAGCATCGAGGACGGAAGTTTGGAGTATATGCAGTGGCTCGCGTATTCGCTGGTGAAAGAGGGCGATTCTGAATCCTGACCCTGTGGAAACCACGTGCCCTCTGTGGTTGAAAAACCGCGAACGGGGAGGAAGATACAGTCCTTAGATCGAGTTCAATGCCGAATCCAGATCATCGAGAATGTCGTCCACATCTTCGATCCCCACTGAAATCCGGACTAGCCCATCGGTGATCCCAATCGCCTTACGCCCCTTCACGCCCAGCGCCGCATGAGTCATGGTCGCGGGATGCGAAATTAGCGTCTCGACGCCACCAAGCGACTCGCCCAGCGAGCACACGCGAACCCTCTTGAGCATCGTGTTCGCGTTCTTCAGTGACCCGGTCTCGAACGTGATCATCGATCCGAACCCGCTCATCTGCCGCCGCGCCAGCACATGCTGCGGATGATTCGGCAAACCTGGATAAAACACAGCTTTCACCTTTTTGTGCTTCGACAGAAAGTCCGCTACGATGCGTCCGCTGCGGTCGTGAATCTCCATGCGCGCCGCCAGTGTCTTCACGCCTCGCAGCACCAGCCAGCACTCGAAAGGAGAAAGAATCGCCCCTGCCGCCTTCTGCAGAAAGGCCAGCTTATCGGCATCCCCCTGCTTCGCGCAGACCACCACACCGCCCAGCCCGTCGCTGTGCCCGTTCAGAAATTTCGTAGTCGAGTGCACGACCATATCCGCCCCCAGCGCCAGCGGCTGCTGAAAGTAAGGAGACATGAATGTGTTATCGACAACCAGCGCCACTTTCTTCCGCCGGCAAATTTGGCTGATGGCGGCAAGATCGCTGAGCCGCATTAACGGGTTCGTCGGCGTCTCCACGTACACCATACGCGTATTCTTCCGGACTGCCCGCTCCACATTTTGCGCCTCAGAAGTATCGACGTAAGAAAACTCCAGCCCGAATCCGGTCATCACCTGATTGAACAAGCGCGGCGTTCCGCCATACAAATCATTGCCGCACACCACGTGATCGCCGGACTTCAGCATGCTCACAATCGCGTTAATCGCAGCCATGCCGCTGCCAAACACGCGCGCGGCCACGCCGCCTTCCAGCGACGCCAGATTTTCTTCCAGGCGAGCGCGCGTCGGATTCGACACGCGCGAATACTCATATCCCTTATGCTCGCCGATCCCCTGTTGCACATAAGTCGAGGTCGGATAAATCGGCACCGTTACCGAGCCAGTCAAGGGATCCGGCTGCTGTCCTGCATGAATGGCGCGCGTGGCAAACCCTGGTTCTTTCGTTTTTTTCATGAGTGTGAAATATCTGCGAGATCCGCAGTCCTGACTTCCCTGATGCTAGAGACCGCCTTCAAAAATCTTCTTCGATAAATACCGCTCTGCGGAGTCTGGGACAATCGTCACAACCCGCTTCCCCGCTCCCAGCTTTTTCGCAACCTTTAACGCCGCGAAAACTGCTGCACCTCCGCTCGAGCCCGCCAGCACGCCTTCCTGCGCCGCCAGCGTCTTCACCATGCCGAAGGCTTCGTCATCCATCACCATCATCACTTCATCGCACACCGAGCGGTCAAAGGTCTTGGGAATGAAGCTGGCACCAATGCCTTCAACCTTGTGTGGCCCCGGCTTCCCCCCGCCCAGGATTGACCCTTGGGTCTCCACCGCATACGCCAGTACTTGCGGTGACTTCTCTTTCAGGTAGCGGGCGATTCCCGAAAATGTGCCTGAGGTGCCGCAGCCGAGCACCACGGCATCGACCTTTCCGTCCATCTGTTCAAAAATCTCGCGAGCGGTGGTCTCGTAGTGATAGTCGGGATTGGCTTGATTCTCAAACTGCCCGGCCATAAATGCCTTGGGATCGGTTGCGACTAACTCTTTCGCCTGTCGAATCGCTCCCTGCATCCCCTCCGCGTCCGGAGTTCGGACCACCTCGGCACCCAGCGCCCGCATGATCTTGACCTTCTCCTCCGAAAATCGCTCGGGCACAAACAACCGCACTTTGTAACCGCGGTTCACGCCAATCAGCGCCAGTCCAATCCCAGTATTTCCCGCGGTCGCCTCAACAATCGTGCCACCGGGAGCAAGCTTCCCTTCCTGCTCGGCCCGCCGAATAATGCCGATGGCCGCACGGTCTTTCACGCTCCCGCCCGGATTCAAATACTCCAGCTTGGCGAATACATCTGCCGATCCAGCCGGCACCAGCCGCTTCAATTGCAACATCGGTGTTTCGCCGACCAGTTGGGTAATGTCGTCGGCAACGCGCAGGCGGGACATTTCAGAAGTTTTTGAAGTCACCTTACAGGTTACGGAAGAGCCCGCACGATCGTCAATTGCCGAAAAACTCTAGATTCGGGCCCCAAACGGCGCGCTCAAATTGATCGCTAGCCATTCTCATCCAGCGAGACGCAGCCTGTCTGGCCAACTTAACTCCGACCTCAGGCTATAATTACTCCCCATCCCAGACAGGAAAGGATTTGAATGCGACGCTTCGCCGCACTGCTCTTGATCTTGAATCTGATGATCCCCTCCGTGGCATTCAGCGCCGATCAGGCTCCGCTCGTAGGCTACGCGCGCAGTTCCAGCCAGGCCGAGCGCGAATGGGAAGCGAAATTTCGCGCGATCCCCGATCCCGCCAATTTGAAAGAGTACATGCGTCGCATGAGCGCGCGCCCTCACCACGTCGGCTCGCCCTACGACAAAGACAATGCCGAATGGATTCTCGCCCGCTTCAAGGAATGGGGACTCGACGCCCACATCGAAACCTTCGACGTTCTCTTCCCCACGCCCAAGGTCCGCTTGCTCGAAATGGTCGAGCCCACCAGGTTCACCGCGAAGCTCGAAGAGCCCGCTCTGGCCGTCGATCCAACCTCAAACCAAAAGTCGGAGCAGCTACCCACCTACAACGCTTACTCCATCGACGGCGACGTCACTGCTCCTCTGGTCTTCGTGAACTACGGGCTCCCCGAAGATTACGAAAAGCTCGATCGCCTGGGCATCTCGGTAAAGGGCGCAATCGTGATTGCAAAGTACTACCAGTCCTGGCGTGGTGTAAAGCCCAAGGTCGCGGCCGAGCACGGCGCAATCGGCTGCCTCATCTATTCAGAACCAAAAGACGACGGCTACACACGCGATGTCGTTTTCCCGCAAGGCCCCATGCGCAATCCCGACGGCGTGCAGCGCGGCAGCGTCATGGATTTCGCTTCGGCCAGCCCCGGAGATCCGCTCACGCCTGGCATTGGTGCCACACCCGGGGCGAAGCGGCTGTCGCTGAAGGAAGCAAAGAGTCTCACCAAGATTCCCGTTCTGCCGATCTCCTACGGCGATGCGCAGCCCTTGCTGGCTGCTCTTAAAGGACCGATGGCGCCGGACGAGTGGCGCGGCAGCCTTCCCATCCCTTATCACGTCGGTCCGGGCCCTGCGAAGGTTCATCTGAAACTCGAGTTCAACTGGGACACCAAACCAGTCAACGACGTCATCGCCAAAATTCCCGGCAGTGTTGCCCCCGACGAGTGGATTGTGCGTGGCAACCATCACGATGCCTGGGTCAACGGCGCCGAAGATCCCGTCTCTGGCCAGGCTCCGTTATTGGAAGAAGCCCGTGCTCTAGGGATGCTGCTCAAGCAAGGCTGGAAACCGCGGCGCACTATCATCTACGCAGCGTGGGATGGCGAAGAACCCATGCTGCTCGGCTCCACCGAATGGGTCGAAGCCCATGCCGAAGAGTTGCGCCAGCACGCCGCCGTTTACATCAACACCGACGGCAACGATCGCGGCCTGCTCTCCATGGGCGGTTCTCACACGCTTGAGCAATTCATCAACGGCGTCGCCCGTGATATCGAAGACCCCGAGACCAAGCTCACCGTTTGGCAGCGCTTACAACTCTCGAAAATCGCCGAAGCCAAGTCCGGCGACGACCGAAAAGAACTTCGCCAGCGCCCTGATCTGCGCATCAACGCGTTAGGTTCGGGCACTGACTTCACCGGATTTCTCGACCACCTCGGCATCGCTACGCTGGATCTGGGATACTCCGGCGAAGACGAACAAGGCATTTATCATTCGATTTACGACGACTTCTACTGGTATACGCATTTCTCCGACTACGATTTCATTTACGGCCGCGCCCTCTCGCAAACCGTCGGCACTTCCGTGATGCGCCTTGCCGATGCCGAGATCCTCCCTCTGGACTTCGTCGATTTTGCCGACACGATTCAGAAATACACCAAGGATTTGGAGAAGCTACTGGCTGACAAGCAGGAAGAAATTCGCGAGCGCAACCAGGAACTCGACGAAGGCGTATTCAAAGCGACGCTCGATCCCCGTCGTCCGACAGTCGCGCCTACACGAGAAGAAATTCCTCCGCACCTCAACTTCGCGCCCATGCAAAACGCTGCGGAGTCGTTGGCCAAAAGCGCCGAGCACTACCGCAAGGCCCTGTCGGCGCGGCAATCGACGTTAAGCGACAGTCAGACAGAATCGCTGCGCACTCTGAACCATCAACTCATGGAAAGCGAACGAAACTTGACCAACGAAGACGGCCTCCCCCGCCGCCCATGGTATAAGCACATGCTTTACGCTCCGGGAATCTACAGCGGATACGAAGTGAAGACCGTTCCCAGTGTGCGGGAAGGCATCGAGCAGAAGCACTACGCCGAGGCCGATCAGGAAATTATAAGGGTGGCAAAAGCTCTGGAAGAAGAATCGTCCCTGATCGAATCAGCCGCAAAGCAACTGGACGAAGCGAAATGATTCGCAGAGACGTTGCTCGCAACGTCTCTCGAACCACAACCTAACAAGTTGAAGGCCAGTTTGAAGCGAGTTGTGCCGAGCCCTACTTGCCGGCTCCAGCTGAAGGCTGCACGCCCGCATAATACCCGCTCTTGGTGCGCACAACCATCTTCCCGTGCCCCTTGGCCTTGGCCTCGACCCGAATCTGACGGAACCCTCCATTCCCTCGCGGATTCGTCGGCCGATACCCGATGGCATACTGATTCCGAATGTCGCGCGCCACGGTCCGGCTGATCTCGTCCACTTCATCCAGCGTCTTCGGAAAGAACGCAATCCCGCCGGTGCGTTGCGCGATCACATCCAGCGCCTTCCTCGCCCTCTTCGGATGTTCTTCATCCCCCAGGATTCCGATGGCATAGACCGACGGCCCGTTTTCTTCCTGCAAGTGCTTGATCGCCTGCTCCAGCGTCTCGTTGCTGGCGTTATCCTCGCCATCAGTAACGACGAACAAAACTTTCTTTTCAAGGCGCGCAAACTTTTTCAGATGCTCGGCTGAAGCCACAACTGCGTCATAAAGCGCCGTCCCGCCACGCGCATCGATCTTTTCTAGAGCTTCCTTCAGCTTCAGCAGGTTGTTCGTGAAATCCTGATCGAGGTAATACTCGTCGTTAAAATTCACGACAAACACCTCGTCCTTCGGATTGCTCGACCTCACCAGGTTCAGCGCAGCCTGATTCACCTTATTCCGCTTCTCCCGCATCGACCCCGAGTTGTCGATCACAATTCCCATCGCAACCGGGATGTCCACATTGTGGAACGAGATAATATTCTGCGGCTTTCCGTCCTCAAACACGGTGAACGCGTTACGGTCTAGCGTCGTGATGATGTGCTGCTTGTCATCCACGACCGAGGCGTGCAGCAGGACTTCGTCCACGTCCTTGCGGAAGACAAAGACTCCCTGGTCGTTTATGTCCTGGTCTTTCTTGGCTTGCGCTGGCTTATCCTGCTTCGGTTTATCTTGCGCTGGCGACGCGGCCTTGTCGTCCGTTTGCGTAGGTGCTGCTGTAGCGGGAGATGTTTGGGCGGGAATTGTTTGGGAAGGTGCTTCAGCAGGAGGCGCGGCGGGCTTGCTTGGGTCTTGAGCCGGGGCCGCTTGCGACCAGACCGGCACCGCCATATGCGGCACGGCCCAAGTCACCAACATGAAGAGAAGAACCCTCGCGGCCCTATTCCTGAGGCGCGTAATATCCCGTCCTGGCATACACCCGTAGAGGCGGCAATCCTTTCGGTGGCAGCAGCTTGACTTTTATCTTACGCCATTTGCCATCGCGCGTGATTTTCGTTGGACGGTAGCCCAGGACATATTGATTGCGCAGTTCAACACCAATCTTGGTCGCCACATCCCCGAGGTCGTTGGGATTATCAATGGTGAAGGCCCGCCCCCCGGTCAGTTCCGTAATGTCGCTCAGCAGTTGCGGCCCCAGGCGTTCTTCTGTGGCAGACGCGTAGCGATCGTAGATGCCGATCGCGTAGATCATTACGTCCGCTTCCTTCACCAGTGCCTTGATCTCGCCCTCGGTATAGCGGCTATGATTATCGCCGCCATCGGAGATGATCAGCAGAGCCTTCTTGGCGTACTTGGCTTGCCGCATCTTGCTTATGCCCATGTAAATCGCGTCCAGCAATGCCGTCCGATGCTTGGGCACGGCGAACACCAGTTTGTTCTGAATCTCATCCACCGAACTGGTAAAGTCGCTCACCGCCTCGGGTTCATCCGAAAAGGTGATCATGAAGAACTCGTCCTGCGGATTCGCGGTCTTGAAGAACTCGATCACTGCATCTTTCGCGCGGTCCATCTTGCTGCTCATGCTTCCGCTGGAGTCAAAAATCACGCCCAACGATACCGGCGCATCCTCGCTGGAAAAGGTCCGAATCTGCTGCGACGCATTCCCCTCAAAGAGCTGGAAATTTTCTTTGTCCAATCCCGTCACCAGCCGGTTCATGGGATCGGTAATCGTAACCGGAACCAGAACCAGGTCCACGTCTACCTTCAGGGGACGCACATGCGCACTCATTCCTGTCGTCGAGGCCACAAAATCCGGCTTGGCAGGCTCGGCTGGCTTTTCCACTTCCCGCGGCTGAACGTGCACGTCGTTCACATCGGTCTGTCCGAAAGTGGGGATACACAAACTCGCGGCGACGAGAACAACAACCAGAGCGGAAAGCCCCAGATGCATGTTGGAGAAGAATTTGCGCAGGTGGGCTGGAGTCGGGTCCCAGGGGAGAACCTGACAGCCACTTCGAACTAGGGCCATCGGGTGAGATGACCAGCGCCCTTCATAAAGGCGGGCCATAAAAACCTCAGTGGGGCTGGATGTTAGCACAGCTTTTGCCCCGTGGCGCAGGCTTTTTGTCAAAATTCGGAGACAAATCCCGAAACCGCATTTTGGTTGTCAGCGGACGAAAAGAGGTTGCCTGCGTCCGTCTCCAACTCGCAACTTTCAATCCGGGACTTCTACAGGCGTCCCGGTCACTGCCCTTATCTTGTTACAATCAACAGTTTCCCATGGCTGACATACATCCGTTTCGTGCCCTCCGTTACGACTTGCAACGTGTTTCCGCCGATCAGGTGGTCACCCAACCCTACGACAAAATCACGCCTGCGATGCAGGAGCGGTACTACGCCGCCAGCCCGTACAATTTGGTGCGCATCATTCTTGGCGAGCGCGAACCCGAAGCTGCCGCGAACAACGTCTACACCCGCGCAGCCGGTTTCGCCCGCCAGTGGCGCTCGGAGCGCATCCTACAGCATGACGCCTCACCTTCAATCTACGCCTATACCCAAGCTTTTACAGCCCCTTCCGGTGCCAAATTTGAGCGCCGCGGATTCATCGCTTTAGGCCGCGTCGAGGACTATTCCGCCAAGGTCGTCTATCGCCACGAGCAGACTCTGTCCAAGCCGAAGGCTGATCGTCTCGACCTGCTTCGTGCCACCCGCGCTCACTATGAACAATTGTTTTTGTTGTACGAGGATTCCGGTGAGATCGACTCCCTTCTCACTCCCAAACCCGGAACCAAACCAACCATTGACGTCGCCGACGAATACGGAGTCGCACACCGTATCTGGCAAATCTCCGATCCCGCCGTAATCGCCTCGGTCCAGCACAAGATGCGCGACAAGAAGCTGGTCATCGCCGACGGCCACCACCGCTACGAAACCGCTCTCAACTTTCGCAATGAGTGCCGAGCTGCCGCTGGCGCGACTCCCAATCCGGAAGCTCCCTACGAATTCGTCATGATGACGCTAGTCAACATGAACGATCCCGGACTCTTAGTGCTTCCGACCCATCGCGTCGTACATTCTCTGACTTCGTTCTCCGTCGACGATTTCCAGAACGCGAGCCGCGCGCTTTTCGAGGTTGAAGAGGTCGACCCCGCCCTCGACGCTGCCCATGCCACCACGCTTCTCGCTGAACGGGGCGGTTCAGGCACCGCGCTTCTTGCGGTCACCGCCAACCGTGCTTCCCTTTTGCACTCTCCGAAACCAGCCGGATCTCAATTCCTGACGGGCCTCTCGTCCCGCCAGCGCGCGCTTGACGTCGTACAACTGCACAAAGTCCTGCTCGAAGGCGTACTGAAGCTCTCGGAAGAATCTATCCGCAACCAGCAAAATCTCTCTTACCTTCGCGACGCCTCTGAAGCTCTCGCCCAGGTTCGCAAAGGCGCGGCCAACATTGCCTTCCTGATGAACGCATGTCCTGTACCCCAGGTACGCGACGTGGCTTTCGCAGGAGAAGTCATGCCTCAGAAGTCGACCGACTTCTATCCCAAGCTGCTGAGTGGATTAACTGCCTATGCGCTGGATTAGCCATCCCGCCCGGGCCGCTAACGTCTCGCCGCCGTTACACGCTCGCATCATCGCGATCGGTGGGTCGATGATCGTCTGCGCGATTTTTGTGAGCGCTATTCTTCTGCGGGGCGCTCCCGCCGAAAAACATCTCGCGGTCTATTCCGTCGCGGCCAACTACTCTCTACCTATCGTGCAACGCGACAGCCGTGATTACGTCGGTCTGCTGGAAATCCTCGAACCGCTCGGCAAAGTGAACGGCAAGTCCGAGGGCCAGCGCTGGCGCTTGCATTACAACAACGTAGATGGCGAATTTCAGGTCGGCAAGACGCGCGCCCGCGTGCAGGGGCGCGATGCCGATCTCATCGGTAAATTCTTTGTCGAAAACAATCGCGGGCTCGTTCCGGTCGCCGCTCTGCCTTCCTTGCTGCCTCGTTTCTTAGGCGGCCCCGTCACGCTGCATGAAGATTCCGGACGCCTCTTCATCGGCAGCGTCGCCACCCATTTCACCGCCTCTCTTTCCGGCGACAATCCGCCACGTCTCGTCTTCCACTTCACCGCCCCCGTCAATCCGACCATCGCCACCGAACCCGGCGCGCTGCGCATGACTTTCTCGCGCGAGCCGCTGGTTGCCCCTGCCTCACCCACTCTTACTTTCGGGAACAAGGCGATCCCATCGGCCATCTACAGCGAGAGTAACGGCGCAGCCGTTGTCACGGTGAACGCCTCCATCCCGGTCATCGCGAGTTTCAGCAATGACGGACGGACCGTGACCATCGCCCCCACATCCGCGGCTGCGCAAACCGCGAATTCCACACCGCCCGGAACGCCTCCCTCGACGCAGCAGCCCACGCCGATCACCCCGAGTCCAGCGCCCGCTCCGCTTCCGCCAGCCCGCCGGTACTTCGCGGTCGTCGATGCAAGTCATGGCGGCAACGACCATGGAGAGACCTTAACCAACACGTTGATGGAGAAGGATGTCGTCGTCGCCCTCGCACACAGCCTGCGCCAGGAACTGGAAAGCCGTGGCATTCCTACCCTGGTATTGCGCGACTCTGATGCCAATCTCTCCGTCGACCAGCGCGCCATCTTCGCGAACGCAGGCCACGCCGCCATTTACATCGCCGTGCACGCGGCCTCCAACGGACACGGCGTCCGCGTTTATACCGCAATGCTCCCATTCGGAAGCGACGATCGCGGAACCTTCCGCGCCTGGACGACCGCTCAGCATTCCTCGCTACCCATTAGCCAAAGCACAGCCGCGGCGGTCGCCGCCGAATTGCAAAAACGACAGATCCCCGTTCGCGCTCTCACCGCTCCCTTGCGCCCCCTGAACAACGTGACTGGCCCGGCCATCGCTGTCGAGGTCGCGCCTCAAGGTTCCGACCCCTCGCAACTCACTGCGCCCGACTACCAGCAGCTAGTCACCAGCGCGGTCGCGACCGCAATCGCCGCCACTCGCGATCAACTCGGAGCCGCGCAATGAAGTCCATACGATCGGAGTGTGGGGAAAGTCGCCCTCGGCTGTGCGGTCGAGCGAAGCTCGACGTCAACCCCAACCTTAACGGCAAAGCCGTCAGCTCGAGCATTGCCCAAAGACAGTCCGCGAGGTTCACTCTATGATCCAACGCCAGTTGGTCATCGCGGTTTCGGTGCTCCTCGTCGCTGCCCTCGCCTTGAGCACGTACGCATGGCACATGCGCAAAACGGCAGTCTCGACTCCGGTCGCCCCGGTCGATACCCGCCCTCTCGCACCGCCGGTAGCCGGACCCACCGAGCAAGTCACGCTATTCGTAGCTCACGATGAAGATGGCAGCCTCCGTGCCGAGTCGGCCCAAATCCCCCTGCCCTCCGGACGTCAGCAGCGCGCCGAAGAACTTCTGCGCACTCTGGTCTCTCACTACCTCGACAAAGCATCGCCCCACGTTCTCGGCGTCGGCTCTGAGGTCCGCAGCGTTTTCCTCGTTGACCCCGGCGTCGCCGTCATCGATCTCAACGCCGCCTTCGCCGATACTCACCGCTCCGGTGTTCTCGTCGAAGAACTCACGGTGGCCTCCCTAATCCACACCATCTCCGCCAATACGCCGGGCATTCTCAAGGTGAAGATCCTCGTCGACGGGAAAGACCGCGATACGCTCGCGGGCCACGCCGACTTGTCATCCTTCTACGACGTCACCGCCGTAAATCAACTCGCGTCCCAACTCCAAGTCGGCCAGTAAACGCGTCGGACGACTGTGGGCCGTATTCAGAGACGGAGAATGATCTCACCGCTACGGGCAATCTGATTCAGGTTCAAACGCTGCTTCATTTTGAAACCTACTCTGGCGTTACTGAGTCGAGTTACACTCTGGCATGGTCCGCAACTTGCACAGAGGGGGTTGGATCGACGCCCTGGGGCAGGACCTTCGCTACGCGACTCGTGGACTGTCCAGGAGTCCGGTTTTTACGATCGTGGCCGTCTTGACCCTGGCCGTCGGAATCGGCGGGACCTCCACGATTTTTAGCGCCATCGACGCACTTCTTCTGCGTCCACTGCCTTATCCCGACCAAGACCGGCTCGTAGCTCTGTTTAATCGCTTCCCCGGGTCTGGGCATGAGCGCGAACCCGTCTCCGGCACCGACGTAGCCCATTGGAGAGCCGACAACCAAGTATTTGAGCAAATCGAGTCTGTGTCGGGCCCGGACATGGTGGCGATGTCGGGCGCGGGCTCTGCCGAACGCGTCGGTGTGCAACACGTCAGTGTGCGGCTATTTTCCCTGCTGGGTATCAAAACTTTCCTGGGCAATGTCCCCACGGACGCTGTGACTGAGAAGCGGGGATTGGACGGCGTCGCAATCAGTTACGAATTCTGGCAACACCACTTCGACGGCGACCCGAATGTGCTCGGGCGCGGAATCTTCGTCGACACAGCGCCTACCACGGTGCTTGCAGTTCTGAATCCAGGATTCAACCTTTTTGGGACAGGAGTCCCCGAGGTTTACTTCATTCACGGCATGGCAGATCCCGCCGACTCTGGTTTTGATGATCCCCGCTTTTTTCTTGCCGTTGCAAAATTGAAACCGGGTGTTTCGGTTCAACAGGCTCAAGCAGCGATGAATGTGACGGCGCTTCATCTGGCTCAGGTCTTTCCTGATGTCTACAAAGGTATGGGAGTCAGAGTTGATCCTTTGCAGAAGGGCTTGTTTGGATGGTGGGAACAGACGCTGTATCTGCTCTTTGCAGCCGTCGGGTTTGTGCTGCTGATTGCTTGTGCCAACGTCGCCAACCTGCTGTTGGTTCGGGGCGAGGGACGGAAAAGAGAAATGGGAGTGCGGATTGCACTGGGCGCTAGCCGGAAAAGACTAGTGGGTCAACTGTTGACCGAAAACGTTCTCCTTTCGTTATTCGGAGGCGTGTTAGGCCTGGCGTTGTCGTTTGGCGGCGTGAAGATTCTTGATGTTTTGGCCCCGCGACTGTTCCCGCGAAGCACGACTGTGCTTGTGGACGGCCGGGTCTTGCTATTCACCTTAAGCATTTGCGTTGTCACCGGCCTTGTGTTCGGCCTGATTCCTGCGTATCGCGCGTCGAAAAATGATGTCAGCGAGTGCCTGCGTGAGGGTGGCCGCAGCACCGCAACCCGGTCTCGTCATCGCACGCGAAACATCATCGTGGTTGCCGAAATCGCGATGGCGCTGGTGTCGCTGATTTGCGCGGGCCTGATGATTAACACTCTGACTCGTATCCTGCGCACCAGTCCCGGCTTCAATCCCAATCATCTTCTCGCAGTGGAAGTGCGGCTGACTGGCGAGAAGTATATGGACGCGACCCAGCAAGACAAAACCGGGCTGAACGTGATTCAGCCATCCGTCGGAATTTTCTGCCGCGAGGCCCTGGAACGCGTGGGGAGCGTGCCCGGCATTGAGGGTGTCGCGTTGGTCGACTGGCTGCCATTCTCCGAAGAGGCCGAGCCGGCTTTCCCCGGCTTTACCATTTCAGGCCGCGCCGCCCCTCCTCGGGCAGAACGACCGAACGTGCTCCTGGCGGGTGCCAGTCCAAGTTACTTCCGTTTGATGGGCATCCCCATTCTGCGAGGCCGCGGCATCACCGAGCAGGATACGGCAACCGCCGCGCCGGTTGTGGTGATCAGCCAAGCCATGGCACGACAATTCTGGCCAAATCAAGATCCCGTCGGCCAAACGCTTACGTTTGATTCCTCTCCGGAAGAGCGGCCTCGGCAAATCGTCGGCATCGTAGGAGATGTGAAGCAATTTGGGCTCGCGCAGGACCCCGAACGCGAGGCGTACGTCAACATCCCGCAACTCCCCCCGCACACTGTGCCCGGATGGACGGAGAGCCGCGTTCACAAGACCATCGTGATCCGCACCCGGTCGGACTCGCCGGCATTGATCGGGAAAGTGCGCACTGTCCTCTCTGAGATCGCGCCAGACTCACCCGTGTTTGGAATTACGAGGGTCGACCAGATGGTTGCGAATTCGGCCCAGCAGTGGCGTTCTCTGAGCCAATTGTTGGGCATCTTCGCCGGAGTAGCCTTGCTCCTCGCGGCAGTGGGAATCTATGGAGTGATCTCGTACTCGGTGGGCGAACGCACCCACGAACTAGGTTTGCGCATGGCCCTGGGAGCTCAACCGCGGCATGTCGTTCGACTCGTCTTAAGCCAGGCCATGACGCTAGCGGTCCTCGGCGTGTTTGTTGGCGTGGCCGCATCGTTTGCCGCCACGCCCTTGCTTGCTGAATTCCTCTACGGCGTGAACCCACACGATGTCCTCACGTTGGTTCTAGTCTCATCCATTCTGATCGCGGTGACGTTTGTCGCCAGCTATATCCCTGCTCGCCACGCCACTGAGATTGATCCCATGGAAACGCTTCGGCAGAATTAGTTCCGGTATAGCGCCAAAATTCGACAGTTGGATTCCTACGACGACTGCTCCAACTCTTCAATCGCCCGCTTCGTCTGCTCCAAAATCTCGAGTCTTTTGGATAGCGATAACAAATGCGTGGGAACTTTAGGGGCGGGATTCGGCTCTGTCTTTCGAGTCAATCTCTTAGGGTCTTTCCAGCCTGTCGATCTCATTCTTCGCGCGGGCCAGAATCTGGCAGACCTTGAGAATTCTCCCATAAGCGTGCGAGTCAAGGCTGGCTATTCGCAAGGCAGCCTTTGTAACGTGCGCGGCAAAAGTTGCAACTTGCGCGTTAAGATCTGCCGCCTTGTATCCAGGAAGGCGAGTTCGTCCGGTGGTCGAGTGGTTCCGTAGTTTCGATGCCGTCCCACTTTGCAACTCCGCTTGACCCGCGGCACTCAGCCAATATGTTCGCCAACTATGATGCGCATCAACTTTCACGAGTCCTTCATCACAAAGTCTCTGTAAAGCCGGATACAGCGACTTGGCAGCGCCTCCCTCTTTCCCCTCTAATCGCTCCATCAATTCATAAGCATGCCTCGGTCTGCTACTAAGCAAGGATAGTAGTGCACGCCGAATTTCACTCCGTCGAAGAAAGTACATCGAACGAAGTCGGGGTCGGTTTTGAAAGTACGCTCGGAGTGGCGGCGTCGCTCCTCGTCCGCGCAACCATTTCACCAGCTCAAAAAACATGCCACGTCCCTTTTCACACCCACCTCGCACTATATCGCTAAAACCAAACGTCATCGTCCTGAGAAAATCTTTTTCCAGCATTCATTTACAATTTCGGGAAATGTTCTATCGCTCCGATAACCGATCTCCCGACCAGCTTCGACCCGTCGTCCTCACCCCAGACTTCATCACAACGGCGGAAGGTTCCGTCCTGATCGAGGTCGGCAATACCCGCGTCATCTGCACCGCCTCCATCGAAGAGACAGTCCCCTCCTTCATGCGCAACTCGGGCAAAGGATGGATTTCCAGCGAATACAGCATGCTCCCGCGCTCCACCCTGACCCGCTCCCCCCGCGAAGTCTCCAAAGGCCGCCAGAGCGGACGCACCCATGAAATCCAGCGTCTGATCGGTCGCTCTTTGCGCGCAGTCACAGACCTGGGTCGCCTCGGCGAACGCACCATCTGGATCGACTGCGACGTCATTCAGGCGGACGGAGGCACCCGCACCGCCTCCATCACCGGGGCTTTCGTAGCGCTCGGCCTCGCTCTCGAAAAATTGGTGGACGCAGGAACCCTGGCCTCAGTCCCGCTCAAAGACTTTGTCGCCGCGGTCAGCGTCGGCATGGTAGATGGCGAAATCCTGCTCGACCTCTGCTACGAAGAAGACTCGCGCGCCGACGTCGACATGAACTTCGTCATGACCGCCGGGAACAAGATGGTAGAAATCCAGGCCACCGCCGAACACCAGGTGTTCGATGACCAGCAACTCGCAAAGATGATCGCTTACGCGCGCCAGGGAGTGCAGTCCCTCATTGCGAAACAGCAGGCCTTGCTGAAGGCCTTGACAGTGCGCCAGTAGGCCTCAACCAAAGCGTCCTCCCGATCCTGGATCAATCTCACTCGCGTTCCCATTCTGGAACAAGTCCGAAACGAAACCGCGCGTGCCTACCTTCGTTCCTCTTTCCCCGCGTCGAATCTTTACCCGGAACCGATGCAACGTTAGGGTGAAAGAACAGCTATGGGAAATCTCCGAACCATCGACGGCGGAAACAAAGATCGCCGTCGCGAACCTCGCACCGACGCCGACATCGCCCTCACGGTTTGGGGCGTCGACACTCGCGGTGATCGCTTCCTCCAGGAAGCTCACGCCCGCGAAATCAGCCTAAGTGGAGCGCTCCTCTTCGGCCTCGATTCCGAACTTCGCTCCGGCGACGTCATCGGAATTCTCTACGCCGGAAAGAAAGCCCGCTACCGCGTCGTCTGGGTCCGCCAGAGCGGCACCAGTCACAAAGTGCAAGCGGCCGTCCATCGCTTCACCACCGACGAGTGCCCCTGGAAAACTTTGTTACCAGAAGAAGAAATTGTCGGCGAAAACACAATCAGTTCTCCTGTGCCGTAGGCCGTCGGAATATCCGCACCTTCGTCTGCCCGGGATTTGAACCCATCGTTACAACTCGGAGAGAAAGATCTTTTGGGGGAACGCGATTTTGGGTAGCGCCGCGCTTTCAGCGCTACGGTAATTTCGCCCATTGAGGTTGGGCTTGGGCCCCGACGGTATCGAGCCCATAATAGATTAAAGTAAGTCCATGCCAATTGAAGTGGAAGTGCGGCATGATGCCATGGGCGTTATCTACCATTGCCGCGGCCCTATGGTCATCGAAGACTTTTTTTCCGCCAACGCCAGTTTCCTGGCCACTCCAGAGGAAATTCGTAAATGGCGATACGCCCTCATCGACCTAACCGCCGTCGAATCCATGGACATCGATTACACCGACGTCTCCCGCGTGGTCACCCAAAATGCCAGCATCGCCACTATGGCTGTGCCCGGTGTTCTCCTCGCCGTCGCCTCTCCCAGAGATCACGGCTTCGCCTTGGCTCGCATGTGGGGAGCCCTCGTGGAGCGCGTTGGATGGGAGACCATGACCTTCCGCTCCGTCGCCCAAGCTGAGGCATGGATTGAAAAAAGAATCCAGGAAAAATTCGGGATCGATCTCGCGAACAGTTAGCGCTGCCGGCTACTTCCGCGTCGTCGCAAGCGCGACTTTAGAAACAACAATCCAGTTCCACCCAATTCAGCGCCGATAACTATCAGTGCATACCCGATCACTTCTCTTTGCGGAACGTCACCACGAACTCCTAGCAGGGCCAATAAATACGGAGCGGCGAGAGCTGCCATGCCCATAAGCGCACTCATGCCGATAAACGCTCCGGAGACGAACCATAAAACGTCACCCTTGGTGACAAGCCACCCGGGGACAGCCGCCAGGGTAATCACTCCCAGCGCCGCTAAGCCCGAACCGTACACCAACAGCGCGTAAACTGACCACATACTTGGCCACCGCACCGTTACTGACTCACTCGCGACTAAAACTACGCCACCCACACCGTCTTTGCATTCAAAAACTCCCGAATCCCCACAGCCCCCAACTCCCGTCCGTGACCCGACTGCTTCACGCCTCCGAACGGAATCCGCGGATCCGACGCCACCATCTTGTTGATGAACACCATCCCCGATTCCAGTTCGTTGATGAAGCGCTCGCGCTCCTCATCATCCTTGGTCCACGCGCTGGCTCCCAACCCGAAGCGCACATCATTGGCAATCCGGATCGCTTCATCCTGATCTTTCACTCGAAAGATCGACGCCACGGGACCAAAAAATTCTTCCCCGTATGCCGGAGAATCTTTTGGAATGTTGGTCAGCACCGTAGGCGCATAAAAATTTCCCTTCCCTTTCACCGGATGCCCGCCCGTCAGCAGCTTCGCTCCCGCCTTCACCGTCTTCTGCACGTCGGCATCGAGCGTGGTCACCGCATCGGCCGTGGCCAGCGGTCCAAGCTCCGTCTTCTCGTCAAACGGATCGCCGATCTTGAGTGCCTCCATCCGCGCCACAAATTTCTTCTCAAACTCCGCCGCAATCGGCTCGGCCACGATGAACCGCTTGGCCGCAATGCAGGACTGTCCGTTGTTCAGGATGCGCGCCTCCACCGCAGTCTTCACCGCTGCATCGAGATCGGCCGACGGCATCACAATAAACGGATCGCTCCCCCCCAACTCCAGCACAACTTTCTTGATCCGCTTCGCCGCCCCGATGCCCACCTGAATTCCGGCCTGCTCGCTCCCGGTCAGCGTCGCGGCCACCACTCGGGGATCATTCAGCAGCGCATCCACCTGCCCCGACCCAATCAGCAGCGTCTGAAACACTCCTGCGGGAAATCCCGCCTCCAGGAAAATCTCTTCGATCGCCAGCGCACACTGCGGAACATTCGAAGCATGCTTCAGCAAGCCCACATTACCCGCCATCAACGCCGGCGCCGCAAATCGGATCACCTGCCAGAAGGGAAAGTTCCACGGCATCACCGCCAGAATCGGACCGATTGGCAGATACCGGATGAAGCTCTTCTTTGCCCCCGTTTCGACAATCTCATCGGCCATGAAGCGCTCAGTGTTCTCGGCGTAGTAGCGGCAGGCGGTCGTACACTTCACCGCTTCGGCCACCGCGGCCTTGTACGGCTTGCCCATCTCGAGCGTCATCAGATGACCAAACTTGTCCTTATCACGTTCCAGAATCTCCGCCGCCTTCAGCATGCGCTTGGCACGCGTCGCAAAGGGCGTCTTGCGCTCCGCCTTGAATGCGCTGACCGAAAGCTGCAGTTTCTTCTCGATGGCGGCATCCGAGAGCGGCTGGAATGTCTTGATGACTTCACCTGTAGCGGGATTAATCGTTGCAATGGCCATGATTTACGTTATCCTTCCGCGCCCATCCCCGTCCAACCACCGGGACGGCGAAGTGAATTAACTCAAGTCGATCGAATGCCCTCGAAACAACTGAGGAAAATCGGAGCGGTCATACCACTATACCATTGGTTGCCCGCGTCTTAGGATAGTCAAGCCGGCAGGCACTATGAAGCAATCCACCCTAGGTTTCCTGACGGGAACCTTGGTTCTAATCCTCGGCATCCTCGGATATCTGCACCTTGGCTTGGCGAACGTCGCCGCGGACACGCCGATTCCCTCATGGAAAGCCCACTGGATGTTGTCGTCCGTCCACGCCTCGATTCGCCGCACCGTCCCGCGCGACTTGAAGAGTCCTCTTCAGCCCAGCGACCAAGCCCTAATCGCCGGAGGTAAGCTATATCTGAACGACTGCGTCGGCTGCCACGGAGCTCCAGGCACGCCTCTCAGCGATTTCGGCGCCACCTTCTACCCTCCAGCGCCCCAATTAGCCCGGGACGGAACGACCTATTCGGAGCCCGAAATCTATTGGGTCGCGAAGCATGGCATCCGCCGGACGGGCATGTCGGAGCAAGGCTCTTCTTATTCGGACGAACACCTCTGGCAACTCGCCGCGTTCATTAGCCACATCACCTCGCTCCCGCCGCAAGTCCGCTCCGCCCTCGAGCCGAGCGTAGGACACTAGCATGAAGAACTTCCTCACCGGGTTCATCGCAGCAGTGGTGATCCTTCCGATCGGAGCACTCGCCTACTTCCGCTTGGGCTTGGGAGAAACGCGAAGCGACGTACGCCCCCCAGCCTGGGAGACTCGCCTGATGACCTCGGCGGTTCACGCCTCCGTCCGCAAAAGCGCATTAGCGATTGAAGCTCCGCGCCAGGAAAATCTTGACGACGCGATTGTCGCCGGAGGCAAGCTCTACTTCGAAGGTTGTGCTGGATGTCACGGCCAGGCCGGAAAAGCGGAGAAGGATCTCAGTCACTATCCCCCTGTGCCCCAGCTATGGCAGGTGGGCACGAAATATTCCGAACCGGAAATCCACTGGATCATCCAACACGGCATTCGCCACACCGCCATGTCGGCCTATGGCCCGTTTTATTCCGACAAGCAGTTGTGGGCGCTAACCAGCTTCCTCCGGCGAATCGACAATCTCCCTGCTGGCTTACTGGAACGGATCCTGGAGAAGACTCCTCCGGTCAACTCCCCGAACTAGAGCGAAGGGCCGCCACTTCAAGGATGGTGAAGCCTGATTGGAGGGTGTCCGCTATGTTTCGTGGGATGATGAGGATACAGGTCTTGAAATTCCGCATATACCGAAAGAGCGATGAGGAAAACGGCTCCCACCGCGCAGAAGATCATCAGCAACATCAACATGTGTCACCTCGAGTCCTGTCGTAAGGGCAGGTGACCTGACGCTTCAGATTACTCGCTCAGTCGCTCGATCTTCAGTGACCGCCGTCACTGCCGTGTTTTTTCCAACGTCTTCCTGAACCGGAACCCTGCGCCCCCTAACGTCCTAGCCCCGACGCCGCTTTTCCTGCTCCCTTGGTTTACAATGTTCGGTACTTCCAAGCACTCATCTTTCTACGTCCTCAGGAGGATTCCTATGAAGCTCACCCCGGGCAAACTTGCCGGTCTTAAGAAAGTCTCGAACGAACGCGGCATCATCGCCGCCGCTGCCATGGACCAGCGCGGCTCCCTGCAGAAATCTCTGGCTAAGGAAAAAGGCGCGGAGATCTCCGACGCCATGATGGAAGAATTCAAAATTCTAGTCAGCGAGGTTCTCACCCCGCACGCCACCGCCATCCTGCTCGACCCCGAATGGGGACTCCCCGCCTCCAAGCGCCGCGCCAAGAACGCCGGCCTGCTGCTCGCCTATGAAAAGACTGGATACGACAAGACTGGTCCCGGCCGCCTGCCTGACCTGCTCGACGTCTGGTCCGCACGCCGTCTGAAAGAAGCCGGCGCCGATTGCGTCAAGATTCTTCTCTACTACACCCCGGACGATCCCAAGCACGTCAACGAAATCAAGCACGCCTGGGTTGAGCGCATCGGCGACGAATGCCGCGCCAACGACATCCCGTACTTCCTCGAATTCGTCGGTTACGAAGAGGGTGCGGACGAGAAGGGCATCGAATATGCGAAGAAGAAACCGCACATCGTCACCGAGAGCATGCGTGAGTTCAGCAAAGACCGCTACGGCGTCGACGTGCTCAAGGTTGAAGTGCCGGTAAACATGAAGTTCGTCGAAGGCACCAAGTCATTCGGTGGACAGAAAGCCTACACGAAAAAAGAAGCCATCGACCTGTTCCACAAAGCCGCCAACGTTGCGACCAAGCCGTTCATCTATCTGTCGGCTGGAGTCAGCAACGCCGAATTCAGCGAGACCCTCGAACTCGCCGGAGAATCCGGAGTGAAGTTCAACGGCGTTCTCTGCGGCCGCGCCACCTGGAAGGACGGAATCCCCATCTACGCCAAGCAAGGCGCAGATGCCTTCCGCAAGTGGCTGGAAACCGAGGGCGTAAAGAACATCCACAACGTCAACGACAAGCTCAAAGCCGCCACCAGTTGGCACTCGATCTACGGAGTGGAACTGGTCCACGCGTAAAAAGCTGGATTAAAAAATGTGGCGCGGGCGCCCTCGCCCGCGCTTTTCTTTTTGCTCTCACACGTCAGCGAGTTCGGTGGTGGCTACTTTGAATCGAGCGCCGAAACCTTGCTGCCCTCTGGTAAGCTCACGAGCAGCAGTGGAGGTAGGACCGGCGTAAGTTATGACGGAAGATTAAGATTCTCAACACCATCTAACCTTAGCCATTGTGGGATGCGTTCTGGTGTATTGCTTTGGTTTGCCGCCGACAGGTAATCCGAGTGGCACGAGCGCATTGCTTCTAGAGGAAACCGATGATGCGGAGGTCGCAAAAGGCAAGCGTTACCGCGCCCTGGGTCACATAGCGGATTGCACTCGTGGGCCTAGGGGCAGCTTTTCAGATTTGGCTTTGGATTTAGAAAACCAAAGTACCACTGTCAGCGAGTTCACATCCTTTGAAGAAGATCCTTCTCTCATGGAGTAGCGGCAAAGACAGCGCGTGGACCCTCCACGTGCTCCACCAGTGCAGAGAAGTCGACGTCGAAGTCGTCGGCTTGCTCACCACGATCAACACACACTTCCAGCGCGTCGCCATGCACGGCACGCGGTTCGCATTGCTGAAGGCGCAAGCCGACGCCGCGCGCCTGCCGCTCTGGGAAGTTCCTCTGCCATGGCCTTGCAGCAACGAAATCTACGAACAAGCGATGTCTGCCGCCTGCGCCTCAGCCGTCGAAAAGGGAATCTCCGCGATCGCCTTCGGCGATCTCTTCCTCGAAGACGTTCGCCGTTACCGCGAAGACCGCTTGCGTGGCTCGGGACTCGAACCTATGTTCCCGCTCTGGGGACGCAACACGCGCGAATTGATTTTAGAAATGCTCGACGGCGGCGTGCGCGCCCGCATCGTTTGCCTAGATCCCTCGAAGCTGCCTGCCGATTTCGCAGGCCGCGATCTCGACCATGCCATGGTGCGCAGCTTGCCCGCCGGAGTCGATCCCTGTGCCGAGAACGGCGAGTTTCATACCTTTGCCTACGCCGGCCCCATGTTCGATCAACCGATTCCAATCAAGAATGGTGAGACCGTGACGCGCGACGGCTTCCTCTTCGCCGATGTGCTCCCCGAATCGTAGATGGCTGCGCTTTAGCGCTGCTCCGGGACGAAGATGTCCACGCCTCCGCGATTCGACTACGTGATCTCCCACAGACGCCACAGGGCGATCATGCCCAGCAGCACGAGATTCGGAAACAGCAGAGGAGCAAAAGGCGCCGCTCCAAACGTGAAATTCTTCAAGGCCTGCGTCGAGGGCCCGTGGAGATTCGCCGAAGCGTGCAGGACAAATCCCCAGACCCCCACCCCCGCTTCCGCAGCGAGAATGGCGGCGCAGAGCAAGAGAAATTCTCGCGACACTCGCAGCACCAGAGGCACCACCAAGAAACCGACAGCAATGGCACTGGCCCATACCCCGACCCACTCGGTCGTATAGAAGAAACCGTTCCCCGCATGGTCGCTCAAGGTGAGCCCGAAATTTCCCACGAATCCGCCGAGGGCAAAGAACAACGTCCACTCCGCCCACTCCCTCGATTGCGAATCGACCATTCGATTCATCACCAGAAGGAACCCAAGCCCCGTGTAGGCTAAAGGAGCGATGAACGGCGCGGAATAGGTCAGACTCTTAAGCGTCCGCTCATAGAAGAACAAGCTATTGAGATGCAGCACGACGCCGGTCAGCCCCATCACGACGGCGCCCCATCCCACAAGGTAGCCGAGGTCTCTCCACACCGCGACGTAACGCGACCTCAGCGCCAGCCCGACTCCTAGCACCACCGGCGCAATTGACGAGAAATATAGGGGAACGTACTCGGGCCACTTCCGAAATTCATTGAACGAATGGGCCAGGTAGATATCGAGCGTGAGGAAGCCCAGATTCACCAGGCAGAACGCTTCGACAAGAAGCCACGGCCGTGCCCACCAGGCTTTGTACCACCTGCCGGTACGCCACAAGACGCTACTTCTTTCCGGCATGACCTCTCCGCAACTCATCCGCCATAGCCTTGAGTTCCGCCGTCTTGCGCAGCATGGGATAGTTCCCATGCCACTGCACAAAATCCGCGCCGCCCATGAATGCACCGTGTTTCGCCGTGCGACCGTCATAATGCCAGAAATCGAAATATACGAAGTCGATCGGTTGTGAAAACGGTGGCCCGCTCAATACTCCTTCGTTTCGTAGGCCGTCCACCAACGCTTTGGCGCCGGAGACCTTTTCGTTCGTCGCCTGCACCGTTTTCTCTGCTCGCTCATATACCGGATCAACGATCGTGGGTGTATGACACTGAGCGCACACCTGCTTCATCTTGGCCTGCGCGGCCGCATAGTTCGGCCGCTTCTCGCTGATGGCATTCGCCAAGTAGTATGAAAGCCGCTCCGACGGATCATGGGTGATCCCAATCCCATTGAGTCCGCTCATGTGACAGGTCGCGCAGGTTGGCACGAACATATCGCGCGTCGTCAGGTTCTTCGGTTCGGCACTTAAGTTGAGCAGTCTCTCCTGCGCATTGAACATCACGCCATGCTTGGACTCTTCATAGATCTCGATCTGCGAATGATCGGGGCCCATGTGACATTGCCCGCAGGTGCGCGGTAGGCGCGCAATCTCAACCGAACTGGTGTGGCGGGTATGGCACGCCGTGCATGTGCCAACGGTTCCATCCGGATTGGGCTTGCCCACGCTGTGACACTGCTCGCACCCGCTGGCCATCGCCGCCCCGCCTTCGGATTCCACAAAAGGATGCGGAGGACGTCGCGTCCCGCCCGGCTGATACGTTTCCGAAAAACTCACCTGCTCCGGAGTCAGCCCCTTCTCGCCATAGATCGCCGCCCACGATGGCGCGGCATGGCGGCTGTGCAGAAACTGCTGGTAAATCTGTTCGTGGCAGCCGCGACAATTTCCCGCCGTCAGTCGCGATTTTGCAATCTCAAAACCATGATGATCCTTCTTCTCCTGTCCCTGTGCCGCTTGATGGCATTCCAGGCAGTTCACGCCCTTCTGCGCGTGTTTGCTCATCTCGTATTCGTGGACCACTGAATACTGCAACCGCGCGTGACACTCGGCGCACTTTCCCGAAGCCCGCACAAAAGACCCACCAGGCTGTTCGGTTTCTACTCGCGGACGTGCACGATTGATGAGGAATGCTCCCAGAATGAGGGCAAATGCTATGACCACTGCGATGAAGACTGAGCGGAATGACATCGTAAGCCTCCGTCAAAAATCAGGCCCGGCAGCAATGATTCAAGCTGAATGGAATTCGAAGTGGAACGTAGTGTAGCGCAAATGAAGATGCGGTTCGCCACGGAGGTGTATAAAACTTTCTATGAACGCTTCGAGACAAACCGTTCTCATCACCGGAGCCTCCGGCGGCATCGGCTACGAACTCGCCAAGCTCTTCGCTCGCGACCACCACAACCTCGTCCTCGTGGCTCGCAGCACTGACAAACTCGCGCAAGTCGCCACGGAACTGCAAGCTCAAGGCGTAGCGGTCAAGACAATTGCCCTTGACCTTGCAACAGCACCCGCTCCGAAGTTTCTCTTCGACCAACTCCAGAGCGCGGGCGTCTCCGTCGACATCCTCATCAACAATGCCGGCTACGGCGCCTTCGGCGACTTCGTGCACATGCCCGAAGAGGAAATCCTCGGCCAGATCATTCTCAACATCACGGCCCTCACTCAGCTCACCCGCCTCTTCCTGCCCTCGATGGTGCAGCGCCGCAGCGGCCGCATCATGAATGTGGCCTCTACCGCCGGATTTCAACCGGGCCCGCTGATGGCCGTCTACTACGCGACCAAGGCGTACGTGATTTCCTTCTCCGAAGCCATTGCCAACGAACTGCGCAACACTGGCGTCACCGTGACATGTTTCTGCCCGGGAGCAACCCACACGGGGTTCGCCAAGCGTGCCGGCACTGAGAAATCCCGCCTATTCAAACAACTCGGAGCCATGAGCGCAGAAAAAGTCGCGCTCGACGGCTTTCGCTCAGTCATGGAGGGCCGCACCCTCGCGATCTCTGGAGTGAAAAACTGGCTGGTCGCGGAGTCCACCCGCTTTGCTCCTCGGAAAATGGTGACCGCAGTCTCACGCTGGGTAACAGAAAAAGTCGATTCGTAGAGGCTAGCTTGCTCGTCTCCGCCGAAAGTGAATGAACGCGCGCCGGGCGTTACATACTTGCGCTACTCGCGGATATTCTCAGCGGTCTCTAGCGCCTTCCCCTGCGCAAATGTTTTTGATGTACTCTATTTTCCCATGCCCACTCTCATTCCCCAACCCACGCGCATTCAAGCCGCAGGCAACAAGCCCAAACTCATCGACGAGTATGTTGGACGCGTCAACTCCAAAACGACAGCCACCAGCGTGGCCCACATGCGCAGCCCGCAAGGCTGGCTCGAGCCCGGCCAGACTCCTGAGTTCGACGAGTTCACGATTGTGCTGAAAGGCATGCTGCGGGTCGAACACAAGAATGGATCTCTAGACGTCAATGCAGGCCAAGCCGTTATCGCGCACGCCGGCGAGTGGATTCGCTACTCCACCCCGCAAGAAGGCGGCGCCGAATACATCGCCGTTTGCCTTCCCGCGTTCGCCATGGAAACCGTCCACCGCGACGACAAGTAATCGAAGATAAACGAATGGTCTTGTGTAATTCGGGGAAGGAAACAAAGGCATGACCGGGAAGGGCGCGACTTCCAGTCGCGCCACAACAGCCCATCGCCATTTTGGCTTTAGCCGCTGGGGGCGGCCAAAGGCTCTTTTTCAGATTTAGCTAAGAGCTAGCAGCTAGAAGCCCTCAGCTGCAGCTGCTACTCCCACTCAATCGTCCCCGGAGGCTTCGACGTGATGTCGTAGACCACGCGGTTCACGCCCTTCACTTCATTCACAATCCGTGTGGAGATCGTCTTCAACACGTCATGCGGCAGTGGGACCCAGTCGGCGGTCATCCCATCTTCGGAACTGACGGCGCGAATCGCACAGGCATACGCGTAGGTACGCATGTCGCCCATCACGCCCACCGACATCACCGGGAGCAGCACGGCGAACGACTGCCAGATCTTGTTGTAGAGCCCAGCCTCTTTCACTTCGTTGACTACAATGTCGTCGCATTCGCGTAACAGTGCCAGGCGTTCTGGGGTTACCTCCCCCAACACACGCACCGCCAGCCCCGGCCCGGGGAATGGTTGCCGTTGCAGAATTTCCTCAGGCATCCCCAGGTCGCGGCCGATTTTTCGAACCTCATCTTTGAACAAGTCTTTGAGCGGCTCAATCAGCTTGAGCTTCATCTTTTCGGGCAGCCCGCCGACGTTGTGGTGCGACTTGATGACCTGCGACGGCCCTCGCACTGACCGCGACTCGATCACGTCGGGATAAAGCGTTCCCTGCACCAGCCACTTGACCTTACCTTCGCTCTTCTCTATGCGCCGGGCTTCCTTCTCAAACACTTTGATGAATTCGTTGCCGATGATCTTGCGCTTCTTCTCCGGATCAATGACGCCCTTCAGCTTTCCCAGGAACCGGTCCGTAGCGTCGACGGCATCCAGTCGCAACTGCAGCTTGTCGCGTAAGACCTTCTGAACTTTCTCGAATTCGTTCTTGCGCAGCACGCCGTTGTTCACGAAGATACAAGTCAGGCGCGACTTGCCCTTGGTGTCGCGCAACGCACGATCAACTAAGACCGCGGCGACTGAAGAATCCACCCCACCGGAAAGCGCACAGATAGCGCGCCCGCTGCCGACCTGCTGCTTCACCTGCTCAACGGTCGAATCGATGAATCTCCGCGGAGTCCACGTCGGCTTGGCGCCGCAGATCTCAAAGACAAAATTCTTCAGCATCTGCGTGCCTTGCGGCGTGTGATGCACTTCCGGATGGAATTGCACTGCGTACCATTTTTTCGCAGTGTTCTGAATTCCGGCCACGGCGTAGTGCGTTTTGGCCATCAACTCGAAGCCCGGTGGCAGCTCCAGCGCTTCATCGCCGTGCGACATCCACACCGCCAGCTTCTTCGCCATTCCTTGAAACAAAACCGAGGCCGACACCACATCGATTTCCGCATGGCCGTACTCGCGTTTCTCGGCAGGACGTACCTTCCCGCCAAGCGTGTGCACCATGAACTGCAGGCCGTAGCAAATTCCCAGCACCGGCACGCCCAGTTCAAACACGCGCGCGTCGGCAGGCGGGGCGTCTTTGTCGTAAACCGACCAGGGCGCGCCTGACAGAATGAGGCCCGCAGGCGCGTAGCTCTTCACCTCATCAAGCTTGGCCGTGCAAGGCAGCACCACCGAAAATACATTCTGTTCGCGAATTCGCCGCGCGATGAGTTGCGTGTACTGCGCGCCAAAGTCGAGGATAACGATACTTTGGCCGACTGAAATTTGCTTTTTAGGGGATTGGGTTTCCACAGATGAGTTTCTCAAAATTAATCCGAAGGTGTAAAGAGAGTACTTCGTAGAGACGTTACTCGCAACTTCTCTTCCCCACGTTCTGAAATGCCCCCTAGAGACATAACAAGCTACGTCTCTACGGCGAGGTTCGGTATGTCACTGAGAATCGGTTCGTCGCGGTCGATCGTCGTCTGCACCGGCGGACCTGCTACCGGAGGTGGCGTGGGCAACGGTGCGGGCGGCAACGGTTTGAGCAACGCCTCCGGCGTCTCTGCGATGCACACATACCCCGCGAGTCGCGCCATGTACAACCAGTCCGCGACCGCAAGATACGCCAGCGTCAGCACGATCACCACTGCAAATACCAACCTCCACGGAATGACGGGAGCGAACCCCAGCGGCATTGACACCACTGTGGTGGCTCCCACAAACACGGTCAAGTGAGCGAACCCGGTCCAGGTGCTGACCGCAAAAACCGAACCGGTGCGTTCGCGGCACAGCGCAACGGCAGCGACTAGTGAGCCCACGGCATCCTCACCATCGCGCACGGCAAACATGCCTGCCAACGACAATAGCCAGTTCAGCGACCACCAGATCCAGCAGATCAGAGCTGCCATCGGCAGAAACAAAAAGAAGGCGACCCCGGGCTGAGGATTGGCCGCCGGTGAGGCAAATCCCGCCAGGATCGTGGCACCGACAAATCCGAAGAGTGCAGCCAGCGCCACGGCCACGCGCAAGAAGTTCAGCCGAAGCAGTGCCGGCAGAGAGGCGTGATCACTCGTACGGACGTTGCTGGCAACGTCTCTACGGAAGTAATCGAGGAGGCCGCGCACGGTCGCGATCCGTCCGACTGACGCAGCGACGATCCACAGCGCGCTCAACATCAGCGCCGCGAGCATTCCTGCAGCCACACCGCGGTTCAAGCTTCCCCGAAGAATGCGAGCGAGCGCCTCAGCAACAAAGTAAGGATGCCGCGTGCGCAGAAAAAGCAGTTCGCCGTTAGTTACCGGCAGCGTGCTGAGGTATTCGAATAGTCCGAAGAGCAACAGGGCCGCCGCAGTCGCCCCCGCCGTCCAGCGCCACATGATCTCCGCCACCGTCAACGACGGCCGCCGGAACGCGGCGCGGAACCCTTCGGCAGTAGGAGAAATGGCCATGCGTACCCAGCATAACTCATTCTCTTGCGGCATCCACGTGTTGCGGAAAGAAGAACTACTTCACGACGATATTGACCAGTTTGCCGGCAACATAAATCTTCTTCACGATCTGCTTCCCGGCAATCGCAACCTTCACCTTGTCGTCAGCCATTACCCCTTCAAGCACAGCGGCCTCAGCGGCATCCGCGGGCACAACAATGCGGCTGCGCAACTTGCCATTGATCTGCACAGGAATTTCGAGTTCCTCTTCCTTGGCCAACTCGGCGTCGAACTTCGGCCAAGGCGCTTTGAGCAGGTTGCCTTTCTCACCCAACATCTCCCATAGCTCGTGCGCGAGATAGGGCGCAAAGGGAGCAAGCAAGAGCACCATCTTGCATTGCACCTCCGCAAGAAATGGCAAAGGAATTTCGTATCCCTCCACGAGTTCCCCAGTTACGGGGTTCTTCACAGACGAACTTCCTAGTAGCCACCGTCCGGCATCGTTTAGCAACTCCATGATCGCCGAGACGCAGGTATTGAAATGCCAGCGTCCTTGAAAATCGTCTGTCACGCGTTTAATGGTCTGGTGAAGCTTGCGCTGAACGCGACGGGCTTGCGGATTCAACTCTGCGGAGACAGGACTTCGCCAATCGGGGTCGTGCGGCTTTGCGTTGTCTTTAACGAATCGATACACACGCCCTAGAAATCGCTGAATGCCTTCAATCCCCGAATCCTGCCAGTCGAGGTCGCGATCTGGCGGCGCGGCGAACAAGCTGTAGAGACGTGCCGCATCCGCTCCATAGCGCGCGATCATCACGTCCGGCGAGACCACGTTGCCCAAACTCTTCGACATCTTCGCGCCGTCTTTGATCACCATCCCCTGCGTAAACAAGCGCTCCACCGGTTCATCGTTGGTGATCATTCCCAGGTCACGCATGAACTTCGTCCAGAAGCGCGAGTAGATGAGGTGCAATATCGCATGCTCGACTCCGCCAATGTACTGATCAATGGGGAACCAGAATTGCGCCTCCTTCCCATCAAAGGGAGCGCGGTCGTTGTGCGCATCGGTATAGCGATAGAAATACCAGGACGAATCAACGAACGTGTCCATGGTATCGGTCTCACGCCGCGCCGGTCCTCCG
This sequence comes from uncultured Acidobacteriaceae bacterium, assembly GCA_963731405.1. Classification (GTDB taxonomy): domain Bacteria; phylum Acidobacteriota; class Terriglobia; order Terriglobales; family Acidobacteriaceae; genus Sulfotelmatobacter. The sequence continues at coordinate 85,941 of CAVSVS010000027.1, read as the reverse complement.
CACTTCGGACATGTGGCGTTGACGAACTCCGGCACGCGCCCGAGCGGCGATCCGCCTGTGAGAGTGATGTCGACGTTCTCGGGCAAAATCACCGGCAAATCTTTTTCAGGCACAGGGACGATGCCATCTTTCTCGCAATACAACATCGGAATGGGCGTGCCCCAGTAACGCTGGCGGGATATTCCCCAATCCTTCAGGCGATAAGTAACCGTAGCTTTGCCAAATTTATTTTCTTCCGCGTACGCTGACATCGTCTTGATGGCTTCGTCGCACGAGAGCGTGTTGTACCGGCCTGAGTTGATGAGCATCCCGTCGTGTCCCACGAACGGAAGCGCGGGCTCAGCCACAGTGTCCTCAACGTCCTTGGCAAGAGGCAAAATGACCAACCGGATTTCCAGGCCATACTTCTTTGCGAACTCGTAGTCACGATCGTCGTGCGCGGGCACGCTCATGATGGCGCCGGTGCCGTAATCCATTAAAATGTAGTTGGCGACCCAGACCTGCACCCGCTCGCTGTTAAACGGATTGATGGCATAACGACCGGTGAAGACGCCGTGCTTTTCAATCTCTCCGATATCGCCCGTCTCGCGTGCCTTGCGCTGCTCTGCTATAAGCTGATCGACCTTCGCCCGCAACTCAGGATTCTCCGCTGCGAGATCTTTCACGATCGGATGCTCGGGCGCGAGTTGCACCGAGGTCGCGCCGAAGATCGTATCAACGCGCGTAGTGAAGACGGTGATCGTCGAGCCTGCAGGACCGAAGCCTTTATGGTTCTCTGCGTAATCCAGCTTGAAGTCGACGAGCGTACCTTCGCTGCGGCCGATCCAGTTGCGCTGCATGGTGCGCACCTTTTCGGGCCAGCCTTCTAACTTGTCGAGGTCGCGGAGCAACTCGTCGGCATATTTCGTCGTACGTACGAACCATTGCTCAAGCTCGCGCTGCTCGACCAACGTATCTTCGTGACGCCAGCAGCAACCGTTCGAAAGCACCTGCTCGTTCGCGAGCACGGTGGCACACTTCGGGCACCAATTCACCTTGCTCTTCTTGCGATACGCCAATCCCCCCTCGAACAGCTTGAGGAAAAACCACTGGTTCCACCGGTAATATTCCGGGAAGCAGGTGGTCACTTCGCGCGACCAGTCGTAGGCAAAACCGATGCGCTTCATTTGCGCCTTCATGTTGGCGATGTTGCGCAGCGTCCATTCGCGCGGCGGCGTATTGTTCTGAATCGCCGCATTTTCCGCGGGCAAGCCGAACGAATCCCATCCCATGGGATGCAGCACGCTGTAACCATTCATCCACATGTAGCGGGCAAGCGCATCGCCGATCGAGTAGTTGCGCACGTGTCCCATGTGCAGCGCGCCTGACGGATAGGGCAACATCTCGAGGACGTAAAACTTCTTCTTGCTCGAGTCAGGCTCGGCAGCGTAGAGCGATGGATTCTGTTGCCATCGCTCGAACCACTTGCTCTCGACGCGCTGCGCGTCGTAGCGTTCGTCATTGGGCCGAGGCGTGGAACCGCCGCCCTCCGCCTCAGTCTTTATTCCGTTTACAGTTTTTTCTCCGGTTGCCATAAGGAAGATGCAGACAGTAAATAGTCCTCTATTTTACACGTCCGCTACGTAAGACCGTTTACAACTGCATGTCTCGATGAGAATCGGTTTGATTATCAAGGCCCTCTTTAAGCGTTGCGTCATCCTGAGCGCAGTCGTTTTTCAGGCGGAGCGAAGAGCCTGCCCTGAGCGCGCCGAAGGGATCTCGCGTGCTGATTGCGCGCCGCACTCATTACTACAAATGATTGCTGCCAGTGCTATCCAACCACATTCACCAGCGTTCCGATCGGCGGAATGGTAATGCGGATCTCATCACCGATCTTCAGCGTAAACGAATCCGGAGGCACGACACCCGTACCGGTCAGCAGAAAGCATCCGTGCGGAAAACTCTGATTGCGATAAAGATACTGAACCAGTTCCTCAGGATTCCGTTTCATCCCCTTAAGAGCGGTCGCGCCTGAAAACGCAACCTTCGCGTCACGACGAATCTCCATCGCAATCTCGGTAGACCCGGATAACGGCTCCTCCGCAACAAGAAGGCACGGACCGAGCGCACAACTGCGATCGTAGACTTTGGCCTGCGGCAGATATAGCGGATTCTCGCCCTCAATATCGCGAGAACTCATGTCGTTGCCGATTGTGTAGCCACTGATCTTTCCCCCCGGAGAAATAAACAGAGCCAATTCCGGCTCGGGCACCGACCACGAAGCATCGTCGCGGATCGCAACCTTCCCTCCGTGTTCCACGACCCGATGCGGCGATGACTTGAAGAATAATTCCGGACGCTTCGCGGAGTACACGCGGTCGTAGAAGTCTCCGCCACCCGCGCTCTTCGACTCTTCCATCCGGGCGTCGCGACTGCGGTAATAGGTAACGCCCGCCGCCCACACTTCCTGGCTTCCGACTGGGGGAAGCAATCCCTGCGGAGCCGAAGTAGTTGCCCGCTTACTATCGCGCAGACCCTTTTCGAGGTAATCACGCAAGTCTTCGCGGGCAACTAGGTCATCCCATGAAGTCTCATCCAACGAAAAAAAGCGGTCGGCGTGCTGGCCGACGATGCCGTGACTAGAGCGGTAGAGTTTCATGATCAGAGAGTATCGTTCGAAGAGAGGTTGCTTGCAATGTCTCTCTCAGCAGCGCCTCGAACCGCTTGACTTCGCCATCGGGTGTCGGTATAGAGGTAGCAAGCTACGTCTTTGCTACAAGAGTTTTTAGGGTTTCAATGTTTCTGCGATCGTCACCGGGACGATCGATCGGCGTCTCGGCAATGAAGGCCGCGTGCGCCAATCGCAGATCATTAAGCAAGATTCGGAAAGTCTCTTTGCCGATGGTTCCCTTCCCAATTTGCTGGTGACGGTCGAGTTTCGATCCGCGCGCAGCTTTCGCGTCATTACAGTGCCAGACCTTCACGTGATTCAGGCCGATCGTGGAATCAAGATGCTGCAGCGTTTCATAGAGTCCGGCCTGGCTGACGATGTCGTATCCGGCAACGTGCGTGTGGCACGTGTCGATGCACGCGCCCACCGGAACCACTCCGCGCAGGCGATCAATGATCTCCGCCACCTGCTCGAAGGTTCCGCCCAGAGAGAATTCCGAGCCGGCCGTATTTTCGATCAGAATCGTGAGTCCGCCCGCGGCGAGGTCGAGACCTTGCGTCGAGGCAGCAATCGCCGCGGCGGTTCGCAACAGTCCCTGCTCGCGGTCAGCCCCACGAAATGAGCCTGGATGCAGTACCAGATATTCCGCGCACAAAGAAAGCGCCCGCATGACCTCGCCACGAAACGCCTCCATCGATTTGTGCAGGAAGAGTTCGTTGGAACTGGCGAGGTTCACCAGGTAGTTCGTATGAATCACCAGCGGCTTCAGGTCGTAGCGCGCCCGCAACCGGTTCATCTCGGCACATTGCAACTCGCCAAGTTCATAGGGAGCCCACTGCCGCGGGCTGGACGAAAAAATCTGGAAAGTATTGCAACCCAGCCGGTACGCGCGATCGGCGGCATTCTGCACGCCTCCGGCGGAAGACGTGTGAATTCCGATCCGGCGGGACGTGAGACGCGGCGAGCGTTTCGGAGGACGCCGCTGGAGGATGTCCTGTTCACGCGCCATCGAGCGAGGCATACGAAATTATATCGATTCGCCTCGCGCGTTCGGAAACAGCGAAGAGATTTCGCTCGCCCCGCTCCATTTGCGGGGCAGGCGTGCGCAACGGTAGACTTGAGATGCGGCTTCTCCTGCAGCCGCGGTGAGAGAGTCGAGTTTCGCTCGACCGGACAGCCGAAGCCGCTGTCCCCACATGAGTCGTCCCAGGGGAAAATTATGCTGGTCGTCATGAAGGCGCAGGCCACCGAAGAGCAGGTGCGCGCTGTTTGCCAGAAAATCGAAAAACTTGGATATCGCGCTCATTCCATGCCGGGCGCCACTCGCACCGCCATCGGCATCACCGGCAACAAGGGCGAAGTGGAACAGGGCACGCTCGAAGAAATGCCGGGCGTGCAGGAAGTCATCAAGGTTTCGAAGCCCTACAAACTGGTCAGCCGCGACGTAAAGGAAGACAACACCGTCATCCGCTTCCCGGGAACGGCCGCGACTATCGGCGGACCAGGGCTGGCCATTGTCGCAGGCCCGTGCGCTATTGAAAATCGCGATCAGGCATTCACCGTCGCCGAACGCGTGTGTCGCGCCGGGGCGCAATTCTTCCGTGGAGGCGCTTACAAACCGCGCACCTCGCCTTACTCTTTTCAGGGACTGGCCGAGGAAGGCCTGCGCATAATGTCAGATATCCGGCAGCAGTTCGGGATGAAGATTATTACCGAGGCCATCGATCACGAGTCTCTCGATCTAGTCGAGGAGTACGCCGACGTAATCCAGATCGGCGCGCGCAACATGCAGAATTTTTCTCTGCTCAAGCGCGCCGGACGCGCCCGCAAACCCGTGCTGTTGAAGCGTGGTATGTCTGCCACGCTGGAAGAATTCCTGATGGCGGCCGAATACATCCTGAGTGAGGGCAACTACAATGTGGCCCTCTGCGAACGCGGCGTGCGCACCTTCGCCGACCATACCCGGAACACTCTCGACCTGAGCGTGGTGCCAGCGGTGCAGCGCTTGAGCCATCTCCCGATCTTGGTCGATCCCAGCCACGGCACGGGCAAGCGCAATAAAGTTACTCCACTATCACGCGCAGCGGTTGCTGTCGGCGCCGACGGGTTGATGGTCGAAGTACATCACAAGCCCGATGAGGCGCTCTCCGACGGCCCGCAGTCGCTCTTTCCTGACCAGTTCGACGAACTTATGGTGCAGGTGCGCCAGATCGCTGCGGTCGTGGGACGAACGGTTCCGGCCATCGGCGTGCCAGAACCGGCAGCCGTCAGCAAATAGACAAGAGAGCAAGAAAAAATGGGTGCCCCACTCTTGTCGCGTCTTGTGCGACAGGGTGGGGCTTTAGAATTTTAGCGACTCGAAGCCGCCGATTTCTCTAATTGTGTATAATCAGATAATCAGATTTATATGAAGAAGACAGTTATTTCGGTTACAGAGGCCGCTCGCAATTTTGCCGACTGCGTGAACCGCGCACATTACCAGAACGTGACGTTCGTCCTGCTGAAGAACGGCTCCCCCGTAGCCCGTCTCGTGCCGGACAACGAAAAGGTATGCACCGGGCGCGAACTGGCCGAGATCTTACGTAAAGTCGAGCTCCCCGCGGACGAAGCGCGCGCGTGGAATCGCGACCTGCGGGCCGCACGCAAGAAGTTAAATCGTCCGGCGGACCGATGGCGATAATTCTGGACGCTGATGTGGTCATTCGCGGCGAGAAAGGTACCTTCGACGTCGCGAAGTGGATGGCCTCGCGCGCGAATGACCAGTTTGAGATTGCCGCCATCACGGTAGCGGAGTTGTGGCACGGCGTCGAACGAGCAACACCGCCGCACCGACTCCGCCGTGAACGCTACCTCCGCAGCATCTTCGACGCTCTGCCAATTGTTCCGTACACGGAAGTAACCGCTCTAGAACACGCCCGCATCTGGGCCGAACTGGAGTCTGCGGGCAAAATGATCGGCTCCCATGACCTGATCCTGACCGCCACTGCGGTGGAACGGCGTAGCACGGTTGCGACCTTCAACCGGCGTCACTTTGAAGCAGTTAAGGAACTCAAAGTGATCGAACCTAAGTAGGTCTACGATTAGCCGCTTTAAGCGCAGAGGGCATGGGCAGCCATCAACCATCGTCCGGTTCTGCTAAGCTTTCTCTTCACCAGTTGATCGCGCTTGAGAAAACTCCTCTTCATCGCTGTTCTGATTCCCATCCTCGGCGGGATCGGGTGGTGGTATTTCCGCGAGCAGGCTCTACCCGACTACGGCCCCGCCTACCGCGAGTACGCCTACGTCACCAACGGCAAGAGCAACACAGTCAGCGTGATTGACCTGCGCACTTTTGCGCTGGCAAAGACGATTCCAGTCGGCAGCGAGCCCACCGGAATCGCGGCCAATAATAAGAAGAACGAAATCTATGTCGCCAATCCGGGATCGAACAACATCAGCGTGATCAATGCCGAAACGAACACGGTCGCAGCCACGATCGGTGTGCATGGGCGCCCTTACTTCATCGATGTAGCCCAAGACGGCAAGCGCGCGTACGTGGCAAACTCTGCCTCATCGAATGTTAGCGTGATCGATATCGAGAAACGCTCCGTTATTGGGAACGTCCGCGTGGGCGCTTCGCCAGGACTGGCACGGGTTTCGCCCGACGGTTCCACGGTCGTAGTAAGCAATCGGGGGGATAATACGGTCTCCATCATCGATGCCAAGACGCTCCGCGTGCGTGCGACGTTGCCAGTGTGCCGGCAACCAGAAGAGATTGCGATCCTGCCTGATTCAAGCAAGGCATTTGTGACCTGCTCGGGCTCGTCGCAGGTGGCCTCCATTGCGCTCAGAAATGATGCCCCCAACGGCGACAAGAAAGAAGATCGGGTGATGGCGCTGCTCGACGTCGGGAAGACTCCGGTAAGTCTCGCGCTCAAGCCCGATGGTGGCGAGTTGATCGTGTGCAACTTCGATTCCGACAGCATCTCGATCATTGAGACCGGGAACGATGAGGTCAGCAGCAGTCCCGACATTGGTCAGCACCCATCCCGCGGACTGGTCACGCTCGACAACTCACGACTTTACGTGACGAACTTCGGCTCAAACAGCGTCACGGTCTATGACATTGACATGGGCCGCCGCATCGTGACGCTCACCGTGGGGAGCCGTCCTGATGGCCTCGCGCTTTCGCCGGACCAGAACTATCTTCTCGTCCTCGACACGCAATCGGGGGATGTCACGGTGATCCAGAAGCGCAAGCCGCGCCGCACCCTGGAAACGTCAGAGTACTCGCTGTTGACTTTGATTCCTGTGGGCGTGCAGCCAAACGCAATCGTGGTGAAATCGTTCACAGCCAGTACGAAGAAGTAAGAGAGGGCATCACCGGGCGAGAACCGCTGCAAGCAACGTCTCTACGGATGTCATAGAGACGTAACTTGTCACGCCGTTTCTCGCCTCGAAGGATTACGGTTGCGCGGGGACGGGCTTTCCACAGAGGCGGTCGAAGGCCGCCTTCAGGTCTACTGCAATCGCCGGAGCTTCGCGCGATTCAATGTCTCGTCGCGGCATCATGAAAACAAGCTGCCCATCGCGCAGAATCCCGATCGATGGGGAAGACGGCAGCTGTCCGGTGAAGTAGCTGCGAGCGCGATCGGTCGCTTCTGTTTCCTGTCCGGCAAAGACGGAATACGCACGGTCAGGCCGAACGGAGTTCTCCATTGCCATTCGCACGGCAGGGCGCATGCGTCCGGCGGCGCATCCGCAAATCGAATTAACGACCACCATCGTCGTGCCGGGACGGTTCTTCAACGCCTGATCCACTTGTTCGGGGGTGCGCAGCTCTTCAATTCCCAGCCGAGTCAATTCCTCGCGCATTGGGATAACCATAATTTCGGGATACATCGCCATATTAGTTTTGTTCCTCTCGTCGGGGTGTGACTTCTATTGTAGCGTGAGCGGGGCGGCCCTGGCAGACACGTTCCAAGCGACGACTCTACGATGTGTATAGTGAGAGCGACTCATGTTGCTGCAGGAGAATATTTCGCTGGCGCCACTGACCACCCTTCGGATCGGAGGGCCCGCTCGCTTTTTTGTCGAGGCCCAGTCCATCGCCGACGTTCAGCAGGCAATTGCGTTCTCGCAGTCGAGAGACCTACCCCTCTTTATTCTTGGCGGCGGAAGCAATCTGGTGGTGGCCGATCGCGGCTGGGCCGGCTTGGTGCTGAAAGTCGCGATTCCTGGAATCGAGCAAGGCTCGGGCAACGATGAAGAGGGCAGAGTTCTGTTCGAGGTCGGCGCAGGAGAATCCTGGGATCGCTTCGTCTCGCACGCTGTCATGACACGCTGCGCAGGCATCGAGTGCATGAGCGGAATTCCCGGCAACGTCGGCGGCACACCCGTGCAAAATGTCGGCGCCTATGGGCAGGAAGTATCGGAGACCATCGAGTCCGTAGAAGTTTTCGATCTAAAAGAGGCACAGATTCGCGAGCTCTGCCGCGAGGCCTGCGGGTTCACCTACCGCTCCAGCATCTTCAATACGACTGACCGCGGACGTTTCGTCATCCTGCGCGTCACCTACGCGCTCACGCCCGGCGGCGAGCCTCACCTTGAGTATGCTGACCTACAGCGGCATTTCGAAGGCCGCGAAAGCCGCCCCAATCTCGCCGAGACTCGCGAGGCAGTGCGCCACATTCGTGCACGCAAGGGAATGTTGATTATCGCCGGCGATCCCGATTGCCAGAGCGCAGGATCATTTTTCAAGAACCCGGTCGTCTCGGAAGAGCAGCATGAAGATCTGCAAAAGCGAGCCGCGGCAAAGGGGTTAACCCTGCCCAGTTATCCAGCACTCGAAAAGAGCCGAAAAGTTTCGGCGGCCTGGCTGGTCGAGAAATCCGGTTTCGCCCGCGGCTACGGCTTTGGCCACGTCGGCATCTCCAGCAAGCACGCTCTCGCCATCGTGAATCGCGGAGGCGCTACCGCCGCCGAGGTGCTCGCTTTGAAAGAACAAATCCAGCAGCGCGTCGAAGAAATCTGGGGCGTAAACCTACAGCCCGAACCCGTGATGGTGGGATTCTAGCCCTATGTGGCGCGGGCGCCCACGCCCGCGCAATTCTGACGCAAGAAGAGATCCCTGGCCCCTTTGCGGGTCCGGCGCCCCTCTACGCGGCACTCCGGATGATGCAGGCACGCGGGCGCGGGCGCCGGCGCCACACCCCGTGGAGCCGTAACTGGTTACGTCTCTCTCTCCATTGCAACCGCCCGGTCCTTCTCCTTATCCCCACATTTCTTCTCCGAGGTTAGAGAGACGTTGCAAGCAACGTCTCTACGGGCGTTCTCCATCCAGAAATTCCTGAACACAACGGGCCACGGACAGGTCTTCATGAGTGAGGGCATACGAGTGGTAGCGGGAGAGGCGACGCTGAGCGCAATTGCGACCGTCGAGCGCAGTCCAGTGGAACTGCTCGAAGGGATGGTTCGGGAGCATGCGCGCATGGTCTACCGCATCGCCTATGCGGTACTCCGCCGCCACCACGACGCCGAAGACGCAACCCAGGAAACGTTCATGCGCGTACTGCGCTACCACTCGAGACTTGCCGCGGTGGAAAATACGAAGACGTGGCTGGCACGAATTGCCTGGCGCGTGGCCGTTGACCGCAGCAAGCGGCACGCCCGCATGCAGGAAATTCCTTTGGAGGATCCCGAGAAGCCGGTCGAAGTTGCGACTTCCAGCACTCCAGCGGATGAGACGGTGAATGGCGCGCAAATCAGCGCAAGGCTGGAGAAACTGATCGCGGCTCTTCCCTCGAAGCTGCGGGAGCCTCTGATTCTGTCAACCCTCGAAGAAATGTCACCCCGAGAAGTCGCGGTCACTCTCGGCATCAACGAAGCTGCAGTCCGATCGCGCGTCTTCCGGGCGCGACAGATCCTGAAAGAGAAGCTGGCAGGGCGAATGGAAAAGAAGTAGAGGAAACTATGGCAGGCGAAAAACATAACCGGAGAGATCCAGATTGGCTTCACGAGAACGACGATCTCGGGCACGAGTTGAACGCAGTTCTTGCCAAGTACGCCGCCGCTGAACCCCGTGCGGGACTCGAAGAACGGATCCTCGCAAGCCTGCGAGCCGAGCAGACTCACATTCCGGATCGCACATGGTGGCGTTGGGCGATCGCAGGAGCTCTGGCGGTAGTCGTTGTCGCAGGGGTAGCGTTGGCCTGGAGATGGGTCGCACCATCACAGCCAACAATTGCGAAACGGCCCCAGCCGAGCACGCAACAACCTCAGAAGACCCGAACACAGATCGCCTTCCTCGACAACATCGCAATTCAATCGCATGCACGTACTGGCATTCGCCGCACTTCCGTGCACTCCCCCAGAACAACGAACGTTGGTGTGAGTCCGAAACTCGATCAGTTCCCCTCGCCACAGCCGCTGAGTGAACAGGAAAGAATATTGGCGAGCTATGTTGGGAAATATCCCGAGCACGCCATCCTGATCGCGAGAGCCCGGAGCGAAGCGTTGCAACGAGATCAACTCGAAGAGATGAAGCTTTCTTTCTTTGAAGACTCCACCACGGACTCAGATGAACGGAACAACCACACCACAGACAGATAAGAACTCAAGGAGAAGGACCATGCGCAAGGCATCAACGGTTTGGACGATTGCAATTCTTACTTTCACAATGGTTTTTGGAACTGCAGGCCGCGCACAGGACACAGCGCCAGCCAAGCCTGAAACGGAGGCAAAGGCCCCATCCAGGGCTGAGACTGAAGGGAAACCAGTCCACGCTTACCGCCTCGACTTCTCCGTGAACGAACTGGAGGAGGGGAAGAAAATTAACACGCGGCAGTACTCGCTCAATCTGAATGCCGACGATGCGAATGAAATCAAGATTGGGACTCGCGTCCCGGTCGACGCGGGACACGAACAGTTTCAATATCTGGACGTAGGCACTAGCATCTGGTGCAGGATCGGGGAGCGCCCTGATGGCGTGGCGCTGGCCGTGCATGCCGATATCAGTAACTTTGCGATTCCGGATCAGGGAACAGGGCACGAATCGCGGCCGGTTGTGCGGCAATTCAAAATCAACGCCAGCACGTTGGCCGTGCCGGGCAAGCCTATGGTCGTCGGCAGCGTCGACGATCCCAACTCCAAGCGGCAGTTTCAGCTCGAAGTAATGGTTACGAGGCTGAGATAGGTCGGAAGTGGCGCCGCTCCGGACCGTAAACCCACAGCCTTTCGGCGATACCTCTAGCGAGGAACGGGTGAACGAGCCGGCACCAGCGGCGCCTCAACATTCCTATCGGCAATTCTTGCCGCCCCTTGAAAAATCTTCACAAACATTTCGCGCGTCAGCTTCCCGGTCTGCGTGTTCTGATTCGACGGATGGTAAGACGCGAGTAACACCTTACCGTCCGGCATGTAGTACCTGGCGCCATGTTTGAAGACATATTCTTTTTTGCCAGCGAGCAGCCCGCGCCGCTTCAAATAATTCAGATAAGCATCGAAGCCGATCTTTCCTAGCGCTACCACAACCTTCACATCTTCTAATCCGACCAGCTCGCGATCGAGAAACGTCGAGCAGGCAGCCAGTTCCTGCGGAAGAGGCTTATTGTCCGGCGGGGCGCAACGCACGGCCGCCGTAATATAAAGATCTCTTAACTGCATGCCGTCGTCGCGGTCGGTCGCAGTTGGTTGGCTGGCAAATCCCGTCTCGTACAACACCGGATACATGAATTTGCCGGATGCATCTCCCGTAAACGGCCGCCCCGTACGATTAGAACCGTGTGCTCCCGGAGCAAGGCCCATAATCAAAACCCGCGCATGAGGATCGCCGAATCCCGGCACCGGCTTCCCCCAATACTCCCAACTTAAATACGCGCGCCGTTTCACCCGCGCGACCTCCTCCCGGTATGCGACCAGTCGTGGGCAGCGCGTGCAGGCGATGACATCGTTGTTCAGGATCGTCAACCAAGACACGATGGCATTAGATCACAATGCAACATTTCTACAGGCGAATCGCAGTTGGCATGGTCAACCATCCTCATGAGGCGATAATATGTCTCACGGTCATTCGAGTATGGATTCGGATGTCTACAGAAGCTCCGCCGCGATCTCAGAGGCAAACGGCAGCCTGCCTCAATCCCGCGCGGACGAAAACCGAGGCTCGCTTCAACGCACTAGTGTGGCACTCCACCCCCTTCTCTTGTTTGGCATCGCGTACGTACTTGCCTGCAGATACGGTGCCGGTTTTAGCGGAAGTTCCCCTGCCCCTCTCTGGTTTCCGGATTCGGTTCTCCTCTGCGCGTTGCTCCTCACTCCGAGGAAACGTTGGCTCTGGTTCTTTCTGATCGGCGTTCCGATTCGTTGGATGACGTTGAATGGCCCGCTTTGGTTGCTCGCGTCCACTTACCTCAACGATTGCCTGAAAGCGGTGCTTTCCGTATACCTCTTGCGTCGACTCATACCCGGCCCGGTTCGTTTGAATAGCCTGCGACAAGGGCAACTTCTTCGCCAATCATGCCCAGAATAGTGTGCTCGCCATACAACTCTTTCTGATTGTGATCTCGATCCCGATGTTGTTTGTCGCGATCCTCATCGAGGAGCGTGGCATCGCCGAGAAGGATCTGCGGGAGAGCCGGCAAATTCTTCAGGAGAACTACCGGCGCAACCAGGACCCGGCCGGCAAATTGTTGAGCGCGCAGGAAGATGAGCGCAAGCGGATTGGTCGGGAATTGCACGATGATATTGGGCAGAGGCTCGCACTGTTGTCCGTCTCCGGTGATCAGCTGTATGGTTCCCTTCCCGCTGAGATGGAGCATCAACGGGCTTTGGCCCTCACCTTATTCCGCGATCTGGAAAGTCTTTGCACCGATGTCCAGGCGATTTCTCATCAGCTTCATTCGAGCAGCCTGCAGCACTTGGGACTCGAGGTCGCCCTGCACAACCTGTGCCGGGCCGTTGCTGACCAGCATCGCATCCAGGTGATGTTTCATTCCGACGACATTGCCGGACTTCCTTCCGAAATCGCTCTTTGCCTGTTTCGGGTTGCACAAGAGGCGCTGAACAATGCCGTGAAGCACGGGAAGGCCAGGCAGATTGATGTTGTGCTGGCGATTCAAGGCGATCGGTTACACCTGACGATCAGCGACACAGGAATAGGTTTTGATCCCAACCATCCGTTCGGTGGATTGGGGCTTATCAGCATGGAGGAACGCCTGCGATTCCTGGGCGGAAACGTCGCGGTCAAATCGCAGCCGGGCATCGGAACCGAGGTAGATGCAGAACTGCCCCTGCGAAAAGCCGCGTAAGATCGAATAACCCTCCCACTCTCGGTCACCCGCCACGCCTTTCTGTTACTCGAGACCCAGTTTGGGCAGACAAAAGAAAGACAGTGCCTCCCTGCGTTTGACGCTTCTCTCCCTTAGTCTTTACACTCAAGATTAACGGCGTGTGAACAGGATAGGTCCCGGACTCTTGAACCTTGGATCCGGCCCGACGTTGCAGGTAAAGCCGAGAGGTCAAAACGTGAGTCCCACAGAAACTGAAACCACCGACGCGAAGAAGCAAGACGGCGTCAAGCGCGAGATCTCAGTCGAAATTCCGGCCGATGAAGTCGCTCGCGAAACAGAAGTGATTGTTCAGAAGTATCAGAAAGTGGCGCGTCTGCCGGGCTTCCGCTCCGGCCACGTGCCCGCGTCCATCATCAAACAGCGTTTTAAAGAGGACTTGAAGAGCGACGTGGTCGAAGCTCTGGTGCCCCGCCACTTTCGCAAAGAAGCCGAAAAGCAGGGATTGATTCCCGTCTCCCAGCCGCAAGTCACCGACCTGCACATTCACGATGGTGAGCCCCTGCGCTTCAAGGCCAGCTTCGAAATCATGCCCGAGATCGTGGTCGAAGGCTACAAAGAGCTTCGCGCCGACCATCCCGAGATTGTCATAAAGGACGAAGAGGTCGAGGAAGCGGTCAACAGCGTTCGCGAGCAGCATGCCACCTACACCTCGGTAGAAGGACGTTCCCTGGCCGACGGTGACTACGCGCAAGCCTCGATGGATGGCAAGCCGAAAGAGAACGACGGCACAGCCCAGCCCGTACACATGGACGAAGTGCTAATCGAGATCGGCGGCAAGAATACGGTTCCCGAGTTCACTGAAAATCTCCGCGGCGCCAACGCAGGAGACGAGCGCGAGTTCGAGGTGAGTTACCCCGAGGACGTCGCCGACAAGCGCCTTGCCGGCAAGGCGTTGGTCTACACCGTAAAGGTTCAGGCCATCAAGCAGAAGAACCTGCCCGAGCTGAACGACGACTTCGCTAAAGAACTGGGCGAGTTCTCCAGCTTCGACCAAGTGCGCAAGCAGATTCGCGACAACATGGAAGCCGAGCGCAAGCACGATGCCGAGCGCCAGGCCAAAGACAAACTCGTCGCCGAACTCGTCAAGCGCAACGACTTCGAAGTGCCGGAGTCTCTCGTCGACCGCCAGATCGACCTCCGCCTGGAGCGTGGTCTGCGCGCTCTGGCGGCTCAGGGAATGAAGATGGAGGACCTCAAGAAAATGGATCTGCCCCGCTTGCGGGTAGGCCAGCGAGATCAGGCTGTGCAGGATGTTAAGTCGTCGTTGTTACTGGAACGCGTCGCGGATCTGGAAAAAATCGAGGCTGGCGAGGACGAACTCAATCATGAGATTGAAGCTCTCGCCAAGCAGACGAAACAGACTCCCGAAGCGGTCCGCGCTCGTTTGACACAGGATGGGGGCCTCGATAGAATCCGGAACAGAATCCGCAGCGAAAAGACCCTCGATTTTCTGTATCACCAGTCCGCGTAAGTCCGGAAACAAACGCGGGCCACTTTCGATTCTCCCCAGCAAGCCAGTCGTTGCGTCGGGGTGGAGTGTGACAGGTGAACATGAAGCAAAATGATGGGAACAAGAACGACGCACACATGATGCTCGTTCCAATGGTCATCGAGCAGACCGGGCGGGGCGAACGCGCCTACGACATCTATTCCCGGCTGCTGCGCGACAACATTATCTTCATCGGCACGCCAATTGACGACAACATCGCCAACCTGGTGATTGCTCAAATGTTGTTTCTGGCTCAGGAAGATCCCGAGAAAGACATCCAGCTTTACATCAACTCTCCGGGCGGCTCCATCACGGCCGGCATGGCAATTTACGACACCATGCAGTACGTGAAAAATGATGTCATGACCCTGTGCGTCGGACAGGCAGCATCGATGGCGGCGTTACTATTGGCATCAGGCGAACCCAAAAAGAGATTGGCACTTCCGAATTCACGGATTCTAATACATCAGCCGTCGATGGGTGGATTGTCGGGCCAAGCTACTGACATTGATATCCATGCCCGCGAGATCCTGCGTATGCGAGAGATTACCAACCAGTTACTCTCGAAACACAGCGGTCAGAAGCTGGACAAAGTGGAGAAAGATGTCGAGCGCGACTTCATTATGAACGCGCAGCAGGCTAAGGAATATGGAATCATAGACGATATCATCTATAAGACGGTAAAAGCGGTATGATCTGCCTTCGCGACTGACGAAAGTCGGCGCCGAAAAAGCGGAACGGCAGAGTGGACTGACGAACGCTGGGGTCCAGGTCATGCCGACAAGAGACACTTAAGGAGTAGAGCCGAGTGAAAACCAAGTCGGGCTCCGACGAGATTCTACGTTGTTCGTTCTGCCACAAATCGCAGGACGCTGTAGCCAAACTGATCTCGTCGCCCAGCGATTATCCGCGTGCCTATATTTGCGACGAGTGCGTGGCGGTCTGCAATTCCATTCTGGAAGATGACCGCACGGCGACTCCCCAGACCAGCACTCCCAATCAACTGCCCAAGCCTCAGGAAGTGAAAGCCTTCCTCGACGAGTACGTCATCGGGCAGGAACAGACCAAGAAAAAGCTGGCGGTCGCCGTTTATAACCACTACAAGCGCATTTTCATGAACCGGCAGAAAACCGGGGACGGCATCGAACTGAGCAAGTCGAACATCATGCTCATCGGCCCGACCGGCACCGGCAAAACGCTTCTGGCGCAGACTCTGGCCCGGATGCTCGATGTGCCTTTCGCCATTGTCGATGCCACCACGCTGACTGAAGCCGGCTACGTTGGCGAAGATGTCGAGAACATCATCCTCAAGCTGTTGCAGGCCGCCGATGGCGACGTCAGCCGCACTCAGACTGGCATCATCTACATCGATGAAGTCGACAAGATCGGCCGCAAGGACGAGAATCCCTCGATCACTCGCGATGTCTCCGGCGAAGGCGTGCAGCAGGCGCTCTTGAAGATTCTGGAAGGCACGATTGCCAACGTTCCTCCGCAAGGTGGGCGCAAGCATCCCCACCAGGAATTTACTCCAGTTGATACCACTAACATTCTCTTCATCTGCGGCGGAGCCTTCGTCGGCCTCGACAAGATCATCGCTCGCAGGGTCGGCAAGAAGTCGCTCGGATTCCGCAGCGGCGAAGATGCCGACAAGGAAGATTTGGCCAGTTCGAAAAAGCGTACCCAGGAGCTCCTGACTGAGATCCAGCCCGAAGACCTCATCAAGTTCGGTCTGATTCCCGAATTTGTGGGCCGCTTGCCGGTCGTCGGCATGCTGGAAGATCTCGATGAGTTTGCCCTGATCGAGATCCTGACCCGTCCGAAAAATGCGATCATCAAGCAATACCAGCGCCTGTTTGAGTTCGAGAATGTGCGCCTGAAATTCAACGATGAGGCCCTCCGCGCCATTGCGCGGCAAGCTATGGCGCGCAAGGTAGGAGCGCGCGGCCTCCGCATGATCCTCGAAGAACTCATGCTCGACCTGATGTTTAATCTGCCCAGCCAGAAGAAGCTGAAAGAATTTGAAGTGACGCGGGAGATGGTCGAGAAGCGCAGCGCCTCCTTCGCCCCCGTCATGGAAAAAGCAGGTTAGCAACTGTAGAGACGCAGCTTACTACGTCTCTACGGGCAGCCAAATGTGAATGGTTTTGCAACCTGCCGTCGGCGAAAGGTTGTCGCCAATTTTTCACAAATGGTCGGCAAGTGCCATGTCACGTTATCTCGAAGCAAGGTAGAATCTAGCAGGGCTGTCCGTCATCCCAGGGAGACTCAGTGACCACATCTAAGGAAAAGTTCGAATCCAGAAAGCTGCCCATGATGCCCATTCGGGACGTGGTCATCTTTCCCTTCATGATGACGCCGTTCGTGGTGGGCCGTGAATCGAGCGTGCGGGCCCTGGAAGAGGCGCTGGCGGCCGACAAGAAGATTTTCCTCGCTACCCAGCACGACGCCTCCATCGACGAACCTAAGGCCAATGAGATCTACCAGGTCGGCACCATCGTTAACATCGTGCAGAGCCTCAAACTGCCCGACGGCAACATCAAGGTCCTGGTTGAAGGTGTAGAGCGCGGCAAGATTCTGCAGGTGGTCGACACCGAGGGCTTCATGCAGGCCACGGTTCGCGTCGCCCGCTACGGCAGCGAGGCTAACCCGGCGCTTGAAGCCAGCATGCAGCGCGTGACCACCCTCTTCGAACAGTATGTCAAGCTGTGCCAGGCGCTCAACTACGAGACCATGATTTCGGCCGTGCGCATGGAAGATCCGGCCAAACTCACAGACGTCATCTCCGCCAACCTGCAACTCTCCATTGAGGAGAAGCAGGAACTGCTGGAAATCTTCGACCCCGCCGAACGCCTCACCCGCATCGCCGATGTCCTCGACATCGAAATCGAAAAGCTGAACGTGGACCGCACCATCCAATCGCGCGTGAAGCGCCAGATGGAGAAGGCGCAAAAAGAGTATTACCTCAACGAAAAGATTAAGGCGATCCAGAAGGAACTGGGCCGCGGCGAAAAGAGCGAATTCGACGAACTCAAGAAGAAAATTGAATCCGCCGGCATGCCCAAGGAAGTCAAGGACAAGGCCCTGCAGGAACTCAAGAAACTGGAAGCGATGCCGCCCATGTCGGCCGAGTCTACGGTTTCGCGCAACTATCTCGACTGGCTGCTGGCCGTCCCGTGGAAGAAGCGCTCCAAGGAAATCCGCAATATCTCCCGCGCCGAGAAAGTTCTCAACGAAGATCACTACGGTCTGGAAAAGATCAAGGAGCGCATCCTTGAATTCCTCGCCGTACGCCAGTTAGTGAAGAATCCCAAAGGCTCCATCCTCTGCTTCGTCGGGCCTCCCGGCGTCGGCAAGACGTCGCTGGGAATGTCGATTGCCAAGGCCACCGGCCGCAAGTTCGTTCGCATGTCCCTCGGTGGCGTGCGGGATGAAGCCGAGATCCGCGGCCACCGCCGCACCTACATCGGCGCCCTGCCCGGCCAGATCATTCAGATGATGAAGAAGGCCGGCACCAAGAATCCGGTTTTCATGTTGGACGAAGTCGACAAGATGTCGATGGACTTCCGCGGCGATCCGTCCGCCGCCTTGCTTGAAGTGCTCGATCCTGAGCAGAACTTCATGTTCGTCGATCACTACCTCGACGTCGAATACGATCTTTCGCAGGTCTTCTTCGTAGCCACCGCCAACGTGATGCACACCATTCCCGCGGCCCTGCAAGACCGCATGGAAGTGCTTCGCTTGCACGGCTACACCGAGCAGGAAAAGGTCGAGATCGCGAAGCAGTTCCTGGTCAAGAAGCAGATGCTGGCCGCAGGCCTGTCGGAAAAGAACATCAAGTTCACCGACGAAGCCATCACCGGACTTATCCGCTCCTACACCCGCGAAGCCGGCGTCCGCAACCTCGAACGCGAGATCGGAAACGTCTGCCGCAAAGTCGCCCGCAAGGTCGTCAAAGAAGGCGAGAACTATAACGTCACCATTACCGGTGCCAACGTCAACGACTTCCTCGGCGTTATCAAGTTCCGCGATACCCTCGCTCACGAGAAGTCCGAAGTCGGCCTGGTCACTGGCCTGGCTTGGACTGAAGTCGGCGGCTCCATTCTCAGCACGGAAGCCAGCGTCGTCGACGGCAAGGGCAAACTCACGCTGACCGGCAAGCTCGGCGACGTCATGCAGGAATCCGCGCAAGCCGCTATGTCTTACGTGCGATCGCGCGCGCAACGCCTCGGCCTGAGCCGCGACTTCTACCGCAATCTCGACTTGCACGTCCACGTTCCCGAAGGCGCTATCCCGAAAGACGGTCCCTCGGCCGGCATTACCATCGCAACCGCCATCTCCAGCGCGCTGAGCAAGATTCCAGTGCGCCGCGATCTGGCCATGACCGGAGAAATCACCCTGCGCGGCAAGGTTCTGCCCATCGGCGGCCTCAAAGAAAAACTTCTAGCCGCCCATCGCGCCGGACTCTTTGAAGTCATTCTTCCCAAGGACAACGAGAAGGACGTGGCCGAGGTCCCCGAGAACCTTCGCACCGCCATGAAGCTGCATTTCGTCGACACCATGGACCAGGTGCTGCAGATCGCCCTGGAATCTCCGTTGCCCAAGTTCGAAGAAGAGGTCGCTCAGCCCATCGCGCCTCTGGACGCCGGCACTCCCGAAGTCCCCACAGCTCACCAGTAATCGCCCGTAGAGACGTAGCTCAGCCACGTCTCTGCCGGCATCATTCCGAATGATCGATAGGGAGACGTTGCAAACGTCTGTGCGAAAGGTTCACGCGCACACCGCCCGCATCCGCTCGCACAACTCCGCTAGCGACCTCTCGACGCAAGCCGTCAGCCACTGTTCCAGTGCCAAGCGCTCATCGTCGGGAATGTAGCTGAAGCGCACGCCGCAAGCCTGCGCCGTCCTCCACACCACCGTCCCCGTCGTGTGTAGCACCTGCCCACCCTGCGGCAACGAGAAGCGCAGATGAATCTCATCGCCCGCGCTCAGTGACATACCAGGCCTCTCGTCACTCATCCGCATTCCAACCCCACCCTCGCTCAGATTCACGATCGTCGACTCGGTGAACGACTGGCTGCGAGTGCTGATCGTAGCCACGATCTTCACCAGCTCGCGGTGTTGCTTGCGGCGCCGCACCACGGTGGCGCAATAGGCCGCGCGCAGGCAGCGTTCAATCTGAACCGCAGACGCGGGCTTGTGAATCAGGAAATGAACTCCGGCGGCGAAGGCCTGCCGCAGATCCAGCAAATCGCGCATGATGGCCACCAGCACGACCTCCTGGTTAAGCTTCGATTTGCGCACGGCGCAAAGGAAGTCCCCCAGATTCTCGATCTCGCGCCAGTCGACAATAATCACGTCAAATTCGTGCTCCTGGATCAGCGCCAGCGCCGCTTCGCAGGTCCCTACAATCTTCGGCGTCACATGCAATTGGTTCAGGACATTTCGCGTGATCCCCGTGAACTGGACGTCCGCGCAAAGCAGCAGAGTGTGCATCTCCAGCGTCGCCTTCCGGATGTTTTCCATTTGCGTCTCCTGTGCTGCTACTGACTCAATCGGCTGCCGCCAGCGGAGATTGAGCCCGCGACCGCACCGGCGACGCGCGGCCGGTTACCGAGGTTTTATGCGGCGCTCAAGTTCTCGCAGAGGCAGCCGTTCGAGCGGACGATCAGAATTTCCTTAGTGATCCTTCGTGTCCTTCGTGGCTTATGGTTTTGCGAATCAGGACTGGCACTCTCGCTTGCCAATCCCCTCTCCCAAGTTGCACACTTTGGAGATGAGGGTTCTCTCCCGCTTCATGGCGTCCGCGACCGACGCCGCCCACTTTCCGGCTCCCACCCTGCCGGAAATCGCCTTCCTGGGCCGTTCCAATGTCGGCAAGTCCAGCGTCATCAACTCTCTGGTCGGCACCAAGCTGGCCCGCACCAGTTCCACCCCCGGCCGCACCCGGGCGATTAACTTCTTCGAGATCCGCTGGCCCGGAAAGCCGCATCCCGAGCTGATCTTCGCCGACCTTCCCGGCTACGGTTATGCCAAGATCTCCCGCGAGATTTCCCAGGAATGGCCGAAGTTCATTGAGCCCTATCTCAACGAGCGGCCCACGCTTTCTCTGTGCGTCGCTCTGATCGACGCCAACGTTCCACCCCAGCAGAGCGATCGGCAACTATTGGACTTTCTTAGCGCTTCCGGCCGCGCATTCCTGCTGGTGGCCACCAAGAGCGACCGCCTCTCCAACAACCAACTCCACAACACTCTCCGAAAGTTGACTCAGGAATATCCCGCCGCCCGCCTGCTTCCCTTCTCCGCCAAAACCGGCGCCGGACGCGACGAACTCTGGAAACAGATTCGTCAGGGCGCGCAGCAGATGACCGAAACGGAATCTTCCTCGGGTGCGCCTCTTTCTTAAAAAACTCTCATCGAGATCGCCCTTCAACCCTAATCTTCGAAGTTGTTCCTCCCGATAGAAACATCAGAGTCTTCGGCAAAGCTCCCCTGCGTCACAGCGATGCCGATATTTGACTTCGAGCAGAGCGGAGGTCGCACCTCCGCAGCGGGGCACTTATGGCACATGAGATCGACGAAGGCGTTGCGTACCTGAGGTCCTTGAAGCAGTCGAGCCCTCAGTCCGCCGCGGCAGCCGCGCCAGCACGCTACTCGCCAACAGCTGGCGGAGACCCGGGCGATCAATTCAAGGGCGCGGAAAAGCGCCGCAGTCCTCGCTACAAATGCGAAGGCAGTGCCGAACTGCGCGAAGAAGGCTGCGATGTACGCACCTGGGCCACGTTCAGCGACATCAGCTTGCATGGCTGTTACGTGGAAGCACAGGCCACCTACCCGGCGAATACTCAATTGCACATGAAGCTGGACGCGAATGGCGTCCGCGTGGAAACCAAAGGCAGCGTACGCGTCAGTTATCCTTACCTCGGCATGGGCATCGCTTTCGCGGATATGTCCGAAGAAAACTTGGCCCGCTTACGCACCCTGCTGGCCACCATCTCTCGCACCATCATCGTCGGACCGGGCATGGCTTCTTCCCTTCCGGCCAGCGGTCCTCAGGAGCCACTGCCTGCCCTCACCGATCCCACTGCGGCGATGACCGCCCTCTCGGAATTCTTTGCAAGCCGCCAGATGTTAATGCGCGAAGACTTCGTCCGCATCGTCCGTCAAAGTCAGGACCCCACCGCCAGGAAATGAGCGCTTTCGCCCGGTTCGCTAGACGGTCTGCCGTCCATTCGCGCCGCCCTTGCCACAAGAATCAATCCATTCGCTATGATGAAAAGGCATGGCACTTTATCTGATTACCGGCATTGGCGGCTTCATCGGATCATCCCTGGCACGCGCACTCCTTTCCCGCGGCGATCAAGTGCGTGGCGTTGACAACTTCTCCACCGGCAATCGCAAGAACCTTGCCGAGATTCTGGACCGCATCGACTTTCGCGAAGCCGACATCACCGATCTCAACGCGATGCACCAAGCCTGCGCCGGAGTCGACTTCGTGTTGCATCAGGCGGCCATTCCCTCGGTGCCAAAATCTGTACTCGATCCTCTCGGCAGCAACCAGGCGAATGTCGATGGAACGGTCAACGTTCTGATCGCTGCGCGCGATGCCAAGGTGAAGCGCGTTGTCTATGCGGCATCGTCCTCCGCCTATGGCGACACTCCCACGCTGCCCAAGCACGAAGACATGCGGCCCGATCCGATCTCTCCCTATGCCGTAGCCAAGCTCGCCAGCGAGCACTACATGATTTCCTTTTATCGCTGTTACCAGCTCGAGACCATCGCCTTGCGCTACTTCAATATCTTCGGTCCGCGGCAGGATCCTTCGTCTCCCTATTCCGGCGTCCTGGCGAAATTCATCACCGTCATGCTGCGCGGGGAACAACCCGCCATTTACGGTGACGGCGAACAGAGTCGCGATTTCACCTACATCGACAATGCCGTTGAGGCAAACCTTCTCGCCTGCCAGGCTCCCGCATCCAAAGCGGCCGGGCAGGTCTTCAACGTGGCCACCGGCCGCCGCATCACTCTCAACGAAACCTTCAAGCTCTTGCAACCTCTGACTTCCTATTCCGGCAAACCCCAATACGGACCAGAGCGCGGCGGCGACATCAAACATTCGCTCGCCGATATCTCAAAGGCCGAAGCCGCCCTCGGCTACAAGGTAAAAGTGGATTTCGAAGAGGGATTGCGCCGCACCGTGGATTGGTACCGAGCTCAGTAAAGGCCCGGATTTTCGGACTCTCGACGAGAAGAAGAATCCCGTCAGCGCGTGATTTGGTCTGTCATCCTGCATCTGTTAATCCAAAGATCGAGTTACCTTCGTTTCCTGCGAATCGGCACCTAGCCCTTTATTTTCCGTGTCAGTTATAAAATTCTTCTTTGTGAATTCCTTCTCGATGCCTCTCTGGTTGCCGGGTTTTGTGAGACTACTGACGAATTACGTCGGGAATTTTCTCAGGGCTGGCAGACTCAACGGGACCTCGGATCCGATAAAACTATGAAGTCAACATCCATCCCGATTCTCTTACTGCCGCGATTGTCCGGCGGAATGTCTGCTAGGTTCTGCCTATCAGGGATGGGCCGATGAAAACATCTTTAAAGATACCGATACTGCTGTGCGCCTGCGCCCTCCTGCTTCTCGCGGGCTGCACCCGCATCGCCCGGTCCTGGTATCTGAGCAGCTATGATCGCGACATTAGCAGTTCCACAAAGGCGATCGACACCGCTCACGATAACGCCCACCGCGCACAAGCATATGCACGCCGAGGCAACGCCTATTCGGAAAAAGCCCGCTATAGCCGTGCTTTCAAGCTGATCTCCGCCGATGAATACGACCGCTTGTTCGGCCTTGCCGTCAAAGATCATGACCAGGCCATCGCGCTCGATCCCAGCGCGGAAGCTTTTTACACCCGCGGGGTCACCTATTACGACCGCGCCGCCTTGGATGCCGTGGTGGACGGCCGGTTGATGGGCAGTGAGGCCGACCGGAAGGCTTGGTTTGCCCCGGCCACTGCCGACTTCAAGAAAGCCATCGAGAGGGACGGCCGGCTTTATCTGGCGTGGGACAGACTCGGCTTGATCCATGAGACGACCGGCGAACTCGACCAAGCGATCAATGACTACTCGCAAGAGATGGCACTGAATCCGCTGGGCAAGGCCCGCTTGGCCGACGCCTACTGCACTCGCGGATCCTCTTACCCAAAAGAAAAGACTGCTGCCGCCATCGCGGATTACGAGAAATCAATCGACACCGGCGCCACCGCCGACGGTTGCTCCTGCGATCCCTACAATCCCCTCCTCGCACTCCACACAGACGGAGGACGCTATGACCAAGCCTGGGGAATCGTCTACAAGGCTCGGAACTCGGGGAAGTGGATTGCGCCCGAATCCCTGGATCGGCTGAAGAAGGAATCCGGTCGCAGCAACTAGCCTCGTACCGCTGTTCCAGGCGCATCGTCTCCACCTTGAATTTCGGGCAACGCATCACCGATGCGGCCCGCCTTATTACGTTGGTTATCTACGGCAACGTTACCGACCCCGCTACAGTGACGGTATGACACTTTCCTCGATGGTGGTTTCGCGCGATTGGCAGGAAGTCAGTGTTCTGGAATGCATCCTCGGCGGTCTTCATATGGACGTCTCCGTCGAGAACGAACCACAACGGGCTCTGGCCCGGCTCTCCAAGTCAAAGATCGACGCGCTCATCGTGGACTGCGATCTCAACGGCAGCACGCAATTTCTCCGCGAATTGCAGAGCGCGGAAAATCCGCGGACGGTGCCCCTGGTCATCATGGGCGCCCCGCGCTGCAAGCCGAGTCTCGATGAGACTGGCGCGTTATTCGCCTTCGAGAAACCAATCTCCGTGGAGCAGGCCGTGCGCACGCTGTCGGCGGCTCGCAGCATGATCCTCGACGGCCGCCTCCGCTACCATCGCGCCGGACTCGAGGTCCCCGTCTCGGTCAACTGCAAGGGACAGAAGCGGCTCGACGCATTCCTCGTAAACCTCAGCCAGGGTGGTATGCAGATTCACGTCAGCGATCCCGTGGATTCCCCGAAAGCTCTGCAAGTCGCGTTCGACTTGCCCGGCGCACGCTCCGGATTGAAGGCAAAAGCGGAAATCGCGTGGCAGGATAAGCGCGGAAACATTGGCATCCGCTTCGTGAAGCTGGCAGCGCGTCAGCAGCGGACGCTGCAACTCTGGCTCGCGCAGCAATACTTCGCGAACTAGCGTATTTACACGAAGCTTCGTCAATGCCTTTGGGAAGGGCACGCCTTCAGCCGTGCCACTGAGATCCAGAAAAGACGCGGGCTTCAGCGCTAGATAACGCACCCTCTTCAGCGCCTGTTCATCGACTTCGACACGTGGCCAGTTGGCTCGCCCGTGAGCGCTAACTCTAACCTATCTGCCGGGGGTTTGAGGACCTGTTCTCAACAGTTATCATGTTCACGTGACACGTGGGTTGATAAAACATGTCGTCATCGCTGCCGTCCTTTTGGCGATTGAGTTGGTGCTGGGTCTCGGCATCATCGGCGTTCCGGCGCTCGTCATCGCTGCGGTTGTGCTTCTTAGTGGGCAGCCACGGTTTGGCATGCGGCTTCAAGTAGCTGCCCTGTACCTATGCGTTTCAGTACTGACATTCACGTGGATCGTTTACAACGTGCGCGTAGCCAAGCTGAGAGCGATTCCCGTTATTGCAGCGTGTAGGCAGTTCAAGGCCGAACACAGTCGCTATCCAACGCAGCTCAACGAGTTGATTCCGGCAAACTTGAGGGCTCTACCGAACGCTAGAAATACTCTTGTGGCGAGGCACTTCGGATATGAAGCAACACGTCCGACCCTCTACTTTCCGGCCATGTTCCATGGCGTTTTCTATTACGATTTCCAGACCGATAGTTGGACCACGAACGAGTAAAAATCAGCCGGGGAAACACGTGCTTATTGAAACACCCATTACACTCATCCCGTGCGAGAGCATGAGTCTAATGGCTCGGAATTGAATTTCCTCCCAGGAGTTATACCCATGAGAAACATTCTTTGCAGAGCCGCTCTAGCGGGCATCGTAATTCTCGCTTTCAACGGTGGCTTGCTCGCCGCAGCAGATCCCGGCGGATCGTCCATTCTGGAGCCGGCATCGGGTGCGTTGCTCGGACTGTACTACGGCGCCGGTAATCTGGCCCAGACCACGGCGAAGCTCGGCCGGACGCCCCCTGTTCACCTCACCTACTATGCGTGGACCGACGATTGGACCGGCACCGTCACCAAAGCAGATCTGGCCGCCGGACGCATCCCTCTGGTCAATTGGGAGCCTCACAAGATCAACTTCACCAAGATCGTCGACGGAAGCCTCGATGCCACGATCGTAGCGCGTGCCAACGGCTCCAAGGCACTGGGGAAGAAGTTCTTCCTCGACTTCGCCGCGGAGATGAATGGTGATGAGGCGTGGGGTGGCAATAATGCGCCCTTGTACGTTGCCGCCTATCGGCATATTCACGACATCTTCGTTGCTGCCGGCGCTACCAACGTGATCTGGGCCTGGTGTCCAAACGTCACGGATATCAACGGAGGTAACAAAAATACGATGGATTACTACCCCGGCGATGCCTACGTCGATTGGACCGGGGTCGATGGATACAACTGGGGTACGACAAACGGTGGCTGGCAGACCTTCCAACAGGTTTTCAAGGACATCTACCCACTCCTTGCAGCCAGGAAAAAGCCGATCATGATTGGCGAGATGTCCTCCGCTCAAGTGGGCGGAGACAAAGCCAAGTGGATCGATGAAATCATTCCCACTCTCCGCACCAGTTTCCCGCTCATCAAATGTCTCGTCTGGTTCGACATCAACAAGGAAGCCGATTGGCGCATCAGCTCGTCTCCCGAATCGGAAGCGGCCTTCATTCGCATGGCAAGCGACCCTTATTTCAATCCGTAGGATTTCTGAAAGACGCGACGGCTGACACCTGTTCTCCGAGCAACTTTGGCGACTCTGGATCGGCACCGCAGCACTCGGATATCGGGATCGCCCTTGGATGATTGGCGAAGCGTCGCCGTTACACTGATCTGGCCTTGCGGGGGGCACTTGAGTGTAACGGCTGTTTTCAAAACCAACATCAGTGGCGGGGCCCGGGTGCTGAACTTCAGTTACGGTGGACCGTCGGACACAATCATTGCATCCGCTCAAGAACACACGCACGTCGAATGGCAGTCTCAGTGTTGGCGCGAATCTCGTCAGCAAGACGAGCGACTAGAGGTTCCGCCATCGCCCCCTCGATAACTATGTCTATGGACCTAACCCCGACGGTCAGACACACAGGAACTCCCGCCACAATAACCCGGAAGTCCTCTTCGTCTTTGCACGGCACAACGGTGTGCTCTATGTTTCGAGGCAGAAGGATTTCGGGTTTAGGCTTGTGCTCCAGAATAAATAGCCCGCTTTCCTGAGTAATTGAGAACTGACGCCAGTTACGACTCGTAAGGCGCAGCCAGACCCAGGACATCGTGTCCAGAGTATAGTCCTCGAAATTTCGCTGAAATCGCTGCTCTCCGCCACGTTCACGGATCACTTGGCCGCCTCTGATAGTGATGATCCCTTTGGGGTCGTAGCTGGCTTGGTGCTTGAAGATCCAGCCCGGCTTCTCGCCCAATGTTGCGATCTGCGAGAAGCGGTATTGGCATAAGTCGAGCGAGTAGACCGGCGTGTGGCCGGGACGGCGGTCGCCTGGGTAGCCGAGCCCGCCGATCACGACAATTCGATCGCTCGAAATGGTAGCTGTGTGAAAATCCGTTGGCGGAAAGATTTCTTTGGGATAACCGTAGACTTCGATTTGGCCAATGGGGTCGAGGACGATGACATCGTTGTAAATGTTGAAATCCGGATCGTAATAGTCTTCGTGTTCACCCCCGATGCAAACAACTCTTCCGTCCGTTAGCTGGCTTCTGGTCGCTCCCATGCGGTCGAAAGTCCAGATCGGTCCGTCTTCGCGATTCAGCGGAATGTTGAAATGGTCTCGGGCACGGTAGGGTCCGTACGTGGATTTCAGCTTACCTTCTCGCATCAAGAGGCCGCATTCTTCGAGACTGCTCTCGCCAGTTGCCGGGGTAGCCTCGCCACCTCGTATCATCCACTCCCAGAAAGCAAGAGTCATCCGCTCCGGATTAGCATTTCCGAACCGAGGTCTGCGCTGCTGATCAAATAGTTCGCGACTGATTTCTGTCACACTTATGGACCTGAACCGTAAGCTTTGATTTTAGATTGGTGAGCCTGGTTGGTGAAGCATCTCCGTTGCACTCGTCTTCCCATCCAGACTGCGGCGACTCAAGGGCAAGGCAGTGAGGTACCGTCCATGGCAGTCGCTGATCTGCTGGGAGTCCCGCCGTACACCTTACGCGACAGTTCTCTGCGGCTTTGGCCTCTGAGCCACGCTCAGGGTCCTTCGCTTTGCACGGACGCAACAACTCAACGGGCCCAGCAACTCAGCGAAACCGTGGACCGTCTTCAGCTTCCTCGTCCGGATCACATCCAACCAGTCGCGCCAGCCGTTCGCCCGGACTCGACCCTCCAAACAGCTGGAAGAATCCCCAATACATCCCGACCACTAGAAGCGCGGCTCCGCCCATCATTGAAAACGGCCATCGCGGAGGCTCGCCCGTCACGGTCAGAAACACCAGCGCGAACAACAGAAGGGCCGCCACCATGACGAGAATATTGATCGTCCAGACCAGACTCCGGCCTGAGAGCGGCTGCGAGAGCCAGCCGAGCTCTGCCAAAGTTTGCGGGACTGCCCCAGCGTCATCGTCGCCTGTAAGCGCCGGATGAAGTGAATGAGTCTCGGCGGGCAACTCGATCACCTGCACCGGCGCTGCCGAAACCATGAGCCCATCTTCCGTCTCCGCTTGCGCCGTCAGCGCGGGCGAGGCCGCAAACATCGATCCCGTTAACTCCGGATGCAACGGAATTCCTTCCAGCAGGTTTCCGAAAATCCATTCATTGATCTGGCGGACCATCCGCGGCGTCAAGTCCAGAAATCGAATGCCGCACTGGCCTGACGTCGTCGCCCAAGTGACCTCACCTCGGGCTTCCACGCGCAGTCGCGGACCCCGCAACTCGAAACGCACTCGCACCTGCTGGGTGGGACGAAGCGCCGCCACGGCCTGCACGCCGATGCCCTCGTGGCTCAGATTGCGGACGATGCCGCCATTCGCCTGGTCGAGGGTGACGTAGGTGAGAGTCCGCAGGTCGTGCCGGTGCTTCGATCTGGCTTGCCGCGCGGGAGATACTGCTGCTTCCATATACAAACACCACTGCAGAGAATCAGGTTGGCCAGAGCCCGTTCCAAGAATGGTATCGCCGATCGCCGGGCTCGTCTCAGTAACTACGATGGTTCGGCAAGAGCCACTCCGTAGAGACGTAGCTCGCTACGTCTCTACGGCGGCATCAGTGCTCTTGCTGGGAGAAGGTGTGAACCGATCCCTAAGACGATCCCAAGAACGCCTGCTTCGCCCGGCGTCCCGAGGCTTGCCAGACCTTCACCACCTCGAACAGAATCACCGTCCCATAGGTCACCGCAAGCCATACCAGCACCGCTTCAACCGGCAACCCTGACCACGCCCCGATAAACACGCCCATCATGGCGCCATGCTGGTAGTTCCACCAGCCGTAGGGCAGCGCCAGCGTGGCTTCCCAGAGCAGGCTCACTAACAGGACGAAAAACATCGTCAGGCTCAAGGCCCGCCAGTTGATGAAGCGACGCGCGACTGGATAGAAACTCGCCGAAGGAATCAGTCCTCCCGCAACCAGCACGATGAAGTATCCCGGCCAGCCCGCAGGAACCGGCGAGAACCATCTCTTATAGAGGACCGCGACCGCTATCAGCGCTACTCCCAGCACCACCGACGTCGGATGAAACTGCAGCAGACGCCGCGACGCCCGCGCCTCGCCTTCGTAGTCCAACACCGTGTACGCCGCCAGCCAGTACTCGCTCAGCCAGACATACAGCAATAGCACCGTGATAAAACCGGTCAGATAAAAGACATATTCCTCGATCGGAACCGGCCGCCCCAACGCCGGGGCGGGAATGCCCAGGGTCGCCTTGGGATTCGGAAAGGTAAAGAACCACTGCGCGAAGATCACATCCAACAAGCATCCAATCGGCGCGAGAATGCCGATCGTCCGCCAGAAAGCGCGCTGCGGAATCTCCAGCCCCTCGCTGGGCAGAAACCAGAACCCAATCCCGACTATTGGAACGATGAAAAGAAGAAGGCTCCAGGTATAGCCGTGCGGCGAAGCCTCAGGCCCAACACTCAGCGCTCCCGGTGAACTCACGGAATGCAAAGTAATGCCCGCGGGGATCGCCACCATGGCAATCATGCCGATGACGATCGCGGCGGCCACTCTCGTGCTGGGATTTCCGTGAACGCGCGGTCGGGCCATTGCGCTTCCCTCGAACACAAAACCTGTAGCCAACGATGCCGAGGATTCTACTCCTCGGTCGTCCGGAGAACCTGGCAACACTGTTCGGAAAGCCGAAAAAGGAGCAAAATGTGCATGTCGAGAAGGACCTTACCAAAGTACCAATGGGCCATGTCCAAGTAATTGCAACTCAGCGAAAAGCCCGATAACTTACAAGTGAACTGTCTCTAAATGGCCACCACCACAACCAAGCCGGACATGGACGTCACCAGTTCGTTTTCTGAAGTTGGTGCACCAGCCTGGCCGCACGAGCAAAATCCCTCGACCGTCTGTGGGCCGGCCCCGGAAGATCGAGTACGCCCGACGCACCGTGATGCGCTGCAGGCGTTGCTTGCCTTCTCCGCTCTGCACGAACAGGTTCGCCGGCGAAAAGTACTGGCTGCGCGCAGCGGCGGATTCGATGCGGGCTCTCCGGCGACAGAGTTCGAAACCAGCGAGCAGTTCCTTCTCGACGAAGTGCTTCAGTTGGTCGCAGAGCGCGCGGTTGCAATCACTGGCGCGGATGGGCTGGCGATCGCTCTCGCTGAAAATAATGAGATTGTCTTGCGCGCGGCAGCGGGCACCGTGCGCCCTGACGTCGGTGCGCGCATTGACCGTGATTCCGCCTTCTCCGGAGCCTCCTTCCGCACCGCACAGATCGTAATGTGCGATGACACCGAGACCGACTCCCGGGTGAACGTCGAAGCCTGCCGCAAGCTGGGCGCGCGTTCAATGGTCGCTGTCCCGCTGTGCGGGCGGCGGCGCGTTATCGGCCTTCTCGAAGCATTTTCCGAATGGCCGTTCGCATTCAACGAGAGCGATACTCGCAATCTGAGCCTGCTAGCCGAACTGGTCCTCGGCGCCCTGAAGCCCGAGGATGAAGATCGCTTCGCCGAATCCGCTCAGACGGCGGTCACGAAATTAGAGCCAGCGACGCGGCCAGCAAAGACTCCCGCAGTCGAACCGCCGAAAGCTGCCAGCGTCACCTCTGCGGTTCCGCTTCCAACGGTCACTGCTCCCGCCGCCGTCGTCGCGGCTCCAGTTGTTGCGAAAGCATCCGTCTCAGCAGTCCCTGTGCCTCCAGTCGTTGCCCCGGCAGCCACTGCTGCGGCAGTCACTGCTCCAGCAACCTCGCTTCCCGCAGTTGTCGGTCCGGCGGTTGCGGCCAGCTCGATCCGTGTTAGCGCTGCGCCTCCGGCAGCATCGGTCGCTTCGATCCCAGTGTTGGACAAGGATCCTTTCGTCGCCAAGGCCAGCATTGCCGCTGCGGCGGCGATGCTCGACAAGGCGGAGAAGACTTCCAAGATCGAAAACGTTGTCACGAGCGAAACCGTTGTTACGCCGCTGACAGTTTCCGAGAAAGCTGCTCCTGCGAAAGCACGGCCGATTTTGGTAGCCCTCCTCGTGTTCGTCGTCATCGTTGTAGCGTTCGCGGGCGGTGTGTGGTGGAAGCTGAAGACGGCGCAGTTGGGCAGCGCGATAGTTCAACCCGCGAAAACCCAGAAGGTTCCGCTCGCACCGTCGGCCTTGCCTGGCGACCAGGCGCCGACTGCAGCGACAACGAGTCCCGCGAGCGAAGACAGCAGTTCGGCAACCGACGCCGACGAGCCCGACAATTCACCCGCGTCCGCACAGGAGATTTCGAAATTCCCAAAAGTCACCGGAATACGGCACTGGTCTTCGGCCGATTCGAGCACCATCGTTCTCGACCTCGAAGATCAGGTGCAGTATGAGGCGCATCGTCTGGCTGGGCCTGACCGCATCTACTTCGATTTGCGCGATACGCGACTCGCACCGGAACTGCTCGGAAAGTCGATTGAAGTCGGTGACACGTTCGTGCACCGCGTCCGCATGGCGCAGCCTGTGGCTGGAATGACCCGCGTTGTCCTGGAGACGAAGCCCAACTCAACTTTCTCCGTGAGCCTCGAGCCGAATCCTTACCGCCTCGTTGTTGAAGTCCGCAAAATCGGCGCGAACCCGAAAGGCGCGGTGAACCTCTTCCCGAACGCCAATACGGCGGAGCCCAACAAGATGGCGATCGTAGTTCCGCCCCCGACCAAAGAAGATCTGCAATTCCGCGCTCGCGTTCCCAAGATGCGGATCGTGGTCGACGCTGGACATGGCGGATGGGACCTCGGCACCGTCGGACGTCGCGGCTTGCTGGAAAAAGATCTGGTCCTTGAAATCGCCCAGCGCCTGGGCAAGCTACTGGAAACCCGGTTAGGAACGGAAGTAATCTACACCCGACCCGACGACAACTACATCACCCTCGACGAGCGCGCCAGCATTGCCAACACATCGCAAGCGGACTTGTTCGTTTCGGTGCATGCCAACTACAGCGACCTTCCCTCCGCGCGCGGAGTCGAAACCTACTACACCAACTTCTTCACGGCTCCGGGATCGAAAGACGTCGACACGCGCATCTCTGCCAGTGGCAACAAGCCTCCAGTGACCGCGTCCCTTTCTCCGGCGGACTTGCATGAGCGCATCGAACAATCGCGCCGCCTCGCGGCCAGTGTGCAGCGGTCGTTGTATGGCACGCTCTCAGTACAAAATCCGGGCCTGCGGGATCGCGGCATCAAAGAAGCCGGATTCGTCGTTCTCACCGAAAGCGCAATGCCTGGCATTCTCGCCGAAGTCTCCTTCGTCAGCAGTCCCACCGACGAACAGAAACTCCGCAGCGATGGCTACCGCGAACAAATCGCCGAAGCGCTCTACAAAGGGATCGCGCGCTACGCGGCCAACTCCCGCAATGTGAAGGTCGCCACCGCTCGGAAGTAGCGTCCAGCTCTCAGTTCATTTTCAAATTCCTGCTAGCTCTCTTCGCGAGACGAGAAAGAACGGGAAGCGCACGACTTCAAGTCGCGCCGCCGGATCTCCAATCACCCAGTTGCCGTTATATATACCTTGACACGTATATGCTATTTAGAGTATATAAAAGAAATGGAATCGTTCGAAATCATTGCGGAGCCGAATCGCCGCGCGATCTTGAGCCTCCTCGTCTCCTCCCAACAATCCGTGGGAGAGATTGAGCGCCAACTTCGGATGTCGCAGCCGACCGTCTCCAAGCATCTAAGAGTGCTGCGCGAGGCTGGGTTCGTGGAATCTACGGTGGACGCACAGCGCCGTCTCTACCGGCTCAGACCTGAACCATTTCAGCAGATGGACGCCTGGCTGGCGCAGTTCCGCCGCTTCTGGTCCGCTCACATCGATGCCCTTGAACGCCATCTCGACCGCATGGATCTTGATCGCATCGATCAGCCAATCCCAAAGAAACGGAAGACAAAGGAAAACCCGCGGTCTAAACCGCGAACGCGATAAAGGAGAAACAAAATGAAAATCAAAGTGACCAGTGTCTACGTGGACGACCAGGACAAAGCCTTGCGCTTCTATACCGAGATACTCGGCTTTGCCAAGAAAACCGACTTCAGTCAGGGCCCCTATCGCTGGCTGACCGTGGCCTCGCCCGAGCAGCCGGACGGCACTGAGTTGCAGCTGGCGCTCAACAACAATCCAGCGGCCAAAACGTATCAGCAGGCAATGTTTCAACAGCGCCAGCCCGCAGCCATGTTTTTCACCGACGACGTCAAGAGCGATTACGAGCAGATCAAGGCGCGCGGCGCCGAGTTCACAATGCCGCCCACCGATGTGACTGGCTCCACCATTGCGATGCTGAACGACACCTGCGGTAACCTGATTCAGCTCACGCAGCTGGCACGCTGGTAACACGATCGTTCCGCAGGGAGAAGGTCGATGAACTACCGCGAACAATACACACCGGGTCCGGCCAGTGCACTGCGGCGACAATCGTACCCACATCGCGGTCGCTTCCTGGGAAGCCTCGAGTCTTGCTCACCCGGGTTATGCGATTAAGACGAGGAGAAGAAGATGACCGAACCTCAGCGGTACGAACCGGGTCCCGCCAACTTGGCGCGGGTACTAAAAGACGGAGAAAAGTGGACGCTCATTCTCGTCCGGGAGTTGCGCCACTCGCCGGAAAAAGTCTGGGAGGCGCTCACCGATCCAGCGCAGTTGCGGGAGTGGGCTCCCTTCGTGACCGATGCAAGCCTAGGCGCGCTGGGAACGGTGAAGCTTACCTGGGTGGGGAATCCCGCGCCGATCGAAACAAACGTGACGCGCGTCGAAGCTCGCAAGGCGCTTGAATATGGCGATATGCGCTGGGAACTTGGGCCCTCTGGCAGTGGCACACGCCTGACGCTGTGGACCAAGATCAATCGCGGCTTCGTCTCCATGGGTGCTGCCGGGTGGCACATTTCGTTCGATGTCCTCGATTCCCTGCTCAGCGGAACTCCCATCGGCCGCATCGCTGGCGCCGATGCCATGAAGTTTGCCGGCTGGCAACGGCTGAACGAAGAGTACGCCAGGCAGTTCGGCGTGAAAGCGCCGAATTGGCCGCCTCAAGCCAGCCAGAAATCGTGAATCCATGAGGACCGCAACAACAATGCACCAACCGAAATCGCAGAGGGATATGATCCGTAAAGTTACGCAACGCTCGATTTTTCGCTGGATTCACCTTGTCTTGAGCATTCCGATACTCGGCTATATCTATAGTCCGTTTGAAAAACTTCCCGACTACGCTCCGCCAACTCGGTTCGTGTTCATTCCGCTCATGGTCGTTTCGGGATTGTGGATGTGGAAAGGCCATTCCGTTCGACAACTGATTTCGAAACGATCACCCAGCACGCCCCGGCGATAAAAGGAACCCCGATATGAAAGGCGTCAACACAAAAAAGGCATTGTCATCAAAGCAATGGGAAGAACTGCTCAGAACTTTGCAAGCCCGTTTTGAGAAAAACATGAACCGCCATGAAGGTTTCGACTGGGCTGCGCTACAAGCGAAGCTCGAAGCTAAGACTGAAAGACTGTGGTCCCTTAGCGAAATGGAGCGAACTGGCGGTGAACCGGACGTCGTTGGTCACGATAAGAAAACCGGCGAATACATTTTTTATGACTGTTCAACGGAGAGCCCTAAGGAGCGCAGAAGTCTTTGCTACGACCGTGAAGCGCTGGACTCACGGAAGGAAGACAAACCAAAAGGTAACGCCGTGGATATGGCGACTGCCATGGGCACCGAGCTCTTAACGGAAGAACAATATCGCGAGCTGCAGAAACTTGGAACTTTCGATTTGAAAACGTCGAGCTGGGTGAAAACACCGTCGAATGTCAGAAAACTCGGCGGAGCCTTTTTTTGTGATCGCCGCTTCGACACTGTCTTCCTGTACCACAACGGTGCGGAATCTTACTATGCCGCCAGAGGATTCCGTGGCTCGCTTAGAGTTTAAGTTTGAACTCTAAATTTATCATCCGACAGACGCTTGTGATCATTTACCCTTCGATAAACACTTGTCATCCTGAGGCCCGCACTTTGGGCCGAAGGACCTCTGCACTTTGCCTGCAGCGTCCAACCGCCAGTTTGCTCGTCTGACTTGTCTTCATCACGATGTTGCCTTGAGTGGGGACGCTCTTAGCGCGCTCCAGCCGCGACGATCGCCGCTGCCATCGCGACCCTGTGATCCTTACCCCAGGGCGGCCCGATGGACCTCCTCAACTCCAGGAAGTGCGCATCCAGGTCCTTGATGCCCAGCGCCTCGCTCGCTGTATCCAACACCTTGTTCGCGTCATACCAGTGGATAGCCCAACCGCGCTCCTCGGCCGCAGCGGCCAGCGCTTTGCGGTACATCACCCAATCAGCGACGTTCTGTGCCCGGTAATCCTTGATCCGCTCGGCGATGGTTGGTGGCAGCGCAGGGCACTGTCGAAGCGCGACCCCGAGAATGCGCCCGGGCACCGTCTTTGCGACCTCCTCCAGGCGTAGCTTCGCGTGCCGTTCCGCCGACGCCCGCACGCGCTCCACCAGCGCCACGGCCTCCTCGATCGGAAGCCCCTGCCCTTCGCTGTGGTGCGGAATCTTTGGCAGGTCCTCGTCGACTAGCTCGACGCGACGACGGTCGAGCAGCGTCCCGTCGCCCGCGACCGTCACCATCACCGCCCAACCACCGTGATCCGACACCCCGATGATCCCGTCGTTCCGCGACATAGTGTTTCCTCGATAACGATCACTTTGGGGGGCTGGCCCACCCTTTGATTTTCCTGGACGTGATTCTAAATGAGGCTGCCCCACCCTCTGCGGTTCTCAGAGGGTGGGAACCTATGCGGCCTGCACAACACAGGTTTTCTATCCGTTTGGCGTGACACTCGACCGCGCCAAGGGCAAAAAGTAAAGTAGCTCTTGGATCATCCTCCAACATCTTCACCCTCTAAATTCCGCGAATAACGCGAAATGTCGAATGCGCCACCCCGCTTTCGGCGGAGGTTGCAGGTTGTGCTGAGCGCAGCTACATTAAGTGCAAGAATTGGACCTGCATGAAAGGACACGTCCCGATGGAATCTGCCTCTGCATTCATCGATTGGAAGATCAAGGAACTGGGCGACTGGCGCGGCAAGACGCTCGCGAAAGTGCGCGACATCATCCACCAGGCAGATCCTGAAATCGTCGAAGAACGGAAGTGGGTCAAGCCCACATCGCCGGGGACTCCCGTCTTTTCCCACGCCGGCATTGTCT
Organism: uncultured Acidobacteriaceae bacterium; assembly: GCA_963731405.1. Taxonomy (GTDB): domain Bacteria; phylum Acidobacteriota; class Terriglobia; order Terriglobales; family Acidobacteriaceae; genus Sulfotelmatobacter. Next base: position 49,445 of record CAVSVS010000027.1, on the reverse strand, counting down.
GCACAGCAGAGACGCACAAGAACGTCGTCAAGATGACATTTGCCAAGGGAGCTGCCGTGAAGGACCCGAAAGGCCTATTCAACTCCAGCCTTGACGGGAATGTCAGGCGCGCCATCGACATCCACGAAGGCGACACGATCAATGAGGCGGCCTTGAAGGATCTCATCCGCGCCGCCGTAGCGCTCAATCTTAAGCACCAGGACAAGCCGAACACCAAACGGAAGCCGCAGCGAAAGTCCCGTCCCCCTCGGTAACCTCGGGGCACGTTTTAGATTCTCCAACGAACCTGAAACTTAAAATGGAGCACCCGGCAGAGCGGCGGAGGGAAGGCCCACCTTCGCCTTTGATCTTTCTCGACACATTTCAAAATGAGGCTGCCCCGCCCTCTGCGGTTTTCAGAGGGTGGGAACCTATGCGGCCTGCATCGCGCCGGTTTTCTATCCGTCTGCCTTACACTCGACAGCACCAAGACAAAGCCGAAATCTCAATGGTTGAGAGTGCATCACTTCCACCCTCAGAAATTCGCAGAGGGTAGGCAGCCTGAGGTAGTTTGATGCAAGGATGCGCCGGCCCCGCATGCGCCTGCCCCGCATTGACACTTCCCACAATCAATGACAAAATCGCGAACCCACTATTGTTCCTATGAAGAATACCTTGATTGCCCTGCTGACCTGTTCTATCTCGATCCATTTGTGCCATGCCCAAACGAGTGGAGTCGTGGCATTTCGAGAAGCGGTTGCCTTCCCGACGGGGCTTGCCCCGACATCGGCGGTCACGGCAGACTTGAACAAGGACGGGAAACCGGATCTTGTGGTCGCGAACAATGGAGACTCCAATATCAGCGTGTTGCTGAATCAGGGTTTTGCAAAATTCAAAATAGCGAAGTACCCAGTTTCGATTTTTCCGGTTGTGGCCGCAGTGGCTGACTTCAACGGGGATGGCCTGCCCGACATTGCCGTGACCGACCACGATGGAGTTTCTATCCTGCTAGGGCGTGGGAACGGGCTGTTCTTGCCCGCAAAATCCTATCCGGCGACGCCGCCGAATCAGCAGTTTATCCCTGCGCCGACTGGGCTTGCCGTGGGAGATTTTAATGGCGACGGTATTCCTGATTTGGCTGTGACCGACTCTCTGAACAATACCCTCAACATCCTGGTTGGCGACGGGGCCGGCGCTTTCACTTTGCTCAACAGCATCCAACTCAACACGCCGTCGATTTCCATTGCCGTCGGAGATTTCAACCATGACGGACGATTGGATATTGTCACTGCCGACTACCTGGCTGGCTGGGTGAGCGTTCTCTTTGGCAATGGCGACGGAACCTTTCAGGCGATTGTGAATTATTCAGTGCAGCCGGGGCCGGCTTCAGTTACAACCGCTGACATCAATGGCGACGGCAATTTGGACCTCCTGGTTCCTGATTCGGCAGGAATGGAGATCCTGTTCGGAAATGATGATGGGACCTTCACAGCGCCTACCATCTACTTCTCAGCTTCTTTTGGGCAAGGTGTTGCAGTCGCCGACATGAATGATGACGGCAAGCCAGATGTCGTGCTCACAACACAGATCGACGTTCGATTCCTGCCGGGGATGGGAAATGGGACTTTTGGACCGCCTCACGAGTACGCAGCCGGCTTTCAACCAGGCATTCCAGTTCTTGCCGGTTTCAACGGTAATGGCACGCTGGACATTATGGTTCCCAACAGTGGTAGCGACAATGTCGCATTCTATGCTGGGTTGGGTAAGGGGAAGTTCGCGGGAGCGATCGATTACGAAGTAGATAACGGGATCAGCGGGATGGCAGTCGCGGATGTAAACCGTGACTCCATCCCCGACGTGGTGGTTGCGGGTGAAAGTGGCGCCGTACTTGTATATTTGGGGAGGCGGGACGGGACCCTTCCCGCTCATCCGCTGAAAACCAATTTCGTCGCTTACTCGGGCGCGGTGAACCTGGCGGACGTAAATAACGACGGCAAGCTGGACTTAGTCGGCGTGAACTCGAAGACCGAGATTGCTGTGGCCGCGCTGGGGAACGGCGACGGCACGTTTGGCAATCCGCCGATCAATGCTGCAGACTTCAGCACCGCCCCGATCGTGCTGGCTGATTTCAATCATGATGGGAAGCTTGATGCCGCTACTCTGGGTTACAGCACCATCAACGTGATGTTTGGAAACGGTGACGGCACGTTTCAATCTGCCATTCTCACCACTATCGCGCCGCTCCCACAATCGATGGTCGCGGGGGACTTCAACGGCGACGGAGTTCCGGACCTCGCAGTAGCCGATGATATCCAAACCGTAAGCATTTACCTTGGAAAGGGCGACGGAAAGTTCAGAAAGCCAATTCATTACTCCCCAGGAATTATTGCGAATCAACTCGTGGCCATCGATGTCAATCATGACGGCATCCTTGACCTTGTCGTCGCAACCCGTTCGACTTTCGCGATCCTGATAGGGAATGGGGACGGGACCTTTCATCGCGCGCCAGCTGTACCCAACCACTTCTTTCAAGTCCCCTTCCTGGTCACCGATGTGAATGGAGATGGAAACGTGGACTTGGTGGCGGGCGGTGCCAAAGGACTCGGCATCTTTCTGGGTCAGGATGACGGTACCTTTGAATCCCCGCTAACCTTTCTTGCTGAAGGTTACCCTGGGTTTCTTGGCCTCGGAGACTTCAATCAGGATGGCAAACCGGATTTTGTTGTGGCGGGCGCCAGTGTGCAAAATCCCGGGCCCAGGGGCATTACGGTCCTGTTGAATGAAACCGTACCTTAGGTGCCGCAACCGCGAGAGGAAAACCTTTGGTGAAAACCTCGGGACCGAAACCTGCGACAGGGGGACGTTCCGCTAGTTTTATTGCAGCATGACGGCGCGTCGTACACGTCGCGAACGGGCTGGCACGCCAACGACGACTCCGCATCGGATTTTTTCCACAGCAAAAATCGTATTCGCTGTGACATCCAACCTTGACCCTCGCCACGAAAAGCTCACAATAGAAGCGTGCCCAGTCGCACCGCAGAATCATCCGTTTTAAGCTCCGATCGCCAGACCGCAGGACGGGTCGGCTAACTCCTTATTCCGGAAGATTTTACGTGTAAGTCCTTCTTTGACAATATTTTGCGAGGCACGACGGCGGTCTCAATCCCGCAACATGCCTGGAATCAATATTTTGCGAATCTTTGTATAAAAAATATTGGTTATTCGACTGCAGAATACTCCGCTAACTCCTTATTCTGGAATATTTTAGCTGTAAGTGCTTGCGGCTCAAGATTTTGCGGCGATCGAAAGGTACACGGAGACAGTAAGTACTTACGAATCAATATTTTAGGAAAATGCGCAAAAAAAAATTGGGGGGACGCCGCCATCAAAAGATGTCATCCTGAGCAACGCGAAGGGGCCTATGCACTCGCCGGCGTCATTCCCGCTGACGAAAGGTCCACAAGCCCCTCGGCCCGCAAAGGTCCGCGGGCCTCAGGATGACACTTCAAGTGAATTGCGATCAGTTGGAAGCCGCCACGCCGCCGTACTTCTCGAGCCACTTCAGCTCTTCTCGAACCTTGATTTTGCCGTGCCACGGATTCTTGGAAAGCGAGTGGCCTTCGCCAGGAAAGATCAGAAGCTTGTTCGGGACGCCCAGCGCGTATAGGGCGTGCTCCAGCAAATAGTCCTCGAGCACGGCGACGCGGATGTCGTCAGCGCCGGCGACCATGTGCGTGGGCGTCTTCACTTTGTCAATTTGGAAGATGGCGGCTTCGTCGTGGTAGCGCTGCTGCGCTTCCCACGGACGTCCGCCAAGGAAGTAGGCATCGTCGTAGGTGGTATCGTCGTTGCCCCAGTTGCCGATGTGCTCGACCGCGCCCGCGCCGGTAACCGCGGCCTTAAAGCGCGTGGTCTGGGTGATCAGCCAGTTGGTCATGTACCCGCCATAGCTGTAGCCGCCGATTGCGAGGTGATCGGCATCGGCGATGCCATCCTTTACCAAGGCGTCGACGCCTTCAAGAATGTCTTTGCCCGGACGCGAGACGATCTGGGGGACGATCTGCATGAGGAACTTGTCGCCGTATCCGGTCGAGCCGCGATAGTTCGGCTCAAAGACCAGCCATCCGTTGGTGGCGGCGAGCGCGGCCCACTGGTACCAGTCCGCTTCGAAGTGGTTGCCGTCGGCGTCGGCAGGTCCGCCGTGAATGAAGGTTAGCATGGGCAGATGCTTGGCCTCGAATTTGCCCGGAGGATAGATCAACATCCCTTCGACCGTCGTACCGTCGTCAGCCTTCCATTGATAGGGCTTGCCCTGCGGAAGGTCGCGCTCGGTGAACAGCTTGTTGAACGACGTGATGGGGCGGGCTTGATCGAGTTTGTCGGAGCTGTCAGCCAGATAGACTTCTTCGGGCTTGCCGAGCGAAGAGTATACGAAGGCCACGCGTGAAGACTTGGGGCCGACAGCAATGTGGGAGTAGGTGCCTTGCCATCCCTTGAGGTGTTGCCACGAGTCGGAGGGCTTGGCGGTGGAATACATCTGGACTTCGGTACCGAGGCGGGCCGAGGTCAGAAGCGAATCGGCCGTCACCGCGTAGTGCTCGACGGGGCCGACAAAGTCTTTGCCCCATTGCTCGATCGCACCCGATTCTACATCGACCCAGTAGAGATGCGGCTGCAGGTCGCGGTAGGGTCCGGAGACGCTGCCGACTCCCACGCTGAAGAAGATGTGGCGGCTGTCATTGGCCCACTGCGGGCGGCCCTCCTCGGCTTCGTTTCTGGTGACCCGATGCGGTTGTTGCAACGCCGCGTTCGCGGACGAGGATGCCCCCGCCACATTGGTCAGATCGATGGTGTAGATCTCGACGTCTTCGTATTTCTCCTGGCGGCGGTTGATCGCGTTGCTTACGAAGGCCAGTTTGTGGCCGTCGGGCGAGGCAACGAGATCATCCACGCGCAACGGCGACGTCGCAATCGCGCGGGTGCCGGGTGTGAGGTCGGGGTCTTTGTCGGGCTCGCCTTCTTTCTTTTCGACCTTCGCGGGCGCATTTGCCTGGTGAGCGAGGGCGGTGGCGAGGTCAAGCGCGAAGACTGTGTCGCCGCGCTCGGCGGTGCGATACTGCACAACGTCTTTCCACTCTTTTTTGTAGTCGTCTTTTTGCGCCTTCGTCCAAGGATGGCGCGTTGCGAAGTAGATGGTCTGAGAATCTGCCGACCACGCGAAGGTGTGGACGTCCTCTTCTCCTTGGGTCACGGGGAAAGCTTCGCCGCCGTTGGGCGAGATAAGATACAGCTGGCTTGGGGATTCGTCTTTCGAATCCGAGTCGGAATCGGAGTCTCCGGCCTTGTCCGATGCGGGCTTGCGCTCGGAGAGGAAGGCGATCCAGCGACCATCGGGCGACCATTTGGGATCGGAGTCGTGTCCCGATTGCGTCAACTGGATCAGAGAGCCGCCCTTGCCGTCGTCGCGATAGAGCCAGAGGTCGCTGCGGAAGACTTGCTGGTCCCAGTCGGCGCGCTCGGCGTTGATGACAACGAAGTGTCCGTCGGGCGAGACTTCCACCTCCGGGAAATCGACAACGTTGAAGAACTCGTCGAGTGTGAGTTTGGGTTTGTTCTGCGCCCTGAGCACGAAGGAACAAGCCAGGACGATCACAACAGCGATGGCAGCTTTCTGGATTCGCATTGGGTCCCCGGTGGGAAGAAGGGTTATACAACGCCGGAATCTTCAAAGGCAAGCGTGCGAGTTGCAGACCTTGAGTTGCAGGTGCGTCGAGCTGTCATGTTGAACTCTGATCCTGTTCTACCGGGTGCGAAACTCGAGATTGAAAACCCAAGGCGAGCAATCCCAGTAGCGCGAATGGAAAAACCGCTGCAGTACGAAGCGGAAGAGTGAAGACTGCTTTCGAGTAGAACACCCGGTGGGCGAGTAACGGCCTAGAGGCAATCAGGACAAATGCCGCGAGCCATGGCCAAAAAAGCACAGCAGTTCCTGTGGCAAGCAGCGCCTTGTAAGTCTTCGTGGACGAGAGTTCCTTCCAGCGATAGGACACCAGAAAGATCCCCGGTAACAGGACAACATCGTCCTGGAAGCCCTGACTGGGAAGCAACGTGATCGCAGTGAGACACAGTAGGAAACTGAGAGTCAGCCAGAACTCGATGGCGGTAGTGGCTGTGGTCCGCTTCCTCCACGCCAAAACTAGAGTTAGCAAAAGTGCCACTATACCCAGCGAGGCAACTCCGCCGAGATTCGGCCCTAAGAAAAATATCTCACCCACTAAGGGAGGCTGCGCGTAACTAGGGTATCTGAGTAGAACGCGAGCCCATGATTGGATCCAATGCGGCCAAATGAGCGTGGCTGTCCCGCACAGGATCAGAAGCGCCGAAAAAAGACCGATGCCGAAACGTCTGCGCGCTCGCCAATCATGGCAACTCCAGACCAAGAGATAAACCATCACAAGGGCAGTCATTTGCGGCTTGATCGTGGCGAGCGCCATGATTACGCCAGAAAGCAGAAGACGTTTGCGCTGCATCGCGAAAAGCGACGATGCGAGCAAAAACCCGACGAGTAGACCCAGTTGGTCAGCATATAAACCTTCCAGCACTGGATAGCTGCCTATGACGAGCAATACGATGGCAGCCAACGAAGATGCTGCCGGCCGCAATGAGAGCGATTGCATCCACAGGAAGACGCTGGCGACTGTCAGGCCAACGAGCAAGAATGCCACCACCACACGAACCGACCGGAAGGGAAACGGTGCCGCCGGCCACAATAACAGGTCCGTGAAAGCGGGATACACGAAGGTCCGATAGTCGGTGGGTGGATCGGATGCAGTCTTCGAATTCAGGGTTCTGCCTAGCAGTCCTTGCTGAATCTTGCGAGTCATCTCGGGACTGTAAGGATCACAACCGCTTGGCACGCAGTCGTGCGAAGTCAGCCATACAGGGTAGAAGTCGTGCCCGAATTCATAGGCCGCCGCCCAGTTCCTGGCGGCATGTGCTTGCACGAGAAGCGGCATAAAAAGCCCCAAGTAGTAACACGACATCGATGCCGCGCCCAGCAGCGCGAGAGTTAAGACAATAAACGATGACCGCGATGACCTGGATCTCATCAATGAGTCTGGCAACTGGATCACGGAGCCGGCTCGGCATTCTTCAAGGCATCTTCAATGGTCTGCGCGGCGCGAGGAGCGCTCTGCAGCATGCGCCAGCCGTCATCGTACTCTCGAAATCCAACGCTCGAGACGTAGTGCAGATCACCGGAGTACAACGAGGCGCCTACTTCGTTCAGCGGCACCCATCTCCAGGTGAAGTCGACGTCGGCCGAACTTCCTTGCTTGCTGATGCCAACAACTCCAACCAATTCTCTTCGTGCGACAGGAATATGAAGTAAGGTTTTGCCAACTTCCTCGGCTGGAACGAGGGAGCGAATCGTGTCCACGCCGGACGGAGTCAGCAGCACATCCCAGCAAGGAGTGAGAGTAATGGCTGGAGGGCAGCGAGTCGACGTCGCGGAGATCCAGCCGTGTTGCTGAAGAACCAGATATTCGGGGGAGACGTAGTCCTTATTGGAGACGACTCCGGTCTGCAGGGCGAATTGCTGCGGAGTTTTGAAGGCGTCGGAAGCGGAGATAAGATCGGTGGCGAGGCGGCGAGTGAGGAATTCGCGCGGAGAACACGAGGTGAGGAAAAGGAGACCGATTGCCGAGAGAATGAGTTTCGTCCGCATGAGCCTGGGCTGCATTGAAACTTTGCCGGGCTTCGCCCGGCGGACGGACGAATGCGTCCGTTCCTACAATCGAACCCTACACAATCAAATCTTAACGACTTGTGATTGTAAATAAACGGGCGCGTTTGTGTGGCAGGAAAGGGCGAGAGATGATTTGACCGCTGAATGTAGGAGCCCAACGCCCAGGAATTTGGCAGGAGCAATTGGGGCAGCGACCATCGGAGGTCAGGCGGTAGTCTTCGATGAGATATCCGCAGCGGGTGATGAGGGTTTCGCTGCATTGCGGGCAGCGTGTGTTTTCCCAGTCGCCGACCATGCCGGGAAGATTGCCGGCATAGATATAGCGCAATCCGGCGGCTTGACCGATTTCCGCAGCCTGGATGAGATCGTCTGGCGTGGTATCGCGCTGGCCATCGCCTTGCATTTTGTAGTCTGTGTGGAACGCAGTAACGTGCCAGGGAATGTCGGGGGAAACGCCGGCCAGGAATTCCGCGAGGCGGCGCAGTTCGTCGGGATCGTCGTTAAAGCCGGGGATGAGTAGCGTGACGATTTCGAGCCACAATCCCATCTCATAAATGCGGCGAATGCTCTCCAGGATGGGGCCGATGCGTCCGCCGAGTTCGTGGTAGTGGCGATCGTCGAAGCTCTTGAGATCGACTTTGTAGAGATCAAGGCAAGGGCGCAGGTATTCGAGGACTTGCGGAGTGCCATTGCCGTTGGAAACGAATCCGGTGAGCAAGCCCGCAGCTCTCGCCTGTTTGAAGACGGCTACGGCCCATTCGCTGGTGATAAGTGGCTCGTTGTATGTGCTGACTACAACTCGCGCGCTCTGCACAAGGGCGTCGCGCACCAAAGCGTCGGATGAGATATCGAGCGGGGGCGAGACGGCATTGGGATCGCGCAGAGCCTGCGAAGTAACCCAATTCTGACAGTAGCCACAGTGGAGGTCGCATCCCAGCATGCCGAAGCTGTACGCAAGAGCGCCCGGATGGGCGTGGAAGAATGGCTTCTTTTCGATGGGATCACACTGCAGTCCGGCGGTGTATCCCCAGGGGGCGTAGAGCGTGCCGCCGCGGTTAAAGCGGACCTTGCATACACCGGGCTGGCCTTCCGGGATGGGACAGCAGTGGCCGCAGGAAAAACAGCGAACGCGGCCCTGGTCTAGTTTTTCATAAAGAGAAGGATCGGCCTCGCGCACTTTGCGGTCGAGGATGTCGCGGAGGGCAGGCAACGGAAAACCTCTATGAATATTTTAACGCCGGTTAGTGGCCGGCGGAGGGTTTCCAGTTGGGCATATGCTGCTGGAGCCAGACGTCGGCTTGTTGCTGGATGGCGGCGGCTTGGTTGCGCGTGAGACCAGAGGCCAGGATCGCCGCCAGATCTTTGCTTTCTGCATCACCGCGAGCGCGGGCGAGCAGAGTCCAGAAGTAGGCTTGGTTCAGATCTTTGGGGACGCCGCGTCCGCCCCAATAAAGGGTTCCTAACTTGGCTTGGGCCGGGAGACTGCCGTGCTCAGCGGCACTGCGGAACCAACGGACTGCCTGCTTTTCATCGCGTGCGATTTTGTCTTTTGGATCGCCCTGAAAATATCGCAGGCCGAGCGCGTTCTCCGCTGCCGCGTCACCCTTCTCCGCCATCCGTTGAAGCTCTTCGAAGGATGCCGTTTCAACCGTTGGGCCGGGCGGAACTGCTGGAGAAGCGATCTCTGCAGCGGGCGGTTGAGTCGACGCCAGCACGGTCTGCATTTGCGCGTGACTGCGATTCTGGAGTTTGCTCTGAATCCATGGGGCCATCTGGTATCCGAGAGCCATAAAGATTGTGACGGCGGCGCAGACCAGAATCACCAGATGAGATCGTGGCAGCGTAATGCCGCCAGAGTGTTTGTCGTTGGGCTCTTCCGTTTTTTTCCCTTCTTCAGAAGCGGACGCAAAAAGCACGCTTCCCATTGTCGGGGCAAACTGCATAGCCGGTGAGGAAGCGCGTGACGGCGGCGAATCGACAACGCCCTTCGCGCGATCGACGGAGGCGACCACAATTTCCGCCAGACGCTGAAGCGCGCTACCGTCCGACTCCGAAAACTGATTGGGCTCACCCGAGAAGACTTCGACAATACCGATGGATTTCTCCGAGAGGCGCACGGGTGCGGCGATCATCGAACGAACCCCGAGGGCCCGACAGACTTCGCGATCGACTCGTGTGTCGCTCTCGGTGTCGTCGCAGCGAAGAAGCTTTCCAGTCGTCACGCACAAGCCCGAGAAGCCCGATCCCGTTTGCAGGCGCGCGCCAATGGGAGGAGCGTCTGGCCCGGAACTGGCGCGGCATATCATGAAATCTCGATCGGAGTCGGCGAGCGCAACCGCGGCACCGGAGGCGCGAACCAAAGTGAGAGCACGCTCGGCAATCAAGTGAAGGGCAGCAGAGAGATCGGAACCAAGCGCCTCCACCTGCCGCTGCACGGCAGTCACGGCCGCGAGAGTATCGGTGTAATTCGGACGCGAAGACGTTTCTGGAGTCGCAATGCGGGGAGAGTCAAGATCGGCCTCGCCATTGGCGACCCCGGCCATCACGTTCACAAAGAGCCACTCGCGCAGGCGTCCCAAGGACTGGGGAGAGAGTTCTGAAAAATGAACTCCCGCGCGCCCCGAAGCGTTCGACCATACTACGTGGCCAGTGGTGAAGATATTTTCTGCGCAATCCGCAAGGTCCAGACACAGGTCCAGACGCTTTTGGACTTCCAAAGGGGAGTGGCATTGAATAGCAACGCCGTCTTCGCTGATGTCTACGATCTCGTGAAGATCGAGCATCGCGCCTTTGGATTCCGCCGTGAAGGTGGCATACGCTGGCGTCTGAATCTTATGCCGCACACGCCGGCGACGGTTGGGTGGAGCCGATTTCAACACCGAAGTCAAGGCAGCCATGGGGAAAGGCCCGAGTTCTTTGTGGCACCATATTAGCGCGGGAAGGCGAAAAAGTAAGCAAAGATTACGAGGAAGGAATCAGGCGGAGGTTTTTGGGGAGCCAGGGACCGGCGGCTAGCCGGCCCGGCGCAGGACTTGAGCCTGATGCAGGCTGGAAATGCGGGAAATCGCGGCCACCATCATGCTGGAAAGAAGCTGCATGGTTGCCACGTCGCTCTCATCAAAAGCGCCCGGAGACGACGACAGCACTTCGAAAACACCGAGGGTGCGGCGATAGTGACGCAGAGGGGAAACGAGAATCGAGCGGACTCCAAGGCGACGGCAGCTGGCCAAATCGACGCGAGGGTTGCGCTCCGCATCGTGACAAAGCATGATCTCGCCGGAGCGCACGGCTTCTGCGGAAATGCCCGCATCGGTTTGGAGGCGAACCCCGAGATCGGGAGCGGTACGTCCGGCGCGAGCGCGACAAACGATTTCGTCGCCGGCGCGCAGGGCGATGGCGGCTCCAGTGGCACCAGTCAAATGCTGGGCCCGCTCGGTGATGGCGCTGATGGCGGGTTCCAGATCCAATTCAGCGGGATGAATTTCCATTTCATCGGTCGCAGAGACAGCTCGAAAGCCGGATACGGGATGAGCGCCATTGGCGACGCGAAGCTGGGTGCGCATCGCCAGCGACGGCATGCGAGAGTGGTCGGCCATACTGACTACTTCAGGATCGGGGACCGTGCGGAGCAAGTCACGCACCAGATTATTGAGCTCAACGTCGGTGATAAGATGCGCGGTCTGCTGGTTGCGCATCGATCCTCCGAGAACGCGTGAAAGGCCGAGCAGGGCGTGACTTCCGCAGGCCAGACAGTAGGGCTTGCTGTTGGCACTGATCAGCTCGCACTGAACGCAAAATGTGGCGGACTGCAGGGGGACAAAATTGACGTCTTTGAACGTGTCGCCGTACAGGGTCTTGCCAAACATTGCTTGGGGATTCCTCGCTTCTTTTGAGTGCACTTGAAGGTAAACAGATAGCGAAAGGGGAGAAAGTAGCGGCACTGGTTCCCCGTGTGGAAAAAGAGAGCGAAATACGAACGGGTTTACTGTGCAGAATCTTGCAACCTTACGAGATGCAATTTCATCTGAAAATCCAGCGAGCCGGAGCGATTTATTCTTCCAACGGTATTGATTTCGTTCGGGGGGTCGGCTATGCTAACAAAACGTTCGCGGCTCGCCCGCGGATCAATGACTGGGGGAATTTACCATGCAATGGACAGCACCAGCTTTTGAAGAAGTTTGCCTCAACTGCGAAATCAACTCATACGCCAGCGCGAAGCTTTAACCGAAATTCTCTCCCCTGAATTCTTCCTGCACCGGCCTTAGCATCGCACTGTGAAGCGTGCGATGCGGGCAGTTGCACGCTTGCGGTTGTCCCGTCCTAATCTGCTGTCCCCTCCCATTCGCTGCCGAATCCCGCTGTTTTGACGCACCTCTGCTCACACACATTGAGAAATCAGCTGCCTTGTCTCGGCGGAATGTTTGAGGATCCTTGGGCGACTATCCGGCTTGCGCGGTAATCAGGGAGGTGTCGTCGTGGCCCAGCGGAATAACGTGAGCCGAGTGAGCCAGAGTTCGGTCCAGGGCGTCGGCGAGAGCGCTGGGAAATGCGGAAGTCAGTAAGTTGATGTCAAGCTGAAGATCGCGCGAAGAGTACAAACGGTGAATGGTCAAGGTTCCCCGGCGCTGGTTGGAGGAGCTAATCAGGTTGAGAGACAGAGTCCATACCGTAGAACGGTCGAGCATTTTCGGCACACCAGATTTGTTCCAGCGGAAAGTGTGCGCCGCGTAGCGGCCCGCCGAGGCGTCGGGCGATTCGAAGGGAAGGACTTCTCCCGGCAGCAATTCGCATTGCAACTCAAAGCTATCAAAGTCATTGCTGCCAAAGGCAGCCGTGAGAATGCGGCGAACCTGATCGTAATCGCGAGCGACTTTGAATTCCTCAATGGCGCGACGGATCGCCAGGTTGTTGACGAAGATCTGGGGCTGATCGAGGGTGCGGTGGGCGACGCGGGCCAGTTCTCCAAATTCGAGATAGCCTAGATGCTGCACGCCGATCCAGATTCCGGCACCCAAGACGACCAGCACTAATCCCAGAGAACTTCCTGTCGGCCAGAGCAGAAACAGGCTGAGCATCGCGAAAATCGCGGAAACGCCATAAAGAAGAATTACAACCTGGCGATGGGTCATGCCATTCTGCAAGAGCTTGTGGTGGATGTGCTCGCGATCGGCGGTGAAGATAGGGCGCCCGCTGATGAGGCGCCGCACGATCGAGAGGGCCGTCTCGAGAATGGGCAGGCCGAACGAGACGATGGGAATTGCGACGGCAACAATCGTCGGCGCCTTCTGGGCGCCCTTCAGTGCGAGGGCACTCAAGACGAAGCCGATGAAGAGGCTGCCGGAATCTCCCAGAAAAATGGTGGCGGGATTGAAATTGAAACGAAGGAAACCGAGAATGGCTCCGGCCAGGGCGATCGTCATCACCGTAACGAGCGTGGGGCCGTTGAGTAGTGCCACCACGAAGACCACCATGGTCGAGAACAATGCGGATCCGGCGGCTAAGCCGTCGAGGCCGTCAATCAGATTGAAAGCGTTGGTGATAGCGAGAACCCAGAGAACGGTGAACGCCCAGCCGACAATCCAGGGAAGACGGTGATCCCCGAACAAGACTGGGATATTGACGATCCTCAGGCCGCCCAGAAATAACATGGTGGCGGCGATTCCCTGCACCGAGAACTTGACGTAAGGCCCAACTCCACGGATGTCGTCGTAGACGCCTAGCAGGAAGATCAAGGAGGCGGGTACGAGGATTGTTGCCAGAGTGCGTAAAGAAAACACCGCGTGCATGCGGGGGTTGTACAGCGCCCACAAAGCGGCCAGGACCATGCAGCAGGAGAAGGAAACATAAATCGCCACGCCGCCAAGGCGAGGCAGCGGACTGGAATGCAAATGACGTTCTTGCGTTGGAACCGCGACCCAGCCGTGGGCGGTCGCAAAATCGCGCACGTAGCGTGTCAGCACAAACGCTGACAAGAGCGCGAATACAAAAGTCCCGAGGAAGATGCCCGTCAACTCTGCCACCTTCGGACAGCAAACGTGCGAAGCACGCTTGCTTCAAAATGATTCAAGAAGTATTGCAGTAAACACTTGCGGTTAATAGTAAGAGAACAGATTCCTGCCGATGTAGAGAGTGCTAAAAACTCTAGCAGCAGGAGCGAGGGACTTTCAATCGTCGCGCACGAAATAGCTGTGGAAAACTAACAGTGAGGATCGCGGATAGCGGAGGCGCAAGTACCGTCTCCGTGCTAAACTGCTCTTCAATTCTCACTTAACACTTCAGGGGTCATCCGATGGGTTCGGGCAATGCGGGCGTTTCACGTCTCGGCCAAATCGTCTCGCTCATATTCGCGGCATTTGTGTTGGTGACTACAGCGGGCGCACAACAACCGGCAAGCGCGACACAGCCTGGGCAAAGCATTCCTGCAGAAATGCCGGCAGCTCAAACCGTGGAACAGGCAGCGAAGAGCGCCTCTGGTGCAAAGACAACGACTCCGGACACGGCAAAAGACTCCGCGGATCAATCGAATTCAGTACGCTTGGGTCCAGGCGATCTGGTGGAAGTGAATGTATATAACGTACCGGAGCTGGCGAGCAAAGTCCGAGTCAGCAATTCCGGCGACGTTTACCTTCCGCTGATCGATTACGTTCACGTCGACGGACTGACGCTGGAGGAGGCTCAAACGTTAATCCAGAAGCGACTGGAGGACGGTGGATTCGTTCGCAGTCCCCACGTGACAATTTTCGTAGACGAGGCGAATTCGCAGAGCGTGACCGTGATTGGAGAAGTGGGAAAACCCGGGATTTATCCGGATGCGGCCGATCGGAAGCTTTATGAGGTCATCTCGCAAGCCGGAGGGTTCAATGCTACGGCCTCACGCAAGATAGCCGTGATTCGCAAGAACCAGACGGATCCGATTCGCGTCGACTTACCGCGGAATTTGGCGGACGACTTGAGCGGAAATATCGACATCCTGCCGGGGGATACGATTACGGTTCCGCGAGCGCCGATTATTTATGTGGTCGGAGATGTCGGGCACCCGAGCGGCTTGCTTGTGGACAACGGGACGCTGACGGTTCTGCAGGCGCTGGCGCTGGCGGGCGGGACGAATAAGACTGCTAAATTGGGGGCGGCGCGCATCATTCGCAAGAGTCCCACGGGCGTGGTCGAGAATAAGCTGGAGATCAAAAAGATGTTGGAAGCGAAGGCTCCGGATGTGACCCTGCAGGCCGACGACATTCTCTTCATTCCGGTCAGCGGTGCGAAGATCGTAGCGGCCAGGTCGTTTGAAGCGGCCATGTCGATGGCGACGGCGGTTTCGATTTACGCGGTGCATCCGTAGACGCATCTCATCACGAGTTAACGAGCCTTTGAAGTACCTCGATATATTTCTCGGCCGTCCGGCCGCGAGAAAAATGCTGCAGGATGTACTGCCGTCCCTTTTGCCCCAAGCTTGCTCCGAGTGCACGATCGGCTGAGAGTCGGTTGACAGCAGCCACCAGCGCGGCTGAATTTTCTGGCTCGATTACCAGGCCGGCTTCGGCATCTTCGACGATCTGGCGCGCCTGACCATCTACCCCGAGGATCACGGGACGGGCGCAGGACATGAACTCCAACATCTTGGTAGGAATGACGGTTTTGAAGACATCGGTTTTCTTCAGGAGAACCAAGCAGGCGTCGGATGCGGAGATGAACGCGGGAATTCTTTCGCGGGGCTGTTGATCGAGGAAAGTGACGTTGGCGAGTCCGCGGGATTTTGCTAAAGATTTGATTCGCTCTTTTTCCGCGCCTTCGCCTACGAGCAGAAAGTGAGTCTTGGAGTCCTGAAGTTGCAGTTGGTCGGCGGCGTCGAGGAGAGTTTCCAGTCCGTGGGCCATGCCCATGGTCCCGATATAGCAAACCAAGAATCTCTCTGGGAGAGCGAGGTCTTGTCGCAATTTATCGTTGGCGGTATTGGGGCGTGGAGCGAAGAGGTCAGCTTCGACTCCGTTTTCGACGACTGCGATCTTCTCGGTGGGGACGTGCCAGCGCTGGATCAGGTGGTCTTTAAAGGCGGGAGTGACCACGACGATCCGGTGACTATGTTCGTACAGGAACTTGGCGACTGCTGCCAGCGTGTGGTGCAGAAGTGAATTCTCCTGGCCGACTCCGACGGCAGTCAATGACTCGGGCCAGAGATCGCGGACTTCGAAGACGAAGGGCAGTTGACGCGAGAACGCAATCCACCAACCGGAGAGTCCGACGAGGAGTTGGGGCGACGACGCAATGACGACATCAGGACGAGGAATCGTCATACCGCGTAAAGCTGCGGAGACGCAGAACGAAGCGTAGTTGCGCATACGCTCGTGGGCCTTGCGGTTGGGTAAGGGCCAGAGCCACGTGCGAAACACGTTTACGCCGTTAATTCGTTCGCGGTAGGTCAGCTTGCGCAACTGTGCTTTCCATTCGGGGGGGACGACACCGGTGGGGTGATTGGGGAAACCTGTCAGCACCGAAACCTCGTGGCCTTTCCGCGCCCAATGCATGGCGAGTTCGGAGGCGCGCGCGGCGGGGGCACCCATCTCGGGCGGGAAGTATTGTGAGATGTAGAGGATCTTCACGCGAAGTTAGAGGCTATCGCAGAAAGGGGTGATGCGGGTAGGTGGTTCGATGGTGCGTGCGGCGTTTCTAAGGATGAAGGTTCGAGGATTCTTCCACCAGGCTGGCGATCGCGTCGACCGTGTCCATTTTTTCCTGGTCGAAACCCATCTCGGCAAAATCCACACCGAACTTCTCTTCCAGGAAAACGGCGAGCGCGACCGCATCTACGGACTGCAGGCGACCACTGAGAAGGAGCGATGCGTCGTCGGAGAAGGGTTGGGTGTCGTTCTTGCGGACCAGCAACTTTCGGAGAAACTCACGAATTGCCGCTTTGCGCTCCATTTTGCTCCTCAGGAAACCAAATTAAAAAGATGGGCCAGGAATCGGAAGCTCTCAGAAATCGGATATCGCTTGAACGTGTAATCGAAGACCCTCAAGACACAGAAGAAGCTGCTGACGCACAGAGCCGGAATCAGACGACCGCGAATCCAATTCAGATTTTCAGTTTTGCGTTGCCGCATCTGCGAGATGCCGATTCCGACGGACAAGACGATCGTATAAAAAATGTAGGATTGAAAGCCCACCAGCGCGCCCCAAAAGCCAAGATCGTCAACGTAGTTCAGGTCGCGGAAGAAGTGGAAGAAAGCATTTCCGAAGCCGGCGGCGGCAACCGTCGAGGCGAATAAACGCCAGCGTCCCCAGCGCTTGAAATATCGCATGAAGGCTGGATAGAAAAAGCAATCGACCAGCAGTTCCTTAAAGTAATAGTAGTAGCGGTTCCAGAACTCCGCGATAGACCGCGATGCCAGCGGACGCCACGTGTTTCTGAGGGCGAGAAATCCGGCCATGCGGCACACTGCGATGATGCGGTGTCCGAAGATCGAGAACTCGATCATTCTCTCGAGGAACTCCGAAATCAGACTCGCCCAACCGATGTACCAGTGGAACGGAGCTCGCACCAGGCTGAGGTGAAACACGAACTCGTAAAAGGGAATGCCCATGTATCCGTGAACAAAGGGCGTATACGCATAGGTGAGAAAAAGATCCAACACCAGAGACCAGGCCAGAAGCTTGAGGCCTTTGAGTTGGGCTACGGCAAGCTGTTCTGGATTCTTCGCCTCAATTCGGCGGAGGTAGGCCGATCCCTTGGGAAAGGGCGTGGCCGTGGATCCCCAAACGGGCTGATACGCCCCGACCTGCGAAGCGACCGAGTCGCGGTGCTTCGCAGTGATGTCCATCAGCGAGTAGGCGAGAAACCAGAGATACGCCGCCGCTACGGGCAGGAAATCGAAGGCCATAGTACGAAGAGATCCGCCGCGCGGCAGGTAACTGGCGACGAAGACCGTGAGTGCGAATCCGGTGAGCAGGGTTGCAACAGGCCTGCGTCCGAACCAGGTGTTGCGGAAACGGATTGCCGAAAGAAATATGAGCGCAGCGCAGACGACGGAGACGGCGGCCTGAACAATTTGCGGCCGCTCGGCCCATTGCCACCAAATGCCGAAGGCCCAGCCGAAGGTGCCGAGGGCGAGAACAATCCGACGATGCCTCGGAAGCGCCGTCACCGCGACAAGGAAACAGATTTGAACAAGCCAGCGGGGATTGTGAATGTAGTGTAGCCAGGTCGCGTAGTAAAGACCAAGTCCGAAAAGAGCGAGAATTGTGACTTTGCCGACGGCTGTTCGCGCGAAGGTCACGACGGTCGGGAAGGTTTCAAGACGCGGGATGATTCGAAAGCCGCGCAGAAAGCTGAACGGGCGCGGGGCAGGTACGGCGACTTGAGTACCGGCGGCGCTCATACAGAATCCTGCGCGAGCATTGCGGTGAGACTCTTGCGATCGGTCTTGCCGTTCATACTCAGGGGCAACCGCGGAAGGAAGCGTACCTCGGAGGGAACCATATATTTGGGCACGCGACTCTGCATTTTCTCGCGGATATCAGCAGAAGTCAGAGCGCCACCAGCCACGAAGACCACGATGCCCCCGGCCGAACCATTCGTAATCGGCCACGGGACCGCCGCTACCGAATCCACGCCACACACTTCGCGCAGATGCGCCTCAATGTCGTCAAGTTCGACCCGATAACCCGATACCTTAACTTGATTGTCTGTGCGCCCCAAGTGGTGGAACGTTCCATCGGAATCGAGATACGCCAAATCGCCTGTCAAGTACCACACCGTGCCATCAATAGATGGAAACCGCTCCGCTGTCTTTTGGGAATCGTTGAAATATCCCTTCGCGACCTGATTGCCGGAAAGAGCGAGTTCCCCCTTGTCGCCGGGCGAAAGAAAACCAAGGGATTCACCTACAATCGCAGCCTGCATCCTCCTGAATGGTTTCCCGATCGCAATCGTTCCGCGCCCTTTGCTGACAACGAAAGGTTCGAAGCAGCGTTGACTCAGACAAGCTACAGTTGCTTCTGTGGGTCCGTAGATATTGTCGATGACGCTGTTATGACAAGCTTCTTGCCACGCCACAACGGAAGCGGCAGGCAGCGGCTCGCCGCAAAAGGCAGAATAGCGGAGCGACGGAAAAGCCCCGGTCGTGAGCATCTTCATTTCTCTCATGAAGGCAACTACCGACGGCACGGAGAACCACACCGTGAGTAGCTTCTCTCGGATGAAACGAGAGGGACCCATCAATTGGCTGGCTGGAAGTACATGCAGAGAGGCCCCCGACGACCATGTAATGAAAAGATCCAAGACTGAGAAATCAAAAGAGAGCTCATGCCGCTGCGAAATGCGGTCCTCGGCGCTGAAGGGGTACAGTTCACGCATGGCGGAAAGGAACGAGGCAACATTTCCGGTGGAGACCATCACGCCCTTGGGCGATCCCGTCGTCCCGGAGGTGAACATGATGTATGCGAGATCATCCTTACCCATCACCTTGGGGAGATGAGCGGAATCAGGCGTCGGCAAGGCATCCAGTCCAGCAACGCGCGCGTTGCACGAGGGATCATCAAGATCGAATGACTCGGCTAGACCAGGGGCCAGGATGTGCTTCGGGCCCGCCTGCAAGACCTGAGAGGAAAGAAGTTTCAAGCCGCGATCGTCCACTACTAACGCATCGAGTTCGGTAGTGCGCAAAATGGAGAGCAGCCTTTGTTCCGGCCACTCAGGGTTCAACGGGACATAGGCCGCGCCTGCCCAACAAGTACCCAGGAGTCCGGCATAGGCGGCCAAGCTGCGCGAGGCGAGAATGCCGACAAGTTTCACGTCGGTCGCCGGGCGTGACTGCAGCCAGGCAGCGATTCTTTCTACAATCTCCGCCAGTTCCCCGTAGCTGAAATCGCGCTGGCTGACGGACAAAGCCAGGCGCTCCGGATGGCTGCTGGCATGATTGCAGAAGGAAAGAGTGAGGTTTGTGCTCATCGAATGCAAAAGACACTTGTCCGAGTCTCCAGCATAACGTTGCGTGAGAAGTTCCGGGCAGGGTACGAAGGTCACTTTGCTAAGGATTGGGCGAGTCTGAAGAGATCAATAGCAGAATTCTTTGCCGTCGGGTCCACGGCCGCAGCGCTGATTTTCGGCCCGGTAGCCGAGGCCGGCCTTCGGGTCGTAACAGAAGCCGAGGCACACATCCCGTAAAACGTAACTCGAGTCGGTACCGGTTGGGGCTGCAGCTTCCAGCTCATTAAAAAAGGCAACCAAGTCCCGAGGGGGATTGGCAGCGTTCTCGGTGGTGAAGGCCGTAATGGCGTAGCTTCCCATCTCGGTGTACCAGCCCTCCCCGTGACGGGCGCGAAGGGCCGCCGGCGATATAAGTTGCGTCTTCTTGAGTTCGGGCAGAGCCTGCACGGCTTTGAGCTGGGAGCGAAGATCGTCGGTTAAGAGCCCTTCGTGAACGGTCTCTGGAAAACTGTAACGGAAGAGCTTCCGATCGTTTTTTGCCACGTAGTACCGGTTGCGATAGACGCTGACCCGGCATTCGTGAAAAGTAATCCCATCTTTCCGAACATTCAGGATTGTGAGTTCAGGCTGCAAGGCATCAACGATCATAGGTTCGCGATAGGGAAAGACAAACGCTGCGAACCAGAAGCCAACGAATATCAAAGAGAGAGCAACGGCGGGCCAGGTTCGCTGGTTGACGGGACGGTTTCGAAGTTTCCAGCTGGGGGGAAGCAATCGCGTCATGCCCGAGATCAACGTCATCATCAGCAGCGCGACGGTGATAATCCTGAGTTGGTAGTAGTGCAGGTAGTGAGACCCGTATGGATCTCTCCAAGCGGCGTTGAGGGCGGTCCATGAATTTCCGAAGGTGCGCGTTTCAGTAATGGAAAACCAGGGGAACGGTAAGACAGCCCCAAAGGCGGCAATGATGTAACCGAGGCGAGGACGCGAACGCAGCAGGAGGGCACCGGCGAATAGCACGAGCGGGCTCACGAGTACGCAGACCCAATCGTAAGTGATAAGGGTCAGAAGTTCGCGTCCAATTTGCGCGAAGCTTATCACCAACCATGCGATCGCCACGGCCGAGGCCAGAGGAAGGATCAAGGCCCTCCCGCTCGGCTTCACCTGCACGCTTTCCGGCATGGAAAGATTAGACACTGCCCGGCGGCTGATCGGGGGAAGTTTCCGCGGAAGGGCAAAACCGAAGTACTACGACGTTGTGGTCGAGTCCGCGCGATTGCGACCGCGGGACGCCTGCGAGATCGCCGTACGAGTCCTAGTAATGCGAGAGCTTGAAGGCGCTCTTGTAGCACAACGCACGGGCGCGGTTGGTGCGACTGCGGGTGTAGTTCTCCCAACGGTCGGCCACTTGCGCAAATTTCTGTTCCCCCGTCAGGCGATGCATGATGCGCAACTGCACAATGTGGAGCCGGTGATAAAAGGGGCTGGCGACCATGGGGAGGCGCGTGCCGGACTGCTCGTAGAGCGACCAGAATCCCAAGTCGTAGCGATCGAGATTGTGCAGCATGGTGCGAACTGCGCGCGAAAAGAGATCCTGCGCCGAGGGGTGCTGGGTAGCGAGGAAGTAGTCGTAGATGCCCCAGGACGCCCAGATGAATCCATTCAGGATGTGCGTGGGCGGGGTGACGATGTATTCCTCGAACCAAAGGTCGCCGGATTCATCGGTGAAGGCGACGCCTCCCTCTTGCACGTCGTAGTAGAAGGACGCGAGGGCTCGTTTGGCGGCATCGAGATATTTCTCTTTGCGCGATTCTTTGTGGGCGCGAACCAGAACCGAGATTCCCTGCCCTTGCGCGAGCGCTGAGTACCAGGGGGCGCGGAGAGTGTCGCGATATTCCCAATTGAAGTGGTGGTTCCAGACGGAAAGACCGTGTGCATTTTGCTCGAGGTGCGCGAGCAGCCAGTCTGCGGCGAGAAAGAATTTGCGCTGGCGTTCGGGATCTGTAGTGCGGCGAAAGAGATTGTAATTTCCCAGGGCGTATTGCGCGACTGCGATGGGGTTGTATTGGCGGCCAATCTTGCCGTGATAGTCAAGTTGCGGAACGCCGTTCGAGTCGTAGACGCCCTTGTAGTCAGCTTTCTCGGAGAAGAGCATGTAATATTCGCCGAGGTCGCGGGTGGAGGCATTGAGATTCTCCGCGGGAGTTTCGTGCCAGAAGGTGAGGTGGCTTTTGCCGCCGAGGAGGTAGGCGCTGAAGATGCGGCGGTAGTAGTTCAGGCTAGGCAAGGGATTCTTTCGATGTCCATCTTACGGCACTGCTTGAGGGCCAGGTCGAACTGCGCTCGATGGACGCCCGATGGCGGCTGTCCCCACACGAGTATCGCTGTCCCCCGCATGAGTTCCGTTACGGACCTACTGCGTAGATTGATGTCGTCAGGTCGTCGGATCGAACGGCGATGGTGGTCAGAGCCAGGAATGACGTTGCATTGTCGCCATCCGGTAGGAAGGCGTTGCCGTATTGGAACAATCCCATGGGCCAGGAATCTTTTTTCCATGACACCTGTGAGTGCCATTCTTGACGTCCGTGGGTGCCGCAGCCATAGACGCGAACGTGGCGCTCGCGATTGACCTCGCTCGGCTCCACCATCGTGGAAAAAAATAAGCGGCTGCCGACGCGGCATCCATAAATCGAAGAAGTGCTGATGGAAGCAACTTGCAGCAACTCCTGGTGGCGGTCGAGTCGGTAGATGAAATTGGATTCGAGCGGGGTGTCCGTGGAGAAGAAGAGTCCATCGTCAGTGGGAACGGCTGCGACGGCGCGGGCCTGCTGCTTGCCTTGCAACGCGGCTTCAACTCGACTGAAGTCGCAGGCGGCGCGCACGATGCGACACTCGTCGCCATAGTCTCCGGTCAGCACCCAGAGGCACTCCTGCCAGGGATCGTGAACGATGTTGTGGACGTGTCGGATGGCGCCCTGGGGGAAGGTGTAGGCGACGCTCCAGGTCGCGCCGGAGTCGGTGGAGGCGTAGATGTGAACTTCCTCGCGAGCGGGATTGTCGAAGTACTCTCCCCAGAAAATGGTCCCACTCGGCACGGCGGTGATGTGTAGCGGGCGAGTTCCGCGAAGAATAGCATGAGTCTTCCGAAACTCGGTGTCACCGGGACGAAGCGCGACAATCGCTTTCGGCACGGCGGCTACTAACGCGCCAGACGGAAGAATTGCGAGAGCGTGGAAGCCATCGCGCAACAAACGGGCGGTCAGATTATTGGAAGCTGAAATCCGGCGGCGCCAGTGGGCATGAAATACGGCCACCGGCTGCCACGACAGATCGTCAGTCGGATTTTGAATGGTGGCCCGAAGCAATTGGTAGCCTCGTGAGGCATAGAGCTGATCTCCGGACCATGCGAGCACACGCAGTCCGGGGAAGCGCGCGACTCGAATCAATTGGCCGTCCTGTTTGGCTTTCTCGTCCATGGGCCGCGGTTTGCGCTTTGCATCAGGGAAGGAAGGTCTTCATACAGAAACAACTCCCGCCCGCCTTTTCAAACTCTGAAGTATCGACGACAACCGGAGTTAGTCCCTCATGACGAAGAATGGCGTCCAACTGAGGAGTCATGTGGGGAACGATGTAGGTTCCGTTGATAACGATCCCGTTTCCCATAAAGCGATGAGCCTCGTCGGCGGTGAGCAGGTGAACGCGTGGCCAATTTTTATGCAACGAGGCAAGAGCTTCTGCAGAATAGGCACCCGGAAAGATCAGGGCAGCCTCATTGTTAAGGGGGCAGAGGCAGGTATCGAGATGGTAGCAGTAGGGATCGACTAACTCGAGGGGCACGACAGGAATTCCCATTTCGGACATTGCGACAGTAAATTTCTCGATCCCACCTTTGGTGCTACGAAAACCGTATCCCGCGTAGATGCGGGAACCATCGGGATGCCAGAGCAAGTCTCCGTGTCCTTCAAGATAGTCAGTGCCGTAATCGAGTTCGATGATGCGATAGTCACGCGCGCGGAACCAATCGGCAAAAAAGGGCACCTCGCGATGACGGGAGGCATAAACCATACGGCTGGGTACCACAAATTTTCCGAACCCATCTTTTGCGCCGACAAAAACCTGATTGGCGGCGAAAACCATGTCTTCAAAACCTTCCACGGGGGCGATGGTTTCGATCTCGCATCCGCACTGCTGCAAAACACTACAGAGGACGTCCCATTGCCTGCGTGCTTTCCCCCGGTCCACTGCGCATTCTCTCGACATATACGGGTTTTTCTGATCGACGACATCGAAATAATCCGGCGGACAGAGCAAGACCTTGGGCATAGGATTGATGGTAGCCGCAGCGCGAGAGCGCGTGCAAGAACAGGGCGACGAGAAATCGGCGACGACTGCCGATTAGACGGCAAATTTGAGGGATGGCATGAATCAGATGGGCTTATGCCTTATCACTTCATGGGGGAAACCCTGTGGCAACCGAAATGCTGGTCTCTTGGAATGCTCTTGCTCGCTTATATTTTTTCATCCGAGCAGAAAGTAGTGGAATATGTTGAGCCGATGCGCGAATTCCCAATGTAGCAAGCCATTCCTCAGACTCCGGGATGGCAAACTGTTTCTGGTGGAAACCGACCGGCTCACTAAATCGGGGGAAACGGCGGTACCACCGTTTGTCCGTGCACGGCAGCAGCAACGATGTGTCGAACACTACTGGCTGTGTGATGACTGCGCCAAAGTATGGACGCTGGTGTACGACCGGAATCGAGGAGTCACCTTAGCCCCGTTGACCCGGCCGGCGGCGAGCGCAGCGGCGGCGGGTACAGCGCACAGCGGCGTGGCGTAGCGTACTTAGGCGTAGCCGTGTCTACGCCAGGTCTTCCAGTCCTCGCGAACTACCTTTAACATCTCCTCGGTGGCGCGGTGCAACCACTTCCCTTTCTGCTTTTTCATATGCGCGAGGATGGATTTGCGCGCGGTTTTCGTACCCAGGTGAATGTTGGCAGTTTCCCATCCCATGGAGTGCAGCAAACGCAATTCTTTGCCGGGGGCCCGAAGGGCGGCGAGTTCGATGCGTGAGCAGTGGGGACTCAGCCTGCGAACAATCCAGCGACCCCGCAGCTGAACAAACGGATCGGAACACCGAACCGAGCAACTGAGGAGAGTCTGGTAGAGAATCTCCGAAGAGCCATGCCGACCCTTGATCCAGTCGCAAGCGGAGGAGACCACGGCCTTAGCCTCACGGGCGATTCTTCCGCCGTGCCAATCGGCAATAGCGACGTAACGTGCATGACCCAAGCTGCCCAGCCCAGCCACCCGACGCGCCAACCTGTACGGCAGCTCGCGAGAGGGTAGGAGGTGTTCGATGGCATCGATCGCGCTGATTGGCGGAGTTTCTTTGACCGTGGGCAGTGCGTCCATCTTGGCCCAGAAAAGAACTGGGTCGCGCAGCTTGCTCTCGGCGATCTGGCGCAGCCATTCGTTTTGCTCGCCCAGGACGAAGGGCAGCCCACCGGTACGCAATCCTTCGCGATAGCCCTCCAGAATGGAATCGCAGATGTCGCGCTGCTTCAGCGGCAAACTTCCCGCCTCTGAAGCAAGATGAGCGCTCACTGCAAGGCGGACCAGATCGTTGGCATAAGCCATGGGATGAGCTTCATCGAAATCATTCACACCCCAAATCAGCCGGCCCTCGGCATCACGCCAGGTACCAAAATTTTCCACGTGCAGATCGCCAACCGCCAGAACCTGAGGGCCATTGGCAAGCTCGGAACACACCTCGGGCCAGATCTGTGCCCAGCGATAAAAAGTTGCTCGCAGGAAGGGGAAGACGGCCGCCTTCATGTTGGTGTGTTTAAGGTGGAGATCTTTCTGAATGAGATCGGTGCGGTGCCCCAGCCATTCTTCAAAGAGGCGGGTGGCTTTGACAACGTTCATATTGCCCGCAACGATACTGGGGGCAGGTACGGGAAGTCAACGAGAGCAATGGTCGGTCGGGCGATAACAACCATCGGGCATTGGAGAGGGCAGGTTCACCGAACATCCAACGCCCGACAATTGTGAAGCCGAAGGGCCGTCATTTCATGGAGATCAATGCTTGTAAAAATCCGCGTTCTTCTCGATGAATTCCTTCTTATCCTCGGGCAAGTCTTCGAGAGCATGGATCGAGTCGGAAGTGCACGCCGGAACACATGCGCCGCAATCGATGCAGCCCTCAGGATCTACATACATCTGAGTCGCGGCTTCGAAGCCGGGCTCGTCCTGCTTGGGATGGATGCAGTCGGTGGGGCAGACCTCGACGCAGAGGGAGTCCTTAATGCAGGAATCAGTAATTACGTAGGCCATAATGAATCGATCTCCAGAATGAAATGAGCAACTTCGGCTCGCTCAAGAACGAGTGTAAGAAGAGGACGACGAAAGGGCGGTGATTTTGGTCACACGCGGCTGTGCGCTGGCAAGGATCGGGAAAGCTGTTCCTGGGCATGAGCGACTTTGTGGGACGGGATGGGGGCAATCACACGCAAGCGTGACCGGGGTCACAGAAATAGGTAGGCGATAGGGCTTAAATAGGCACAATTGAACTAGGCCTTCTAGTTAAAAAGATCGCCCGGCCTCACCCACAGAACCCCACAAGCCGTTACCCCAGACGGCAGAGGCCGGGCGCTTGAAGGCTCAAGAAATTGATCCTTCCACACTTCCCCACTTCCCCACTTCTCAACTATCTCAGGTTCTCCGGTTCTTCTTATCTTTCGCCACGGCCTGTCCAGCGTGTCCGAATCGACACAGCGTGGCTGCAAGACCACTTAGATTCGCCCATGTGTACAAATTAATCCCCGTATTTTCAATCACATACACTTTGGAAACCGCCCTGCCATTCCACTCATGAACGGCGTATTTCAAAGGGGAATCTGCAATGGCGTTGGGATATCGGGCTAACTCCAGAAGAAATCAACTTTTCATCCTGACGTTGGTCGTTGCTGGCCTGGCAATTCCAATGGCCGCACAGACTAATACGGCCACTTTGGCTGATCGACGCCGCCGGATCGTGCTGGTAAGTATCGCCGACCGCAAGCTCGCGGTGATCGATGGCGACGAAGTTGTCGCGACATTTCCAGTTGCGGTTGGCGCCACGAAAAGTCCAAGTCCCACCGGTGTATTCCAGATCGTCAGCCGAGTTCCCAATCCGACGTACTACCGCCCCGGCTTGGTCATCCCGAGTGGCAAGAACAATCCGCTGGGAACGCGGTGGGTGGGACTGAGTGAAAAAGGCTACGGCATACACGGAACGAATGTGCCAGGGTCCGTGGGGCATGCGGCTTCACACGGCTGTATCCGGTTGCGAAATCGCGATGTGGAAAAGCTATTCACCATGCTGCGTGTAGGCGACTCGGTCGAAATTCGCGGCGATCGCGATGCGCGAGTTGCACAAGTGTTCGGAAGCGACGCGGACGAAAACACGCTGGCCACAGCACAAGTTGCGGGACAGGGCAGCGGGCAATGAAGCGTTGAACGAGACGTGAAACCAAAGTTGAACTCTGAGGAGGTTCTATGCAGATGGCAATCACATTCATGGCAGTGGTGGCAGGAATGATCTTCTCACTCGCGGTCGCGTTGCTGGCGGAGGAGTTGATCTTTGGACAAGTCTTCCGTCTGTTCTTTGCGCGGCAGACCGCAAACACGAAACCGGAGAGCACCGTTGGAGCGCAGAAAGCCTGATCCGCGTACGGTAGCGCTTTAGCGGTGTCCAAACAGTACAGAGGCAAAGAGGCGGTTGATGCGCGCAGCGGTTTATAATCTGGCCATCCCGAACGATATCTCGAACCCTTTGAGTTGCACCTTACGCTTCAGGCCGTGCCATAGCTTTGCAACGCAATTGGCTTGCGCCGTGCTCGGACTGGTTGTCGCGGCACACGGCGCAGACTGGAGCGGACCTGAACAACAACTGGCGCGCAAGATTTTGGCAGTGACTGGACCCGTTTCGCTGGCGGTGGCGGTGGAGAACCGATCGTCGCTTGGCCGACGGGACAGCGAGATCGTTCAAAACGGCTTGCGGAGTGCCCTGTTGGTGCTCGGCGTGCGATTCGTAAAGAACGACCAAGCGGCCGCTTCGGTTGCAATTACTCTGTCGGAGAACGTTGCGTCGTATGTTTGGGTCGCCAGGATACGGCAGGGGACACAGGAGCTTGCGGTCGCGATGGTGGCGGTACCGCGGACTGAAAGCGCAGCCGTTCCGACGCATGAGTCCGTGCCGTTGCTTTTGCGCAAGGTTTCACTGTGGGCACAGAGTGATCCGATTCTCGACGTGGCAGTGCTGGAGGAGGGCGCCACACCCACGCGGATCGCCGTGCTGGGCGCGGACAAAGTTTCGCTCTACCGATTGCAAGCGGGACGGTGGTTTCTGGAACAGGCGATAGGCATCGTACATTCACGGCCTTGGCCGCGGGATTTGCGCGGCAGGCTGGTGCCTGCGAAGGATCATGGTTTCGATGTTTATCTCCCCGGCGTTACTTGTCGCAGTACGGCGGGAGAATCGCTTTCTATCAATTGCCGAGATAACAATGATCCATGGCCACTCGTACCGGCAGGAATGGGTGGGGCTGTTGTAGTATTCCCGAGTGCAACTTCTGCATCTGTGACGATTCCACCCGTAGGCGCATTCTTTGCTCCGACCAGAAACTTTTTTACTGGAGTTCTAACTCCCGGGGTCGGCAAATTTGCAAACGTTTCCAAGTTTTATTCAGCTGCTTTCTTACCCCGTGAAAATTATCTGCTCTGGTTGTTTGCTGGCACTGATGGTCATGTGCATGCGGTTGACAGCGTCAGCGACCAGACCACCAAACTCAATTGGGGAAGCGATCTAACGAACGTCAAGACGTCATGTGGCGCCGGTTGGCAGGCATTGGCTACAAGTCCGGATGACGGAGGCGGTGACTGGGTGCGGGCGTACGAGTTTCCGGATCGAGATCCGATTGCAGTAACCGGAGCAATCGACTTTACTGGCGCGATTACAGCACTGTGGACGGAAGCAAAGGGCGACACGGCCATTGTGGTTGCAAAAAACCGAGAGACAGGAAGTTATGAGGCGTTTCGGTTGGCGATCAGTTGTACTCAGTAGTGTGATCATCGGAACATTGGCCGCAACGGCCGAGACGCGTCCGCAATACGGCGGGACCCTGCACATTGCCATGCGCGCCGCGCTGACGTCGCTGGATCCTAAAGACAATAGTCCTGCAGACGGCTCACAGAGTGACTCCTTCTCGCGACGCAGCCTGGACATGCTGATATTCGAGACGCTGGTGAATGTCGATGAAAGCCTGCAAATCCAGCCTGCGCTGGCCACGACATGGCAAGCATCGCCGGACAATCAGCGTTGGCAGTTGCGCATTCGACACGGAGTAAAGTTTCACGATGGGACGCTGCTGAGCGCCGAGGTTGCCGCCGCATCATTGCGCACGGCCAATCCAACGTGGAAGGTCAGTGCGGAGGGTGATTTGATCATCATCACCCGAGACACGGCGGATCGGGAACTCCTGACGCACCTGGCATCGCCGAGAAATGCCATTGTGAAGAGAAATTCTGATGGCGTGCCAAGCGGCACGGGGCCGTTTCACATTGTCGACTGGCAACCTGGAAGATCTCTAGCTGTGGCAGCGAACGAAGACTGCTGGCGCGGAAGGCCGTTCCTCGACGCCATTGAAGTCGACATGGGCCGGAGCTTTCACGAGCAGATGACTGCTATGGAACTCGGCAAGGCGGACTTTGTAGAGGTAGCCGCCGAGCAATCGCGCCACATCTCGCAGGAAGGGTATCAGCTGGCGAGTTCGAAACCGATCGAATTGGTCGCTTTACTTTTCCCTCGCGATACTGCATCTCCAGAAGAGAAACTGCTGCGCGAGGCATTGGCCTTGAGTATTGAACGGGGTTCCATTCGCAGCGTGCTGCTACAAGGGGCTGGTGAGCCAACGGCCAGCATTCTCCCCAACTGGATGAGCGGATATGGATTCGTATTTCCCAGTGATGCGGATTTAATGCAGGCGCGGCAAGCGCGTGAACAAGTAAACAAAATCCCGTCTTGGAGCGTGGCATACGACACCGATGATGTCGTCGCGAGGTTGTTGGCGGAACGCATCGCGCTCAACGCCAAAGATGCTGGATTGTCCCTGCAGCCAACAGTGTCCGCGGTTGCGGACCTGAAGGTGGTTCGAATCGCACTGGCATCACCCGATCCGTGGATTGCGCTGCAGCAAGTGTCTATGATTGAAGGGGCTTCTCTCGCAAGGGATGGCGGTTCGGCGGAGGATTTGTATGCATCAGAGCGCGCGCTGCTCACCTCGCAGCGCCTGGTGCCCCTTTTTCATTTGCCCGCTTCCTATGCGGCCTCGAGTGCGCTGAACAATTGGACGGTGCGTGCGGACGGAGTCTGGAACTTGGCTGATGCCTGGATGGGAGCGGCACATCGTGAGCGGTAAAGCATGACCTTTCGCCGCAAACTTCTGACGGTATTTGCGCTGACAGTATTCCTGTCGGTGGCAACAGTGGCGTTGCTGGTGCTGGGCGTAACGCGCAACGCATTTGAGAAATCCGAGGATCAGCGGACGACGGCACTGGTCACCCAGTTTCAGCGCGAGTTTAGCCGCCGGGGAGACGAAGTGGCGCGCCGGGTGCAGGCAATTGCGACTTCCAACCCCGTGAGCCGGATGGCCACTGCACTGAATGGCACATCTTCGGATTCCGCCGAATATTTTGATTTGGCTCGGCAAATGGCGGAAGGGTACCAACTCGACTTTCTGGAATTCCTTGATGGGCGCGGAACCATCATTTCGTCGGCGCAGTGGCCGGCAAAATTTGGTTATCCCGACGCCAGCTTTGAGAACCTGAATGCGGTCAGCGGAGAGAGCGCATTTCTGAAGCGCGAGGAGTTGCAGGATTCTACCGCGTTGGGACTGTTTGCGGTGCGGGTCACGCGCGTCAGCGAGCATCCTGTTTACGTGGTGGGCGGCCGCAGGCTAGATAAGAATTTCCTTTCTGCATTGGACTTGCCCGCGGACATGCGAGTTTTGCTTTACCAGAATCGCAGTGAGCATTTTTCTCCGGATTCGCTCCTCGATCCGTCGGTCCCGGGAAATGGCACGGACGCAAAACGTCCAGCCGACAAGTTCGCCCCCCTTGTCGAAACGGTGCGGCAGTACAACCAGGAAACAACCGGAATCGTGAAGTGGTCTGAGGATCAGGCGGATGAGGAGGTGTTCCATGCGATCCCGCTGCGTGGGGCCGGCAAGGATCGCCCGTTGATGGGGATTCTGCTGGTGGGAAATTCGCGGCGGTCGTACGTCGACCTGAAGCGTCGCATTCGTGCGTCGGCCTTGTTAGCGGGCGGCGGTGGCGTGATCCTGGCAATTCTGCTGAGTAGTTGGGCGGCGGCCAGGATGACGCGTCCGGTAGTAGAACTGGCGCGCGCCGCGCAGGAAGTGGCTGCGGGAAATTGGGATACGCGGGTAGATGTGACCGGGAGCGATGAGGTAGGTCAACTGGCTGACTCCTTCAATCGAATGACCACGGAACTGCTGGCGCAAAAAGAACGGCTCGTGCAAACCGAGCGCGTCGCAGCATGGCGCGAACTGGCACGGCGACTGGCGCACGAGTTGAAGAATCCACTGTTCCCGCTTCAACTCACCGTTGAAAACCTGATGCGCGCTCGAACGCAAAGCCCCGAACAGTTCGACGAAGTGTTTCACGAGAGTACGAGGACGTTGCTGACCGAGATCTCGAACCTGAAGACGATTATCGGTCGCTTCAGCGAGTTCTCGAAGATGCCACGTCCACAACTGCAACCGGCTTCGGTGAACGAAATTCTGCGGGGAGTCGTGAAACTCTTCGAGGCACAGTTGCAGGCTCCGGGACGCGCACCGATTGCAATCATGCTGGAATTGGATGATCGGGTCGGGACGATTGCAGTCGACTCTGAACTTTTGCATCGCGCGCTGTCAAACCTCGTGCTGAATGCGATGGACGCGATGCCGGATGGAGGCAGGCTTGTCGTTCGATCCCGGCGAGACGATGGAAGAGTGATCCTCGAAGTTGCTGACACTGGTTCGGGGATGACGCCCGAAGAATGCGAGCGCATTTTTACTCCCTATTACACCAGCAAGCGGCACGGAACCGGGCTGGGCCTGGCGATTGTGCAGTCGGTGGTAAGCGATCACGGTGGAAGAGTGACTGTGCAAAGCGAGCCCGGGCGGGGAACAACATTTGTGATCGAGCTGCCGGATAATCTTGGGGCGCTCCAGGAAGTTCCGGCCGCAAGAAACATCAGTTAGAGCACAGGAAAGTTTTCCGGATGAATCGTGAGGAGGACGGTTGCCACTCAAAGCACATCTCTTGATCGTCGATGACGAGGCGAACACCCTGGCCTCGCTGTCGCGTGCATTTCGTTTGGCGGGACATGAAGCCACAGTGTGCGACAACGCGGCCAAGGCGCTCGAATTGGCAAAAGCGCAACACTTCGATTTGATCCTTTCCGATGTAGTCATGCCCGGAAAAGATGGCCTGAAACTGCTTGAGGAACTGAAGCAGCAGGGCGTGACGGCTCCGGTGGTCATGATGTCAGGGCAGGCGCACATTGAAATGGCGGTGCGGGCGACGCGGTTAGGTGCGCTCGATTTTCTGGAGAAGCCCATCTCCAGCGATAAATTGATGCTAACCGTCGACAATGCGCTCAAGTTGCAGCGACTGGAGAGTGAGAACCGCGAACTCCGCCAGCGCCTGGGCAAGCACGAGATCGTGTGGAAGGGAGAAGCCATGCGCCGGATCATGGCACAACTGGAACGCGTGGCGGCCAGCGAGTCGCGAGTGTGTATCTTCGGCGAAACCGGCACGGGAAAAGAGTTGGTCGCGCGAACGATCCATGAGCGCAGCCCGCGCGCCGGCGGTCCTTTTGTCACATTGAATTGCGCGGCGGTACCGGCCGAGTTGATTGAGTCGGAACTCTTCGGCCATGAGAAGGGATCGTTCACGGGTGCATCGGGACGGCACATCGGCAAATTTGAGCAAGCCGACCAGGGAACGATCTTTCTCGATGAAATCGGCGACATGCCATTGAATATGCAAGCTAAGTTGCTGCGTGTGCTGGAAGAAGGCGAAGTCGAGAGGATTGGCGGCGACAAACCGGTTACCGTGAATGTTCGTGTTTTAGTTGCGACGCACCGTGATTTAGAGGCGCGGGTGCGCGAGGAAAAGTTCCGGCAGGATTTGTTTCACCGCATCCACGTTTTTCCGCTGGTGCTTCCTCCCCTGCGCGAACGCCGCGATGATATTCCGGCGCTGGTCGAGCATTTTGCGGCGCATGTGTGCGCGCAGAATGGATGGAAACCTGTTCCCTTCACCGCAGACGCGATGGAGGCGCTGCAGTCATACGCATGGCCGGGGAATGTCCGCGAGTTGCGAAATATGGTCGAGCGCCTGATGTTGCTTGCGCCTGAAGGTCAGGTGGATCTGACCGTTGTGCAGATGGCGCTACCGAAGAGTTCTCCAGCAGGAGTTTCAGGGCCCGCGGCGATTGGATCCGGCCCACTCGCGGACCGCGTGCAGTCGTTTGAGCGCGAAGTGATTCTTGCGGAACTGAAGCGCAGCCACCAGAACATGAGCATGGCGGCGAAAAGTCTTGGACTGGAGCGCAGTCACCTGTATAAGAAGGCGGAGCAACTGGGGATCGATTTGCGCGCCATGCGTCGCGAGCAGGACGCGCAGGATTGACCTCAGGTCAGCTCTCAACGACTCACCCACTTCTCGCAAAAACCGCGAGAAATGGGGCACCCGGCCCATGGAGACCGCTTTTGACGAACACAGCATGGATCCTCTGCCTCGCTTTTATTTTCCCTACACATGCTTTTGCAGTTGAACCGCCGTCGCCCGCCGCTTACGGAGTACGGATGGAGCAGGCGTGGATCCCCATGAAAGACGGCGTGCGCTTGGCTGCGACTCTCTATATGCCGGACGGCGCAAAAGTCGACGAGAAGTTCCCTGCCCTGCTGGAGTACCTACCCTACCGCAAAGACGATGGCACGGCGGCAGGCGACTATCCCAAGCATGCTTACTTCGCGCGGCGTGGGTATGTGGGCGTACGAGTTGATATTCGCGGCTTTGGCGCGAGTGAAGGCGTTCCGCCCGAGCGCGAATATTCCGAGCAGGAGCAGGTTGATGGCGAACAGGTGATTGCGTGGCTCGCGCGCCAACCTTGGTGCAACGGCAATGTCGGGATGTTTGGCATTTCATGGGGCGGATTCACCGCGATGCAAATGGCGATGCGGCATCCTCCGGCATTGAAGGCGATCCTGGCGGCGCACGCGACTGCTGAGTTGTTTCACGATGACGTTCACTACGTTGACGGGATGGCGCATGTCGACGAATTCGAACTGAATATGGACATGGCTCAGGGGTGGTTAGGCGCGCCGGATTATTCGCTTGATGAAAAGATCCTGGGCCCGAGGTTCGAGACGCCGCCCTGGTCGCTGCTGTATTTGCGACATCAGCACGATGGCCCGTTCTGGCGCGATCGGGTTCGGCCACTCAATGAGATTACAATTCCGACCTTTCTGATCGGCGGTATGCAGGATGGATATCGCGATAATGTCCCCGACATGCTCATGAAGTCGAAGGCGCCGATCAGGGCGATTGTTGGGCCGTGGAACCATTCGTTTCCGAATGATGCCGACTTCGGGCCAAGAGTAGAGTGGCGCGATCAGGCGGTGCGCTGGTTCGACTACTGGTTGAAGGGACGCGACACTGGCGTTCAGAACGATCCGCGGCTGGTGATTTACATGCAACACTGGCACCCGCCAGATCCAACATTGCAAAGCGTACCGGGAGAATGGCGGCGGGAGGATGTGTGGCCGCCGAAAGACGCAACGAACACGACGCTATTCCTCCAAGGAAATCACAGTTTGGAGCGTACCGCCGGGAGTCACGTTACACATCAGCTAAAGTACGTTCCGACAGTCGGAGTGGAGGCTGGCTTCTGGTGGGGAGAGCTGTTAAGTGATCCACGGCCCGTGGATGCATTCAGTCTCGTTTACGATTCCGAACCCCTCGAAAATGAACAGGCGATTCTCGGGCGACCCCACGCGCTGCTTCGTGCTTCCGCGAACGCACCATTGGCGAACTGGTTCGCGCGGCTGTCCGACGTGGCACCGGACGGGACGGTAACGCAGATTACGGGAGCGGGATTGAATGGCGCTCAGCGCGAATCGATGACGAATCCTCGCGATCTGGAGCCGGGTAAGATTTATCCTCTCGACATCGAAATGCACCTGACCTCTTGGTTGTTTCCGAAGGGTCACCGCATTCGAGTAGCGATTTCAAACTCGCTTTGGCCGATGATTCTTCCGACGCCCTACGCGATGACGACATCGCTCGACCTCGGTGGCACCGACGGATCACGGATTGTTCTGCCGGTTGTCCCGGCGCACGGGACAGCCGCGCCGGAGTTCTCGCCGCCTCAAACATCCGAAGAGCGAACAGACATTAAGAACGAAGGATTTCCCTGGCCGGGCGAGTGGACCGTAGAGCGCGATGAAGCGCGCCAGAAGACGACCGTGCACTGGAAAGGCAAGGACGGATACGAGTATCCGTGGGGCACGCAAAATGATTTTGAGAGTCTCACTTACGACGGTGACGACGCCCATCCCGAAACCAGCTCAGTTCGCGGTGAAGCGGAGAGCGTCTTTGCGCTGAAAGGGCGCACCCTCGTTTGGCGCGGACATCTTTCGGTATCGACAGATCAGAAAAACTTCTACTACAAATACACGCGAGAATTGCTGAAAGATGGGCAGATGGTCAAAACGAAGACATGGCAGGAAACCATTCCGCGCGATCATCAATAGCTTGGCATTTGCGAGGGCAGGCCCGGGGAGGACGAGATAGCAGCTACGTCTCTACCAGCGAGCCGACCGGGTTGGTCAGCTTCGGAGCCAACGGTGCTGGATTTCCTTTCAAATCCGCGGCTAGCAATTGGTGGAAGAGTTGTTCTCCCGCCTCGCGGCGGACGGAGAGCCGGCCGGCACCGTAGGCCCGTGACTTCAGACCTCGTTGCACATCTTCGCAGATGCCAAGATCTTCATCTTGTACGCGGTTGCCGACGTTCACGGATTCGGTGTTGTATTCACGACGCGCATCGCTCACATCGCTGAAATAGAAATCAAAGATCACTGTGCAGTGGTCGGCGTCGACCGGGATCACATAGTTCGTGTCCATGTACCCCTCATAGCAATTGATCATGAGATTGGGATATTGCCAGAAATACCACGCACGGTCGCCTTTGCGCGTTGCGCCGGTCGCGGCATCCTCGTCAGAAGCGACCATCGGGCTTGACTGCAGACAATACCGATCTTCGTTCTCGATGGTGTACTGCTTATAGTCGAGGACGGAACTCAGACCCTTGTGCAAGTGGGGAACGTGGTATCCGCCGTCGAGGTAGTTATCGACGTAGACCTTCCAGTTGCAATGGATGTCGTAACTCCTGCGGTCGAAGTAGTGCAGTTTGCTGACGTCAAGGGGCGCGACCCGTTTAACCAGCCCGCCAAGAAATTGCTTGAGCGGCGACGCTTGTGGATCGAGATTCACAAAGACAAAGCATTCCCAGGTCTCGACGCGGATTGGGACTAATCCATTTTCAGCGCGGTCGAAGTTCCGGACGCCGTCGAACTCCGGCATGCCTTTGAGCGATCCATCGAGACCATACTTCCAACCATGGTAAGGACACTGCAAAATCTCCGCGTGGCCGCAGGGCTGCGTCACCACGGCTGCCGCGTGATGGCGGCACACGTTATAGAAGGCGCGTAACGTTCCGTCAGTTCCTCGAACCACTACGATCGGTTCTCCCGCCAGACGCGTGGCCACAAACTCGCCGGGCTTTTGCAGTTGATCGGTGCGAGCCACGAGTTGCCAGGTCTTGCTGAAAACCTTGAGGCGCTCGAGTTCGGCAATCCGTGGATCGACGTACCAAGGCGCCGGGATGGTCGATGCTTCCGACAATGGGGCGCGATCGTTGTAGATGGAGAGAACCTGTTCGATAGTGGTTTGCATATTTATATCTCGAATCGATGATCTAAATTCCACACCTGATGCTACCGCAAATCGGACAAGCTCCAGGGCTATCGGCGATGATTCCGGCGCGCTTGCACCGGTGTGCCGGGCGCCGCATCGCCGCTGTCACCGATGGCCCGCTGCAAGACGTCAAGAAACTGCTGGATTCTGCCTTCCTTTTTTTCCGCTAGTTCTCCCTGACGGCGGAATAAACCGGGATCGAGTTCCGCAGTTAGCAGCGCATCCTGAAAACGCTCCATCATCCAGTCGATGATGGAAACGATCATCTCAATGTCCATGTCCTTGCGTAGTTCGCCGCGCTCTAACCCGAAGCGCACAAAACTCACGGTGCCGTACGGATCTTCACTGATGAGGAAGCGGTTGATCTCACGCTTTAACACGAAGTCGGTGCCGTAATTTCCCAACAGCGAGATGCGATAAGGAATCCAGTCCTCATGCACCAGGTGCTCGGTACTGACGAGCCAGTAGCGCAGCACCTCAAAGAAACCAGCGGCGCGAACCTCCACCGGCGCGTCAAGATATTTGGCGAACGAGCGGACCGCTCGCTTGTATACCTCGAAGAACAATCCGTCTTTGCTGCCAAAGTGTTGAAAGATGGACCCCTTGGCAATACCAAGCGTAACGGCAATGTCGCCGACTCGTGCCGCGTGATAACCGTGCTCGGCAAAATGTTGCGTGGCGGCCTCAATGATCCGGCTGCGTTTCGCTTCGGAGCGAGGACGCGCCGTGACTTGTCGTTGGTAGAGCGGCGGTGTGACGCGATTGCTGGCGATTCCCGGCATAAAGAATGACTATAAGTCATGCAAGCATACAGATCGCGTACAGTGATTTCAACTTCATTTTTACTGGCGTATACGATACTGTTATTGGATTCAAGAACACCTTCGTGACTTTAAGTCAATTGAACAAATGCCAGTGAATTCAACCTACGATGCCATCGTGATCGGCGCGGGTCACAACGGGCTGACCGCGGCGGCGTATCTGGCGCGAGCTGGACTAACGACCCTCGTACTTGAGCGCCGGGAAATCGTAGGCGGATGCTGTGTGACCGAAGAAATCGCGCCGGGTTGCCGCGTATCGACAACTTCTTACATTGCCAGCATGCTGCGGCCGGAAGTGATCTCGGAGCTAGATTTAGCAAGTCACGGCTTGCGCATGATCCCCTGCGATCCAGCGATTCAGGTGCCATTTCCCGACGGCCATGTTGTTCCGTGGTGGGTGGATCGCCAAAGAGCGCAAGAAGAATTTTCAAAGATTTCCGCAAAAGATGCAGCACGCTTTGTGCAAGTCGATGATCAGCTTAAAAAGCTGGCCCGATACTTGCAGCCATTTTTCATGGAGCCGCCACCGGAAGTCGACACCTCCACGATGAGGGGGTGGACCGACCTGTTCCGTGTGGGCAAGCGCTTCCGCGGAATCTCCAGCGCTGAGATTTCGCAACTTGTGTCGTTCCTCACCGGCAGCCTGGGCGAGTTTCTCGACCACAACTATGAGTCCGAGAAAATAAAGACGATGTTCCTGGCGAACAACGTTTACGGAAAGCATGGCGGGCCGTACCAGCCAGGAACAGCCATTGGACTGCTCTTCCATCTGCTCAGTGGCGGAGAGCACGAACTGCAAGGCTTTTACGGGCACGTGATGGGCGGTATGGGATCGATCACGCAATCCCTTGCGGCGGCGGGCAAAAAGCTTGGCGTGGAGATTCGAACGTCAACTCCGGTCGCGCACATCGACGTGCGCAACGGACGGGCACGCAGCGTGGTATTGGAAGACGGGACGGAGCTTCGGGCCCGCATGATTTTATCGAATGCCGATCCCAAGCGAACGTTCCTCGGACTGCTGGATGCGCGGGAGCTACCAGAAGATTTTCTGTTCGCGGTGCGGGGCATCAAAATGCAGGGACCGTGTGCGAAGGTAAACATGGTTTTGTCGGAGGAGCCTCACTTTACCGGAACTTCTCCGGCAGCAACTGCGCTCGAGCGCACGTTTTATACGCTGGTTCCGTCGCTTGCCTTCGCCGAGCGTTGCTACGACATCGCCAAGTTTGGAGAGATCCCCGAAGAATTGTGGGTCGACTGCGTCGTGTCGTCGAATGCGGATGCGTCCCTGGCTCCTCCAGGTAAACACATCCTCACCTGTTTTGTGCAGTATGTGCCCTACCATCTGCGCGAAGGGAATTGGGATGAGAAGCGCGATCTGTTGGGCGATTTAGTCGTCAAGAAAATTGGGGAATACGCCCCTAATGTGCCGAATGCAATCGTGGCACGACAAGTGCTCACGCCACTCGATCTAGAGCGCACCTACGGGCTCACCGAGGGAAACATTTTTCACGGCGACCTGCGATTGGAGCAACTCTTCTTCATGCGTCCCGTGCCCGGCTGGTCGCAGTACCGGACTCCGGTTGCCGGACTCTATTTGTGTGGCGCGGGGGCACATCCCGGAGGAGGCGTCACGGGAGCACCCGGGAGGAATGCCGCTCATCAGGCCTTACGCGATTGGAAGAAGGGACGATTGCAGGGGGCGGCTGCATGACTTCTGCAAACGGAAATTCTCACGCACTTCCGAAGACGGCCGACTTCGTAATTCTCGGCGCGGGAGTGATGGGCGCATCGATTGCGTTTCATCTTGCCAAACGGAAGGCGGGAAAGATTGTCGTCATCGACAAGGATCACGTCGGGCGTGGAGGCAGCGGAAGATCGTCGGCCTTGGTGCGCATGCACTATAGCTTTCCTCCGGAAGTGCAATTGGCATTGATCAGTTTGCGCATGTTTCAGAACTGGCAAGAGGTCGTGGGTCAACCCGGAGATTTTCGCAAAACCGGCTTCGTGCGCATCGTACATCCGAATGAGGCCGCCCGCCTCAAATCGAACGTCGAGATGCAGCGTCGATTGGGAGCGAAGGTCGACCTGATCAGCAAAGAAGACTTGCACGAACTCGAGCCTGACTGGAATGTCGATGAGGTTGAACTTGCTGCCTACGAACCGGATTCCGGGTACGGCGATGGCGCTGGGGTGGCTGGAGATTTCCTGAATGCAGCCCGCGATATGGGCGCGACCTACATATCGCGGACAGCGGCAACAGCATTTGACCTAGAGTCCGGCCGGGTCCGCGGTGTGGTCACGAATGAAGGAACCATTTCGTCTCCGACAGTTATTGCCGCCACCGGCCCATGGACGCGACCACTGTTTCGGCAGGTGGGTATCGAACTTCCGATCGAATGCGAATACCACCAGGTTGCGATTCTTCGAAACGCTCCTGGCATGCAGGGCGGAGGCAGTGCCTGCATCGACTCAGTTACGGCGACGTATTTTCGTTCTGACCCGCATGACAAGTTTCTCGTAGGCGACTTTTATGGCAAGCGCCCCGTCGACCCGGATAATTTTCCACAACGCGCATCCGACGAGTCGCTGGAAGAGATCATCGAGCGAGCTTGTCGCAGAATTCCCAAACTTGCCGCCGCGGAGGTGATGCGGGGCGTAACTGGCGTTTATGACATGACGCCTGACTGCAGGCCCCTGCTGGGCGAGACCCCTGAAGTGGGTGGCCTTTACGTATGCGCCGGATTTTCCGGCATGGGCTTCAAGATTTCCCCCGCGATTGGACTCGTGATGAGTGAACTAATTCTCCACGGGAATGGTGGAAGCGTGGACATCCATGCCTTTCGGCCGAACCGCTTCGCCGACAATCAGCCGATCAAAGCTGAATACGAATATGTGGACGACTAACTACTTTCAGGAGCAAGCATGAAAAAGAAAGGCATTCTCGAACGTTTGAAAGACGGTCCCGTACTTGGTGACGGCGGCTATCTGCTGGAACTCGAAAAGCGCGGGTGGGTGCGCGCGGGTCCGTTTACGCCGGAGGTCGCGCTGTTGTATCCAAATGCGCTACGGGAACTTCACATTGAATTCCGCGAGGCTGGAGCCGAGGTGCTGCAAGCGCTGACGTTCTACGCGAGCCGCGACAAACTGGCAACTGTGGGACTGGAGAACCGGCTGGAGGAACTGAATCGCTCTGCGGTGCGCGTGGCCCGCGAGGTTGCGGGTGACCAATGTTTGGTTGCGGGGAACATCAGCCTGACTTGGATGTACGAGCCCGGCAGTCCGTCCGCTGCCGATCGAGTTCGCAAGACCTTCGACGAGCAACTTGCGGTGCAACTCGACGAGGGGGTGGACTTCATTATCGGCGAGACCTTTTCCTGGCTCGGAGAAGCCTTGATCGCGGTGGAGCGCGCCAAGAAAACCGGGTTGCCTGCGATGGTCACGATCTGCTTTGAAAATAAAGATGAGACCGCCGAAGGCACAAATGCCGCAGATGCGGCAAAGACATTGTTCGACGCCGGCGCCGACATTGTCGGAATGAATTGCTTACGCCCCCCGCAGCACATCCTGGGGCCGATGGAACAGATGCGCAAGGCGGTCTCGGGATACCTTGCCTGTCAACCAGTCGCGTATCGCACTCCGCAAGACAAACCTGACTTCACCAGTCTTCCGGAGTTTCCTTACGCCCTAGATCCTCTGCAACTCACGCGCAAAGATATGGCGGACTATGCTCTGCAGGCTCGCGATATGGGGATCAACTTCATCGGCGCATGTTGCGGGACGGTGGCCATGCACATTCGTGAAATGGCGCGTGTCCTGAACAAGCTTCCGGAAGACTCGCGCATCTGGAAAAAAGGTGGCGAGAAACCAATGTCGGCGTACGAATACTACGACCACGACAAGTTAGAAACTGGCAGCAAGAAATAAAGCTCAGATTTCGAGTATGGACCAATGGGCCCCGTTTTTGCGCGGGGCCCGTACTCTTTGCGGAATGAAAAATACTAACCCGCTTTTCGCTCGCGAGGCTCTTCCGCGTGCACCAGCGGTACATCAACCAGATGCTCGCTCAAGAACCAAACCTGGAGTTCGTTGGCGCGCAGAACATCACTGATCACCATGTCGTTCGTGCCGTCGTCACCGATTTCGGAAGCGCGGCGAGAGAGTTGCCGGCAGTGGCCGATAATGATCTGGTGTGCATCCAATAATCGGGAAATCTGTACCGGAACTTCTTCCCTGCCGCGCGGTGGACGCTCGATGCGCGTGGTCTCTGCAACGTCGGCGGCCATGGCCAGCGATACTCCGCCCAGCAACTGGATCCGCTCAGCAATCACATCCACGATCTCGACCTGTTCGCCATAGTGCTTGTCGAACAACAAATGCAACTGATAAAACGTGGGCCCAGCGACTTGCCAATGCGACTTCTTATAAAGGTCGCGCAAGGTCATAGTGTCGGCGAGCAACAAATTCAGTTGCTCAGTCATTTCCAGCCGAACATCCTCTTCCAACTCGAGCGGAAGGGCATGCGAGACGGTACCGTAAGCTTGGATTTCACCAGCACGCTGATGAATCCGAGGTTGCGCATTGATGGTGGTTTGACGGCCGGCAGCGACTGGCTTCTTCGCCATAAGAACCTCCTCGTTCGCGAGTGGACTTGCCAGAGTCGTGTGAACTCTAAGTGAGTTCAGTGCTCCAGGCAGTAGAGATTGGATGCTCATCTTCGCAAAGATGCAACAGTTTTTGCGCAAAAGATGAAAAGCGCCGCAGGCCGCGACAGAAATCCATCCTCGAAATCTTGTGAAGAGAGCCGCGTTTCGTACCGAGCAGCCAACGCCCCCTTCATCGAGGTTTGACGGCCTATCGAACGATTGCTATGATCGAACTGCGGGGTGGAGCAGTCTGGTAGCTCGTTGGGCTCATAACCCAAAGGTCGGTGGTTCAAATCCACCCCCCGCAACCAATCCTTTTCAATCAGTTGCAAGCCTTTTCGGTTACAAGCCCCGCTCACTTTGCGCTCACAGTCGCTCAAACTGCCAACAACTGCCCAACAACCTGGCCGTTTGCGGCTCGTTTCTCCGCGCTCACAGCCTGCGTGTACACGTTGAGAGTGGTACCGATATTGGAGTGCCTGAGCAGTTCGCTCTGCACCTTCACATCGGTGTGATTGGCCCGCAACAGGCAGGAATAAGAATGCCTGAAGGTGTGCCATCCAACTCGCTTTGTGATTCCCGCCAGCTTGACCGCAGGCTTAACGAACTTCTCCAGCGCCGAGTCCGGCCAGTATGGCTCTGCACCGTCCTTGTACGGCGAGGCAAACACCCAGTCCGAATCAGCCGTGTATGCCGTCCGCTCACGATGCTCACGCAGGATCGTGAGCAGGTCGGTAGCCAGAGGTATGGGCTTTCTGCGCGCCAGCGTCTTAGGGTTTCCCACGTTGCAGTTCACCACGCCTCGCCGAACGATAAGAGTTGCTGCGCTCCAGTTGATGTCCTGCCACTTGAGGCCGACAACCTCGGAACGAGCAAGCCCGAGGCATCCAGCCAGAATGACCATCGTCCGATAAGGTTCGGTGGTCAGTTTGGTCAGAAGCAAACGGAACTCTTCCGTCGTTAAGACGTCTGGTTCCGAGAGCCTTGCCCCGCCCTGCCTCACCCGTGTAATGGGATTTTGGGTCACGAGCTCCCAGCGCGCGGCGCACTCATAGAGAACGTGCAGTACATTCCGCAAGTGCCGTTTACTTTTCGGTGCCAGCGGAACATCTCGCAGCCAGGATTCGACAGCGAGCGTACGAACATCATCTAAGAGGTGACGGCCCCATTTTGGCTTGACCCAGTGATTCAGGTAGGTTTTGTAGCTGTTATGCGTTGCGAACGCCAATCGTTCCTTCTCCACCTTGTCGTTCAAATAACGGTGGATCAACGTCGCAACGGTTATGGGAACTGCTTTGGGCAGTCCCGAATTAATCTCTAGGCGAAGGACATCGGCAGCCCGCTGGGCATCCTGCTCCGTAGGTAATTTCTCAACAGAGCCCAGCAACCTGCTACGCTGCCTTCCACTGGCATCTCGCCACCGGAATTCCCATGCGTCCCGTAGTTTCGCCCGTTTCTTGAATGCAATACTGCCTCGTTGGTATCGTGCCATCACATTTCTCTTTCTGTGTGGCACGGGCGATGCTGCTGCGACTGTACATCAACCCAACGGTTTAACGCACTGGCACGATAGCGCCAGTAGCGCCCAATGCGTACGGCTGGGATTTCCCCGCGCCGTGCAAGCCTCTGTATCGTCTTTGGATGCAAGTCCAAGCATTTCTCCTGCTTGCCCGTCATCGAGCAGCGGTTCGAACACCGTCGGGCTGTTACCCGAGGTTTGATATGCGTCAGTCATTTTTCCTCCTAAAAAGGTCTAGCGGAAGCCTGTTTGCCGCAGGCTCCCGCCCTGTCCAGGATTCGAGATCCTGGAAACGTTGGTTGTGGTTGTTGTGATTACGCTGCGGGAAGCTGCACTAAACCACAGTCAGAAGCTAGGCACATAGCGAAGGAAAAGAAATGACGATGACGGACACAAAGACCTCATCGCGGTCGAGAACGGAGAGATGAAAGCACTCATTCGACTGAAAAAGCGGAAGTCGCTCCAACAAGAAGGCGCACCAGAATCCGAATCGTTTAAATGCACCAGAGGTAACGCTCAGTTACAGGTATAAAGGCATGGCAAAACTTACAGACAGTATCTCCGCGTTGACCACCGCCGACAGAGAGGTAGCAGAAGAATGGCTGACCTTTACTCAACAACCATTCGCCCAAGTCGAAGGTCGAATCAAAGCTTACAAAAAGGGCGAAACCAGCACGTTGAAATTACTCAACGATCTGGATTTCGCCCGTGGGATGATTGTGGAAGCCTCCGAGAAATTCAGGGCGACGGTCAGCTTATGAAATATTTGATATGGCTAAAAACATTTGCCTCTCATGTCTCGGTGCGATGTTCGCGATCTCATGATCTCTACGGACGCCAATCACGGCCATTTCACACTGAGTGAGTAAATCTCCTCCACGCCAACATCGCGGGTAAAGAGCACAGAGTCATCCGGTGCGACACTGACATCAGCATCTTCGGCAAGGCGCAGATTGTTCATCCGAGTAATCGTCTCGACAGTTCGATCCGAAAGGCGCAGCCGAGCAACCCTCGGTTCGTTGCCGACGGTTCTAAAGTATAGGTACTTCGTGTCCGGAGATAAATAAAACCCGGCAATCTCATCAGGGCTTGTATAGAGTTGTGACCACTGCTGGCTCTTAAAACTGAATTGCACAAAATTCAGCCAGTCTTCGCTGACTCCCAAGCACAGGTCCTGTGTGAAGAACCAGCAGC
Organism: uncultured Acidobacteriaceae bacterium; assembly: GCA_963731405.1. Lineage (GTDB taxonomy): Bacteria > Acidobacteriota > Terriglobia > Terriglobales > Acidobacteriaceae > Sulfotelmatobacter. Next base: position 4,528 of record CAVSVS010000027.1, on the reverse strand, counting down.
CGAGTCTGCCGTCCGATTCCGGAAGTACCGTTATCGTGCCGGTGCGGAGATCCAGAATGCTGGTTCGCCAGCTGCCCTTCTGGCCGTATCCGATGCCGGGGGTCTTGCTCGCATACGTTATTGAATTGAGGTCCGGCGTCCACCCAGAGCAGCCAACCGTTTCATTAACCTTTTTAGGAATTCCTCCGTTCATATCGACCACAAATGTGCCCTCGTCGGTGCTGAATACGACCTTACTTCCATTAGGCGTAATCCGTGGACAGTAGACAGGTAACGGCATGTAGGTGAGCCTCAAACGATCCGTACCGTCGCCACGCGCTCGCCAAAGCTGGTGCTCAGGATAGGACACGTATGCAAACCATCGCCCGTCCTTTGAGAAGCTTGGATTTAGTGCAGAAAAGCCATTCAGATAAGAGACAAATTCTTTCAAACTGGAGCTGTACTGAACCAGTTCGCCTCGCTGTTGGCTCCCGACCGCAAAGATTTCTCGTCCGTCCCGGCTCGGCGTAGCAGACGTGTATGAGAGTGGTCCATCCGTCAGTTTCCGCGGTTTGACATTGTTCAGAAAATGCTTAGAAAGCGTCCATAAATCCCAGCGGCCCCCGCTTCTGCCCGCAGGAAAAACCAGATACTTCCCATCCGGCGTCCATTTCGGTGCACCCATTTGGTCGGGAACCCCGTTCTTGCTTCCGACTAGTAGCGGACGCGTATTTGAGCCGTCAATTGCCGTCTCCCAAATATCCATGCCATTGTTCTTTCGAGCGGCAACAAACACGACCCGCGTGCCATCCGGGGAAAGGCTCGGCATACCGACCCCAACGTACGAGTCAGGCATGTCAACCAGCTTGCGGGAGCTGGACTCGTTGCGTTGTGCTATATAAAGGGCGTTCCCGACGCAGTACACAACGTGACCATCGGAAGTTATCGTCGCGCCAGTGGATACAATCCCGGACAGAGGCTCAGGCTGGCCAGCAGGCAAAGGGAGAAACCACAGCGAGCCGCCCGCAGCTGAGGCGGGCCAAGCCGAAGGCAGAGTAAGTATCAGCAGCGACGATGCATCTGGCGTCATTAAGCTGGAGCGTATCTCAGCCGCCTCTCCCCCGTTTACGCTGATCTCTGCAATCTTCCAACTCCCAAACTCTCCCTCGTTGAAATAGACTCGCCTCCCATCCGTTTCCAAAGAATGCAACCCATCAGATGGTTTGCGTTCCGAATCGTGGGTTAGCTGTGTAACGCTTTCCACGATTGGAGCTTCAGTCTGAAAGAACCTCCGGAGAACAATACCGGCGACGATCACAACGGCGGCCGCAACCACGATCCTCCAGAGGTTCCTTTTCTTAGCGGCAGGAACGTCAGCTACTTTCGCCGGGCTGGATGTCGCCAGACCTACACTGCTCACAGCTGAACCGGGGGCTGGTTTTGCAACCGTATCAGGGGTTCCGCTTTCTTGTACGACGGCGATATTTCCCGAAGTCGCCGTTCGGACGCGTCCCCTCTCTGTGTCGCGCTTCAGCCGTTGGAGATCAGTTTTGATCTCCGCTGCGCTCTGATACCGGAGATTGCGATCTTTCTCCAAAGCCTTGCTGATGATGTCTTCCAACTTGGGAGGAATCTCGCGATTGAAGCGAATCGCGGGCGGCGGGTCAGAATGCAGTATGGCGTCGAAGATGAGCGCAGAAGTTTCCCCATGAAATGGCAACGCTCCCGTCGCCATCTCGTAGAGCACTGCCCCGAAGGAGAACAGGTCGGTGCGAGCATCGAGTTCCTTTCCACGAACCTGTTCAGGCGACATATACGCAACGGTTCCCAGTGTCGAGCCGGGGCTAGTCAGATGCTCCTCATCGATGGTCTGCGTCTTGGCGGAAGCGATCTGGCTGGAAGTAGAAGGCGGAGCGGTCACCTTCGCCAGACCAAAATCCAGAACCTTGGCGTGCCCCCGCTTGGTTACGAAGATGTTAGCGGGCTTGATGTCGCGGTGAATTATGCCCGCAGAGTGGGCAGCATCAAGGGCATCGGCAATTTCGATACCCAGCGACAGCACCGTTTCAATTTCTAAAGGCTTTCCTCCAATCCGAGGTTTCAGCGTCATCCCTTCCAGAAATTCCATGACGATGAACGGTTGACCATCGTGCTTTCCGATCTCATGGATCGTGCAGATGTTGGGATGGTTCAAGGCGGAAGCAGCGCGAGCCTCACGGCGGAACCGCTCAAGCGATTGCGGATCGCGTGCAAGGTCATCAGGCAGGAACTTCAGCGCGACGAAGCGACCAAGCTCAGTGTCCTCAGCCTTGTAGACGACGCCCATCCCGCCGCCACCGAGCTTCTCGACGACGCGGTAGTGCGAGATGGTTTGGCCGATCAGTTGGGAAGGCGTAGCCACTGGCGGGAATGTTATGATGCAATCGTGGCTAGGTCAATTGGAAGAGTTTAAGCACAGAAACAACTATGGAAGCTTCGCGTACTCGGCTTTGGCTTGCTTCAGAATTGCTGGTCCGCCATGCGGTCAAGACTGCTGCCTGCTCCTACCGATGGTAGTTCCTGACGAACTCCGGAACACTAGCGCCGACTGACAACTCCTTCGTCGTTTTGTCCGGCAGCGTGACCCTAACCCGCTTAGGGTAGTATTCGTTGGGAGCCCAATCATAGCTGTACGAATATACCGCCCCATTGCCAAACTCCTGCCGTTGAAGAAATCGTTCTCGGAACCAGTTGTGGATCAGCACATGCCCTTTCTCATCGGTGATATGTGTCATCAGAAGCCCGTCGTAGTCGTAGTGCCTCTCTCGGCCTGAGGACAAAATCGCGGATTTTAGCATTCCATCAGCGTTGTACTCGTATTGTGCCCAGTGCCCCTTGTCGTCCTCAGCCCGCTTGATGCGCGAGGAATCGTCATAACTGAACCTTATCCAATGTCCGTGCGGAGTCTTGATTTCTTGAAGATTCCGCTGCGAATCACGATGCAATTCCAAGTTGTTGCCCTTGGCGTCCCGCATCTCGTAGGGTGCCCCTTGCGCCAGATTCTTAGCGTTATAAGACTCCGGGAACTGGATTTCTGAATGGTCTGCAAGCTTGGTCATCCATCCATGACCGTCCCATCGTGTCGTTGCTTTGTAGAAACGAGAGGAGGCTTCGGTGTGCTGAAAGACTGAGTCTGCGTACCCCGTGCCCTTGGAGATTCGATCAAAATACAAGAAGTCTCCATCTTCAAGCACGATCATCTGATAGGTATAGGGATTTCTAGTTCCGATGGGAGCGATGTCATAAGGATGATTGCTGTTGCGCCCAAAAGCATGCACGGGGTTGCGATCTACCCATTCGTTTGAACAGTAGGTGCGAGTAAGTGGAACCTTGAAGACATCGTCAAGGAACAGATCGGTCTCGCGAAGAATGAAGTTTCCATACCGCAGATCAGCTTCAAATCTATCTACCGGATCGCCGTGCGTCGTAGGCATGGCACATTTCCCAAGCTTCGGCACAACCGCGCCATCACTGACTGACGCGAACACGCATGGAAATTCGCCATCAAATCTTGGTGCAGCAGCGACCGTATTGCCATACTCCGACACCGCTGCGGTTTGAGTATGGACTTCCACGTAGGCGTTGGCGTCGTACTCCACAACCCGCCCGGATATGAGGTCTACCTTCTTGTGCTGCTTTTCAAAATCAACTTCGAACGCGGCAACCCACGGGCCTGTCGCTCTTCCGCCTATCACATGCGCTATGGCATCCCCGTACGGGCCGCGCACGGGAATCGTCAAACGCACTTCATTCCATCCGGTTTCGTCCTGCTTGATTTCTCCCTGTAGTCCGGGTTGGACGATAATTGGTGTTCCAAGCAGCCGGACGATATCTCCGTTGGTGCTCATCCGTTTTACGGCATCGTCGGCCGCTCCTGCACGCTGCGTCTGTCGTGATCTCTGGATGCTAAGCGCCACGACCATGCCGACCAGTAGGCATGCTAGCAGCAGGCCAAAAAGCACGGTCTTCCGATGCGAGTAAGGTACCTCCTTGGAATGACCGCAAAGAGGACACACGCCCCTGTCTTCTGCGCATCCTGAAGAGAAGTTTCTAAAATCTGCTCAACGGCAGCATTGACTTGTTTTTCGGAAGGATCGAGTTCGACCCCGCAACCGTAACAGTTCATGATAGTTTCCGCCGAAAGCCATGAGCGAAGGGAGTGGAGAACTCACAGCGAGAGACATATCATAAGACAGCTTGGGGTCGTATTCGCAGAAGAAAGGCACCAGACAGATTTTTGAGCCCGTTTCCCCACTCTTCTTTCTATGCTGCCCATTTCTCCTACTGATCGCGCATTCATCCTCACGGGCGCAAGCGTAAGCGCCGAGAGTGGAATCCCAACCTTTCGTGGCGTGAACGGGCTCTGGCGCAACTACCGGATCGAGGAGGTCGCTTCACCCCATGCTTGGGTTCGTGATACCCGGCTTGTATGGGAGTTCTACTCCATGCGGCGGCGAGTGGCTATGGGAGCGAAGCCCAATCCCGCGCACTTTGCGCTCGCGAAGCTGGA
>CAVSVS010000026.1:0-203756 GCA_963731405.1 uncultured Acidobacteriaceae bacterium | reverse complement strand
TCGAGTCCTACCGCCGCCACCAAATTCCAAAACGACAGTAGACTTGCGTTTACTGCTGGCTGACAGAACGGGTGCAATCTCAGAGGTCCTGTCAGAAGGCCCAGATCAGCGAAAACGTCGCATTGTTGGCGTGAAAGTAGCGGGGGTCGGTAGGTCCCACAAAGGATCCTTCTCCGTACTGGTAATAATTCCATGCCGCTCTTGCTGTCAGGTTGTGACCAATATCGACGCTCAGATTGGCTAGCGGCTGGAGGTAGTTGTATTCGAGTGAACCGAGTGGCTGGAGAACGTTGAACTGCGGTGTCTGGCCAGTCACGCTGCTGATACTGTAGCCGAGTTGAGTAGTAACGCGAGCGAGCGGCTTAAACATCACCGATGCCATGCCGTACTGCGTGTTGCTGGTGTAATAGCCATTCGTGAGTAGTGGGTTCTTGCTGTCGTCGAAGCCGTTCGCCGTGCAACTGCCTGCATTCGCTACTACAGGCAGTAACGTGTTGGAGTCATTAAAGCAAATAAGAGCATTCTGCTTGGAATCGTTGTAGTTGTAGGCGAAATCGAATCCAAAACGTTGGCGAGGCGTGAGGTTCGCCGTGAATCCATAATTGTTATTGTGCGCATGATAATCGGTTAAGGCGTCGCCATTTGAAGCGTTCCAAAGGTTGATGGACATTCCGAGGACTGCCCAGGGCTTTGGAGTGTAATTTCCCTGAATGCGGTAACGGTCTTGCTTGCGCGGCGCAATTCGCACGATGGCGTCGTCGTTGTTGGTGTGCTCCCAGTCGAAATTGAATCGCAAAGTCCGGGTAGGCTTTGCCCACAATGCGAGCAAGGGTGTGTATTCATGGACGACAACCCGGTCCTCGTCTCCTGTGGAAAAATCAAGGACCTGATGAAACACCTGGTCGCCATATCTGAATCCGATGCGGCCTCCGAAGTGCTTCGACCCATCCCACACGAGGTCGACCTGGTTCCTCGTCCAATTCTGGTTGAATGACAATTGGCTCGCGGTGTTGGTTGCGCTCGGTGTGGTCGCGCTGATCGGAGTGAGCAAGTTGCAGGTTGAGAGGTCATTGCACGTCCAGTCGGTTTGAATGGAACTAAAACTCTCCGGGATGCGGTAGCTCCAGAAGCGAAACGTATCGACGAGTCGGAAGTGCTCTGACACGCGCAGCGTGGCGGTGAAATCGGCAACATTCGAGATGCGCGTCGCATGGCCCGGGCCCGTGACTGTTTCCTGGCGGATGTCTGAGCGCTGGATGAGTCCGTTGAAAGACTCATTCAGTGGAGCGTTCATGTCGGCCGAACTGTAAGCATAGGATGCGGCCAATTCGAGTATTTGGAAGTATGTACTGTGCAGACTCAGGCGCTCGGTGGGCTGGGATGTTCGGGTACGATTCGTGCGGTTGTAATCAAAGTACGCATTGCACGAAGTGTTGGTCAGAGTTCCCGTGGAGTCAATCAGACTGGTTGCTGGTGGATTAATGGCGCACGGGTTTTTGTTGGCCGTATCTATGGGGAGCCCCAGTTCAACAGTTCCCGGAGTTCCAGGCAAGAGCGCCTGTGCGAATGGAGCCAACTGCCATGTGGTATCTCCTTGGTAGTAGTCAAGGAATTGGTCGTAGCTGATGACGGTGCGCGGCAGGATCTTCAGGTCTGCGCCAAAGCGGTACGAGTTTAGAGTCGTGTTCCACGCTTGGTAGAGAAGAGCATCCGTACCCTCATGGACGCTGGAATACGATGGCCCAGTCATATTGTTGCGCGAATATCCGATGCGGAAATCAATCTTCGACTGCGGCAGCAGCGTGAGGTCGAAGTCGCTCATTCGCCGGCGAGTGGTGAAGGTGTGAGGCGAAAAGGTAACGGGTAAATTTGGGTTCGAAGTCGATGGATTAAGGGGATTGGCCAGAAGGTTGTAGTTGAAATCCGTCTGGTCGCGTCGGAAGTTTGCCCTGAAGTCGTACCAGGTATCCTTCTCCATTCGGACTCGGGCCCCGTTATTAGGATCGCCGCCCCAACCGTAACTATTGACGAATAAGTTGTCAAAGAGCAGGCTGTCGTGGTTTTGCGATTGCATGGAGAGGCTTTGTTCCAAGAAGCGGGGTCCGGTCCGCAAATCCACGAGTGTGTTGTACATTTGCTCACTGCCGGTTATGTCCGATACGCGGTAACCGACCTCGATAGACTGGTGAATCATATAGCCGCCGCTTTCGTGGCCTTCAGGTTGCTGTTGGCTCTGGCCAGCATTGCTCCCAGCCGTCTGAGCGCTTGCCGCCACGTGCAAAGAGATAGCGATCACGAAAACATGTTGCATCGGGAGCCATTTGGAACGCATGGTGTACCTCTTCATCTGAAAAACACGTTGCTCGCGTTGGACCCGTGGATCGCTGCGTGGCACATCGTGCACGCCTGGTACTTGGCGGACTGATTATGGGCAGGTCCCGCGGGACCTTGGACCGGGAATGTGTGACATTGCAGGCAGAGCAGGTTCACCTGGCTCACGCGCAGGAAACGCGGATTGGTCGACCCATGCGACATGTGACAAGTGCCGCACCCCTCCGTCTTCACAGGTACATGCTCAAAAACGAAAGGCCCCTGCTTGTCGGTGTGGCACTTGACACAAATTGCGTCCCCACTAGGCATGGACCTCACCTGGCGGAGGGTGGCAGTGCCGTGGACGTTGTGGCAGTCGCTGCATTGGATGAGGCCTTCGTCTACGCGATGGTGATACGGCTTCGCGAAGTCGGCCTTCGCGTTGACATGGCATCCGTAGCAAAGTTTGGGTTGAGACGAAATTAGGAGGTGCTCCGGCTCTTTTGCGTTGTGGGGCGAGTGGCAGTCCAGGCACCCAACATCGTTGCTCGCGTGCGCCGACGCGGAAAAGTGTCGCTGCTTATGATTTTCACCGTGGCAACTCAAGCAGCGGGCGTTGGCGTCCTGCTTCGACATCGACTTGAAGCTGACGATTTTGGTCACATCGCCGCCGCCCTCTACGTGCGCGGATCCGGGACCGTGACAGGACTCGCAGCCGTGACCGTCATGCAAGGTGGTCTTGAAGTGCGGTGTGTTTTCGAAGTTCTTCTTGTACAGGTCTTCGTGGCAGGTCTTGCAAACATCTACCCCAACATATTGCCCCGTGTCCTTGGGGGGAGGCATAACATCTTTTTCTTGTGGGCTTGCCAACAGAACTGATCTGTACAACAGACATAGAATTGCTAGCCCTGGAAGAAATATGCGCGCTCTTATCGCCATCACAGTCGGACCTCCTGCTTCGTAACGTGCTGGGCTCACTCAGCGAGGCCCAGCACGCGGCACTTTTCGATACCTTAGGGTCTTAATGAACTCTGCAATCACTTGGCTTGCTCGCCAGTCAATCCGCTGATCCCGCTCACGTGAAGAGTCATTGTTTTTGGACCTTCGAGATCCGCTCCGCAATGCCTAAAGTCTTTAGAATCTCTGGCGAAGTTTCTTCCATCGCCAGGGGCTCATGACAAGAGTTGCAGTCTTGAGTGATCGTTGTGCCATCTGCCGCCGCGTGCGAACCGTCATGGCAGCGAAAGCAACCTGGAAAATCCATGTGGCCGAGGTTGTTCGGGTATGTGCCCCAGGTGACCTTCAATTCCGGAAAGACGTTGCGGTTATAGATCGCAAGAATCGCCTGACCGGCTCGGCTAATGTCTTGAGAACGCGCAGCGGCAAGGTCTGGGTAGCTCTTCTGATAAAAACTGACCACAGCGCTTGGAAGTTTGTCAGCCGCTTCCTGGCTTGTTCGATAGTCGGCCTTTAAGACCTCCATTCCTGTCTTCTTGATGTAAGGCAAGGTGATCGCTATATCGCCGCGAGCGAGAGCTTTGTCCATGGCGCGCTCGGGCATATCAAAAGTGTGGGTTGGGCGGTTGTGGCAATCTACACACTGCATTTCGAATTTCGGCAACATCGTGGCGGGATCAGCGGGTGATCCGGCACTAGCAAAGGTCTTCACTACCCCGGAGTTCGCATTGCGATATTCGATCCAGGGTATGCCCTGTCTTTTCGCGTCTGCTACCGCAAACCGAATGTGAATCCCCGGGCCCAAGTGAGCGCCGTGAATGCCTTCGACCTTATTTCCTCCTATCATCATCATGAGGACGGTTTGTGTACGCGTATTTGCTTCATCCTCGGCATATTTGTTGATCACGCGGAGAGTCACACCACCAAACTTCTGAGGCCAATGACAGTTCTCGCAGGTCTCCCTGGCGGGTACGAGGCGACTACTCTCGAGGGCCGATGGAATCGGTCTCGGGGAGGAATTCATCACCGTCTCGACCAGTTGGCGGGTCCCATTTGCTTTGCTGTCGACCCAGCCGCTCAGACCGGGCGCTACATGACAGCCGACACATTCCACTTTGGAATGTGGGGAGTTCTGATAGGCAGCGAATTCAGGTGCCATCGTGTGGCACGTGGCTCCGCAGAACTGCGCCGTCTCCATGTGCTTGACTGCCCGATAGGTGACCTGGGTTCCGATCAGGATGTTCAGAAGAGTTGTGGCGCCAAAGAACCAGGCGATGCGCCGCAGTGCCGATTTTCGATCGAACGTCTCCTCCGCCAGGCCTCCGCGAATCTGGTGCTTACTCAGGTAAACCCCGACCGGAATCAGCAGCAGTCCAGTGAAGAAAATTGCTGGAAGAATGAGAAAGACGACGATGCCGACATAGGGATTTTCGACGTGTCCGCGAATCTGTTGCGGCAGCACAAAGAGCCACGAAATCAACGCAGTCGCGACCAAGGCCATGCCCAGCAGACTCAGCCAGTGTTGAGTGAGCAGAAACCAAACGGGCCTCTTAGCCGTGGCATTCATTCAATCCCCAGAAAAAAACACCCAGATCCCACGCTAAAGGCAGTCTAAAAAGCACACGTCGAAATGCGAACTAGGGAAATCCCTAGTTCCGGTCTTATCGATCTCCGCCTAGCATCGCGCACAAGAGTGGGCCATTCAGTGGATCGAAGTGGGGTCTGAGCAACGTAACTGTGCCGGTAGCTCGTTCCCTCCGTCAGAGGGATGCCGGATCGTGTACATCGATGGGAAATGTGGAAGGAGACTGCACTGGACCTCAATTCATCTCGACTTCATCGCCAGTGATCGCGGACTGAAGCGCGTGGCTGCTTCGTTGTACACCCTCCCAATTTAGAGAACCGCGGTGCCGAGGGACGCCATTCAGTTTCTCGGCGTTCTACTGCTCACCATGGCGATGTAGGTTGAAAACAAAACGTCCCGGACTCAAAGAGTCGCGGGACGTTTGTCGAACAGCCCTCCCCCGAAGTCTGCTCAAAAACAGAGTAATGCGTGGGGCGCGGCTCGGGAATAGCCCCGATGGGCTATTACGGATGTGCAAGTCCGATGGTTACTCTTGGCATGCGGTTGGACCGGACTTCGGGAAGAAGGGCAGCAAGGTTCAACGGCATGCCGAATAGGCGTAGAATACGCAGGCGCAAGCAGGCGCGCGCGGAGAAGAGTCGATGGGCGACGCCGCAGGTAGTCGAACCGGAGAGGTCAGAGGTACCACGACGATTGAAGAAATCGACATCCTGTGGATGACCGCGGGTTTGGGTTGTGACGGGGATACGATTGCGATGACCGGCGCAACGCAGCCGAGCATCGAGGATATCGTGACAGGCGCTCTGCCTTGGATCCCGAAAGTGAAGTTCTACAATCCCTTCCTGGCCTACGAAAACGGGGACGAATTTGTGAGGCCATTCCGCGAGGCGGCCGAGGGCAAATCTGGCCGGCCGTTCATTCTCGTGGTGGAAGGGTCGATTCCGAACGAGAACAACAAGACTGAAGGATACTGGGCATCGTTCGGCACCGATCCTGTGACGCGCCAACCCATTACCACCTGCGAGTGGATCGATCGACTCGCGCCGAACGCCTGGGCGATCATTGCGGCGGGAACATGCGCGACCTACGGGGGACTTCATGCCATGGAGGGCAATCCCACAGGGTGCATGGGATTGCCGGACTATCTTGGATGGAAATGGAAGTCGAAGGCGCAGATTCCAATCGTTTGCGTTCCGGGGTGTCCGGTGCAGCCGGACAACATGATGGAAACGATTCTCTACCTCCTTTATATGACGAGCGGCCGGGCTCCGATGATTCCGCTCGATGAGGCGCTGCGGCCGACATGGCTATTTGGCAGCACCTTGCATGAGGGATGTGATCGGGGCGGTTATTACGAGCAAGGCCAGTTCGCCGAAGAATATGGTTCCCCACTTTGTATTGTGAAACTGGGATGCTGGGGACCGGTGGTGCAGTGCAACGTGGGGAAGCGGGGATGGATGGGCGGGATTGGCGGATGCCCGAACGTGGGCGGGATCTGCATTGGATGCACGATGCCCGGGTTTCCGGATAAATTCATGCCGTTTATGAACCAACCTCCGGGGTCGCTGCTGTCGTCCCAAGCAGTACAGACTTATGGACGGGCGATTCACGCGCTGCGCCGGTTCACCCAGGCGTCTCTTAACAAAGAGCCGAACTGGAGAAGCCGGACGAACGCCTCGCCGTCGCATTAATGTTTGGACGAGGTTGGAGTTTCTTTGATGAGCACCTTCTGGAAAACAGGCGAGGACGTGGCGAAGGAAGCCGCCTCGCCGAGCTCGGAAGAGAATCTGCTCAGCCCCGAAGCTGCGGAATCCATCCTGCATGAGCTCGCGGGCACCTACCTAAAAGACAAGGACATTGCTGGAGCGCCGGGAGCGGTCCATCATTTTTTCGAGCGACTCGATCAGACTCCCGTCAGTGACGCGCAACTTCCGAATTTAGAGGCCAAGTACCGGGCCTTGGTGGAGCAACTTCCAGCGGTCGTGTTCATGGCATATCTGGACCGTGGGATTGGCGAGGCATACGTGAGCCCGCAGATCGAAGCGACCCTGGGATTTTCGCAAGCCGAGTGGCTGGAAGATCCGGTGCTATGGTACCGGCAGGTTCATCCCGACGACAAAGACCGCTGGAGCATGGAAGCGTCGGAAATGTTTCTGTCGGGAAAGCCACTGCGGTCGGCCTACCGAGTTGTCGCGCGCAATGAAAAGGTGATCTGGTTTCACTGCGAAGCGAAGATGATCCGTCACCCGGACGGCCGTCCCTGGTTTATTCATGGCGTGGCGTTCGATATCACCGATCTGAAGCGCACCGAAGAGGAGTTGGAAGACGAGCGCAACGTGGTGTCGGCGATTCTTGATACGGTTGGAGCTTTGGTTGTTGTTTTGGATCGCGAGGGGCGAATTGTCCGGCTGAATCGCGCCTGCGAACAGATGACAGGGCGATCAATCGAGCAATCGCGCGGGCAACGCGTTTGGGATTTGTTCGTTGCGCCCACAGAGAAAGAACAGTATCAGGCGATCTTTCAACAGATTTGCGAAAACCAGTCGCGTACCGAGTACGAAAGCTCCTGGATTGCCCGTGGCGGTGGCTTGCGAACGATTGCGTGGTCGGCGGCGGTGCTGCCCGCAGCCAAGCAAATGCCCATGTACGTCATTGCGTCGGGGATCGATGTCACGGCGCAAAAGCAGGCACAGGCGCGCTTCCGGGGGTTGCTGGAGGCGGCGCCGGACGCGGTTGTGGTCGTGAACCAAAAGGGAAGAATGGTTCTGGTCAATGCGCAGGTGGAGAAGTTGTTTGGTTATCCGCGACAGGAACTGCTGGGGGAGGAGATCGAGAAACTGGTGCCGCAAAGTTTGCGGGGGAATCATCCGACACACCGGCGGAAGTTTTTCTCGGAGCCGCGGGTGCGCCCGATGGGCGCGGGCGTGGAATTGTATGCGTTGCACAAAGATGGGCACGAGTTTCCCGTTGAGATCAGTCTCAGTCCGCTGGAGACGGAAGAAGGAGTTCTCGTGTCGAGCGCGATCCGCGACATCAGCGAACGCAAGCGGCTGGAGAAAACCGTGCTTGAAATCAGTGAGCGGGAACAGCGTAGAATCGGGCAAGACTTGCACGATGGACTAGGGCAACACTTGACCGGCATCGCCTTCATGACCAAGGTGCAAGAGCAGAGGCTAGCGGAGCGACAGATTCCTGAGGCGGCGGACGCGGCCAAGATCGTGCAACTGGTGAACGACGCGATTCGGAAGACCCGGGAGCTCTCACGGGGTCTGTTGCCGGTGGTCTCGGACGCGCATGGCCTAATGTCGGCCCTCCGGCTTTATGCCACGGAGATCGAGGATCTGTTTGGAATAACTTGCCGGTTCCAGTGTGACGAGGCCGTTCTGGTTCACGATGCTCCGATGGCGACCCATCTCTACCACATTGCGCAAGAGGCCGTGAACAACGCTATCAAGCACGGCCACGCAAAAAATATATTGATCTGGCTTTTTTCTGGCGATCGCCAGGGAACATTAGTCATCAAAGATGACGGAGCGGGGATCGAGCGACCTGTCGCGCCGCATGCCGGAGTGGGATTGCACATCATGAACTATCGGGCCGGAATGATCGGCGGGAACCTGGAAGTGCGCCGGGAGCAACCGGGGACGGCGGTTACTTGTCGATTCCCGATGAACAACACAGATTGAAGGTCGAGGGGCAGTAAATGAATCAGACCGCTGAGGCGTTGAAGAGAAGAGTCTTTGTAGTCGATGATCATCCCATTGTTCGGCAGGGGCTCGCTTTGCTGATCAATCGCGAATCAGACCTCATGGTGTGCGGCGAGGCTGAAGATGCGCACACTGCCGTGCAGTTAGTGGCGACCACCAACCCGGACATCCTCGTAGTCGACATTTCTTTGAACGGTCCGGATGGGTTGGACCTACTGAAGGATGTTCGGACAAAATATCCAGAGCTTCCGGTTCTCATTCTCTCCATGCACGACGAATCCATTTACGCCGAACGGGCGCTTCGCGCCGGCGCGCAAGGCTACATCATGAAGCAAGAGGCGACTGAGAAAGTGCTGGTCGCCCTTCGTCGAATTTTGAGCCATGAGATCTATGTCAGCGAGCATATCGCGAACCGCATGCTGCAGCGTTACATCGGTAGCCCGGGTGGAGGCAGGCCTTCATCCATCGCCGATCTTACGGATCGCGAGTTGGAGGTTTTTCGCTTAATTGGAGAAGGACACTCCACGCGTCAGATTGCCGAAGAGTTGCACATTAGCGTCAAGACCGTGGAATCGTACCAAGCGCACATTAAAGAAAAGCTTTCGCTGCGCAGCGCTCGCGAACTGGTGCAGCACGCGATTCAATGGAACGTCAGCGAGAAAAGCTCCTAGCACTCCAGACGGTTCGGTTGTTCTGCTAGAAATCCCTACATGGCTGGCATGTCGAACAGGGAAACCCTGATCGTCCCCCGGTATTTTCACATCATAAAAAAGAGGATGCGCCTGCTTGCAGCGAAGGATCAATTTTGTTGATTCTTGCTATCGACAATTGCGTGCAATGGATGTGTAAATCCGCCCGCCTTCCGGACGTTCGTCGGTCTGGCGGCCTGAGAATCTGCGGTTCAGACGTCGCACAACCATTTGAGGTGATCGCGAAACAAATGAAGATCTGAAGGAGACCGAGATATGGCAACGGAAACAGCTCCGTATGGTCGCATTACGCAAATTCCACCGGCCGTTTCGGAGGTGCACGTAGTTTGGATTACGGCCGGCCTCGGTTGTGACGGCGATTCCGTTTCAATCACGGCGGCGACGCAGCCGAGTATCGAAGATGTTTTACTGGGAGCCATCCCAGGCCTGCCCAAAGTTCACCTTCACAATCCAGTGCTGGCATATGAAAACGGTGACGATTTCTTGAAGTATTGGTATCTCGCCGAGGAAGGAAAGCTGGAGCCGTTCGTTCTGGTGGTGGAAGGATCGATTCCGAACGAGAAGATCAAGAAGGAAGGATACTGGGCGGCACTGGGAACCGACCCCAAGACCAACCAGCCGATAACGACGAACGAATGGATCGATCGCCTTGCACCGAACGCGACCGCGATCATCGCTTGCGGTACGTGCGCGACTTACGGTGGGATCCATGCGATGGAAGGCAATCCGACGGGGGCGATGGGCTTGGCAGACTACTTGGGTTGGCAATGGACCTCGAAGGCTGGGTTGCCGATTGTGAATGTCCCCGGATGCCCGGTGCAGCCGGATAACTTCATGGAGACCGTTCTCTACCTTCTCTACCAGGTAGCGGGGCGCGCACCCATGATTCCTCTGGATGATCAACTGCGGCCCACGTGGTTGTTCGGCAAGACGGTACACGAAGGTTGCGATCGCGCGGGCTACTACGAGCAGGGCGATTTCGCGGAGAGCTACGGTTCGCCCAAGTGCATCGTGAAGTTGGGGTGCTGGGGTCCGGTTGTTAATTGCAACGTCCCGAAACGCGGATGGATGGCGGGGATCGGCGGCTGCCCCAATGTCGGCGGCATTTGCATTGGTTGCACGATGCCAGGGTTCCCCGACAAATTCATGCCGTTTATGGATGAACCGCCGGGCGCGAAGGTTTCGTCCATGGCGGTTGGCGCATACGGTCGCGCGATCTCTGCTTTGCGGTCGTTGACCCAGGCCACTGTTAACAAGGAGCCCAAGTGGCGGCATCCGCGGGCTGAACTGACCACCGGTTACCACCCAAGATCCTACTGAGAGCGAACGAGAGATTATATAAAGAGGAGCGATTCGATATGAGTACGATTACTGCACCGACCAAAGAAGTCGCGACCAAGGGCAGAAACCTCGTCGAGATGAATTGGGACCCGATCACGCGAATCGTGGGCAGCCTGGGCATCTTCACCAAGATCGATTTCGCCAATCACCAGGTGGCCGAGTGCCACAGCACGTCATCCATTTTTCGTGGCTATAGCATTTTCATGAAAGGGAAAGATCCGCGCGATGCGCACTTCATTACCAGCCGCATTTGCGGAATTTGCGGCGACAATCACGCAACCTGCGCCACGTACGCGCAAAACATGGCTTTTGGAGTTCGTCCTCCAGCGATGGCGGAATGGATCGTGAATCTCGGTGAAGCCGCGGAATATATGTTCGACCACAATATTTTCCAGGACAACCTGGTTGGAGTGGACTTTTGCGAGCAGATGGTGAAGGAAACGAATCCGACGGTGTGGGCCAAAGCGCAGTCGACGATGGCGCCGAACTCCAACCTCCATGGGTTCCGCACCATTTCTGACATCATGACAGCGCTCAACCCGTTTACTGGCTCGTTCTACCGGGAAGCGTTGCAGATGAGCCGAATGACGCGGGAGATGTTCTGTCTGATGGAAGGAAGGCACGTGCATCCGTCCACGTTGTATCCGGGCGGCGTGGGAACGGTGCCGACCATTCAACTCTTCACCGACTACATTGTGCGCTTGATGAAGTACGTGGAGTTCATGAAGAAGGTGGTGCCGTTGCACGATGACCTGTTCGACTTCTTCTACGAGGCTTTGCCCGGATATGAAGAAGTGGGCCGGCGCCGAGTGCTGCTTGGTTGCTGGGGATCGTTCAACGACCCTGAACATTGCGACTATCAGTACAAGAACATGACGGACTGGGGCCGCAAGATGTACGTCACGCCCGGGGTAGTTGTCGACGGCAAACTGGTGACAACCGATCTAGTGGATATTAATTTAAACATTCGAATTCTGCTGGGCAGCTCTTATTACGACGACTGGCAGAATTCGGAGACGTTCGTAAAGGCCGATCCGCTGGGAAATCCAGTGGATAAGCACCATCCCTGGAATCAGACTACGATTCCACGTCCGCAGAAGCGGGATTTCGGCGGCAAGTATACGTGGGTCATGTCGCCTCGGTGGCTCGACAAGCGCACGGGAGATCATTTGGCGCTCGATACGGGCGGCGGCCCGATTGCTCGACTGTGGGCGACGGCGCTGGCGGGGCTGGTAGACATCGGCTACATCAAGTCCACGGGCAACAGCGTGAAAATGTACCTCCCCAAGACTACGTCCCTTCCAGAGGTCGAATTCGAATGGAAGATTCCGAAGTGGAGCAATGCGATTGAGCGCGATCGCGCGCGAACGTATTTCCAGGTCTATGCAGCCTGCGCCGCGCTCTACTTCGCAGAGCGGGCACTCGAGGAATTACATTCGGGCCACACGCGAACGTGGAATGAATTCAAGGTGCCGGAAGAAGGAATCGGCTGTGGATTCCACGAAGCGGTGCGCGGCGTTTTGTCGCATCACGTAGTGATTCGCAAGGGGAAGATTGCAAACTATCATCCATATCCGCCGACGCCCTGGAATGCCAATCCGCGGGACGTTTACGGCACTCCTGGTCCGTACGAGGATGCGGTGCAGAACACTCCGATCTTCGAAGAAAACGGTCCGGACAAATTCAAGGGGATCGACATCATGCGCGCTGTGCGGAGTTTCGATCCTTGCCTGCCCTGCGGCGTGCATATGTATCTCGGCGATGGAAAGGTGCTGGAGACACGGCATTCGCCGATGTTTGGTTTGCAGCCTTAAAGCCTTTTCGTTTAGGAGGATTGTGGGCGTCGACAAAGACTTTCAAAAGCGGGTTCAGAAAATTGGCAGTCTGGTGCAAGACCTGGAGAGCATCGCGGATCCTGCGTCTCGAGCGGCGGCAAAAGAACTGGTGCAATCCCTGATGGATTTGCACGGAACGGGCCTGGAACGAATTCTCGAGGTGGTTTTTGAGTCGGGTGAATCAGGTCCCCGGATTATTGATGAACTAGGGCAGGATTCACTGGTTAGCAGTCTGCTGATTTTGTACGGTCTGCATCCCGACGAGTTGCAGACCCGGGTTGAGCGGAAGTTGCAGCAGACTGCCTCCAAACTTCACAAGATGGGGGCGGAAGCCAGGTTGGTCAGTATCAACGGCGGCGATGTTCGTGTGAGGGTGCGAATCGAAGGCCACGCCTGCGGTTCGACGAGTCGCACGGTACAGAGCATGGTGGTAGATGCGATCTATGAAGCTGCTCCGGACTTGACGTCGCTGGTCGTCGAGGGCCTGGAAGAGCCTGCCGATTCCGGATTCATTGCAGTTGAGAAGCTGATTGGAGCAGCTACGCCGAATCATACTTCGCATCCGGTTGCGTCGGTCGGCAGTGAAGGCATGGACTGAAAGAGTTCGAGCCGTGATACCCGATCATGATCATGATGAAGAGGGATCAGCTTCGAGAAAGTTCGCAAGCCTTCGACACATTGCGGCAGTTTGCCCGCAAGCCCGCTTCACGACAGGTAGAGCAGTGTGAAATGTGCAGCGTCGAGCTGCGCTCGGAGCACGCGCACCTGATTGAGTTGACGCAACGCAGGCTGCATTGTGCGTGTGATGCGTGCGCGATGTTGTTCAGTGGTCAGGCAGGCACGAAGTACAAACGCGTACCTCGCGACATCCGGCTGCTGGCTGATTTTCAAATGACTGACGCCGAGTGGGACGGTCTGCTGATTCCCATCAACCTCGCTTTCTTCTTCCAGAACAGTATCGACTCGCGCGTGAGCGCTCTGTATCCGAGCCCGGCAGGGGCCACCGAATCGTTACTTCCGCTGGAAGCATGGAGCAGCATTGTAGAAGCCAACCCTGCACTGAACCAATTGGAACCCGATGTCGAAGCCCTGCTGGTAAATCGAGTGGGGCAGGCGCGAGGAACAGCCGCAGCAGAGTATTACATCGTGCCGATTGATGCTTGCTACAAACTGGTGGGCCTGATTCGAATTCATTGGCGCGGATTGTCGGGCGGCACGGAGGTTTGGCAGGAGATTGGCAACTTCTTCACGGACTTGCGCCGCAGGGCTACAGTCGTGACCGAGGAGACGCATGCCTGATTTGGATTTCAGGATCGTGGGCGTAGAGGCGGTCAAGTTTGCGGCCTCGCCTCAGATTGCGTTGAAGTTGCAGGTGACCAACAGCAATCCGGCAGAGACGATCCATTCCGTTGCACTTCGGTGTCAGATTCAAATTGAGGTTACGCGTCGTCGTTACACAGCGGAAGATCAGCAGAAACTGCGCGACTTGTTCGGCGAACCCGAACGATGGAGCCAAACTCTGCGCAACTTGCTTTGGACGCACGTCAACGTAAACGTTCCACCGTTTCGAGATTCCACCAGTGTGGATCTGCCCGTGCCATGTACGTTTGATTTCAATGTTGGAGCCACCAAGTATTTTCACGGTCTCGGCGACGGGGATGTTCCGCTGTGTGTAATGTTCAGCGGCACCGTATTTTACGCGCGGGATGGCGAACCCATGCAGGTGTCGCCCATTTCATGGGAGAAAGAAGCGCGCTTCAGCATGCCGGTGAAGGTGTGGCGGGAAATGATGGATACGTATTATCCCAACACGGCGTGGCTGTGCCTGCGCCGGGATATTTTTGAACGCCTCTACGAATACAAAGTGCGTCATGGGATTCCGACGTGGGAGCAGGCGCTGGAGAGCATGATGCAAGCGGAAGAGGCGATGCGCTCATGAACCTTGCGCTGGTTGATCAAATCGCCAAGGCGGTGCTTTACGAGGGATATATGTTGTATCCCTACCGGCCGTCCTCAGTGAAGAACCAGCAGCGTTGGAATTTTGGGGTGGTGTATCCGCGCGATTACAGTCAGGCCCAAGGGGGCGATGAGCCTTGCAGCATGCGCACGGAGTGCCTGCTTGCAGCGAAGGCTGGAGCGATCCTGGAAGTGAAGGTGCGATTTCTGCATTTGGGAATTCGGTTGGTGCGTGCGTCTACTGAGGCCCGGCCGAGCTCACTGCCGGATGGCTGGCAGGAAGCAGTGGAGCGAGAAGTGAGCCTGCTGGAGTTTGCGCTGCGAGTCGCTGGCCGCGAAGCGCTGAAGTGCGCCTTCAAGTTCCCGGCTCAGGCGCACCTTCCGTCGCAGAATGATGGGCAGCAGAATCCCGTTGATCTTCAGCAGGAAGCCGTTGAGGGGATGGTGACCGTCTCAGGGGAGCGGGTGGGAGAAGGTCTGTTCAAAGTCAGCGTCGAAGTTCAAAATGTAACGCCAGTCGGTCTTCAGGGCGCTGATCGGGAGGTCGTGCTGATGCAGTCTCTGGTTTCGACACACGTCATTCTGGGCGTGAAAGATGGTGAGTTTGTTTCGCTACTGGAGCCTCCCGCGGAATTGCAGGAATTTGCATCGACTTGCCAGAACCTTGGCGTGTGGCCCGTTCTCGTAGGGAAGCCGGGGCAGCGAGATACTATGCTCGCTTCTCCCATCATCCTCTACGACTATCCGCAGATTGCTCCGGAGAGTGCCGGAGACCTGTTCGACGGCACGGAGATTGACGAAATCTTGTCGTTGCGAATCATGACGTTGACGGATGAGGAGAAGCGAGAGATTCGCGAATCCGACGATCGCGCACGAGAAATCCTGGACCGCACGGAAGCGATGCCCGCGGAGCAATTCATGAAACTGCATGGCGCAGTGCGAGGGTTACGGCCGCTCAGGGAGGACGCTCCGTGAACGAGTGGGAGTGGCAACTGCTCGAAGATAAAACGACTGTAGACCGGTTGACGATCGCCGGGGTTGAAGTGCGTGTGGGAGATCGAGTGCGACTGCGTCCTCGGCGTGGCGGCGATGTGCTCGACATCGCGCTGGCGGGGCAAGTTGCGATTGTCGAGAGCATCGAGCAGGACTACGAAGGAAAAAGCCATGTGTGTGTGGTAATGGAGGACGATCCAGGACGCGACTTGGGGATGTTGCGGCAGCCTGGGCACAGATTCTTCTTCGATGCCGGGGAAGTTGATCCCTTGCCGCAGGAGGAAGCGCGCCGCAAACCTGCGACACAGACCGCAACCATTCTAGTGGCGGGTATCGGCAACATTTTTCTGGGAGACGACGGCTTTGGCGTCGAAGTTGCGAAGCGCTTGTCGGCTCACGCATTTCCGTCGAGCGTGCGAGTGGTTGATTTCGGGATTCGCGGCTTTGACCTTGCGTATGCGCTGCAGGATGGATACGAGACAACAATTCTTGTGGATGCTTATCCGCATGGTCAGGCGCCAGGCACAGTGTCTCTGGTGGAACCCGACCTGAGCAAACTGGATGAGCCGCCGCAAGCGGTGGTCGAGACACACGGGATGAACCCGCTCAATGTGCTGCGGATGGCTTCGGCGATGAATGGCGGCCTGAAGAAGAAGGTCCTGCTGGTCGGCTGCGAGCCCGCCACGTTCGGAGGCGAAGAAGGACATATGGGATTAAGTGAGCCCGTCGCGGCGGCTGTGGACGAAGCAGTAATGCTGGTTGCGTCGGTCGTTGACAAATTACTCCGAAAGCAACAGTAAGAAACTAGAGTAGCCATTTCGAAAGGAGATCAACGTGGCGGAAAATAACAACCACTTCGAACCTGGGACCGACAAGGACACGCTGTTCATGTTGGGTGGCGTAGCGTGCATCGTGTTCGGCGCTGGGCTCATTCTTTCCAATCCGATTATTCGCCGCTACCTCGGGCAAATAGGAATAGGCAACCTGGTCCAGGGAGCGTTGCCAGATTTGGACCGTTATATAAAGTTGCGGTCAATGTAGATCGCGGGATTTTCACCGTGGTAGGTCGAAAACCAGTTTTGACGGAGTGAATCGGCCGATCCGATGGACGAAGGAGACCCGATTGTGCACGCGACCAGGCCACAGGCGGAGGACGCCACAGTTCACTACGTAATTGATCCACGAGGGAGCACCTTCATTGCGCAGGCATTTGCCACTGGATTGCTTTCGTCCTTTGGACATAGTCCGAAGCTTGCCATCCGCGATTTCAAGGGGGAACTCAGCTTTAGCCAGAACGGAATGAGCATCGAGGGCGCTCGGCTGAACATCAGCATTCAAGCCGATTCTTTGGAAGTTACGGACGATATCGCGGAGAAGGATCGGCAGGAGATCCATCGCAAGATGCGCGAGGAGGTTCTGGAGACGGATCGCTTCCCGGAAATCGTGTATCAGTGTTCGCGAGTCTCGGCAAGCGGCAGTGCTGCTCGATACTGGGTCGCATTGAACGGAGAGTTGACATTACATGGAGTCACTCGACCTCTGCCGGTTTCGGCGCGAGCGGTGATCAATGGAAGTTCGTTGCGGGCGAGCGGAGAGTTCTCAGTTCGGCAGAGTCAATTTGGCATTGCGCCTGTCAGTGCCGCGGCCGGCGCTATCAAACTCAAAGATGAAGTGAAGTGCACCTTCGATATCCTGGCCCGCAAGCAAGAATAAACCGGTATTTGAACGCCTGATTCACTACTCTTCCCTCAATTCCCAGATGTTACGTCCGAGTAGTCCACACGGCAATTCGGTCGCCTTTCGATGATATCTTTGTGGTGAACCGACGACCGCGAGACTCGCGGCGCACACCATGGACATTCTCAAAAATCTCTTTGAGCAGCACTTCCGCCAGCCGGTAGAGCACGTGCAGCCGTTGCAAGGGCAACTGGGAGGTTCCGGGCGAAAAATTATCCGGCTGACCAGCGGAAAAGCCAGTGCAATCGGCATCCTGTATGACGTGCGCGAAGAGAATGTCGCTTTCCTGGAATTCTCGCGGCATTTTCGAAAGCATGGCCTCCCGGTACCGGAGATTTACGCGCAGGACCTGGATCAGGGGGCCTACGTAGAGGAAGACTTGGGGGACACCTCACTCTTTGAATTTCTTTCCCAGCATCGCTCGGGCGAGCAGATCGATACTCCCGTGGTTGATGCCTATCGGAAGGTCATTGCCACATTGCCAGAGTTTCAGGTAGAAGCGGGCCGGGACCTGAACTACAAAGTGTGTTATCCGCGCGGAAGTTTCGACCGGCAGTCAATTTCGTGGGACTTGAATTATTTCAAATATTACTTTCTGCGACTCGCGGGCATTCCATTCAGCGAGCAAGCACTGGAAGATGATTTCAGCCGGTTGACGAAGTTTTTGCTGAGTGCGGGACGCGACTACTTTCTCTATCGGGATTTTCAGTCACGCAACATCATGCTGCGCGACGGGCAGCCGTATTTTCTCGACTATCAAGGTGGCCGAAAGGGTGCGCTGCAGTATGACGTGGCGTCACTGCTGTTCGACGCCAAGGCCGATCTTCCGCCAGACTTGCGCCAGCAGTTGCTTGATCACTATTTGGACGCGTTGCGTGGTTTCGTCGAGGTGAAACGCGAAACCTTCCTGCAGTACTACTACGCGTTTGTATACATCCGCATCATGCAGGCGCTGGGGGCGTACGGATTCCGCGGGTTCTATGAGCGCAAGGTGCACTTTCTGCAGAGTGTGCCGTATGCGTTGAAGAACCTGCGATGGCTGCTGCACAATGTCACGCTGCCAATTGCGCTTCCGACGTTGACGGCTGCTTTCCACAGCATGCTGGCATCCGAGAAATTGCAGGGACTTGCTTCCGATGCCGACAATCTGATCGTGCGAATTGTCAGTTTCTCGTTCCATCGCGGCCTGCCGAAAGATGAGAGCGGGAATGGCGGCGGATTTGTTTTTGACGGGCGCAGCCTGCCCAATCCCGGCCGCGAGGAGCGATTTAAGGTTCTCACGGGCCGTGACGCACCAGTGATTGAGTACCTCCATCAGCAGGAGAGCGTGCACCAGTTTCTCGCCAGTGTCATGTCGCTGGTGGACGCAAGCGTTCGCAATTATCAGAGCCGCGGGTTCAAGAATTTGATGGTGTCGTTCGGATGCACGGGCGGGCAGCATCGCTCGGTGTATCTGGCTGAGCAGGTGGCGAAGCGGTTGCAGGGAAGGAATGGAATTGAGGTCGTCCTCCAGCATCGGGAGTTAGAGAGGATGAAAGCGGAGAACACCGCGGCGGAGAAGGCTGCCCGATGAGGGCGATGATTCTGGCCGCGGGCCTGGGAACGCGCCTGCGGCCTCTCACCGACGATCGCCCGAAAGCCCTGGTGGAAGTAGCAGGACACACGCTGTTGGAAATCACACTGCGGCGCTTGCGTGAGTTCGGAATCCGCGAAGTGATCGTGAATGTGCATCACTTCGCCGACATGGTGGTTGACTATTTGCGAAAGAACGACAACTTCGGCATGCGAATTGAGATCTCACGCGAAGAGATTTTGCTCGACACCGGCGGCGGACTTAAAAAGGCGGCTTGGTTTTTTCTGGAGAATTCAGGTTCGGCGCATCCGGGTGGAAGAGAAAGCTCCTTCATCGTGCACAATGTCGACGTACTAAGCACGATTGACCTTTCGCAAATGATGCAATTTCACCACGAAATCGGAGCGTTAGCTACGCTGGCTGTACAGGATCGCAAGACGTCTCGCTACCTTCTTTTCGACGAGCATAGACAGCTCTGCGGGCGACGTGTGGGAAAGGACTTGCCCGAAATGGTGCGAGCGTCTCGGGTCTCATATGAATTGGCATTTTCAGGCGTTCATGTTGTTTCACCGCGCCTTCTTCAAATGCTAACGGAGGAGGGCGTTTTTTCCGTCATCACCTCGTATTTGCGCCTCGCTGAACAAGGTGCAGGGATTTTCGCGTTTCGAGCGGACGATTATTACTGGCGTGACCTCGGCAAGCCTGAAAATGTAGCTCAAGCTGCACAAGATGTTCGCCAGGGAGTTCTTCAGCTCTAGTTCAAGCCGAGAGATGCAGACGCGGCTGCGGGAGGGAGAAGATTCCAATGGAAGTACTTGGATACACGTGGGCCGGCGTGCGAACCGCGGATCTGAAATCCGCTGCGACCTTCTTTCAGGATGTACTAGGCCTCTCCCCGATTCACGAAGGTAAGGGGATGGTTCAGTTTGAAATGCCCTCGGGCCAGCTGTTCGAAATATTTGGTTCGGAGAGCCGCTACTATCAGCTCCATGCTTGCCCCGTTCTTGCCTTCCAGGTGGAAGATGTGCGTGCGGCAAGGGTGGAACTGGAGTCTCGAGGGGTGGAATTTGTCACGAGCGTCGAAGAAAGCGAAGCCGAGGCATGGACATATTTTCGCGGGCCCGACGGGTATTTGTACGAACTATGGCAGACGGCGCGAGCCTTGAAGGCCTTGCCGCACAAGTAAAGGATGCCGACTTTCCGCTTGCAGCAAGCCCGTAGCTTCGATACCATCGGGGCACCGTTATGAAGAACCTCTATCTACACCGAATTCGTGTCGGAGTTTGCGGGGTACGAGTTTTTGTACCCGGTGCGGTGTGGAGGGAACCAGCGAGCTGAGAAACACGAAATCTTGAAGGCTCCCGAATCCCGCCCCGCCAGAAACGCTGGCTCGGTGGGTTTTGCTTTTTAGAAGCCGCAAGTAGATCGCATGAAGGACAAAACGCCTATGCCATCAAAAAGCATGACCGGTGCCAGCATTCTGTGGGAGTGTCTCGAACGAGAGGGCGTGCGGCACGTGTTCGGCTATCCCGGCGGAGCGATTCTGCCTGCGTATGACGCACTGAAGGGCAGCAAGATCCATCACATTCTCGTTCGGCACGAACAGGGTGCAACCCATATGGCCGATGGATACGCGCGCGCCAGTGGGCAAGTAGGTGTTGCGGTCGCGACCTCGGGACCTGGCGCCACCAATATGGTCACGGGAATTGCTACTGCGATGCTCGATTCGTCACCGATTGTGTGTATCACCGGGCAGGTGGGAAGCAAGCTCATCGGTTCCGATGCATTTCAGGAGACCGATATCACGGGTGTCACGCTACCGATTACGAAGCACAACTATCTGGTGACACATGCCAGCGAAGTCGCGCGCACGATTCGGGAAGCGTTTTATGTAGCACGCTCCGGGCGGCCAGGTCCGGTGCTGGTGGATATCACCAAGGACGCACAGCAAACGACCTGTGAATTCGACTGGGAAGCCGCGAGGCCGCAACTGCCGGGTTATCGTCCGGATTTGTCGCCCGAGCGGAAGGAGTATGAGCAGGCGCTGGAGTTGATTCACAACGCCAAACGGCCGGTCATTCTGGCTGGGCACGGCATCATCATCTCGGGAGCAATGGCGGAAGTTCGTGAATTCGCCGAGAAGGCGGGTATTCCGGTGGCGCTCACGTTGTTAGGACTGGGAGCGTTTCCGGCTTCTCATCCACTCAACCTCGGCATGATGGGCATGCATGGGGAAGCCTGGGTGAACCACACCATCCAGGAAGCGGATCTGCTACTGGCTTTCGGCATGCGGTTCGATGATCGCGTGACTGGGAATTTGAAAACCTACGCCTCGAATGCAAAGAAAATTCACATCGAGATTGACCCAGCGGAGATCAACAAGAACGTGAAAGTAGACGTTCCCCTCGTCGGCGACCTGCGGGAGGTGTTGCATGAATTGTTGCCGCATGTCGAGACCATCGATCGAAGTGAATGGCTCGACTCCATCGACAAGCTGAAGGGTGACGCCGCGGTGCGCGATATTCAGAACCTGCCGGACAGTGGACATCTGTACGCGGCTCACGTGATCAATGATCTATGGCGCGAGACTCGCGACCGCGACACTGTTGTAGTCACCGATGTGGGCCAGCATCAGATGTGGGAAGCACAATACTACAAGCATGAGAAGGCACGCAGCCTGATCACCTCGGGAGGCCTGGGAACGATGGGCTTCGCCTTGCCGGCAGCGATCGGCGCCAAAGTGGCCCGTCCGGAATCGGATGTATGGGTCGTGGTCGGCGATGGTGGCTTTCAGATGACATTGTGCGAGCTCGCGACGATTGTGCAGGAGAAGCTGAAAGTCAACATTGCGATCATTAACAACGGATTTCTGGGCATGGTGCGGCAGTGGCAGGAATTTTTCTATGAGCGTAACTACGCAGCGACGCCTCTGCTGAATCCGGACTTCGCCAAACTTGGCGAAGCCTATGGCATTCGGAGCATGACAGTGACGGAGCGCGCGCAGGTAGTGCCCTCGGTGCAGGCGGCGCGCCAGCACGATGGACCAGTGCTCATCAACTTCCGGGTGGAGCAGGAAGACACGGTGTATCCCATGGTGGCGGCGGGAGCGTCATTGCACGAGATGATCCGGCGTCCCAGCAAGATTGTCGAAACCGCTGCCGACGAATAGAGAAAATATGCTCAACACTTATGTGGTGTATGTGGAAAACAAGCCCGGCGTGCTGACGCGCGTGGCCTCGTTGTTTCGCCGGCGCGCTTTCAATATTGATTCATTGACCGTGGGGCGCACGGAAAAGCCGGAAGTCTCGCGCATGACGATCACGGTTGAGGCCGATCATGACCAGGCACGCCGAATCGAAGCGAACCTGTATAAACTCGTCAACGTCTTGTTAGTGGAGAATATTACGAACGAGCCTTCGATCATCCGCGACCTCGCCATGATCAAAGTCGCAGCTACGCACGAGGCGCGTTCGCATGTGTTGGAACTGGCCAGTGTATTTCGGGCGCGGGTTGTGGATGTGGCTCCCGAATCGCTCACCATTGAGATCACCGGGGCCGAGGATAAAATCGACGGTCTGCTCGAAGTGCTGCGTCCCTATGGCGTGCTCGAGATGGTGAGAACTGGGATTGTGGCGATGCGGCGCGGTAAGACCTCGGGCAGTCTGCCGGCCACCAGCAATGATGAGGACGTGGCGGAAGAAGATGTTTCGCAGTCGGTTTGAGACCAGAGTCCTGATTCCTGACGGGCAAGGGCATACGACTGGCCGCCTTGGGGTCGTAAATTCGATCCCAATTGAGCGAATTCAACAGGTCTGACCTGAAAACTCCGCAAGTTACGAAAGTTTCCCGATTTTCCCCTAAATTATTGTTTCTAAAAGCGTTACCTGTTATTCCTGTGAGAGCTGGGCGGGTCTCATCCGCCGCAGCTCGTTTACTCGAATGACTGGTGCAACCAGCGCTGCCATAGGTCTGCCTGCGCAATCAGGCTCGTGGAGAGGACTGTCGGTACTCGCCAAGCTCTTCGTCGCCTTGATGGTCATCGCGGGGCTGGCGACGTTGGTGTACGGGGGTATCCACCAGAGCAGTAAGAACATTGCTGAATTTATCTGTTATCTGGGTATCGCCATCCTGGCGTCCCGGCTCAAGGTAAACCTGCCAGGCATCACCGGCACTCTGTCGGTCAATTTTCTCTTCATCCTGATTGGGATTTTGGAGCTCAGTTTCAGCGAAACGCTGATTCTGGGCGCGATCTCAATGCTGGCGCAGTGTATGTATCCGGAACGCCCGAAGGCGATCCAGGTAACCTTCAACGTATGCGCCGGGTCGGTTTCGACCACACTTGCATACTTCGTCTACCACTTGCCGATCGCAAACTTGCTGGTCGGGAGCCGGCCGGTGCTGCTGGGATTGGCAGCAACGGTTTATTTCATCGCCAACGCCGGTTCGATCGCGACCGTAATTTCGCTGGCCGAACGCCGGCCGCTTACCCGAATTCTGGTGGATTGTTACCTCTGGTCTTTTCCCTACTATTTGGTGGGCGCAGGGATTGCGGGCGCAGTGGCGTGGCTCAACCATACATTCAACTGGGAAACGTCGCTGCTGATGGTTCCGGCGGTTTACGTCATCTACCGCTCGTACCGTCTCTACCTGGGAAAACTCGAGGACGAAAAACGTCACGTCGAGGAGATGGCGAACCTGCACCTGCGGACCATCGAGGCCCTGGCGCTCGCCATTGAAGCCAAGGACCATACGACGCATGAACACCTGCAACGGGTTCGTGTCTATGCCATTGAAGTAGCCAAGGAATTAGGCGTGACCGGTCCTGAGCTTGAGGCGCTACACGCGGCCGCACTCCTGCATGACATTGGAAAACTGGCGGTACCGGAACACATCATCTCAAAGCCGGGAAGGCTTACTCCCGAAGAGTTCGAGAAGATGAAGATCCACACCCTGGTGGGGGCGGAGATTCTGGAGCGCGTGCGGTTCCCCTATCCGGTTGTGCCGATCGTTCGGGCTCACCACGAAAAGTGGGACGGCTCTGGCTATCCCATGGGATTGAAGGGAGCAGAGATTCCGATTGGAGCTCGCATCCTTTCCGCAGTCGACTATCTGGATGCGCTAGCCTCGGATCGGCAATACCGGCGCGCCCTGCCGCTGCGCGAAGTCATGCAGAAGTTGGGAGCGGAATCGGGCAAGTCGTTTGATCCGCGGGTCGTGGACGTCCTCCAAAAGCGCTACCAGTCGCTGGAGCGCCTCGCGTTGACGAAGTCGTCGCAGGATCCCAATGGCCCGCTTTCTACTGCGATCAAAATCGAGCGCGGTCTGGAGCCCGCTGCCGGATTCGAGAATGCTACCGTCCAGGATTATGCGGGGCGCGAGAACACTTTCCTTTCTTCGATTGCCGCGGCCCGTCAGGAAGCACAATCGCTATTCGAACTGAGCCAGGATCTGGGCGCGTCGTTGAGTCTGATCGAGACGTTATCGGTGTTTTCGGTGAAGCTGAAACCCATGGTGCCGTACGATGCCATCGCGATCTATGTCAGGCGCGAAGATGAACTGGTGGCTGAGTATGTGAATGGAGACAACTACCGCCTCTTTTCGTCGTTGAGAATTCCGATCGGACAGGGATTATCGGGCTGGGTCGCGCACAACCGGAAGCCGATTATCAATGGGAACCCTTCGGTGGAACCGGGATACCTGAACGATCCGTCAAAGTTCAGCACACTGCGCTCTGCCTTGGCGGTGCCCTTAGAGGGAGTCGCCGGAGTGATTGGCGTTCTCGCACTCTATCGGGGTGAGCGAGATGCCTTTACCTCGGATCACCTGCGCATACTGCTTGCGGTGAGTGGCAAGATGGCGCTGTCGATCGAAAACGCTCTCAAATATCAGCAGGCCGAGAGTTCTGCGACGACCGACTATCTCACTGGCCTGCCCAACGCACGGTCCCTGTTTTTGCAACTCGATCGGGAACTGGCGCGCTGCAAGCGCGACGATTCA
The DNA here is from genome assembly GCA_963731405.1 of uncultured Acidobacteriaceae bacterium. Lineage (GTDB taxonomy): Bacteria > Acidobacteriota > Terriglobia > Terriglobales > Acidobacteriaceae > Sulfotelmatobacter. Next base: position 179,055 of record CAVSVS010000026.1, on the reverse strand, counting down.
TCCTTGACGGTGATGGTCTCGGACATGGATGGATTCAAGCAGATCAACGATCGCTTCGGCCATCTCGAGGGCAATCGCGTGTTGCGGCTTTTTGCCCAGGCGCTCAAAGATACCTGTCGTGAATACGACTACGTCGCACGCATGGGCGGTGACGAGTTCGTGGTAATTGCCCCGGGACTCTCGGCGGATGCCGCTGGCAAGAAGGCCGAGCAAATGCGAGCGCTCGCACGGCAGGCGGGAAGCGAAGTCTGCGGAGAAGATATTCTTTCGCTGAGCGTTGGGCGGGCGATGTATCCAGAAGATGGCAAGGATGCGGAGCAACTTCTGGCCGAAGCGGATCGCCGCATGTACCTGGAGAAGCAGAAGCAGCTTTCTTACAAAGACCGGCGCTCTCATCCGCGTTTGAAGTGCAGGGTCACAATTGAGATGCAAACCGAAGCGGGTGGACCTCCGCTGTTTGCCAACGTGACCGACGTCAGCTTGGGCGGGTGCTACGTGGAGACCAGCACGATCCTTGCGCCGGGCAGCAGCATCAAGCTGGGATTTTCCATGGATGACGCTACCCTGTCAGCAGAGGGTGTAGTAGCGAGGCTCGATCCGGGCTCCGGTGTTGCGGTGCAGTTCCGGGAGATGAACCGCGAGGGCCGGGAACGGATGTTCCGGATTCTCGAGTTTGTGCAAAAGACAACTACGTTCTTCAATAACCGGTACATCGATAGCCTGAAGAAGAGCTGATTCAGAACGGCGAATCCAATTCAGGATTGATTTCGCGCCGCCACTTGCAGGCTCGTGGCGCGAACGATTTCCGCAGCCACATCCTTGAGAGGCAGGACTTTGTCCGCAAGTCCGCTACGGGCGACAAACCCCGGCATGCCCCAAACCACGCTGCTGGATTCATCCTGCACATAGATGCGCGCCCCTAATGCGCGCAGTGCCTCGCAACCCTTGAGCCCGTCTTGTCCCATACCCGTAAGCACGACAGCCAACGCACGGGGCCCGAATTGGCGGGCGATGGAATGAAACAGGACGTCCACCGAGGGACGGCAGTAGTTTTCCTTGGGCGCCCGGTTCGTCTTCAGAAGAACTACCCCGTTCTCTTCATGGACCACCATATGAAAATCCCCAGGAGCAATGACGGCGCGACCCGGGGCGAGGGCTTCGCCGGAGACACATTCCCGCACCGGCAGCGGCGACTTTGCGGAAAGGCGCGTCGCCAGGAGCGAAGTGAAAATGGGCGGCATGTGTTGCACGATAACCAGCGGCACGCTGAAGTTTGGCGGCAAGCAAGGCAGGATCCGGGCCAAGGCGTCAGGGCCTCCGGTCGAAGCACCAATCGCCACCAGTTGTACGGGAGCCAGCAGTTGGGGGCGAACTGGAACAGTGCGTGCAGGGCTCGGTGCCGCAGGTTTTGCGGTCGGTTGGGAGCCCGCCTGCGCGTAGGGCAGATGGCAGAGAGCTCGAATTTTCGGAATCAGTTCCCGTGAGATTGCCTTAAGCGTAGCCTGCATGTCGACGTTGCTGGGCTTGGTGACGTAATCCGTTGCGCCCAGAGACAGAGCCTCCAGGGTGACCGCAGCGCCTCGCTCCGTGAGGCTGCTAAACATAATGATGGGAACGCGGGAGTCGATTTTACGCAGGGCTCGAACGGTTTCGAGCCCGTCCATATCCGGCATTTCGATGTCCAGAAGAACAATGTCGGGCTTCAGCGAGGGAAACTTCGCCAGGGCCAAGCGACCGTTGGCCGCTGTGCCTGCGACCTCAAGATCGCGATCCTGAGCGATCGCGATCGACAGAGCGCTGCGAACCACCACAGCATCATCGACCAGGAGAACGCGTTTTTTCTGGGCTGCCGGCAATTAGGTTGAACTCCCTTGGTCGACCGCTCTTCCTACAGTCCGGCGCGGGCGGCCATGCTCTTGGCGGGTTCATCGGTGGCGGGCATCGCTAGGTCCTTGCTCGCCAGTTCGAACTGTTCCACCAGGCCGTGTAACTGCGATGCCATTTCGGCCAGTTCATTGGCTGCCTTCTGCGATTCCACTGCGCTTGAGGACGTGCCACGCGCCGCTTCCGCTACACCTTCAATGTTGCGCGTGATCTCTCCCGACCCCTTCGCGGCGTCCCCTACATTGCGAGTCATCTCGTTGGTGGTCGCACTCTGTTCCTCGACGGCGGTGGCAATCGTGCCAGAGATGTCATTGATCTGACTGATCACCGCGGTAATCCGGCCAATCGCCTCGACCGCTCCTTGGGTATCCGTCTGGATGGCGGTGATCTTGCGGCTAATGTCTTCGGTGGCTTTGGCGGTCTGCTTGGCCAATTCCTTGACCTCGTTGGCGACGACGGCAAAACCTTTGCCGGCCTCCCCAGCGCGTGCCGCTTCGATGGTCGCGTTGAGCGCCAGCAGATTGGTTTGTTGGGCAATGGAAGTAATGACTTTGATGACTGCGCCAATCTCGGCGCTGGAGGCGCCCAATTTGGCGACGGTCGCATTCGCGGCTTGCGCCGTTTCCACCGCATTGGAGGTGACGGTTGACGCCTCATGGGCGTTCGAAGCGATCGATTGGATCGTGGAGGTCATCTCCGCGGCGCCGGTGGAGACGCTCTCCAGATTCTGGCTGACTTGCTGCGCGGATTGGGATACGGTACCTGCCTGGGCCGAAGTTTCTTCGGAGTTCGCCGAAATCTGCTGGCTGGTCGCCGACAACTCCTCGCTGGCGCTGGCCACATGCCCGGCCGTATCCGCAATCGACTGCACTACTTCGTGCAGGTTGTTTTTCATCGTGTTCAGCGCCAGCATGGCCTCGCCGACCTCGTCGTGTGCCCGAATCTCCAGGTCTTCCACGGTGAGATTTTTTTTCGCGATCACCGCAGCGAATGCGGCGCATTGCTTCACCGGATGAATTACGAGTTGGCGAAGCACTACATAGACCACGGCAATCGCAGCCAACAGAGTGAGGAGACTGATCAAGAAGGTCGCAAGCATGTTCGAGCGCGACTGCTCCACGAGTCTCCCGGTAGGGGCTTCCAGGACGAACGCGGCGCGCATCTCGCCGACGCTCATCCCTTCCTTGGGATAGCCGAAAGGGTCTTTCTCTCCGGCTGGATTTCCATGGCATTGCAGGCAGTCCTGCGCTACCCGGACAGGTTGGGCGTAACGCATGATCTCGCGGCCATCCACCGTGAGGCGCTCGCTAAATTCCGGCAGCGAAGGATCTTTTTCGAAGGCTTCGAGAGCGCGCCTCTCAAATTCATTTGCCTGATTCTTGGGGTTGCGGGGGTGCAACGACGGAGTCCGAAACGTCAATCCCTCCTTACTGGCGTACTGTTCAGCCGTACGCATCGCCACGACGACGGGTACCTGCTCCAGGTGCTTGAAGTTGTGGTCGGGAACCATGATGTCGATATTGCCCGCAAACCAGGTGCGGGTGGCTGCGGTCATGCCAGTAATCTGGCGCAACTTGTCGCGAAAGGCCTCATCGGCCTGCGAGTTGATGCGGCTCTGCAGAATCCAAAAGCTGATTCCGGAGGTGATCGCCAGAACCAGGGTGATGGCCCCCAGCAACTTTGCCGACAGTCTCAGATTTCTGAACATGAGTGCGACTCCCTTCGAATCTGGTTTTTCACCGTCCTGCAACTGCAGCCATACTCCTGGACTGTGGATGTCCGTTTGCATCCGACTTGAGCGCGGCGGAAACCGTCTCGGTCTTGAACTGGCCCACCAGACCGTGGAGTCGCGCTGCCAATTCGGCCAGTTCGGTTGAGGCCTTCTGCGATTCCTGCGCGCTCGACGACGTGCCCCGCGCCGCCTCCGCTACCCCTTCAATGTTGTGCGTAATCGCTTCCGATCCCTTGGCGGCATCGGCGACGTTGCGTGTCATCTCATTGGTCGTTGCGCTCTGTTCTTCGACGGCAGTCGCAATCGTGCTGGAGATGTCATTGATTTGGTTGATGACTCCCGTGATGCTGCCGATAGCCTCCACCGCCCCCTTGGTATCGGTTTGAATGGCGTTGATTTTCCGGCTGATGTCTTCGGTGGCTTTGGCAGTCTGCTTGGCGAGTTCCTTGACTTCATTGGCGACGACGGCGAAACCCTTGCCAGCTTCGCCCGCGCGTGCCGCCTCAATCGTGGCATTGAGGGCAAGCAGGTTGGTTTGCTGCGCGATGGAGGTGATGACCTTGATCACTTCACCGATCTCCGCGCTGGAGGCACCCAGTTTGCCGACGGTGGCGTTGGCGGATTGGGCTGTCTGCACAGCGTTGGAAGCGACCGTGGCCGCCTCATGCGCATTACTGGCAATGCTTTGGATGGTTGCAGTCATTTCTTCGGCGCCGGTCGAGACGCTCTGCAGATTCTGGCTGACCTGTTGCGTCGCCTGCGAGACGGTGCCGGCCTGAGCAGAAGTCTCTTCCGAGTTGGCGGAGATCTGTTGGCTGGTCGCGGACAGTTCCTCGCTGGCGCTCGCCACGTGCTGGGCCGTGTCCGAGATCTGATGGATAATGTCATGCAGGCTGTTCTTCATCTGGTTGAGCGCGATGCCCGCCCGGCCGAGTTCATCCTGGCTGGTGATCTCCATGTCTGGGATGGTCAGGTTCTTGTTGGCGATCTCCTGGATCACGCCGACCATGCGGGAAAGTGCACGCTGGATCGAGTTGACAATCAGGATTGTGACCAACACGCCGATGGCCAGTCCGGCTACCGCCAAAATTTCCACCGTCCGGATGGTGTTAGTCTCAGCCTGTTCGTGTTTGGTCTGGGCTGCGTCGCGGAGAGTTTCGATCAGAGCAGTCAATTCGTCGATCGCCTTTTCCGCGTTGGTCCGGATTTGCGTGGTTCGTTCACAAAGAAGAAGTTCCGTCGCTTCCTGGGTCTTGCCCACCCGCCGCAGTTCAATGGCCCGGCTCTGGATCTCTCGGAATTCCTTCGCGCTTTCTTCAACGCGGGCCTGGAGTTCCTTTCCCCGTTCGGTTTGCAGCAGCTTTTTCAGTTCTTCCATCACCCGATCGCTGCGGGTTATCCCTTCTTCGCGACGCTGAAGAATGGAGTCCCTTCCCGAGAGCACAAATCCACGGGTGGCGCTGGTCTGCAATTCCATCCCTTCATCCAGCTCAGTCGACAGCTGCTTCTTATACATCTGCTTGTCGACCTCATCCGCAAGGTCGGAGAGTTTGTGGATCGAGTTGTAGTTCATGATGCCCATCGCGCTGATGATGAGAAGCAACGATGCGAATGCTAGCCCCAACTTCATTTTCAAACTGATGCTTTTCACGGCTGTTGCCTCCAGAGGAGATCTGCCTGGACTGAATGCTCAAACCCCTACAAATGCCTCTCGGGGCCAGTTCGCACGAAGGATTCATCGGCAAACTGGAGCACGTCTTTAACGGAACGGCTCGCGAGACTAGTAAGTGATCACTAAGCGAGAAGTGACAACGGGACAATCCCGATCTTCCCGCAATCCGCCGGGATTGTGGATATATTGAAAATCGGGGACCAGCGCGAAGTGTTGATTGAAGGCCAGCTTGTAGTACAGTTCCAGCGTCAGTTCGCCGCTCGGCTCGTAATCGTCCCAGTCTCGAGAAAACTTAACCCAGGTGGCTGCCGCGCCAGCCGAATCGTGGCTGCCCACGGACCACGGGCCGTGGAGCACAACGCCTCCGCCGAGATGTTGCGTTATGCGGCTGCTTCGGCCGTCTGCCCAGCCAAATTGAAGAAATCCTGACACACTTCGTTCGACTTTTTCTGAGCTGTGCCAAACGGATTGTTCCAGCAGAGAGTAGAAGCCGTTTGTGCCTTGCGCCTGACTTCCATCCGAGAGATCGGTCTTGCCATCGAGCCGCCAATATCCGAAGCTGGCGCGTCCCCCAGATTCATCGGGGCCCATCTTCCAGTTACGCGTGGGCTCGAGGATCCACATCGTTCCTGCCGTAGCCCGAAAGACGCCGCCGCCGACCACATAGTTTGTGCCGGGGCGGCCCAGGAAAACGTTGAGCCCCAGCTTCGGCTCAGGATAGGTGGGAAATGAAAGGATGGTAGGACTGAAGCCCATCGAAGAATTCAGGAAGTCTGGCGCGGTGGAATCCGCAGCAAATTCCGCATTGGCATCGATCTTGCCCACCTTGAGCCGGATTTTTTCGGAGAAAAAACTCTTTTGAAACCAAGCCTCGTACAGTGTGGTGCGCGAAGCGGCGTCGATATTGGAATAGATCTGAGCTTCGTCATCGTAGGTTTCGCCAAAGGCTTGCAAATGATGCTTCAACCGGATGAGCCCGGAACTGCCGTCGAGTCCGAAGGCCGCCTTGCCGTCCACCGGCATCATCACATCGAGAGAGTACCGGCCGAAGCCGAGCGTCGCGTCGTCGTTGTCGCCGAGGGACTTTGACCAGTCGAAGACCAACATTGCCTGAAACGAAATCCCGTGGGCATTCAGGTCGTGGAGAAGAGTTCGCGACGCACGCACATAGCGGTGAGCGGCTTCCGCGTCCGCAGGTCCGGGCGCGGAAGAAGATTCCTGCTGCGTGAAACCAAGGCAAGAAAGTGCCAAGAGTAACGAAGAAAGGGGCCAGGCAAGTCTGGCTAGACGATGCAAGTAATCTCCTGCGAGCGAGACGATAGCTCGATCGGGGCCGTGCCTTGAAGGCAGCCCGTTCGCGCCGGATGGAGGGGATCCCGGGAAACAGATCCGGTTACGACGCTTCGAGCTTGTCGTGCACCTGACATGCTTTCTCCGCATCGAGCACATGCAGCAGGCTGTCGCTTAATTTATGGACTCCTAAAATCACCTGGCGCAGCGGGCCCCGAAGCGTTTCCGGGGGTGGTTCGAAAGTCGACGGTTGCACGTCAATCACATCTCCGATCTGATCGACCAGCAGACTTACGGCGCCGTCGGGCGTTCGGACCACCACGTTCATCGGCAATTCGCCCTCGGGGCGTTCCGCGAGAGACAGCCGGCGCCGGAGATCGATCGCCAGCACGATTTGCCCCCGCAAGTTGATCATGCCGCGGACGGCCGGGGGCGCCAGGGGCACGGGTGTCATGGGTTGAAAGCGGATCACCTCTTGCACTCGAGGAACCGGAACCCCAAATAAGTAGCCAGAGAGAAGAAACGTACAAAACTGTTGTGATTCCATAAATATCTCCTAGGCTCTTCCGGCCTCAGGCTCAGTCCTTTCGAGCAAGCCGGGGACCGCCGCCCTTACAATGGCGGGCACGTCCAGCAGATCGGTAACGTGCTGCTCGGTTACAAACGAACCGACCACTCCGGCACGCGGGGTCAGAGATTCGATGGCGGCGCGTTCGTCCACGATATCGACAATGCGGTCCACGATCAGGCCGACCGTGCGAGTTCCCTCAGAGTAGACGACGACCTGAATGGAGGGCGCGGCAGCCAACAATTCCGCGTCAGTGGTTGCAGGAATAATCTGGGAAAGCCGCACCATGGGAATGATCTGGCCGCGATACTGCATGACTTCCTGCATACCAGCGTGCTCGATCACGGTTTTGGGAAACTCCTCGAGCCGCGCCACCATCGATAGGGGAATGGCGACCCTGCCCTCAAGCCCGTTCTGGGCAAGCAGCAGCGCATTGCCATTGCGGACGGCCTCTGTTCCGCCTTCGCTGCGGGCTTCTTCCTTCGCGGCTTCCCGGTCTTCCGTGATGACCTTGGCACGCTGCGCCAGTCCGGATACATCCAGAATCAGTGCCACCCTGCCATCTCCCATGATGGTGGCGCCGGAATAAGCGCTGATCCCTTTGAGTTGTTTGCCCAGTGGCTTCACCACGATTTCCTGGGTATCCAGAATGTCGTCCACCACCAATCCAAATTGCCGTCCTTCGGCCTGCAGGACCACGATATTCACGTTCTGCAGTTCGAGTGCCCGGGCTTCCACCGTGGTCAAGATTTCGAGCACGCGCTCCGAGAGTTTTGTCACCGCGTCGAGTGCCAACCGGGCCTGTTTCTCGTTGCCGTTCAACTTCGAGGTCACCACTTCGCGCACCGCGTCATGAAACTCGCGGTGAGCCTGTTCCAGTGTTCGAATCTCGGTGATGGCTTTGTAGTCGTGCAGGCCACTGGTATACAGCCATTTGCCCAAAGCGCAGTCTCGCGGAGAGCCGGCTTGCTCCACCGTCATGCTGACGGTTCCATCCAGCACCGATCGCAAGCGACTGACCCATTGGTGGTGTTTGTCGCGAGCCGCGGCGAAGTCTGGCAGTTCATCGCGAGAAGCAGCCCGCGCCCCGTCTTCCAAAGCCGTCGTGAGCGTCCGGCTGAGATACACCAACGGCAACAAGCGCTCGCGCAAGCGATAGACCGGGGCGCCGTGCACCATCTCGATGCCGCTATTTCCTTCCAGTCGAACCAGTTCAATGAGGCTGACTTGGGGAATGGCAAAGCGCTCGCCGCCGCAGGTGGCGATTAATGCCGGAATGATGGCCAGAGTCAGAGGAATTCGTACTCTTACCGTGGTTCCCCGCCCGGGTGTCGATTGGATGTCGACCGAGCCGCCGATTTTCTCGACATTGGTTTTGACGACGTCCATGCCGACGCCCCGGCCCGAGACCTGAGTGACTTTTTCGGCCGTGGAAAATCCCGGAAGAAAAATCAAATTGAACACTTCGCGGTCGGGCATGCTGGCGGCCTGCTGGGCCGACAGCAGTCCACGCTCCACTGCTTTCTGCCGGATCCGATCGCTGTTCAGACCGCCCCCATCGTCACTGATTTCGATATTGACTTGCCCACCTTCGTGAAACGCTCGCAGCGTGAGCACACCAACCGGATCCTTGCCGGCGGATTTTCGCTTTTCCGGGCCCTCGATGCCATGATCCATGGAATTGCGCACAAGATGCGTCAGCGGGTCTTTGATGGCTTCGATAATCGTTCGATCGAGTTCCGTGTCCTGTCCTTTCATCTCCAGCCGAACTTCCTTGCCGCAGCTGAGAGCAAGGTCGCGCACGGTGCGCGGGAATTTGCTCCAGATGTTGCCGATGGGCTGCATCCGGGTTTTCATGACTTCTTCTTGCAGTTCGGTGGCAATCAGATTCATCCGCTGCGATACCGCCTGAAAGGTGGCGTCCTGCGTACTGTTGGAAAACTGCAGAAGTTGATTCCGGGCCAGCACCAGTTCCCCCACGAGATTCATGAGTCGGTCGAGCAGCGTGACCCCGACGCGAATCGTCTCCACTGCAGTGTCAGGATTTCGCGACTCATCGGGATGCGCTGGTGCCTGGGGCATGCTCATGCTGAGGGGCGGCCCTTCGGCTTGCGGTTTCTGGGGAGCAAGTGCTTCGACGGTTGTTTGGAATTCGCCAGGTTCAATGGACGGAGCCTCAACCCGAGCGGAGTCGGGGTTTTCGATTGCTTTGGCTTTACGCCGTGACTTGCGCCGCGGCTTGGCAGTTGGAGTATCGGACGGCATCGCAGGCTCTGACATACCCGCGGTTTCCATGGCAGTCGGAGCCGCGGATGATTGGGCAGAGGGTTCCGGCGAAGGTTCTGTCACCTGCTCTTTCTGCAACTGTGCCAGTAGTTCGATAAGCGGCGCATAGTCATCCTCCCCGTCATGTTCAGAGGCTTGAATGCATGCGAGCATTCGGCGAACCGCATCAACCATGGCCAGCAAGCCGCTGGTGATTTCAGCATTCAGCGTGAGCTGGCCATCGCGCAACCTGGAGAGCAGGCTTTCCCCAGCGTGCGCCAGTTTCTCCAGCCGCGAGAAGCCGAGAAACCCACAGCTCCCTTTGATGGTGTGAATCGTCCGGAAAACACTGGCGAGCAACTCCTTGGAAGAAGGATCACTCTCCAGTTTGACCAGTTCCTGGTCGAGCCGATCCAGGTTTTCATTGCTCTCGATGAGAAAATCCTTAACGATTTCGTCCATAGTCCGTTCCCACCGGGCCTGCCGTTTCGCGCTGCCCGTCTCAGGCTTAAGGAGACGCGAGCACGTACGCAAAGGCGTACGGCTTGCTTCCTATGCGCCTGTACGACCCATCGGCATTCGCGCGAAACAACTTAATTGCAAGGGCTTTTTGCCCAGTTTTTTGAAGGTCAGGAAGGCTTGAAGGGCGTCGCGAACCCCCTTACACTGAAATCATGCACGTGCACGTTCACGGCGCGGGAGGGACTACGCGAGTCTTGAAGATTTCGCTCGCCGTGACCCTTGCGTACATTGCCTTGCTGGTTGTGGCGGGCGTGTGGGCACATTCCCTGGCTCTCCTCTCGGAGGCGGGACATAATCTTTCCGACTTTCTTGCATTGCTACTTTCGCTTGTGGCGGTTTATTTCCAGTCTCGTCCCGCCAATTCCACGAAGACTTACGGATACCATCGCGCCGGAGTCCTGGCAGCCCTGGTCAACGCGACTTCACTCGTGGCAGTTTCATTCTTTATTTTCTACGAGGCCTTCCGCCGGTTGCAGCATCCCGAGGCGGTGCAAGCCCGCGTGATGATGTGGGTAGCGGCGGGTGGCGTGGTGATGAATGGAGCGATTTCGCTGTTGCTCTATCGCTCCAGCAAGGGGTCTGGGAGCGACGTTAACATTCGCAGCGCTCTGCTGCACGAGGTGGGAGACACGCTTTCGACTGCAGCGGTAATCCTCGGTGGCTGGGCGATCCTGGTCACAGGGAACTACTGGATTGATTCCGCGCTCTCATTCGGGATCGGGGTGCTGATTCTCTGGTCAGGCTTCGGTATTGTGCGCGAGACTCTCAACATTCTTCTCGAGGGTACGCCGCGAGGCATGAGGCTGGAGAAGATCGAGTCGGCGATCCGTTCCGTCGGCGGGGTGAATGACGTGCACGATCTTCACGTCTGGAGCATTGGATCCGAGACGCACGCGCTCTCCTGTCATATTTCGATTGCCGACATCCCGCCATCAGTCAGCGAACGAATCCTGCGCGATGTGAAGGAGCGTCTGCTTCACGATTTCCGCATTGACCATACGACCATCCAGTTCGAGCACGCAGTGTGCGAGGTAGCGCACGGCTGTGTGATCCCGGTGAGCGAGAGTGTAGAGCATCATCATAGTCACGAGCACTAAACGCGGAAGTTGTGTGAGGAACGCTACTACAACCTAGCGGTCAGCCGGCGGGCGCCTGGCTCTCGAAAATCTGGCGCGCGGTTTCAATGGTGTCCGCTTCTTCGAACGATTTATCGGGCCGCAGCCGTACAATTCTCGGGAAGCGCAATGCATACCCGCTCTCGTGCCGGTCGGATTCCATCATATTGTTGAATGCGACCTCGAGGACGATCCTGGGCTCCACCACGCGCCGGAATCCCTGGTCTTCGATCGTGTGATCCAGAAACCATTGGGTCATCTCGGCGATCTCGGCGTCGGTAAGACCCGAGTAGGCCTTGCCGATGTTGACCAGCCGGTCGCCGTCCCACACGGCGAATGTGTAGTCGCTGAGCACCCCAACGCGTTTGCCGTGCCCGTATTCGACCGCCGTCACCACGACATCCAGGGTGGCTAGCTCGCGCTTCATCTTCAGCCACGATTTGCCGCGCTTGCCCGGCGTGTAAGCGGAGCTGAGATCCTTGATCATCAACCCCTCATTGCCCCGCTCCTGCGCCGCCGCGAACAACTCTTCCAATTCGTCCGCCGACATATTCCGGAACACCGGCGCTCGGATGATGCTGGCCGGAGCGCGTTGTTGCTCGCCTCGATCCTCAAAAGCGAATGATTCCTGAAGCGAAGTTTTCCCCTGTGTACCTCGGTGTCCTCGGCGGTTAATCGGTTTTCGCTCCGCCGTTAGCAGCGTATCTAGAATCTTCGCCCTCTCCCCGAGAGGCCGCTCAATGACCAACTCTCCTCCGGCGTACAACACATCGAACACAAGGAACGCGACCGGAACCTCCGACAACATCTTTTCGCTGACTTTCTTCCTTCCCAGCCGTTGCTGCAAGACGCTGAACGGGCGGGCCCTCCCCAATTGCATCGCTCTCTGCTCGCTCGCCTGCGAGATTTTGTCGTCCACCACCTGTTGTGTGTCGGAGAGGCTCTCGGGATATTCCCAAGCCACAATCTCGCCATCGAGAATAGCCTCTTGTGGCAAGCGAGCCAGTGCGTCGGGCAACTCCGGAAATGAATCGGTAATGTCGTCCCGGGTGCGCGAAAAAATCTTCACCTCACCATTCGCGATATGGGCCTGCGCGCGGATACCGTCATACTTGTCCTCCACGGCGGCATCCGCGAAGTAGCTCAAACCTTCCTCCGCCGACTCGATGGGACTCGCCAGCATGAAGCCTAAGGGATGAAACATTCGCATCTGTGCTGCATCGAGGCGCTGCTCGGCAGCCAAGCGGACAGTCTCGCCGATGTCGCCCAACAGCATATTGGCGAGCTGCACTTGCGGCAGCGTTGCGCCGTAGGCTCGCGCAATGGCCTCCTCAACCAGGCTTTCCTTCAATCCGATTCGAAGATCGCCAGTCATGATCTTGATGATGTATTTGGCTTCAAGAGGCGTCGCGCGCGAAATCAGATCGCGAACTAAAGCCGCCTTCGCCGTCGGACCGCGAGCGGCCGCAGTCTGACGGAACAAGTGCTCGACTTCCAGCACGTCAAGGCCTTGGCCGGAACGCACGGGAAGGACTTCTCCTGCGACCGCTCCCAAGTCACCGTGTCGCCGGTACGCCGCAGTCATTTCGGCTTCATCTTTTCCCGAGAGTGACGCCACAACTTGCCAAAGGGATCGCCCGCCAATCTGCAACGTTGTTTCTTCCCATGCCGGAAACGCCCGTCCCGAAAGAAAGGTTGCCGAGACCGCTGCCTCATCCGTCGTACGCGACTTTAGATAGTCAGCGACGATCCCGGTCTTCAGCAGTTTCTTCGTTGTGGCGGCAATCGCTTCGCAACAGGTCGCTAACCGCTCCATGAATCTCCAATCCTCCGCCTACCGCTCCGCAAGCCTTGGACACAAAGAAAGCACGCTCTCCGGTAGTGGCCCACATAACTCTCGTTCTTGCACTAACTTAGCCGTCGGCTAACGCTATCCTAAATCACTTAGGCGCTGTGGTACCCTAGAGTCTGCGTCGTGTTTTTGCCAGGAGCATCCAATCAGTCGTGCGTACTCTAAAAAACTATCTGCGATTCCTTGTTGCCGTACAACTTCTTCCTGCCTTGGAAAGTGGGGAAGAAACTCTGGTCGGCGGACAAGCCGTGCTTGAGGGCGTTATGATGCGCTCTCCGCACGCATGGGCTATCGCCTGTCGCAAACCCACCGGCGAAGTGGTCACCATGAGCGAACCGCTCGAGCGGCCTTCGGAGAAGCATAAGTGGATGGCTTGGCCCATTGTGCGTGGCGTGATGACGCTGGGCTACGCGATGAATCTTGGATACCGTGCGTTGCGTTTTTCAGCCAACGTGGCCATTGAAGACATGATGCAGGAAGAGCAAGTGCGCCCCGGTGATTTGGCTGTCGCTTCGGCCCCGGCCGCGGTGAATTCTTCGCAGGCGCAGAAATCTTCTTCCCAGAGCCGGGAAAAGGCCGCCACGGTCAGCAACTGGCTGGCGGCCGGCAATCTTCTGATATCGCTGGCGTTCTTCATTTTTATGTACAAGTACGTTCCGCTGCTGGCAGCGACGGAACTGAAGAAGATTGACCCTGCGCTCGGCGGACGGATTGTTTTCAACCTGATCGATGGCGGGATTCGACTCGTGCTATTCCTCCTATTCATCTGGGGAGTCTCGCTGTGGAAGGACATTCGTCGGGTCTACGAGTATCACGGCGCAGAGCATAAGACGGTGTTTGCGTTTGAGAACGGCGATCCGCTGAACACGGCCTCTGTGCAGAAGTATTCGACGTATCATCCGCGTTGCGGCACCAGCTTTCTGATGACGGTAATGTTGATCTCGATCGGCTTCTACATGCTGGTCCCGTTTACGACGTTCTGGGCCCGCTTTGCTTCTCGCATTGTTTTGCTGCCGGTGATTGCTGGCGTTTCGTACGAGATTATTCGTTTTGCCGCGAAGCACCGCGGCTCTCTCTTTGCGCTGATGACCGCTCCTGGGCTGTGGCTGCAACGAATTACCACCCAGCCGCCGTCTGATGAGATGGCGCAGTGCGCCATTACTGCCCTCGACCAAGCCATGTCTCTGGAGAAAGAGCGTGGAGGCGAGTTGGTGATTGCCTAGCGGTCCCGCCGCGAATACTTTCTCTCTGCCTCCCCACAACACTACAATGCCGTTGAGACGTGAATGGTTGCGTCTCCTCAGCCAGCGATTTGGCTGCGGCCTACCGAGACGTAATAATCCACGTCTCCAGGGAAGAGTCCAATGTTTGAACGACTTGATCAAATTGAAGCGCGCTACGAAGAGTTGACCAACGCTCTGGCCTCGCCCGACATCGTCAACGATTCGGCGAAATATCAGAAGACCGCCAAGGCGCATAGCGAAGTCGCACCCATCGTCGAGAAATATCGCGAGTACAAGGATCTGACCCGTGGGATCGCGGAGAGCAAGGCCCTGCTTCTCGACGAGAAAGACGCTGATATGCGCGCCTATGCGCAGGAAGAACTCAATCAGTTGGAAGGCCGGGTCACAACCGTTGAAGAAGAGTTGAAGGTTCTTCTTCTTCCCAAGGATCCCAACGACGAGAAGAACATCATCCTCGAAATCCGCGCCGGAACCGGTGGAGACGAGGCAACTCTCTTTGCTGCCGAAGTTTTTCGTATGTATACGCGGTACGCGGAAACCCAACGGTGGAAGGTTGAAGTGCTCTCATCCTCCGAGTCTTCCGCTGGGGGATTGAAGGAAGTCATCGCGATTATCGAAGGTCACCGCGTCTTCTCACAATTGAAGTATGAGAGCGGCGTCCATCGCGTGCAGCGGGTACCGGCGACCGAGCAGCAGGGCCGAGTGCACACTTCGGCGGTAACGGTCGCGGTCTTGCCTGAGGCCGAAGATGTCGACATCAAGATCGAAGCCAAAGACTTGCGCATCGACACCTTTTGCTCGTCGGGACCCGGCGGACAATCGGTGAACACGACATACTCGGCCGTTCGCATTACACATATCCCGACCAACACTGTGGTCAGTTGCCAGGACGAAAAATCGCAGATCAAGAATCGTGAAAAAGGTATGCGTGTATTGCGCTCGCGTCTCTACGAAATTGAGATGGAGAAGCAGCAGCAGGCGCTTGCCAAGGAACGCAAGGCCATGGTCGGATCAGGTGACCGCAGCGAGAAGATCCGCACCTACAATTTCCCGCAGAACCGTCTCACGGACCACCGCATTGGCTTTACGATCCACCAACTCGAAGCCGTTATGGACGGCAAACTGCAGCCTTTGATCGAGGCGCTCACTACGTACTATCAGGCGGAAAAACTGAAACAGGAAGCGGCCAGCGTGGTCTAACCCGGCGGAGTGTAACCAAAATAGTGTAACTGTAACAATGTGGCGCGGGCGCCCTCGCCCGCGAATCGTGTGGGAGCGCACATGCCCAGCCAGAATGAAACCCTCGCAGTCGTTCTTAGCAGCCGCTACTCCAGCAACCTCTCTCGAGTGAATGAGCTGGCGGCCAGGTTCCCCGAAGCGAAGTTCTGGCAAAAACCCTTCCCCTTCGGGAACAGCTTTGGTCATCTCGTCCTGCACCTGACCGGAAACCTGAACTATTACATTGGTGCGCAGATCGCTGAAACCGGATACGTCCGTGACCGTCCGCGGGAATTCAATGACCCGAATCCTCCTTCGAAAGAAGAAGCTCTTCGACTCTTACACGATGCAGTCGCGATGGTAATAAAGACGATCGGCGACCAATCGCCGGAGGACTGGTCCGCGGAATACTCGGCGCTTGGAACCAACTGCTCGAACCGCCTCGACATGGTCGTGCAATGTGCCGCTCACATGCAACACCATATTGGCCAGATGATCTATCTCGCCTACGAGTGGAAGCGACAATCAGATTCAAAATAGCGCAAGCAACCCAGACCCCAAGCTTGTCACCTAAGAGCCATGACGAGAGAGAAATCGCGATCTCTGCTGGCTTTGGCTGGCTTCGGTGTGGCTACCGCGGGCGCAGCGTGGTTCGGCGCACGCTATAGCCGGAATGGCAATCGTGACTCCTGGTACCGCGAGCTCGATAAGCCCAGCTTCACTCCTCCGGACAAAGTCTTTCCCGTCGTCTGGACCACTCTCTACGCGCTGATTGCCTGGTCAGGTTGGCGCATTTGGAGCGCCGCGCCGTCACGCGAGCGCAATGCGGCCCTTCGCCTCTGGGTCTCTCAGTTGGCCGCCAATGCCCAGTGGTCGAAGCTCTTTTTTGGCGAACATCGTCCGACCCTTGCGCTCGCCGATGTACTGGCATTGGAGGGGATGATTGCTTCGTATGTTACCGCTGCGCGCAAAGTTGATCGGGGTGCCGCGAATGCTTTTATTCCGTACGGCGCCTGGGTTGCATTCGCCACAGTCCTCAACGCCGAAATTGCCCGCCGCAATCCCCAGGAAGGATGATCGGCGGTCCAGGGAAATAGTATGATCCGTCTTTAAGTTTTTCCTCCGTGCCCCTCCGTGTCCTCTGTGGTGAAATAGTCTCGTGCAGCTGAAACGAGCCCTAACCGCAGCGATAACCCACCTCACCGCAGACCACGTTCCGTCGCCGCGCCTCAATGCAGAATTACTTCTGATGTTCACGCTGGGCTGCGACCGCGCCTACCTATTCGCACACCCGGAGCGAAAACTGACCGCCGAGGAACAGACCTGCTATCAGGAGGCCCTTGCGGAACGCGCCCGCGGAGTGCCAGCGCAGTACATCACTGGACACCAGGAATTTTGGGGCATGGACCTGATTGTGACCCCCGCTGTGCTCATTCCGCGCCCCGAGACCGAACATCTGATCGAGACAGTGCTAGCTCTCGCCGCCGATAAAAAAAGCTCGCCCGGCAAGAATCTACGCATAGTCGATGTCGGCACTGGCTCAGGTTGCATTGCGCTCGCGCTAGCCAAAGAATTCCCTCAGGCCGAAATCCACGCCATCGATGTTTCTGAAGCGGCGCTCGAGATCGCTCGCGCGAACGCCGCCCGCCACGGACTGGAGCGCCGAGTAACCTTTCATCAAGCAGATCTGCTGGCCGGGTTCGACCTTAGAGATTTCGATTTCGTTGTCTCGAATCCTCCGTACGTCGGCGAATCAGAAGAAGATCAAGTTCAACTCGAAGTACGCAAGTTTGAGCCTCATATCGCAGTATTTGCCGGCCACGAAGGGACCGAGGTAATTGCGCGTCTCATCCCGCAGGCACAGGCAGCACTGAGAACTGGCGGATGGCTGGTGTTGGAAGTGAGCGGCACGATTGCGGACACAGTTCAGAAACTCCTAAGCGGCTGGGACGAAGGTCGTGCCATTCCCGATCTGCAGTCTATTCCACGCATCGTGCAAGCGCGGAAATGCTAGCGCCGCACGGTTGCTGGCTGGATTTCATCGATATCGATAATGTCGGTTGGATAATTTCCCGTGTAACACGCCGAGCAATAGGAAATTTTATCTCCCTCGCCACAGGCCTTCTTGAGGCCCTCGAGTGAAAGATAAGCCAACGAATCGGCGCCAATATAGTCGCGAATCTCATCCACGGACTTATTGGCCGCAATGAGTTGCTTCTTCGAAGGCGTGTCAACGCCGTAGTAGCAGGGCGAGATCGTCGGCGGACAGGAGATGCGCATGTGCACTTCCTTCGCTCCGGCGCTGCGAATCATGCGCACAATCTTGCGGCTGGTTGTGCCGCGCACGATCGAATCATCAATCAGCACGACGCGCTTTCCCTGCAGCAGAGAGCGCACCGGATTCAACTTTAGCTTCACGCCAAAATCCCGGACGCTCTGACTGGGCTCGATGAACGTTCGTCCCACATAGTGATTACGGATCAGGGCAAAACGAAACGGGAGCCCGCTCTCTGCGGCGTAGCCCACCGCTGCCGTCACACCCGAGTCGGGGACCGGAACAACGAGATCAGCATCCACGCCCGCTTCCCGCGCCAGTTGACGTCCCAGTTCCTCGCGGCTGGTTTGCACCGCACGACCGAAGACGATGCTGTCGGGCCGCGAGAAGTACACATGCTCGAAAATGCAGCTCGATTGCGGTGCCGCGGTCGAATAGAAGCGTGAATTGATGCCCTCCGGGCCCACCACGATCAGTTCGCCGGGCTTCACATCCCGGACGTACTCCGCGCCGATCAGATCAAACGCGCAGGTCTCGGACGCAAAAACGATGGTGTCGTGTTTCTGCCCTTCCAGCGCAGGAATTCTACCCATGGCCAGCGGTCGAAACCCGCGCGGGTCGCGGACGGCGAACACCCTGTCGTTACTCATCATCACCAGCGAGAATGCGCCCTCTACGCGTCGCAACGCATCGGCGACTGCTTCCGGCAGCGTCTGCTCCTTCGAGAGCGCTATAAGGTGAACGATGACTTCGGTATCGCTGTTCGTCTGGAAAATCGATCCCTGACTCTCCAGCCGCGCCCGCACCTGAACCGCATTGACGAGGTTTCCATTATGCGCCACGGCGATGGATCCCTTATTGGACTGCACCAGGATCGGTTGCGCGTTCAGTAGCGCAGAGTCCCCCGCTGTCGAGTAGCGCGTGTGGCCGATGGCCAGCGATCCTCGCATTTTCGAGAGCACGTCTTCGGTGAAGATATCCGCCACCGAGCCCATGTCCTTATGGGATCGCGAAGTCATGCCATCAGACGTGACGATTCCGGCAGATTCCTGTCCGCGATGCTGCAGCGCATGCAGACCCAGGTAGGCCAACTTTTCCGCTTCAGGGTGGGCAAAAATCGCCACCACGCCGCACTCGTCATGAAATTTGTCGGAAGTCAGCAATTTAGCTCCTGGCGCTTCGATGTCTACTCTTAGCTTCTCGGCAAGCTTAAGACCGTGTTCCTCAGTGCCCTCTGTGGTACAAGCCTTTGACTTAAATCAATCCGCACCCACCAACTCCGGATCCGTTCGCAACGCTGACTCCAGCGCGTTTTCGTATGTCACGCTCAAGTCCGAAACCGCCGCCGAAATCACAACTTTGCCGTCGAGGGAAATTTCCAGTTTCTCCGGAATTGTTTCTCCAATGATCTCCGCCGACACCCCAAACTTCTCCCCTACTTGTTTGATTCGGGCGACCTGCCCCGGGTCGCAAGAGATCAGGATCCGGCTGGCATCTTCCCCAAACAGGGCAAACTCCGCGAACAGACTGCCCGAAGCCAGGTTCACTCGTGCACCTACCCCGTTGGGCATGGCTTTCTCGGTTAACGCGACCGCCACTCCGCCGTCGGCGCAGTCATGCACCGACTCCACCAAGCCCTCCTGAATCAATTCGATGACAGCCTTTTGCAGTCCGGCTTCCTGCTCCAGGTCAAGCTGCGGCGGATATCCCCACAGCGCCGCCAGAACTTCCTTCGCGTATTCCGACGAGCCAAACTCGGTTTGTGCATCGGTGATATCGCCCGCTTCCCCGGCGCGCAATAGCACGATCGTGCGTCCGGGCGCGGAGAAATGCATTTTCGGCGTCTTGTGCACGTCCTCGAGAATTCCAACCACTCCCAGCACGGGCGTGGGATAAATGCCTTCGCCCAGTGTCTCGTTGTAGAAACTGACGTTGCCGCCGGTAATAGGGATTTCCAATTCTTCACAAGCCTTCGTGATGCCATCAATCGTCTGCGAGAACTGCCACATGATGTGCGGCTTTTCCGGATTGCCGAAGTTCAAGCAATTCGTTGCTCCTACCGGAGTTGCTCCCGAGCAAGCCACCTTGCGCGCTGCCTCGGCGACCGCGTGCATCGCGCCTAGGCGCGGATCCAGATAGCACCAGCGCCCGTTGCCATCGAGCGCCATGGCAAGCCCGCGCTGCGAGCCCTTGATGCGAATCACCCCGGCATCTCCCGCTCCCGGCGCCTCGACCGTGTTGGTCTGCACCATGTGGTCATACTGCTGCCACACCCAGCGTTTGCCACAGATATTCGGGCTCGCCAGAAGCTGTTTCAGATTCGGTGTGAAGTCAGCGGTGGCGCCGAGTTTGATGTGCTCCGGCATCTCCCGTGGAACCGGCGGCTCCCATCGCGCCAGCGGTCGTTTGTACAGCGGAGCCTCGTCGGTAAGCGCCGGATTCGGAATCTCCGCCACAACTTTGCCGTGTTCCAATACGCGCAGCGTGTTGCCGGTTGTAACCGTGCCAACTTCGACCGCATCCAGTCCCCATTTTTCAAAGACGCGGAAGACTTCATCTTCCCGGCCCTTTTGCGCCACCAGCAACATCCGCTCCTGCGATTCGCTGAGCATGATTTCGTACGGAGTCATGCCGGTTTCCCGCTGGGGCACGCGATCGAGTTCGATTTCAATGCCCACGCCCCCGCGCCCGCCCATCTCACAGGTCGAGCACGTAAGCCCCGCGGCGCCCATATCCTGAATGCCGACAATCGCCCCAGTCTGCATCGCTTCCAGGCAGGCTTCGAGCAGCAGTTTTTCGAGGAACGGATCGCCGACCTGCACATTCGGCCGCTTCGCTTCCGAAGCCTCGCTGAACTCCTCGCTAGCCATGGTCGCGCCGTGAATGCCGTCACGTCCCGTCTTTGCGCCAACGTAGATCACCGGGTTGCCCTCGCCGGCCGCCTTCGCGTAGAAGATCTCATTTTTTCGGACTAAGCCCAGGGCGAACGCATTCACCAGCGGATTGCCCGAGTAGCAAGGCTCGAATTTGGTTTCGCCGCCCAGGTTGGGCACGCCAAAACAGTTTCCGTACGAAGCAACTCCGCTGACCACGCCGTCGAGCACAGAATGATTCTTGTGGAGTTCTTTCTGCGAAACATCCTTCGACGGTGTGATCGGCCCAAACCTCAGCGAATCCATTACCGCCACTGGCCGCGCGCCCATGGTAAAAATGTCCCGCAGAATCCCGCCCACACCGGTCGTCGCACCCTGAAATGGCTCGATAAATGACGGATGATTATGCGATTCGATCTTGAAGGCACAAGCCCAGCCATCACCAATGTCGATGATGCCCGCATTCTCCCCCGGGCCCTGCAGCACCAGCTTGCTGCGTGTGGGCAGACGCTTCAGATGCACGCGCGACGATTTGTAGGAACAGTGCTCGCTCCACATCACGCTGAAAATGCCAAGTTCGGTGAGCGTAGGCTCGCGGCCGCCGAGAAGTTGCTTGATCTTCTCGTATTCATCATGCGTAAGGCCATGCTGCCGAAGGGTCTCCGGAGAAAAGGCAGAGGTCAAGGAAGTAGCCATGGGAAGAGCTTCTATTGTCGCATTTGGCGCAGCGGATGGGTAGCACCCACGCCATCATTTATGGCTAAATTTGTTTGAGTAAACCTGTATGGGGCACGGTCGGCCATTTAACGACGATCCGCCAATTGGATCAGATTGTTGTCGGATTACTGGCACTGGATTCATATCTCTCGTGATCGCCGTCGTGGTGGTTAAACAGGTGTCAGGATCGATTCCATTCCAATGCCCTCCTCTCGGTTGCCTGCGCGTTCCGGTAAGTTGACTCTTCAGGATGGGTTGAGTTGTTGAAGTGTTCAGGGATGAAGGGGGCTAGCGGAAGTGTGATAGGCTGTTCCCCCGTCAAACGCGGGTCAGCGGAACGATGCGGTTTCTCGAACCCGAATGAGGAATTTTTTATGGCTGGTTTTCGTGAGCCTCCTTTCAGCTTTGCGGCGCCCCTGATCTGCCTTTTTGGTATTTCCGCACTCGCCTCTGCACAGTTTGAAACGCGAGCGGTACGACCAGTCAATCCCAACCCGAACTCCATTGCCGTCGGCGACTTCAACCGCGACGGGAAACTCGACATCGCAGAGGTAGGCTCACTGGGTCTGCAGAGAGTTGCGGTGTATTTGGGAAATGGAGACGGAAGCTTCCGATCCGCGACTGGTTACCCTGTGGGCCAATATCCGAAGTCGATCGCATTGGCAGACTTTAACCGAGATGGGAAGTTGGACCTGGTTGTAGCCAACTCAGGGAGTAACACGGTCAGTATCTTAATGGGCAATGGGGATGGAACGTTTCAGCCTGCAGTGAATTTCGCCACCCCGCCAGACCCGTTTTTCGTAGGTGTAGGTGACTTCAACCATGACGGCAAAGCTGATCTGATTACGGCAAATATGAGCAACGATTCAGGCTATTGTGACTGCGTGTCTGTTCTACTGGGTAACGGCGATGGATCATTCCAGGTTCCGGCAATCGTAACGACGATGTCTCTCATCCCGGGGGCCGTGGGAGTCGGCCATTTCCGTATTGGCAAGAACCTGGATCTCGCGGTTACGCAGGAATTCGGCGGAACGTCCGAGATGCAGATCCTTTTGGGTAATGGCGATGGCACGTTCCGGCTGGGTCAGACTTATCCAGTTGGGCCCTTATCCTATGCTGTTGCAGCGGCGGATTTCAATGGTGACCACAAGCTCGATTTGGCCGTAGCAGAAGGTTTGGGCATCGGTGTTCGCGTCTTTCTCGGAAATGGTGACGGGACCTTTCAGGAAGTGGCGGACTATCCCGATTATTCTGCGAGTTCGCTCGTCGTGAGCGATCTGAACGGCGATGGCAAGCCCGATCTGGTGGTGGGGAACTTAATACTGCCTAGCGGCTTCAGCGTGCTTATGGGTAACGGTGACGGCACCTTCGGCCCTGCAACCTACTTCCCCGACGGCGGACTGGTCCGAACCGTGGCCGTGGGGGACTTCAATGGCGATCACCAGCCCGACGTTATCGTCTCTGACGACGGGGTCGGGCAAATCATCACTGTGCTCAACACCGGTGTCGTCACCTTTTCGCCGACTACTCCCCTCCGCTTTCATCAGCAGACGGCGGGAACCACCAGCGTCCCGCTGACCGTTACTCTAACGAACACCGGCGCGACCACTCTGACCATCTCTTCCATCAAAATCACGGGCCAATTCAACTTGAGTTCCAGTACGACCTGCGGCCAGAGTGTCACTCCAGGCGGCAATTGCGCCATCAGCGTGACGTTCTCACCCGCCAGCCTGGGTGTGCAGTCAGGCACGATGTCCATCCGCGACAGCGCCTCGTCGAAGCCGCAGGTTATTATGCTGTCGGGCACCGGCACCTGAAAAAGCGTGACAGCCGATCGCTCCGCGGTACGAATTGTCCGCCAAGAAGCCTGCCCAGCGCTAGTTTTCCACAGGCTCCCCAAAAATAATCCCGATTCTTGTGACGAACGACCTTTACCGAGAATGCAGGAAAGTGCAAGCTCAATCTATGCACACTGCGCTCCCCAATGAGTGCTCTCCAGCAAGCCTCTTCGGCTCAAACCCTAAAGCTAAGTCCTTATTCTGGAATATTTTACCTGTAAGTCCTTGCGGCTCAAGATTTTGGCAGGATCGCGACCCATCCCCATCCCATAAGTCATTCGAAATCAAGATTTTAGAAAACGGGACGAAAAAAAAGTGAGAGACCACTTCGCACCAAGTCCTCACCCCATGTACCGCATGCTCGCCGCACAAACTCCATTCTCCGCCCGTGTACGATCCAGGGTGCGTACCCTCGCTAATAAACTCTTTGCCGTCCCGCATTCCACGTTTCGGATCCCACACTTGGTCGCTCCCGCCGGGTGTTCAACGGTCGTTGTCCGCCGCAGCTCAAAACGGCCCGTTAAGTCCCTATTCCAGAATATTTTACGTTTAAGTCCTTACGGCTCAAGATTTTGGCGGGATCGAAGCCTATCTATTTCTCGTAAGTCATTAAGAATCAATATTTTAGAAAACACTTAGAAAAAAAATGAGAGAGGTCTAGAAAGCCGAGTGACAAAGCTAATAGCTAATAGCTAATAGCTAAGAGCTGACAGCTCAAAGCGAAGAACTTGAAAATGAAATCGATCATCATAGGCACGGCCGGCCATATCGATCACGGGAAGACGGCCCTGGTGAAGGCCTTGACAGGGATCGATGCCGATCGTCTGGAGGAAGAGAAAAGGCGAGGCATCACGATCGATTTAGGTTTTGCGCACCTCGACCTGACGGGCGCAGATAGAGAGACGCTGCACCTCGGCTTCGTGGACGTCCCCGGCCACGAGCGCTTTGTGCGCAACATGCTGGCGGGAGTCGGCGGCATAGATCTGGTGCTGCTGGTCATCGCGGCCGACGAGTCGATCAAGCCCCAGACGAGGGAGCACTTCGACATCCTGCAATTGCTCGGAGTGCAGCGGGGCATTACCGTGCTCACCAAGTCGGACGCGGTCGACGCCGAGACGCTCGACGTGGTGCGGCTGGAAGTCGAGGAGTTTCTCCAGGGAACCTTTCTGCAGCCTTCGAAGGCTCCGATCGTCGCGGTGAGTTCTTTGACGGGTGCAGGACTGGACGACTTGAAGCGCGCGATGGTGGCCGCAGCGGCCCAGGTGCAGCCCCGCGACTCAAAAGCCCTGGCGCGCTTGCCGGTGGACCGCGTCTTCACCATGAAGGGTTTCGGGACGGTGGTCACCGGAACCTTGATGTCGGGCACGATTCACCGCGACCAAGAGTTGGAGGTTTTTCCGACTGGCCGGAGAGTTCGCGTGCGCGGAGTGCAGGTGCACGGTCAGGCGGGCGATGCCGCCGTTGCCGGACAGCGCACAGCGTTGAACCTGGCGGACGCGAGCACGGAAGATTTATCACGCGGCATGACCCTCGCGCCAGAGTCGACGTTTACGGCGGCTCGCCGCGTGGATGTGCAACTCAGCCTGTTAAGTTCGGCGCCGCGACCCTTGAAATCCAGATCCCGCGTGCACTTCCATGCCAACACGATGGAAGCAGTGGCAGAGATTGTGCTTCATGGCGTCAAGCAACTGAGTCCCGGTTCGCACGCCTTTGCGCGGATCAAGCTTCCCGGCGCCGCGCTTCTATTGCCCGGTGACCGGTTCATCATTCGCCAGTTCTCACCGGTAATCACGATTGGCGGCGGTACGGTGCTCGATCCTGCTCCGGTTCCGCGCATGCCGGGACACGAAGCCTTCCTGCAACTTCTAGCCGCGGGCGTACCAGCCTCAATCCTGCAAGCGCGGGTTGCCAGGCGTGGTCACAATGGAATGACGATGTCGCAACTGGTTGCCGAAACTGGGTGGACCAGAAGTTTCATCGAAAGCCAGATCGCAAAAGCAGTGAAGGAAAAGGTGGTGCTGCGGATCGGCGATCTGTTTGTCGACGCACCGGCCATTGCAACGCTCCAACAGACGATCGTCAAATCGGTAGAAGGATTTCACCGGAAGAACTCGCTGGTGGGCGGAATTGCCAGGGAAGCGCTGCGCGAGCAGGTGAAAGCGTCGACCGAGGTCTTCACCGCGTGCCTCGATTTCCTGGCGAGAGAAAAGCAGATCGAAACCGCGGGTGACCTGGTCCGGCTGCCAGGTCGCGGCGTCGTGATGAAAGATGACGAAGCCGAGTCCAAGAAGCAAATCGAAGACGCCTTTGCCTCTGCAGGATTGAAGGTCCCGGCGCTCCACGAGGTGATCGCGGGCCTCAAGGTGGATAAGTCGCGCGCGCAGAAGATCGTCACCCTGCTCCTCCGAGACAAGATACTGATCAAGATTTCCGACGAACTCGTCTTCCATCGCAGCGCACTGGAAGAGTTGCGGCGGCTGGTGATGCTGCAGAAGACCAAGTCCTCGAAGATGGACGTAGCAAAATTCAAAGAGTTGACGGGCGTCAGCCGAAAGTATGCCATCCCACTGCTGGAATACCTCGACCGGGAGCACGTCACGAAGCGGATCGGAGACACGCGAGAAATCCTTTAGCCACAGATGTCCCAGGGATCGTGCCAATTCTTCTTAGCCCAATCCGTAGAGATCCGCGTGAATCGGTGGCAAAGGGTTAGATCTTCTCCTCGGGGAACTCTACTTCCAGTCCCAACGGATCCGTGAAGCGGTTGGTGAGATTGGCCAAGCCGGTCAACAAATGCAGGTCGACGATTTCCGGTTCCGAGAAATACTTTTTCAGTGTCGCGAAGTCATCGTCGGAGACGTCATGAGGCGTGCGGGTCAGTTTTTCTACATAGGCCAGAGCAGCACGTTCTTTCTCGCTGTAGCGCGAGTAGTCCCCAGCTTTCAGTGCGGACCAGTCTTCCGGGGTCAGCCCTGCCCGCTTCGACGATGCCACGTGGTGTTGGATGCAATAGTGACACTGGTTGATGAGCGAGACGCGAAGGTAGATCAGTTCATAGAGCTTGCGGTCCAGCGCGCGTCCCACGCTCGCGTAGAAGCTTAGAAAGTTCTTAAGCATTTCGGGGCGATGAGCGAGAGCCTTCTGCGCGTTGCCTGGCTTGCCGCGAAGGGTCTTCTCGTAAAGCTCTTTCACGTCTTCATTTGCCGCTTCAGGGCTGATCAGGGTAATGCGCGCCATGGAGTTCTCCTAAGTTTGAAAGTGGATCTATTTCGAGATCTCATCATCGCAGATCGAAGAACGTCGTGACGAATTGCGAATGCACCGTCAAGGCAATCGGGATTGTGCCGATAGTACCGAGATGAGGGAATCCGCATGAGGACGGTGCCTTCGGTGGTGTTACTGGTCTGTCTCGGAACCTCTCTGGGCTATTGCCAGGGGAGTGAACCCGACACCGAATCGAAAATTCTTGCCTTGGAGCGCGTGGCAAAGCTGCAGGCGTTCGAAGCGAAAGACTTAAAGACGTTGGAGGAGATGCTCGATCCCGGGTTTGTGTGCGTCGATCCCGATGGGCGATTGCGGACGAAATCCGAGGTCTTAGCCTATATCCAGGCCGTAAGTTCGTTGCAGTTCCAGGTGGATGCCATGGATGTGAGACTGCACGGAGACACGGCGATTGTCACCGGCTTGTACCGAATGAAGGGCGTGGACCGGGGAAAACCATTTGCGGGACAAGGCCGCTTCGTGGATACGTGGCTGTACAAGAACGGGAGATGGGTCGCGATTGCGAGCCTATCGACGCCTAACGCGGACTGACACAATGCGAATTGCGAGCTATCTTGTCATTCTGATTTGCGTCCTGTCCCTTTCGATGTCGGGACAGCAGGCGGCCAGGGACGGCTCCGAGGCGGCCATTCGCACGCTGGAGCATGAATGGGTTGAGGGGCAAGAGCGCAACAACAATCGCGCTTTAGACCTAATCTTCGACAACGCCCTGGTGTATGTCGAGTACGGCAAGCTAGTAACCAAGGGTGAATATCTCTCGCGAGTAAAGTGGGCTGCCCCCCAACCTAGCCAGATTGTGCTGGAGCTAATGTCAGTGAGCCTATTCGGGAGAGCCGCCATAGTGGTCGGAACCTACCGTGAGAAGTCGGTCAGTGTGGGCAAGAAACAGTTAAGACGCTGGCGCTTTGTGGATACCTGGGTCTACCAGAAGAATGGTTGGGTTCTGGTGGCCGCAGGAGCAGCGCCTTTGCCACACTAACAGCCCTTCGGTAACCTGTCGCTACCGACAAAGGCCGAATTCCTGGCGGGTGCGAATCCTCCAGTCCGAAACGCATCGCTCCGCAACAGCAGGTTGTCTCCGAGTCGTTCCATGCCCATAGGTTGCGGAAACGTGGCAATCGCAACAGGAGTCATGCGAGTGAAAAGCGCTGAAGGCGGCAAACCCTATAATTGCCATGGACGAACATTCTTACGGAACACACTGGGGGAGGGTTTGGACCGGAACGAAAAAGCGTCTAGCGGTATATGGGAGTAGGCCCGAGCTCCGTAAGCAAGCGCGGCGGTGCTGCTCGGCAAGTGCCGGCGAGAGATTTGACCAATGAAAACGAAAAGCGGAAATACGAGCGATGAAGTATGCCTGTTTCCGACTCAAGCTGCATGGGCAAAATGGCTGGAGAAGAATCATCGTTCATCGAACGGTCTGTGGTTGCGGTTAGCAAAGAAGGAAGCCGGGCTGAAGTCTGTGACTTATGGCGAAGCACTCGAGATAGCCTTATGTCATGGATGGATCGATGGGCAGAAGCGTGCTGAGAGTGAGCAGGCGTGGTTGCAACGTTTTGTTCCACGCTCGCGCACGAGCATCTGGTCGAAGATCAACCGCGAGAAGGCTGTCGCGCTCATCGCGAGCGGGCGGATGAGGACTGCTGGCCTGGAGGCCATTGAAGCGGCCAAGAAAGACGGAAGGTGGGATGCAGCCTACGACTCGCCCAAAGGCGCGAAGGTCCCGGCAGATTTTAAGCAGGCGCTCGATGCGAATTCGAAGGCGCTGGAGTTCTTCCAATCGCTCGATGGCGCGAACCGCTATGCCGTACTGTTTCGCATTCAGACGGTGAAGAAGGCGGAGACCAGAGCCCGAAAGATTCAAGAGTTCATCCAGATGCTCGAGAGGAATGAACGAATTCACGAAAAGCGGAAAACACCAAGGTCGAAGAAATAGGGGTCGTTTCACGCAGAGAACGAAATGGCACTGATCAAAATCATTGGAGCAGGACTGGCTGGGTCCGAGGCCGCGTGGCAGTGTGCGCAGCGAGGCATGGAAGTCGCACTTTTCGAAATGAGACCGGTGCGCTCCACCCCCGCGCATCAGACGGCGGACTTTGCGGAACTGGTTTGTTCAAACTCACTGAAATCCGAAAGCGAGAATACCGCCCCGTGGCTGCTGAAGGAAGAGATGCGGCGCGCCGGGTCGTTGTTGCTGCAAATTGCCCGAGAATGCGCCGTCCCGGCCGGACACGCGCTCGCGGTCGACCGGGTGACATTCGCCGCGCGAGTGACCGAAGCGATCTCCCGCGATTCGCGGATCACAGTGAAGCGAGAAGAAGTGACGACCGTCGATGAAGGTAGGGATGTGACCATCATTGCAACCGGACCTTTGACCTCTGAAGGGCTCGCAGAGGAAATAGCACGACTGAGCGCCGGGGTCGAGGACGCCGATGCTGATAAGGCCGGGGCACAGGCCCCACAGAGTCCGCATCTGTACTTTTACGATTCGATCAGCCCGATCGTGGAAGCTGACTCGATTGACATGGAGCGCGTATACATGGCGGCGCGCTACGACAAGGGATCGGCAGACTACATTAATTGCCCGATGACTCCAGAGGAATACGGGTGCTTTTACGATGCGCTGCTAGCTGCGCAGTCCGTGGAAGAGCGCGATTGGGAGAACCTGAACTATTTCGAGAGTTGTTTGCCGATTGAAGAGATTGCCCGCCGCGGTCGGGACACACTTCGCTTCGGGCCGATGAAGCCGGTGGGGCTGATCAATCCCCGCACAGGCAAGATGCCTTATGCAGTCGTGCAATTGCGACAGGAAAATCTGCGCGCGGACTCGTACAACCTCGTAGGATTTCAGAATCACTTGAAGTTTGGCGAGCAGGCGCGCGTGCTACGGTTAATACCAGGTTTGGAGAATGCGAAATTTCTTCGCTATGGGCAGATTCACCGCAACACGTATATTAATTCTCCGACCCTATTGCGCGAAACCCTGCAAATGAAAGCGCACCCGAAGGTCTTTTTCGCCGGGCAGATTTGCGGCGTGGAAGGTTATGTTGAATCGATCGCCACAGGTTTACTGGCGGGGATTCACGCGGCAAAGCTACTCTCAGGGGAAGAAGTGGTTACCCCTCCGCGGGCTTCTGCTTTTGGATCACTCTCCCACTACGTGACACACGCGGATGCCAGGAATTTCCAGCCTGCGAATATCACCTTTGATCTGCTGCCTCCTCTGGACAAGAAGGTCCGCGATCGTAAGGAGCGGCACCGGCTGCAGTGCGAACTGGCGCTTCGCGAGTTCGAGGACTGGAAGAATCGCGTTACGCTGGTTCCCGCTCGATCTTGAGGGGGTAGCACAGCTTTATAGCGGTGGTCCTGCAAAGCCATAGGAGCCAATCTCCGCTGATCCGTGGGATCTCCCCGCAGTTTTTTCTTGAAACAAAAAACCGATCATTCACGTATCCAAGAGTAGGTGGGTGGCCGGGGGATAACCTTCCTTCCCGCACTGCGTCCAACCTTTTGTTATGACGGTACGTGACCTGATTTCCGACGTGCTGCGGACCCTATGGTCGCACAAACTGCGCGCTTTCCTGACTATGTTCGGTATCGCATGGGGCATCGTTTCGATCGTTCTCATGGTGGCCGCCGGAGAGGGCCTGCGGAAAGGGCAGGAAGAGCAGGCAAGAAATCTCGGCAAAGACGTGATGATCGTATTCCACGGCCGTACCAGCCTGCAGGCTGGCGGTACCCATGCGGGGCGATCCGTACACTGGGAAGACGAGGACGTTCCGGTAGTACAGGCAGAGTCTCCGGACTGCGAATATGCGATTCCAGAACTTGAGCAGGATACGGTTCGAGTGCACAGCAACTTTAACAATGCAGCGTTGACAGTGACCGGGTCTTATCCACCGTTTGGCTATATACGCAGCCTTGATGTTGGAGTGGGACGATTCTATGACTGGGACGACATGCGTGAGGCTCGGAGAGTCGCTTTCCTGGGCTCAGATGCGGCCAAGCAGCTGTTTCCTGGCCGAAATCCAGTGGGCGACACCGTCTATCTGAATGATTTTCCCTACACCGTCATCGGTGTAATGGCGAAGAAGAAGCAGGATTCCAGCTACGACGGCTGGGACGTCAACAAAGTGTTTCTGCCTTTTGCCGCCATGCGCCGCGACTTTCCTGACAAGCCTCCGGGCACAAACACCAGCTTCGACCAACTCCTGGTAACGCCAAAATCGGTAGATCAGCATACGGCCTGCAAACGCGAAGTCCGCGTGGCTCTGGCGCGAATGCATCGCTACGATCCCAACGATAAGGAAGCCTGTCCGATCTGGGACACCGTGCAGGAAGCACAAGCCTTCAAGACGATGACGGACGGGATGAAGTTCTTTCTGGGCGCTGTGGGGATCGTGACGCTGGTGCTGGGAGGGATCGGAGTCATGAACGTGATGCTGGTGGCGGTGCGGGAGCGGACCCGCGAAATTGGGGTTCGCAAGGCGATCGGCGCGCCGTCAGGAACCATCCTGCGCCAATTCTTTATTGAAGCGTTGATCATCGCTCTGTTGAGTGGCGGGATCGGTCTCGGCATCGCCTTTGGATTTTGTGCGTTGGTGAACATGCTACCCATGCCGGATTTCTTCGCTGGACTGATTCCGAGCTGGAGTTCAGGCTTGATCGCCGCCGGACTGTTGGGAGCGATCGCGGTGGGAGCGGCTCTTTATCCAGCTCGAATCGCGGCATCCGTCGATCCGATCGAAGCGTTGCGGTATGAGGCTGGGGGATAGGTAATCGCCCAATGCAGATGTTGATGCAAATCGTTCTCGAAGCGTGGATCGCGTTGAAGCGAAACCTGACGCGCAGCTTTCTGACCATGCTCGGAATTGTATGGGGCATCGCGACCGTGACCTTATTGATCGCGTACGGTAACAGCTTTCGGAGCGTCCTGGTACACGGCTTCGACGCATTTGGCAAAGGCGCGGTCATTTGCTGGCCGCAGCAAACCAGTGAGCAGCCGGGCGGCCAGCGCGCGGGGAAGAAGGTTGTTCTCGAGCAAGCGGATCTCGACATGGTGAAGCAGACGGCTCCGTTGGTAAAGCATGTGTGTCTTGAAACCGTACGTCGCCCCGGAATCGCTTACGAAGACCGCATGGTGGGGACCGCGCCTGTCCGCGGCGTTTGCCCGGAATATGGCGAGATGCGCAACGAAGTTCCTTCCGAAGGCCGGTGGATTAATGCCGAGGATGAATTGGAACGCCGCCGAGTGATCTTCCTGGGCGGCAGATTGAAGGAGAAGTTGTTCAGCGGGCGACCCGCGGTCGGCGAGACCGTGCAAGTCGCCGGTGTCCGCTTCACCGTCATTGGCGTCATGGCGCGGAAGATCCAGCTGAGCAACTATTTTTCGAGTGACGACGAGTCATCGTGGATTCCGTATTCAACGGCAGGCGATTTGTGGAACACTCGCTATGCCGCCGTGATGGTGTTTGAGCCTATCGCGCCGCAGTTCGAAAAAAAAGCAATGGGGCAAGTGCTCGCGGCGGTCGCGACGCGACAGAACTTTTCGCCGACTGATCCCAAGGCTTTCCAGATGTTTGGCCGTGACGAATTTCGTCCGGTCATCGATGCGCTTACGATTGGACTGCAAGTGCTGCTGACCTTCATCGGCACCTTGACGCTCGGTATCGGGGGCGTGGGCGTAATGAATATCATGCTTGTGTCAGTAGACGAGCGCATCCGCGAGATCGGCTTGCGACGTGCCCTCGGCGCGCGCAAGCGCCACATCAAGCTGCAATTTCTGGCTGAGACATTGCTGATCATGTTGATCGGAGGAGCGATTGGAGTGATTTTGTCGTACCTGATCGCCTGGGCTGTAGGTACGGTACCCATGATGGGGCCGTTGTTTGAAGACGATTCGGGGCAAGGCGACATTCATCTTCGCATTTCGCTGATGACGGTCATTCTGTCAACCGCAGTGCTATTAGTGGTGGGCGTCATTAGCGGGCTGGTTCCGGCGATGCGAGCCTCAAAACTCGATCCAGTTGAGGCGCTACGCTACGAATAATCTCCTTCGATTATTGACAGCTGGCAACGTCACCCGCATTTGCATTTCTCCGGTTGCACGAATTGATTTGCTCCGCACCTCGCTTCGCAGTACCTTGCTGATGAGGTAATTCCGAGGTGAGTCTTGGCGATTTCCGCCGTTGATACGATCACGCCCGCGTTTCAGCACACCAAACGGCAACTGTTCCAGCCATTCCGATTCGGACAATGGTCTCGACTCGCGTTCGTTGGCCTGCTGGCGGGCGAACTGGGCTCCGGGGGTAGTTCTAAATTTCCTACATCGTTACCGCGTTCTCCGGGATCTTCCGGTCACGGACTGGGCGAAATCTTCCCGAAAATCGATCCTGCTCTTCTGGCTGGACTGATCGCATTCCTACTTGTGGCAGCCTTCATATTCGTGATCCTGATGATGTACATCAGCAGCGTAATGCGATTCATCCTTTTCGATAGCGTGGTGGCAAAGCAGTGTGAGATCCGGCAAGGATGGAGGCGAAGGCAATCCCCGGGATGGAAATACTTTCTGTGGCAACTAGGTTTTATGTTCGCGACGATTGGAGGATTCGTGCTGCTGGCCGGAATCCCGCTTGCCTTAGCCTTCGCACTGGGATGGTTTAACGCTCCCCGCGAACATGTGCTCGGGCTGATATTGGGCGGGATTGTGTGGCTTCCGTTTCTGCTTCTTTTCTTTTTTGTTGCCGCGGTCGTTCACGTGTTGACCAAAGACTTTGTGGTACCACAGATGGCGCTGGAGGGTATCGGCGCGGTTGAGGGATGGCGCCGGTTGTGGCCTATGATCCAGCTAGAAAAAGGCGGCTACGCGATTTACGTTCTCATGAAGGTTGTGCTGGGGATTGGCGCGGGGATCCTTGTCGGAGTGGCCTCGGTGATTCTGATTCTTCTGATAGGGATTCCGACTGCCGGACTCGGCATCATCGCAGTTTTGGCCGGAAAGACAGCCGGCCTCACATGGAATGTTTTTACGATCACGCTGGCGGTGGTTGTGGCGTGCATATTGCTGGCGGTTTTTCTCTATCTGATGGCCCTGATTTCTGTTCCCGTCATCGTGTTCTTTCCCGCATACTCGATTTATTTCTTTGCGGCCCGATATAACCCGTTGCGGCTGCTGTTGTATCCTCCTCCCCCGCCTGCGCAAGAACCTCCTCCCATTCTCGAGCCGCAGCCGGCCGGGTAGCGTTTGTACCTCCAGGATTCGAATTCCTCGCACGGAAAGCGCGATGGAGTTCGTTTCTTTGCTTGCGGCTTCAGGAACTCCTTTGTCTCATCGGGTGTCTGATGTTGCAGACACGCGCGTGCCAAGACGGGAGCAAATTCCATGGCTTTCTCAATGGCAGGGGGCAGTGCGCGTGGTCCGCAGATCAATGTGACGCCGCTGATTGACGTGCTGTTGACGCTGATCATCATGTTCATGCTGGTGGTCTCGATGGACAAGGAGTACCAGGAGAAGACGCAGATTCCGCAACCAAATCAGAAGCAAACCGCAGAGGAGAAGCAGTCGCGGACGATCGTGATCGAGGTAGTGTGGACGACCAAAGACCAGCCGCCGATCGTCAAGATCAACCGGGAAGATGTGCGCTGGGAGGACCTGTCAACGCGGTTGGCACAGATTTATCTAAAGCGTGCGGAGAAGGTCGCGTTTGTCCGTGGGGATGCTGACGTGGATTTCCAATACGTCGCAGACGTGATCGACGTGGCCCACCATGCGGGCGTGGAGCGCGTCGGTTTGCTGACCAAAGGACAAGATGTCGCGGGCGAATAACTTTCTTCTGCACAAGTTTCGGGCTAGGAATTTCTCGCCCGGTTCTTGATCCAGATCGGCGTTCCGATAAAGCCGAAGGCCTCACGAATCTGGTTTTCAAGAAACCGCTGGTAGGAAAAGTGCAGTTTTACCGCGCGGTTGGTGAACAGAACGAATGTCGGCGGAGCGACCGAAGCTTGCGTCATGTAGAGAATCTTCACACGTTGGCGCACGGGGACTGAGGCTCGCTCGAAATCGACGCGCTCGATGAAGCGGTTCATCTGCGATGTGGTTACACGCTTGCGCCGTTCGGTGGCAACTTTCTCCAGTAGTGGGAAGATCTTCTCGGTGCCTTTGCCGGTCTGAGCAGAGACGAAGACAATGGGAGCATAGTTCAGAAACTTGAGTTCATAGCGTAAGCGCTCTTCATATGCGTCGCGATCGCCCGGGCGTTTGCCCTCTCGCATCCGCTCAGATTTCGTGGGCCGGCCCGGCTTTTGGTTCCCGCTGATCATCAGGTCCCACTTGTTGACGACGACAATCATGGATCGTCCGCTCTCGTGGGCAAGGCCGGCGATGGATGCATCGAGCTGGCTTACACCTTCAGTGGCATCGATGACCAGCAGAGCAATGTCGGCGCCTTCCAGATGCTTGCGCGCCATGACGACGGAGAGCTTCTCCGCCATCAGGTGTGTCTTGCCTTTGCGTCGGATGCCGGCAGTATCGATGAATCGAAAACGCCGACCATTGTGCTCGATGATTTCATCAACCGCATCGCGCGTAGTGCCAGGAATCGGTGAGACAATCGCCCGGTCCGAAGAAGTCAGGCAGTTGAGCAGCGTCGACTTGCCCACGTTGGGGTGCCCGATGATGGCGACCTTCACTTCATGAGCATCGTCGCTCTCTACGCTCGGTTCCGTTCCGTCGGCTTCTCCTGCGACCTCCGTGTCTTCTGTGGTTAAGATTTCGGTCGGCAGGGCTTCGATGACGGCGTCTAGCAGATCGTCGACGCCGCGTCCATGTTCCGCTGAGATCGGAAACATCTTTTGAACACCGAGCCGGTGAAAATCGTTAATGAGCGAGGATTGTTTCTCCGAATCAACCTTGTTCACCGCCACGAAAAGCGGCCGGTTAGACTTGCGCAGCAGACGCACCAGTTCAAGATCCGGACCCGCGAGTTCGGTGCGTCCATCGACGACCATAACAATGGCGGCGGCTTCTTCGAGGGCCACGCGGGCCTGGCGATAAATCTCCGATGGGATCAAATCCTTCTCTTCGGGAAGAATTCCGCCGGTATCGACGATCCGTAGCCTGCGGCCTTCCCATTCTGCGTCTCCGTAGAGACGGTCACGAGTGATGCCCGGTTCGTCTCCGACGATGGCGCGCCGCGAGCCGACGATGCGATTGAAGAGCGTGGACTTGCCCACATTGGGGCGTCCTACGATTGCGATTGTAGGAATGCCGGCGGCGGTGGTGGCGAGAGTGCTGGTCGAGTTGTAAGTAGGCTGAGTCAAAGTTAGGTCAGGAACTCTGGTATTCCGTGTGTGGACGGCCGCCCTCGGCTGCCCCACATGAGATGTGCCGGTGCATGTGGCCGGAAATAGCTATTATAGAGACTCCAGTGGCTTTAAGGTCTCAACCCGCGCCTCCAGCGTCGCCGACTGGCGTTCCCAGCGGCAAGGAAGCTTCGCTTCACCAATTCTTCGCCCCCGGTGGCGTCCTGTCGCGCACACACCCTGCGTACGAATTCCGCCGCGGCCAGTTGCAGATGGCGCAGGCGGTCGAGCAGGCGCTGGAAGAAAAGCGGCACCTGATCGTGGAAGCGGGAACCGGCACCGGCAAGACGCTAGCCTATCTGATGCCGGTGATTCGTTCTGGCAAACGCGTCATCATCTCCACCGGAACAAAGAATCTGCAGGAGCAGCTCTTCTATAAAGACGTTCCGTTTCTTGAGCAGGCTTTGTACGGGGAGGCATCGGGTTCCCGCCTCTCGGTCTGCTACATGAAGGGACGCAATAACTATCTGTGCCGGAAGAAACTGTATGAGCTGACGGACCAGCCGGTGCTGAGCGGCCTGGAAGAGATCGAGCAGTATCGCGCCATCGCTGCCTGGGAAAAGACCACGGGGACAGGCGACCGCGCCGAGCTAGCGGAACTCCCCGAAGCCAGTTTGCTCTGGCACAAACTCGACGCCCGGGCGGACGCGTGCATCGGTCAGAAGTGCAGCGAGTGGGAGCGATGCTTCATTACCGAAATGCGTCGTAAGGCGATGGAGAGCGACATCATCATCGTGAACCATCACCTGTTCTTCGCCGATCTCGCGATCAAATTACAGGCCGATGGCGCGCCGGACGCGGGCGTCCTGCCAGAAGCCGCTGCCGTCGTTTTCGATGAGGCGCACGAATTGGAAGATGTGGCCGGAAACTACTTCGGCATTTCGGTGAGTAACTTGCGGGTAGAAGACTTGGCGCGCGACGTTGAACATTTGATGCAGCACAACCGCATGCTCTCGGCTTCGCTCTCCGGAGCTCTTGGAAGCTTGAGGGAGCGTTCTCAATTCTTCTTCTCTCTGTTGCCTCCGGGCGACGGCCGATTCTCGTTTGATACCCGTCGCGAATTTCTGGAAGAAAACGGAGACGAGTTCATTTCGCTCAATCAGGCGCTGACGCGGCTGGCGGGCGAACTTGAGGGATTGCCGCAGAAGCCGGAAGAAGTATTTAATTTCGTACGTCGCGCGCAGGAAATCCAGGTCCAGCTTGGTTTTGCGCTCGAATCGGAAGATCGCAACACAGTATTTTGGATCGAGCGCCGGGGTGGGCGCTGGGGATCCCGGAGCGCGGCCTCAGGCTCTGAAGGTTCTGCCCGCGGAAGGCAAAATGTGTTTCTGCAGGCGACGCCGATCGATGTTGGTCCCATTCTGCGCGAGTGCCTGTGGTCGAAGTTGGACTGCGCCGTGCTGACTTCTGCAACTTTGGCCGTGGGCGGCGGGTTTGAATACATTCGCCAGCGCCTTGGGATGGAGCATGCGCGCGAATCGGTGCTACCGTCGCACTTCGACTACGAAAGTCAGGCCCTGTTCTACGTGCCCCCGGACTTGCCGGATCCGCGTACCCCGCAATTTACGGTCAAAGCATCGGACCGAATTCGCAGGCTTTTAGAGATTACGCGCGGCAGGGCATTCGTCCTTTTCACCAGCTACGCACAGATGAACGACATCTACCAGCGACTGCTGGGCGAAGTTGAGTTCCCAATTCTTAAGCAGGGGGACGCCCCGAAAAGCGCGCTGCTCGAGGAATTCCGGCTGACGCCGAATGCGGTTCTATTTGCGACATCGTCATTCTGGCAGGGTGTGGATGTTCAGGGAGAGCAATTGAGTTGCGTCATCATCGATCGCCTCCCGTTTGCCGTGCCCAGCGATCCTGTGGTGGCGGCGCGGGTGAAGGCCATCGACGCCGACGGCGGGAACGCGTTCTTTCAATATCAGGTGCCATCTGCAGTGATCACTCTAAAACAGGGCTTCGGAAGGTTGATTCGATCGCTGCATGATCGGGGACTCCTGGTGCTGATGGACAACCGGATTCTAAAAAAGCAGTACGGGCGCGTCTTTATCGACAGCCTGCCGAACTATAAGAAAACCACCGACATCCGTGCTGTGGAACAGTTCTTTGGCGCAGGCGACTGACCCACCTCATACATATTCGCGTTCCGCCTTACGAATCGCTCTGTATCGCTCGAATACTTTTCTCTCGTCCTCCAGGCCTAGAGCTGAGCGGAGCGAACTTCCGCGAAAGGTGTGCGCCAGCATTTTCGGAGAGTGAGTCAGGACGAACCACGGGTCGTGCCGAAAAACTGCGGGCACGTGGTGCGTCTTCATCCAGCGCTCTGCTTTCCAGCGCAAGAACTCAACTTCGTCGGCGGGCAAATGTTTGGTCCGCACGACCGCGGTTGTGCCATCGTATTCTTCGACGCGCTCGTTTTGAATGAGTCCCTGGTCACGGAATTCCTTGGTCATGGGCGTTCGCGGATAAGGCGTCGGATGCTGGATATAGGGCCAGTCGACATAACGGCGGGCGAA
This sequence comes from uncultured Acidobacteriaceae bacterium, assembly GCA_963731405.1. Lineage (GTDB taxonomy): Bacteria > Acidobacteriota > Terriglobia > Terriglobales > Acidobacteriaceae > Sulfotelmatobacter. The sequence goes on along the minus strand of CAVSVS010000026.1, from coordinate 140,829 downwards.
CTCAAGGTTAGCTTCGATCGATTCGCGAGTGTCTTCGGGATTGCCGACGATCAATCCGCCGACGACGTACATATCGTTGCGGTGCAGATAATCGATCGCCTGCAGAGTGGCATTTCCCGTTTGATGGCCGTTGGTCCGAGCCGTATTCTTGGCGGAGGCGCGCAGAAATTCGAGATCGCCCTCGAGGATGTTCTCGATCCCGAGAAAGACGTAGCGGAATCCGGCTCGCTTCATCAGAGGGCCGAGGCTTTCCCCGTGATTGGCGATGGAAGACGTCATGGCCTGCAGAAAATAGTCGAGATTGTTGAGCCCAGCGGCGATGATCGCTTCGCACAAGGCCTCAAAGCGTTTTACGTTGAGCATGATGTTATCGTCGACCAGGAAGAGGGTGCGGGCGCCGTGATCGCGCGCGTCGCGAATGTCGGCCAGCACTCGGTCGAAGGAATAGGTAAAAAAATTGCGGCCGCGCATCTCGATGATGGAACAGAAACTGCAATCGTAGGTGCAGCCGCGCGAAGTTTCGATCACGTCGACCTGACGTCCAAGAAAGGTGTAGCCCTTGAGCACGCGCGCGGCGCGCTTGGGTAGATTGATTTCGCCACTTTCCAGCCGATGGGGAGGACGGGCCGGATTGTGCACCCAGCGATCTGCACCGCTATAAGATAGGCCGCATACCTCTTTACCATCGCCGCCCTGTTCTAAGGAGCGCAACAGTTCCCGAAAGGTAACTTCCCCTTCGCCACGGATCAGATAGTCGATGTTTAAGCCTTCGTACGCTTCCGGGGCAAGGCTCGGGTCATATCCACCGACGACGATCTTCGCGCTGGGTTGCAGGGAGCGGACCAGTTCAACAATGCGGAGGGCGGTAGGACGCTGGAAGGTCATAACGGATAGGCCGACGACCTCCGGCTGTAGGTCCCGTACCAGGCGAGTGACAGTTTCGCGCACGCTTCGTTGCACGAGGATGAGATCCGCAACTGCAACGCGGTGATGAGGGTCGATGTTACCGGCGATCGAGGTGAGTCCGCCATTCGGCATCCGGATCGCAAGCGAAGGCATATGCTCGAACGAATCGGGCATGGAGAGCAAGAGGATGTTCATGAGTGTGTGTCCTTACATCACTGACTGAAATCCCACAGGGGTCGGAACGAAGAGGCACGGTTACAGAATGCAGGGATTGTAGCGCGGTTTGGGGGCCGAAGCGAACTGATCGATCTGCAGCCGCGAGCCTGTTGGCTGTAGAATAAAGGGTTATGCAGTAGTGCGGATTACCTTTTGGTCACGGGCGCCGCTGAGGGATCATGTTCGAAGTCACGGTAGAAGACACATTTGCCGCAGGCCATTACCTGCGCAATTACAAGGGCAAGTGCGAGAACCCGCACGGCCACAACTATAAGATCCGGGTCACGCTGGCCGGCGGGGAATTGGACAAGGCCGGGCTGTTGCTCGATTTCAAAGACCTGCGCGAAGTGATGAAGCATGTCATCGAACGCCTGGATCACCAGATGATCAACGATATTGAACCGTTTACGGTGATTAATCCGTCGGCGGAAAATCTGGCAAAATATTTTTACGACGAGTCGAACACCAGGCTGCAATCGGTGACTGGTGGGCGTGTGCGGGTGAAGGACGTAACTGTTTTTGAAACCGACACGACCACCGCGAAATATTCGGAATAAGGGCTGGCAAGTCGGCCGCCCAGACCTCAGCCTAGAATGCAGATCACGGAAATTTATAAATCGCTGCAAGGCGAATCGACGTACGCAGGGCTTCCGTGTGTCTTTGTCCGCTTGACCGGGTGCAATCTGCGTTGTTCGTGGTGTGACAGCGAGTACACCTTCCAGGGTGGCCGGAAAATGGATCTCGAACAGGTCGTGGATGAGGTCTCGCGCCTTTCGCCGGGTGGCGGTCTGGTCGAAATTACCGGCGGCGAGCCGATGCTGCAGGAACGGGAAGTTGTTCCCTTGATGCAGCGGCTCCTAAATGAGGGTTACACCGTTCTGCTCGAGACCAGCGGAGAGCGGCCTCTGGAGCGGGTTCCGGAGGAAGTCATCAAGATCGTCGACGTGAAGTGTCCGAACTCCGGCGAGGGCGGGACGTTTTGCGGGGAGAACCTGGAAACTCTTTCCGCTCGCGACGAAATCAAATTTGTCTTGAGCAGCCGTGCCGACTACGATTTTGCCCGGGAGTTTACTCACCGGAACAATCTCGCGCAAAAAGTGAATGCGGTATTGTTTTCGCCGGCTTTCCGCAAAGACGCAACCGGCGCACGCGACAGTTCGCACTGTCTGCTCGACCCCCAGGAATTGGCGGACTGGATGATCTCCGACAACGTCCCCGCGAGGCTCGGGCTGCAGTTGCACAAGTTCATTTGGGATCCAGCGGTGAAAGGAGTCTAGGGAAGCAGTTCACCAGATTTCTTCCTTGATGCCAGTGTCGAAGCAAAGTCGCGCGGTCGTTCTGCTCAGCGGTGGTATGGACTCCTGTGTTTGCGCCGCCTTGGCGGCACGCGACCATGACGCAGCTGCGGTCCACATCAGTTATGGTCAGCGCACCGAGGAGCGCGAGCGACAATCGTTTCTCGCGATCTGCCAGCGACTGAAGATTCACGACAAGCTCATGGTCCGAAATGAGGCCTTGCGCGCGATCGGAGGTTCTGCGCTTACCGACAACTCCATCGAGGTACCCGTGGCCGAAGAAGTTGGCCACAACGTTCCCGTTACTTATGTTCCTTTTCGGAACGCCCATTTTTTGGCTGTAGCGGTGAGTTGGGCCGAAGTTTTGGGCGCGCAAAAAGTTTTCATAGGAGCGGTTGAGCCTGACAGTTCCGGGTACCCGGACTGTCGTCCGGCCTACTACAAGGCTTTCAACGAGGTAGCCAAAACCGGTACGAAGGATGGCATCATCGAGATCGTTACTCCGCTCATCGCTATGCGTAAAACCGATATTGTTCGCCTTGGCCTTGAACTGGGTGCACCCTTCGATTTAACTTGGTCATGTTACAGTCGCGAGGATCAAGCTTGCGGAGTCTGTGATAGCTGCGTGTTACGCCTCCGCGCCTTCGAGGCAGCGGGAGTGCAAGATCCAATTCCGTACGCGGCACGTTAGGCATCTAATCAAGAGTCGCTTTTGATCGACTTTTAGCAATCGGTCAGCAAATTCGATTTGCCGGGAGGCAAGATGAAAAAGCACTTCGCAATTCTTCTTTTCGTTGTACTGGCGCTCGGGCTGTGTGCTCCTCCAGTCTTTGCCCAGGCTTCAGGATCGGTGAAAGGGGTCTGCAAAGATGCACAGGGCAACCCCATCGCCGATGCAGTGATCGTCTGGACCAATATGGACAATGGTCAGAAATACACCCTCAAGACCAATAAAAAGGGTGAATACTTTTCGCTCGGCCTCTCCCCTGGAAAATACCTGGTCACACTCTACAAGACCGCGGACGACATGAAGGCCAACAAGGAATTGGACCATGTCAAAGGTTTTCCGGTTACGCTCGACGAGAATGAACTGCCTTTTGATCTGAAGAAAGATCAGGAAGCTGCTGCCAAAGGCCAAGGGTTGACTCCTGAGCAGGCGAAGCAAATGCAGGAGGCCCAGGCGAAGCAGGCAAAAGAAACGAACACCGTCAAAGCTCTGAACGAGAAGCTCAACGCGGCTAAGACGGCGGCCGACGCCGGCGATTTTGACACCGCCATTGCGGCGTTGGCCGAAGCAACTCAAATGGACGCTACCCGCGATCTGATCTGGTTCAAACTTGGCGATTATTACAGGATGTCGGCGCCAAAGCAGACTGACGCAACGGAAAAGCAGAAGCGTCTCGATTCCGCCGTCGCGGCTTACGAGAAAGCTGTGGAGATCAAGAAGTCCACCACGAACGATAAAGATCCCAACGCAACCAAGAATCTTGCCGCGTACTACAACAACCTGGCCGATGCCCTTTACAAGGCAAAGAAAATTGATGAAGCGGTGAAGACCTATGAATTAGCCGCGCAAGCGGATCCTTCGCAGGTTGCACAGTCGTACTTCAATATCGGCGCGGTCCTAACAAATTCCGGCAGGCCGGACGAGGCCAATGCCGCGTTTGATAAGTGCTTGGCGGCCGATCCCAATCGCGTCGAAGCCTATTACCAAAAAGGCTTGAATCTGCTGGGCAAGGCGACTCTTCAAGGTGACAAGACAATTGCCCCGCCGGGAACGGCCGAGGCGTTCCAGAAGTACCTGGAACTCGCTCCCACGGGACCGAACGCCGATAGTGCGAAGGCGTTGCTTGCCAGCATCGGTTCGACCGTGGAAACTAGTTACGGGAAGAAGAAGCAACCGGCGCCGAAAAAATAATGTCTTTAGATTCAGCTGTTTAAGGGCGGCTCTTGCGAGCCGCCTTTTTTGCGTTCAGGCGATTTGCGGAACGTTACGAAGGTCTAAGCACTTACTGTCCTTCGCAGTCGACCCGCAGCGCGGTACAGTGGACTAGCTGAGATTTCTTCCAACTTCTGTGGTGCATGCGATTCCTGAGGTGTGAGGACGAATGGCTGCACCAAGCATTGCTCCGATTTCCGTTGAATTAGAGGGTTTTTCTGGAAGTGGTAGAGTCGCCACTCCAGCGCTGCTCGGCGCGATGTTGCGCGCCGGGGAGAAAATCAGCGACCTCATTTTTTCCCCGGGCCGTCCGCCGCAAGTGCAGGTTTATGGGCAGATGATTCCGGTGCAAGTGCCCGGACTCACTTTCCTTACGCCCGACGACACTCGGCATATCGCCGCTGACCTCATTGGTGATAACAAGCAGGCGATTACCACTCTGCGGGAGCATGGTGCTTGCGACATTTCTTTTGGACTGTCGGGCTTAGCGCGCTTCCGGGTGAACATTTTTATTCAGCGGGGCAGCTGTGCAGTCGTGATGCGCGTGATTCCCACCGTCATACCCGACTTCGCGGCCCTGCGAATGCCCCAACAGCTGACGGAAGTCACCAAGCTTCGGGACGGGATTGTTCTGGTCACCGGCGCGGCGGGTTCCGGCAAGTCGTCAACATTAGCTGTGCTTCTCGACAGCATCAATCGGGAGAAGTACTACCACATCATCACCATCGAGGATCCAATCGAGTTCCTGCACAATCACAAATGCTCCACGATTCACCAACGGGAATTGCACAGCGATACCCCGAGCTTTGCCCATGCGCTGCGTTCCGCGATGCGGCAAGCTCCGAAGGTGATTCTGGTTGGCGAGATGCGGGATCGCGAGACGATCGAAATCGTGCTTGAAGCGGCGGAAACGGGTCACCTTGTTTTCTCAAGCCTGAATACTATGGACGCCTCCAAGACCGTCGAGCGGGTCGTCAGTTCGTTTTCGCCGGCGGAACAGCAGTCGGTGCGCGAGCGTCTCGCGAAGTCGTTCCGTTACATCATCTGCCAACGGCTCATGTCGAAGCACGACCGGAGCGGTCGAGTTGCGGCATTCGAAATCCTGAAGGCCAACGCGCGCACACGAGAATGCGTTGAAAAGGGTGAACGCGAAAACAAGAGTATTCTCGACGCCATGAAGGCCGGCGTTTCTGATGGCATGCAGCATTTTGACGGTGAGATTGCTCAACTGGTACAGGATCGCGTGATCGATCTGGAAACGGGATTATCCTTCGCCAGCAATCCAGCTGTCCTGGGACAAGAGTTGGCGCGCTAGCTTCTCAAGTGGCTTAGGAATGTCACCTTCACTCGCCTGTCGTATGATTTCTTCATGTCCGCTCCGCCAACGAATTCCATAGTCCTTCCTTTTGAAGACGCGCGGCGCGTGGTCGAAGAGCAAGCAAGGCTGGTCTCGGCGGGTGCAACGGAATCGGTGGATTTGCTGGCGGCTCGGAATCGTGTGCTGGCCGAACCGGTTGTGGCGGATCGCGACCTTCCGCCGTTTGCGCGTTCTACCCGCGATGGCTTTGCTGTGAGGTCGGCAGATCTGGCACATCTGCCCGTGCTGCTCAACGTCATCGGCGAAATCAAGGCGGGCGAGAAGCCTGACCGGATTCCAGCCAACATCGGCAGTGGACAAACCGCCTCCATCATGACCGGGGCTCCTGTCCCCGCTGGTGCGGACGCGGTAGTGATGGTTGAGTACAGCTCTCAACGCGGGGAGCATGTCGAAATCCTGAGGTCTGTTGTCAGCGGGGAAAATATTGTTCCCTGTGGAGCCGAAGCCCGGAAGGGTTCCGCATTGCTCTCTCGAGGTTTCAGGCTGAATGAGGCCGCTATCGCCCTATGCGCTTCCGTCGGGAGAGTCTCGCTTAAAGGTTTATAAGCGGCCCCGCGTGGCCGTTTTGACCACTGGGGATGAGATTGTAGGCGTCGACGACACCCCAGGCCCAACTCAGATTCGCAACTCGAACAGTTATTCGTTGGCTGCGCAGATTCGGCAAGCAGGTGGCGATCCGGTGCTCTTGACCGTTGCCCCGGACGAACTCCAGGGATTGCGTCGCCTGATCGAAGAGGGCCTGAAATCAGATCTGCTTCTTCTGACCGGTGGGGTCTCCATGGGACGCTACGATCTGGTCGAACAAGCCCTGGCAGAATTGCACGCCGAGTTCTTCTTCACCGGAGCCAAGATCCAGCCCGGACGACCTGTCGTGTTCGGGATATGTCCGGGCGCCGGTGCCGACCTTGGGAAAAGCACGTATTTCTTCGGGTTGCCCGGGAATCCGATTTCAACCATGGTGACCTTCGAACTGTTTGCACGCCCGATGCTGGAGGCGTTGGCCGGGCAGTCTCCCCGGAAACAAGTGTTTCTGCATGCGAGATTGAAGAAAGAAGCCCGCTTCAAGACCGGGCTCAAGCGCTTTCTTCCGGGCATTCTTTCCGGGGAATTTGAGAATTCTGAAGTCGAGTTGGTGGGATGGCAAGGATCAGGCGACATTGCCGCGACGGCCCGAGCGAACTGCTATGTCGTGATTCCGCCAGACCGGGAGTGCATTGCGGCGGGCGAATGGGTTGCGGTAATGCTCCGCTAGGCGAAAGTCGGCCATGGCTGGGCATGTCTCGGCACGGTCGTGCATGTAAGATAGATCAGTAACCGATGCCGGGAAAGCTCTCTCATTACGACCGCGCGGGCCGTGCCCGGATGGTGGATGTCTCGGGCAAGACCGCGTCCAAGCGTGAGGCCGAGGCTAGCGCCTTTGTAGCCATCAAGCCCGCAGTGCTCGCAGAGCTGCCACGAAATCCTAAAGGCGATCCTCTGGAAGTGGCGCGTATTGCTGGGATCATGGCCGCGAAACGAACTTCCGAGTTGATTCCCATGTGCCATCCGTTGCCGCTCGCGCTCGTTGATGTCGATGTGCGGCTGTGCGAGAATGGCGTCGCGATCACGTCTAGAGTTGTGACGACTGCCGAAACCGGCGTCGAAATGGAGGCGCTGGTTGCTGCCAGCGTCTCCGCCTTGACGATTTATGACATGCTCAAGGGCGCCGACAAAGGAATTGAGATTCGGGAAGTTGTCTTAGAGCGAAAGAGTGGCGGCAAGAGCGGCGAGTATAAGCGGGCAAAGTAGATACTGCAAACTTCAATGGCGAATAACGTCAAGCTGCTGGTCGTGGACGACAATCCGATGGTGCTGGCCATGTTGCAGCAGGCCCTGACTCCGCTGGCCGAGGTCACGACCGCTACCGACGCAGCCGATGCGCTGCTCAAGGCAGTGGATGATACCCCGGATTTGCTGGTATGCGACTACAAGATGCCGGGCATGGATGGCCGGCAGTTGCTGGAGAAATTGAAGAGCCGGCCGGCAACAGCTAGTTTCTCCAGCGTGTTGATGGCCAGCAAAGTTGATATTGCAGAGCGGCTATCACCGGTCGATGCCGCTGACGACTATCTGGAGAAGCCATTCTTCCTGAAGGACGCGACGCGGCGCATCAAGCGCACGATTGACCGGATCGCGCTGGAGAAAATGGCGAAGACCGCTCCCAAGGACGGTGTCGTGCGCGGAAGTCTGGCGCAGATGAACGTAATCGACCTGATGCAATCGCTCGAGATGGGGCGGAAAAGCTGCCAGCTTTCGCTGAGTAATGAAGGCGACAAGTGCGAAGTGTTTTTTGTCGAAGGACAGGTGAAGCACGCGACCTACGGCGCCTTGGTCGGCGACGAGGCCGTTTTCAAAGTGCTGCGCTGGACGGGCGGGAATTTCCAACTCGACTTTGAAGGCAAGACCGACAAAGAGACGACGCAACTCAATACGCAGGGACTGTTGATGGAAGGATTGCGACTGCTCGACGAATCCTCGCGGGATGGCGGCGGCGAGCCGGAACCAGAAGCTGCGGCGGCCACGTCCCCTGCGCCCACGCAGAGTGCTCCTCCCAGTGCGCAGCCCAAGGCGCAGAGGGAAGAAGAGGAAGATGTCCTCCTCGATGGCTGAGACGACAGGAATCACGGCTGCCGTAGTAACGGTCAGCGACTCCTGCGCGCGCGGGGAACGCGAGGATTTATCCGGTCCGGCGGTGGCGCAAGTACTTCAGAAGCTTTCCTTCCAGATTGCCGTCCGCGAGGTTGTTCCGGACGACTCCATTCAAATTCAGAATCTGCTAATTCGCCTGGCGCGCGAGGTGCAGTTTGTCGTGACGACCGGCGGAACTGGAATCGCCGCACGCGATGTGACGCCTGAGGCCACCCGTGCGGTATGCGATCGGCTCTTGGATGGAGTGGCGGAACGGATGCGCAGCGAGGGGAGCAAGAAGACTCCGTTTGCGGTGCTGAGCCGAGGGGTGTGCGGAGTGCGCGGGAAGGCGCTCATTCTGAATCTGCCTGGCAGTCCTGCCGGAGCAGTCGAATCTCTGCAGGCTGTTTCGCAACTAATTCCACATGCAATTGAGTTATTGAGCGGGAAGACGGCGCACTAAACGCCGGCAGAGGGCGCTGCCGCGACGAAAACCGTCGCGGCCGGATAGCCGAGGGCGGCTGTCCCCACATGCTAGCTCTCCATACCAACAATGCTATTCAATGCTTTGCTGGGCCCACGAGGGCGCGGCCCGGGAAGATATCCGGGACGAGACTGCCGTCATCGATGATCGGAGTTCCCCCGATCAGGAGGTAATGAACACCAACACTCGGCTCCATCGGCTTTTCGAAGGTGGAGCGGTCGGCGATGGTCTGAGGATCGAAGACGACGATGTCAGCGTCAGCGCCTTCCTGCAGACGTCCTTTCTTGCACGCGGCTGGAGTGGAGCGTTCGAGCATCTGGGCGGGCATGAGAGTCATTTTGCGAATCGCATCCATCAAGCTGAGAGTCTTTTTCTCTCGAACATATTGCGCGAGTACCCGCGAGTAGGTGCCTGCGTTGCGGGGATGCCCTTCGGCTCCATCACTGGCAATCATGATGAGCGAGTTTGGAATGATGGCATCGACCGTTTCCTGAGTGTTAGCGAATACCAGCACCCACTGTTGCTTGCTCGAGCTGTGCAGTTCGTCGAAGCGCTCTTTGGTGAGGTGTTCGCCGCTGTCAGGAAGAACGAGGTTGCTGTAGTCAATGCCTAACTTCTCGCGCCACCCCGGATTGAATAGCGCAGAATTGATGGCAGTCATGCCGGCAATGTAGGGATAAGCCTCAGTGGTCACGTCGAGGCCGCGGGCGCGGGCTCCTTCAATCAGAGAGAGGCATTCCAGGGAATCGCGCAGGCACGTGCTGTTGATGTGAACGATGTGCAGCGGCGCTCCGGTGATGGCGGCTGCGCCGATGACTTCCTCGACAGATTCGATCGCCGAGCCGGGTTCGACGCGTCCGGCACTCCGCATGTGGGTATAGACGGGGACCTTCCGCTCGGCGGCCACTCGGAACATATCGATGACCTCGAGGCGAGTTGCACCGGGCGCGTACTGGATGCCCATGCCCACGCCGAGAGCACCTGCATCGAGTTCGTCGCGCAGGTGCTGTTGCATCTGTTTGATTTGTTCGGTACTGGCCGGTTGATCGGTGGCGGGGCCGCTTTTCGGCAAGATTTCTCCGTCAGGCAGCGGCGCACCGAAAACCAGCGCGCGCGCTGCCAGGTGGCTCGCAGTGGTGCCGTAGTGAATCAGAGAATGGCCGTCCTTGGATTTGAGGAATTCGGCGACATTGGGGGCGCCAATTTCCATCTCCAGAGCGGTGGTTACACCGTCGAAGGCCTTGACGCGCTGGCTGGCGAGCCCCTGACCGTGCTGGTGCAGGTCAATGAAGCCGGGGGCCACCACGAGGCCGGCGACGTGGATCGTACGGCGCCCTCTCAGTGGAGCGGCGGAGATGCGCGCGATCTTGCCATCGCGGATGCCGACGTTGCGCACCGCGTCGAGAGAGGTTTCGGGATCGATGACGCGGCCGCCTTCCAGCACGAGATCGTATTGCTGGGCGTAAAGCGCCGTGGTCGCGAGTAGGAAAAGAAACCAAATCAGTTTGCGCATGTCGGCTCCAAAGCAAGGGATCATAGCAGGAGTAAGTGAGGGCGCATGCGTGAAGCGCGCCCGAGAGTTCTTGATGGCGTCCCGGTCAGCGGCCCGGGTGGCTGACACATTCCTTACTCGATCACGTACACTAACTGTTCCTTTTGAAGAAGATTACACACATTCTGGCGCGCTACACGGCGTGGGTCCTGGGAATGATGAAGCTGCTCGGATTCTGGGGCGTCTTCGTGATTGCTTTTGCCGACAGCGCTTTGTTGGGCATGCCAGTGGATTTTGTGGTTGCCACCTACGTGCATCAGGATCGTCATCGACTGCTGCTTTACATCGCGATGGCAGCCCTGGGATCGGCCTTGGGGAGCATTCCGCTCTACATCGTGGGATATCTTGGCGGAGAGAAAGTGCTGCGCAAGCGAATTTCAGAAGAGAGGTTCCAGAAGATTCATCGCTCGTTTGAGGAGCATGAATTCTGGGCGCTCATGTTCCCGGCGATGCTGCCGCCGCCGCTACCGTTCAAAATCTTCGTGCTGGGCGCGGCAGTATCTGAAATGCGATTTCGCGACTTTCTGGTAGCGATTTTTCTAGGAAGGTGCGTGCGCTTCGGGGTGCTGTCGATCCTAGTACTCTGGTTCGGACCGGCGATCGTTGAACTGCTTGGCGTCTTGCTGAAGCGGCATTGGGCAGGGCTTGTGGTCGGCCTATTAGTGGCGGGCGCCATTTGCTTGTGGTTCGTCCTGCAGCGGAAACGAGAAATTCCTTCCGACGGCAATCCAGAGTAGCGGAGTTCGTTTCCGGATCGCACTTTCCGAATGGCAGGTTCAGCGACCATGCGCGGTCCCGCATGCTCTCGAGACTTTCAGCATAGGGCCTTCTGACTATTCGAACGATCGAAAATCTATTGCAGATCATCGCCCTACTGATACACTGGCGCGCAAATCCCAAAATTTAATCGTCGTTGCTGCCCCGACTAGCAAGTCTGCCGTTGCAGTGCGCGGTCCCAGAGGGTGTATGCGCAGACCTGTGTTCTTGCTCGCTATTGCGTTCGTGTCTTTCCTTGCCTGCAGTGCGGCTCTTGCCGCGTCAGGACCTAAGACCGCGTGGAATGTGTTCACGCTGCCCAACCCACAAGTCACACCGAATTGGCGGGCTTATGCACCCGCGGACTGCCAGTCCGATCCCGATGCCTGCGCCCAGGATCATCGCTTCTGGGAGGAGTGGGACTTCAGCAATTTCCAGGCAGCTATCAACGATTCGTTTGCGGCAGTGCATTCTCTCGGAAAATATCAGGGAGTAATGATGAACCTGCCGTTAGGAGATACGTCCGACTATTGGGGCAACATCCAGCTCATGTACCGATCGGCCGCCAGCCATGGAGTGAGGCTGGAGATTGCATTGTTCCCGAAGTGGAAGTATGGGTCAGAGTATTGCTACCTGTACAACAGCCAAGCCCCTTCCGGCTGTCAACTGGTATCGGGAACCACTACTGCGTTGGCGTACCAAAAGCTGATGAATCTGATGAATTTCGTGCAAAACCTTGGTGGGCCCTGTTCTACCAGCGATAAATACCCGTTTGCCGTTTGGTACGGGTGGAGTCAGTTCTCGCCAGGGTATGCGGTGTTGAAGAATTTTTGGCAATCTTTGCCGACTGGTCCCTGCAACTTTCAAGCTTCTTACATCACCTGGCTGGATTCTGGGTTTGCGGGGACGCCCGAGGTGCAGCAGTTGCAGAAATATGTGATAGGAAGCCTTCATCGACATTACTGGGTGAACACGGAACTCTACAGTTCTTCACAAATCCAGCAGTATCAAACGATGTATGCGCCGTATCAAACCATCATCACTGGTTACTGGGGAGCGGCTGACGTTGCTAGCTGGGCGCAAGGTATGTGTGCCGCATGGAACACGGCTCTGCAGCCGGTCCGCCTGGGAGTATGGACGTTCTATGACCGTGATGTCCCGAACTATGAGAGCTACCGGTCATACATCAACGGGTCGATGGCCGTGATCGGCTCGATCTGCGCCTACTGAACTCAGAGCTGGATGGGCCTAGAATGCGAAGCCGCGACTGACGGGAGTCGCGGGAGTCGCGGCATGGACAGCCGAAGGCGGCTGCCCCACATTCTGACAGTCGTTTTTACGCGGCGGCGGAGTGATCGCCCGGTTCATCGAGCGATCCGGTTACGACGTGGTACAGGACCGGTGCGCCAAACATCACTGTGGTGAAGAGCAGGTCCCCGACAACACCATGGCGGAAGAAGGGAATACCGGCGCCGTAGCAAGTCATCAATCCGGCGAAGCTACGGGGATACATGTCCCACGCGGCCCACACGGCGAAGTTGCTAATCAGGAAGAACGAGAGGGAGCCTGCCAGAGCGGAGCCGAGAATTCGAAATGCGCCAGCGTTTTGCTTAAGCGTCGTGCCCAGCCCGAGCATGGCGGCATACCATGCCCATGTCACGAAGTGATCCCAACTAAATGGATACTTGTAGAACAAAGTGGTAAGGAGCACGTCGGAGGCCGCGAGCAGGACAAGCGGAATCCAGAGGCGGCGACGCGGGGCCCGCGCACCAAAGTACAGCAGGGCCGCTCCTACGGGAGTGAAGGCCATGGGATGAGGCATGAAACGGAAAGCTATGGCGAACAGGACGAATAGGTATGCCAGCATGATCACCTCGCGACGAAATATTATTCTGGGCGTTGCGGAGGCTGCCGTCAAGGGAGGATCACGAGATAGCGTTATTTCAAGATCGCAGCGAGGAGAGGTCAGTCGAGCACGGGCGCAGGATTCGGGGTCAATGCTGGCCGGGTTCGGGGACCACGATGTTTCCCTCTTTTCCCTCGTAGACGTCGCCGACAACATGCAGATTCTGGTCGAGTTGCACCGCCTTGCTGAGTCCACCGCGCCTGCGCGTCAAAGAGCGCGGGATGCCGGCATAGCGCAGGTCCTGGAAAAGAACGATATAGCCCTTCTCCGGAGGCTGCAGCGTTTCGGTTTCGGTGATGGGATATTGCGCCCAATCGAGAAATACTCGTCCGATGTAAGAGTTCTTCGCCGCCAAAGTGACGGGGGTTTCCTCCGGCTTGTAGCGAATTTCCATGCTGCCCTCAGGATCGACCTCGGGGGCGAGAGAATCGACCGGGGCAAGGGCGAAAAAGTCCGGAGTTTCAACGACGCCATCCCAGTGGAAGGGATCAAGCCACTTGGGGTAGGCCGAGGCGCGTAGAGGGTCGACGCCATTGTAGGTACGCGCCTCGATGGCCTGGACCGCCCGGCGATGCTCGTAGTCTCGCACTCCCCACATGAGGACGATGCCGGCGAGCGCCAGAGTCGCGGCGACACGACCGCGCGGACCGTGACGGCGAGCGCCAATTTCTCTGTCGATCAGGCCGAACAACGACGGGACGACCAATCCCAAGATCAGGAAACCTAGCATCACCGGCTCGACAATGAAAACGATATCCCACGAGTACCACTTCTCGGAGAAGGGCCAGTAAGGGCGCACGCCGTAGTTGTTGGTGAAATCGAGCAGGATATGGCTGAGTCCAGCGAGGCAAGCGTATAGAAAAAGAACTCCCCAACGAGGTGGGAGTTTAGGATCAGCGATTTTGCGGCCGCGCAAACGCCAGAGCACGTAAACAAAGCCAACTACGACGAGGGCAAGTAGGGGAACTCCCAGAAAGGAGTGGGTGAATCCGCGATGGTGTGCGAAGCCAAACGCTGACCCTCGAACCATACCCTCGATGATGTCCAAGTCGGGTGCCTCGGCGGCGAGCGTGAGCGTGAGCGTGGCGAGCGCGGTCTTGCGGTTCAGCCCGGCGCGTCCCAGGCAAGCGCCGGTCAGAAAGTGGGTGACGGGTTCCAAGTGGGTCGAGGAATTCTATTTCGCCGGGCTGCGAAGCGCTACCTCAGACGCGTCGGGAGACTCAGCGAAGTTAATTTGACGACTTGGGGTTGGGCCATGACGCAAAGTAATTTCTTTGTAACCGTGCGATCAGCGGGACGGCGCCAGTAGAGTCAGGGTGTCGGGCTCAACCGTAATTTGGGCCGGGAGCGTGCCCAGAAGCTCGCCATCCGCTTCGACATAGATCCTGCGTTGTACCGGCGACTGTTTGGACGGCTCACGGTAGGTGCAAGAGACGCTGTTGCTATAGGCAAGGTCTATGCCGGAGATCTTCGTGCGCAAACGCAGCAGCCCGCGAGTCACGTAGGCGAGATAAGCCAGGCGGCTGGCGGTACGGCACGAGACTACTCGCAGATCGTCGCGGTCGAGGGATGCCCCGGGAGCGAGTTCTTGCAGGACTCCGCCGAAGTTGCGGATACGGACAGCCATCAGCTCCGTGACTTCCGCGCGATAGGGGTCGCCGCGATCGGCTGAGGGTAGCTCGGTAACAAAGCGGGTCATGGGGTAGCTGAACCAAAGATGCCAGGCCTTGGCATAATAGGCCGCCATTCCCATGCGCTGCTTGGTTCCCGTGTGAAGTTTGTAGAACAGGTGAGCGTCGACGCCGACTCCTGCTGCGACCACAAAATAGCGGGTGCCGGGATTGCCTTGAAGATCCGAATATTTCACGCGACCAAGAGCGACACGGCGCGGGGTGAACTCCAGCGACGCTTTTGCTGCCGCGACTACTTTGAGTGGAAGCCCCAGATCGTGCGCTAGCGCGTTGGCCGTGCCCAGAGGCAAAACAGCGAGAGCGGCAGGTGAGTTTGCGAGTACCTGGATGAGGTTGTGGATGGTGCCATCGCCGCCGCAGGCGAAAATGGTGTCGCAACCGGAATCGATCGAACGGCGGGTCTCTTCGATGGCATGTTCCGGAGATTGCGTGGGAACCAGATCAGCTTCAACGCCGGCTTGCCGGAGCACGGCGAGCGCGGATTCCAAGTCACTCTGCCGTTGCTTGCTGGCGCCGGACGCCGGATTGTAGACCAAAGCCGCCTTGCGCATAGGGCGTTCGAAGCTGGATTGCAGAAGCTGGATTGTAACTGAGGGGCAGACTTCAGCTTTGGGTCTAGCGTGAACCCCACTCCCACATGCCGAACATGGCCTTTTGAGGCAAGGGATGGCCAACTTGGCGGGCCATCATCGTAATCTGGCCTCGGTGATGGGCGTCGTGGGCGATCAGATAGCCGATAAATCCAGCGACATCAGGACGAAAGCCCTTGACACGGCCATCGGTTTCGAGGGCGCGGCTGATGATGATGCTGAGAGCATGGCGGCTGGCTTCCAGCGCGTGCAAGGCCTGTTTCGGAGTGACAGTCGCGCGATCTAATTGCGGAGGTATCTCCTCTGCTTTGGCGGCCTTTAGCCACATCACGCGGACGTTGTGCATATGAGCGACGATTGCGGCTATGGTGCGACCCTTGCCATCGAGCGGCTTCGCCCTCCAGGCCGCATCCGGAAGATTGGCGATCAGATAGTGGTTGATGCGGTCGTTGGTGTTGAAAGCGTTGAGCAAGGATAGCGGCAGCTGCTTCGGGTAGGCGTTTTCAACTGGCGTCTGATCTGGTGGTTTGTGGGCCTTCGGCATGGTTGATTTGCAAGCAACTTGGCAAGAATTTCAATTTGTCATAAGCTTGGCGCGCTTGCAAGGGGCATCCCCGCCAGTTTCCTGGCGGTTTGGGACTCGACTTTCAAAATTGAATCAGGAGGGTTGACCAGATGAAAATTCTGGCGCACATGCTGTGCGGTGCTTTGCTCTGCCTGTCCGCGACGGCGCAAGATCACGCAATGCACATGCAGAGCCACCCGGTCACATTGGTGACGGGGCTGGGCGATTTGCATCATCCGGTCTCGACGCATAATCCACAGGCGCAACAATTTTTTGATCAGGGCTTGCGCTTTATCTATGCGTTCAACCACGAAGAAGCGGCACGATCGTTTCAACACGCGGGAGAACTCGACCCTAAGCTTGCGATGGCTTACTGGGGTGTCGCTGAGGCGGTGGGGCCGAACTACAACGATCCCGCGGACCCTGACCGTTACAAGCACGCGCATGATGCGTTGCAGAAGGCAGTGGACTTGTCCGCAGGTGCGTCGCCCAGCGAGCAGGCATACATTCAGGCGATGGCGAAACGATTTCCGGCGGACACAAACTCTGACCTGAAGAAAGCCGCGGAGGAATACCACGACGCGATGCGGCAGGTAGCGGCGCAGTTTCCCGACGACCTGGACGCTGCCACGCTCTTTGCGGAGTCCGGCATGAACCTGCATCCCTGGGGACTCTGGCATCAGGATGGCACGCCACAGGCCGGTACCGACGAAATTGTGGCGACACTGGAATCGGTGTTGAAGCGCGATCCGGACCACCTGGGAGCGGTTCACTATTACATCCATACGGTGGAAGCTTCGAATAATCCTGAGCGCGCGTTGGCTGGCGCAAACCGGCTGGCCGCAATCGCGCCTGGCGCGGGACACATCGTGCATATGCCGGCACATATTTACATTCGCACAGGCGATTACGAGGCTGCGGTCAAGACGAATGAGAAGGCGGCGGAAGTCGATCGCGCCTATATCAAGGCCACGGGCGAGCAGGGCATCTACCCAATGATGTACTACAGCCACAACCTGCACTTCGTTGCGGTGTGCGGAGCGATGAACGGCCGCTACGCAGAAGCGCGGAAGAACGCAGACTTGCTCGCTGCGAATGTGGGTCCGCACGTAAAGGAGATGCCGCCGCTCGAAGGCTTCATGACGATTCCTATGGCGGTAGAGGTTCGCTTTCATCATTGGAACGAGATTCTGAAAATGCCCGCGCCGGATCCATCCTTGAAGACCGCGACCGTGTTCTGGCACTTCGGGCGTGGCTTGGCGCTGGCAGGAACGGGCAAGGTGACGGAAGCAGAAGCGGAGTACAAGATTGTCTCCGAGGCCGAGGCCGCCACGCCTCCCGATGCCATCTTTCAGATGCCGATCAACAATAAGGCGAAAGACATCATGAAGATCGCCGAAAATGTTTTAGGCGCAAGGCTGGCGGTGGCGAAAAAAGACAACGCCGCTGCGATTTCCTTGCTGCGGGAAGCCGTCGCCATTCAGGACAAGCTGAACTATGGTGAGCCGCCCGACTGGTTCTATCCCGTGCGAGAGTCGCTGGGAGGAGCGCTGTTGATGAGCGGCGATTCTGCTGGCGCCGAGAAAGTGTTCCGCGAAGATCTCGAACGGAATCCAAGGAATCCGCGGTCGCTGTGGGGACTACATCAAGCCTTGTTGCTGCAGAAGCGCGACTACGATGCGGGATTTGTGCAGAAACAATTCGACGCATCGTGGAAGGGTGGAGCGCAAGCGCTCAAGGTGGATGATCTGGTCTGAAGAGAAGTTCTCAGCAAGGCAGGGGCTGGCTATCGCCAGCCTCTTTATTTTTCAGCCTGATCTCGTCGGATTCTGTACACCAAGTGCGGCAGGCCTTTCCGCACAACTTCCTTCCAAACCGTCATCCCATTTTTTTCCGCAACGCGGCGCGAAGGCAGATTCTCCGGACGAATCAAAGAAATCAGGTGTTCGACAGGTAGGCGAGCGAATCCGAAATCGCGGCAAGCTCGAGCTGCCTCGGTAGCGAATCCTTGTCCCCACAAATCTCGGCGTACGTGATAGCCAATCTCGATTTCGTTCTGGCCATCCACGTCTTGCACAGTGAGGCCGCAATCGCCGATCAGTTCGCCGCTGGATTTCAGAATCATGGCCCAGAGGCCGTGACCATCCTCCTGATATCGGCGCAAATTGCGAGAGATCCAGGAATCGACTCCGGCGCGATCGAGCGGAGCGGGATAGAAGCGCATGGTTTCCGGGTCGGAGAGCACCCGGGCCAACGGTTCGGCATCCTCCGGGGTGAACTCGCGGAGCATGAGGTGCGATGTTTCGAGGATTTTCATGTCAGGTATAACGTGCAGCTCTGTCCAGATTATTTTGAATATAATCTCTCTGCCATGGCTGCGAAAGACGCCGAAAAAAAGATCGAGGCGCTGCGCGAAAAGATTCGCCACCACGAGCACCTCTACTATGTGCTGGACGATCCCGCAATCAGCGATGCGGAATTCGACAAGCTGATGCAGCAGTTGAAGGACCTGGAGAGCGAGCATCCGTCGCTCGTAACGCCCGATTCTCCGACTCAGCGCGTGGGCGGCAAGCCGCGGGAAGGATTCGTGAAGGTTCGGCACTCCACGCAGATGTTGTCGCTGGACAACACTTACAACGAAGATGAATTGCGTGGATGGGAGCGGCGTGTGCACGAACTCACGGGCCGCAAGGATGTGGACTACGTCTGCGAGCTCAAACTCGATGGCATGTCCCTGGCGTTGATCTACGAAGACGGCAGGCTGGCCCGTGGCGTCACCCGAGGCGACGGATCGGTGGGAGAAGACGTCACGCTTAACGTGCGTACGGTGCGCTCAATACCCCTGTCGATCCCGAAGGAGAGGCTGAAGAAGGCTGGCGTCCCCGTGGATTTTGAAGTTCGCGGTGAGTTGCTGATGCCGACGGCGTCGTTCAAGAAGATCAATGAAGAACGCGAAAAGAACGGACTGCCGACATTCGCGAACCCACGCAATTTCACTGCGGGGACAGTTCGGCAGCTGGATGCGAATATCACCGCGGAACGGCGCATGGATTTCTTCCCCTACATCCTGCTCGAAAACGGCCGCACATATTTGGACCGACACTCCAAGACACTCGGCGCGCTCGGGGATGCAGGATTCAAAGTCAACCCGAACCACAAGCTGGTTCATTCGATGGACGAAGTCTGGCCCTTTATTCAAGGGTGGGAAGGGAAGCGCGAATCGCTGCCGTATGAGATCGATGGTATTGTGGTCAAAGTTGACCGCACGGCGCTGCAGGACGAACTCGGTTTCACGGGTAAAGCGCCACGCTGGGCGATCGCTTACAAATATGCCGCGCGCGGCGGAGTCACAAAACTGGAAAACATTCGCTGGCAGACTGGCCGCACCGGCAAACTGACACCAGTCGCGGAACTGGTGCCGATTCCGATCGGCGGCACAACCGTTCGCAATGCGACATTACATAACATGGATGAGATCCGCCGCCTCGGAGTGAGGATCGGCGACTGGGTTCGAGTTGAGCGTGGCGGCGATGTGATTCCCAAGGTCGTTGAGGTCGATAAAGAGCATCCACGCGGAGACAAAGACGTAGAGGATCCCGAGAAGTGCCAAGTCTGCGGAAACAAAGTCGTCCGCACCGAAGGCGAAGTCGACTACCGCTGTGTGAACGCGAATTGTCCCGCCAAGCTGCTGGGGACCATTCTGCACTTCGCCTCGCGTGGGGTGATGAATATTGACGGCATGGGCGAAGCGCTCGTCACCCAACTGACCGAACGCGGCCTGGTGAAAAACGTTGCTGATATTTACAAGCTCACAAAAGCGGATTTACTCAGCCTGGAGCGCTTCGCCGACAAGTCAGCGCAAAACATTCTCAACGAAATCGAGAATTCGAAGAAGTTGCCGCTGGAGCGGGTGATCTACGGGCTGGGGATTCGCATGGTCGGCGAGCGCACAGCGCAATTTCTGGCCGAGCACTTCGGCTCGATGGAAGCCTTGGAGCAGGCGGGTGTCGAAGAATTGCAGAATGTCGACGAAGTTGGACCCCGTATCGCCGAGAGCATCGTGGAGTTCTTCAGCATTCCCGCAAATCGCAAGTTGGTTGAGCGCCTCGGCCAGGCTGGGCTTGCGTTTAAGGGCAAGAAGAAAGAGCGTGGCACAAAGCTTGCGGGAAAGACATTCGTGCTCACCGGAACGTTATCGAAATACACGCGTGACGAAGCCAAGAAGATGATCGAAGACGCCGGCGGGAAAGTCACCGGCTCCGTCAGCAAGAAAACGGACTACGTAGTGGCGGGCGCGGATGCAGGATCGAAGCTCGACAAGGCGAAAGAACTAGGTGTGGCGGTCATCGACGAGAAAGAGATCGAACTTCTACTACACGGGAAATGAGTCAAAGAAGATCTCGTGGACTCGCAAGCCAAATCGGTTCGCTCTGTTCGGATAATACGCCTGTGCATGCTTGCGGCGGTCGCGTTGTACTTCGTGTTGGCGGCGCGCCTGCCGGCTACGAGCCATGCTACGGAACTCGAAACAATTGAGGTCGCAATTGCTGTGGTCTCGCTAGCATGTGTGAGTTCAGCGTTCTATTTCAACCGAAAATTCATCTGCAAGGCGGAGACTTTGATGTACCAGAGCCCTGACGAAGGGAAAGCCTCGAAACGTTGGCGCGCTGGTTATTTGGCTATCTACGTGTTGAGTCTTGCTGTTGCGCTTTACGGGCTGGTGTTGCATTTCCTAGGGGCGCGATTCGCTCATGTGGTTCCGTTTTTCGTTGTCGGTGCGGCGATGATTCTTTGGTTTCGACCGCGAATTGATGGGCATCGAACATAAGAACATGGTGCGCTAGCTTGGTTCTAGCGCAACGCCTCCCGCATCCTCCCCCAAGTCACATCCAGCGTCTCCGGCAGAACGCGCGTCTCTCCGATTACCGATACAAAGTTCGCATCCGCTACCCAGCGCGGCAGAACATGCATGTGGATGTGTCCCGCGATCCCCGCACCAGCGGCCTTACCGATGTTCATGCCTAAGTTAATGCCGTCCGGATGGTAGAGTTCGCGCAGCAAAGATTCCATCCGCTGGGAGAGCGTCATCATCTCCTGAGCAGCTTCTGCGGGAAGCCGTCGCAACTCGTCCAAATGCGCGTAGGGGACGATCATCACGTGCCCGGGCGTATAGGGATAGGCGTTCAGAATGACGTAGCAATACTGGCCCCGGTGCACGATGAGCACCTTAGAGTCGTCCTTTTCTTTGGGCGCATCACAGAAAACGCATCCAGCGGTCTTTTCCGTGGATGAGACATAGGCGTAACGCCACGGGGTCCAGAGGTAATCCATAGCAGGGCAGGTTAGCAGATGAGGGGTGTGTTCCGAAATCGTAACACTGTAACCCGATTGAAATATTTGGCGGGATTTGCGTTTGACACTGTTCGCGGCACGTTGCTATAGTCGAAGAGTTCCCATTGGACGCGGGTTCTCTGTTAAACGTCCGACAGCTGGGATTGTCCAAGCTCACTCGCCAGGGTGAGCCCACCACAACCAAACGACTCATCCAGCAGTCCGCAACGCAGGCCCCGCATCCGTTACCAGAGAGGCATAACCTTGTTCGACGAGACCACCGCCCCCAACTCCGATTCCAATTCCTCTGTCGCGACCGAAGAACCAAAGACAGAGCAGCAACACCAGCCTGAACAGGATCAGGCTGCCGCGACCACCGACCACTCCGCTCAGGCGCAAGCTGACTCCGCCGTAGACGACAAGCTGGCTGCCGGCGAGGACTTCGCGTCAGTGCTGGAAACGTTCACGACCGAAGCCGAAGAGGCGGTGAGTGAAGACCGCGTCATCAAAGGCACGGTTCTGAAACTGACCGGCACGCACGTCGTCGTGGATATCGGCGCCAAGTCGGAAGGCATGCTGCCGCTGGCGGAAGTTCTCGATCACGAGGGCAATCCCAAGTTCAAGCCCGGCGACGAGATCGATGTCATGCGCGACAAGGGACAGGCGGAAGAGGGCTACATCAACCTGTCGCATCAAAAGGCGCAGCGCATTCACGCCTGGGAAGAGATTGAGAAGGCTTACAACGAGAAGAAGCCGATCCATGCAGTCGTCGTGGACCGCATCAAGGGCGGCCTCACCGTCGACATTCTTGGCGCGCACGCTTTTCTGCCGGGCTCGCAAGTGGATCTGCGGCCGATCCGCAATCTGGACGGCATGAAGGGCCAGACGCTGGAAGTCGCGGTCATTAAGCTGAACAAGAAGCGCGGCAACATCGTGGTCTCGCGCAAGGATCTGCTGGAAGGCGAGCAGAACGAAAAGCGCTCGAAGACCCTCGAGCACCTGGAAGAAGGATCGGTGCTCACCGGTGTGGTGAAGAATCTGACGGAGTATGGCGCCTTCGTGGATCTGGGCGGCCTTGATGGACTGTTGCACATCACCGACATGTCCTGGGGACGCCTGACTCACCCGAAGGATCTGGTCAACGTTGGTGACCAGATTCAGGTGAAGGTGCTGAAGTACGACAAAGAGAAGCAGAGGGTTTCGCTAGGCTTCAAGCAACTGACGCCCGATCCGTGGCTTGACGCGGAGCATCGTTATCCTGAGGGCGCGCACGTTGGCGGACGCGTGATCAGCGTAACCGACTACGGTGCGTTCGTGGAGTTGGAGCAGGGGATCGAAGGCCTGGTTCACGTCAGCGAAATGACCTGGTCGAAGCGGATGAAGCATCCGTCGAAGCTGGTCAACGTTGGTGATCAGGTGGAATGCGTGGTTCTGAACGTGAACCCGACCGAAAGACGGATTTCGCTTGGGATGCGGCAGCTGGCAGCGAATCCGTGGGACTCGTTGCACGAGAAATTCCCGGTTGGCATGACCGTAGAAGGACGCGTGCGCAATCTGACTGACTTCGGCGCCTTCATCGAAATCGAAGATGGCATCGACGGCTTGGTTCATGTCAGTAACCTGAGCTGGACGAAACGCGTAAAGCATCCCTCTGAAGTGCTCAAAAAGGGTGATCGCGTGAAGGCAGTAGTTCTGGCGATTGAGCCTGACAAGCGGCGTCTCTCACTGGGCGTGAAGCAGCTTCAGCCGGACGTCTGGGAGTCGTTCTTCCAAACCCATCACATCGGTGATGTGGTTCACGGCAAAGTGTTGCGGGTGGCAGCATTTGGTGCGTTTGTTGAAATCGCAGAGGGCGTCGAGGGTTTGTGCCACAAGTCCGAAGCGACCGACGAGAATGGTCAGCCGCTCCATCTTGAACCCGGCCTGGAACACGATTTCAAGATCATCAAGATGAATCCGGAAGAGAAGAAGGTTGGCCTCAGCATCCGCGCTGTGGGCGAAGAAGCCTCCCGCTCGGAAGTCGAAGCCTACAAGCAGCCTGTTTCCAGCACGAGTTCGACGATTGGCGAGTTGATTTCCTGGAAGCGCGCCAGCAACGAAAACAACTAGGTATTCACGAACAGAATCACGAAGGCCGCCCGAAAAGGCGGCCTTTTTCTGCGACAAGGTTCCCTTCGTGAGCCCTAGTGTCCTTCGTGGTGAAGGCTTGGGGTCTTCGTTTTGCCGCTTTGCTACCCCTGTTCTAGAATCATTGGTTTGCCCTGAGTCATCTCTACATACTGAGAAGCGAGGATTATTCCATTGCCCGAAACCATCTACGACGTAGCCATCATTGGCAGTGGCCCTGCCGGATACACCGCCGCGATTCGCGCCGGCCAATACGGCCTGAAGACCGCGCTCATCGAAAAAGACGGATTCCTCGGCGGAACCTGCCTGCACGTCGGCTGCATCCCGACCAAGGCTCTGCTGTTTAATGCCGAACTCTGGGACCATCTCAAAGAGGCTAAGGAATTCGGGATTGAGGGTGTCGACGCGCGCAAGCTCAACTGGGCTGCCATCCAGGAGCGCAAGGGGAAAATCGTCGCAAAGCACGCCAAGGGTCTTGAGTTCTTGATGAAGAAGAACAAGGTGGAAACCGTAAAAGGATATGGCAAGCTCACAGGACCGGCGCAAAATGGAGTGCTTACCGTCGAAGTCACGAACGGTGACAAAGCGGCCCAACTTAAAGCGAAGAACGTCATCCTGGCTACAGGTTCCGAAGCTCGCATGCTGCCCGGTCTCGAAGCCGGCGATCGCATCCTGACCAACATCGAAATCCTAAGCTTGAAGGATCTTCCCAAATCGATCGTAATCGTCGGTGCGGGCGCTGTCGGCGTCGAGTTCGCCTCGATCTACCGCTCGTTCGATTCCGAAGTGACGATTGTCGAAATGCTGCCGCGGCTTGTTCCCGTCGAAGATGAAGAAGTATCCAAGGAGCTCGCGCGCGTCTATCGCAAGCGGGGCATCGCCTTCCATACTGGTGCGAAAGTCGACAAAGTCGAGAAGACGAAAGCGGGCATCGCCGTAACCATCACCGCCGAAGGCAAGCAACAGAAGATTGAAGCCGAAAAAATTCTGATCGCCGTTGGCCGCAAGCCTCGCACCCAGAACATCGGGTTGGAACGCACGAAGATCAAGCCGGATCGCGAGTTCATTAAAACCGATTCGTGGATGCAGACCACCGAACCTGGTGTCTACGCCGTCGGCGACATTGTTTTGGGAACGCCGCAACTGGCTCACGTCGGAGCCATGGAGGCTCTCGTAGCAGTCGCGAAGATTGCAGGCAAGCCCAGCAAGCCGATCAATCCTGAACATATTCCTGGCGCAACTTATTGCCATCCGGAAATCGGCAGTGTCGGCCTCACTGAAACCAAGGCGCGTGAAGCGGGGTACAACGTCAAGATTGGAAAGTTCCCCTTCACCGCCAACTCGCGCGCCTCCATCGTTGGCCAGCACGAAGGCTTCATCAAGATCGTCAGCGACGCCGACTACGGAGAAATTCTCGGCGTTCACATCATCGGCCCGCAGGCTACAGAGTTGATCGCTGAAGCGGTGGCTGCCATGGAACTCGAAGCCACAGTGGAAGACTTGATGTGGACGATCCATGCCCATCCTACGCTGGCCGAAGCCATGCTAGACGCGTCGAACAGCGTATATGGGATCGCGATCAACGCGTGAACTTCTTTGCCACGGATTTGCGCGGATGAACACGGATAAAAGATGCAGGTAAAAAACGCATTTCCATCCTGAGTGAGTCTCGTGCGAAGGACGGATGCAGTTCCTCTGTGTCCCCTGTGGTAAGGATTTAGATTTTGATTTCCATCGTCCAACTCGACACCATCGACTATGCCACAGGCCTCCGACTGCAGCAGCAACTAGTCTCCCTGCGCAAAGAAGAAACGATCGGTGATGTCCTCTTGCTCCTCGAGCATTCTCCAGTCATCACCTTGGGCCGCAATGCGAAAGCAGCTAACGTTATCGTATCTCCCGACGTTCTCGGCCAACGAGGCGTTGAACTCTTCGAATGCGACCGCGGGGGGGACGTTACTTTTCATGGTCCGGGACAGATCGTCGGCTATCCCATCTTTGACCTACGCGGATTTGCTGACCCAGGCGGCAAACGCAAAACCCTGGGCGTGATCGAATTCGTACGCCGCCTCGAGGAAGTCTTGATCCGCACCTGTGTAGACTTCTCGATCCCCGCCAAGCGTGTCCAGGGCCTGACCGGCGTCTGGACTGACCCACCCTCACTGTCATCCGCTGAAAACTCCACGACCTTGTCAGCCCGAGCGAAGTCGAGGGACCTGCTGTTCGACGCCGCCGGCACGACCTCCGGACCCGAATCCAAGCTCGCCGCCATCGGCGTACACATCTCCCGTTTCGTTACCTCCCACGGCTTCGCCCTGAACGTGAACACCGACCTCAGCTACTTCAATCTCATTGTTCCCTGCGGCATCACCTCCAAGCCCGTGACCTCGATGCAGCAGGAACTCGGCAAACCGCTCGACTTGAACGTAGTAGCCGAATCCATCTCCCGAAATTTCGGCACGGTCTTCTCCAGCCAGATGCTTTGCGTCGAAAGCTTGGACGATCTTCTGACCCGCGTCACAGTCGCCCCTACGCTCTAGCCCTCCGCCCCCCTCTCGCGATACCATCAGTACATCGCGCTCGCAGCGCCGCTTTCAAATGGGGAACAAGAAAACTAAGACCAAGCTGAGCTCCAACGGGAATCGTTCGCGCAACGGTCGCGCGGTCAGCAAGAACCACGTAGCGGAAGACGCATTCGTCCGCCCGCCCAGCCAGAAAACGAAGAACCAAAACTCCACCCACACGGACCTCCGCACCTACTCGATCCCTGACTACCGACTCGAACATCCCGATTTCACCGTCCGCCAGCACATAGAGAAAGATCGCCACGGCGCCGAGCACGTCCGCTATGAGGTCACCGGCAATCTCGACGCTCCCGTTCCGCCCATCCGCGACTCCAAGTATCTCGACAAGAAGCAATGCATCGAGATCTACCGCTACATGCTGCTTAACCGCAAAATGGAAGTCGCTCTGGAGAATCTGTACAAGCAAGGCAAAGTCGTCGGCGGAGTCTATTTCGGCCTCGGGCAGGAAGCCTGCTCCTGCGCCTCCGCCTACGCGCTCGATAAGGACGATTGGTTCGCGCCCATGATCCGCAACCAGGGGTCGCTGCTCGTCCGCGGCTTCCGTGCCAGTGACACCATGATGCAGTACATGGCAAAAGCGGACTCGCCCACCAAGGGCCGCGACGGCACCTCGCACTTCGGCGATATTGAAAAGCGCAACATGGTCTCGCCCATTTCCATGCTCGGCGATCTTATCCCTGTGCTTTCGGGCGTTGCTCTCGGCGCGCGCCTGCAAGGACGCAACCTCGCGGTCATGACCTACATCGGTGACGGTGGCCAGTCGACCGGTGTTACGTACGAGGGCATCAACTTCGCCGCCGTTCAGAATCTAGGCCTCGTGCTCTTCGTCGAGAGCAATCTCTGGGCCTACTCCACCCCGTCAGAAATGCAGTACCGCTGCAAAGATCTGGCGGAACGCGCCATCGGATATGGCATCCCCGGCGTGATCGTCGATGGCACCGACGCGTGTCAGGTCTACGACGCCGCCCGTGACGCCGTTGAACGCGCTCACCGCGGCGACGGTCCCACGCTCATTGAAGCCAAGATGATGCGCATGAAAGGCCACGCCATCCATGACGCCGCGAGCTATGTCCCCAAGCCAATGTTTGATTTCTGGAAAAAACGCGATCCGTTGGGGAGATTTGAGAATTACCTGGTGAAAGAGAAAAAGTGGCTAAGCGCGAAAGAGAACGAAGCGTTGATCGCGGAAGTAGAAGAAGTGATCGAAGCCGAGCGGGAGATTGCGGTGAACTCCCCAATGCCAACGCCCGAATCAGCTGAAGGCGGCGTCTTCTGCGAAAACGGCTGCCACGAGATCAAGCCAAAATACGGCATGCCGAAAGTAAAGAAGGGAAGCAGCAGCTACAAAGAAACCGAAGCCGCCGTGCACTTGAAATAGCTGTATCCGTGTTCATCCGCGTAGATCCGTGGCAAAGAATCTGACTATGCAACTTACCTATCTCGAAGCCATCCGCCAGGGAATCTGGGAAGAAATGGACCGCGATCCAACCGTCTTCTGCCTCGGCGAAGACATCGGCATTTACGGCGGCGCCTTCAAAGTCACCGACGGATTCATCGACCGCTTTGGTGCCGAGCGTGTCATCGACACGCCCATCGCCGAGTCCGCCATCGTGGGCGCGGCCTTTGGAGCCTCGCTCACTGGCATGCGTCCTGTCGCCGAATTTCAGTTCATGGATTTCATCGGTTGCGCCTTCAACCAGATCAGCAACATGGTCGCGAAGACACACTATCTCTGGGGCGCGCCCGCCCCGCTCGTCCTGCGCGGCCCCAGTGGCGGATACGTTCACGGCGGCCCCTTCCACTCGCAGAATCCCGAGATGTGGTTTGTGCACAATCCGGGCTTGAAAGTGATCTGTCCCGCGACGCCCTACGACGCCAAAGGTCTGATCAAGGCCGCCATCCGCGACAACAATCCCTGCATCTTCTTCGAACACAAATACCTCTACCGCCGCATTAAAGGCGAAGTCCCCGCGGATGATTACATTGTCCCCATCGGTAAAGCGAACATCGCCCGCGAAGGCCGCGACCTGAGCATCATCACTTATGCGGCCATGGTCCACACCGCACTGGAAGCTGCTGACATCCTTAGCAAAGAGGGAATCGATCTCGAAATCCTAGACCTCCGCACCGTCTCGCCGCTCGACCGCGATGCCATCGCTCAGACCGTCAGGAAAACGAATAAAGTCATCATTCTGCACGAGCACTCGCGCACCGGAGGCTTGGCCGGCGAAATCGCCGCGATCATTAATGAAGAGGCATTCGACGATCTCGACGGCCCTATCGTCCGCATCGCGGGATTAGATTCTGCTGTTCCATTTTCTCCGCCACAAGAGCATCACTATCTTCCGAAGGTGGAAGACGTTGTCCGCGAGTCGCGCCGTCTGAAGGTCTATTGAGCGAAGGCGAAAAGAACTCAGGGATCACGGACTTCGTTCGATCCAAGAAGCTGCTGTTTCGCGATTAGCGCCCCACCTGCTGCATCTGCCACAATAGTTACCGTGGAGGCTTCATGGGCAAGTTCATTCTCGGTGTGATTGTCACTCTTCTCGTTCTTGTATTAGGCGGACTCGGTTTCGCCATGCTCGGGTTTTTCCCCACGGCTGCAAACGTCGAACCTCCGCATATCGAGCGCCGCTTCGCCATGGGCGCGGTCGATGCCTCGATGGAGCGCCATGCGCCCCGCACCAACAATCCGCTGACGCCCACCGATCAGAATCTGGAAGAGGGGATGAAGCTCTACACCATGAATTGCGCCCTCTGCCACGGCGGCCTCGACCGCAAGCCTTCAACTTTGGTCAATTCGTTCTATCCGCCGCCGCCGAACCTCATTTCTGATCCTCCCGACGATCCCGAATGGCACATTTTTTACACCATCCGAACCGGCGTGCGTTACACCGGCATGCCCGCCTGGGACAAAACTCTGGGCGAACAAGACATGTGGAAGATCACGATGCTACTCTCACACTTGGATAAGCTTCCGCCGGCCGTGCAGGAATATTGGAAGACGAGCTTCGGCGCCGAGCCGGCCGTCGAGAAAAGAGAGGGGATGAAGGATCACGACCACGACCACTAGGACCCTGTAACCTACGGTGAAGCCAGAATGGGTGCTGCGGTCCAAGCCTGCAACTTCTGTCAAACGCTATAATATTTGGTTGCGTTCGGCCCTTTCTCTCCAACGATGGGCCTCGCGCGGAAGGAAATCATGCCGACTGACATCATCATGCCCCAGATGGGCGAATCCATCGTCGAGGGCACTATTACCAAGTGGTTGAAGAAGCCCGGCGACAAAGTACAACGGGACGAACCGCTGTTCGAGATCTCCACAGACAAGGTCGATGCCGAGATTCCCGCACCCGCCTCAGGCGTCTTGCAGGACATCAAAGTCACCGAAGGCACAACGGTTGGAGTAAACACGATCGTGGGAACCATCGCTGCCGATGGCGAAGCCGCAGCGGCTCCACCCAAGGCCCCGGCGCCTCCCGCGGAGAAGCCCGTCGCAGCCAAGGTTGAAGAGAAGAAGGCTTCCGCGCCAGCTCCAGCGCCCGTCCCATCAGCAGCCCCGCCTGCCCCAACGGCAAACGAAGAGGAGGAAGAAGCGCGATCTTCCCCGCTCGTTCGCAAGATCGCACGCGAGCACGGCATCAGTCTTTCTCATGTTTCCGGCACCGGACTCGGCGGCCGCATTACCAAGCAAGACATCATGTCATTCATCGAGAGCCAGGGATCTTCGCAACCGGCTCCCGCTGCTCCATCTGCCTCTGCTCAGCTTGCAGCCGCCGCTCCAGCGCCTCGCCCGGCAGCTTCCGCGCCCTACCCAGGCGATCTCGTTGCCGTGACGAACATGCGCAAGATCATTGCCCAGCGCATGATCGAGTCTCGACGAACCAGCGCCCACGTCCACTGCATGTACGAAGTGGATTTCACCCGCATCGTCAACCTGCGCAACAAGCACAAGGCTGGCTTCGAGCAGCGGCACGGCGCGCGTCTCACATTCATGCCATTCTTCGTGCGCGCTGCTGTCATTGCGCTGCAACAATGGCCCATCATCAACGCTAGTCTCGAAGGCGATAACATTCGCTATCACCGTCACATCAACATGGGAATTGCCGTTGCCCTCGACTGGGGCCTCATCGTCCCTGTGCTGAAGAATGCGGGAGACTTGAACTTCCTCGGTCTACAGCGCGGCATCTCCGATCTCGGCGAACGCGCTCGCACCAAGAAGCTCAAGCCCGATGACGTCGAAGGTTCCACATTCACAGTCACCAATCCTGGACAATTCGGCGCCGTGTTCGGCCTGCCTATCATCAATCAGCCCAATTCCGCGATCATGGGTGTCGGCGGCATCACGAAACAGCCGATGGTAATCACCGACAAAGATGGTACTGACTCAATCGCGATCCGTTCCGTCGTCCATCTCACCTTGGGTTACGATCACCGTCTGATTGACGGTGCCGTCGCTGACCAGTTTATGGACTTGGTGAAGAAGACGCTGCAGACGTGGAGCGAGGAAGTCGGGTAATCAACTTTTCAGTGAGCTGGCAATAGACAGTTTGGGGGATGCAAGAATACGTATCCCCCTTTCTCATGACCGAGTTCCCAGTTTATCGATCTTCCAGAACGGCGCTATTGGGGAATCGCAGAAGGAGCCTGCTTGTTCCCTTTGGCCCACGTGGAAGCATTCAGGCATTCCACGGTTCCGTCGATTATCTTTGACACCCCATTCCTGAATTTGTCCGGCTCCACGATTTCTCGCGCTGCGACGGCGTCCATGGTTGTCAACGCATTCTCCAGAAACGACATCGCGGCGTCTTTTTTTTGAATGCCCGATTTTCCGCCGAAAAGAGCTTCGATTCCGTTCACCAGAGCAGGCACGAAAGCAATCCCACGCAACAGCTGATTTAGAAAATTCATATTCATTCCCCTTTTGTCAGTAAATTGAGATCACGGCTCCGCTTTCCCGTTGGGTTGCAACAGAAGCGGTTTCTCGCTTAGTTCGCTTGAAACTTGTCTGGATGTAAGAGGTCTATTTGCTTAAGCTGGCTTTTTTACTGGCGTTATCATGCGCCTCGATCAGCGCTTTGATCTCAAGTTGGCCATCTCGTAGTTCACCAAGTTGTACTTCAGTTCGTATCCTGGCTTCAGTATTCGTGGCCGCGATCTGCTCCAGACGCACGACCCTTGCCTTGGTCGCTTCGATTTCGCTGTCTTGCCTGGCGGTGTTGCGGGCTTCTTGAATTACGTAGCCGGTAACAGAGAGCGCAATTGCCCCGAGCGCGATCAATGTGCGACTGTCGAATTTCACAAGACGTTGTTCTTTGGCAGCCGCCAACTTGTTGTTCCAGGAATCCTCTAAGGACCCAGCGAGTCGCTGCACCTCCGCCAACTTATCCAGAACCTCGAGTTGAAAGTCTTTCGCCGTGTATTGCGCCCCCGTGGATGGTTTCTCCACACTTCGAAATCGTCTGCCTAGCAGATGTTCTTCGGTCATAACGGATAATCCACATGGAGCGCCGCTGAATAACGCGAATATCGCGGCGGAGTAGAGTTGTCATACAGTCGGAGAAAGTAGTTTTGGGTTCTGCCCAGCCGAGGCAGAGTGAACGTTCGCGTGCTGAACCGGCCCAACAGGTTTCGGTCATTCGCCGCTCCAAATCCATAATCGTGGGTGCGAACTTCAATCGCATAGCCGCCACTCGGAAACATGCCGGCATCCACCTGCACCGTCGTTGATGTGACAAACGCCGGCCACGTGATGATCAGGCTTCCCTGCGCCCCGCTTCCATCCGCCATGTAAATCGTGTCCGCCACCGTGGTGCTTGCCAATCCACTCTGAGGAACCGGTGCCGCCCCGCTGGCCGTCAGTCCACAACCAGCGATCATCACCACCGCCAGTAACCAATAAAAAAGCCGCCCCATGGGGCGGCGGTCCGCGTCAAACATCGTTTCCTCCATCAAACCTTTGTCGAGCGGACGTTCCTGTCCGCTGCCGTTCTTTCAAAGCCTCAGAATGCCTTTAAAAAAATGGGAGCCTTTTCAGGCTCCCTTCTCCAGGCCATCATTCATCCAACAATCAGACTTAGTCGCTGTTCAGCAACCGAGTGCAGCTCTCAATTCGTGAATCTCACACTGATCGATTAACAATTTCGCAACCGTCAGAAGACTCTGTTCCGGGGAACATCCTCGGCCTCGCTGCCCAGGAACTCTCTTACACTCTGCACATACACGGCAGCGAAGTCCGCCGCCGGACGCAGATCCTCGATCAAATGCATCGCTTCGTCCACGCTCCATCCCATCGATCCCAACACCGCCAGCGCCATCATCGGTGCGCGGTGTACCCCCGCTGCGCAATGGATGAACAGCTTCGCATCCGCTTTTTCAAATGCCGCTGTCGCAAACTCCACGCCGCGCCGAAACAGCTCTGCAGGCTTCGGCTCGAAATCATCATCCGTCGGGTTCCACAGCACTTCAATGCCCTGTGCCTCTCCCAACTCCGTATCGTCAAACTCGATTTGCATGTCGATGATGTGCGTGATCCCGGCGGCCTTCACCTTCGCCATGTTCTCCGCGTTCCAAATCCCGCCTCCGACCGCAAGCCGGTCGGTCAACAACCATGTGATATCCATCCCAGTCCTGTGTCTCTTTTCGCTTCTCCGCGGGCTGCCCCAGCGTGGCTGCTTGGTCTTCGAGCCCATCGCGGGCGTTGGGATTCTTAACCTCTTCGTTCCAACCCAGACCGCAACCGGTGATTCTCGTCGCACCGCTCCGCCTCATTCTACGGTATCCCCGATGATGCATTTGTCTCTCAATGCGAAAGCTGGGCAGCCGCCTTCTTCGCTGCCCAGATTCTGCATCCTTAAGCGACGACGCATTACTTGGCCGTCACACCAGCAATGGTTCCTTGCTCTCGTCGCCGGCTTCCAATTCGGATTGGGAACCAGCATCCGAACCCGTCTCCGCCTCTTCCTCGTCGATTGCTTTTGGCTTGGGCTTTTCCTCCACCGAAGCCGGCACCAGTGGATCTTCTTCATCCCTCGGAATCGGCTTATCCGGAAGTCCCAGGCTGCGCATCAAGGTCTCCGCCAGACTCTCCTCGTCCTTCGTCGAAAAACTTCCGTCCGTTGACGACGGATAAATCGACGCCATTTCAAACAGATACTTCGCTGGAGCCAGTTGCCCCGTCATCGCCTGCTCCATAACGGCCTTGGTAATTCTCTTCGCTCCCGATTCCACGATCTTCGCTATGTCGTTCCTTACCGCTGCCGGATTGCGGTCCTTCTTGGCCCTCAGTGATGTCTTTTTCGCCGCCGTCTTCTTAGTCGCGTTCCTCTTCGTTTTGTTCTTGATCATTGCCCCGTACTCGGATTCCCTTGGATTTAGTTGTCTTTGCCTAAAATACGGAAGGCGCGCCTCAAGGCGCGCCTTCGTTTGGAATGATTTCTTTTTTTCTAAACTCTATATATCCAGAATATCAAATGGCTAAGGTAAAAGTGGACATTTGTCAAACTTTATATTTCCAATCGTCGCAATCACTTGCGGCAGTTCGCCCCGATTTACCCCCTTGTACAAGAATTTCTTCGTCTCATGTTCGATGCCTCTTTGACTCGTAAAAATGCATTCATGCCGCTTATATGCCTCGGTGGCCTCGTGGAGCAGATGGAGTCCCTCCCATTCGCCCTATGCCGTACCTGCCAAAAGAAAAGGCGCGCCGTCGAGGCGCGCCTTCCATGAGTAAGATTGCGATTACTGAACCCTATATATTCAGAATATCAAATTGCTAAGGTCAAAGTGGACATTGTTAAATCTTTTTATTCGTCGTCTTCACAGTCACTTACGTCGAATGGACCGTTTCCTCCCTCTTGACAACAATTTTTCTGGATCGGCTCGAGTCGCTTCATCAACCCCACATCCAGCAAAATCTGACTCAGCAAGTCCAAAACCAGCGGGGTACAACGCCGTATTGTCTTCTCGTTGCAGTGCAGAAGCTTCGCCGTGCCCCACCGATCGTGTTCTTGCAGGATATGCCGTGCAATCAACTGCCGCGAAAACTCGTCCAGCCGGTCCAGGCACTTCTCCATGTCGTGCACGAAAATCACACGGTCCTCGAACGTGACCACGGTGTACGCCGTCACCTTCGCCCGAAAGAACACCGCCCCTAATAGCGACGGCATCCTCCCCGTCTCGATCGAGTAACGCATGTAGCGCCTCAACATTGCCACAGTCCGCCCTCGGTAGATTCGCCGCTCCCGTTCCCGATCCTCCTCTTCGTCCCGACGTTGCTGGCTATCCTCCTCCAAAATTCCTTCAAGTGTCTCTTCCCCTGCTTCATCCGTATGTTCACGCGCAGGGAACTGATGCGCCGCCAACTGCTCTGCCAAGTGTTTCTCTTCGTGGCGCGTTCGCCGAGGAAACCCCGCGCTCGCCTCTGGTTCGGCCCATTCCGCTTCAGCGGAGATCTCAATCACTCCGCTCATGCCACACCTCCCGCTGCTTCAAAGTCGTTGGACTCGTCAATGTCGATTTCAAATTCGCAGTCCTCGACCGCCGTAGGCGGATGCACCGGCAGAATCAGCCGGTTCGATCTCATCTTCGGACTGGGTAAGTCCGCCACCTTTGGCTGGCACTTCTCGCAATAAACAACTCCAGTGCCTCGCTCCCTTACCCACAGCCCTCCACAATGCTCGCAATACTTCAGTTCCACGCCAACTTCGTGATTCTTTCTGTCTTTCTGACTGCTTTTTCATCACTCTTCCGAGTTATTTGGATCAATGTTTTGTTTTGCTCTCGCCAACTTAACTTCGCCAAGTTCCGAATGCCAAAAGCAGAAAAGCCCTGCGCCAATCCCTGCATTTGCAGAAACTGAACGCAGGGCTCGTTTTTCTTACGATGACCTGCTTGAGCTATTTAGTTTCGCCGAACCTATGAAAAACGATCTGTCACCGCACTTCTGTTCGTCGCCAACATCCTTCCCTTCTACAATTTAAGCGTGCTCTAGTCGTCATGCCGTTGGTGGAAGTAGCCTTCTTCATAACCCGATTTCAGCACGCGTCCATTTTGCATCACCACGCTCACTCGTCCCGTGAACCCGAGCGATAACAGCAGGTGCTCCATCGACGCCGATAGCACTTCGGCCGACTTTACTTTCCGGCGAAACTCGCCGAAGTTCTTTTCTTCATTCAACTTATCCAAGTGACTCGTCATTGCTTTCTACCGGAGAGCATAATGGCCTCTAGGATGTCGCGATCGTATATCTGTGAATTTTCTCAGTCAAGGTTGGATAGACAATTGCCGCCTGTGGAAAACTTCCGGACTTAGCGCCATGTTCTAAACCGGTGCTATACTCCGGCAAATGAAGTTCAAAATCCTGCAAGATAACCTTCGCAAGATACTCTGGGAGCGTATCGAAGCAGGTGAATTAACCGGCCTTAGACTTGCCCAACAGACTGGCTTCAAACAGGCCCATATCTCCAACTTCCTCAACCGCAAGCGCGGCCTCAGCATTGAAGGCATGGACAAAGTTCTCGCCGTCCAGCATCTTTCCGTCCTCGATCTGCTTGATCCCGCCGAGGTCAACAAGCGCGCCTCCATCTTGCCTCCCAGCGACGACGAATTTGAAAACGTTCTGCTCACTGACCCCTCCACCGCTGCCACCCAGCCCTTGATCACCAGCATGCACGTGCAGGAAATTCTCAAGTTCAAGAAAAACTTTCTTCGCAAGCTCAAACCCGAAGTCGAAGGCGATCGCTCTTCCTGGCAGCGCTTTGTCCTCATCAAGCTCGATGCCCGGGAAGCGATCACGATGTACCCACGTCTCTTACCCGGATCAACGCTCTTGATCGACCGACATTACAACTCACTCAAGGCGTATCGCAAAGGTGAATTCAATATGTACGCTGTTCTGAAAAACGATACTTGCGCGGTGAGATATGTCGAAGTGGCAGGAAATCATCTAATCTTGCGCCCCCACAATCAATCCTCTCCCATCGAAGTCGTCACCATGGACGACCGCAAGACCGCCGCCGACTACCTCATCGGCCGCATCTGCCACGTAGCCCTGGAAGCGTAAGGAAGGTTGGTACTCACTCAGTCCTGTCATCCTGAGCGAAGCGAAGGGCCTATGTAATTCTGCTTGCACCTTTGCATGTGCCGAAAAACATAGTCCTTCGGCCCGCAAGATTGCGGGCCGAAGGATGCAAGTCGATGCAAGACTTCTAGAAGTTGAACTTCACCGCCAGCTGTATTTCGCGGGGTGTGTTCGACGTATAACTGATCGTCCCGAAGCTGCCATCGTCCAGCGACGTATCCGGCGTCCCGAACACGGGATGATTGAATGCATTCCGCGCCTCGATGCGGAACTCAAGGCTCATCTCTTCGTGTACCACAAACTGCTTCGAGAGCGACAGATCAACGCCAAATGCCCACGGTGTTCGGATACTCGAAAGGGCGCGCGGAGCATCTCCGAGCGTGAAGTCGTCAGGCCGCTGGAAAACGTTGGGATCGACAAAGAAGTTGTCGATCCAATCCGGGCCGTGATTGCGCTTGGGCGTGCCGACAATGTTGGGCCGCTGTCCACCGTACGTCGGCAGCGGATTTCCATCGGAGACCGTGAGAGTTAGCGGCCGGCCGGACGACATGCGCCACAGCCCGTTGGTTTTCCAACCGCCCACAATCGCTTCCAGCGCGCGGGGCATGTTGCCGAGGAAGGCACGGCCGCGCCCGAATGGCAGATCGTAGGTGTAGCTCATTTGCAGCACTTGCGGAATATCGAAAGTAGACAGGCTGCGCTCCAGCCACGGTTTGTTGGGGTCCTGCAGGCTGGTAAAGCTACCCAGCCAAGTCACGTTGTCGTCTGCCTGTGAGGAGTCATCGATCGATTTCGACCAGACGTACGTCACCAGGAACTGCAATCCGTGGGTATAGCGCTTCTCCGCGCTTACCTGCAATCCGTTATAGCTCGACGCCGCAATCATCTGAACGTCAGTCGAGACGTTCGTGAACTGGGGATAGGGAAGCTGCAACTGGAACTGTTGCACTGTCGGCGACGAGAGGGTGCTGTTGGGATCGCTGATGGGGCCGCCGTTCAGTGAGGAAAAAGGGTTGTTCACGTAGTTGAGCAGCCCATTGATGTCAGCGCCAGGGCTCTCGATCTGCGGTCCGAGGATGT
The DNA here is from genome assembly GCA_963731405.1 of uncultured Acidobacteriaceae bacterium. Taxonomy (GTDB): domain Bacteria; phylum Acidobacteriota; class Terriglobia; order Terriglobales; family Acidobacteriaceae; genus Sulfotelmatobacter. The sequence goes on along the minus strand of CAVSVS010000026.1, from coordinate 103,680 downwards.
CTAGCTGGTTGGCGCCGCTGAATGGCAGGTGGGTCCCCTTCTTTCCGATGTATTCCACATTGAGCACGACGCTGCCGGGCAGTTCCCGCTCCACTCCGAGGCTCCAACTCTGCTCGTAGGGAGTCAGGTTCGCGTCTAAGGTACGAAGCGGGCCGTTCGCTCCGTATCCAACATCGTTCAACAAGCCCAGCGAATTCCCAGCCGGCTGATTCAATCCGTTCGGATAAGGATTGCTCAGATGCAGGTAAGGAGTCGCGCCGTTATTCTGATAAGTGCTGATCACGTTGGTGTACTGGTTAAAGCCCTGGCTTCCGTAGGGTGCAACGCCGCTTACCCCGGAACGGGACTGGCCGTAGTAAATCCCGTAGCCTCCGCGGAAGACCATCTTCGGCGCAAACTGGAAGGCGAGGCCGAACCGCGGCTGGATGTTGTGCCAGTCGGTCACATAATTCGTGCGTTGACTCGAGGTAGCAAACACCTCGCCGCCATGCAAGGTTCCCAGTCCCGCCACGGGGGGGAGCGGCGATGTCGCATTGGGATCAAACCAGTTCTGCCGGTTATAACGATCCGTCCGCGGCAGCGTGACGTCATATCGCAAGCCCAGGTTCAACGTCAGCTTGGGACTGACTCTCCAATTGTCCTGGCCAAAGAAGCCGTACTGGTAGTTTGTGGTCGCGGGCCGAAACTGGATTTCATAGTAAGAGTCGCCGTTCATCGTCCCCATCAGGAAGCTGGACATCGGGTCTCCGCCGCAAAACTCGAACCCCGTTTGTCCATAGTTTGCGTCGTTCACTCCCGGACAGGCCGCGGAACCACTGTTGTCGAAGCTGAAGATGCCCACCGGGGCGTTCGTCTGGATATAGTTCATCTGATGGATCCGGCCGTCGAAGCCGAATTTCAGTTCGTGGGGCCCGTGAACTTTATCCAAGGTCACCGTCAATTGTCCCGTGTCCTGTCCCAGTCGGTAGTTGCCGTAGGGGTCGGTGCCCTGCGTCGTGAAACCGGCGGAACTATATTGGCCGACGAAGATCGCGGGCACGCCTGGAAATCCGTTGCTCTGCAAATACGACGGGAATCCCAGAGTGCCAAGAGGATCACTCTGGCCTTGTGGGTTGTAGGCGTCGATATGCCACACGCCGCGGGTGAAGCCCAACGTTGTGTTCAGCAACAGGGTCGGTGTGAAAGTGTGGGTGTCGTTGATGGCGAATAGATGGGCGTTGGTCCAGTTCGGGCCGCCTTCACAGGGATCGGTGAAGTTTTTGAAACAGTTAAAGCTGTCCCCGTGGCTGTATTGTTGCGAGTACTTAACGCTCATCAAATTCTTTTCGGTGAAACGGTGGTCGACCTTGATGTCGAACTGCCAGTTGTAGCTGTGGTTTGGTCCCGTTCCGATCCAATTCCGGTAAATGCCGTCGGAGGTGCTGATGTTCGGCTCCGGGAAGTAACTCAACATCTTCTGCGCCACCGGGTCGATTAGATTGCCCGGCACTCCGGGGGCTGGCTGAAGGTTGGCAGGCAGGTTAGGGCTGCCCGGGCTGATGTAGAGAGCGAGGTTGTTGTAGGGAATGAACGAATTGGCGTTGTTCCAGATCGCGGCGCCCACATTGGAATCGTAGCTGCGCTGATAAGGATCCCATAGCTGACCTTGGTCAACGCTGCAACGTCCCGTACCATCGAATGTCCCACCTTGCTGCGAACATACCTCGCCAAAATCACCGGCGCGCATCAGGTCGCTGGGAACTCCGGCCTGGTTCGTGCTTTGCGTTGTGGCGCGCAGGGCGTCGTAATCAAAGAAGAAGAAAGTCTTGTTCTTCCGGATCGGTCCGCCGACGGTGAAGCCATAATTGTTGCGGCGCAACGGCGGGATCGGCTGTCCGAAGTGATTGGCAAACCAGTTGTTCGAATCGAGGACTGCGTCTCTCACAAAATCATAGGCACTCCCGTGAAACTTGTTCGTGCCTGAGCGCGTGATCATGTTGACGACAGAAGCTCCTGAGAAACCATACTCGGCGCTGAAGTTGGTCTGCTCGACCTTGAATTCTTCGACTGCCTCCGGAGAGGGAAGGTAGGTTGCCTGCGTGATGCCGCCGTTGGGCTCGGCGTTCGTGACCGACGCGCCGTCAGTCAGAATGTCGGCTTGGGCGCCTCGGCTTCCGTTCGAAACAAAATTCGTGCCGGTGCAGGTGACGTCACACTGATCGTCCATCGCGGTTATGCCCGGCGCGAGATTGACGAGCTCAATCACGTTGCGATCGATCAACGGCAGATCATTGATGAACCTTCGATTGACGACCTGGCCCGTCTCCGCATCCTCCGTTTGGATGGCCTGCGACTGCGCGCCCACCTGGATGGTCTGGCTGGCACCGGCAACTTTCAACATCAGATTCGTCGTCGCATTCTCATTGATGTCAACCTTGAACCGGGCGCTCAGCGTTTTTCCAAAGCCGGCGGCTTCGACCGAAACTACGTACATCCCCGGCGGAACCGACCGGAACAAATATCGCCCGCCGTTGTCGGAGGTTGTCGCGAACGAATAGCCCTTTTGCTGATCGACGAGAATGACCTTTGCCCCTGCCACGACGGCGTCCGTGGAATCCGTCAGCACGCCGCTGACGGTGCCGAAATACGACTGTCCAAAAAGCAGGGATGACAATGCAAGCACAGTTGCGATGACCAAAAATCTGCCTGTGATCCGTTGAAAGTTGCGCTGCAGTGAACTGGATGTATGCATCTCTGCCCCCTGGTGGACCTACAAATACGGGTCGCCTGTCGGCTCCGAAAACCGGTCCGCGGGAATATTAAACCGATTTAATATTTCGCGCTAGAGTAAGAAATAATTTTCAGCCAGAAAAAGCCTATATCAATACACAAAGGTTTAAGACTCCATGCGGTGCGACTCGTCGAAAACGATCGGCGAGCGACTCGCGAGTGCGGACGACGAGCCTTGAGTCTTTGAGAATTACAGCCAGAAGTCGCGGTTTGGAACCGCAGAGGGGCCATGACCGGCGCCGGCCGCGCGCCCCACGACGGGTTCCACGCGGTTGCGTCCGGCGTTCTTCGCCTGATAAAGCGCGGTGTCCGCGCTCTGCAGCAATTTTTCGATCTCCGCGGCGGTTTGTCCGGTCGCAACTCCCAGGCTCAAACTGACCCGTACCGTTGAACCTCCAACCATGATGTTGCAGCCTGCCACATGGGCGCGCACGCGTTCCGCCAGTTCCCAGGTCTCGGCCATGCCACATCCCGGGGCGACGATCAGAAATTCTTCTCCCCCGCAACGCCCCACCGAATCGTAGGGGCGGACCACCGCGGCAATGCCGCTGGCAATAATGCGCAGGACCGTATCGCCGGCGGCATGTCCGCGGCTGTCGTTGATGGCCTTAAAGTGATCGACGTCGATCATGATCAGACCCACCGGTTCCTGCTCACGTTCGGCGCGCAGCAAGTCCCGTTCGAGAATGGCGAGAATCGCTTTGCGATTCCACAGACTGGTCAAGCCATCGCGAGACGCCTCACGGCGCAGAGCGTCTTTGGCTAACAACAGCCGGTTTTGCGTGACCAGCAAGCGGGCGCTCGAACACACAAACGAGAGCAGCACGACCGCAGCCGCCAAGCCCAGGCGCTCGCGCGCGATGCGCAACGACATGAACAAGACCAGCAACGGGTACAGCAAAAAGAAAATTTCCGTGTAAATCCGTTTCTCGCGCCGCGGCGGATCGAACGAAAGTTCCGGAGATTCCGCCTGCTTCCAGGTGGCTGCGATCAGAATGGGGGCGACCAGCAGCCCGCTCCAAAGAAGATCGAACCATGCGCCCGTGCCCATTCTGCGGCCCGGCCCGTAAAAGTACAAAGCGTCCGTGAAGCCGGAGAATGCCATCAAGATTCCCATGCGTCCAAACAAGGCGCGCGAATCTCGCGAACGCGTGACGGCCGAGCGCACCACAAAGGCTCCGGCGACAAACGCATAGCCCGCGAAGTACGGAGTCCATACCGAGTGGGCCAATTCATTCGGCGATTCCGACTTGGGCAGATAGAAGAAATACAAGTACGCCGCGACACAGACCAGCACGGCTTGCACGAAATCGAGAGCGACCAGGGCGTCGAGCTGTCCAGCTTCATGCTCCGGGTCGAGGAACATGGCCATCGCCAACGGTACGAACCAGAAGCAGAACAGCAGATTATTGATCCACGACACGAAGGGCGACGCAGCCAGATCGTTATAAACACTCAGCCCTTGGGCGATGAGCCAGAAAGAATACGCTGTGGCCGTCAAACGCCAGAACGAGCGAGCCAACCCTTCTGAGCGAAGGCTGGCCTCCACGATCGCATAAATCAGAACAACCCCGAGCGTGAACTGCATCAGGTCTGACAGGAGAGCCCCGGGTGGATTGGTTCCGAATGCGACGACGACGCTGCCATGCACCAGCCACAACAAGCCGGCGGCGATCATGACGATTCGCGTACGTGGCGTTGCAATCATGTTCGTAGAAATGCTTACAGATGGCGTCGCAGGGAGGGAATTTCACCGGAACGCAAATGACTCGGCGAGCCGCCGACTTCCGGCAGCACACTTCGACTCAGACCCTAAGACCCACTAGTATCAGGTACGGCGCGGGTAAATTCACGTAACGATAGTACCCCTGCGTTGATTACTTCAAGTAGAAATCAACGCCAGCCATCCAACACTTTTCTGAGGATTTTCACACCCTCGCCCAGCTTGGCCAAATCTTGCGGATTGAGAGCCTCGAGACGGGAGGCGAGATACGCGATACGCAACTCGCGACCTTTCTGCAACAGGCGGGTTCCTTTGGCAGTGGCGCGAATGCGCATGCGGCGGCCATCCTCGGGATCAGCAGTAATTTCAATCAGGCGGCTGCGGGCCAGTCCGGCGACGATGCGGCTCATCGTGGGCGGCTTGACTTGTTCGGCCGCCGCCAGTTCGCCAAGTGTTTTCGCACCGCCGAACACTAGCACGGAGAGCGCCGAGAGCCGCGCCGGGCCCTCTCCGGTGGCGACATCCTGCTTGCGTACGCGTCGCAGCAGGTGGATCGCCGCTGAATGCAGGTGGTCCGCGATCGCGCCAGGGCTCGCATCGGGTACCGGCCCCTTCGGATGCATCTTTCCGCTTGACTTGGGAGAGCTCAATATAGTTAGCTATGCTAACTAATATGCCAATGGAGGTCAAATTGGATACGACGGAATTGGATACGACGGTGGGAGTAGGAATTTCGCGCATCGGGCAGATTGCCATCAATGCCAGCGACGTCGAGCGCGCCGCCACTTTCTATCAGGATGTCCTGGGACTGAAGTTGCTATTTAAAGCCGGGCCGGGCCTGGCGTTCTTCGACTGCGGCGGAGTGCGCCTCATGTTGACACGGCCCGAGAAACCGGAGTTCGATCATCCCAGTTCCATTCTGTACTTTGCCGTGCCTGACATTCAGGCCGCCCACGCCAGGATGAAAGAGAAGGGCGTGCACTTCGAAGATGAGCCGCACCTGATCGCAAGAATGCCTGATCACGATTTGTGGATGGTCTTCTTCCGCGACTCTGAGGGGAATTTGATGGGATTGATGAGTGAAGTGAAGAAGTCCGAGGCCTGAATCCCGATCTCCGACATTGCAGTTTGAGTCGCCGAGATTGAGAATGGGCCCCAGGCATACCCCATGGAAACGGAAGCGTCTCGCAAGACTTCCTTTGGCCGTCCCTGGTTTGCATTGACGGTTGCTTTCGCGCTGCATGTTTTCGACGAAGCCGTCACCGGATTTCTCGCCATCTACAATCCCACGGTAATCGCTCTCCGTGCGCGCTGGGGATGGTTCCCCATGCCGACCTTTGAGTTTCGCGAGTGGCTGGGGGACTTGTCCCTGGCCGTCGTGATTTGCTTTGCCCTGACCCCGTTGGCTGCGAAGGGCGTTCGCTGGCTGCGTCCGCTCGCTTGGATCTACGCCTTCATTCATTTGCTGAATGCGATCGGGCATACGGCCGGAACGATTTTGGGTCACACGGTGGCGGGAGTCACGTTTCCGCGTCCGGCACCGGGTTTCTATTCTTCTCCTCTGCTGTTCATTGCATCTGTCTGGCTGATGATCCGGTTGCGTCAGACGCGCCCCATTTAGTCATTGCCAAACGGGCTCACAAAAAGCCAGAATCCTAGCCCATGAGTCACAGCCGCAACCGCTCTTCGTCGCACGAACCTGCGCATGTTCCCGATCGCGTGGACGACCACCACAATGGCCCCGCGGCCAATGCGCGTCACGGATTTCCCTCCGAACATCGCCGGGGCTTGTTGCCGGAACAGTATTTTCGCTGGCGCGGCGGAGAGATCACGCGCCTGGAGGCATTTTGCGACGTTGTGTTTGGCTTCGCGTTAACTCTGCTGGTGGTCTCGCTCGAGGTGCCGCATAGTTACCAGGAAATGATGGCAGCACTGCGAGGATTTCTGCCCTTTGCGGCCTGTTTCGCGCAACTGATTATGATCTGGCGGGGGCACTACAGATTTTCCCGGCGCTATGGGTTGGAGGATCCTTACACGGTCGTTCTGAATATTGTCCTGCTCTTTCTCGTTTTGTTCTATGTGTATCCGTTGAAGTTTGTTTTCATGCTGATCTTTTCGCAATTAACGGGTGCCGACGTTGCCCGCGGCGTCGGAGAGCATGAAGCCGCCGGACTGATGCGGGTCTACGCGGTCGGATTCACCGCCGTATTCTCCATCTTCGCCCTGATGTATACCCACGCGTACCGGCTGCGGAACGAACTGGAATTGAATCCAGTGGAAGCGCTGCAGACGCGCTTCGCGATTCAAGAGAACATCGCGATGGTGATCGTCGGCACCGTGTCGTTCGCGCTGACCTTCAGGAATCCGGCATGGGCCGGATGGTGGTACTTCGTGCTCGGCCCGGTTCTCGGAATCCATGGCGCAATGACTGGAAAACGAATCCGGTTGCTCTCCGAGAAATTGGGACTGGCTTAAGTGCACCCCAACGCGGGAACCACCAAGGACACGAAGGATCACGAAGGAACCCCATTGATGAGGTTTCCTTCGTGATCCTTAGTGTCCTTAGTGGTTAAAGGTTTCGAAGATTCCAACGCGTTATCGACCCTGCTATCATCGCCGGGTGGAGTTATTTGGCGTCATGCATCGGCTCGACGACGAAGATTTCGAAGACGATATACCCATTTTTTCCGGAAGAGGAGAAGGCATCATGGAAGAAGCTCCCGCTACTGGTTCGGGCGCCGCGCGCCGCAATGAAGACATCGCACTCGATCTCATGAAGTTCATCGCGATGACCACGGGATACGGCCGGACGACCTCGACGGGTGTCGGTTTTCAAGGCACGGGCTCCGCGTCAAAGCCCGAAGACTACGCGAATCACCTGCTCGACCTCTACGGCAAGTGCCTGGGTGCAGTGGCGCCTAAAAAGTAAGAACCGGCCTGCTCCTACACGTTCCTGGCAGCTTGCGGGGAGCGCCGCTGTGGTCACGCCGTCTTGTGATTCAAGTCACATTTTGCCCAGAGGGTGAAACGTATCTTCGTAAATGAAATTGAAATTCATTTTCATTTAGGAAGATGCCATGCGATCTCTTTTCATTCTCTTTCTCGCTTTCATCCTGGCGGTAGGTTTCTCCTTCGCGCAAGAGGTTGACGGTATCAATGCAACAGCACGGCCAGCCCCCATTCAAGACAACAGTTTCCTGATTGAAGAAGCCTACAACCAGGAAGACGGAATCATTCAGCACATCAGCACGTTTGAAAGGCTCAGCAGCAGCCACGATTGGGTCTACACCCAGACCGACGAATGGCCGGTGCGAAGCCTCAAGCACCAATTGAGCGTGACCCTGTCGGGCGCTCATGCCGGAGGTTTCGCAGGATCCGGCGCGGGCTGGGGGGATACGGCCTTCAACTACCGCTATCAACTGACTGGCAGCGGTGAGACCAAGCTGGCGGTGGCGCCCCGACTGAGCGTTCTCTTTCCTACCGGAAATCCTACTTTCGGTCGAGGCTCTGGCGGGCTCGGCTTGCAGACGAATCTTCCCGTGAGCATTCAGCATTCGGCGCACCTGGTCACACACTGGAATGCCGGCGCAACCTGGGTGCCGCGGGCAGTCGACAGCAGCCGCGATGCGGCGAGGACAATCGGCGTGAACCTCGGGCAGTCCGTCGTGTGGTTGGCCAAGCCGCGCGTGAATTTTCTGCTCGAAACTTTGTGGACCTCCGGGGAAAGCGTTGTGGGTCCCGACAAGACTCTGCGATCGCAGGATCTTTATGTGAGTCCCGGAGTTCGCTGGGCGTACAACCTGAAGGGTGACCTGCAAATTGTTCCGGGCATCGCCGCTCCCGTGGGGATTGGTCCGTCCGCGGGAGACAAAGGGATCATGTTCTATCTCAGCTTCGAGCATCCCTTTGCGCTGGCGCACTCGCGAGCGCAATGAGCAGGATAGCGCGCTAGGGCGCTGGCGGCGTGTACTGGACACCCAATTGATCGAACAGGAAGCTGAAGACGTCGGCGTCCTGTTCGATCCGCTCATCGAGGGAGGTTCCGATTCCGTGGCCCGCGCTGGATGAGGTGCGCAGCAGAATGGGACGACCAGAACTGTCGGCGGCCTGCAGGCGCGCTATCATTTTGCGCGATTGCATCGGATTGACCCGGTGATCATTTTCCCCGGTGGGCATCAGGATGGCGGGATAGGCCGTGCCGTCTTTCACGTGATGATAGGGCGAGTAGGCGTAGAGCGCTTTGAACTGCTCGGGATCTTTCACGGTGCCAAACTCGGTGACGTTGAACGCGCCGTTGGGATCGCGCTCCACGCGCAGCATGTCGTAGATGCCGACATATGACACCACGGCGCGAAACAGTTCGGGACGCTGGGTGAGGGCGGCGCCCATCAGCAAGCCTCCGTTGCTGCCTCCGAGGACAGCGAGTCGCGACGGCGTCGTGTAATTCCGGTCGATCAGATATTGGGCGCAGGCCAGAAAATCGTCGAACACATTTTGCTTGCGCGTCAGCTTCCCCGACTGGTGCCATTCCTCGCCATACTCAGCGCCTCCGCGCAGGTTGGTTTCGACGAAAATTCCCCCCTGATCGAGCCAGAGGCGCGCAAACGATCCCGTGAAGGTGGGCTTGGTATTGATGCTGTAACCGCCGTACCCGGTGAGAAGCGCGGGATGCGTTCCGTCGAGGGTCGTTCCCTTGCGGCGAATAATGTTGAGTGGAACGCGTGTGCCATCTTTCGAAGTGGCGAAGTCACGCACGACCTCGGCGTCTTCAAATCTCACAGCAGAAGACTGCGTCGATGATCTGGTTGTAGTGCCGGTGGCGGCGTCGAAGCGGTATAAGGTTGGAGGCTCGAGAAACGTGGAGACGTAGAAAAGCAACTCCCCGCCGCCGACTGACACTACTTGACCTATGGCCGAAACTGGCGGCAGTACGGGAGCAGGCAACGCTTTCCCCTGCTTGTCAAACACCCGCAGGCGCGACGGTCCACCCACGATGTCGATGACATACAGGCGATTCGACGTGGGTACAAAGTTTTCAATGGATGCGCGATCCGCTTCTTCAGGACCTCCCGGCGTTTGCGGAACCATTACCTTGGCCTCATCGAGATTGAGGTGCGAAACCGGCAGGCGCAGAATCTGGCCACGAGGCGCATCCTTGCGCGAGAGCAGGTAGAGCGCGCCATCCGCCACACCGAACTTAACGGCGACGATGCCATCTTCGAAATGGGTGAGTTGTGTCCAGTGCTTCTGCGCATCCATGAGGTAGTGCGCGAACTGGCCTCCGTCCCCGTTGCCCACCGAGGCCAGCAACCAGCGTCCGTCGTCGCTGGCATGCAACTGGATCTCGGCGATGCGGGGAAAGTTTTTGCCGAGGATGTAGACATCTTGCCGGGAAGGTGTGCCCAGTTTGTGAAAGTAAATCTGCTGGTAGAAGTTGGCATCTTCCGGCGCCCGCTCGTTGCCCTGCGGATAACGCGTGTAATAGAAGCCGGAGTTGTCGAACTTCCATGCGATGCTGCCGCCTGCGGTGGCGAAGTTCACGCGCGGAACCACATCGCGTAGAGGCTTGCCAGTCGCGACCTCAAAGACGCGAGCCTCGGCGTCTTCCGATCCGTTCTTAGATATCGCGGCGGCAACATACTTGCCTCCGAACGAGGGTACGAAGAAATCGATCGCCACCGATCCCTTGCTGCTGGCCGTGTTTGGGTCGAAGATGACACGTGCGCTGGCGGGTTCATCGGGCGAATGCATCACCACCAGGACCGGTTGCTGCAAATTGGGCTGGTGCTTCTTGGCAAACAACATTCCAGCGCGGAACTGAAGGTTTGAGTAAGTCAGTGTTCGCGTATTGGCAAGTTGCCGCAGGCGTTCCTCGATGGCAGGGCGAGCCGGCAAGTGATCGAGATACTCCCGAGTCCGTGCATTTTCGGCTGCGCTCCACTGCTTCACTGCCGGGTCTTCCCAGTTTTCAAGCCATTGATAGTCGTCGGTGACTTGAATGCCGTGGTACTCCTCGGTGACGGAGTGGAGCGGGGTCTCCGGTGGCTTCGGAATCGACACGTTCTGCGCGATGACGGGGAGAACGAAGAGGACGGAAGAGAGAAAAATCTGCGAGAAGCGTGCCGGAAGCATGACAGCCTTTCCCAGGGGGCGCGGGCATTATACAACGGGTTTCAGCCGCGGCTTGTCATGCGGAGGCGGCGAAGGAAAGCCTCAATGCAAGAAAAAAACCGCGCCCACTGGGGACGCGGTTCTAAACTCTTGTACGCCGGAGGCGCTCGCGGCCAACTGCCGACTTAACGGCGGCGTTTGCCTTTTTTCGCAGCCTTTTTCGCCGGTTTCTTCTTCGCGGCCTTCTTGGCGGCTTTTTTCTTAGCTGGCTTTTTGGGAGCCTTTTTCGCCGGTTTCTTCTTCGCAGCCGGTTTCTTTTTAGCCGGTTTCTTTTTGGCCGCTTTCTTTTTTGCTTTCGGTTTGCTGCCGCCACCGCTGGGAGCGGATGGCGCAGGCCGCGGCTTAGGCGGTGGAGGCGCGGGAATCGACATGGGTTCCGGCTCATTCGCTTCCGGAGCCGGCATGCCCGATTCTTCTTCCTCCTCCTCTTCCTCTTCGAAATCCTCTTCCAGCGACTCGCTGTAAGCACCGCTGTCGCCGAATTCCTCTTCTTCATCGCGTGCGTAAAGTGTGGGATCGTCGAACGTCATTGCTCCTCCTGGATTCATTGGCTGCCGGGTGCGGGTATGGCGCCCTGGCTGCGGGCACGAAGAATTTAAAAGACCACCGGAACCTTCTGCTGGAACGGCGCGCAATTGTAGCACGACATTCGGTGCTGCCTGCAAGGACTGCCGACACATATACAATGCGAACTTCTCGCGTCTCGATCATGAGATGCGGGGAACCAGAATTCTTCGCGATTGGTGAACGGATTTCTCGCGGGGTTGGTTGCTTGCGACTACGATCGCTGCCTGAGTTCGAGCGCCTTCAGACTCGCCGGAAATGAATTCCAGCACGGAATGAATATCCGTAAAGATAACAAACTAATTGGGTTACACGATATTCCTGCCAATCAGGAGATATCGGTCATCGCCACTGAAGATATGAGAAAAGGCGGGAGCCGATGAAGACTCCCGCGCTCAGGACGAGTTTGGCAGGCACGGGCGGGACGCCCCCGCTACAGCCGCCGGGACGGCGGCGCTACACTGAGCGAACTACTTCAGGCCTTTCACATACTCTGCTACCGCTTTGGCGTCATCGGCGGAGAGAGTCGAGAGCGCTTTCTTGTGCGGCGCCTTCTTGGCATCGTTTCCCTTGGTGAGCAAGTCGGTGATCTGATCGGCGGAGAGGCTGGTTCCTTTCAGTGCCGGACCGATCTTGCCTTGGCCTTCGGCGCCATGGCAGCCAGCGCATTTCGCTTTGTACGTAGCCGCTCCGTCCTGCGCGAATGCGGGTAAAGCCAACGTTACAGACAACGCCAGCACAAGAAGCACAATAAACATTTTGCTGAGTCGCATGAGTTCTCCTTCGGAAGTTGAAAGTGCAGGGCCCGAAAGTTCGAACAGAATTGTACTCCTGCATGGGTCTTGAGCGTGGGCGCTATCCGCTGGGGCTCCCTCGTCTTAGAAGAATCTCTTGGTATTACCGGGGGGTCTGGACGATCAGGATCATTCCGGGATGGAGAATGGCGACGTTGCGGTTGCTGCGTTGCAAGGCGGCTACGGTCGTCCTGTAGGCAGTGGCGATCGAGTACAGCGTTTCGCCGCTCTTCACTTTGTGATGAACGACTGCGACTTGTGGAGCATCTCGGTCGATTTGCGCGGACTTGGTGGCTGGGGGCTTCGTGGTGGCGGTCTCTGTCGCCTTCGGATGTTTCGCCTTCGTTCGGCTGGAAGCTACTTCGGCGTCGTGAGCGGTCGGAGAAATGGGCAGATGCAAAGCCAGGACTTTGCGCCCGCGAAGGCTATCGCCATGAATTCCGTTCCACCGTCGCAGCATTTGCGGTGAGACGCCGAAGTTGTCGGCAACGGTCTCAACCGTGTCTCCGGGATGAACCTTGTAGCGGGTGATGCGCCGCGCGTAGGTCGCATTGTCGCTGACCGGATGCTTGCCAGGTGCGACCGGAATGACCAATTTGGCATCCGCCTCGAGTTCGCTGCCTTCCAGATGATTGGCTTCCGAAATCGACTTGGCGGTGGTGTGATAATTCCGGGCCAACGAAACCAGAGTGTCTCCCGGGTGAACCGTGTGATACCGCCACCAGAGCCGCATGTCGGGCGGGATGGAGGCGATCGCGGTCTCGTATTGCTCTTTCGTCCCGGCCGGCAGGTGCAGTTCAAACTTTCCGTCACGAGGGGTCGTCATCCGCAGCAAAGAGGGATTGAGATCTTGTAGCTCCGCAGAGGTCGATCCAACACATTCCGCCACCAGCCGCAGGTCGACCGGATGGTTGATGGTGGTCGTGTCGTAGTCGGACGGTTTTTCCATCACCACTTCGTCCAGCCCGTACTGCGACGGGTTCTTGGCCATGATGGTCACAGCCAGGATGATGGGAACGTAGTTGCGCGTCTCCTTGGGAAGAACGTTGCGGCGGTAGAGTTCCCAGAAATCGGCGTAGCCGGTGCGCTTGACGGCAGCTTGCACGGTGCCCGGACCAGAATTGTAGGCGGCCATCGCAAGATACCAGTCGCCGAACTGGTTATAGAGATCTTTCAGGTGGCGGGCGGCAGCGCGCGTAGACTTTTCCGGGTCCTGGCGGTCGTCCACCCACATATTGTGGTAAAGGCCGTATCCTCGACCTCGGCTGGCCATGAACTGCCAGATGCCGCGAGCTCCGACGCGTGAAACGGCGAGCGGGTGGAATCCGGACTCGGCCTGCGCCAGGTAGATCAGATCCTGCGGAACGCCTTCCTCTTTCAAGGTGGCGGCGATCATGTCGTGGTAGCGTCCCGAACGGGCAAAGGCGCGTTCAAAGGTGCCGCGGCCTCGATTGGAGAAGTAGGTGATGTAGCCGGCGACCTGGTCGGTCATCATCAGCGGCAGGTCGGAATGTGTGTGCTTGATTTCCGCCTCGGCCTTGGCCTTGGTGCCGGCATCGGCGGAAGGGGTGATGCCATTGGTTTCATCGATCGGAGCCGGTTCAGACTTCTGCTGCGCCGCCTCGCTATCTGCCGTACCGCCTGGATATAGCTTGTTTACCCCGGCGACCACACGGTCGAACTCGTTTTGTAAGCGTTCGTCAGACCGGACGTCCAGATTGCTGCTCAACAGGGCGTTCAGTGCGTTGTCGAAATTCTGCTTAGCTTCCTCAGTCTTGCCGGCTTCATTGTTGGCTAGCCCAGCTTGGTATTCCTTTTCGGCCCGGGCGATCAGATCGGCGACCGGGTCGGAGGCTGCGGCTGAGGCCGTGGGCGCTACTTGCGGCGAGGCCGGTTTCTGAACGGGAGCCTCTTCCGCTGGCCCTTGTGGCTCTTGCGTTACTGTGCTTTGTGGACCTGGCGCCGGAGCGGTTGCCGGGGCTTGAGCTGGCTTCAACGACGGTGCTGTCGCAGACGGGATGAGAGAGACTGGCTTCTGCGCGGTCTGACACGCGTTGGCTGCCAGAATCAAGCTGGCGAGTGCAACGGTCCGGACATAGAGGTTGGCAAATCGCATATTTCTCTATGGGTTACGCAGCTACTCCCTCGGGTGGCGTCCGGTGAATTCTATCAAAATCGTACGCGGCGGTCTTGCCGGGGTCAACGTCGAAAAGCCAAAGCCGCGGTTACTTTGGGCATCCAGCCCGGTTATTCCTAGCGTCCCAAAGCTCAACAAATCAGATGACCTGTTCGATTCCCCTGTTGTCAGCCGGTTCTACTGGATCGACGTCCGAATCTGGCAACCAATCGTGTTCAGCGTTGCAGCGGCAGCAGGTATCCCGGGTTGCTCTCCATCGCTCCGCCGAAGAATTGGCGGTCTGCGACACGCATGTCCCAGGCAATCACCGAACCGGGTGTGATCTGGATGGTGACATCGTCCCAGGCAGCGAACACGGGACCAACTTTCGGGTCCGCCAGTGCGGCCGCGCTCAGATACTTGCGGTGAACTTCAGCATTCTTCTGTCGCGACAGGTCGCCGGTCAGAATCCGGGTGGTACCTGCGATGGTCACGCCACAGGATGCATCCGGGTCGCGGGAGTCAATCATTAACGACGCCTTCGCGTTGGATTGCAGGTTCTGTGCCTTGCGGCTCCGGGAGGACGTGGCCACAAAAATCTGTGAACCATCGAACCAGAACCAGACCGCGACCATGTGTATGGAGTTGTCCGGATTCACGGTTGCCAGCGATGCAACGTGACGACCCGCCAATAGCTGCTGGACCAAATCATCGGTAAGGGAAGCCATGGGAAATATCTCCCTCTGGGGAATTTGAAGTTCGTCCCTGGGGTCTAGAGTCGGAGGGGCCGAGGTGCAGGCTCGTCCGTCAGACTCGGAAGTAATCTGGGCGCCAGCTCTGAATCGCCTTCTTGATGTCGGCTCGCGATAACTTTTCGTTCAAGGCGCGCTCGGTGAGCTTCGGAAGTTCGGCATCGGAGGCGAAGCGCAGCCCGCACAACTGATCTTCGGTCACTTCGGGGATTCGGGACCGCAGAGGCTCCGGCAGAAGTTGCATGAGCCGCAGACGCTCTTCCAGCCGGATTATCCGGTCCTGCACCTTGAGGGCATACAACCTTGTTTTAAAGATCCACGCCAGGAAGGTGACCGCGAGCAGTATCAGCAAGAAAGAATGAATGTGGTCGCGCATATCACCTTCGGTGATGTGTGCGAAAAAGTGGACAAGGGTCAGGATGAGTCCTAGTACGAAGACCGGCACAATGAAGAAGTGAAACGGCGGATCCCAGCGAGTGTGGTTCGCAAACGTCTGGGGCGTTGTTGCGGCCATGAGGGGCCTCCTTGCGGGAAGAGGTGCCAGTGTAGCAGAGAGGGCCAAATCCTGGGCTGCCTGGGAGAGATGGCGCGCGAACTTATGGAGGAATTTAAGTGAAGAGTGGAAAGGGTCCGGAAGCTGCCTGCTTCCGAACCCTTCGATGCCTGAGCCGTTCCGCCTATTTGAGAGACGCAAGCACGATCTGTTCTGTACCGACTACGTTCTGGGCGCGCAATTCGGCTTCCTCTTTGCTTTCAGCGACGGAATAAATTGTGCGCGCATCCGCGACTCTCAGCCCTGACAGGAAGTAGCGAGTTCCATATTTATGGAACACCATGGCGTAGGCTGGGGCAGCCGTCTTGCCGTCACTCGAAGACGTGAGAACAAACATGCTTCGATTGGCTTCGACATTGCGAATGACCAGCGTCCTTCCATTGGCATCCATTTTTTGCAGGATGCATTCTCCGGCCGGGACGTATTGATTGGCGACCATAAACCTGAAAGGCACCTGCGCCACGACGCTGTCGTTCGTTGTTAACTGGGCAGCCGCGATCATCGGGACCAGCAGCAGAATCCCTACGAGGATTTTTCTTGCGTGTTTCATAAGGCACCTCCAAGAACCGTTCCCATTTCCTCGAGAACGATTTGATCGTCTACCCAAACGGCAAAAACGTCCATAAAGACAGTCTGAAGCTGTATCAATCGATATCAAGAGTCGAAGTTTTGACAGGGTGTCAGGACTAACAGTCGGAAGAGGTCGCAGTTCCAATGCCAATGTGAGAACCGAGGATGAAGTTGAAGTCTGCCGTTGCCCGACTCGTATAATTCCGCAGATGAGTAGCTCGCCAAATTCATGGACGGACCGGTCGGTCCTACGCCTTGACCTGCGAGAACCCTATTTGTGTGTTCACGACATCATCGTGTTCGTCCGCGATCAGGACCGAAGCCTGCGATTCTATATCGACCAGCTTGGATTTAAGTTGGTGGTGGATCACCGTTTTGAGTCGGGCGAGCGCTGGATCGAAGTGGCGCCCCCGGATGGCAGCGCGAACCTGGCGCTGGTCGCTCCCAAGCCCGATTCTCCGAATCACAAATTGATTGGCGGCGATCGCTGGATTTTCTTTCTCACCGAAGACGTTTACGCAAAATACAAAGAATGGAGTGATCGAGGTGTTCGCTTTCTGTTTCCACCGGAGGAGCCAGCGTGGAGAGGGGTCTTCACCCGTTTTGAAGACATAGACGGGAATTCGTTTGGGCTGGCAGGATTCGACGAAGTGCGACACAGCCTGGAAGCCCGACGCCGTGCGCACGCCGACAGGCTGGAAGCCGAACGGCGCGCCGCGCAGGAATTGGAAATTGCCAAGCAGGTGCAGTCACGGCTTTTTCCGCAGGTCCATCCTGAGTTGAAGACCGTCGAATACGCGGGTCTCTGCCTTCCGGCGCGGGAAGTGGGCGGCGACTACTTCGATTTCTTGAACCTGGGGCACGAGCGGTTGGGTTTCATCATCGGCGATGTTTCCGGCAAGGGGATCGCGGCCGCTCTGCTGATGGCAAACCTGCAGGCCAACTTGCGCAGCCAGTGTGCAGTGGCGGTCGACCATCCAGAGATGCTTTTGCGATCCGTCAACCGGCTGTTCTATGAGAACACCGGCGACAGCGCCTACGCTTCGCTCTTCTTTGCCGAGTACGAAGATGCGACACGACGATTACGTTACGTGAATTGCGGGCATTTGTCGGGTCTCCTCTTGCGCTGTGACAACAGCTTGGAGCGGCTCGATTCCACTGGCACCCTTCTAGGCCTCTTTCAGCAGTGGGACTGTTCCATGCGGGAATGTGAGGTTTTTCCGGGAGACGTGCTAGCGCTGTATACCGACGGCGTTACGGAAGCCTGCAACAAGGCGGGAGAAGAATTTGGCGAAGAGAATCTGATTGCGAGGTTGCGCGAACATCGCGACTTGCCTTGTCAGGAACTGATGTCCGCTATTTTGGAAGAGGTTCGTGGGTTTGGATCGCAGGAACAGCACGACGACATCACGCTGATCATCGCCAAGTTCCGAACCGGCGAATAGCGCTCAAGCTAAAGGGTACGGAAGCCCCCAAGGTTTCCGTACCCTCAGCTTGCGACCGGCTGTACTACTACTCCCGAGAAGCCAACAGGATCTCGTTGGTTGCGGGACCATTCTGTGCCCGGATTTCCCGTTCCGCCTTGGTTTCCGGCAACCGGTAGCCATTCCGCGTGCCCTCAATCTTTACCTCCGAAAGGAAGTAGTTGCTGCCGTACCGGTGGAAGACCAAGGTGCACTTGGCAGGCGCCTGCTTGGATTCGACCAAGAGAGGCATCGACAACATGTTCACCGCGGCGTCCGTGTTTCGAATCTGGATTACCTTCGAATCCATGCTCGCCGATTGCACAATCCATTCGCCCGCCGGAACCACTTTGTTCCCCAGGACAAACTCAAACGGTACCTGCGCCACAAGCTTCTCGTTGCTAGCCAATTGCGCTGTTGCCAGGAGCGGAAGCACCGTCATAGCCAGAACCAACATCCTCGTTGCGTATTTCATAAATCACCTCCGAAAAGTTTTTTCGTACCCGGGGAAGCTTTTGGGATCATGCAACGGAATGAATGAAAGGTCCATGGAGCCAGTGTGAAGCGAAATGAATTGATCTGAAGAACCAAGCCAGCGCTTGACAGGGCCGCGCATGAAGACAAGAATTGCTGATAATTGAAAGGGCTTTGGGGATCATGCCCGAGAAGAAAGTTCGCTTCGCCGAATTCGAATTGGATTTTGGCCGCTTCCAGCTCTACCGCAATGGACAAGCCGTGCGCCTGGAAGGTCTTCCCCTGCAGTTGCTGATGTTCCTGATCGACAATCCAGGCCAACTTGTGACCCGTGAGCAGATCGCCGATGCGCTCTGGGGCAAAGACGTGTTCGTCGATATCGAACAGGGGATCAATACGGCGATCCGCAAAGTGCGCATGGCGCTCGACGACGATTCGGCCCAGCCGCAATATCTTCAGACCGTTGTTGGAAGGGGCTATCGCTTTGTGGCCCCGACCCAGGTGCACGCGGATGCAGCCGGGACGGTTGTAGAAACCGGAAACGGCTTTATGGTTCCTGCCGAAGAATTAGGCCGCGCCATCATGGCGGCGGCCGGCTTGGATCCCGAGAATCCTAAGGCACCACCGAAAGAGCGGGGCGGTTCTTAGTCGGCAGATAGACTCCGCGAAGCTGGACCACAGCTGAACGAACACTCCCAGAGCTATAATCCATCCGCAACCGTGAGTTTTTCTGCAGCGCAATCCTGCGAAGATGGTGCATCCGAAAATTATGAAAGCCATACAAGTCAAACAACCTGGCGGGCCTGAGGCAATGGAACTGGCGGAGTTGCCGGTTCCGCAGCCGAAGGCGAATGAGGCGGTAGTGAAGGTCGCCGCCTCGGGCGTGAATTTTATCGACGTCTACTTCCGCGAAGGGCGCTACAAGGCTCCCGTGCCCTTCGTGCTGGGTCAGGAGGGCGCCGGGGTCGTGAGCGGAGTCGGCAGCGACGTCACTTCGGTACAGAAGCGTGACCGCGTGGCGTGGACTGGGCTGCAGGGTTCGTATGCCGAATATGCTGCCGTGCCTGCCGATCGGCTGGTGCCGATTCCGGCTGGCGTTACGGATCAGCAGGCAGCCGCCACGATGCTGCAAGGGATGACGGCGCATTATCTTTCGCACGACACCTATCCTCTGAAACGCGGCGAGACTGCGCTGGTACACGCGGCAGCCGGCGGAGTGGGACTGCTTCTCGTGCAGATGGCGCACAACATAGGCGCTCGCGTCATTGCCACGGTCTCCACCGAGCAGAAGGCGAAACTGGCCCGCGAGGCTGGTGCAGACGAAGTCATTCTCTATACGCAATCCGACTTTGAGGAAGAGACGAAACGTCTGACGGATGGCAAGGGCGTCAACGTGGTCTACGATTCGGTGGGGAAGACCACCTTCGAGAAGGGCCTGAATGTCTTGCGTCCGCGTGGGTACATGGTGTTGTTCGGCGGGTCGAGCGGCGCGGTGGCTCCGTTTGATCTGATCGTGCTGTCGCAGAAAGGTTCGCTCTACGTGACTCGTCCGACTCTGGGACATTACATCGCCACTCGCGAAGAATTGGTGGCGCGATCGGGCGCGGTGTTCGGCATGATGGCTGCCGGCAAACTGAAGCTGCGCATCGAACACATCTATCCGCTCGCCGAGGCGCAACAAGCCCACCGCGATCTGGAAGGAAGAAAAACGACAGGGAAGTTGTTGCTGATTCCGTAGCGTCAAAGCCCTGTCTTAGTCATCCTGAGCGAAGCGAAGGACCTCTGTACTCGTTGATACCAGTTGCTGCCGCGAGCGAGTGCAGAGGTCCTTGGTCCCGCAAAGAACGCGGGCCTCAGGATGACAGAACTGTAGATCAGACGCTCAAGGACCAACATGAAAGCAATTCGCGTGTCACACACCGGCGGGCCCGAGGTGATGGAACTGGCGGAAGTATCCGTTCCCCAGGCTGGGCCCGGAGAAGCCGTCGTGAAGGTCCACGTTGCGGGTGTGAATTCCATCGACGCGCAATTCCGCGATGGGCGCCTGCGAACGCTGCTGCCATTCATTCCCGGCCAGGAAGGAGCAGGCTCGGTGATCGCCGTTGGACCCAACGCGAAATTGGTTCGAGTCGGCGATCGCGTCGCATGGAGCGGGACGCTCGGCTCATATGCCGAATATGTTGGAGCGCCCGAAGATCACCTGGTTCCGGTGCCTGCATCGATCACCGACGAACAAGCCGCGGCGGTCATGATGCACGGGCTGACCGCGCACTACCTGGTGAATGACGCGCACAAGCTGAAAGCCGGAGAGACTGCTCTAGTGCACGCTGCCGCAGGAGGCGTTGGCCTGTTGTTGGTGCAGATGGCGCACGCCATCGGGGCGCGGGTCATTGGCACTGCTTCGAGTGACGACAAAGCGCAGTTGGCGCGCGAGGCGGGCGCCGACGAAGTGGTTGTCTTCACGAAGCAGGACTTTGAAGCCGAAGTGAAGCGTCTGACTGGCGGCAAGGGCGTCGACGTGGTCTACGACGGCGTGGGCAAGGCGACATTCGAAAAGAATCTCAACGTCATGCGGCTGCGCGGGATGCTCGTTCTGTATGGCATGTCAAGCGGTGCGGTGCCGCCGGTGGATCCCGCGAAGCTGTCAGAGAAGGGTTCGCTCTACATGGCGCGCACTACGCTGGCGCACTTCACCGCGACGCGCGAGGAACTGCTGGCCCGAACTAGTGCTCTGTTCGGAATGATCAGCGAAGGCAAACTCAAGCTGCTGATCGCGAAGACGTATCCGCTGGCCGAAGCTCCCCAGTCCCACCGCGACATGGAAGCACGGCAGATCGCGGGGAAGCTGTTGCTGGTCCCGTGATTGGCGTCGGCATTTTCTTGTGTGGGGACAGCCGCCATCGGCTGTCCGCCGAGCGAAGCTCGGCGGGGTCGCGTCGTGGAATTATTGGATTCCGTTTCAGTGTGGGGCCGGGCTGCGCTGCGCTGGCCGGACAGCCGATGGCGGCTGTCCCCACATCTTGGTCACCTTGACTGACTCTTGCGGCCATAGTGCCGCGCGTATTGCGGAATCTTTGTTCCTGGCAGCAATCTCGCGTCGTCGATTGGCGCGCCCGCCACGATTTCCAGCGGCACCACCCCAGCCCATGTGGGAAACGAATAATCTTCCTCGTCATCGATGGGCGGCCCCTGGCGGACCTTCGCCGAGAATTCTTCGATAGGCACACGTAGCACTGACGTGGCTTTTAATTCCCGTTCGTTAGGTTGGCGAGAGTCCTCCCACCGCCCGGGCAGAATGTGTTCCGACAAAGTCCGCAGAGCTGCCAGCTTTTCATCCGGATCGTCGACGAGCGTAGCCTTCCCGAGGATTACCACTGAACGGTAGTTCATCGAGTGATTGAAAATGGAGCGCGCCAGCACCAGCCCCTCGAGCAACGTCACCGTGATGCATACCGGCACGCCGTCTTTCATCTGCCGCAGCATTCGGCTCGCGGCCGAGCCGTGAATGTAGAGGCTCGAGTCCTTGCGTCCGTACGAGGTCGGAATCACGAACGGCTGGCCGTCGACGACGAAGCCGGCATGACACAAGAAGCCTTCATCCAAAATGCGGTAGACAGTTTCGCGATCGTACATGCCGCGATCGGCTTCGCGGATCACACGAGTCCGCGCAGTGGGTGTTTGCGGTTCAGGCATTGGGGAAAAACTCCGGGCAAGCGCCAAGGATGGGTGAACGAAAAGTGTAACACCGGAGATCGGACCTCAGACCCAAGACCCACGACCTGCGACTCACGACCCAAGACTTCAGACCCGCTTAGGCCGTGGCCGCCGTCTGACGCCCGAAGCCCGCAGTCCGCCCTTCATAGCGATTCTCGCGATAGAACCGAGTGAATAGAATCGCCACGATTACGAGCACGATGGGAGTAAACACACTCGCCTCTGGACCAACCGTACCGCCCGTAAGCCAGCGCGGCCCGTTGAAAACCGAACCAAACAGGTTGTGATATGGAGGGATACCGCTGTCCGCCACGCCGTAGAAGAAAGTTTGCCCCCAATCCCAGCCTGCGTGAAAACCGACAGCCCACCACAGATTGCCGGTGCGCCGCAGGAACAGACAGAACAGCAATCCGAAGAGAACCACCGAGAGCAAGCCCGCTTTGCTCTCGCCGGGATTTCCAGCATGGGCGAGGCCGAACAATGCGGAGAGCAAAATCGCCGTGGGCCAGAATCCCATGCCGGTCGTCAGCGTGTATTGAAGATAACCGCGGAAGGCGAACTCTTCCGCCAGACCTACGAGGATGAACGTCGCGCCCCAGGCCGCGGTAGCCGAGAGGATCGTGCTGCCATGAATCGCCAAGCCCGTGAGGTGAAAGCCGTGAAGTGCGAAAATTCCACACAGGCATCCGCTGATCGAGAGAAATCCCACCAGAATGCCAATCCAAAAATCTTTTCGAAATGCGAACCTCGCCGGCAATCCGTACTGGCCGTACTTGCGATGCTCGATCCGCGCCATGATCAGCGCGGCAATCGAGGGGACAAGAAACAAGGCTCCTTCGGTGAGACTGAGACCGAGAGGAGTTAGCCCAGAAACGTGGATGTTGCCTTGTGCCGTCGCGAACCCCTTTGTGGCAAATCTGAAGAGGGCGAAGAGGAGCCCGATTCCGACGGTCACCGCCGCCACCAGCGCCAGAAAAATCAGAACCCTCCATCCCGCGCGGATGCCATGCGGCCCTCGAAAGACCGTGTTCGGAGGTTGAGGCGCGGGAGTTGGAGTGATCGCAGCTGCCGGTTCTGGTGCTGGAAGAATTTCCTGATCGGCCATACCAGGGGTGCCTTTCCAATCTGCGGACCATTTTCAGGCCCAGACGATCTCTGCGCAACCGACCTCGGTCAGGCCCGAGCACAAAAAACTGGATTCCGCGTAAACACGGAATCCAGAGAAGATCTCGAAACCCCGCGTCTACCAGTTCAACTTGATCGCGAACTGGAATTGGCGCATGTCGTAATCAGCGGTGGGCTGGCCCGCGTTGCACGACGTGCTGCTGCACAGCGGGCTGACCGCCGACACGTTGACCTTGTTGGCGATGTTAAACATGTCCGTAATCAAGTCCATGCTGAAGCGCTCGCTGAAGTTGATCCGCTTGGCGACGCGCAGATCGTTGAACACCGTCCAGGGCGTGACTCCCGCGTTGCGTCCTAGATTACCGTCGAGAGCCAAGAGATTTGGGGTTGCTCCGGTGGCGATGAAACCGACGATACACGGTTCCTGCAAAACGCCCGTGGGCGAGTACTTGGATTTGTAAGTCGGACCGCACGCTGGATTGACCGTCGTGTTGGGGCGCCCGGTCAGGGAGGAGAGCTGAAGATTGTCTCCGTTGCCGGTGATGATGTTGAACGGCCGCCCCGAAGAGACATCCAGCAACGGTGCGATCGTCCAGTCGCTGAAGACCTTGCTGACGAAGCCGCTTCCGCCCAGCTTTCCAGTCTGATAGACACCGCTGAACACGAAGCGGTGACGCTGGTCGAACAGCGATGTGGAGCGGTCATACGCGGGGTAGTAGCTGTCTTGCGGAGTCAGTGTGGATTGCAGATCGGTGGAATCATCAATCGCGTGCGACCAGGTGTACGACGCGAGAAATTCCAGATGGCCGGTGAAGCGCTTGCGCAGGTTGGCGGTGAATCCGTGATAGATCGAGCTGCCGTTGGAGTAGTTGGCGTCCATATCGCCGAAGGGAACGCAACCGTTAAATGTGCTCGGATCGCAATTCGCGTTGAATCCTGGGCAGAGTCTGAACCAGCGCCGCCGCCTGCGCAATGCAGCCGAGTGGATCTCCGATCGAGCCGTAGGCTCCGATGATCGAGGGATTCAAACCGCCTGGGCGGAAGAAATTCATGAGCGAGGCATCGACGTAGGGGAAGGGACTGGTAGCGGTCCCTCCCGGGCTGCAGCCGCTAACCGTAAACGGACTGGCTGGAGTAGGTTGTCCCGCCGCCAGAGCGTCGTAGTAAGCCGCCTGAAAATTGGAAACCATGTAATCGCCACGAATCGTATTCGCGTTGATGGGGCGGTTCAGATGACGTCCGCCGTTGAAGTTGTAGGCCAGACTGAGAGCGTAGCCGTGGCCAAGATCGCGTTCCACCGTGAGATTGGCCTGCTGCGAGTAGGCGTACACAAAATTCTTAGCCTGTGGATAGCCAAAGGGCTGGAAGCCGAGCGGCAGGAATGTCGACGGGTTCAGATAATTCTGGTTGAGAAAGATCGACTGGGGAAAGTTCAAAGCTTGGAACTGCTGTTGGTTGGGCAAGAATCCAAGGGCGTTGCCTGTCGCGGGATTCAGAGTGGCTGCACACGGATTCGCGGCGTTCGCGACATTGATCGGCAGCCCCTGGAAAATCGTGATCGCATTCAGATTGCTCGGACTGCCGGGGCCTGAGCAGACTGACGTTCCGGCGAAGGCCAACTGTCCGCTGGACGAACCGTCGGAGGCATCGCCGAGGAAGTAGAGGCCTAACAGCGGATGGTCATAGAACATTCCGTAGGAGGCGCGCACCACGGTTTTGCCGTTGCCGTGAGGATCCCATGCGACGCCGATGCGCGGCTGGAAATTATTCTTGTCGGTCTGAATTCCCTTTTGTAATCCCAACAGGTTATATGCAGGCAGCGCCAGTCCCTGCGGTGGCGCGAACTTGGGGGGAATCTCTACGTCGTAGCGCAGCCCGTAGTTGAGCGTGAGCCTTGGGTTGATGCGCCACGAGTCCTGCCAGAACAGCCCAATCGGAATGTTCTTGAATTTATCGGTTGGACTGCCAATGCCCTGAATGAAATCTCCGGGAAGGCCCGCGCCGTAGGACTGCACCGGAGATAGATCCGGGAAATCTGGAAGGCCGCCCGGCACAGGATTTATGAACCCTAAAGCCGGTGCACTGAAAGCGCCGAAGTCATACACGCCTCCGTAGTTCACCGTGAACGTCGCCGTCAGCGGGAGATAGTTTACGTCGGCGCCGAACTTCATGTTGTGGCGACCGACGGTCCAGGAAAAGTTGTCGGTGAATTGGTAGCGTTGCTCAACGCGCTGTATGTACGAATACGGCTCGCGCCCAAAATATGCGAACCCCGGGATGTTGACGGCCGGGTCGGCGCCTCCGGGAATCTGCGTGTTGTAGAAGTAAGAAAGTCCGCGACGTGCATACTGGAAGCGGAACTCATTCACCTTGTTGTTGCCGATGGTCCAGGTGTCCTGGGCCGTACCCGCCACGTCGCGATAAGTCTGCTCCGATGTACGCGAGTATGCGTTTTGCCCTGCGGGCTGGTCCTGACCGCTGACTTCAATTCCGGTGACCGTGCTGGGGCTCACGTTTGCTCGAAGGGTCAGGCGGTTGTTGGTGTTGATGTTGTGATCGATGCGCAGCGAATAAAGACTAGTGCCTTCGAATACCGGGAAGTTGCCCCTTTGCGAGATCAGCGTCTGATAAGAACCCGGAATAAAACAAGGCCCGGGAGGTGGGCAACTGGTGGGGAATCCGGAAAAGTTCGAGAGAAGGCCGCCGGTAAGGACCTGCACGACCCCAGTTGGCCATGCGCCATTCACTGCCATCCCCGATGATGCGCCAACCAATGCGGCATACTGTCCGACTTCCGCCGCGTAAGCCGGACTCATTGCGGCAGTTCCCGCAACGAGAGGATTGCTCAGGAATGAAATCTGGTCGGGCGTGAGTTGCAAGTTCACGAAACCGGCCGGCGCGCCGAAATATGCGGAAGCGTCGAACGGGCTGAGTCCGAAGCAGGTTTGGCCACCGCTGGTCGTGCAATCCTGTCCGATCGCAGAAAATCCCGTCTCGTGCCGCCGCGTGATCTCGTATGCGAAGTAAAAAAATGTTTTGTCTTTCTTGATCGCCCCGCCAAACGCTACGCCGGCCTGCACGCGCGTATAGGCAGGATTGGGGACCGTGCTGAATGGATTCACTGCCTGAAGATTCCGATCGCGCAGGAATCCGAAAACGTCTCCGTGAAAAGCGTTCGATCCCGAGCGCGTAATGATGTTCACCACGCCGCCCGAGGCGCGCCCATATTCCGCAGCGTAGCTGTTGGTGATGATCTGGAATTCCTGTACCGCTTCCTGCGACACAGTGGAACGCACGCCGTTCACCGAGTTGTCGGTGGCGTCGGCGCCATCCACGTTCACCAGGTTCGAACGCGCACGCTGGCCACTCATATTCAAGCCGGAAGTAGGCGCAGCGCCGGTATTGGGCGCATTGTCACGCACGATCTGCGAATCGGTCAGCGTGAAGTTGATGTAGTTGCGTCCATTGATCGGAAGATTATCGATGCGCCGTTGCCCAATGGTGTCGGTCGTCGAGGAGCGCGAGGTCTCCACCAATTCCGTTTGTGAAGTGACTTCGACGACTTCCTTGCTCGTCGAGATCGTGAGCGCGACCGGAAGTTCCACGAGTGCACCGACTGTGACGGAAACCCCGGTGTTCTCAACCCGGGTGAATCCCGCCACGTTGACCGAGACCGAATAGGTGCCCGGGGGAAGCAGTCGAGCACTGTAGCCGCCCTGACCATCGCTCACCGCGATTCGCTCCACGCCCTTGGCGGCATCCTGCACGGTGACGGTTGCATTCGCAACAACGTTTCCACTCGGATCTTTCACGGTCACGTGCAAGTCGCCGGTGGCAACGCCTCCCTGGCCCAAGCAAACGGTCGCGAGCAACAAGACAAAGCACGCCACAAGCACAGCTCTTACGGTGCGGATCATAAGGTTCTCCCTTGGGCTCGCATAGGCGAGCAGACGGCGGGAACGGCTCCCACGGCAGATTGCCGATGTTTTCACGAAAAGGTTTGGAACGCTTGCCCCGGTGGTTTTTATAACAGAACGGTACGCGAAAACAAGTAAGGAATAGGGAACCGCGGTGTGGATTTCACTGCCGTCAAATTTCTTGAACGCAGCATGAGGATGGAGGGTAAAACGGCGACCCCATGTTTTGCTGCACGCACCTGCGCCGAGGATTACAAGGTAACCGAAATGCGCACCGGGGCAGTGGGATTCTGCAACCGGCCCAGCAGCATGGCCGACCCGTTCAATTGTTCGTAGCTGCGAAGAATCGAAACCGGCGCCAGTCCGGAATTCGGCCAAGCGAGTGCAAGATAAATCCTGAAGAGAACGAAAGCCGCATTGCGCCGCAGCAATAGTGCATTGTCTATGAATCGACGCGCAGCTTCAGCGGTCTGGGAATCGCTGGCAGTCAACGCTTCTTGGGCGAGGAGGATCAGAACGGCGGCATTTCTTCCCGCGGTCTGCACATAGGCGGCCATCGCGTGCAATCTTTGCCTTTGCACTCGACGGAACTCCCCCGCCGTCAAACGGCGCCGCAGATATTCATCTTCTGCGGGATCGATCAGATTGCGGAAGGCCTCCACGTCAATGGGCTGAATCCGGGCAGCGAGACTCGTGCCCTGGGAAATCTGCAAGCTGCGTGACACAGTGACGCTCAAGATAAATACGAGTGCGAGCGCGGCGGCGACGGCGAGAATGATTGCCAAAGTCATTGGTGAACGAGACGCTCCAATTCGCGGTTCCAAACATCGAGATTGTTTTCAGGCAGTGGCATGGCGGCGTGCACAGGGGCGGGCCCAGGAACGAGTACGTAATAAAACCAGACCAAGACGCTGACGTGGTAGGTGCCCATGTTCAGGAAATCGAGAATGACGCGTCGGGAAGGCGGCAGCCCCCCGTTCGCCGCGATTCCCCAAGTCGCAAGGTGAACGCAAGCGGAAATTGCAAGACCGAGAGCGATGCCGAAAACAAGACGTGCAGGTCTTAGCCGGAAGTACGCTGCAAATAGGAAAATGAAGACGAGTAGTCCACACTCGATCAGATATGTCGTTTGCTCGAGCAAGTGGGCGCCCGAGACGATTCCAAAAAGGCTGTCCTGCGGGGCATAGGCCGCTGCTACCGCGGCCGTCAGGACCAGCACGACGCCAATGGCGCGTATCAGGAGTTTGCCGAGTCGGGCTAACGATTCGTAAGAACCGAAAACCTGCGCGAATATTTCCCCGATCAGCACAAACTTCAGGGTGCCCTCGATGAGCACACTGGCCCAGTCGATGCGCCAGAACAGCTTCGGCGTAACCCACGGCGTTACATCCGCCAGGTACACCGCAAGTTCCGAAACGGCGCTCAGGATGGCGAAGACAAAAAGAACGCGGAAGCGCTTGGCCAGGCCGCGCTTCCAAAGCACGAACGCCAGGACAAACAGCAAGACATTGGGGGCAACCCAAAGGTAATGCCAGAGTAATGAATGGGCCTGCAGCATGGATAGATCAGCGGGCACTATACCGCGACTTGCTGCATGCAGCAATACACTGGTCACTTTTGTTCCGTTTTCGTAAGAACAGGGGTTTTATGTTATGGCTTACACAAAACCCTGCCACAATTGGTGGTGGTTGCGCCGCCATCTGCATGGAGAAGGGTTGGAATCACTAACGTGTTTAGAAAGAGTACGGCTGCACCAAGAACGAGCAAGGCACGTTTCACGATGGTTTTCTCCTTGTGAATGTGAAGTGGACGGTGATAATTTCACGGGCGAGAGGGCAATCGCAATAGGTTCAGAAACCTTTGAGCGTTCGGAATTCGTAACAAGATGACCCTGAAATCTGCTCTACAGGACGTCAAAGAAACCACGCTGGCGGCCGTGTCTGGCCTGCTGGGCAAGTTGGCCTATGTGGCTTCGCTGCGGCGTGCCCAGGGTCGCTATGAACATTGGGGGATGGAACTGGTTCACGGGGCTGAATCGGCCGAGCGTGCATTGCGAACGGCCCACACCGAAATTGTGACGGGAATTTTACGAACGCCAATGGAATCGTTGCTGGAGGATTTGCAGGAATCGAGCCGCGGGACCGGGCTCGACGCGAAGCTCTACATCGAGGGAATGCGCGATCGTTTCGAAGACTTGCTGCCCGGTGAGCGCCAGGACTCCGCCGCCGCAACTCACCTTAATTCAGTACTGCTGGCCCTTTCGACCCTGGAAAAGAATCGAGCGCGTGCCACTCGGTCAACTTCATAGCCACCCCCACGACCTGGCCGAGAACCTCGGCTTCCTGGGGATGGCGCAAGATGCGGACCGGAACCGGAGACAACGGATGCGGTTGCAGAATCACTTCTTCGCGGCGCATGCTGCACCAGCAGCAGGTATGGCCTTCGCGGGTTTCCACAAAATAAATGGGACGTTCGTACTCCGACCGCCAGCAGCCTTCCAGTACTTTGTTTCTGGATTCATCGACCTGGATAAAACTGCCAGGAGGCAGGATGGGATACATCGTGAAATCCTGTGTTCCGACGTAACCGTAAGTGAAATCGGTCTTGGCAAATTGCGCGAGGTAGGAAAGGGGTACGACTCCCCACTGCTCGACCATGCGCCCCAGGTTGCTGGTGCGCCGTTCGTCAAAGCCCGGATCCATGCGCACGGGAACTTGCACCGACGACACGCCAGCAAGCGCGTCGGAATAATGTGATTTCGGAGGCGACACCAATCCAAAATCGGCGGGCAGGTTATTCAGGTCCACGCCGTACCATGACATCAACTCACGAAAATCACGGCGGTAAATCACCGACAACGTGTAGAGCCGAAAAATGCTTGGCAGAATGCCTTTGGTTTCGATATCGGAAAGACGACTCGGAGGGATGGAAAACTCTTCGTTGCGATACTTGTCGGCAACGCGCGCACTCGAGTTCTCCACATCGCGCATGGTGAGCCCGAGTTTCTCACGCAGCGTCCGAAGGCTTTTTCCCGCCGGTAGCATAGCTTGCGCCTCCAAACAAAAGTGGGGGAATCATATCAAAGCCAAGTGACGTTGTGACGAAGGATTTGTGCAAAAAATTGCTCTTCGTTACTCTGTTACGAAATCCGGACATGCTGGAACCCTTGTTCGGCGCGGAAACTCGCGGACCGACTGTCGGGAACCGCCAAGATCAAGCCTCCGGTTCGCAATGTGGATTTCCCGTGTCTGTTCGGAATTCGTAACAAGCGGCTTGCGGGTACGACAAACCTTTTCCTCACATCATTCCTGCTCGCAGTTGCTCACCTCTGCCATCCGATCCCAGAAATCGAGGATGACATTTGTCACGCCCGCCGCGTGATGGATGGCACTGGCGCGAGCGTCGTGCTTCCACGATGATGCAATCACTGAGCGGGAGCAAGAAGCACGATTTCCGCCGGACGGCGTCATCCACGCCGGGAGGATTGAAAATGCTCGCAACCATCGAACGGACTCGGCGCGCGGAGACAGCGACTTCCAATCTTGTCGTCGCCAGCCTCGAAGGCGTGAACAAGAATTACGGAAGCGTAAAGGCGCTGCGTAGTGTCGACTTTCGGGTGCGCGCCGGCGAGTTAGTAGCGCTGCTCGGTCCGAACGGCGCGGGCAAAACGACCGCCGTCAAGTTGCTTCTGGGATTGTTACAGCCCAATTCGGGGCGCGTCCGCGTTTTCGGCGGGGACCCCACGAATCCTGAAAACCGGATGAGGACCGGCGCCATGTTGCAAGTCGGCCGAGTTCCCGAAACGCTGCGCGTCCGCGAGCACATCGACTTATTCTCCGCTTACTACCAGAAACCGATGGCGCTCGCAGAGGTGATCGCGGCCGCGGGTCTTGAGAAATTGCAGGATCGCAAGTTTGGCGATCTCTCCGGAGGCCAGAAACAACGCGTATTGTTTGCCCTCTCCATTTGCGGCGACCCCGACATGCTTTTTCTCGATGAACCCACTGTCGGACTCGATGTGGAGTCGCGGCGCATGTTGTGGGATGAGATTCGCCGCATGGTCGGCCGCGGCAAGACTGTGCTGCTTACCACGCACTACCTGCAGGAAGCCGACGCCCTGGCAGACCGCGTCGCAGTCATCAATCAGGGCGAGATTGTGGCCCAAGGCACGCCCGCGGAAATCAAGGCGAAAACCGCCGGCAAGCGGATTCGCTGCATCACCAGTCTGAGCCTCAATGTTCTGCGCCGAATTCCGGGTGTTAGCGACGTGAAGGAAGATCGCGAGGCGGTTGAACTTCACGTGATCGAAGCAGAATCGGTTCTGCGAGAACTGCTCAGCATGGATGCTGGGCTCTCCGCACTCGAAGTTACCAGCGCAGGTTTGGAAGAAGCGTTCCTGGCACTGACGCAAGATACCGGAACGAACGGCAACTCTCAGAACTAGCAGCCACATCTCGAAGATTTTTTGACGCAGCGGAGGAATCACGATGAGCACGGCAACGGTGGTATTGAGCAACACGCAAATTCAGCGCTCGCCACGGGACACTGCGAAGGTCTACTTAAAGGAAGCGAAGTACGAGTTCCTGAAGAACCTCCGGCTGCGTATGTATACGGCGTCGGTCCTCAGTTTTCCGATCATGTTCTACGTGCTGTTCGGACTGGTGCTGAACGCCAAAGAGGCGATTGGCGGAACCGGGGTGCCGACCTATCTGATCGCAACTTACGGAACGTTTGGCGTGATGGGTGCTTCATTATTTGGGACCGCGGCCGGACTGGCTTCGGATCGCGGCCTGGGATGGCTCCAGGTAAAACGCGCCAGCCCGATGCCGCCATTCGCATACTTCGTCGCCAAAGTTCTTACCAGCATGATCTTCAGCACCTTCATCGTGCTCGCGCTGTTCGCGCTCGGCATTGGTTTCGGCGGTGTGCGTATGCCTCTCGGAGAGTTCGCCCAACTGTTGGGGACTCTGGCCACCGGCTCGCTGCCGTTTTCAGCCATGGGGTTGGCGCTCGGATACTTCACCGGACCGAACTCCGCGCCCGCAACCATCAACTTGATTTATCTGCCCATGTCCTTCTGCAGCGGACTGTGGGTACCCTTCATGTTTCTGCCGAAAATCGTGCGCCAGATCGCGCTGGCGCTGCCGCCCTACCACCTGTCGCAACTCGCGTTGGGCATCGTAGGCGCCGGACGCCACGAATCAAACGCTGCCCACTGGGAAGTATTGGCGGCGTTCACGATGATTTGCCTGGGCGTCGCCCGCATCGGATTCCAGCGCGACCAGGAAAAAATGTACGGCTAGACTTAGGGAAGATTGCGGCCAGACTTGGGAAGGCTTTGGATGGGCAAGGATTTTTGGGTAGGGTGTGGCTTCAGCCGCACCGCCCACGGCCAAACGCATGATCGGGCTTTAGCCCCTGAGGCATCGAACTATGAGCGCAAATTCCAAAAAATCGATGGGCTCGACCGTAGCCTTGATTCTCCTCGGGATGTTGGCTCTGTACGGCGGCGAAAAATGGTTGAGCCTGCTCGTTCCGGCAGCCGTGCTGGTATGGTACGCAGCCCAACCCATCCTGCGGAGTGGCCGAAATTGACAACCGGGGCGAAAATATAACTATGCCGTTAATGTCATTCGATCGCGACGAAACTTCGGGAGGCAGCCCTTGGAAGCTGAAATCCTGGCAGGCCATACTCAAGGATAAAGACCACGGATGGAGCCCTATTCTTTGGGTTATCTACCTCGGATTCTTCTTCATCGATCCGGTCATGAGTCATGCCAGTCTCCGAATCTGGAGCTTGGATATTGCGGGCGCCTTAGTTTTTCTCCTCCTTTACTTCGGACTGTTTGCCCTGGAGAGCCCGAGATCGCGTCTACATATTGCCGGGATGGTGGTGCTCGGGATGTTTTTTCTGCCGTTCAACCCGGGTGCCTGTACATTTTTCATTTTCGCTGCAGCCATGCTGCCCTTCTGCGTTCCTTCCAAGAAAGGCGCCGTCATCGGCTTGGCAACCGTCGGAGCCATCGGTGGCATTGAAAGTCTGCTACTGCGCAGCAATGGCTGGACGATGTTCTACTCGGCGCTTTTTCCAGTGATCATCGGAGCGGGAAACACGTTCTTCGCTGAGCGCAACCGCATGAACCGCAAGTTGCGAAAAGCCAATGAAGAAATCGAGCACCTGGCCAAGCTTGCCGAGCGCGAGCGCATTGCGCGTGATCTGCATGACGTATTGGGACATACGCTGTCGGTGATTACGTTGAAATCAGAACTCGCCGGCAAGCTGATCGATCGCGATCCGCAACGCGCGGGAAAGGAAATTCGCGAAGTCGAGGAGATTTCGCGACAGGCGCTCTCGGATGTGCGCGACGCGATCCGCGGATACCGCACCAAAGGCTTGGTGGCCGAACTTGCGCAAGCCAAGTCAACTCTGGAAACGGCAGGCATGACCGTGCAATGCGATGCCGCCACCAGCATGCAACTCCCTGCCTTGCTGGAGAGCGTTCTCTCTCTTGCGGTCCGCGAAGGTGTAACCAATGTTGTGCGCCACGCCCGCGCCACTCACTGCCGCTTGCGCATCGAGCAGCAAAATGGCTCGTGCCGTCTTGAAATCGCCGATGATGGTCAGGGCTTTTCCACCGTGGAAGGCAATGGCTTGCGCGGCATGCGCGAGCGGGTCGAGATGCTCGGTGGTACTTTGGAGCGTCGCAATAAATCCGGCACCACTCTTACGATCACGTTGCCTCTGAAAGAAACTAGAGCGAAGGACGCCGCCCGAGAAAAAATGATCGAACCCAATCCAGGTCCCCAACTTGAACCCTCCCGCTAAAGACACCGCCACAAACCGCAAGACTATCCGAGTTGTTCTCGCCGAAGATCAGGGGATGGTCCTCGGAGCGCTCGCCGCCTTGCTCGAAATCGAAGGTGATATTTCGGTCGTCGCGAAAGCGGGCAACGGCAGGGATGCTCTTGAAGCAGTTCTCGCGCACAAGCCCGACGTTTTCATCACCGACATTGAGATGCCGCACATGAGCGGACTCGACGTGGCCGCGGAATTGAAACGTCGCCGCACCGGTACCCGCGTTGTCATCGTCACCACGTTTGCGCGCTCCGGTTATCTGCGCCGCGCTCTTGAATCGGGAGCTTCTGGATATTTGCTAAAAGACATGCGCGCCGAAGAGCTCGCGGATGCGGTACGCCGGGTGCATCAAGGATTGCGCGTGATTCATCCCGAACTCGCGACTGAAGCCTGGGGCGAAATGGATCCTCTCACCGATCGCGAGCGCCAGGTGCTGCGGTTGGCTGGGGAAGGCATGGCGAGCGGCGACATTGCCGGGGAGTTAGGCCTCTCCGACGGCACGGTGCGAAATTACCTTTCTGAAGCGATCAGCAAACTGGGCGCCAGCAACCGCGTGGAAGCCGCAAGAATCGCGCGAACCAAGGGCTGGTTGTAACGCGGATTACCGCGAACCATGGTAATCACGATACCTGACTGTTTGCCTCCAGCAGGTTCTACGTCGTGATATACAACACGACGTGAAGGATATTGGTATCGATCAAGGCAACGGTCTGCTGGCCGAGCCACGCGACTTCGGCAAACGCCGTTATCGGATGAATCGCTGGCTGCCTCTCGCCCCATTCGCGGGTGTGATAGGAACCCTGATCGGCTCGCTGATCTATCCTCCTCTCGACCGGCGTTCGTTCGCCCTGCTTGCGTTCCTTCTGTTTCTGCCAAGCGTATTTTTGGTCAGCTACGTTCAGAAAAAGCAAAAGCGCGGAATTGACATAAGCTCGTTTTTTCCAATGACCACATGGGCTGCGCTCGCCCCTTTGTGCATTGCAGCTGCTGTATTCGCAAATGGCGCGCTCGATCGTTTCCCGGTCGAGTCTCATCCCGTGGTAATTACCGCCAAGTTCCTGCGGCATGGCAAGGGCAATTCGTACTATCTTCAAGTGCCCTCATGGCGGCCAAAGCATTCTTCGGAAGAGCTGCAGGTCACGTACAAGGTGTACGGGCAATTTCAAACTAACGACTCCATCATGATCGAGACGCATCGAGGAGCTCTCGGCATGCCGTGGCTCGGCGCGATCCGTAAGAGACCCTAGACGTGCCTGCGCGTTAGGGAATCGACACATATTTGCAACCCGATAGAGTCTATAGACTCTATCGATTGCAAAATCGTGTCGGGGCCAAGTGCTTGATTGCCAATGGATTCTGCGTCCTCGCCAAAAACTTACCGCCCAATGACCGCATAAACATTGACCAGCGCGGGGGAACGGGGCATACTTCCGCAGCGATTTCGGGACGATCTTGAGCCGCGAGAAAGATACTTCCTTCTTGCGGACTGATCGATCATGACTTCGCAGTCCAGATGTATGTCGGTCGTTGATCCGCCAAATCTGTTCTAGGGTCCAGATTTCGGATCAGCTTGGTGCCCCCCGGTTCTGAAGTTTTCGTCCACATCCTTGCAATCGAGGCAGACTTGCCTTCCAGGAGCTGAACATGTGCCGCATCCTGTCCCACTCTCGTTTTTTCCTGTTGGTCCTTGCCCTCACCGTCGTTCCATCCATCCTGCAGGCGCAGGTGTTTACGGACCTGTTCGATTTCGATGGCACCGCTCACGGTTGTTGCTCAACGACTCCGGGTGTTCTCGCGCAGGGGCGTGATGGCAACTTGTACGGAACGTCGCTCTTCGGAGGCGCGAACGGGCGCGGCAACGTTTTCAAGATGGCCCTCGATGGAACCATCACTGTCTTGCACGACTTCAATGTCACCGATGGCTTCTCACCCGAAGGCGGCCTGAGCCTGGGAACCGACGGCAACTTCTATGGCACCACTGCCGGTGGCGGATCGCATTCGGGCGGAACCATTTTCAAAATCACTCCTTCCGGAACGCTCACCACCATCTACAACTTCAACAGCGCCACCGACGGAGGATTTCCCCACAACTCCCCCGTGACGGGAAATGACGGCAAACTCTACGGCACGAATCTTACCGGCAGCAATTCCAGAGTCTACAAAGTGACCACCGCGGGCGTGTATACCGTGCTGGTGACGTTGGGCCTGGAATGCGACGGCCCTCTCTTCCTGGCTCAGGACGGAAAGTTTTATGGTGTCACGCAGGTGGGTGGAACATTCAATCGCGGCTCGTTCTTTTCCGTGACCAGCAGCGGCGTGCTGAAAACCATCTTCAGCTTTAACGATCCCACGGGAGCTGTGCCCTTCGGGCCAGTCCTGCAAGCGAGCGATGGCAACTTCTACGGCACGGCCTCGACCGGCGGCAGTCTGAGCTCTGGCGTCGTCTACAAGGTTACTTCAGCGGGCGTTTACACCGTGCTCCACAACTTCGACACAAATACAAGAGCCAATGGCATCACTCCCAATACTGGACTAGTGCAGGGCAGTGACGGCTTCCTGTACGGGGTCACGTCGGGTGGAGGAACCGCGTTGGGCGGCACCATCTTCAAGATCAAGACGGATGGCAGCTCGTTCGCCGTGATCCACAGCTTCGACGTCACGCACGGCTCCACTCCAAACTCGCAGCCTTTGCTGCACACCAATGGAAAGATTTACGGCCTGACCAATGCCGGCGGCGCGCACAATGACGGCGTCCTCTACAGCCTCGATGCTGGCTTGGGCACGTTCGTGGTTCCGGTTGGATTCAACGCGGCGAAAGTCGGCCAGACAGTTGGAATCCTGGGACAGAATCTCACTACCGCAACTCAGGTGATGTTCGGTACCGGACCGGGCACGTTCACGATTTCGGGCAACGGCTTCATCAATGCGAAACCCGCTCTCGGAGCCAAGAACGGAATCATCACCGTGAAGGAGCCGGGAGGGAATCAGCTCTCGCCGGCGAAATTCAAGATCGTGCCGAGCATCACCAGCTTCACGCCCACCAGCGGTCCGGTCGGAACGCCGGTCGTGATCACGGGGACGAGCTTCACGGGCGCAACGGCGGTAAAGTTCTCCGGCAAGGCGGCAAGCTTCACCGTCAACTCGAACACGCAGGTCACCGCGACTGTGCCGACAGGGGCAGTCACCGGCAAGATCTCGATCACAACCCCAGGAGGAACTGGCACGAGCACGACGACCTTCACTGTGGAATAGGTCGGACCTTCTAGCGACACTTCGCCGGCATGGCGTGCAGCGATCCGAATATCAGGGAGCGCTGCGCTCGATGCCGCCTTCTTCTTTGTGGCGAGTCTTGTAGGCCCAGGCCATGCGCGGGGTGTTGTGCGCGATGCCGATGTGGCCTTGCGGATTCAGCACGATGATGCCACCGTGGCCGTTCAGGCGCTGCTTCAGGTAGTTCATCGCTTCCAGCGCGGACCACTCAGGCAGATTGCCGGCCTGAATGCGGTCGGCGGTCCACTTGGCTAATACCAGCTTCATGATTGGTTCGCCCCATCCAGTGGTGGAGACGGCGGCGCTCTCATTGTTCGCGTAGCAGCCGCAGCCGATGAGCGACGAATCGCCGAGGCGTCCGGGAGCCTTGTTCAACGTGCCTCCAGTCGAGGTTGCGGCGGCGATGTTGCCGTCGCGGTCCAGAGCGACTGCGCCGACGGTGTCGTGCGAGATCGTCACATCGTCAGAGGTCGGCGCGAACAGATCGTTGCCATGTTGCGACGAAGGACGCCGTGCGGCTTCGGCCTTGTACTCGCGGAGGCGCTCGACTTCGCGCGGGATGATCAGGTCTTCATTCTTGCAGAGTGCAACGCCGTGCTCGGCGGCGAACCTCTCGGCACCTTCACCGACGAAGTAGACGTGCGGACTCTCGCTGAGAATCTTGCGCGCGGCGCGCACCGGATTGCGCAGGCGCTCGACGCATCCCACGCCTCCGGCGCGGAGAGTTGCGCCATCCATGATGAGGGCGTCGAGCTGGACTTTTCCGTCTCGATTCAAAAAGCTCCCTCGACCGGCGTCGAAGGTCTCGTCGTCTTCCATGATGACGACCGCTTCCTCGACGGCATCGAGAGCAGAGCCTCCGCGATCGAGCACGCGCCATCCCGCAGCCAGCGCATTGGTCACGCCGTGGATGTGGGCGTCGACCATGTCGTCGGGCATGGCCCACGCGCCGCCGTGAACGACTAGAACGGGATCGGTTGGCAAGAAGTGCCCCCAGAATTGGCGATGCGACTGGATAGGATAGCAGGAAGAGTATTCAGTACTCG
This sequence comes from uncultured Acidobacteriaceae bacterium, assembly GCA_963731405.1. Lineage (GTDB taxonomy): Bacteria > Acidobacteriota > Terriglobia > Terriglobales > Acidobacteriaceae > Sulfotelmatobacter. Next base: position 65,803 of record CAVSVS010000026.1, on the reverse strand, counting down.
GTACTCAGTACGCAGTACTCAGTTTCGGTTTACGACGGACCGATTTTCGATCCCGGCCATGAGCACCCTCCCCTCCCCTTCGGTCTACTGGAATCATCGAGTTAGGAGAAAATTTCGCACAAGTCTATGGGGCTCAATATTTTGCGGGCAAAATATTGAAAGCATGGGAGTTGACGTTTGGGTTTCGAGGGCAAGGTCAGATGTCACAGCCGGGTGTGGAAATCGCAAATTCCGAAGGCGAGGAAGAGGTTAAGTTCTTTCACCACAGAGGACATAGAGGACACGGAGTTTCTTTGGGTTTGTCATCCTGAGGCCCTGGCTTTTTGAGAGCCGAAGGATCTATGGATTTGTCGGCAGCTTCGGCGCCGCCAGCTTGCATAGGTCCTTCGGCGCCAAAGGACGGCGCCTCAGGATGACAAGTGGAGGGAGTGGGATGCTGTAGTCCTTACCGTCTAGGAACGCCGACGCGCTCGGCTTCGGCGGTGGTGGCGAAACCTGGATCGGTCACCATGTCGTGGATCGTGTTGCCGGAGTGGGCGACGATCATTTGAAGGTGGACCTGTGGTTGAGTGCCGTTGGTGACGGTGAAGGTTCCGGTGCAGTCCGGGTTCACCGAGTAGGTTCCGGTGTTCGAGGTCCATCCCGGCGCGACGTTTCCGTTGACGGCGACCGCGTCGAGTTGCGTCAGGTTTCCTTTGCCATCAAAGGTAGTTTTGGCGAGGCCGTCGATAAGAAGCGTGGAGCCGTCTTGGTTAAGAATGGTCCCGTGGATGGTGAAGGCGTAGGTGCCTTGGATGGTGGCGTTGGTGCAACCGGCGTGGGCCGTCAAGGTTGACGACGCAGCCAAAGCAAGAGTTAAGAGCAAGAGAGAGATGCGAGATTTCATAGTGCCCCCAGTTTTTTCTTGGGAGGCTCGGTGCCCGCCCAAGTGATGAGGTATCTTGCGGCCGAACCCCGTGGGAGACAATGGAGGGCATCTGTAGATTGCCTGTAGGACCCTAGCCAAAAATCAATGGCAAGGCCGTAGAATGTCGCAAGCCACTTGGGGCGTTGTGGGGATGTCGTCAGAGAGGGTGCAATTCGGACCGTTCGTCCTGGATGCTGACCAGTACGCACTCACGCGCGCCGGGAAAGCTGTGCGATTGGAACGTATTCCGATGGATCTGCTCATCCTGCTGGTGCGGGAAAAGGGCAAGCTGATCAGTCGCGAAGAAATCATTGAGCGACTTTGGGGGAAGAATCTTTACTTCGACACGGATAACAGCATTAATACCGCGATCCGAAAGATCCGCAATGCTCTCGGCGACGATGCCGGGCATCCACAGTACGTCGAGACCGTGCTCGGCAAGGGATATCGCTTCAAGGAGCAGATGGTCGTCGCCCCTGTTGTCGAGCTGGCGCCGATCGAGCGGGCGCGCATCATGCTCGCAATTCTTCCGTTTGAAAATTTGAGCGGTGATCCGGCGCAAGAATATTTCAGCGATGGTTTGAGTGAAGAGACGATCATGCGATTGGGGCAGATGTCTCCGCGCCAGTTGGGCGTGATCGCGCGAACTTCATCGATGGCCTACAAGCAGACGGACAAGTCGGTGGCGCAGATCGGGCACGAACTGGGTGTGGATTACGTGCTTGAGGGGAGCGTGCGGCGGGATGGGGAGCGGGTTCGGATCACGGCGCAGTTAATTCGAGTGCAGGACCAGATCCACTTGTGGGCGGAAAATTACGACCGTCAGATGCCCGGGATTCTCGACATCCACGGAGAAATCGGGGCGGCGATAGCGGATCAGGTGAAGTTGAAGTTGATGGCGGAGGAGAAGCATCAGCTCACTCGAAATGCGCCGCGGGATGCGGAAGCGCACGATCAGTATCTGCGAGGGCGCTATCACTACGCGAGATTCAACCTCGTCGATGCGCAGAAAGCCGTAGCGTATTTTCAGCAGGCAAGAGAGCGGGATCCCTCGTTTGTTCTCGCGCACTGCGGGCTGGCCGATGCGCTTATGGTGTTTACGCTCTCAGGCGACATCGCGACGAAAGAGGTGTCTTCAAGAGCAAAGAGTGCGATCGCCCAGGCGCTTCGCCTGGATCCTGGATCTGCGGAAGCCCATACTTCGGACTCATCGATCAAATTCTGGTTTGACTGGGACTACAAAGGAGCGGAGTTGGCGGCTCGAAAGGCCATCCAACTGAACGAAAACTATTCGCTCGCCCATGTCTATCTGGCTCACGTGTTATCGAATACTGGACGATACGACGAGGCCATGGCGGCGATACAACAAGCGATGGTGCTTGATCCACTGTCTCTATTTGTGGGCGCGATGCGCGGGCAGTTTCTTTATCACGCTGGGCGGAATGCGGAGTCGGTGGAACAATTCAACACAACCTTGGGCATGGAACCGCGATTCTGGATCGGGCAGATCTGTGCGGCGAAGGTTTACGAGAAGCTGGGCATGCACTCGGAGGCGCTGGCAGCGTGCGATCTTGCAGGACAGTTTTCAGGTGGGAATTCGGAGGCATTATCAATCGCGGGGTATGTACATGCGGTCGCGGGGGACCGGGGCAAGGCGGAAGGATACATTCAGCAGATGATGGAGCGGAAGAAGGAACGGTACGTGCCCCCTTATAACTTTGCGCTGGTGTTTGCGGGACTAGGGGAGCACGAAACCGCGCTTCAGTGGCTGGGGACGGCTTTGGAAGAGCGTGATGTGCATATGCCGTTCTTGCTGGATTACAAGTGGGACGCGATGCGGGGCGATGCGCAATTTCGGGAGATTGCGGCACGGGCGGGATTTGGGGGTGCAGGGTTGTGACGGTGCGCTAGCTGCGCTTCGCTGGACGGACGAAATGCGTCCGTCCCAACACGAGCCGACTAGGCCGCTTGGTTCGGGGTTAACGCCACGGGCGGGTCTTGGGTTCTGGTCCAGGTGTAGCGCATGCGGTGGATTACCGTGATTGTGCTTAGGACGGCGATCACCCATAACACTGGGGCCATGCGGTTGAAGAGGGCTCCGAGGATTACCAGGACCAGGCGTTCGGGGCGTTCCATGAAACCGACGCGGCAGGAGCCGATCAGGGATTCGGCTCTGGCTCTGGTGTAGCTGACCATGATGGCGCTGATCATGACGAAGGCGGTGAGGACTACGTAGAAGAAGCGTCCGCCGCGGGCGAAGAAGACGAGCAGTCCGAGGAACTGGCTGGCGTCGCTGTAGCGGTCGACCACGGAGTCGAAGAAGGCTCCGAAGCGGGTGACGCGGTTGGTGGCGCGGGCGACTTGTCCGTCGACCAGATCGAAGAAGCCGGAGAAGATGATGACCAATCCGGCGTAGAAGAACATGCGCCGCTGATTGCTGGCGTTGGCGGAGCCGAAGAGGATGGCGGCCCAGGTGTTGACGACCAATCCCATGAAAGTGAGCACGTTGGGATTGATGCGCGAGAGGGCGAGCCAGCGAACGATGGTGTCGAGGAGGACTCCGCAGGCGCGGCCAAAAGCGGAGGTCCAGGAGGCGCTCATCGGGGGATCCTTGCTGCCGGCCGAAGAGCGTTGACCACGAAGGACACTAAGGTACACGAAGGAAAAGCTTCGTAAACTTGCCTCGATGAGATTTCTTGTCCTGTGTGGTCCATGAAGTTCTTGCGAGCTTTTAGGCGCCTGCCTCTTTCGGTTCGTCGGCGATTTCGTCGTGGATGGTGCTGAGGCTTAGGATTTCTAATTCGCGCTTGCCGTTGGGGGAGACGACGATGACTTCGTCCCCTACTTTCTTATTCAGCAGCGCGCGGCCGATGGGCGATGTCGTCGAAATCTTTCCTGTTGCTACATCGGACTCTTCGCTGGTCACCAGCTTGTATTGCATTTCTTCGTTCTTGGTGTTGTCGAAAACCTTGACGGTGGAACCGAGGCCCACTTTGTCGTGGGGGATGTTGTTCATGTTGACCATGGACAGATCGGCGAGGCGCTTGCCGAGCTGGCGGACGCGCGCCTTGACGAATTCCTGGCGCTGCTTGGCCATGTGATATTCGGCATTCTCGCTGAGGTCGCCGAGCGCGGCAGCCTTCTTGATCTCTTTAGGAAGCTCGTGAATCAGCTCATGTTCGAGCGCGTTGATCTCTTCCTGCAATTTTCGTTTGATGGCGTCTGTCATGAGGTTACGGCCGGGCTCAGGACATTATACGCTGGGCTTTCGGCTTCCGGCTTCGGGCTTCGGGCTTCCGATTTTCCTGAGAGAACAGATTTCTGGCATGTCGATTTTGCGATCCCAGCATCGCCATGTCGGTGGAGGAACTCGCTGCTTGTGGCTAAACTGCTAGGAAGATGGGGCTCATGCACGTCTGCTGTGAGGTTTGTGCGTTTTTTCTGTCCCCGATGGTTTGAAAGTCTTTAACCACGGAGGACACAGGGGACACAGAGGGTGGACAGAGATTCTGACTGGATCATCATAAGAGGAGGATGAAATGGGGAATCAGGGAACGACTCCGATGGTGCAAAACGTGGCGCGTCCGCGAGGGTTGGGGCGAAGTATTTGGGCAGTGGTGGCTGGATTCATCGTGGTAGTGGTTCTTTCGCTGGGAACTGACGCCGTGATGCACTTCCTGCATATCTTCCCACCGCTAGGGCAGGGAATGTCGGACGGGCTGTTCGCGTTGGCCACGATCTATCGCACGATTTACGCCATTATTGGCAGCTACGTTACGGCGCGGCTGGCACCGAGCCGGCCGATGGGACACGCGATGATCGGAGCGGTCGTGGGAACGATCGTAGGCACAGTGGGTGTGGTGGTGACGTGGAATAAGACGGAACTCGGGCCGCACTGGTATCCGCTGGCGCTGATTGCTACGGGATTTCCGTGCGCCTGGGTTGGGGCCAAGATTCGGGAGATGCAGATTTCAAAGTAAGTGAAGGAGTGTCGATTTTGCCGCTCGTCGTTCGACGTTCATTTAGAGGTTGGAATCCGAGTTCTAGTCCAACTCAAAAACGAGCAAAGGAGAAATCACAATGAGAGTCATGGTCATCGTAAAGGCGAGCAAGGAATCAGAAGCTGGCGTTCTTCCCGACACAGAAATCCTTAGCAAAATGGGGAAGTACAACGAACAGTTGGTGAAAGCTGGGGTCATGCTGGCGGGCGACGGGTTGCATCCCACGTCGAAGGCCAAGCGGGTGAAGTTTTCGGGAGACAAGCGCACGGTGATTGACGGGCCATTCACCGAGACGAAGGAACTGATTGCCGGGTATTGGTTGTGGCAGGTGCGGTCGATGGATGAGGCGGTGGAGTGGCTGAAACGGGCTCCGTTTGACGGAGGGACCGAGATCGAAATCCGTCCGGTGTTTGAGGCGGCGGACCTGGGCGAAAACTTCACTCCAGAGTTGAGGGAGCGGGATGAGAAGTTGCGCGAACAGATTCAGGGAAAAAAGTGAGCTAGGTGAATTTTCGTTGTCGAGTCGGAAGAGTGTGATTCGACGTAATTATAGAGAGCGGGATTAGGCTACCTGCGAAATCCCGGCGCTGAACTTAATCCACCAAGAGAAAAGGAGAACTGCAATGAAATTCCTTAGCATTTACAAGTCGGTTGAGCGAAACACCCCTCCCACACAAGAAGAAATGGCCAGTATGGGCAGGTTAATTGAAGAAGGGATGAAGGCCGGTTGGCTGGTGAGCACAGAAGGCTGCTTGCCATCAGCGCTGGGCGCGCGTGTGCGGCGGTCGAGCGGCAAAGTGAGTGTGACCGACGGCCCATTTACCGAGTCCAAAGAAGTGGTGGGCGGGTTCGCGATCCTGAAGGCGAATTCCAAAGAAGAAGCGATCAGGCTGGCTAAGGACTTCCTAAGCGTGGTCGGTGAAGGAGAGTGCGAATTGCGGCAAATCTATGAACAAGGCGCGGACGCACCCTGCACGACCCACGGGGCGGAAGTTGCGCTGAAAGGCTGAACATGATGTGATCGGTAGCTGTGACGGCTACCGAGACACATCGCGCGATTGAGGCAGTGTGGAGGATCGAGTCGGCCCGCATTATTGCCGGGCTGACTCGAATCGTGCGCGACGTGGGCGTGGCGGAAGAGCTGGCCCAGGACGCGCTGGTGGTTGCTCTGGAGCGGTGGCCGGAGTCGGGGATTCCGGAGAATCCCGGAGCCTGGCTCATGGGCACGGCGAAACATCGAGCGATCGATTATCTCCGGCGAGGCACGCTGCTCGACCGCAAGCACGAAGACCTGGGTCGCGAGATGGCAGAGCGGGAGATGCAGGTGCCGGATCTTGCTGCGGCCATGGATGACACGATTGGCGACGATTTGCTGCGGCTGGTGTTCATTGCCTGCCATCCGGTGCTGTCGACGGAGGCGCGGGTCGCGCTGACGTTGCGGCTGCTGGGCGGGTTGACGACCGACGAGATTGCGCGCGCGTATCTGGTAGCCGAGGCGACGATTGCGCAACGCATTGTTCGGGCGAAGAAGACCTTGGCTGAGGCGCAGGTTCCCTTTGAAGTTCCGCGCGGCCGGGAGTTCACGGCTCGGTTGTCATCCGTTCTGCAGGTTCTCTACCTCATTTTCAATGAAGGGTACTCGGCGACCTCGGGAGACGACTGGCTGAGGCCGTCGCTGTGTGAGGACGCGCTGAGGCTCGGGCGCATTCTGGCAGAGCTGGTGCCGGATGAGGCGGAGGTGCACGGGTTGGTGGCGTTGATGGAGATTCAGGCGTCGCGGGCAAAAGCGCGAGTGGGGCCTGCGGGTGAGCCGATCCTGTTGCTCGATCAGAACCGGGCGCGGTGGGATCAGTTGTTGATTCATCGGGGGCTGGCGGGGCTGGATCGCGTGGAGAGGCTTGGGGGGATGCGAGGGCCTTATGCCATTCAGGCGGCAATTGCGGCTTGTCACGCGCGGGCTGGTGCTCCGGAGGATACGGACTGGGCGCGGATCGTGGGGCTTTATTCCGAACTGGCGGAGGTTACTCCGTCGCCGATTGTGGAGTTGAACCGGGCAGTGGCTGTGGGGATGGCGTATGGGGCGGCGGCTGCGTTGGAGTTGGTGGATGGGCTGCGAGGGGATCCGGCGCTGCGGGAATATCATTTGTTGCCCAGCGTACGGGGGGATTTGCTGAAGAAGTTAGGGCGGCGGGGCGAGGCGCGGCAGGAGTTCGAGTCGGCGGCGTCGATTACGCGGAATGCGCGGGAACGGAATTTGCTGCTGGAGCGGGCGCGGGAGTGTGCCGAGTGAGTATTCTGCTTTCAGGGCAACAAAACCGTTAACCACTAAGGACACGAAGGCGCACGAAGGAAGTCTTGGTGCGCTTGGAATTCTGAGGTTTTGGGCTCGAGCGGAGTGAACACTTTGCTTTCACGCTGACAAAACCGTTAACCACCAAGGACACGAAGGTTCACGAAGGAAAGCTTGGTGCGCTTGGAATTCTGAGGTTTCGGGCTCGAGCTGAGTGAATACTTTCCTTTCACGCCGACAAAACCATCAACCCGAAGGACACCCTTCGACTTCGCTCAGGGCAGGCTCCGGTTCACGAAGGAATTCGATCAGGCTTGGAATTCTGAAGCTTCGGGGAAGCGGAGTTTGCACTTCGCCAAGGCGACCGTCAGGATTTCTTCGACTTTGGATTCCTCGCAATTGCGGGCCATGGCGAGTTCGCTGACGATCAAATAGCGGGCGCGCTCCAGCATCTTCTTCTCACGAAAAGACAGCGGCTTGGCCTGGTGGAGGGCGATCAGGCTCTTGAGGACGCCGGCCACTTCCACCAATGAACCGGTGCGCATACGGTCGGAGTTTTCCTTGAAGCGATCCTTCCAGTCACCGTTGCTGCCGTTTTCGTTGACGGAGAGAATGTCCAGAACCTTCTGAATCTCACCGTTGCGGACCACGCGGCGGAGGCCTACGCTGCCCGCGTTCTGGCAGGGGACCATCACTTTGAGGCTGCTGGCCTTGATGTTCAGGAGGTAAAACTTCTCAATGGTCGAACCTATCGAGCGGCTGCTGATTTGCTCAATAACCCCAACGCCATGATTAGGATAGACAACCTTGTCGCCGATGTGGAAATTCAAGTCCGTACCACTCATGTATAGGCACCCAGAAAAAGCGGACGGTTCGAGGGGAACAGCGTAAACAAGCCTATTTACATGGTACTCCCGGGGAAGAGGTAAAGCAAGGAGGGCGGGTTCGATGCTCTGCCGGCAAACCTTGAACCACCGAGGGCACGGGGGAATCACAGGGAAGGGCTTGGGCAAAACGGCGGAGTGGCTACCCTTATAATCGGGCCGTGGATTCTGAACGCAACGATTCATTCTTGGATGATCCGGAGCGCGGCCGCTCCGCCGACGGCGGTAGTGGGCGCGTGCTTCCGGAGGGGCGGATTTTGGGGCTGGACGTCGGCTCGCGGCGGATTGGGGTCGCGGTGTCGGACCCGCTGGGGATTACTGCGCAAGGGTTGGAGACTTTGCAGCGCACGACCAAGCGGCGGGACTTTGATCATCTGCAGCGGGTAATTCAGGAATATGACGTGCGGGAGATTGTCGTCGGATTGCCGCTGCGGATGAGTGGGGCGGAGGGTACCCAGTCGGAGAAGATGATGGTGTTCGCAGAGGAACTGCGCAAGCGCTTTCGGCTGCCGGTGCATTTGTGGGATGAGCGGCTGACATCTGCGGAAGCGAATCGTTTGCTGCGCGAGACGGATCTGTCGATCGAGAAGCGTGGGAAAGCGGTGGATCGGATGGCGGCGATTTTGATTCTACAGGGGTGGATGGAATCAAAGAAGGCTTCCGGCTTTCGGCTTCCGGCTTCCGGTCCGGAATAGACGTGTGTTCAATCCTCGGTTTGAACCGCTTCAATTTTCATGTGTTTCTTGTTCCAGTAATAAACAATCGCGGCCTTTTCGAAGTATGTCACTTCAAGGCCAATAGAACGAAGCTTTATGGGAGACGGGCGGTCTCTCGTAACTATCGCGTCCGTCTGAGACACATGGGACCCGACGGAGACCGGTCGGAGGTATACCTCGGCAGAGGATTCGGTCGTATCCACCGTTTCATAGACTTTTTTGCACGCATCTTTTTCGGGACAGAGTAAAACAACGAGCTTTGCGGTCTGCGATTTATTGTGTTTCAGGAACAGTGCGTAGTCCGGATGGCCGTCTCCGTCAAAGTCGGCATGAACGAGGCTGGGATTGTCGTTAGGAAAATGCCGCAGTATGTATGCTCTTGTGTCAGGGGTGCGCTCCGACAATGTCATCAGGTGATATCCCGGGAAATTACTTAGGAGATTGGCAACCTCGTCCTTCGGCTTTTGCGCGGCTGACGCTACGAAACTGCAGATCAGCGCCATGAATGGAATAGTCAGTAAGCGACTGCCGGTCCGCATGTTGCGAATTACCTCCTGCAAATATTTCGAGGTCAGATAATCCTTGGACGAAAGGTCCCTAGTGTCGGCTCATTGCCTTTCGATATGCCACTACGTTTTTATTGTGTTCTTCCATGGTGCGGGCAAAGCGGTGGTGGCCTTGGGCGTCGGCGACGAAATAGAAATAGTCGCTTTGGGCGGGGTGCATGGCGGCTTCGAGGGCACTGCGCCCGGGGTTGCCGATGGGGCCGGGGGGCAGGCCAGCGTTTCGATATGTGTTGTAGGGGGAGTGGTATTGCATGTCGGCGTGATGCAGGGCTCCCTGGTACGTTCCTGCCAGAAGTTCGGCGTAAATGATGCTGGGATCGGCGTCGAGGGCGATGTTCTTGGCCAGTCGGTTGTAGTAGACGCTGGCGACCATGGGGCGCTCTTCGGGCACCGCCGTTTCTTTTTCGACGATCGAGGCCATGATTACTGTGCGCTCAATGTCCACTGCTCGAGGCCCGTTGGGAGGCGGCGGGATTTCGGCAGGAGAAGTTGGTAGTTCCTCCTTACCCTCAGGAGACATTGAGATAGGCACGAGTCCGATCTGGTGGCCGACTTGGCGAAACTGCTTGACCATCGCGGCCGCCATTTCATTCATTGTCATCATTCGGGAGAACTGATACGTGTCAGGGAAGAGGTAGCCCTCGAGAGAGCGAGCATTTGAGGCAATATCGGCGATCAGAAACGTATCAGACTGAGCGACTTTCAGGAATTCGTCGGCGGGGCCGAGGCCGGCGTCTTCGATGGCGCGGGCGATGTCGAACATGGTGAAGCCTTCGGGCACGACGACCGTGTGGAAGTAGACGTCGCCGCGGCGCAAGCGCTTCTGAATCTCAATAATGTTCGACGGCTTGTCGAACAGGTATTCCCCGGCCTTGAGGGAACGGCCGTGATGGTAGTAGTGCCAGAGAATGAAGGCCCTCTCGCTTCGGATGATGCCGGCTTTCTTGAGTTCGGCGGCGATGCGGTGCGTGGAGTATCCCGGGCGGAGCATGACGAATGTTTGCCCGGGGGGCTCGACCGGGTTGATCAGGGCCCAGGCGAGCCATCCTGCTGTTCCCAGTACAACGATCAGTATTAGCCAGAGAAGCTTTCGCACTATATTCACGATACGACATTCACGATACGACAGACCAAGTTTAGACGACGATGAGAAGCGGTGAAGCTGCCGATCGTGAGGCGGACTTTAGTAAGTAGTTGATTTGCTTAAGGATGATGGCGGAACAGGCGCTGAACTAGTGTCTGTAGAGTTAATAGGACACTGTGGAAAGTGAGCCACACTGCTTTTGAACCCTTTTGAGCCTTGTATACTCAAATGTTCGAGAGGTCATCTTAATACCTTCATGAGACGTCGGTCGCCCTTTGGAATTGCGTTGTTATTCTTGGCCTCATTGTTCACTACGGGGTGTGGTGTCTTTTTGCGCACCCGTCCCGTCGAGGACCAGTACTCGAAAGTGCCGCTGAAAGAATCTTCTCAGCAGGGATTGATCGACAGCATTAACCATCAGGCCGACTCCATCCAGTCTCTGAAGGCCACGGTAGACATCGACAGCTCGGTCGGGGGCATGAAGAAGGGCCACGTCACCGACTATAAGGAAATCCGCGGGTATGTCCTGGCGCGGAAGCCGGATGCGCTCCACATGGTGGGATTGATGCCGATCGTGCGTACGACGGCGTTCGACATGGTGAGCGACGGCCAGAACTTCAAGCTATGGATCCCGCCGAAAAACCGGTTTGTCATCGGGAAGAACGAGATTGCGACGTTGAACACGGACCAGCCCATGGAGAACATTCGCCCGCATAATATTTACGAGGCGTTGTTGATCCCCCGGATCGATCCGAACTCCGAGATTGCAGTGTTGGAGAATGGCTACGAGATCCTGCACGACGCGAAGGGACATCGCGTGCTGCAGGAAGATTACGAAATCACTGTCATCCAGAAGCATGAGAACGGGTGGCGGTTGGAGCGCAAGATCATATTTGGACGTACGGATCTGAAGCCACATCGGCAATTCATTTACAGTGAGGATGGCACGGTCGCCACTGATGCCCGGTATGCGAAATATAAGGATTTCGATGGGATCAGTTTCCCCTCGCGCATTGAAATCTCCCGGCCGCAAGAGGAGTACGACATCACGCTGAACATGCTGAAGGTGGACATTAATAAGCCCCTGACCGATGATCAGTTCGTGTTGCAGCAGCCCACGGGTGCGACGGTGGTGCATCTGGACCGACCGCAGTCGAGCCTGGTGATGCCTCTGGTGAAGTAGGTACTCGGTACTCAGTACTCGGTAGGTGAGGCACCCACGCAGACATGATGAACAAGATGGTGGTTGCCAATCTGGTGCACCGGCCGACGCGGTCGTTTATCGCGGCGAGTGCGATTGCGCTGGAAGTGACGATGATTTTGATGGTGGTGGCGCTGTTCTACGGATTGCTGAACGGGTCGAAGGAGAGTCAGCTTGGGGTGGGCGCGGACCTGATGGTGATGCCTCCTGGATCGGCGGGACTCATTGGAATGTCGGGCGCACCGATCTCGGTGAAGGTGGGAGACGTTCTGCGCAAGGTGCCGCATGTGGAGTCAGCCGTCCCGGTGATCTGGTGGTTTACACAAAAACCGGTGGAAATTATTTACGGCATCGATCTGGCGAGTTATGACACGCTGCCGCCTAGATTCCGTTACCTGTCCGGGGGGCCATTTCAAGGGCCTTACGATGTGATCGTCGATGATTATTTTGCCGGCATGAACCACAAGCAAGTCGGGGACGTGGTGGAGATCCTGAATCATCAGTTCCGGATCTGCGGGGTTGTACCGCACGGAAAAGGAGGACGCAAGTTTCTGCCGTTGGCTACGTTGCAAGATTTGGAGGGAGCCGACGGGAAGGCGTCTGTCTTTTATGTGAAGCTGGACAATTCCGCGAATGCGGATGCCGTGGAGAAAGCCATCCAGCAGACTCCGGGGATGGAGAAATACTCTGTGCGCTCGATGCAGGAGTATCTGTCGATGATGACGCCGGACAATTTGCCCGGATTCGATCTCGCGATCAAGATCGTGATCGGAGTTGCGGTGGTGGTGGGATTCCTGGTGATCTTTCAATCGATGTACACAGCGGTGATGGAGCGGACGCGGGAGATCGGAATTCTGAAGTCGATGGGCGCTTCGAAGTGGTACATCGTGAACGTCGTCCTACGGGAGACGATGCTGCTGGCGGTAGTTGGCATCATCGCCGGGATTCTTATCAGCATGGTGACTCGACGCGTGATCATGTTCGAGAGGCCGGTGCTGCGGCTCTTCTGGAGTAATCAATGGGCGGTGCGCGCGGCGGTGATTGCCGTGGTGGGAGCGTTGGCGGGAGCGTTGTATCCGGCGATGAAGGCGGCGCAGAGAGATCCGATTGACGCGCTGGCGTACGAGTAGGATCGGGTGCGTGGCCGAGACGGCCACGTTACAGCCAGCAGGATGCCGGAGCTACTCGAGTAATTGTTCACGATTTGGTTATTGCCCTCTTGAGTAACAGGGCAGAATCGTTGACATTTCCTTGCACATTACGCTATCGTAAAGACTTTGGTGGTCGTGTGGTTGCCCGCCTGATGGCCTGGCGTCCTCGCTAGGGAATCAACGAGCGGTCTTCTTTCGCAGCTTTTATTCAATCTGGGAGAACTCTGATGTCAACCTATTTCCCCAAAGAGGGGGAAATTGTGCGCAAGTGGTACGTCGTGGATGCGGACGGGCAGACGCTCGGACGCCTGGCTTCGCAGGTGGCGCGCATCCTCATGGGTAAAGAAAATCCGCAATATACGCCGTTTCTCGATACCGGCGATCACGTGATTGTGGTCAATGCGGAGAAGGTCCGAACCACGGGCATGAAGGCCGAGCAGAAGCAGTATCACCACTACACCGGGTATCCGGGTGGTCTGCGGACCGAGGATTTCAAGAAGCGGATGGTGCGCAAGCCGGAGGCGGTGATTGAGGCCGCGGTGAAGCGCATGCTGCCCAAGAACAAGCTGGCGGCGCACATGCTGTCGAAGCTGAATGTGTACCGAGGCGAGAAGCATCCGCACCAGGCGCAGAAGCCGCAGGATTTGAAGCTGGAAGTGCGCGAGCACAAGCCGCGCAAAGTGGCGGTTTCGTAAGGACCGCGCGAGATCCTTCGCTCCGCCTGAAAGGCGGCTGCGCTCAGGATGACAACATTGATGAATTCTGCTTCTGGTTTGAGCCAGGAGCTAGGAGCTAAAAGCTACATGGCTGAATTGGTTCAATACTATGGAACGGGGCGCCGGAAGAGGGCGATCGCCCGAGTTTATTTGCGTCCGGGGAATGGCGACTTCAAGGTGAACGGGCGTGAGTTTGAGGAATACTTCGTGACCCCGGCACAGCGGTCGGCGGCGAAGTCTCCGCTGGCATCGTCGGAGACGGCGGCGTCGTTCAACATCATTGCGAGCGTGCTAGGCGGCGGAGTGCGCGGCCAGGCGGACGCGGTGAAGTTGGGAATCGCGCGCGCGTTGATGCAGTTCAACGTTGAATTGCGGAAGAAGCTAAAGGCCGAGGGCATGGTCAGCCGCGATTCGCGCGGCAAAGAGCGCAAGAAGTATGGGCAGAAGGGCGCTCGCAAGCGGTTCCAGTTCTCGAAGAGATAGTGCTCGGTACTCAGTGCCCGTTACTCAGTACTCAGTTCGGCACCGAGATTCCTCGCTGCGGCTGAAAGGCGCCTGCGCTCGGAACGGCAAGGTTTGTTCTTGCTTCGATCTTTTGTTCGGCTGATAGCTGACAGCTTGTTTTAGGTGTTCAATTCTTCTCGTGCCTCGCGGCGCGGGGACGGGAATGGCAATCGGTAAGCGGTACGCAGTTGCCAGCATCCAGTCGCCAGCAGAATTTCTACTGGGTACTGGGTGCTAGGTACTGACAACTGGCTTCCGATGCAGACTAAAGAGGAGGTTCATTGGCTACCATCACCATGAAGGAGTTGCTCGAAGCGGGAGTTCACTTCGGGCATCAGACCAAGCGCTGGAATCCCAAGATGAAGGAATACATCTTCGGAGAGCGCAACGGGATTTACATCATCGATCTGCAGAAGACGCTGAAGATGTTCAAAGAGGCGTCGAAGTTCGTGCAGGATCTGGCGAACGACGGCCGCATTGTGCTGTTCGTGGGCACCAAGCGCCAGGCGCAAGATGCGATTGCCGAAGAAGCGCAGAAGTGCGGGATGTTCTACATCAACCAGCGCTGGCTGGGTGGGCTGCTCACCAACTGGGTAACGGTGCAGAAGTCGGTGAAGCGTCTGAAGGAGCTCGACGAGATGGCCACGGATGGCCGCTACGAGCTGCTGCCGAAGAAAGAAGTGATCAAGCTCGAACGTGAGCGCAAACATCTGCAAGCCAACCTGGCGGGCATCAAGAATATGAGCCGGTTGCCGGATGCGATCTTCGTGATCGATTCGAACAAAGAGCAGATTGCGGTGCGCGAGGCGCGCAAGCTGGGTATTCCGGTGGTTGCGGTGGTTGATACGAATTGCGATCCCAGCGAAGTGGATTATGTGATTCCCGGCAACGATGATGCGTTGCGCGCGATCCGGCTGTTCACCTCGAAGATTTCGGAATCGATTGCCGAGGGTGCGCAGTTGATGACCGACAAGCAGGTTGCCGATATGCAGGCGGCGGCCGACGCCGCGCAGGCTGCGACCGAAGCTCCGGCGGAAGAGGCTGCGGTGGATGCGAGCGAAGACATCAGCATGGAAGAAGTGCTGGGTCCGGGAACGCACAAGAAGCCGGTAGCGAACGAGGAAGCCGAACTGCCGAAGGTGGAGAGCCAGACGGTTTAGGAAGAGTACTCAGTACACGGTACTCAGTACTCAGTTGTAACCCACGGAGTCAGGCGAATTCCTGGGGTAGGAACAAACCGGGCTTTGGAAATCTGACCCGCGCGGGTCGTAGCTTTGAGATTCCCGGCGCGGGTCAAAGTTTGTAAGAGCGGCTTCAAGTTTCAGGTTTCAAGTTTCGGGTGGCCTGAGGCAACGACATCATTCCAATCACTCGAAACTAGAAACGCGAAACAGGAAACTTATATGGGTACTACTACAGTGAACATTTCAGCGACACAGGTAAAAGACCTCCGGGAGAAGACCGGGGCTCCGATGATGGATTGCAAGCAGGCCTTGACCGAAGCCAAAGGCGACATGGAACAGGCGGTCGTGATTCTGCGTAAGAAGGGCGTTTCGGTTGCGGCCAAGAAGGCGACGCGCGTGACCAGCGAAGGATCGGTGGCGAGCTACATTCATGCCGGCGGCAAGATTGGTGTGCTTGTCGAAGTGAACTGCGAGAGCGATTTCGTCGCACGCACCGAGGACTTTAAGGAATTGGTGCACGATATTGCCATGCATATCGCCGCGAGCGATCCGAAGTATGTCCGCAAAGAGGATGTGACTGCGGCCGACTTCGCGCGCGAGAAAGAAATCTTTCTTGCGCAGGCGATTGCCAGCGGGAAGCCCGCGAATATCGCCGAGAAGATGGTGAACGGCAAGATGGAAAAGTTCTACGAAGAAGTGTGCTTGCTCGAGCAGCCCTTCATCAAGGACCAGACCATCTCGATCTCGCAGCTGATTGCGGCGAAGATTGGCAAGCTGGGCGAGAACATCGCAGTGCGGCGCTTTGCGAGGTTCAAGGTAGGTGATGTTGGCGAGACTGTCGCCGTCACCAAGCCGACAGAGCCGAAAGGCGAGTAATTTTCAGGGGCGCCCTTCGGGGCGCTCTTTTTTTGGCTTTGCGAGTGTCTGCGCGGGCGAGACGCTGGCGCTACGAGATCCCCATGACGACCACGACTCCTGCCTACAAACGAGTTCTTCTCAAGCTGTCCGGTGAGGCACTGGCGGCGAACCAGGGCTTTGGCGTCGACACGGCGCGCATTCACGCGATCGCTGCGGAACTGGCGGACGTTCACAAGCTAGGGGTGCAGTTGGCCATTGTCGTTGGCGGGGGAAACTTTTTCCGCGGCGTGGCGCAGCAGGCCAAGGACATGGATCGGGTTTCCGCGGATCACATGGGCATGCTCGCCACCGTGATCAACGCACTGGCCCTGCAGGATGCCCTGGAGAAGCAGAACGTCTACACGCGAGTGCAGTCGGCGATCAAGATGGAGCAGGTAGCGGAGCCTTTCATCCGGCGGCGAGCGATCCGGCATCTGGAGAAAGGGCGCGTGGTCATCTTTGCGGGCGGCACCGGGAACCCATATTTCTCGACCGATACCGCGGCGTCTTTGCGCGCGATGGAGATTAAAGCCGAGGCGATCCTGAAGGCGACACGCGTCGATGGAATTTATGATGCCGATCCGCTGAAGGTCGAGGGCGCCACGAAGTTCAACCACATTTCCTACATGGATGTTTTGAAGCTCGGATTGAAGGTGATGGACTCCACAGCCATCAGCTTGTGCAAGGACAATAACCTGCCGATCATCGTTTTCAACCTGAACCATCACGGGAACATTCGGCGGGTGGTGCTGGGCGAGAAGATTGGATCGCGGGTGAGCGCGAAGGGCGACTAAGAGTGTAGCCGTAAGATCGGCCACGGATTCTCACGGATTCGCACGGATTTTTCTGATTTCTTGTCCGTGGTGATCCGTGTAAATCCGTGGCCAGTTTTCTGGTTCGGTTTATAATTCAACGTTTTGATTCTTGCAGTGTACGGAGCGTACCCATGGCTGATAGCGCGCCACTGAAAGACATTCGACTTCAACTGAAAACGCGGATGGACAAGGCGGTGGAAGATTTCCGCAAAGCGATGGCGGGAGTGCGGACGGGGCGCGCGAACGTGCACATGCTTGATAGCGTGAGCGTGGATTATTACGGTTCGCAGATGCCTTTGAACCAGGTAGCGCAGGTGCACGCGCCTGAGGCGCAGCTGATCACCGTGCAACCGTTTGATCCGTCGCAGTTGGGGGCGATTGAGAAGGCGATCCGTTCCGGTGATATGGGATTGAATCCGATGAATGACGGCAAGCTGATTCGGGTGCCGGTACCTCCGCTGACGCAGGAGCGGCGGCAGGACATGGTGAAGCATCTGCATCGCGTGCTGGAAGAGCACCGGACCGCGGTGCGCAATATTCGGCGCGATGGCAATGATGCGATCAAGAAAGCCCTGAAGGATAAGAAGATTACCGAGGACGAAGAGAAGCGGTCGCTGGATGAGATTCAGAAGCTGACCGACGGCGAGATCAATAAGATGGAAGAGATGAGCAAGGGGAAAGAGAAGGAAGTGCTGGAGTTAAAGTAGGTTCGCCTGGCGCTAGGCGACTTCGGCCTGCTGGGTTGGGTCTCTTTGGAGAACCTGCGACATCGCAGAGAGCAAGTGTGCTTTTCCCGCGCGAGATCCCTCGCTTCGCCTGAAAACCGGCTCCACTCGGGATGACGCCCATCGGATTCAAATCCACCGGAACGATTTTCCCCTCGAACTGCCGCTTACGAAGGACCGTATAATCATAGAGCCATGAAGCAGGTTGTCCATGCCGCTTGTCCGCACGACTGTCCGGATGCTTGTGGAGTGTTGATTACCGTGCAGGATGGGCGTGCTACCAGGATTCAAGGGGATCCGGAGCATCCGGTGACGCGCGGGTTTTTGTGCGCGAAGGTGGCGAAGTATCTGGATCGGGTGTATTCGCCGGGGCGGGTGCTGTATCCCATGCGGAGGCTTGCGCCGAAAGGGCCTGTGATGGGGGAGCAGAGCTTCGCTCCGCATGGACAGCCGAAGGCGGCTGTCTCCACACAAGCCTTGCCTGTGCAAGAACTCACCACACAAACTTGGCAGCGGATTTCCTGGGACGAGGCGCTGGACGAGATTGCTTCGCGGCTTCGCGCGATTTCTGCGGAGTTTGGGAGTGAGGCGATTCTGCCGTACTCCTATGGCGGAACATTGGGTACGCTCAACGGGGGCTCGATGGACCGGCGGTTTTTTCACCGGCTGGGAGCATCGCAATTGGAGCGGTCAATTTGTTCGGCGGCAGGAGAGGCGGGGCTGAAATCCGTTCTGGGTGTAAAGATGGGCACCGAGCCGGAGCAATTCCGTCATTCCAAATACATCATTGCGTGGGCCTCGAACATCCACGGCAATAACGTTCACTTGTGGCCGTTCATCATGGAGGCGCGACGCAAGGGCGCCAAACTGGTAGTGATCGATCCATACCGCACGCGAACGGCGCAGTGCGCGGACTGGTACCTGCCGATTAATCCGGGGACGGATGCGGCGTTGGCGCTAGGCATGATGCACGTCATCATTGGCGAAGACTTGCATGACGCCGACTATGTTGCGAAGTACACTCTGGGATTTGAGCAGCTGCGCGAGAAGGTGAAGGAGTATTCGCCGGAGCGGGTGGCGCAGTGGACCGGAATCGCTGCTGATGATATTCGCAAGCTGGCGCGAGAATATGCCACGGCGAGGCCCGCCGTAATTCGCCTGAACTATGGGGTGCAGCGCTCTGAAGGCGGCGGGATGGCCACGCGGACGATCGTGATGCTGCCCTGCATCACGGGATCGTGGAAGGAAGTGGGCGGCGGATTGCAAATGTCGGTGAGCGGCGCTGTCGATTTGAATGCTGCGGCTTTGAAGCGGCCTGACCTGATGCAGACGGCACTGGGACGCGAGGCACGAACTATCAACATGGTTGAGCTGGGGAGAGCGCTGAACAAGGTGAATGATCCGCCAGTCAAAGCGCTGTTTGTGTACAACTCGAATCCGGCGGCGGTTTGTCCGGAGCACAATGAAGTGGTGCGCGGGTTGCGGCGGACGGATTTGTTCACGGTTGTGCACGAACAGTTCTTCACGGATACAACGGACTACGCTGACATTGTGTTGCCGGCTACGACATTTTTTGAACATAAGGATTTGCAGAAGGGGTACGGGCATTACTATCTGCAGGTTTCGAATCAGGCGATCGAGCCGCTGGGAGAGTGCCGGTCGAATGTCGAGACGTTCCGGGCGCTGGCGGAGCGGATGGGGTTTGGGGAAGAATGTTTCTGCGAGACTGTCGACGAGATGATCGATTCTGCGTTGGATTCGAAAGACCCATGGATGGAGGGAATCAGTCGGGAACGGCTGGAGCAGGGGCAGGTTCGGTTGAACTTTACGGCGGGAGAGGCTGCGGAGCTTCGCTCCGCCGGACAGCCCCTTCGACTGCGCTCAGGGCAGGCTTTGACGGCTGTCCCCACTCAAGCGACTCCGTTTCTTCCTTTCGCGCATGGTGGTTTCCGCACGCCTTCAGGGAAGGCGGAACTGTATAGCGAGGCGGTGAAGGGGTTGGGGCTGGATCCGGTGGCGGAGTTTACACCGCCAACCGAGTCGCGGCACGGAAGGAATCGGGATAAGCTGCCGCTCGAGTTACTGGCGCGGAAGGCCGACAACTTCTTGAATACTACGTTCACCAATGTGCCGTCGGTGCAGGAGTTGGAGGAAACCGGTCTATTGGAGATTTCCGGAGCGGACGCCCGGGCGCGTGGAATCTCTGACGGCGACAGGGTTCGCGTCTTCAATCAACGGGGAGACATTTTGCTGAAGGCCCGGGTCGACGGTAAAGTTCAGCCCGGAGTGGTCTCCGCCAGTCTGAATTGGGCGAAGATGACCCCCGGTTTCCAGAGTATCAATGCCCTGACTTCAGAAAAACTTACCGACATGGGCAACTCCGCAACGTTTTATTCCGTCTTGGTTGAGGTAGAGTTATCCAAGCCATCCTCATGAAGCAACCATGGGCTTTGACCGTAGAGTCTGAGCTGCAGGATTTGATCCGGAAAGAGTTGCGGTTTGGACGCTTCCAGTGCGCTACCGTATAATGACAGTTTTCTCACATCCCAGAGGCTGAGGTCGTAGCGATTCCTTTTCGCTTTCATTCGGAGAACCTTGTTGTGCCCAAAGGTCCCTGCGTTTCGGGGGCCGTGTCGATGCCATCTTCTTCATTTCAACGGTCTTGGCCGTGGGCGAGCTGGGGTTGGTTCAGAATTTGCGGCGCGCTGGCGATGTTCCTGCTGGCGACCGGCGTACTGACTTGCGCGCAATCGGATCTGGTCTCTGAGATCAGCGTTGTGGGCAATCGCCGCATCCCAGCCGAAACCATCAAGGCGCGCATTTTCACCAAATCGGGCGATGTGTATGACGCTGCCTCACTCGAGCGCGACTTCAACTCCCTCTGGAATACCGGGTATTTCGAAGACATCAAGTTCACCCGCGAACAGACTCCCAAGGGTTGGCGAATCATCGTCACGGTGAAAGAGAAGCCAACGATTCGGGAGATCAGCTACTTGGGGCACGGCTCGGTCTCAGATAGTGACATTCTGGACCGATTCAAACAAGACAAGGTCGGACTGGTGGTAGAGAGCCAGTACGATCCAACGCGCATCAAGAAGGCGGAAGTCTCGCTCAAGAACCTGCTTTCGGAACACGGACGCCAGTTTGCGACGATTCGCACCGAAGTGAGGCAGATTCCTCCCGCGGCAGTCGGAATCACCTTCGTGATCAAGGAAGGACCGAAGGTTAAGGTCGGCAAAATCAAGTTCGAAGGCAACAAGAACATTAATTCGCGCACTTTGCGCGCGGCCATGAAGAATCTGAAGCCGATCGGGATTCCCCATTCTATTTTTCTGGAGAATATCTTCGCGAAGACTTACGACGCCACCAAGCTGGAAGAAGATACGGAGCGGGTGCGGGCGGAGTATCAGAATCGCGGCTATTTCAAAGCCGGGGTCAGCGATCCGAAGACAGAAATCCACGACACGGGGCACCAGGGCTTCCACATTCCGCTGCTGCAGGCGGGTCCGGGCAAGGCCGTCGACATTACGATGGCCATCGACGAAGGCGACCAGTACCGGCTGGCCAAGATCACGTTCAAGAACAACAAGGCGATTTCCAATACCGCCGCCCTGCGATCGTTATTCCCGCTGAAGGACGGGGACATCTTCAGCCGCGAAAAGATCGCCAAAGGGCTGGAAGCACTGCGGAAGGCGTACGGCCAATACGGCTACATTAACTACACGGGAGTTCCCTCGACGACATTCGATGACGAGAAGAAGCTGGCGACCTTGGAAATCGACATCGACGAAGGGAAGCAGTTCTATGTGCGGCGAATTGAGTTCGTAGGAAACACGACGACGCGAGATAAAGTGATCCGCCGCGAGCTGTCGCTGGAGGAAGGCGGCGTCTACGATTCCCGCCTCTGGGAACTGAGCTTGCTGCGCCTGAATCAGCTTTCTTATTTCGACCAGCTCAAACCAGACGATCCGAACGTTACGGAAAAGAAGCTGGACGAGAAGAACGGGCAAGTCGATCTGACGCTGAAAGTGCATGAGAAAGGTAAGAACAGCATCGGACTGAATGGCGGCGTGAGCGGCTTGGAGGGAGCGTTCATCGGTCTGAACTACGCTACCAATAACTTCCTAGGGCGCGGCGAAACTCTGCAAATGCAGATCAGCCTGGGGAACCTGGCGCGGAGCGTAATGTTTGGTTATACGCAACCCTACATGTTTGACCGACCGCTGCAGTTCGGCTTCACAGTGTTTGGCAACAAGTACAGTTACAACCAGGCGAAACAGCTGTCCATTTTCAGCGGGCAGGAACTGAATCTGCCGGCGGCCCAGCTGCAAAACCTGCAGAACTATACACAGCAGAGCGTGGGTTTTACGACGACGCTAAGCTATCCGCTGCGTCGTTCGTTCAAGCGGGTGGGCATCACGTACTCACTGGACCGATCGAGCCTGGTTGCACTCAGTACGGCATCAAAGAGTTTGTTTGACTTCATCGCGTTTCGGGGAATTTCCGGACCGAACGCGGTGAATGGAATCATTACCAGTTCGATCTTTCCGAATTTCTCGTTTAATACCCTGGACAGCGGGATCTCGCCGCACCGAGGCCACCAATTGACCCTCGGAATGCAATTGGCGGGACTGGGTGGCACGGTCCGGTCGGTGCGTCCAATCGTTCAATACAAGAGGTTCAGGCCAGTCAACAAGGGGCGCAATACGATTGGGTATACGCTCAACGGGTCGTTTATCAGCGGTTATGGAGGCTTGGTCGCACCGCCGTTCCAGCGCTTCTTCATGGGCGGCGAAAACGACATCCGTGGCTTCGATATCCGGTCAATATCGCCGGTAGCATTTCTGCCCAGTTCGAACGTTATTACTCTGACGAATCCCGATGGAACGCCGGTTCCGAAGAATCCCGCCAATCCGCGGCAAGGCAACTGGACTGTGCCGATCCCGGTAGACCAGATCGTGTTTCCCGGCGGAGATCTGAGTGTGTGGTCGAATCTGGAGTATCGCATCACGATTGCCGGGCCGGTTGCGATTGCCCCCTTCGTAGATGTGGGCGTCGACCCCATCATTCGGCCTTCTCAGTTGCAGATCGCGACCGCACAATATGATCAGGTGATCGGGACGCCGTTCGGATGTCCAACACTCGACGCGGGGTTCAATTGCCAGGGTGGAAGTATCCTGAGCCCAAAGCCTTCGCAGGATCTCAGCGTTTTGCAGTCGGCGAACTGGCAGGTCCGGATGTCGACGGGGCTGGAGTTGCAAATGTTCCTGCCCGTGGTCAATGCCCCCTTCCGCATTTACTGGGCTTACAACCCGTTGCGGCTCGACCAGGTCGCGAACCCACCGATTCCGATCACGCGCGGGATGTTCCCGGCGGGCGCGGCCGGAGACTATACGTATCACCTGGCGGTCAATACGTATTCGCCCAGTTTCCAGTTGCGGGAGCCGCGCAAGACTTTCCGGTTCACGGTGGCAACGACGTTCTAAGTTTGAGGATCTAACTTTGTTTGACGGTGCAGGAGCCGGGTCACTATAATGAGTGTGATCTACGCCATCGAGTTAGCGGTCAGGGCGGAAGGCTCGCCCGCAGCCTCGGTGTGCGGTGCTGGCAAATCTAGCGCGCCTCTTCTGATGGCGGCCGCTACCGTCGCGAAGACCTCATTCAGTGCGGCCCAGCGTTGACTGACGAAGCGATCTGAAAACGAATTTCGAAGTTCATTCCCGGAACTATGTTCCAAGGAGTTCAATCGATCCAATGAAAAGCAAGTTTTTGCGAATTCTTCTGGCCATCGCGGTGACGTTTACGTTTTCCGCAATAGCCCAAACCGGCAGCGCCGCCACACCGTCCAGTTCGGCCGCCGCGCCTGCCAATCCGGCCGCTTCGACGCCTGCCACGACTGGCGTGGGCACCGGTACCAAGGTCGGGACCATCAACATTGAAGGGGCGATTTTCGGCAGCAACGAAGGCCGCCGCGACCTCGAGGCCCTGCAAAAGAAATTCGAGCCCAAACAGAGTGAACTGAAGGGGCAGAACGATGAGCTCGAGGGCATGAAGAAGCAGTTGACCACGCAGGAAGGCAAGCTGAATGAAGATGCCCTTGCCACCCTCAAAAAGCAGATTGAAAGCAAACAGAAGTCATTCGACCGCTCGGTGCAGGATGCCCAGGAAGACTTCAGCAATCAGAACCAGGAGATTGCCGGACGTATTCTGCAAAAACTGGCTCCGATGATCATGAAGTACGCGCAGGAGAATGGCTTCGGGTTGATCATCGATACCTCGAAGCCCTGGCCGCAGAGCCCGATCGTGATGGCTGGCGAAGGCGTGGACATTACCAAGCCGGTGGTGGACATCTACAACGCCCAGTCGGGTGTTGCTGCACCGCCGACGACCGGGGCCGCGAAGCCACCAGCGCCGAAGCCAGGAACAGGTACGGGCGCTACGAAGCCGGCAGCACCCAAGTCGAATTAGTTACTGAACCAGGAAAGCTGGACACCTTTGGTGTCTGGAAAGTTCCATCAGGCCGCGTGAAAACGCGGCCTTTTTATTTTTGGTGGTGAGGCGCGGCAAGGCGATTCGTGGTGTCCATAGCTGCAAACAAATTTCACGCGGAGGACACTATGTTTGCCGATAGCATGCTGGAAACCTCATGGGCCCAACGCACACGCCGCAGCTGGACGACGATGACTTCGTTCGGATTGCAAGCGGTGATGATCGGTTGTTTGCTGTTATTGCCACTCTGGAAGACGGTAGGGCTTCCGTCCGTTCGAGTTCTGCCAACACCAGTATCGTGGGGAGCGCCGCCGCCCGCTGTGGCGCCGGTTCGACATCAGAACACAACAACGCTCGTCCAAAGCAATCTTGCCGATAACGTGCTCATCGCGCCTCGGGAGATTCCTCGACATATTGCGCATATAGAAGAAGTCGAGGCTCCGCCTCAGTTGAGTTTCAACGGTCTGGGAGTGCCGGGTGGGACGGGCAACGGTTCCAGGAACGGGGTGTGGGAATCACTCAACAATTCGTTCCGCCCGGTCGCACCCCTTGCCGCTATGCTGCCGCCACCGGCGGCTCACGTGTTTCGCACGTCGACCATTCTTGAAGGGAGCTTGATTCGACGGGTACAACCTGTGTATCCACCGCTGGCTCGAAGCGCGCGTATTCAGGGCTCTGTCGTTCTAGCCGCGCTCATCAGTAAACAGGGAACCATGGAGAACCTGCATGCGCTATCGGGGCATCCGATGCTGGTGCCGGCGGCGATCGATGCTGTGAGTCAGTGGCGGTATAAGCCCTACGTTCTCAATAGCGAGCCCATCGAGGTGGAAACGCAAATCACGGTGAATTTCCTGCTGTCGGGAAATTAATGGGGATGCGCCGGCTTCGGGAGGCGAAGCGAAAAACTCACATGACCGCCGCCCGGATGCCGGAGCTACACAGCTCGGGAGTAGCCCCAGCGTAACGTGGGTGTGGGGGCTGCTCCCGCTATAATCGCGAAAGTGGCAAGCACAGCAGAAATCCTGAGCCGCGTGGCAACGCGCCCGACCTGGGCAGAAGTTTCTTTGGCCACGTTGCGGCAAAACTTCCGCACCGTGCAGAAGCATGTTGGACCGAAAGTCACGGTTTGCGCGGTCGTGAAGGCCGATGCCTACGGGCACGGCGCGGTCGAGTGTTCACGGTCTCTTGAGGCTGAGGGCGCGAAGTGGCTCGGCGTCACCTCGCTGGATGAGGCGATTCCGCTGCGCGAGGCTGGTGTTGGCGCGAACATTCTCTTGATGACTGGTTTCTGGCGGGGAGAAGAGAGCGAGATCGTCCGGCTACATCTCACGCCCACGGTCTGGGAGCCCTGGCATATCGAAACTCTGGATGTTGCAGCTGCCGCGCTGGGTGTGGCGCAGCATCCGGTGCATTTAAAAGTCGATACTGGTATGGGGCGACTCGGAGTTGCGGTCGATCAACTACTGGGTGTTTTGAAATCGTTGAAAGCGGCTAGGCATCTTGTGCTGGAAGGATTCTCAACACATCTCGCGTCTTCGGAGATCATGGACGCGCCCTCCGTCGCTGAACAGGAGCGCGCTTTTGACTCGGCCCGCCGGATGGTGAGCGAGGCCGGGATGGAGCCGGTCTTCGTGCACATGGCAAATACGGGCGCGGTTATCTCCCGGCGGGAAACCTGGAACAGTATGGTCCGACCGGGAGTTGCGCTCTATGGCTATTACCTGCCCTTTCAAAGAGCGGGGCGCGAGGTGAGCGGCGGGACGCTCCGCCTGCCGGTGAAGCCCGTTCTGACCTGGAAGACGCGTATTCTCTCGTTGCGGGACTTTGGAGCGAATCAGGCGCTGGGCTACGGCGCGACCTATGTGACGAAGGCTCCTGCGCACGTGGCGGTGCTGCCAGTGGGTTATGCCGATGGATATAACCGGCAGCTTTCCAATCGCGGGCGCGTGATCGTGCGTGAGCACTATGCTCCGATTGTGGGCCGGATCTCGATGGATCTCACGCTGGTGGATGTGACCGGCATTCCGGGTGTTGCGGTGGGAGATGAAGTTATCCTGCTCGGTGTTGGTGACGGGTTGAGCGTCGATGCACTAGAGCATGCGGAACTGGCGAATAGTACTCCGTACGAAATTCTCTGCAATATTTCAAAGCGCGTGCCGAGACGGTATTCGAACTAGAGCGGGTCGGGCTCGGATTCATCTTCCGCCGACGTGATGGTTTTCTGAGGTCCGTGGTCGGGTGGCCGCCGTCTGCTCTTTTCTAGCTTCCATATATTTGCGCAGAACCGCGTTGATGGTGCTCTGGTATCCGCGGCCGTGCTTTCGAAAGAATGTCAGCACGTCGGGATCGATGCGCAACGTAATCTGCTTCTTCGGTCCGGGCCAAAGGATCGCGTTTGCGAAAAACTCCGGTCCCTGCTTTGGAATATCGGAATAATCAATATCCTCGTCCCGTAGTGCATCAACTCTCTTCCAGTCCGTTCGGGATCGCTTCTTCGTATTCTTGGCGTTCTTCATGATTGGCCTTTCTTAACGAAATAATGCGGATGGTGTCGTTCGGGCGTTCGGCAAACGCAACGAAGGCAACACGGTGTTGAATCAACCCGATTCCAATCCATCGCTTCTCGCCGTAGTCCTCACGCGTATCGGGACGAACAAGAAGAGGGTGACGGAACATCTCTTCCGCCTCCGCGAAATGAAGTCCGTGTTTTCCTATATTCGTCCGATTCTTCGCCTCATCCCATTCAAGTGTCATTGTAACTCCAACTGTAGCTACGGTACGAGAGAATTGCGCACCAGCCTTGAATATCGCGGCTGTCCGGGCTCCTATCGGTGACGGGCATCACAGCCCCACACATTCTTTTGAGATCGTCCCATTTAGGCACGAAATGTGGACGACCAGCCTCTCCTGAACGCTGTTGAATGGTTCGCCCCTGAGCTGATTCGTTCTGCTTGTTACACTAGAGGTTTGAGCATGCCTTCACGCTACGCACAATGGATGTACGACTGGGAACACCGGCTGACCTCGGTGGATAACAACCGCGTGATCCGCCCGTTGGATTGGGGCGTGGAGTTTACGCGGGACTGGCCTTGCCGCAACGGCTACCGGTTCGGACACACGCCGGAAGATCCGGAGAAATTCATTCTGGATTACAACCGTCGCATTGTGGCGGCGAGCGACGAATTTTATGCGTACGCGCGGCCCACGGATTTCCGTTTAGAGACGCGCGAGGTCAAAGTTTTTTCGACGCGGGAAGTGCCGGACCCGAAGCTGGAAGCGAAGGTCAAGGGGACATTCGGCGAATTCCTGAGATTTACTTCGGCGGTAAAGACGCCGTATCCGGAAAATAATCTGGTGAATGCGCGCTGGTTCCCGGCGAGGGGGCGGCGTGCGATTGTTCTGCTGCCGCACTGGAACGCGGACGCGATCGCTTACGTCAGCCTCTGCCGGGTGATGAACATGATGGGCATCGCGGTGCTGCGCTTGACCATGCCGTATCACGACATTCGCATGCCCGCTGAGATCAGCCGCGCGGATTATGCCGTGTCGGCCAACATCGGGCGAACGCTCGACGCGGTGCGGCAGGGAGTCGTCGATATTCGGAGTTGCCTCGACTGGCTCGAGCAGCAGGGATACAACCAACTTGGCATTGTCGGCACCAGCCTGGGATCGTGTTACGCGTTTATCGCGGCGGCGCATGATTCGCGGCTTCGCGTGGCCGCATTCAATCATGCGTCGACTTACGTTGCCGACGTGGTATGGCATGGGCAGTCGACGCGGCACATCCGGCAGGGTATTGAACAGCAAATTGATCTGGAGACACTGCGCAAAGCGTGGTTAGCGGTCAGTCCAATGTCTTACTTTAATCAATTCGCACGCTGGCCGCGGAAGTCGCTGATCGTTTATGCGAAATATGATCTGACATTCCTGCCAGAACTTTCTCTGCAAACGGTTGAGGAGTTTGAGCGGCACGGGCTTGACCATAAAGTTGCCGTGCTGCCCTGCGGGCATTACACGACTGGCGAGACTCCATACAAATATATGGACGGGTGGCATCTGGCTTCATTTCTGCGGACGGCGTTTGATTAAGAGCTTTCACCACTAAGGACACTAAGGTTCACGAAGGAAAACTGCTTCAGACATCCTCGTCCGCTGCTTCGAGCCTTTTGTTAATCTGCGGTTTAGAATGCATGGTGCAGGCCGTTGTAACGGCCATATAGGAATCAGGAAAATCACATGAACAACGCCGCAAAGATGTACCGCCCGCTTTTCGAGAGCGATCCGCAGATTGCTGCTGCCATCGACAACGAAACTCGTCGCCAGCATGAAGGACTTGAACTGATTGCTTCGGAGAACTTTGTCAGCGAAGCCGTGCTGGAAGCGGCGGGCTCAGTGTTCACCAACAAGTATGCCGAAGGATATCCGGGCAAGCGGTATTACGGCGGCTGCGAGTATGCGGATATCGTCGAGAACCTGGCGCGAGATCGGGCGAAGCAACTCTTCGGCGCGGAGCACGCCAATGTGCAGCCGCACGCCGGATCGCAGGCCAATATGGAAGCCTATGCTTCGGTGTTGCAACCGGGCGACACGATCCTGGGACTGAACCTGGCGCATGGCGGACACCTGACGCACGGGCATCACCTGAATTTTTCCGGCAAGACATACAAGATCGTTCCGTACGGCGTCACAAAAGAAACCGAGACCATCGATTACGACGAGTTGGAGAGGCTGGCGGTACAAGAGCGGCCCAAGCTGATTGTCGGCGGAGGCAGCGCTTATCCGCGCACGATTGATTTCGCCCGCATGCGGCAGATTGCGGACAAGGTGGGGGCGCTTTTCCTCGTCGACATGGCGCACTTTGCCGGGTTGGTGGCTGGCGGCGCGCATCCTTCGCCGGTGCCGCACGCGCATATTGTGACTTCGACCACGCACAAGACTCTGCGCGGGCCGCGCGCGGGAATGATCCTTTCCAAAGCTGAATTCGCACAGGCCATCGACAAAGTCGTCTTCCCGGGGATGCAAGGCGGCCCGCTGGTTCACATCATGGCGGCGAAGGCCGTGTGCTTTCAGGAGGCGATGCAGCCCGAGTTCCGCGACTACGCGCGACAAGTCGTTGCGAACGCCAAGGTGCTGGCGAAGGCCCTGGCCGACGAAGGATTCCGCATCATATCCGGTGGCACCGATACGCACCTCATGCTGGTCGACGTGTTCTCCAAGGGCATGCTGGGCAGCGAAGCGGAGAAGGCGTTGGGCGAAGCGGGCATCACCGTGAACAAGAATGCAATTCCGTTCGACACCAACCCGCCGATGAAGCCGAGTGGCGTCCGCATTGGCACTCCGGCGCTGACCACGCGCGGTATGAAGGAGGCGGAGATGACGCAGATTGGGCGCTGGATCGCCGAAGCGCTTCTGCATCGCACAGACGCAGCTGTCCTGAGCAACGTCCGCAAGCAGGTGCTGGAACTGTGCGAAGCGTTCCCGCTCTATGCCGATCGCAGGGCCAAGGCGCAGGCCGAGGTGAGGGCATAATTCCTCTGGGTCGTTCACTGATCTCTGTGGTTAAATGCCAGCGGTGAAGATCGCCATCGATATTCGGCGGATGACCGAGTTTGGCGTGGGCACCTACATCCGCAATGTGGTCCGCACGCTGGGACGCCTGGACCATAACAACGAATATTTGCTCTTTGGATCTCCGGCGAAAGTGGAAGAGATCGGCGCGCTGCCGTCGAACTTTCACACCGTTCCTCTGCTGGCCTCCGACCGTTCTATCGAGGGCTATCGCGAATTCCGCAGCTCCTTGAGACGACTGCACTGCGACCTGGTGCATATCCCCAATCTTTTTTCTGTGCCACGTTTGCTGCCGTGCCCGTACGTGATTACGGTGCATGACGTGTTGCAGCACATGGCAAGAGCTCGGGAGCAGAGTGGATTGTGGCGGTCTCTGCACTTTCAGATGACCAAGCGGGCTCTTGCCGGGGCGTCGCGAATTTTTGCCGTGTCGAACTTTACGCGCAACGAAATTGAAAAACTGTTTGAGATTCCGCCCGAGCGGGTCGACGTGGTGTACAACGCGATTGATGAACGTTTTCTGCACGGGCACGCCAGCGCGGCCGACCGCGACCTGATTGCGCGGCGCTACCAGGTGACGTATCCGTTCCTGCTATACGCAGGCAAGATCAGTCCACACAAGAATGTCGTGCGCATGATCGAAGCCTTCTCGGCACTGAAAACGGAACTGGAACGCGACTTGGCCTATCCCGATCTCAAACTCATCATTATTGGGGATGATCTGTCCGGGAATCCCGACTTGCGGCGGACAGTGGTGCGCAGTGGAGTACAAAACGATGTGCGCTTCCTGGGCTTCGTTCCGATCGATGTGCTACGCATTTTCTATGACGAGGCGAAGATATTCGTCTTCCCGTCGTTGTACGAAGGTTTCGGGCTACCGCCGCTGGAGGCGATGGTACACGGAACCCCGGTAGTGACGTCGAACGTGTCGTCCTTGCCTGAGGTCGTGGGGAATGCGGCAGTGCTGGTCAATCCTGAAAACGTATTCGAAATCATGCGCGCGCTGCATCGCGTGTTGATCGACCAGGCTCTGCGCGAGCGCATGAAGGAGCGGGGCTACCAGCAGGCCGCGAAGTTTTCGTGGGAGACGTCGGTGCGACGGATTCTAGAAACGTATAGCCAAATCGCCCACGGCGGTCGAGCCCATTCCAATCATCAACCCGCCGCGGACTAAGGGCACAAAGATTTACTTCAGAAGCGGCTGTCCAGGAGAGAGGATGGCGAGCTTGTGCAACTTGGCCGTGAGGCGAGTCTTATCGGCATCGGTTTTGGCGGCGGCCAGGCGCTTGCGCAACTGGACAATCTTCTCTTTGCGGGTGCGGCGGCGACGAATTTCCGGCCGACGGCTGGGTGCTGACATGAAAACCTCTCTTGAAAAGTGGGATTGAATATAGCCGCGAAACTGACGGCCGGACCAATCCATTATAACCGTAAGCCCAGGCCCGGAAAGAGATGTGCGTCAACGGAGGACATTTTTAATGTGGAAGTCCCGGTTGACACTGCTTCCTATTGTTTTATAATAGTTCTCATCCGATAATCATGCGCCTCACCCATGAGCAGTTCCGTGAGCTGGCCGCGAAGCACGGCTTGGCGGTCACGCACCAGCGTCAGGTGGTTTATGAGGCTGTCATCGCTTCCCACGGTCACTATTCACCAGAAGATATTTACGCTGCAGTCCGGCGTCGCATTCCATCCATTTCTCTCGCCACCGTCTACAACAACCTGCGGCTCTTTATTGAATGCGGGTTGCTGCGAGAGGTTAGTCCTCATGCGTCCACCCTGCGTGTGGACGGCAATCTCGAACCTCACCATCACCTCGTCTGCTCCCGCTGCAAGTCAGTGCAGGACATTGACGGTGATTTCATCGATTTGAAGCGGCTATCCCGGCAACTGCCGGATGGCTTTGATCTCACGCAGCCGTTGATCGAGGTCTTTGGCCTCTGTCGCCGCTGCAGCGCCAAAACGTAGTTTTCTTCAGGCAGTACGCAATCAAGAATCGAAGGATGAAAATATATGGAAAATACACTCGCGACTTCATCAGGAAGTGTTTCCCCCGAAACTAAGGACAAGAGCACATTAACTGAATCGAAGTGCCCCTTCGGGCACGGCGCTCGCAAATCCCATGCCAATGTTGATTGGTGGCCGAATCAGGTGAACCTGAAGGTCCTGCACCAGCATTCCCCGTTGTCCGATCCAATGGGTAAGGAATTTAACTACGCGGAAGAGTTCCAGACGCTCGACCTGAGTGCCGTGGTTAAGGACCTGAATACCTTGATGACGGACTCGCAGGAGTGGTGGCCTGCCGACTTTGGCCATTATGGTCCACTTTTCATTCGTATGGCTTGGCACAGCGCCGGTACGTACCGCATCGGTGACGGCCGTGGCGGGGCTGGCTCCGGTCAACAGCGCTTCGCGCCGCTCAATAGCTGGCCCGACAACGTGAACCTCGACAAGGCGCGCAGGTTGCTCTGGCCGATCAAGCAGAAGTATGGCAAGAAAATTTCGTGGGCCGACCTCATGATTCTCGCCGGCAACGTCGCATTGGAGTCGATGGGATTCAAGACGTTCGGTTTTGGCGGCGGGCGTCCGGATGTCTGGGAACCCGAAGAAGAAATTTATTGGGGCCCTGAGGGCACGTGGCTGGCCGACGAGCGTTACACGGGCGACCGTGATCTTTCCAATCCGCTCGCTGCCGTGCAAATGGGACTGATCTACGTGAATCCGGAAGGGCCCAATGGAAAGCCCGATCCCGTTGCTGCGGCGCGGGATATCCGGGAAACGTTCGCTCGCATGGCGATGAATGATGAAGAAACGGTCGCACTCATTGCCGGCGGACATACTTTTGGCAAAACGCACGGCGCTGCCATTCCCGCTGATTATGTGGGCGCGGAACCGGAAGGGGCCGCCATCGAGGAGCAAGGCCTCGGATGGAAAAATAAATTTGGCAAAGGTTGTGGTGCTGACACCATCGGCAGCGGCCTGGAAGTCACCTGGACCCAGACCCCGACGAAGTGGAGCAACAACTTCTTCTCGAACCTGTTCAGCTACGAATGGGAGCTGACGAAGAGTCCGGCGGGCGCACATCAGTGGATACCGAAGAATGGCGCGGGTTCTGGTACGGTGCCGGATGCGCATGATCCGTCAAAGCGGCATGCGCCGACGATGCTGACCACAGACCTTGCGTTGCGGTTCGACCCTGCTTACGAAAAAATCTCACGGCGCTTCTTTGAGCATCCGGACCAATTCGCAGACGCGTTCGCGAAAGCGTGGTTCAAGCTGACGCACCGCGACATGGGACCGATCCCTCGGTATCTTGGTCCGCTCGTTCCGAAAGAACCCCAGATCTGGCAAGATCCTGTTCCCGCCGTCGATCATAAATTGATCAGCGAACAGGACGTAGCTGCTCTGAAAGCGAAGATCCTCAAGTCCGGGCTGACGATCTCCCAACTGGTCAAGACTGCATGGGCATCGGCGGCGTCATTCCGCGGCTCCGACAAGCGCGGTGGGGCGAACGGGGCGCGCATTCGCCTCACTCCGCAAAAAGATTGGGAAGTGAACCAGCCGGCTGAACTGTCAAAGGTTCTGCCGAAGCTGGAGGCGATCCAAAAGGAATTCAACAGCGCGCAGACCAACGGCAATAAGGGGAAGAAGGTTTCCCTGGCGGACCTGATCGTTCTCGGCGGCGATGCCGCCATTGAGGAAGCTGCGAAAAAGACCGGGCACGACGTGAAGATTCCTTTCTCGCCGGGCCGCACGGACGCTTCGCCGGAGCAGACGGACGTGCACTCGTTCGCCGTGATGGAGCCGGTTGCGGACGGATTCCGCAACTATCTCCGTAGCGGACAGGTCCTGTCGGCCGAGGAGTTCCTGCTGGATCGGGCGCAGTTGCTCACACTGACTGCACCTGAGATGACAGTACTTATCGGAGGCTTGCGCACACTCAATGCAAACTTCGGGCAGACCAAACACGGTGTCTTCACCAACCGGCCGGAGACGCTGACGAATGATTTCTTCGTCAACCTGCTCGACATGAATACGAAGTGGGAACCCTCCAATACGGTCGAAGGTATTTCTGGAGGCGTATACGAGGGGCGCGATCGGAAGACGGGCAAAACCAAGTGGACCGCCACTCGCGTCGATCTCCTCTTCGGTTCGAACTCCCAGCTCCGCGCACTCGCAGAAGTCTATGCATCGAACGACGCGAAGGAGTCGTTTGTGAAAGACTTCGCGGCGGCGTGGAACAAGGTGATGAACCTTGATCGCTATGATCTTGCCGAAGCTCGGTGAGAAAAAGCTGTCGGGCTTGTGATGAAGTTGTTGCTTTTCGTGGGCAAGGGGGCGCGTGAGCGCCCCTTTGCCGCGTTTACTCAACGTGTGACCATTTAGTCCAGATTCAGGCTGACTCCGGAACCGGAGCGCGTCTGCGTGTCAGGGCGAGGCAATTCGACTTGCTCCGGACGATTACAGTCAAGAACCTCCTCACCGCAAGTGTGGCACTGACTCAGCTATGCCGACCGCGTGCCCCCGCTCGCCTAGTTCACTGTAGTGCGCGACTCGAAAACCAGCCGATGTCATTTCCGCCTCGAGTTCATCGCGGGTGAACGAATGAGTGTAGTGACCAAGACTTAGGCGATCCCCGAGTTCCAAAGGTCTCCGTCCACGTAGGACAAGACTACAAATCGTGGCAGTCCGGCGAACCACGGCTTCATAACGTGAAGACGGGCCGCGTGTGAAAAACGAGACTAACAGCGGCGAGTGCGGCAAAGCGCGCTGGCGCAAAGCCTGAAGGAACGCAATCCGACGTACCTTTGTCGGAATGTGCGTATACGCACTCCAGCCTACAATCAATCCATCGTAATCTGCCGGACCCGGAGGAACGCTGTCTGGCGAAGAAGGAAATACGGATTTTGATTCGCCTAGCTTGTCGAAAATCTTCTGACTGGCGCGCACCAGTGGCAGGCAACATTCGAACCCGTCCGCGTCGAACCCGCATTTGTGCAGCGCCAAAAGCTCCCGGCCAGCGCCCGCTGCCCCTACCAAGACGCGAGATCCTCGTCGAAAGTAGCGCTCCAAGACGGGTGTTTCCCAGCTGAAGAAACCGCTCAGATTGTGCTCGGTCGATGCCAGATACTGAGACTCGCCGTATCGCGCGGCTGTAATCGCATTGAGGTCATCAGCATTCAGGCAACCAAGCCAGAACCCCTCATGCAAGGCTGTCATGATTCTGACAAGTCGATTGAACCAGCTATCGGCACGCTGGAAGCACCTCACGCCGAATGTTCGTTCACGATGTGCCATTTGATGTCGAGTGGATTGTGACGCACCGTGGGCACTCTTCGCAACGTCGAGCTCAACCTGTTACACCTGAAAAACTTTTGGAGCCGGCACTGTCCGTAGGGTCGAAATATTACAATTCCGGAATGCCTGACAGCCTTCGCTGTGAAGCCATAGTCGAAGGCCTCACGAAACTCTATACCAAACTGAAAGCATCACTCGGCCATCGCTTATCAGGCTCCCCCCTTCCTCTCCTCGCCCTCGCCGCCATTCTTCTGCTGACCAATCCCTGGTTCGGCCTGATCGATGACGAAGCCTACCAGGTCGGTTCCGCCGCGCAACCAGTCGCCATCGTCGCCACTCAATTCAAGACCGAAGCCCCCCAGTTGCATCCCCCTCTTCCCGATATCCTCCTGCATACCTGGCTCGCTCTCACCGGAAATTCTCTCCTCCTGTTGCGCGTCCCTTCCATCCTTTTCTTCACCCTTGGAATCTGGGTCTCTTCGCGCGCGGCGGATAAAGCAGCCGGCCCAGCCGCCGCCCGGGCCACCATCGTCTTGAGCGTGTTATGGCCTTACGGATTCCACTTCGGCCGCTACGCCGTCTGGCTTCCCTTCTGTTTCTTTCTGCTCGCCTGCGTCACGTATGCCTATCTCTAGTTGGCTCCAGCAGCCCATTTCAAAACACCTTTTCTGGTTCGTGATTTCCGCGCTGGCGTTGCTTTATACCAACTTCGTGGGCGGGGCGTTTCTGGCGGTGTTGGGTGTGGACCTCATGTTCCGGCGGGAGTTTCACTGGAGAGCGCACTGGCTCCAACTTGTAAGTGTCGTTGCGGGTCTCGTCACGGCTTCCGCTCCGCTTTGGCCCCAATTCTTTAGGTTGTTGAAGATCCACCCTCCCGCAATTTCCGCCAGCGCTCTCTTGACCTTTCTTTACAGCCTGTACGTTTTGGTTGCGTCGGAATCCATCGCCCCCTGGGTGCTGCCCCTAAGTATCCCGTTGGCATTAACAATGGTTTGCTGCGGCCTTACGATCCTGCTCAAAGCGCCCCGCTTTGCCCGGGTGCTCTTCGCTTCCACATTGGTTTTGGTGTTCGCCCTGGCTCTCTCGGGCGAAATCAATCAGAAACGCGTCATGCCGCTTGGCGCCTGGCTCCTGATCTCAGCCGGTGTCGCCTTGGCCACAACTCCACCACACGTTCGGCGCTTCCTCATCGTGGGCCTCACCATCATCGGCGCGATTTCATGGTTCGGAATAGCGTCGCGACGCTTTTATCCGACTCCTAGATCCCTTGAGCCTTGGCAGCAGATTGCACAGGTCGCCGCCTCTTCCGTGCTCTCGAATCAGATAGTAATCGGCAGCCATCCGGTATTTCTGTTCTACCTTACTCGCGACTTGATGACCGCTGAAGGCATCTCCCCCAACCATTTCCGAGGCAACTATGCCGAGCAGTTGCAGTACCCCCGCGTCTTCAACACGTCCGGATGGATCAATGCCGGCCATCCAACCTCGGCGCACGTTCTGTTTGTCGACGCCATGTATGGCACGGACTTCCGAAATACAACTGCGGTCTCGGCCTGGCTCGACCAGCACTGCCGACGTGAGAACAGCGATAAGCTCGTCACAAATCCAGAATACGAGTTAAAAGGCAGGTTATTCGGCCCCGGCGAAGCCTCGCCCTGGCGGATTGAAGTGCGCCGATACGCTTGCAGCCCTTGAACACAGCGGGTGCTGTACGCAAGTGGTTGAGAATCCGCGCCGTAACGAGGGCGTCACATCTCGGAAATCAGTAGAAGCAGAAAGCAGAAAATAAGAATTAAAGGCAGCCGGACCTGTAAGCCGAATTCGCCGGACTGCATTGCAAACAGACAACTTATTTGAAATCAGTCGCGGTGAACTGTCAATGATGTCAACTTTGGCAGTGTTGGCAGGTTTTGCGTCACACCGGCGTCACAATGGGCGGTCCGAGACGATTGTTTGCTGGTAGTCGCGATCAGCCTACTTACAAGTTAGCCTTGGCAAGTCGACGGCAAGAAGTCATAGCCATTTCTACGGATCGACTCTGCACTCGGCGAGGTTACTGTTCTGCTTGCTCGTGCGGGCTTCAACCGCGGGCGCACACAGCGTCCGGCGATTTCCTTTGACTCCTTCATTCGGCCGCCATAGCGAAGACTGTGGCGTGGTGTATAAGGGCCGTTGTGGGTTGTCGTTCGCCACCCTGGCCCAGGTTTACCATGGTCTCCGGAGCCCTGTTATGCAGCGTCCAGAATTCACGTCGCAGCGCGAAATCATCGATGCCCTCGAAGACGAGCTCAGAGTAAGCGGCGGGCCGCTAAAGTTCACTGTTTCCGAGGTGAAACCGGATGGCGCAGCGCTTTTTAAGATATTCATCAATTCGGCAGATTCTTCTCACGGACTGGACGAGAGCCTTGAGGGCGCCGCGGCGGCGTGGCCGGGGCCGCCCAAAGGAACAGCTGACGTCCTCTCCGTCTCCGCCGAACACGACCAAATCAACATCCGGTATCTCAGTGGCCCACCACCCCGTAAAGGCAGCCAGATCGTCCTTCACACCCCGCGATATTTGGAGGCTCTGAGGGACATTTGGAAATCACCGCTCTTTGCCGAGGCAAGTCTTGGTTGGCTTGAAAAAGTCACCGCTCTGAATTACTCCCCACTCCCCGATGTGCGTTCGGTACCAGGCTTCCCCGAATTGAGGGATAGGCAAAGACAGGCATTTGGGCTGCTGGATCGAGAGTTCGGGTTCCTTTGGGGACCGCCGGGCACCGGGAAGACCTATACGGTGGGAGCGATATTGGCCTCGTACCTGCATCAAAGGCCGCAAGCGAGAATCTTACTGCTTTCGACGACGAACTGGGCGGTCGACATTGCATTGCTGTCGGTCGACCGCCGTCTGGAAGAACTCGAGCGGACCGATCCCGCGGCTCACGGATTGCGCCAGCGGTGCAAACGAATCGGAACCCATTTCATCGCCGGCAACTACAAAGGCCGCGAACACTTATTACCAGTTGTTGATAGCGATCTTGTTCGACGGATTGCTCAGCTCGAAACGCAGATGCCGGACCGAAGCAATGCGGCAGCATATGCCACCTGGAAAGACAAGATTAGCGCTCTTCGAGCACAGATACCGAAGCCCATCGATCAGGCGCAAGTGGCGGCGATGACCACGACCGGAGCATCTTTTTCGTACAGTGCTCTGCGGGCTCGTCAACCATTCGACCTCATCTTGTTCGACGAGTCCAGCCAAGTCAGCCTGCCCCATGCGTTGGCGTTGGCGCCGCTTGGCCAGCGAGTCCTCTTCGCCGGCGACCACAAGCAGCTTGCACCGATCGTGCGGTCAGCGCGTCCCGATGCAACGAAGTGGCTTAGCGTATCAATGTTTAAGTACATGAACCCGCAGAACCGCTGTTTCTTGAATGAACAGTCCCGTATGGCCGAAGAAATTTGTGACATCGTTAGCCACGTGTTCTATGACGGGGAGTTGATCGTCGCCGAGAAGTGCGCAACCGACGTGGACTGGTGTGCGGAGCGACGTACGCAGTTCGTCCCCGGGATGGGTGCCGACCGCGTACACCTCGAAAAGTGCCCTGCGGAAGGCGACTTCAAACAGACGAAATATGGCATTGGCACACGCTACAAGTCCGCCGAGTATATCGGACAGATCGTTCCTTCTCTCGCCGGCCAGGTCGGTGAGGAGAACGTGCTCGTCTTGACTCCTTATCGAGCACAGCGGGGGCTGATCAAAACTTTTCTCCGAAATGCTGGACAGGCCAAGGTCCCGGTCAGCACCGTGCATAGGGCGCAAGGGAGCGAGTATCACACTGTTATTTTCGATCCAGTGATCGCGACTGGCGGGAGATTACTGGGGCATCCTGTCGAAGGGCCTCGATTGATCAACGTCGCGCTGAGTCGAGCGAAAGCACGCCTGATTGTGATTCTGTCCCTCGGCGACTACGCCAATGAGTACCTGCGGCGAATTGCTCACGTGATCTCCGGTGAGGGGTAATGGATGGAGCCAGTCGACGTCCGTGAACTTGCATTACAGCCAGGAATTAGAGAGCAAAGCCTCGCTCGACCCTTTCATAAACAGGATCTTACCCCGGGAAATCGATCGCGTATGGCGAAGAAAATCAAAACAAATCATCAAATGCAAAAATGGATCGATGCGCGAAGGCGCTGCCATTTGTCTCACAGCCAGGTACAGATGGCCCTTAGAACTTGGGTTGAACCCGGCGAAACTGGACAAGATCGATAACCACTGGCAGGAGCCCTGGAGACTGCCGCTGCCCCGGTTCATCGAACAACTCTATTTCGAGCGTTTCGGCAAGACGACTCCCGATCACGTCGCGTCTGTCGAGGAGCAACGGCGGCGATATGCGGCGCTGCTGTCCGAGGTGTTGACAGTGCAACGACAAGCGGCCGTGACGTGAGGCGCAGTTGTCGTATTAAGGTCTGGTCGCTGGAACAGGAACTGCCGTCCCGAACCAGTGGCGCCCGAGCCAGAGTAGGGGGCGGGGCAGGCTCCAGGCCTCCATCCAATCGCAAGGTGCGTTACAACCCATCAGGCGGGTTTCAATTTCTCCTCGACATAGAGTGAGAGCTCCATCATGCGCTCCATCAATTGTTCGGCTGGCAGTCCCCTAAAGTTCTTGAGCACCAACTCCTTGACGTAGAGCCTGCTGGGTGTCAGATTCAGGTAGGGCACATCGATCAGTCCCTGCAAGTAGCGAGAGCTCCAAGGCGCGCGCTCCAGACCGGGCAGAGTACCGATATCCTCGATCACCCGGGTGCCACCTCGGGTAAGGGAGACCCATCCGTTCTCGGCCGGTTCTGTGAGATACAGTTCGGCGTACGCTCGCAGTGGGTGTAGCTAACAGCGGGTGTAATCGGTGAGTTTCGCGGGTTTTCCGCTGGCGTTCAACTACGTCACACCGGCGTCCCAACAGGATTCGGTGTTCCGTAAGTGATTGAAAATAAAACCTTGCGGCAGCCGGACCTGTAAGCCGAATTCGCCGGACTGCATTGCAAACAGACAACTTATTTGAAATCAGTCGCCGTGAAGTGTCAATGATGTCAACTTTGGCAGTGATGGCAGGTTTTGCGTCACACCGGCGTCACAAATTCGCGGATTTCACCGAGTGAGCCCGACTCGGCGCTCCGGGCATCGAATGTGCCCGATGCGGCAAACGAAGAAGGAACGCTGAGGTTTGCTGCGTCCAAAAAACCGAAATACTCGTCGGCTCATCGGAACGCGCATTCCCCCTTCTGGTGTTTGGCTGTCTGGCACAGAATTACTCGATCCTCCCCGTCCATGTCTTCAGTGCGGACCCGATAGAGTTCCATCTACTACGCTTTGTAAGCGTATTCTCAAAGTTCGTACTACGCGATTGGCATTCAGACGACGCCAGGAAATTTCAGCCTGTCGATGAAATAATGATACCCCTCTCGATCCAGCTGCTCGCGCTTAATGCTCCACTTCTTTCTATTCGATAAAATGCCGTCAGGCCTAGACCGTGTCCTTGAATCTTTCCACTCGACTGGCGCCGCAATTCACCAGGAACGTCCGGCATCGGGGCGAAGAATACTATTGGCGCGACCAAGTCCGTATTGAGCGGGCTTCTGAAACTGAATTGCACGCCCGGGTGCGGGGTTCGCGGACTTATGATGTAGAGCTGAATTTCAGAGACGGAATCCTGTCGGTCTGGTGTGACTGCCCCTACTTCGTGGACAATGGCGTCCCATGCAAGCATCTCTGGGCCACGATTCTGGCAGCCGAGGCACAGGGCGGCCTCTCTGTGGCTACTTCCGCGCCGCAACTGGTATTGAGCGACGATTCTGAATTGCCCTTTGACGACGCTGATCTCAGGACGCTAAAGGCCAGATGGCGAGACTCGGTTGCCCGCTCGAGCGTACCTGTCACCACTCGACAGCGGGTGCCGAAACCGCCATCGTGGCAACAGCAATTCAGCGAGATCGTCGCCCCCGGCTCGCGGCCGGCCGCTCCAGAGTCCACGTGGCCGGCTAAGCGGGAGGTTCTATACATCGTGGACATTGCAACGTGTCTCTCGGGCGGCGGACTGTGCCTCACGCTGGAATCTCGTGATCGCAAGAAAGACGGCAGCTGGACACGCCCCAAGCCGCTCGCGATGAAGTGCAGCCAGATTCAGCGTCTTCCCATAACCGAAGACCAACAAGTACTGTCGATGGTCGCTGGAACACGGATGTACGCCTATGGATACCTGGATCCTTATGAACGTCTTCCTGAATTGTCAATGCTTCCGCCTGCACTGAGCGCTATGCTCATGCCTCTCATGGTCCGAACCGGCCGCTGCTACTTGCGGCCTCAGAACGAGCCCGAAGCTTTGCTACCGCTGGCTTGGGATGACGGCGAGGCTTGGAGTTTTGGGCTTGAGTTGGGCAAGGCGGAAGACGGACAGTGTGCGCTCACCGGATTCTTCCACCGTGGTGAAGAGCGAATGAAACTGACGGCCCCGCTTCTCGTCGCACCTGGCCTTCTACTTACCAGGGACCGAGTGGCACGATGCGCCCAGGAAGCTTCGTTTGAGTGGATTTCAGCTCTTCGCAAGAAGTGCTCGATTGTGGCCCCCGAGGGCGAAAAAGATCAATTCCTGGCCGCCTTGCTCTGCTCCCGGAACCTGCCGCCACTGACTGTGCCAGAGGAAATGCAGTACGAGGAATTGGCGTCAATTCCCGCTCCGCGTCTGAAAATTTCCCAAGCGCCGACTCGCTTAGGACCAGGGCGCCTGCAAGCGGAGCTCTCGTTTGCCTACGACGACCGGATTGTGCCGGAGTTCGATTCCTCGCGGGGCGTCTTTGACGCTGCCAGCCGGCGGTTTCTGATCCGCGATTTCGACGCCGAAGCAACGGCTAATGCATTGCTTGATCAACTGGGCGTGAAACGAGGCCAAGCGAGTTACTGGGAGCCCGAACCTGTCCGCGGGTTTGCGGCGAGTAAGCTGCCACGGGTCGTGCGGTCGCTGGTCGAGGCAGGATGGCACATTGACGCCGAGGGAAAAATCTTCCGCCGGCCGGGATCGTACCGGCTCGAAGTGTCCAGCGGTGTGGACTGGTTCGAATTGCACGGCGAAGTGGATTACGGCAGCACTAAGGCGCGACTGCCAGAATTGCTCGCGGCCCTGCGTCGTGGCAACAACATGGTGCAGCTCGATGACGGAACCTACGGAATGCTGCCGGAGGAATGGCTGCGCCGGATCGGTCCCCTGGCCGGAATGGGTTCTCCCGAGAACGGACACATTTACTTTACCCGTTCCCAGGCAGGACTTCTCGATGCCCTGCTGGCCACACAGCCCGAAGCACAATGGGACCAGACGTTCGCGCGCGTCCGGGCCGATCTGCACCAATTCAGTGCGGTGGAGACCACTGCACAGCCTGAGGGATTCGTGGGCCGTTTGCGCGATTATCAGTGCGAAGGATTGGCGTGGATCCTTTTTCTACAACGATACTCTTTCGGCGGTTGCCTGGCCGATGATATGGGTGTAGGCAAGACGGCGCAGGTGCTGGCTCTTCTCGAAATGCGTCGCGAGTTGCGGTGCACCGGCAAGCCAGTCGCACCGTCCCTCATCGTGGTGCCGAAATCCCTGGTGTTTAACTGGAAGCAGGAGGCGGAGCGCTTCACGCCTCAACTGCGGGTTCTGGACCACACCGGCATGGCCCGCGATGGCAACGACTTCGCGGCTTGTGACGTGATCCTCACCACCTATGGTACGCTGCGACGGGATATCCTTTCTCTTAAGGATCTCGAATTTGATTACGTCATCCTCGACGAGGCTCAGGCGGTCAAGAATGCCGACACTGAATCCTCGAAGGCAGTACGCCTTTTGCGTGGACGATATCGTCTGGGGCTGAGTGGCACTCCGGTCGAGAATCATCTCGGCGAACTCTGGAGCTTATTTGAGTTTCTTAATCCCGGAATGCTTGGCGCAGCCAGCGTTTTCAAGGTTGCGGGCGGCACATGGCGCAATCCCACGGAAGACACGCGCCGCTTGCTGGCTCAGGCCCTGCGGCCATTCATTCTGCGCCGGACCAAGCAGCAAGTGGCGCAGGAACTTCCGCCCAAGAGCGAGCAGACGATTTACTGTGAGATGGAGACCGCCCAGCGCAAGCTCTACGACGAATTGCGCCAGCACTATCGCGAGTCACTGCTGAAGCGAATCGAAACGGATGGCCTGACTAAATCAAAGATCCAGGTTCTGGAAGCCTTGTTGCGTCTGCGCCAGGCCGCTTGCCATCCCGCACTGCTCGACCCCAAACGCATTGGAGCCCCCAGCGCCAAACTCGAAGCGCTGCTTGCGCAATTGCGCGAAGTCCTCGACGAAGGACACAAGGCATTGGTGTTCTCGCAGTTTACCAGCCTGCTGAAAATTGTTCGCGAGCGGCTGAATGAAAGTGGCATCATTTACGAATACCTCGATGGCGCGACTCGCGACCGCCAGGCCAGAGTCGAGCGTTTCCAAACTGACCCAAGCTGCAGAATCTTCTTGATCAGCTTAAAGGCAGGCGGAGTCGGGCTGAACCTTACCGCTGCCGAGTATGTGTTCATCCT
This sequence comes from uncultured Acidobacteriaceae bacterium, assembly GCA_963731405.1. Taxonomy (GTDB): domain Bacteria; phylum Acidobacteriota; class Terriglobia; order Terriglobales; family Acidobacteriaceae; genus Sulfotelmatobacter. The sequence goes on along the minus strand of CAVSVS010000026.1, from coordinate 22,229 downwards.
CGATCCCTGGTGGAACCCGGCCGTGGAAGCGCAGGCGGTGGATCGCACGCACCGCATCGGACAACAGCGTTCGGTCTTCGCGTATCGGCTGATCACCCGTGACACCGTCGAGGAGAAGATACTCGAGTTGCAAAATAGCAAGCGCGACCTGGCCGCCGAAATCATCGGCGCCGAGAGCAGCGTCATTCGGAACCTGAAGCCCGAGGACCTCGCGCTTCTACTTTCATAGCGTTCTTGTGCCATAACAAGGAAGTAAGAAATGAATCGCGCGAAAGTTGAGGCAGAGTCGGGATAAGTGCAGTTTCCGTCACAATCGGGCGTAGGATTGGCCCAACCGAAAATTGTGTCGAGGGAGTTGTAGTCATAGAGGATCGTATGGGGCATTACTGCAGGATCTGCGCGCGTGAGCGGCCGAACGAGCAGTTCTCGGGCAAAGGTCACAAGATTCATGTGTGCAAGCGCTGCCGGGCCAAGCCGGAGACCGAGCGCCGAGCCATCGAGGATCAGGACGATCTCTTCCGGTTTCTCAAACAGTCGCACATCTCCGAGAAGAATGTGATTCGTCTGGGACAAATGGCGAAGTCGGACAATCCGCAGGTCGCCAGTCTCGCCGAGATTGTCCTGGAAGTGGCCCGGCTAAAGCCCTACAAAACCAGGAGACTCAAATTCCTTGCGCAGAAGCATCCGGAACTGCTACGCAAGTTGGAAAACACGGGCTTGATTTTTGCGCATACCTGGGACTGGAGGACTAGGGAAGTCTTCGCCCAATCCAATTCGGAAGAAGCGGAAGTCATTGTCCCAGAGGATTGGGAGAGAACAGATTTGTCCGCGCAAGAGGACTGGGAGATACCGTTTTGAACTGACCTGGCTCAGACCTCGCACTTTCTCCTGCAGACAAAACCGCAGTTGCAGGACATACCAAGGATCCGCATGACGTTGGAAGGCACTCATTGGGCCTACGAGTTGCAGCGAATCTATTCCCTCTTCCTGGCTGACGGCCTGCGTTGATTCAGCCACTTCCTAACCATCGCCCGCAGTCCTACCTTGGCCGTTACTTGCGCCAGACGTTTATCAGGCACCGCTTCAAGAACGGATGAGAGGCAATAGAGAAGATGGCTTCGTTTTCGAGATTGGTCCCGATAACGACCTTGTCGTGACGCTCTTCCGGGATTGTTCCTCTGCCGAGCTGTGATTAACGGGTTGTTCCTGCCGAAGCAGCTGACGCGCGTTCCAGCTTCCGAATACCGCTGCCGCTGCCCAAGCAAGCGCGTCACACCGGCGTCACAACGGGATGTGGTGTTCTGTAAGTGATTGAAAACAAAAAGTTGTGGCAGCCGGACCTGTAAGCCGAATTCTTTCGGGCTACTTTCTGTAAAGTATAGACCTGCCGCGACTTACCATGCAAAGTCTTCGTTCGGCACGGGATAGTCTGATTCTCTAAAGTCTCGATAATTCTTTCCTGTCTCGCTCGGCCTCCACAGACCGGACACTAAATGGACACCAAGCTCCAGGCCAATAAGGGAATCCAGCTGACATCGAGAAGGCGCAATTCTGTCGGGATAAGGTGAAGAAGCGGGTTCAGATATCAGGGCTCGTTGAGAGAATTGAGATCTTGGCCCGCGTACGACCCTTGTGTGCCCATGGCTTGCGCAAGCATCCTGCACAAGAACGGCAGTCAAAATGACTTCGCTCCTAATTATTCGCCCATATGCCCAGACCGCTCCCGCCGTAGACAGACGACTACTTTACAACCAGGGTGAGGTCTGTAGTGTGTGTTGCCGTACCGGAGAAGTGCCCGCTAGGGTTACGGTGTAGCTTCCTGGCGGAGTCCCATTCTGTGGCCGTGGAGGCGCACTGCTTCCCCCGCAACTAATATTTGGCGCCAACAGTAGAACGAAGATTGCCAAACCCGACCGGTTTCCAACGCGCGAAGGGAACTTCCTCCTCGTCGACCACACGAACATCATGAGGACCGAACTCCACAGTAACAGCTCGGTGGGCAAGTGTGGCGTGACGATTGAACCGTTCATGGTGCTGCGGGCGATAGTAGTGCTATTGACGGTTGCCGTGGATGGATTGATTCCATCGAGACTCAATGTGGTAGGAGAGACGGAACAAGCGGAAAAGGCAGGCGCACCCGAGCAGGTGAGGGCTACATTTTGGCTCCAGGCACCAGACGGAGTGACTTTGATTGTTTAGCCTGCCCTCGCAGTGGCCGAAGACCCAAAAAGCCCTTGACTTCTAATCGCTTACGTTATATTACGATTTGTTACGTTTGCCTCCTGTATGTCGGTGGACGTAGTGAGAACATTGCCAGTAGTCCGCAGACATTGGCCCTGAACCAGCAACGCGAGAATTCGAGTACCCGGCTACGGGACATTTTGCGTAGCAATCGTCGTCACGAGGCGGTGTTGGCTCTAGGTGCCATTGAGCGCGAGTTGTTCACAACGACGTCGAAGCGAGAGATTTCACACATGCGCGACGATTCACTCTCACATTCGACGAGTTCTGTGCGTGTACTCCGATGCTTGCTCAGTGAAAACAGCCTGCTTAACGTTGTCACTCACACATTGAAACGCCGTTCGGAATTCGAGGGGAGACGGTGGCGGAGATGGGAGTCGTCTGCACCGGAAGGCGTGGGCGGTGGCAGACAAGAAAGGTATTCTATGTCTCCGACCGGGAAAGTAGTTTCGCAGACTGACGGCACCCGATTTGGGAAGCTGAGAGCTACGACGGTCTCAACTCTTTGGGCGATGACCGCTGCTCTTGCCATTGTGTTCTTATCCTGGGTACCCGCTGGCGCCGCGGACACCTCCTCGAGCACGCCTCGGATTCAAGGGGAACACCTGAGAATTCAATTCGATCGCTACCTGCACAGCCGTGTGGTGGCCCGCTTTGACGGCGCCGAGACGGCGATGGGGCCTTCTGTCGCCAGTGAGAGAGTGACAATCGCCGACAAGACATGGAGCGAGTTTTCCCTAGTCTCACAAAAGAACGAGCGGGTTAGCGATGCTTTCGGAGCCGGAGAACGACTTATAGTTGTGGGGAAAGCTGGACCACTCACCAAAGAAATTACCGTCATCATCTACGATGAATTCCCGACGATGGCGTTCTTTGATGTCCGTTACACCAACACTGGGGCGACCAATCTTGCTGTCAAAGGTTGGACCAACAACTCCTACACTCTGAACGCGCAGCGCAATAGCCGCATGCCAGCCTTCTGGTCTTACCAGAGCGGTTCCTATGAGAAACGCCCGAACTGGATTGTTCCGTTGCATGCCAAATTCCGACAAGAGAATTATCTCGGGATGAACGCTAGCGACTACGGTGGGGGCACACCGATCGTCGACGTTTGGCGCCGCGATGTTGGCGTCGCAGTGGGGCACGTCGAACCGCGGCCGAAGCTGGTTTCTCTGCCTGTGTCGATGCCGGATTCTGGTCATGCCGAGATCGCCGTGAACTATCGACACGCGAGCACCCTCGAGCCGGGGGAGAGTCTCAATACATTTCGTACGTTTGTAGCAGTCCATCAGGGAGACTACTTCCGCACCTTGGTTGACTACCGGCGGTTCATGATGAAGAGGCCCGGCTTCCAGACACCCACGCCGCCAGACGGCGGGTTTGGCCCGATCTGGTGCGCGTGGGGATACGGACGAACCATGCAGCCGCAACAATTGCTCGACACGCTCCCGACGGTCAAGCGCATGGGATTCGTCTGGGTCACACTCGATGATGGATGGCAGAACAACGTCGGCGACTGGGCCCTCGATCCCAAGAAATTTCCCCGGGGCGACGCGGATATGAAGGCTCTCGTTGACCGCATCCACCAGGAAGGTTTTCGCGCCCAACTCTGGTGGTCCCCGCTCAGCGCGGTGCCGGACTCTGAACTACTGAAGGATCATCCCGACTACGAACTGCTGAACCGCGATAGTTCCAAGCGAAAAGTTTCCTGGTGGAATTCCTATTACCTCTGTCCGGCAGACCACCGGGTGGTGGAGCACCACAAGGCTCTGGTGCGGAAGATTCTGGTGGATTGGGGCTTCGATGGCCTGAAGTTGGACGGCCAAGATATGAACGGCGTTCCCGCCTGCTACAACCCCGCCCACCACCACAAACAGCCGGAAGAATCCGTGGAGGCCTTGCCAGATTTCTTTCGCGAGATATTCGAAACCGCCCAAGCGGTGAAGCCCGGATCGTTAGTGGAGTTCTGCCCTTGCGGTACCGCGTATTCGTTCTACACCATGCCGCATTTCAATATGTCGGTAGCCTCCGATCCTGGAAGTTCGTTCCAGGTACGCACGAAGGGCAAAACGATAAAAGCTCTGATGGGAGACTCTATCCCGTACTTCGGCGATCACGTCGAACTGAGCGATGGCGCCGACGACTTCGCGTCCACGGTGGGCGTGGGCGGCGTTGTGGGAACGCAGTTTGTCCTGCCCGAGCTGGCGAACAAGCGAAGCAAGTCTGATTTGACCCCGTCACGCGAAAAAGAATTCGAAACCTGGCTTCGCATCTATCGCGAGAAGATGCTCTCGCAAGGTCAATACCTTGGACAACTTTACGACATTGGTTTTGATGTGCCTGAGACGCACGTCATCCGCAAGCAGGAGACTCTGTACTACGCCTTTTATGCGAAGCAATGGAAGGGCCCCGTTGAGCTTCGCGGCTTGGAAGGCAGAACCTACGACGTCGTGGACTATGTCAACGGGACGAAGCTTGGAACAGTGTCGGGACACAATGCCCACCTTACGGTTGAGTTCGAAAAATATTTGCTTCTGGAAGTGCGGCCGCAATGAATCGCGGGAGCTGGCAACTCCTTGCCGGGGAGTAGGCGATGAAGAAGTTACGGTTCGGTGCAGTCCTACTACTTTTGTGTGGAATGGCGTTTGCTTCGACCGGGTCGTTCACGCAGCCCCGGCTGGCGATCTTTCTGAGCAAAACCAGCTACCACCACGCGTGGGAAACGAGTCAACTGGCCGGACACGGCTGGGTCGGCCTCGCGACACTGGCCGGGATTCCCTACGACACGCTCTTTGTTGAGGAACTGCCCGGCGATCAGGAACTGTCGAAATACTCCGCACTTGTGTTTGCCCAAGCGACGCTGGTGGATGACGCCACGTACTCGCAGGTCGTTCTTCGCTTGCGCGCATACCTTGCCGGCAACCACAGCGTGATCCTTGACGGGCCGCTTGCCACTAAAGACGAGAACGAGAAAGAGCGCGATCATCACGCTCTCGATGATCTGCTCGGACTGGAATACAAAGGACTGCTGGGCGGAACCGAATACCGAATTCGAGTTGCTTCAAATGACCATTACGTGACGCGTGGATTCGAGATGTCGCAGTTCCTAACGCCGGTGCTTGCGTCGGCCACGAATGTGCTGCAGGCGGGATCCGGCGGAGCGGTATTGCTGGTCTCGACCGATGGCGAGCACAGTCTTCCTTACCTTTCCTGCACAACACGAGGGAGTAGCCGCGTTGTTCTCGTGAGTGACTTTGGAACCGCGGCTGGCGCAGGAACGTTTTTCCGTAATGACCCTCCGCAGGTCGCTTATGCGAACCAACTCTGGAATGCGATGATCCGCGCGGTTCAATGGGCTACCTATGGCGATGTGGACGTCCCGTTTCCTGTGCCGCAGATCTCCAACGCAAACCTCACCGCGGTCGTGCGATTCGATGGAGACAATAGCGGCGATCTCAACTACCAACTCAAGACGCTCAATTTTCTTATCGGCGTAGCGCAGGATACCGGCGTCGTGCCGCTCTACACCTGGGTCTCGAGCTTCGTGAAGAAGGCAGGTTGGGACAAGCTTGCGCCGCTCGGCAAGCGTCTCGAGGATCTTGGAGGCGAGATCGGAACTCATAGCAAGTTCCACGAGATCGATCGCAAGATGACTCCTGATCGCTGGCATGAGGAACTCGACGGATCGGTGGATGAGATCGAGCAGAACATGCGAGCGCAGGGGTATCCCATTCGCAAGATCCAGTCCATGATCAATCCGGGCGACACGATTCCGATGGAGGATTACGGCGAAGTAGCCGGCCGCTTCTCGTTCTACATGACCCACGGACTGGAGCAAAGTGTGCCGCTAGGTTTCGGCAATATGACCTGGTTTACGGGTACGAACAAGGACTTTGTCGTGCTGGAAAACTCCCCTCACCCAGACTACCAGTGGTTCTATGACCCGACGTGGAGCTATACGACGGCTCAGATTACCGCCAATGAAGAAGCTATCTTCGACCACATGTTCCAGGATGTGGGTCGTGGTGTGATCTTCAACGAGATGTGGCACGACTACTCGATCTCGTCGGCGCCTGTCAATGAGGGGAAGGACAAGCGCATCACCAATCAGAACAATTTTCCGTTCTACGAGGCCATGAAGACGAAGTTCGGCACGCTTCCGATCTACTGCCCCGAACCGCAGGAACTCGCGCAAAAACTACGCGCAATGGCGCAATGGAACTATTCGTGGAAGGCCTCGGACGACACGATCGATATGACGATTGACCTCTCAAGTCTGCGCCGGAACGATACTGCAGAATCGCTCGGTGGGATGGGGGTCCGTATTGAGAACACTCGGAAATTCATACAGTCAATCTTGATCGATGGGCGAATGCATCCTGCCTTTGACGATCGGCTATTGATTCTGCCGAATCTCGCACCGGGGAAGAAGCACTCCGTCACGATAAAACTGGGTGCTCAACCGACAACTGCGCCTCATCTGACTTACGTGTCGAAACTGATGACCGAGGCGATGCCGACGCCGACCGGGTTGGCCGTAAACGTAAAGGCGAAATCAAAGGCCAGGTTCGCGATTGCAGCCGCCGAACCGGCTATCGCACTGAACGCCGATTGGCAGGCGTGGGATGACAACGACGGTCACATCAAAGGGTTTGTTCGCTCGGACCGTCGGATTGAACTAGTAAAGGTGTCGACTGCGGGACTTCATCTCACGCGTTCAAACCTGCCGATCCTCGCAGTGAAAGAAACACCTGGGACATTGGCGTTGCGGCTCGCGGGCCCAGGTCAGGAACCGCCGCAGGTTAGCCTGCGCTCGGACCGCCAGCTGCGTCGAGCGACTCTGGCCGGCCACGATCTGAAAATAGGAACTACCGGCCGGACGTATGAGTTGGAGCTTCCCCCTTTCACGAAAGAATCAGAACTAATTCTTCATTTCATGGAAACGAACCGTTGAACGAGTACGCAGCGCATAACCGTCGCGCAGGAGTTCCGATCGATCCACGAGCTCTTTGTCTTACATACGGGGAACTGCGCACCGGCACGATCTGCGGTCACGACAACAATCATAGGAGTCAATATGCGATCAAAGCCTCTAATCAGATACGCACTTCTTGTCGTTACGATGTTGATGGTGACGTTCGCGCAGGAAAAACCCGGAACATGGACGCCCGACACTGACTGGGGGCATTGGCGACTGGGTCAGAAAGCAGACCTGGAATTCCTGAAGACGAATAACATGACGATCACGTTCGGGAGCGGTGCGCCCAGCTTCGAGGACGTGACTCGCGAAGAGTTCAATCGCGGGATGGAGCAAGCGAAGGCAAATAACCGCGCTCTCCACGACAAAGGCTACATCGTACTTCGATATCTCACGAGTTCGATCCACGGGCGTTCGGCGACGAATAAAGACGAACCGCAAAAGAATCAGATCCGTATGCTGCAATTCTGGCGCGACGGCTGGAACGACTACGAGGACTACCTGGGTCCCAAGCCGACAGAAGACCCGACAACGTGGATCACGGTTCGGCCGGACGGCAGTTTTCCTCACTACCGCTATGCACCCTACGGACAGGAAACGACGAACGAGTTCGAAACCTGGGGCTGCCCCAACAACCCGTATTTCACGCGTTTGATGGAAGGCCGGATACGTGCGCAGGCGGAAACCGGGATCGATGGGTCCTACATCGACTGGACACAGATCGCGGGAGGAACGTGCTATTGCGGCTACTGCAAGCGGAACTTCGCTGCGTATCTGAAGAAGAACCTTCCCGCGAAGGTCGCGCAGGCTAAGTATGGCGCGGACGACTATGACAACATCGCCCTGCCGAAGAAACGCGGTGAACCATTCTGGACGGAGTGGAATACTTTCCGTGGTTATTCAGTAGCTGAATTTCATTATCGCATGCGCGAGGTGGCCCGAAAGTACAACCCCAATTTCATGATTTCAGGAAATGTGTTTGGAGGGTTCGGCTACGGTCCAATCGGCTATGACGCGGCCGGGAACATGGAAATGCTGGGGCGCGACGGATATGACGACTTCGTCTACTCCGAAGTGCAGGAATACCTCGATTCGGCGCCACGCAAGGACGAACAAGGCACCAAGATCACGAATAGTCCGGCATTCAAGTACTTGGCCGCAGCCACGCATGGCAAACCGGTGATCGTGTATGCAACAGAGATCACTCCGCCGATTTTCCCTCACCCGACTGAGACGTGCCTGAATGCGATGTCTCAGATCAACATCGCGGAGGCTGTAGCGAATCACACAGTCTTCCGGGAAAAGAGATTGACGCCTGCCGGAGCCACCCAGATGTACCGGTTTCTGGCAGCGAATGAGGGAAATCTGCGCAACGTACGATTGCATGCAAACGTCGCGGTGGTCGCGTCGTTGCGACAGTATTTCGCTGATGAATTGAGCTTTGCGTTTAGCGCTTCACGCGTACTGGCGGACAATGGAATCGCCCACGTCATGCTGACCGAAGATGACTTGTCGAGTCCGGCAATTAACGAGTTCGATTTGGTGATCATTCCCTATCTTCCGCTGATGAGTTCAGAGAATCAGCAAGCACTGGTCCGTTATGCCAAGGCGGGCGGCACTCTACTTCTTCTGGGTGCCAACGGCAACAAAGACCAGTACGGCCTTGCACAAGCGCAGATTCCTTTGGCGCAATCCTTGGGTAGCGGGCAATATCCCGCAGCCGAAGTTACGCGGAGAGTCGGCAAAGGGCAGGTGCTGTTCGTGCCTGTCCAGATTCCACCATCCCGCTTCCTGATCCCAATGAAGTCGCATGGCGACTACACGACCTTTGGTCCGACGATGGCCGACGTCTTCGCTGACATTCCGGAGGGCTATACACGAAACCGCATCGACCCGGAATTGCGCAAGCTTCTGGAACGAGTTGCCGGAAAAGTGCAGGAGAGTCTCGGCCCGCGCGTGACACGCCTCACTTCTGCTGCTCCGTATGTCGAAATTACGACGATGACGGAAAAGGCCAAGCGATGGATGCTGCTCCACGTCGTTAACTACGACGTGACGGTGGACGGTGCGATCACTCCCGCGCGGAATCTGGCGGTGCAAGTGGCGATTCCTCGCGGCAAGACCGCTAAAAGCGTCACGTGGAGTGGAACGCTCGCCGAGATGAAGCCCGTGAAGCACAAAACAGTGAGTAGCGGAGGTCGTCAGATGCTGACACTCGACTTGGACGAGGTGAGCATTTACGGGCTCGCGAAGATCGAACTCGAGTGACCCATTCCCCGAAATGGAAAAGGGTATGCTACTCCGAGCCCAAGTTTTCTCCGTGATCTTGGGCCGGAATTTAGTATTCCAGCAGTTCGTAAAGCTCGATCCAGCTCTGCTGGAATAAGGGATGTTGCTTACCGGCGAGTTCCGTGTGTTCGGGACTATTCTCGATCTCCTTGAGAGCTTTCTCCGCGACCGCGAGAGAGTCAAATCGACATTGCCAGACAATCGTATTTGCCGGTTCGCGGCCGGATATCGGAGCCATGCGTTCACCTCGCGGGAGGATGCCGCGATGCTCCAATTCAGCGAATTGTTTCTCCAGAGCTTGAAACTGCTGTTTGTGGGACGGAAGATACTGCTGAACAAGACGCAACATGATGGCCACGATTTCCTCCTAGGTAATAGTGCACCCGAGTCTCGGTTGCCCGGTTCTACCCATCTCGTGCTTGCCTGACTAACTCGCGCTGTCCACTGCTCCGTTGGTTTCGTCGGGAATGTCGAAGGAGACCAGCTCCGCTTTGAAGCCACGGGTCCGAACTGCTCCGTACGCGATTCCGAGAGTCATCCACACCACGCCAGCGAGCTTAGCGGGGCGGCTGAGGTTCAACCAGAGGAGCAGGCAAACGGCGAATCCAAGTATCGGCACCAGAAAGTTGCTCAAGTCCCGCTTCTGTTCGCGCAGAAAATATCTGGTAAACGAAGCGGCATTCACACCCATGAACGCCAGCAGAGCGCCGAAGTTTAATAGCTCAGCGGCGCGCTCGAAGGTCAGGAAAGTTGTGCCGATCAGGGCAAAGACGCCGACGAAGAGAACGTTGTTCCGCGGAATGCGTCGTTTCGCTTCGATCGCGCCGAAAAACGATTTTGGTATCGCGTTGCCCCGGCCCATCCCATACAGCAGGCGAGCGGCCCCCAGCTGCGATCCCATGCCCGACCCGACGGTCGCCACCAGGAGAGTCACGTTGATGAGGCTGAACAGCCAGTGGCCTGCCGCTCGCCCCGCTACGGAGACATATGCAGTGTCGACATCGGGAAAAGGTTGCGAACTGGGCCAAACCAGCTGGGCAGCATAGACCTCGACCGAGGCTAGAACGCCCGTGATCAAACAGACGAGAACTGTAGCCAACAAAATATTGCGCTTAGGATTCTCGGCTTCCTCGGAGAGAGTGGAGATTCCATCAAATCCGATATAGGTCAGTACTGCCAACGACGTTCCTCCCAGCACGGCTGGGACAGTGAATGTCTGAGGGTCGTAGAAGGGCCGAGTGAAGAAAGCGATGCCCTCGTGCGGGGCGCGCAAGACGTAACGGGCAGCCGCCGCCAAGAAAATTAGAATCACAACTCCCATCGAGGCCGCGAGCGTGTCATTGATGCGAGCTGAAGTGCGGATCCCAAACAGATTGAGCCCGGTAAACAGTGCAAGAAACAGAACTACCAACGCCGGGTATGGAATCTCGGGCAAGAAATTCAGGGCGAACTTACTGCACAGGATCGTGCATACGATCGGGTTGAGCATATAGTCCATCGCCATGCTCCAACCCGTGACGTAACCTAGCGCCGGGTGGATCTCGGATCCAACATAGGTAAACGCAGATCCGGCGCTGGGATAAGCCCGTGCCATGCGCCCATAGCTGATAGCCGTGAACAACATGGCCACCATGGCGATAAGGACTGTGGTGACCGCGTGGCCGTGCGCGCGCTGGCTCATGATCCCGTAAACCGGCATGGGAGCCGTGGGCTGAATGACAATCATCCCGTAGAGAATCAGGTCCCATAGGCCAAGGGTCCGCCGGAGGCGCGGTCCTGTCGTAGCGGAAACGGTCTGAGTTTCTGGCATGCTGTTGGTCATCGAAAGCGACAGGGGCGAATTCTAACTCGCCCCTGCTGCGATGGGGACGCTTCCTGCTAGAAATAAAACTTCATTGCGAACTGGATAAATCGTGGGTCACGAGCAGCCTGCAATTGTCCGAACTGGGGCGTTCCGAGTTCAATGGCAACTGGTTCCACCTGGCCAGCCGCACCGATCGGTCCCCAGAGCGGATTCACATGGTTCCACATGTTGAAGAAGTCGGCGCGGAACTCGACCCGCATCTGCTCACGGACAGGAAAGGCCTTCAGTATCGACAGGTCCCAGGTCTGATAACCGGGACCGTGCGTGATGTTTCGTCTTTCATTCCCGAACGTGCCCTGGACGAGATCGCTCGCAAACGCGCAGGTATTGAAGAAAGTGCCTGGCACACAAGGTTTGCCATTAGGATTGCCGACGACATTTGGCCGCGAGCAATTGTATCCAACCGTCCCCCCGCAATCCGTGTTTGAACTGTTCACGAAAGGATCGGTGACAGTGAACCAGTTGCCAGTCGATGCAGAAACGATTCCAGCCAGTTGCCAGTTACCGATCACCTGATTCAGGAATCCAGAAGCGCCTCCGCCCAAGGCCTTGCCCTTTCCAAACGGGAGTTCCCAGAAGTAACTGACGACCAAATGGTGACGAACATCGAAGTCGGAGTTTCCATACTCTAGCTGGGGAAACCGCTGGTCGCGAAAGTCACCGTTATTCAGAGACCCCAGACTGGCGCTGGAAGCGTCGTCGGAGGAGTGACCGTAGGTGTAGGAGGCTTGAAACTGCAGCCCGTGTGATGCGCGCTTCTCCACTCGCGCTTGCAGGGAGTTGTAGTTGGAGAATGTGTCGGAGCGGAAAGAATCGATCGTTCCGTCCACAGAGGGGAAGGGCCGGCGGTCCGCAAGCGGAGCATTGGGATCAGTGCTCGGAGTCGCCTGATTGCCATTGTAGAAACCATAGAGACGCTGGCCGTGGGAGCCAGCATAAGAAATTTCGACCACCGTGTCAGCCGGCAACTGATACTGCATGCCCAAATGCCACTGCTGCATCATGGGCGTTCTCAAATCAGAATCAATCGAGTACAACAGGGGATTGTTGGGGTCCACCAGGGAATTAGCCGGATACCCTTGAGTCCAAAAGTTATTGATCATCAAGCTAGTGTCCGGCGGTTGGCTGGCGACCAGTTTTAGTCCAATCGCGCAATTCTCGTTTCCTAGAGCGGGATTGGCGGCTGCTGGAACCGGATTGCCGCAGGGCGAGTTGAAAGACTGCGTAATGAAGAATGGGGGATTGAAACCAGGACTGGGGAATGAGAATGGACCATTTTCGACACCGCCGTAGAAAATTCCATAGCCGGTGCGCAGTACTAGCTTGTTTGTGAGCTTGTAAGCAAGACCCACCCTAGGTGCGAAGTCTTGGTAATCGGGGCTGATCAATCCCTTCGACGCGGTCGCCTGAAGAGGTAAGTACGCAGCAATGGCCGGGGTGAGCTGTTGGGTTGTCCCTTTCGGTACGATCAGAGTGTTGGTGTGGAAATCGAACGTACCGAGCTGGTTCTTGCCTTCGGTGACAGGCATGAAGACTTCGTAGCGAAGCCCCAGATTCATTGTGAGCTTGGCACTGACCCGGATATCGTCTTGCCCGAAGAAGGCGAATGTGTTTCGGTGATAGTCCACGCCGTGCAAGTTGACAATGCTGCCGCCATCCGGGACACCGAGCAGGAACGAAGCGATGTCGTCCCCTCCTGTAGGTGAGCCATCAGGATTCGTCGGGATCGCGGGATTGCTGGTGAAGTCAGGGGCGAAACTCATATCGCCGCGTGGAGCGGAGTCCTGAAATATAGTGAACTGCTCTTTGCGCAGTTCGGTGCCGAACTTAAATGAATGGCGGCCATGGATCCAGATTATGTTTTCATTCAACACAAAACTATTTTGCTTTTCGATCGAGGGAAGAAAATCGGAACTGCCGATGCATGAATAGTTCGCAAAACAAATCGAGGGTAGGCCGCCGATCCCGGGTTGAAAGGGAACGCCTAGCAAGCCTAGTTGTCCCGATACATCGATATTTGCGTTCGGCTCGACGCGATGCGAATTGATCCGGTTGTATCCCAGGCGGAACTCATTCAGGAGTGTCGGCGAGAATGTGTGGATTTCGCTGATGGCGACACTGCGATAGGCATTATCCTGATTGCCCGCGGTGAATCCGCCGCCATCAAGAAAACTAGTGAAGGGGCCAGGGGTGAAGATGGGTTGGTTTTCGTAACTGAAACGCGCGAAGAAGTTGTCTTTGTCGGAAAAAGTGTTGTCGACGCGGACGTCGAAGTTGTCTTGCTGCAAGCTTTTCTTGGGATCAACAAGATAGTTATTCCCGTTAATATCCACATTCGGAGCGGGAAATAAAGCTGCCAATCCGGCAGCCACGGAATTGATTGCGCTCGGCCCGGAACTGGGGAAAATGTTCGTAGGCGCGCCGCTGCTGTCCACAGCAATGGGCACGCCGCAGAACGTGCCGGATCCGGTACTTTGTGTAAGACGTGGATTGAAAATTTCTCCCTGGTAAGTGGGATTCCCGCTGCAGTCAAGAGCGCCTGGAATCGGTGTGCTCAGATCCAGGAAACTCGAGAAATCGCCCGCCAGTTGATCCGGCGTGGGAATGAGCAGCAATTGCGGCAGCGCCTGCCGAATGCGCAATCCCTCGTAATCTACGAAGAAGAAAGTGCGGCCCTTGATAATCGGGCCCCCGAGCGTGGCTCCGAACTGATTCTGCTGGTAGGCCTGCCGACCGAAGAAGTCAAACGCATTTCTGCCGTCCAGCTTGTCATTTCGAAAAAACTCGTACAGGTCGCCGTGGAATGCGTTAGTTCCGGACTTTATGACCGCATTCATGATGGCGCCGTTGCCGCGGCCGAACTCCGCGCTGTAAGAGTTGGTCTCCACCTTGAACTCGCCGATAGCATCTACCGAAGGTTGGATAACGTAGGCACTCCCGTTCAGGACATCCCCGAGGTTGGCGTTGTTGTCAATGCCATCGAGCAGGAAGTTGTTCTGCAGTGCTCGCGCGCCATTGGAACTGAATCCGAAACTGGTCTCAGTTCGCGAACCGGGTTCGCTGGGCGCGACTCCGACGGAGAGTTGCGCAAGTTGGGCAAAGTTGCGGCCATTCAACGGAAGAGTGGTGGCGGTGCGGCCATTCACGACTTGTCCGAGTTCTGAGGTTTCGGTTTCAAGTTGTGGGGTTGTGGTGGAGATCGTCATTGTCTCGTTGATAGCGCCCACTTGCAGAATCATGTCGACGGCGACACGGTCTTGCACGTTCAAAGTGACCGGACCGGCGACTGTTTTCTTGAAACCAGCCTTCTCCACGGTCACGGTATAGTGGCCAATCCTCAACGGACCGGCAACATATTCTCCGCTGGAATTGGTCGTGGTGTTCAACACGGTCCCATGATCGATGTCCGCGATAGCGACTTTTGCTTCGGCGACCGCGGCACCGCTACTGTCTCTTATGCTCCCTACAATATTTCCCATATCTTTCTGGGCCCAGGCCGGAACCGCCGTGGCCAGCACCAGCACAGCGATCGCGGTGGACAAAAGAGGGCTGCAAAGTTGACGAGAAGCGAACTTCATATTGCGCCTCCTGGAACATGGCAGGCAGGGCGGTACTAAGGGCGATTCTGTTCCGCTGCGCTGCTTACCTCGAGCAACAAATGTTGAGAAAACTGGACGTGGAGTTTTGGTGACCGGGCGTCCACCAATGCCAACTGCTTGCCCATCTCATAGTCAGCGACTTGATAGCGCCCAGGCGCTAGCCCCCGGAGCTCTACCTCCCCAGTCCACGGTTTCGATTTGTCGGGAGCATAGAAGGCGTAGTACATGCGGCCACTTTTCGCGATGGCATAGGCTTCAGGAAAGTCGTAACCGTACGTGTAGAGATCGAGAAACTCCCCGCGCGAGAGCATCTTTGCGCGGTAGATATCGATCCACTTCTTCCAATGGGATTCCTTTTCTGGGGTCAGCTCGACAGTCTTAAACTTTGGGCCATAATTCGGCCAGGTGAACTTCGTTCCCAATACGGCTCCGACCCCAACTTCAGAAGCGAAGTCTCGCCCTTTATCTACCTCGTGTAACGTGTTGCTCAGTTGCACTTCCGTGAGTTCGACGTGGTCACCGTAAATGGCGGCTTGCGGACCTAACAACGCTTTGTACATCTTGGTGCGCAGGCGCACCTGCTTGGAACCGACTGGGTCGGCGGTGACTGCCTGGTCAATGTAAGGCAGCCAGGCCAGGCTGGGCGGAGTACCGCACGGGCAGGCTTGGGTGACGCTCTCCGGTTTCAGCGCACGCGTGGTTTCCAGGATCACTTTATAAACATCCCCGACGGCTGCCACTGAATCACTTGGCGATTTATGGTGGTGCTTCGGGTTGTAGCAGAGTGGAACCGTGTAAGAGAAATCGAGCTTGTGACCGTCGAAATCCCAATCCCGAATGAAGCGCTCCGTCAGTTGCTTGTAATACTCCTTAACTTCGGGGACAGCGGGACAGAGAGCTCCAAGATCTGCGGTGGCGCGTGCCGGATTTCCTTTTTCATCCAGGATGAGCCAGTCCGGATGCTGCTTGACGACATTCGACAGTTGGTACGGACGGTGATTGAGAATATCCTTGCCGTGTCCGTCCTCAACCACCAGAGGTATCCACCAAAGCGTGAGGTGGATTCCCGCCTCGTGATATGCCTTCACGACTTTCTGGAGAGAATCGTCGGGGAACGTATCGGTCCGAGGCTCCCAATCGCCCCGGGATTTGAACCAGCCGGCATCCAGCGTCGCCCAGCGTAAGCCGAGTTGTTGCAGCTTCGGAATGGTTCCCAGCATTTGCTTGGGCGTGAAATCCATCTCGTATCCCCAGCCACACCAGTTCGCCTGGTAGTCGGCGTCGGTCGGACGGGCGAGACTCAATCCGCGGACCTGCAGCATCTTCGAGTAGAGGCTCAATGGTTCGTAGAAGTCGCCGTGAAAAACGACGACGAATGTTAGCGGGGTCGTGTAGACCTCGCCCGGCTGCAACCTTGATTTCGTATCGAGGGTGATGCTGGCATGGACTTGTCCGCTCGGAAGCGTGCGCACCGGAAGGCTTAGCTGCAGAGGTATAGCCTCCGCATGTCCGATTGCCTCTCCAACCGATCTCGTCCAGAATGCAACCACGGGAATGCCGCCCCCAGTTTGATTTTCATCGTTATGCATCATGGTCTGCATGGGGTTGGCTCGCGTGAACTTTGGTCCAATCTGCATCACATCATCCTTGCCCCAAGCCTCGCTCGAACCATGGAAAGACCACATTGCGTAAGGCGGCACCGTGCTGTCCTGAAGGGACGCGTTCAGGACGTGCTGCTGCATGACGACTCTGTCCAGCAGGATTTCTGCTGATCCGAGATTCTTGTAGGAAACCGTGGTGAGCGCAATGTTGGGAAAGTCATCGTAAAATTCCACGATGACGTGTTTCTCGAGCGTTGGCGATGATGAGCTATTACCCGAAACTTCAATCCTCTTGCCCTTGCCGCCCAGCCGCCCCGAAGCAGCGGAGACTTTGGCATGATCGAGGTCCAGCACGAACTCGTTAGTCTCCTTGCCAGCGATGACAGCAAAATCAGTACTGGTGTTCGCCGCCGGATCATCCAGCGTCCATTCTTGCCCACCCCGTAGAAGGCTGGCCTGCAAGTAGCCAGAGGGCAGCAATCGAAAGTGTGCTGCGGTCGTCTCCACGACAAGAGCGGCAGGGGTGGTGCGAACCGCGATTGCCGACTCTCGGTGAGGGGTGAGCGATGGAGTCGTTGAGTGGCTGCAGCTCAGAATCGATAAGAGAAAAGTGAGGACAGGGACCGAAACAGCAAGGGCGGGACGGAGAGAATGTGGCCGGCTCCGGAACATAGTTGCTGTGTCCTCTCTATTCTCGAGAGCGGGGGCATCCGCTGAAATCGCCTAGGTGTAACGTTTCACCTAACGGCAAGTAGATACTCCCTGTCGATGCTCGATGTCAAGAGAAAAGGCGCGCGCATAGTCAGGAAGTTCCCGTCCGGCAGATGCAATGTGTAGAGCGTGCGATGTCTCACTGGCCGGGTTTATTCTTAGGGATTCTGAATGCTCTCCCACCTCGATTTGGTAATACCCCAATCATGTCGGAACGGCAGTTGTCACGAGTTGCTGCAACTGCGGAGAAAAGGGACGCCCGCGTTCGCGTCCAAAGTCGATGAGGGTCTCGATGCAAGCGGAGGGATGAATGGTGTGTGGGGATAGACACTTGTAGCTGGCCAGCAAGACACCCAGTTCAAGGGCCGTCCCGATCGGTCGCGGTGAGGCCCACTCGGAGGATCCTGCTTGCAGAAAGGGAATCCCTGCCGCAAGTGCAGCGATGGTTCCTCCGAGCAGTGCGTCGCCCGCCCCGGCGGTAGAGGCCACCTCGAGTTTCGTCGCCGGGCAGTAATTCCACAGGTCCGTCGTCACGCCATACGCGCCATCTCTGCCGAGACTTACCACCATTCGCAGATTCGGGCAAGACCGCTGCAGAAAATCCTGACACTTGATGATGAACGCCTCGCGGTCCTTGAAAAGAAATGAGGAGCCGATAAGTTCTCCTGCCTCGGCTTCGTTGAGTGACACGAGGTCGAGCATTTCGAAAACTCCCGTTTGTCTCGCAGGTCCAATCTCAGCAGGCACGAACGAGGCCACCCGAAAGGCTCCTGTCCGTGTGGCGGTTTGCAGGAAGTACCGACGCACTTCGAGGGGGGCTTCCGGAACCGCAAGAGCGATAACCCGTCTTCCTCCAGATTTCATAAGATCGGCGATTCCGTCGGCATCGCTCTTGCTCAATGCCGACGCAGCGGAG
Source organism: uncultured Acidobacteriaceae bacterium (assembly GCA_963731405.1). Lineage (GTDB taxonomy): Bacteria > Acidobacteriota > Terriglobia > Terriglobales > Acidobacteriaceae > Sulfotelmatobacter. The sequence continues at coordinate 4,030 of CAVSVS010000026.1, read as the reverse complement.
TTGCTAGTCGTGATGTTGCCGCCGGCGCCGTCAGGATATTGGAAACAGACACTGAACAGAGTTGGGTGCTCTTGCGTGGCGTAGACCAAGCGCGTGTCGATCCCCGCTTCACGCATTTCCTCTACGACCTGCCGCCCCGGAGGATCGTCCCCCACTCTACCGAGAGGAAGTACGTGGAACGGTGAGCCTGAAATCCGCGCCCCAAGCAGCTTGGCGACGTAGTGAATCACGATGTGCAGTTTGCAATAGTCGCGGGCATCAAGCAGACGGCCAGGCCGGCTTTCATTGCGACCAAGCGCAACGTTCCCTTCCAGTTCGAAGAAAATGCCCGTCCCGATCCCTCCAACCCCGATGAGTTGGTGATAAGCCGAGCTCTGGTCGATTCGTAAGATGCGCATCGATTTGCCTACAGGAGTTCCCACTCCGGGTTTTCGCTGATGGGGTGCCGTGCTGTCTCCTCGGTAGCGGTAATGACCGCGTCGGGGTGGCGCTGCAGCAGGGTCATTGGATATTCCGGATCTGGTTCCGAAAATAGCGCGACGCGCAGCGCAGTCTGTTTCCATGCTCCCGTATCGCTGTACACTCGAACTTTTCTGGCAGACATACACTCTCGAACTCCCAGCGTGATCGACATCGGCGGCACGAACTGGTACGCGCTGCCGAAGGTTCGCTGGGCCAGAGCAAGAATGGTGTCGAGATTGTTTTCTTGGATTCGAATCGTGGAGTTCGCTAACTCTTCCAGAGTGATTGAGCTGTAGGGATGGCGGCGAGCCTGGTTGTAAGCGATGTGGCCGTCCTGTCCCCAACCCCCGACCGTGATGTCAATCGGCGCTGCGTCGATCGCCTTCCGCACCTGCTCCGAGGTAGAGGGCAACAACCAGAATCTCTGGCCTTCAGGTACTTGCAACTCAGTTCTGATCCCGCCATAGAAATGTTTCTCCATGAACGTTCGGAAGTTGTAAGGATGGTTTGTCGGCAATGGCCGGCCTTGCCAGTCCAGACACTCGTCCATGTGGAACACCGTAAGGTTCCGCAAGGATGCATTGCGGGCATTCACCAGCCTGGTGTACGGCGCGTACCAGCAACTGGGCCCACAAGGAATGATGGCGCGCGTCGGCAAGCCCTGCTTATTATTTGCGTCGATTAGACTCACGAGCTCTTCCGCCATCAAGTGGCCCATCTCCTCAGAGTTTCGGACCAGGCGGAACTGCGCTCGCAAATCGGGATGCTGAGCTAATTGGGCAGCAGGAATCCTGCACCAGCGATAGAGGTCAGCTTTCGAGATCGGGCTCATAGGATCTCCAAGTAACTTAAGATGATTGAGTTGTAACGTTTCACCGCACGAACCTAAGAACCGATTTCTCTCTGCGTCGACCAGTTACAACCGTGGCGCCGGACCAGTAGACTCCCGGACGACTAACTTGGGCGACACTTTTCGATACTTCGCCTGCGCGGGTCGCTTCTCGATGGTAGCCCGGATCATTTCCTCAATGATCTCAGCTCCCAGAGAGCCCTGCATCTCCAGTTGCTGCTGTACGGTCGTGAGTGGCGGATTGTAGAACTCCGAGCCCGGAATGTCATCGAAGCCCACAACCGAACAGTCTTTCGGCACACGCCGTCCGGCTTTCGTGAGAGCGCGAATTGCGGCGCACGCACTCAGGTCGTCGAAGGCAACCAGCGCGGTAAAGTCCGGACTCCGCCGCAAAAGTTCCTCCGTCAACTCGCACCCTTCGTTGTAGGACGAATTTCGCCCCTGGATTTCAACCACCAGATTCCGATCGATCTTCAATCCCATTTCGCGGGCGAAGGCCTCAATTCCGCGCCAGCGCCGCACGCTGTCCACAAGAATCCTGGGGCCTTTAATGAACGCGATCTTGCTGTGGCCTAGTTCGTAAAGATGCTGGATTGCCTGCCTCGTGCCGGCCTCATTGTCGACTACGATGGAACTTACGGGGCCGCTCTGCATTTCACGACCAATAGCAACCGCGGGGATGTGGCGTTTCGCGAATTCCGCTAGCAGCGCAGTATCCAGATAGATGGGATTGGCGACGGCGATGAATCCTTCGACGCGCCGCCCCAGCAGCAGATCCACACAACGCTGAAATTGCGATTGGTCGTTCTGCAGGTCGGCAGCGATGGGAAAATAACCGGAAGGCCGCAAGTGGGTTTCAATCCCGCGTAAGATCTGAGTGCAATACGCGTCGGTAATGTCAAACACAACCACACCAATCGTATGGCTGCGCTGGCTACGGAGCGACCGCGCAAATAAGTTGGGTTGATATCCAAGACGGCGTGCCACCTTCCAGATGTGAGTGCGGGTTCGAGCCGAAATGCGGTCCGCTGAGCTCCCCTGGTTCAGCACCATGGACACGGTCGTGACTGAAAATCCACTCTCTCCCGCGACGTCGCGAATGGTGACCATTGCCCCTCACCCGGCGGTATTGCCGGTGGCCTACTACATTCAAGCCCACCACAAAAGCCGCCCGACTTTACCATAAATTGACCGCCACCAGCCTCAAAGGTTGACAGCGGCCCGCCGGAAGTCTACATTCCCCAGTATTGTAACGTTTCACCGGGAGAAATAGCTTGGGAGATTTTGGCAAGCAGATCCGCTTGAGTCGAATACTCCGGCACGACCGCGGCACGCTGGTAGTGGCTTTTGACCATGCGCTGATCCTGGGTCCCATTCCGGGTACCGCCGATCCTGCTGGTCAGATCCGACGGCTGGTAGAAGCAAAGGCAGATGCCGTCCTTCTCAATCTCGGCAACATCCGCTATTTCGCCGACGCTGTCTCGTCCGGCTTCCCACCCGGTCTGATCGCGCGCCTCGATTGGACGACCGCATTCAATGAGTCTACGGCAGGCTCCCCCAACGGCTTCCAGACTTGCCTCGTGGCTCACCCCGAGGACGCATTACGTTCTGGGGCTGATGCCGTCATCACGTTCCTTTTCATAGGCAGTGGCGACGCCGACTTCGAGAAGAAAGAAGTTCAAAGGGTGGGTAGTCTCGCGCGCGAGTGTGAACGACTGGGAATGCCACTAATTGTCGAATCCCTGGCCCGCGGCCCACGCGTCCAGAACCCGCGCGACGCGAAATGGCTCATGTTGCACACTCGGATGGCTGCGGAACTTGGCGCCGACGTGATCAAAACCGAGTATGCCGATGACAATGAGACCATGCGCAAGGTGGTCAGCGCCTGTCCCGTTCCGATCCTCGTCTTAGGCGGGAACCGCACCGGATCGGATGAAGAAGTGGTCAATACGGTCCGCAATATCATGCACTCTGGGGCAGCGGGAGTGTTCTTCGGCCGCAACATTTTTCAATCTGCCAACATGCCGGAACTATTGCGACGCATCCATTCTGCGCTCGGCGATAGAGCGATAGTACAAGGGAAGTGACCCGTGAGTTTGCTCGCTGTCGACATGGGTTCGACGAACTGCAAGGCGATCGCGTTCTCGGAAGACGGACGTGTACTCTCTCAGAAAACTTCTTCCTATGCTGCGGAATCGTCTCATTCTTCCTCGACCGAAATCGCGCCCGAGACTTTCTGGCAGGCTCTCGTTGCAGTGACGCGAGGGATCGCTGCGGAGGTGAATCGAGATCCGGTCGAAGTTCTGGCCATCAGTTCGCACGGCGAGACTTTCGTTCCCGTCGATTCGCGGTACCGCGTGATCAGGCCAGCCATTCTCAACGTCGATAATCGCGCGGTAAAGGAAGCAAACTGGCTGGCGAGCGAAATCGGTAAGAAGAAGATATTCAACATCACCGGGCTTACCGTGCATTCGATGTATCCGCTGGCAAAAATACTGTGGCTGCGCAAAAACGAGCCAGATACGTTTAACTCCTCGGCCCAGTTTCTGGCACTACCCACCTACCTGCTCACGAAGATGGGCCTGCCGGCTTTCGTTGACTATTCGCTGGCATCCCGCTTTCTCGCCTTTGACATCTGCCAGCTCAATTGGTCCGTGGATCTTCTGCCCCTCTGCGAATTGAATGCCGAACAGTTTCCCATTGCCGTTCCCGCCGGCA